>NZ_WKJP01000001.1:1394350-2788700 GCF_009674585.1 Haloferax marinisediminis | reverse complement strand
CGTTATTCGGTCGCGACCGGACCGCGGCCAACGACGTCTTGCACGTCGTTGACGAAGGTCTGGCGCGTGTCGAAGTACGTCTCGTCGACGTCGGCGAGGACGTCCTCGAGCGTCTGGGGACCGCTCGGCGTGCGAATCACCGCGTCGCCTTCTTTCTTCAGGATGCTACTCTTCTCTTGGGGCCACGTCAGTCGAGAGGCGACACGCGCGAGGGGTGCGCCTTCGACGGATTCGCCTTCGCCCAGTTCGACGGCAGGCGCCTCGTCTGCTTCCTCGTCAGCCATGGGCGAGGGTTAGCCACCGCGCATGATAATCCCTTCGAGATTCGTATCGACTCCCGAATCCCTCCCGAGACCGACAGCCCGCGACGTGTCGAAAAGTAGACAATCGTCTGACGCATCGTTTTAGGTACCGCTTTCGTAGGCTGGTCTATGACCAGTCTTTCGGAGGCATATCACGGTGGCCGAGGTGGCCCGAGTCTCCGACGGCTGTCCCTGGGGTTCGGGGTGTTCCTCGCCGGTGCGTTGCTCGTCATCGCGGGCATCGTGGTCACGACGACCGACGTCTACACGTCGGGCGGGGCCACACTCGGTGAAGCACGCGAACTCGGGGGCATCCTCGGTGGAATAGGCGTTCCTGCCGTCTTCCTCGGCGTGTTCGCTGTTCTCCCCGCCAGCCGTCGAACCCGGGCCGCAGCAGTCATCGGTGCGAGCATCGCCGTCCTCGGTGTCGGGCTGTTTTCCCACGCGTACCCGTGTCAGTGGACCGGTGCGACCTGTGGTGCAGGGCTCACAGACCTGACGCTGGAGACTGTCGGCGTCTACTTCTTCGGCACCATCACGACGTTCTGGTGTCTGTTCGTCGGCGTCGCCAACTTCAAGACGCGAAACGACCCCGGCGGCACGGCGACCGTTCAGGTGACGAAGAAAGGTGAAACCCGAATCGTCGAAGTCGAAAAGAGCGTCCGCGGCGGCCTCAGCGGCATCGGATTCCTCGGCGGAACGCCCGACGGGGACGTCGAGACACAGACGAACACCCAATCCAATTCAGCGATGGGTGCGACGGCGGGTGCGACCGATGGAGGGGCCTCGTCCGAACCGATTACGCCACTCGACCTCGAACCGGTCGCAGAGCCCACAGCGTCTGCACAGACTCCACAGGGCGTCGACACTGTCGGCTCTGGGGCAGGTCGGTCCCCCGAGGGTGCGATGGAACACCCAGACGCGAACCGCCCGCAGGATAGCATGGTCGGCGACCGCTACTGTGGCAACTGCACGTACTTCGAATACGTCCGCACGTCTGATGGCCTCAAACCCTACTGTGCGGCCAACGACGAGATGATGCAGGACATGGAACAGTGCGACCAGTGGTTCCCCCGAAGCCGCTACTGAGTCAGTAGTCGGCCTCGATTTCTCTTCCGCTGGTTAGGATTCGTTCAGCCGTGATTCGACGTCACGCCAGTGACTCCCCTTCCAGAACACTTGTCCGCAGTCACGACACCGCCAGAGTGTCTTCTCAGCCGGGTCTGGAGCGTAGTCCGGAACTGGGTCCCCGTCGGCGAGCGGTTCGACCAGTCCGTTGCAAGCGCCACACCGGGCTGGCTGCTCTCCGAGTGCGATACTGAACCCGACCGATTCGAGTTCTCGAAGTTGGTCGAGTGGTGTTCGCCCCGCGATGAGCACACTCCGAGATGCCTGTTCGGCGAGTGAGACGTCCCGGGTGAGGAGGACCCGGTCTTCGTTGTCGGCGCGGGCGAGAAGATGCTCGTCGCCAGGGTCACCTGTCTCCCCATCCATCGCGTAGACGGTGTCGTACCCGCACATCCGCAGGTAGGTGGCGAGTTTGCCGAGCATCACGTCGAGGAGGAGCGCGGTGTCGACTGGGGTGGCCGCATCGACACCGGATGCGACCGTGCCGGGGTGACCCGGCCCGATTTCGTCTCTCGACGTTCTCTCGGCGGTCGATTGTTTGTCTTCGTTCGCCGGTCTCTCGTCGGCCGATTGCCCGTCGTCGGTCGATGCTCTCTCGTCCGTCAATGCAGGAAGTCTGTGAGTTCGTCGACCGGCCACGTGTTCAGCACGTCGGCCGTCTCGACCCACCCGCGTCGTGCCGTGTGGACGCCGTAGCGAGCGTGGTCGAGTTCGGCAGGTCGATGAGCGTCGGTGTCGATGGCGATGGTCGCACCCGCTTCGACGGCGGTTTTGAGGGCTTCGCCGTTCAGGTCGAGTCGGTACGGACTCGCGTTGAGTTCGAGTGCGACGCCGTTCTCCACGGCCGCTTCGGCCAGTCGGTGATAGTCGAGTTGGAGTCCCGGACGCCGGTTGATGAGGCGACCGGTCGGGTGGCCGAGCACGTCGACTGCGGGATGTTCCATCGCGCGAACGAGGCGCTCAGTGGCAGGTTCACGTTCTTGGTCGAGTGCGCTGTGGGGCGAGGCCACGACCACGTCGAGTTGGTCGAGGACGTCGTCGGCGACCGAGAGACCGCCTTCGGCGTCGATGTTCGCCTCCACGCCGGTGAAGACGGTGATATTGGCGTCCTCGGCGACAGCGCGGACTTCGTCTATCTGTTCGAGCAACTCGTCGTCTTCGACGCCGACGCCACCGACCATCCCCGGCCCCGTCGCGTGGTCTGAGACGACGTGGTAGTCGTAGCCTCGCTCTTCGGCCGCGGCGACCATCTCCGCGATGGTGTTGTCGCCGTCGGACCAGTTCGTGTGCGTGTGGAGGTCGCCACGAATCTCTCCATCTTCGATGAGGTCAGGGAGTGAGCCTTCCGTGGCGGCTTCTATCTCTCCAGTGTCTTCGCGCATCTCCGGCGTGATGAGCGGCAAGTCGAGGGCGGCGTACATCGACTCTTCAGTCTCGCCGGCGACGCGTTCGCCAACCCGTGGCCCGCCGTCTGGGTCGTCCACGTCGGAGATGTCGAACATGCCGTACTCGTTCATCTTCAGACCGCGGTCGATAGCGATGTTCCGGAGGTGGACGTTGTGGTCTTTGCTCCCGGTGAAGTACTGGAGGGCGGCGCCGTACTCAGACGGAGTGACGACGCGGAGGTCGACCCGCATCGCGTTGACGCGGACGCTCGCCTTCTGCGCGCCTGCTTCGATGGTGTCGCTGACCTGGTCCCACGCGAGGAAGTGGTCGATGACCGACGCTGCATCGTCACTGTCGACGAGGATGTCGATGTCACCGACTGTCTCGCGCCATCGCCGCATCGACCCGGCGGGTTCGGCCCGGCCGACAGCGTCGTGTTCGCCGAGGTACGCCAACAGGTCGTCTGCGACGGGTCGTGCCTTGCCGAGGAGTTCTCGGCCGGTTGCCTCGCGGGCGAACTCGATACCGTCGAGGATGTTCGCCTCGGTCTTCGCACCGAAGCCTTTGACCTCCTGAATCTGGCCGTCGCGGGCGGCGGCCGCTAACTCGTCGAGGTCGGTGATGCCGAGGGCTTCGTAGAGCTTCCCGACGGTCTTCGGACCGACGCCTTCGACGCTCGTCATGCCGGCCATGTCGACCGGCAACTCCGCTCGAAGCTCGTCTAACTCCTCGATGTGGCCCGTCTGGACGTACTCGACGATTTTCGACGCGATGGCGTCGCCGACGCGGTTTATCTCTTTGACGGCGTCTTCGCCGTCTTCGGCGAGTTCTTCGACCGGTTCTGGGTACTCGCGGACGTTCTCCGCGGCGCGGCGGTAACTCGACGGCTTGTACGCGACGTCCTTCGCGTCGAGCAGGTCGGCGAACTCTTCGAGGAGTGTCGCAATCTCGTCGTTGCGACTCATCGGCCACCCCGTTTGCTCTTGCCACTATCGCGGCCGAGCGCCTTCTTCAAGAAGTTCATCCAGCGTTTCTGGTCGGCCGCGTTCTGGAGTTTTGCCTCCTGTTCGAGGTCGGTGGGACGGAGTTGTTCGAGGGCGTTCAGTGCCCGGTCGATGCCGATGATGTCGTCGACGAGTCGTCTGCCCTCATCGTAGCTTATCTCGCCGTCTTCGATGGGTTTGAGCCGTTCGATGCGCTCGCGGCGAAGGTTTCGCTTCGCCTGGTCGACTCGCTCGCGCTCGCCCGCCGGGATGGTGTCGCGGCGCTTTATCTCGAAAACGAACTCCTTGAGGTCTATCTGCTCACCTTGGACCTCGATTCGCTCGGGAATCTGGACGCCGACCGTCGCCCCCTCCCGATTGACGCGTTCCAAGAGTTGCTTGCGCTCGAACTCCTTCACGCTCTGACGTTATCCCGCACGACACTTCGCTCCTTCGCCCCGTCCGCTCGTGACGCGTCTGTACGATCGACGCCCGCCGGTCGTGTCCACGGATAATCCAGTAAATACGTCTGAAAATCGCGAAAAACGGTTATCTCGTACTCTCGCGTACTTCTCTTGTAAGCATGTCTACTGATACCACGACGCATACTGGCGAGCACGAAGAATCGACACCGACGACGTTCAAACGCGCTCGGCTGTACGCGTTCTACCTCCTCACACTGGTGACGCTCGGAATGGCGGCAGCGTTCATCTCTGAACTACTCGCGTTCGCTATCACTGGGTGGGGGGCAGGTGGTGACGTCCTCGCAGAGCACAGACTTCACCTGATGGTCATCGCGGCGAACGTCTGGATAATCATCCTCAGTGTAGCGAGTCAACTGTACCGCCCGCTCAAGCGGGTCGCACTCATGCAAGTCGCGTTCCTCGTGACGACGCTCGTCCTCCTCGGGACCATCGTCGGTGGTGGGCCAGTCGAAGAGGTCGTCCCATTCTTCGTACTGACGGGCCTCATGACGCTCTTCCACCCTGCCGGCCGCAAAGTCATCTCGCTCGGTGACGACTACAGTCCGGCGCTTCTCGGCCTCGTCGCCGTGGCGGCACTTCCCGTTCTCGCGTTCGCGGTGAACCAGTTCACACTCCAGAGTTCGGGTGACATTCACGCCATGGCTGGTCACTACATGGAGATGACGACGATGTCGGTCGGACTGCTCATTCTCGGCCTCATCGCCGCCGGGGGTGCACCGGGCCACCGCTTCGTCGCGTGGTTGACCGCTGGTCTCGCAGTCTACTTCGGCGCAGTCTCACTCGTGTTCCCGACACAGGTGTCGAGTGTGGATATGATGTGGGCCATCGCGCTCGTCCTGTGGGGACTGGCCTTCGTCGTGGTGAGCGAACTCCGCGTGAGCGGGCGGACGTCTGCCTCGGCAGAACGGCCACTCAGAAGCCGCGGGTCACCGCGGGCCTGACCATCGAAGGGGTCGGGCGACCCGTCTCGTTCCCTCAGTTCACGTTCTTTGCGTCCCGGACGGTGAATCTCGCCGCTACCTCGGACAGTCGCGGGTATCCGTCGTCTATCGGCGCAAACTCGCGTACAGAGACGAACCTTCTTATGGTTCTCTTTGGTACCGTGAGGTATGGGTTTGTTCGACCGACTCCGCGGCAAGGACCACCCCCGCGTCGCCTTCATCGGCATCGACGGGGTGCCATTTAGTCTCCTCTCTGAGCATCCCGAGGAGTTCCCGAACGTCGCGGAACTCGCAGACGATGGTGCAGCAGGTTCTATCGACAGCATCGTCCCACCGGAATCCAGCGCGTGTTGGCCGGCACTCACGACAGGTGTCAACCCCGGTGAGACTGGCGTCTACGGGTTCCAAGACCGTGAAGTTGGCTCGTACGACACGTACGTCCCGATGGGGCGTGACGTGCAGGCGACGCGTGTCTGGGACCGCGTGACCGACGCTGGTCGGAAAGCGACGGTGATGAACGTCCCCGTGACGTTCCCGCCGCAGCGAAACGTCCAGCGAATGGTCTCCGGCTTCCTCTCGCCCGGTGTCGACAAGGCCGCCTATCCCGACGACTTCCGCGACCACCTCCAACAGATGGGCTACAAAATCGACGTGAACGCGAAACTCGGCCACGACGACGACAAGTCGGCGTTCATGCAAGATGCCCACGAGACGCTCGACAAGCGCTACGAGGCCTTCACGCACTATCTCAAGAAAGACGACTGGGACCTCTTCTTTGGCGTGTTCATGACGACCGACCGGGTCAACCACTTCCTGTTCAAAGACTACGAACGCGACGGGAAGAACAAAGACGCCTTCGTCGAGTTCTACCGCAAAGTCGACGAGTACATCGGCAACATCCGTGACATCCTCCCCGAGGACGTGACCCTCGTCGTCGCCTCCGACCACGGCTTCACTTCGCTCGACTACGAGGTCCACTGCAACACGTGGCTCGAACAGGAAGGCTGGCTCTCCTACGAGAGTGAGGACCACGACTCGCTGTCCGACATCGCCGAAGAGTCGAAAGCATACTCGCTCATCCCCGGTCGATTCTTCATCAACCTCGAAGGCCGCGAACCTCGTGGCTCTGTCCCGCAAGACGAGTACGAACAAGTCCGCGACGAACTGAAAGACGAACTCGAAGCGCTCGAAGGACCGGACGGCAAGAAAGTCGCAGAGCGCGTCGTCGTCAAGGAAGAAGCGTTCCGCGGCAACCACGACGACATCGCCCCGGACCTCGTCGTCATCCCGAACCACGGCTTCGACCTGAAGTCTGGCTTCAAAGGTCACGACGAAGTGTTCGGCACCGGTCCACGCAACGGGATGCACTCGTTCGACAACGCGACGCTCTACATCGACGACCCCGACGCGGAGATCGAAGACGCCGACCTCTACGACATCGCGCCGACCATCCTCGACCTCATGGAAATCGACTACGCCCGCACCGAACTCGACGGTGCGAGTCTCATCCACCAGTAAGCGACGGTCGGTAACGCGACGTTCGTAGGTCGAAAAAACACCTCGGCCCGGTGCGTTCTGTGTCGCACTGGTCGGATTCTTCTCGTTCTGGGTTCGATTTTAGCGCATCAGCGCTCGCTTACAGCAAGTCCTCCAACTCGTCGTTGTGCCACAGCTCGTTCGGGTCTTCTCGCTCTTCGGTCTCGGCTTCCTCGATAGCCGCGCGAGCACGTTCCATGAACGACTCGACGCGCCCCGAGCGTTCGACGCCGCCGAGGAGGACCAGCGAGGCGAGACGACCGCTCTCTAGCGGGAAGTCGCCGCCGCGGACCTGCATGCTTCCAGTCTCGTCTTCGACCCAGCGACGGGCGCGTTCGACACCTTTCCGAGGGATGGTGTCCGGCTTCCCGGCGATGATGACGAGTGCTGAGTCAGCGTCGCTCGCATCCGGAAGGCTGGTCCCTGTCAGGAGAGACCGACGGGTCGTGCTCATCACGGCGTTGATGTTCTCTTCTGCGACGTCTGAGGCTTCGGCGCTCGCGTAGCCGAGTGCCGCGATTCCCCCGGCTCGGAGTGTGTTGATTACCTCGGAGCTATCGACGACGCTCTCGCCGACGCCTTCGACTGCCTCACCCGCCGCGAGGAGGAGGCCGACGCGCCGTGCGATCGCGTCGTTGATGGCGTCGAACCCTTCGCTCATCGACTCACCGGACGACCGGAAGGCATCGTTGTCGACGAGGAGGACGGCGTCGGCCTCGCGTGCGACGGTTTTGAGCGAGCGACCGGCGTTCACCTGATACATCGCGCCTTCGTCCTCTCCCGGGAGGATTCCGAGTACGTAGACAGGAACATCGTAGACGCGTCTGAGTGCCTTTGCGAGGACGGGTGCGCCACCGGACCCCGACCCACCACCGAGGCCCGCGACGACGAATATCGACTCGGTCTCGGCCGTGACACGGCCGTCGAGTGCCGACATGACTTCGGTCTTGTCGGCGTCCATCACCTCGGCACCGAGTTCGTTGTCGCCGCCGACGCCGTGTCCGTTGACACGGTCTTGGCCGATGAGGACGGTCTCGAAGGGAAGCGACTGGAGGTCGGTCTTCGCGGTGTTCACCCCGACGGCACCGAGGACGGCACCGAAACCCATCTGCTGGTCGAACGACTGGAGAGCGGCAGCGAGTTTTCCACCGGCTTGACCCACACCAATCAGGACGGTCTTCATGGGCCAAACCACTCTGGGACGTGTCTTGAACGTTCCCCACGAAGTGGGTACCGGCGGTGAGTCACTCGATTTTGCCAGCGGACGTTTATGTAGGAAGACGGGACCAATCGGGGCTATGACGCACGGAACTCCCTACGAGCAGACCGACGACTTCTCCCAGACTGCCGACCGGACGGACGCCGATATCTCCTCGCTCGAAGACGACGCGGCCATCGGGAACCGTCGGGAGACGTCGACGGCGACGCCGACGAACGGTCGGCCGGATGGGAGGGTGGTGCAGGATGTACTGTCCCTGCCGACTGCCGTGCACCCTGACCCGCGTGCTTCCGTGTACTCCTCGCTCGACATCGCTCGTGGCACGATTCGTGCCGAGTGACAACCGTTTTGCCGCCAGCATACCCACCCCCGGTATATGTTGTACGACGCCGTCGCGCAACCCGGCACTGTGTCTCCGGACGAACTTCGGGCCGCCTACGAGGACGAACTCCGCGCCGTAGTCGACACCGCGGGAGCGGATGTCGCCGCCGACGCCGCCGACGTGTCCGAAGACCACCTCACGAACGACGTGCTGGAGTTGACGCTCGAACAGGCCGCCGCGATTCTGGCACTCGCCGACGAGAATCCGGATGCCGACGCCATCGTCTGGGAGTTCCGTGACCACCTCCTCATGGGCATGACGACCGGAATTCTCGACGTGGACACACTCGCCGCAGAGGTCGACCTCGACCTGTCCGGACAGGAGATTCAACAGGCCATCGAGGGTCGAACGCCGGCGACACTCGACGAACTCGCTGCCATCCACCACGCCATCGCCGTCCGAAACGAGCGATGAGAGTCGCAATCCTCGGGTGTGGGTACGTCGGCCTCGAACTCGCTCGGCGACTCGTCGCAGACGGACACGACGTCTGGGGAGTCCGACGGTCTGACGCCGGCCTCGACGCCGTTTCCGAAACTGGTTCCGAAGCGGTACGGGCCGACGTAACCGACGCCGAAAGCCTCGAAGCGATTCCAGACGTCGACCACGTCGTGTTCGCGGCGAGTTCTGGTGGTCGTGGTGCCGATGCCGCCCGAGAAGTCTTCGTCGAGGGACTGCGGACGGCAATCGACCACTTCGCCGCACGCGACACCCCGCCGGAACGACTCGTCTACACGTCGAGCACGGGTGTCTACGGCGACCACGGTGGTGCCTTCGTCGACGAATCGACACCGCTGGACCCGACGACCGACAAGACACGTGTGCTGGCCGAGGCGGAACGAGTCGCGCGCGAGTACGCCGCAGAGCAGGGAATCGAGGGAACAGTCGCACGATTCGCGGGTCTCTACGGCCCAGACCGCTACCGTCTCGAACGCTATCTCGATGGCCCGGTCACTGAAGGCTATCTCAACATGGTCCACCGCGACGACGCTGCGGGTGCCGTCGCGTTCTTCCTCGAAGCAGACCGCGCACGCGACGACACTGTCCTCGTCGTCGACGACGAACCGGTCTCGAAACACGAGTTCGCCGATTGGCTCGCCGACGAGTGCGGCGTGCCACGTCCAGAAAAGCGGTCGAAACAGGAACGACTAGACGCGGGCGACCTCTCGGAGGCGGCCCGGCGCCGCATTTTGACGAGCAAACGTTGCTCAAACGACTCCCTCCACGAACTCGGATATGAGTTCAACTATCCGACGTATCGAGAGGGTTACCAAGCGGCAATCGACGGCTATCGGGCGACTCTCTCGTGAGCGTCTTTGTGACCCGAGAGGTCTAGGGGTCACACATTCTGTCAATCGAGAACGGTCGATTAGGGGGAATATTCATACCATCTGCCTCGGTCGTGTTGTGTATGGTTGGTTCGGTGGGGCAGTTCGACTCCGGTGAGGTGTTCGAGTCAGTGGGCTCGTTCGTCAGCACTCACCCGGAGATGGCAGCGGCGATCGTCGTCGGCCTCGGCACCCTCGCGCTCGCGATTTATGCTGCGATTCGATTCAAACGCCCGATGGGCGCGCGCTTCGCCGAAGCACTCGAAGACGTCGACGAAGTCGCCGTCCTCATGCATCCGAACCCCGACCCCGACGCGATGGCGGCCGCGATTGGGGTCGCCTGTCTCGCCGAACAGGTCGGCACGAAACCGACGATTCAGTTCGCTGGGCAGATTCGACATCAAGAAAACCGCGCGTTTCGGACCGTTCTCGACCTCGATTTAGACGCTATCGACCACGTGAGCGACCTCGCCGCCGAGGCGGTTGTCCTCGTCGACCACAACACCCCGCGCGGGTTCGCGGGGGCGGAAGGCGTCCTCCCGTACGCCGTCGTCGACCATCACCCCGGAGACGGGACGGGTGAGGCCTTCACCGACGTCCGAACCGACTACGGCGCGTGTTCGAGCATCATCGCGGAGTACTTCCGCGACGTAGGTGCGAAACCCGTCCCGCCGGACATGCACGCCAGCGAGGTGAACTCGACGTACACCGTGCCCTCGCAGGTCGCGACGGGCCTCGTCTACGGGATTCTCACGGACACGAAACATCTGACTGCCGGGTGTTCGTCGGCCGACTTCGACGCTGCTGGCTATCTCTTCCCCGGCGTCAACGAAGACCACTTAGACCGCATCGCCAACCCCGAAGTCTCTCGCGAAGTGCTCGAAGCGAAGGCCCGGGCAATCGCCGGCCGCGACGTGCGCGGTCCGTTCGCCGTCGCCGACATCGGGACGCTCTCGAACGTCGACGCCATCCCACAGGCGGCAGACGAACTCATCCAACTCGAAGGCGTCACGGCGGCCGTCGTCTGCGGCGAACGCGACGGCAACGTCTACCTCTCGGGTCGCTCTCGCGACGACCGGGTCCACATGGGTCGAACCCTCGAAGCGGCGTTGACTGACTATCGTGGTTCAAGCGCTGGTGGGCACGCTCGCATGGGTGGCGGCCAGATTCTCCGCCCCGACACCGTCGCCGACGGTGGAAACGGGAACGGTATCGCCCGTGACGAACTCATCGAGGACATCTTCGAAGCGCTCACTGGCGACATCTGAGACACTCCTTCTTCGACGGACGCGTCCGGCGTTCGACCGGTGGCCCTTAATCGTCGGCCTTCCTAGCCTCGGACATGGCTACAGGACCGGGAACGTGGGCCTACCGCGACCGCTTCGGCGACAGTTTTGGCAGGACCTTCTTCCGTCGATTCGGACCCGGCGTCGTCTCGAGTATCGGTATCGGAACGTACCTGGGTGAGCCGACCGACGAAGTAGACGACCGATACCACGAGTCGCTCGTCCTCGCACTGGAGAGCGGCATCAACCTCGTGGACACGGCCTCGAACTACCGCCACGGGCGCTCAGAGCGCGTGGTCGGTGACGCGCTCCGCGACGCGGATATCGACCGTGATGCAGTCGTCGTCGCCTCGAAGGCAGGGTTCGTTCCCTTCGACCGCTCACGCCCCGACAACCCCGGGGCGTACATCCGAGAGACAGTCCTCGACAGCGGCCTCGCGAGCGCCGACGAACTCGCTCACGGAAGCCACACCATCGCACCGAACTTCGTCGACGAGATGGTCGACCGCTCACTCGACCTGACGGGTCTCGACCACATCGACCTCTACTATCTCCACAACCCCGAGACGCAGTTGGCTATCACCGACCGAGAGACGGTGTACGACCGCATCGAAGCGGCCTTCGAAGTACTCGAACGACGGGTCGCCGCGGATGACATCGGCCGGTATGGCGTCGCCTCGTGGGAGGCGTTCCGCGTCGCGCCTGACCACGACTCGTACCTCTCGCTGCCCGAAGTCGTCCGACGGGCCGAACGTGCGGCCGAGACAGTCGGAAACGAGGAGTCGGGACTCGAAGCGATTCAACTGCCGTTCAACGTCGTGATGGCCGACGCGTTCACCGCCGACGTCCACGAGACCGAAGCTGGAGAGCTGACGAGTGCGCTGTGGTACGCACACGAACACGGCCTCCACGTCTTCACCAGCGCGAGTCTCGCACAGGGTGACCTCGCGACCGAGATTCCGGAGGCGGTCGACGGAGTGCTCTCGGGAGATACGTTTGCACAACGTGCGCTCAACTTCTCACGGAGTGCGCCGGGTGTCACTGCCGCGTTGGTCGGTGCGTCGTCGCCTGAACACGTTGCAGAGAATGTCGCAGCCGGCACGTTCGACCCGCTTGGTGCGCGGGTATTCGATTCGGTCTTCGAGTGACGCTGGTCGTCGGTCTGTCCGTATCCGTCTCTATCTGAGTTCTTTCCACTGCGTTCCGCAGTCCGGGCAGATACGAAGCGAGAACACTTCGTCCGGGTCGTTCTTCTTTTTCAAGGAGTCGCCGCACTCGGAACACGTCAGTCGGCCGTACGTGTCTTTATCCAATTCGCCGTCTCGAAGGCCCTTCCGCGTTGTCTTCATGAATATTCGTTTGTGCAACGAACATAAAAACCCGCCGGCGACCCGGTAATCGAATCTCGGTTCGAAAGGGTTGTCACCACTCGGTGCTCGCTTTCGAGCGTGTCACGTGGCCGCCTCTTTGGGACGCTCTGCGGAATGATCTTCCTCGTCAATCTCGCGCGAATCGTCTTTGCGCCCCTCCTCGGAGAGTTCATTACGTTCTTCGAAGTGAATCGGGCAACAGTCGGACTCGTCGCGACGCTCGTCTGGCTTGGCAGTGCCAGCCTCCGCATGCCAACGGGGTGGATACTCACACGCGTCCCCCGCCACTACGTCGTCCTCGGGACCGGTGTCATCCTCGTCGCCGCCTCTGCGTTGACTGCCAGTGCGCAAACCATCGAGATGCTGATGGTCGGTGCTGCGTCCATGGGTCTCGCCTCGGGCGCGTACTTCGTCGCCGCAAATCCGCTCGTCAGCGAACTGTACCCAGAGCGTGTGGGCCGCGCGATGGGTATCCATGGCACCGCGAGTCAACTCGCTGCCGTCGGCGTCGCACCATTCGTCACGCTCGTCCTCGCTGTCGGCCCAGATATCGTGGCTCGATACGGATTCGTCTCGGCGTCGTGGCAACTCGTCTTCGTCTGTATCGGTGTCGCCGCCGCCGTCGTCACAGTCGCGCTCTTCTTCGCGGCACGCTCGACAGACTTGCCGGAAGCCGGTTCGACGGACCGTGACCTGTTGGGCGCCGTTCGAAAGGAGTGGCGCATCATCCTCACTGGCATCGTCATCCTCGGATTCACCGGATTCGTCTGGCAGGGACTGTTCAACTTCTACGAACTGTACATGGAGACGAAGGGCCTCCAAGCGGCGACAGCACGAAACATGCTCACAGTCGTCTTCGGGGCGGGCGTTCCGGCGTTCTTCCTCTCGGGCCGTCTCGCCGACAGACTGCCGCGCGTCCCCTACATCCTCAGCGTCCTCGTCGCGTTCGTCGCCTCGGTGCTCGTCCTCACACAGACGACTGGCTTCCTCGCGCTCCTCGCCGTCACGGCCGTCCTCGGCTACGTCATCCACAGCCTGTTTCCAGCACTCGACGCCTACCTGCTCGGCACGCTTCCCGACGAGAGTCGCGGAAGTGCCTACGCGGCCTACTCGTTCGGGATGATGATTTTCCAGGCCAGCGGGTCGGGCGCTGTCGGGTATCTCACCGACGTCGGCTACACGTTCGACGAAGTGTTCATCGGGTTCGCTCTCGGACTCGGTGTCGTCGTCGCCGGACTGGTCGTGTTCCAGCGCGCCGGACGGATTCCTAACTAGGTCTCCACGTCGGGTCGAACCCACCGATTGCCCTCGACTCGCCCCGACAGACAACCCTCGACTCACACCCACCGTCGACCCCGACTCTCGCCGCACTTTTGCTCACCGAGTCCAACCACCGATACGATGGAGTACGTACAAGAGCGGGTCACGACGCTCCACGACCTCTCAGGGACGGTCCCCGACGCGCCCACCGACCGCGCGGCCGTCGTCGTCCCCATGACAGAACGGGAGTACGCCGGCCTCGCCGCCGAGCGCGTTCTCTCGACCTTGGAGTCGCTCTCGCCCGCACGCGTCGTCGTTCCGCTTCGTGCCCCCGCCGACCGTGTCGTCCCCTTCGTCGACTGGCTGGCGGAGTTCGACCTGCCGCTCGACGTGGTTTGGTGCGATGGCCCGCGCGTCGGGGACCTACTCGAAGAGAGTGGTATCGACGGTGCCCGAGGGAAGGGACGGGACGTGTGGCTCGCCCTCGGATGCGCCGCCCGCGAAGACTACGTCGTCGTCCACGACGCGGACACCAAGACATACGACGAGCGGTACGTCTCACGACTGCTGTTTCCGCTCGCACACGGACACGACTTCTCGAAGGGCTACTACGCCCGCGTCGAAGACGGCAAACTCTACGGACGACTCTTTCGACTCTTCTACGCCCCGCTCGTCCGAACGCTGGCAGCCGAGACGAACGCGCCAATCGTCCACTATCTCGAATCGTTCCGGTACGCCCTCGCCGGCGAGTTCGCGATGACGGGTGACCTCGCACGACAGATGCGTTCGCCTCGGTCGTGGGGACTCGAAGTCGGAACACTCGGCGACGCGTTCGCCCACGCCGGATTCGATAGGAGCGCGCAGGTGGACCTCGGCGCGTACGAACACGACCACCGGGCAGTCAGCGGGCCGACTGGCCTGTCGGAGATGAGCGAGTCGGTCGGTCAGACACTCCTCCAGACCGTCGTCGAACACGGCGGGACGCCCGACTTTGAGACACTCGCCGAGCGCTACCGCGAGACTGGCTACCAGTTCGTCGAACAGTACGCCGCGGACGCGGCGTTCAACGGGTTCGACTACGACCGGACCGACGAACGCGAACAGGTCGAGACGTACGCACAGGCAATCTCCGAACCTGGAGAAGACACGCGACTTCCGCCGTGGGCGGACGCACCGCTGTCGCCCGAAGACGTGTTGGCTGCCTCGCGCGCCGACATCGATGCGAAACGGGAGGAACAATGAGCGAGTCGACCTACGACGACCTCGCCGGTATCGTCGACCTCTTCGGCGCGCTCACCCGTACCGAACTCGAAGATGCACTCGACGAACTGGCGTTCAAAGAGGGGCGTGAGACGGATACGGACGCCCTCTCTGGCGCGATCTCGGACGCGGTCGACGCGTACTACCTCGTCGCCTACGACTCCGACGAGGCGGACGACGAACTCCTCACCGTCGGCCCGATGGCCTTCCCCACGTTGCCGCCGCGAGCGGAGGACTTGCCCCACATCCTCGACTATCCCGTCCGTGACGTCCCCCGGAACGACCTCGTCGAACAGGTCGAATCTCGCCTCCGCGGTGCCGCCGCGCGCGCCGTCCAGTCGGGCGACATCGACGAAATCGCCCGCTTACTCGACGTGACGTACGACCTCGAAGCGTGGGCCGACGCCGACGTGGCGTCGATTAGAGACAAACTCGACGCAGCATTGGCCGAAGAGGGGCAGGCCTAAGTCGTGTCATCACTTTACGACTCGTGACGATGGACCTCGCGGGCGTCACCCGACACGAACCGGTGACAGTCGAGGCGGGACGACGGGCGGCGGTCATCGCCCCCGTACTGTACCGTGACGAGCGGCCGCACATTCTGTTCACGAAGCGGGCCGACCACCTCGGCGAACATCCCGGTCAGATGAGTTTCCCCGGCGGCGGGCGCGAACCCGCCGACACCGACCTTCAAGCGACTGCCCTCCGCGAGTCCAACGAAGAGATTGGCCTTCGACCCGAGGAAGTCTCGTTCCACGGCCAACTCGACGACATTCTCACGGTGACAGATTACGCTGTGACCCCGTTCGTCGCGACCATCCCGGACCGAGAGTACGACCCAGACCACCGAGAAGTCGCCGAGATCGCGGCACTCGCAGTCGACGAACTCACCGACCGGTCGAACTACGAGTCGGAGCTTCGGGACCACCCCAAGTACGGCGAGATCCGACTCCACTTCTTCCACGTCGACGGGTACACCGTCTGGGGTGCGACGGGTCGAATGCTCGTCCAACTTCTGGAACTCACGACTGAGTGGGAAGTCCCGCCAGAAGTCGACCGTGTGGTCGACCCTGACGCTGACTATCCGGTGTAACGTTCGATAAAAAAGTTCAGCCCACCTCCCACCCGAATGGCCGTCCGTGGCCGTTCAGCCGAGGAGGTACTTGAGGGCCGGGCGTTGTCGGACGAACTCCATCTTCTCGATGATGGTGTCGAGGCCGTAGATGCGCCCTGCGGCGAGGGTGCCGACGATGGCGAACATCATGAAGCCGAAGAGGTCACCGTTGACCAGGCCGTGTCCCCAGTCGGCGTTCCCGAGGTAGAAGAACACCATCAGGACGCCACCGAAGAAGGCGGCGAGGCGGGTGAACGCTCCGACGAGGATGCCGAGCCCGATGAGGAACTCACCGACCGGAATCATGAAGTTCGTCAGGTCGAGCAGCCACGGGGTGTTCGCCGCGAAGACGAAGAAGCCGTGGATTGGCGAGCCACCGGTCGCGTTGGCCAGCCAGCCACCTGCCGCGAACGGTTCTGGTGCCATCAGCTTCCCCCATCCCGCGTGGAGGAACCAGTATCCCGTGAGGATACGGGTGAGCAGGAGCACGTATCCCGTGACGCCCTGCGAGTAGTCGAAGTCCAAGCGGTTCCCCAGCATCTCGATTTGTCCAGTTGCGGCCATCTTAGTTCACCTTACATCTGAATCGACGGCCGGACATACCATATAAACGGAGAGTGATTTTCGAATCTCTGGAACTGGGAATCACCGAAATCGATTCTCAGACCGTGGTTCGGTTGAAAACTGTGTTTTACTGGCACTGAAAAAAGTGAAAAACGCGCAATTCTATTGCTCCGAGAGCTGACAGACAGCTGTACGGGAATGAGAGGGTTTGTCGTACTATCCCGACAGTTGTCGGGTCGGCGGCGACGCAGGTATATAACCCCCGTACGGAGTGGTCAGCCTCGCCGTCACCGACAGGGTTTTGCCCTCATCTGCGGTATCCGCTTTCACATGGTCGCACAGACGATGGATCGCGTTCCGCGACGGTACTGAAATTTTTGTGGTGATAGCATGCTGACCGCCAGTCGCGCGGTCTCGAAAGCTGGATTGGACGCTGTCGCACTCAAACCCGCAGAGTGTGACGTGCGTCGAGCGCTCGATATCCCGTTAGATATCGTCGCTATCGACTACGAGGGTCACCATCAGATTCCTGATGCCGAGACGCTCGAAACGCTCACCGCGGAGAAGGAGGTCAGGCTGACGACGCCAGTTCGAGCAGATGGCTTCGACCCACTCGGCGACGACTCACTGTACGAGTGGCTTCCCGACGGTATCCAGCAGGTACTCGTGGCGGGGCACCCCGCCTACCTGACTGACGAAGAGAAAGGCCGACCGGTCGCTCCCCGACTCGGGGCCGCCAGAGAGCGCGCACCTGACGCGTGGGTCGGCACCGAAGGCATCGAGCGTATCGCCCTCGCGGCCGGGGGAACACAGTACGAACTCCTCTCCCGGTCGACACGCCGAGACGTTCGTGCGCTTCGCGCCGCCGGGTTCGACGGCGAAGTCGCCCTCTACGCACCGACCGTCCTGACGGACGACGAAGACGAGATTCTCGACGCGGTCGGCGCGTATATCTCGCGGCGACGCCCCGTCGCTCGGGCACTCCCCGACGGTGCATCCACAGACTCGTCGGCCGAGGGTCGCGCGCGTGAGGTTCTTGTCAAAGCCGCTCGCGACTACGCACTCATCGGGTCTGTCGCGGACGTTCGTCGCCGCATCGACGAGCTTCGCGACATCGGCGTCGACCTCTTCGTGGGGTACCCTGCGCGCGGTGTCGACGAGTTCGTGCAGTAACTGGACAACCAACCGCGTCGCGTCGATTTTCCCCGCTCTTTCAAGTAGTATCACGACCCAGCGCGCAGTATGGAGCCTCCCGAGCGAGTCGCTGTCGTCGGCGCCGGTGCCGTCGGCCTGACCGTCGCCCACGACCTCGCGAAGAACGGCGCACGCGTGACTGTCTTCGAACGAGATGCGCCCGGCGGGGGAATGACCGGTCGTGCTGCAGGCATCTGTTACGATGCCTACGCCGAAGATATCGACGTCGCAGTCGCCGACCGAGCGATGGCTCGACTTCGCTCGCTCTCGGGAGAGGGTGCGTTCGTCTTCCACGACACGCCCTACGTGTTTCTCGCCCGTGAGGGAGACGACGCAGGGGCGGCTGCGCTCTCGGAGGCAGTCGAGCGGATGCAGGTACACGGCCGCGACGTTTCGATTGTAACTGCCTACGAACTCGCCGACCGGTTCCCGATTCGAACAGACGACGTCGCGCTCGCGGGAGTTGCAGCGAACGCGGGATGGGCCGACCCCGCGGCGTACGTCGACCTGTTCGTCGAGAAGTGCGAAGCGATGGGTGTCGAGTTCCGCCTCGGCGACGCCGTGTCGATTCGGGGAGACCCGCCGGGAGTCGCTGTCGACGACGTTGTGACCGCCCGTTTCGACGCCGTCGTCGTCGCCGCAGGCGTCCATTCTCGCCGACTCCTCGCCGAAGCCGGATACCCAATCGCGCTCAAACCGTACCGCGTGCAGGCGCTCGTCGGCGACTGTGACTACCGGGGTCCGACTGTCTACGACGCGACGGACGAATCGTACCTCCGGCCGCACCCATCTGGGGTTCTCGCGGGTGACGGCGTCGAACCCGTCGAGGCCAACCCGGACGACTGGGACCCGACTGCAGACGACTGGTTCGTCCGTGATTCGCTCAGTACTGTCACCCACCGGACCAAGACGGAGCCGACTGTCGAGCGAGCGTGGGCCGGTCTCTGTGGCGCGACGCCGGACCGAAATCCGCTCGTCGGCGCAGTCGGCGATGGACTCTACGTCGCCGCCGGGTGGCACGGCCACGGATTCATGTGGGCACCGGCGATGGGAGAACTCGTCGCGGGCGAGGTGCTCGGAGACCCAGATAGCTCTGTTCCCGACCCGTTCGACCCGCGTCGATTCGACGGAGACGAGTCGTTCGCAGTGGTCGACGGGATGACGGTCGACAACGACGACGAGTCGTGAGAAGGAGGGTGCTATTCAGGCGTCTTGGTCGTCGACGTCACCGTAATCGACGTCTTCGTCTGCTTCGTCGCCGTCTTCTTCCGTGACTTCGATGTCGCTGCCACGGTCGTCTTTGGGAATCTGAATCTGTATCGTCCCGTTCTTTTTGACCGTCGCCGTGCCTTCGGCCGCTTCGACGGCGGCATCGGAGGGAAGTGTCGCGCTACTGGAGAGCGTCAGGCCGCGGCCGGGGAAGCGCATCTCGAATCCCTCGTGGAACTCGCGGAAGCGGTCGATGCGGAGTTCGACTTCGCCGTCGAGGAACCGAACCTGCACGTCTTCGGCACGCGCACCGGGTGCGTCGAAGACGAGGAGGTAGGCGTCGTCTGATTCGAGCAGGTCGTGCGCGAGCGGTTTGCGCTCTTGCATCTGGCTGACACCCCGGCCGACACGTTCGAGGACCGCGTTCGCCGCGGACTCTCCGAACTTTCGCAGGTCGCTCATAGTTCGATCACCTCGAGGAACTGCTGTTCGCCGCAGTACGGACAGGAGAAGTCCGCAACCGTCACGTCGTCGGGCATGTCGTAGGTGTAATGCAACTCGAACATGTCGAGTTCGCAGTCCTCGTTGGCGCACTTGAGTTCGAGGGTCGCAGGCATACCCATTTCTTGCGCTCCCACGGTCATAAACGCGCGGGAGGCGGAACCACGAGTGTGGGGGCGTCCGTCTCGTCAGTGGCGGCGATCTCATCTCGTCAGCGGGGCCAGTCTCGACCGGTTGCGTTTTCAGCGTCGAACGCGAACCGCGACCGATGACTGACCCCGCCGACCTCACCGTGACTATCGTCGACGGATACGTCGACGAACCGGCGCACTTCGGCGTGCCGCCGTACATCTCGACGTATCCTCGATTCACCGCGGGTGCGGTGGTCGACGCGGGCGTCCCCGAGTCCAACGTCGTCTACCACACCATCGACGAACTCCGCGACGACCGCCAGAAGTGGCGCGACGTCGCCGACGCGGACCTGATGATTTACATCGGCGGCATGACCGTCCCCGGAAAGTACGTGGGCGGGACGCCTGCCGAACCCGACGAAGTCCGCGAACTCGCGTGGGTCGCCGAAGGTACGACGCTCATGGGCGGTCCCATTCGGTTCGGCGTCGGCGACGAGAACGCCGGCGGACAGGACATGCAGCGCAAGGACCTCGACTACGACTTCGTCGCCAAAGGTGACATCGAGGCGGCCGCCTTCGACCTCGTCGACAGCGCGCTCGAAGGCTTCGGCAACCGGATGCGCGACAACGAGGAACTCGACCGCTGGGCTGCGAAGGGCGCCTTCGTCGTCGAACAACACCCGAACCATCCGGACCACCTCATCTGCGAGATGGAGACGTCTCGCGGCTGTGCGTACCGGTGTTCGTTCTGTACCGAACCGCTGTACGGCAACCCCGCATTCAGAACCGCCGACTCTGTGGTCAAGGAAGTCGAGAACCTGTACAACCGTGGTGCGCGCCACTTCCGTCTCGGCCGACAGGCCGACATCCTCGCGTTCGGTGGTGACGGTGAAGCCCCGAACCCTGACGCACTCCGTCGTCTCTACGGTGGTATCCGCGAAGTCGCACCGGACCTCGGCACGCTCCACCTCGACAACGTCAACCCCATCACCATCGTCAACTGGCCCGAGAAATCTCGCGAGGCGCTCAAAATCATCGCCGAACACAACACCGCGGGCGACACCGCAGCGTTCGGGCTCGAATCTGCGGACCCGGTGGTCCAAGAAGAGAACAATCTCAACGTCTCCGCGGACGAGTGTTTCGAAGCGGTCAAAATCGTCAACGAGGTCGCAGGCTGGCGTCCCGGAGACGACCCCGCCGACGCGCCGACACACGGTCCCGACGCGTCGAACCGCCTCCCCAAACTCCTCCCCGGAATCAACCTCCTCCACGGGTTGAAAGGCGAGTCCAAGGAGACGTTCGAGCACAACAAACGCTTCCTCCAGCGCGTCTACGACGAGGGCCTGATGGTCCGCCGCATCAACATCCGACAGGTCATGGCGTTCGACGGGACCGACATGTCGGACACCGGCGCCTCCATCGCCCGCGACCACAAACAACTGTTCAAGAAGTACAAACAGGAGGTCCGCGAGGAGATCGACCGACCGATGCTGCGTCGGGTCGCCCCACCCGGGACTGTCCTTCCAGATGTTCATTTGGAGTACCACCAAGACGGGCGCACCTTCGGCCGACAACTCGGCACCTACCCACTGCTCGTGGGAATTCCCGGCGAACGCGAACTCGGTCAGACCGTCGATATCGTCGTCACCGACCACGGGTACCGCTCTGTCACGGGTGTTCCGTACCCACTTGACATCAACGAGGCGTCGATGGACGAACTGACGGCGATTCCCGGGATTGGGAAGTCCACCGCCGGCGATATCGTGGTCAACCGCCCCTACGACGACCCGGCCAACGTCGGCATCGATGCCAATCTGCTGAAGTACGTTCAGTAGCCGACACAACGTTTCTGAAGCAACTCTTCACGTGCAAGTGTGCTCTCTCGTTCACTCGCAGAAGTGGTGAGTGATTCACTTGCAAGAGTGGTCTGTTCGTGGGTGGCGTGTGTCGTCAGTATTCCGTGACGGAGACAGCGGTCCTCACGAGTCAGGCCGTGCCCGTCGCCTATGCGGTCGACAGGTCGCAAAAAGGAAGACGTTAGAAGTCGTCTTCGACGACTTCGCCGACTGCGAAGTTCGACTTGACTTCGGTGATTTCGACTTTCACGCGCTCACCGACGTCGGTACCGGGAACGATGATGACGTAGCCACGCTCGACGCGGGCGATTCCGTCACCTTGCTTTCCGATATCTTCGATTTCGACGTACCGAAGCTCTCCGGCTTCGACCGGGGGTTGTGGTTCGGCAGATGGCGTGGCACTGCCGCTCGGTTCAGACTCGACGGCTTCGTGTGCCTCGCGAGAGATGAGAGCGACGCGATACGTCTCACCAGGGTCGATTGCCCCGGTTTCGACTTCGCGGCGAGGAATCTCGACGATATATCGGTCGTCCTCGGTGCGAACGTCAGCATTGAACAGACACAGGAGTTTATCTGAGATTTCCACCGTTAGACCTCCACTATGTGGTCAGTCCGAACTGTTAAAGATGTACCGCCGTCCCTGAGATTCAGCTACGGAATCTCTGTCCCATCGGGACGCTTCGCACCTTCGGAGTCGTGGACGACGATTTCGCCGTCGTTCGTCTCGACTGGTTCGTAGGCGTCGGAGACGGCGAGTGCCTCCTGTATCTCGCGGACGGCGCGTTCTTTGAGCGCCGCTGCCAGTTCCGCTGCATCCTCACGAGAGATGTCTCGTCCGAGGCCCTCGCACTCGTGTGCGCGAACGACTCCCTCCTCGTCGACGGCCTCGCCCATCGGTTGACTCGTGCCGGCGACGTCGACACTGAACGGGTACGTCTCGCAGATGAGTGGCCGGTCGTCGTGGACCTGACAGGCACCCTGTCCGGTGTCGTCTTCTTCGTAGAATCGGCAGTCGCCGCAGGCAGTCGTCTGGAGCGCCCACTCGAACGTCTCGCCTTCGAGGCCGTCGTCACCTTCGACGAGCCCGTACGGCATCGGTCGGGCGACGTCTCTCCAGTCGTACTCAGTTGTCGCCTGAATCGTCCGCACCTCGTCAGGAAAGACGGTCGCCGTGTGCGGTTCCCGGCCGTCGTCGGTGTCGTAGCCCTTGCAACACGCGCCACAGCGCGTGCATTCGAAGCCGATAGACTCGATGGCGTCGGCCAGTTCCGACACGTCGAGGTCGCGGGCGCGGGCGAGTTCGGCTTCGAGGTCCATACCCGTGGTGCGGGCGCGAGCGTCAAGAGGCACGCGGTTCGGTGAAGCAGTCCGGCGCTAGATTGCGACCACGCGCTCTTGGTCGGAGTCCCACTGAACCCGACGCTCGGCGGCGAGTTTCTCGATGTGGGCGACGACCGTCGCGCGAGCGAGGTCACGAACCGCCGAGATGTCTTTGTCGTACGCGGCGTCGGTCACGCTGTCTGGTGTCGCATTGCCGGCGCGGATAGCATCGAGAACTGCCGCTTCGCGGGAATTGCGGTGTGCGACGAGACGTTCGAGCACAGGTCGCGGGTCGGTAATCTCGGGTCCGTGGCCGGGGTAGAGTGTCGCCGGGTCGCGTGCATGGAGTCGTCTGAGTGCGACGAGGTACGCGCGCATGTCTCCGTCGGGCGCCCCGACGACCACGCTCCCCTCAGCGACGGCGAGGTCACCCGACAGGTAGTCGCCGCCGACGACGAAGGTCACGTGGTCGCGTGCGTGTCCCGGTGTGTCGAGTACGTCGACGCCAGACCCGACGGGGATGGTCGTCCCTTCGGTGAACGTCAGGTCTGGTTCGACACCGGTCGCAGCTTCGAAGGCGCGTTCTCGCCCGCGACGACACCAGACTGTCGCGTCGGTCTCACGAGCGTACTCGGCGACTGCGCCGACGTGGTCGGGGTGGGTGTGGGTGACCGCGAGATGGGTACTACCGTGTCGTTCGACGAGGGCGTCGAGTTCGGCGGTTCGTGCCGCCGGGTCGACGAGGAGTTGTTCGTCTCCGTCGGAGACGATGTACGCGTTCGTCGCACCGCTCGGGGCGCGAGTCGTGACGGGAACCGAGACGCGCGTGACGTGCATGGCGGCGGCTACGCTCGCGAGTGGTTTATCGGGTTCGACAGAAGTGGTGGCTTGGTCTGCGGGGTGCGCCCCGCGTCGTCGACTGCGATACCGTGGTCGCCCGCTCTACGTGTTGAGGAAGTAGACCTGCTTGCGCGCGTCCTTGAAGGAGTAGCGCGAACCGACGAGGTCCGACTCTTCGAGACGGTTGAGTGCGTAGCGGACGGTGCGGTCCGGCAGCAGCGACTCCTCCGCGAGTTGGCCCTGCGAGAGCGGTGCATCGCTCTCGAGAACTTTGGCGACGAGTTTCGCGCTCGGTGGCAGTTCGCGGAGACGCTCTCGGAACTCGGCCTCCGAGAGAAGGTCTTCAGTATCAGGCTCTGCAGTGGTGGTGCTCATACCTGTGTGACATAGTTCCTCTGTGTTAAGGGTTAGCTTCAAGTGTGACAAAACAATGCAGACACCTTATACACATATTATTTTCCGGGAAGTGGGCGATAATCGCCAGACTGTCACGTGATTAATTCGCTTTTCGCATCGTGTCGACGGCTGGAGCGCCGAGACGGTAACTCCCCATCGCGGCGTGGCAGTCGGGACAGTGGACCACGACCCACTCCTCGTGGACGTGGCGCGTCAGTTCGTCGGCCTCGTGTATCGACCCACAACATCGACATGCTGGCATGTACCATGGTACGCGCTCTATAGACGAAAGTATATCCCTGTACCGCACCGGTTCGTCATCGCATATCCAGTACCGTTTTACCGTCGCCCCCGCGACTATGCGTAGCGTGAAAGGAAAGGAGTGGTACCAGGCCGACGAGGTCGCCCAGGAGTACGACTCGAAGCGGTTCTCCAAGGGTGGTCGGCTCATCGACCGGCGTGAAAAAGAGGCAGTCCTCGCGGCACTCGGCCCTGTCGAGGACAAGAACGTCCTCGAAATCGCTTGTGGGACCGGTCGGTTCACCGTGATGCTCGCTCAGGAAGGAGCGAACGTCGTCGGACTGGACATCTCACGGGCGATGATGGTACAGGGACGGGAGAAGGCCCGCGAAGCAGGCGTCGCAGATCGGATCGAGTTCCTCCGTGGCGACGCTGCGCGGTTACCATTCCCAGATGACCACTTCGACGCGGTGTTCGCGATGCGGTTTTTCCACCTCGCGGACACGCCGGCGAAGTTCTTAGCAGAGATGGCGCGTGTCTCGAAGGGACAGGTGTTCTTCGACACGTTCAACGACCAGAGTCTTCGTGTCGCCTACAACTGGCTGCTTCCGATGGGCTCTCGACTCTACTCGGAGAACGACGTCCACCGACTTCTCGACGACGCGGGTCTCGAACTCACGGACGCGAAACACGACTTCGTCGTCCCGTTCGGGTTCTATCGGAAGGTGCCGAACGGCATCGCGCGTCCGTTCCGGTCGCTCGACCTCACAGTCGGAAACTCACCCGTCGGTGACGACATCGCGTCCGTTTCGTACTGGAATGCGAACGTCACCGGGGCGTCCGAGGCCGAGTCTCGCGCGACGAATCGTGCGAGCGACGCCGAGTGAGACGACGGTAGCGCTGTTCTGCGATACACTTTCACACGGTTCTCGATTCACATTTAAGTACGTCCACTCCCAGTGTCCGGTATGGACCTCTCGGTTGTGCTCCCGACTCTCAACGGTCGGGACCGTCTCGCAACCAGCCTCGACGCGCTGGCCGAGCATGCCCCCGACGCCGAGGTTATCGTCGTCAACGGCCCATCGGCCGACGGGACGACCGGGATGGTGAGAGAGCGCGAAGACGTAGACGTCCTCGTCGAACTGTCTGACCGGAACCTCAACGTCGCACGCAACGCGGGCATCGAAGTGGCGAGTGGCGACGTCGTCGCCCTCCTCCGATACGACCTCTCGATAGAGCCCTCGTGGCTCTCGGCGCTCGAAGACGGCATCGACGATGCCGACGTCGTCACTGGGCCGATGCACCAGACCCTCCGAAACGGGATGACGACCGAGTCACTCGAAGAGAACACGATTGCTGGCCGTGACGTCACCTACTTCAACGGCGGAAACGTCGCCTTCCGCCGCGCCGTCATCGACTCACTGGACGGATTCGACGAGTACCTCCAGACCGGCGGTGCTCGTGATGCAGCCCACCGACTTGCACACCTCGACCGGCGAGTCGGATGGGCACCGGAGATGTGCGTGCGTCGTGAGTTCGAAGCGGACGGTGGCATCTCAGAACGGGACTGGGGATGGAAGTATCGGGCGTTGACGTACCGACTCGTGAAGAACTACGGCCTTCGACCGGCCGCTGTCGAACGCACCGCAAAACACGCCATCTCTGATGGATTCGAAGCAGCGGTCGGTGTCCTCAGAGGTGACGTGACGCCGTCTGGCTGGGTCGGAACCGGACGTGACGTCGTCGCTGGAATCGCGACGGGAACGTCAGACGGGATGGTTGCCCGTGCCCGTGACCGCTCGCGGGCACGAAACCCGCACGGTTGTTCTGCCCGTGCTGACCGAGCAGTCGCGCGCTACGACTGGCGCTGAGTTCGCGCCGACTACGTTTCTCCCGGTGCGAGCGACTCGATGACTCGCGCCGCATTGTTCGAGAACGCCTTCGCCATCGCATCTTCCGAGACGTCGAGCGTGAGAATCTCCATGACGCCGACGTTCGGGTGCGTCTCCGGTGCACCGCTCCCGAACAGGACACGGTCCGGATGTTCGAGCAGTGCTCGTTCGAGGATGCTTCGATATCTGACGAAACTCGTGTCGAGATAGAAGTCGTCGTGGTCGTCGAGTAACTCCATCGCGTCGTGCATCAGGTCTCGGTCGAGTGGGAAGCCGCCGAAACTCGAGAGAATCACGGGGAACCGCCCTAACAGCGAGTCAGCGACCGCACGTGGCGGGAACGCTTCTCCACCCTCCACGAAGACGGGGAGCCCAACGTCTTCCAACATCGACAACGTCTCGTCGTCCGGAAGGCCGTCGACTGCGGGGGCGAGACTGAACCCGTGGAAACGGTCGTCGTACGCGTACTGTTCGACGTCGTCGGGGTCGGTGTGATACTCTTTCCGTGAGGACGTGAGGTTCCGAAGACGTGCGGACGTCCGACTGCTCGGGTCTCGTGGGCCGTTGACGCGGGCGAACGCGAGAAATGGTCGGTCGACGCTCATCCGTGCGACTGCGTTGTTCGGCCGCAGATAACTCTGGTCTCCCGGTTGTGTGCCCGGAGAGACGATCGCCCGGACGACGCCCGCCTGATGCAGTTCGCGTTCTAATCGCTCGGGGCTAATCTCTCGTCCTCGCGTCGCAATCGACTGCTTGTCGGGGTCGAGGCGTGCGTTCACGTCGACGACCCGAAACCCGTGTTCCAGCTCCAGCATCGTCCAGTGGTCATCCGTCCGCGTCAAATAGGTTTAGAATCGCAGATGACTCGTCGTGGTCTGTGACGTTCATTTCTTCTACAACGACGAGAGAGAACACAACGACGCAGCTTTTTGGTCTGTTCTCTCCTTCAGTCACTGTGTGTCTGATTGCGGAGGTCCTCGTCCCTCTTTCTGCGCTTCCATTCGGTCAGTCGGTAGCGCAGTACGACCTCGAACTCGAACTCGAACAGACGATTCCACTCTCGGACGACGCAACGTCGTACGTCTGGGCGAGGGGCCCAGATGCCGCTGTATTCAGAGATGCAATCGAATCTTCGTTGGGACCCGACGAGGTGACGCTCGTTCAGACGGTCCCAAATGGGGCACTCTATGGTTCTAACTGGGACCCACGCCAAAGTGGTCTGCTCGCCGCGTTAGACGACCACGGGACCGTCCTCCTCGAATGTTCGAGTAGTGCAGAGACGTGGCGACTTCGACTTCGTGTCCCATCTCACAGCGACTTGAGCGCCCTCAGGGTACACTGGGCCAACAACGGTATCGAAGCCGAGTTCGACCGGATTACACCGCTCGCAGCAGACGAGGCGCCGTTGAGCGAAGGGCTGACAGAGAGCCAACGTGAAGCACTCCTCCTCGCACTCGAACTGGGATACTTCGACGAACACCGTCGAACGTCGCTGGACGAACTCGGAGCGGAGCTCGATATCTCCCGACAGGCCGTCGCAGCACGCCTCCGTCGTGCGTATCGGACCCTCGCAGAGCGGATTCGAGACGAGTCTCCCTAAATTCGACGGGTTACATAATCAACCCACACCGATACGTACCAGACTGCCGTTCCGGACGTATGGACGACCAGCTCGACACGAACGCTGGGTCCGTGGTAACCATCTCGGCCGACCGTTACGAAGAGGTAGCCGTTGCTATCACCTCTGCTGTCGCAACGGCGAAAGAACTCAGTCCCCTCGAACTCCCACCGCTGGCAGATATTGGAGTGGACCCTGAGGCTCTCGATACATTATTTGAACCCTCCCACGACCCGTCTCGACGTTTCACGTTTCACTATGCCGGATTGCTCGTTTCGTTATTTGGAGACGGAACGATTACCGTGAGTCAAGTCGACGACTGACGACCCACGGACTCGACCCGACGAACACCCCCGGTGAACGCCACTGTGTCGTGCGATTTCCTAGCGCACTTCCCGCCGAAACATATTTATAGAATTGCAATCATTGATAGCGGTTGAGGTTTCAACATGGCTTCACGAATGCAGCAACCATTATACATTCTCGCAGAGGGCTCCAGCCGAACACACGGCCGCTCCGCACAGGACTCGAACATCCGCGCCGGTAAGGCCGTCGCCGAGGCCGTACGAACCACGCTCGGCCCCCGCGGCATGGACAAGATGCTCGTCGACTCCTCCGGCGACGTCGTCATCACGAACGACGGGGCGACCATCCTCGAAAAGATGGACATCGAACACCCCGCCGCGCAGATGATCGTCGAAGTGTCGCAGACCCAAGAAGAGGAAGTCGGTGACGGCACGACCACCGCCGCCGTTCTCACGGGCGAACTCCTCGCCCACGCCGAGGACCTCCTCGACTCAGACCTCCACCCGACCGTCATCGTCGAAGGCTACACAGAGGCCGCCCGCATCGCGCAGGAAGCGGTCGACGACATGGTCCTCGACGTCGACCTCGACGACGACCTCCTCCAGAAGGTCGCCGAGTCTTCGATGACGGGCAAGGGAACCGGTGACGTCACCGCCGACGTCCTCGCGAAACACGTAGTCAAAGGCGTTCGTATGGTCCACGAAGACGCCGAAGGCAAGTTCCACCGCGACGACGTTCGGGTGCTCACTCGCACGGGTGCCTCCTCGTCCGCGACGGAACTCGTCGAGGGCGTCGTCCTCGACAAAGAACCCGTCAGCGAGAACATGGTCCGGTCCGTCGAAGACGCGACTGTCGCCGTCCTCGACGTCAAACTCGACGTCCGCAAGAGCGAAGTCGACACCGAGTACAACATCACCTCCGTCGACCAGCTCACCGCGGCTATCGACGCCGAAGACCGCGAACTCCGTGGCTACGCGAAGGCTCTCAAGGACGCCGGTGTCGACGTCGTGTTCTGCACGAAGTCCATCGACGACCGCGTCGCAGGCTTCCTCGCAGACGCCGGCATCCTCGCGTTCAAGAGCGTGAAGAACTCCGACGCCCGCGCCCTCGCCCGTGCGACCGGCGCCAAGCGTCTCGGGTCGCTCTCTGACATCGAGGAGTCTGACCTCGGTCACGTCGACTCCGTCAGCATCCGCAAGTTCGGCGACGACGAACTCACCTTCGTCGAGGGTGGCGCCGCGGCCAAGTCCGTGACGCTGTTCCTCCGCGGAGGCACCGAACACGTCGTCGACGAACTCGAACGCGCCATCAACGACTCCGTCGACGTGGTCGTCGCCGCCATCGACAAGGGCGGTGTCGTCCCCGGTGCTGGCGCGACCGAAATCGCCATCGCCGACCGCATCCGGTCCGAAGCCGCCGGTATCGAGGGGCGCAAGCAACTCGCCGTCGAAGCCTACGCCGACGCCGTCGAAGCGCTCCCGCGAACCCTCGCAGAGAACACGGGTATGGACCCCATCGACGCACTGGTCGACCTGCGCGCCCGCTACGAGAACGAAGGTATCGCCGGCATCATCTCGACCGGCCGCGCCGGTGAAATCGGCGACCCCGTCGAACACGGCGTCATCGACCCCGTGGCCGTCAAGCGCGAGGCCATCGAGTCCGCGACCGAGGCCGCGACGATGATTGTCCGCATCGACGACGTCATCGCCGCCAAGTAAGCAGTCTCACCCGACTGCACCTGTACTGCTCACCGACGACCATCCCGTGGTTGTCGGGCCACTTCGTGTTGCTCCGAAGCGCCTTTTTTCGATTCACACGCTCCGCGAGCGCCTCGCTCTGACGCTGAACCTCGAATTCACACCCGTGGCAACCGCCACTCGTATCTGAGGGCGAGCATCCGCACCGTGAACACGAGCGCGGCACAGAGTGCCGAGGGGACGGCAGTCGGTGCGCCGACTGACTCGGCAACGAGGAACGCGACACCGCCGACGACTGCTGGCGTCGCGTAGAAGTCGTCGCGGAGGACCGTTGGAACGCGACCGATGAGGATGTCCGCAATCGACCCGCCGCCGACGGCCGTAATCGTCGCGAGGATGACGATGCCGAACGGTGAGACACCGGCTTGGACGCCGACGAGCGCACCCGTTGCGGCGAACGCCGAGAGACCGATGGCGTCCGACGTCAAGAATGCGGGATGGTCACGAACCTGCCCGTGGAGCGAGTGGATGAGGACGAGCGCGATGCCGACGCCGACGAGCGCGACGCTCATGTCGCCTGTGGCCGCAAGTGACGCCGGGAGTCGGTCGACGAGAACGTCTCGGGTCGTCCCGCCACCGAGCGCTGTCACCACGCCGAGCACTGCGACACCGAAGATGTCGAGGCCGGCGTCTGCGGCTTTGAGCGACCCTGCGACCGCGAACGCGAGCAGCCCGACGACGTTCATCACCGCGAAGGGGTCGACGTCGGCGACGACCATCACGCGACCCGCAGGCGCACTGTCTCGCCGGGTTCGAGGCCGAACGCCTCGTCTCCTCGGCCGTGGTTGACGTCGCACTCGACGTTGCCGTGACTGCCGACGGTGACGAGTCGCTCACCGCGAGCGACTGCCTCGAACGTTTGGCCGACCGGCGTCGGTTCGCCGTTCACGTCGACGCGGTCGTGGCCGCGGACGAAGTCACCGGGAAGGTTGGTGATGCAGTTGCCGAAGTCGTCGACGACGAGGACTTCTCCGGTTGCAGTCTGAGCCTCGCTGTCGACTGTGGGGGACGGGAACTGAAGGTCGGTGAGTGGCTCCACGGAGCATGGTTCGAATCGTTCGACGGTGTCGAGCGCGTCGGAACCGACGTCGTGCGCGTCTGCTGCGGCGGGAGCGAAGACATCGCGGCCGTGGAACGTCGCAGATTCCGGGTCAGTGACGCGGATTTCGTAGGCTTCGATTGGGACGTCACCACCGTGGCCCTCGGCGATGCGGCGTGCCGGGGGTCGAAGCACGCCGTTGTCGGGGCCGACGAAGACGTGGTCGCCGACGCGGACGACGACCGCTCGTCTCTCGGTGCCGACACCCGGGTCGATGACCGCGAGGTGTACTGCGGGTGGGAAGTAGGGCAGTGTCTCGCGGAGCCAGAACGCTGCTGCGCGAACGTCTTGTCGCGGAAAGTCGTGTCCGATGTCGACGAGCCGAGCGTCCGTCTTGGAGAGGATGACGCCCTTCATCGCCGCGGGGTATGCCGAACCGAAGTCAGACGCGAGGGTGATCATCTCAGTAGGGACTCGAATCGTCGTCGGGACCACTCGTCACGTGCTCAGACCGGTCCGACGCGGTGATCCGTTGAATTCGTTCGATACCGCCGATTTCGTGGACGACGTCGGCGACTTCGTCGGGGACGAGCGACTCCCAGTCGCGGTCTTCTATCATCCGCTGTCGAACCTCGGTCCCTTCGAGAACCTCGCGGTTGAACATGGGTGACTGGCGGACTTCGACACCCGCTTCTTTGAACAGTTGGATGACGAGCGGATTGTTCGAGTACGCGACTTCGAACGCTGGCGACATCGACTGGACGTGGCTGACCCACACGGAGTTCCGGTCGAGGTCCTCGATTGGGACCGCGTACGTCGTGATATCGAAATTCGAGACGGCCTTGTTGACCATCATGATTCGTTCGCCGGCAGTGAACGGGTTTCGCGGTGAGTGTGAGTCTCCGGCGGACCCGATACCGAGGACGAGCTCGTCGACCTCTGAGGCGATCTCTTCGACCATTCGGTGGTGGCCGTTGTGGTACGGTTGGAAACGGCCGATGTAGAACCCCCGCATCGGTCGGCCGTTAGGTCGGACTACTTATAAATACGCCGAGTCGGAATAAATCCGGTATTCTGGTAGTAGGGGCCTCGAAACACACAGCTACGGCAAGGTGCACGATGTGCAAATGGGGAGAAAGTATATCAGGCGAAGGGCCTACATTAGAAGTAGCGACGACAGTTCTATGAGTAACGATACGAATACCGACGACAGCCTCCACGAGCAGGAGGACTCGCCCGCCGAGACGCCCTTCGACGAGGGTGCCGACAGTGGGTCGAATCTCCAGCACGAGGAGGCCGAAGAGGTCGATGAGCATACTATCGACGACCTCGGGAGTGACGTCGAGATCGAGGCCGACGTGGCTGACGACGTGGACGAAGACGACCTGCTCGGTGGACTCCAGATAGAGACCTCCGAGGAGATTACTGTCCCAGACCGACTCGTCGACCAGGTCATCGGACAGGAACACGCCCGCGACGTCATCATGAAGGCGGCCAAACAGCGCCGCCACGTCATGATGATTGGCTCCCCCGGGACGGGGAAGTCGATGCTCGCGAAGGCGATGTCTGAACTCCTTCCCCGCGAAGAGTTACAGGACGTTCTCGTCTACCACAACCCCGACGACGGCAACCGCCCGAAGGTCCGTACTGTTCCCGCGGGCAAAGGCGACCAGATTGTCGAGGCCCACAAAGAGGAAGCACGCAAGCGCAACCAGATGCGCTCGTTCCTCATGTGGATCATCATCGCGGTGGTGCTGGGCTACTCCCTCATCATCGCACAGCAGGTCCTCCTCGGCATCCTCGCCGCGGGTATCATCTATCTCGCATTCCGCTATGGTTCCCGCGGCAGCGACGCGATGGTTCCGAACCTCATCGTGAACAACGCCGACCAGAAGGCCGCGCCGTTCCAGGACGCGACCGGTGCCCACGCGGGTGCCCTGCTCGGTGACGTGCGTCACGACCCATTCCAGTCCGGTGGGATGGAGACGCCAAGCCACGACCGCGTCGAACCCGGTGCCATCCACAAGGCAAACAAGGGTGTCCTGTTCATCGACGAGATCAACACCCTCGACGTGCGCAGTCAGCAGCACCTGATGACGGCGATTCAGGAAGGCGAGTTCGGTATCACCGGCCAGTCCGAGCGTTCCTCGGGTGCGATGGTCCAGACCGAACCCGTCCCGACTGACTTCATCATGATCGCGGCGGGTAACCTCGACGCGATGGAGAACATGCACCCCGCACTCCGTTCCCGTATCAAAGGGTACGGGTACGAGGTCTACATGGACGACACCATCGAAGACTCCCCCGAGATGCGCCGCAAGTACGCGCGCTTCGTGGCTCAGGAGGTCTCCAACGACGGCCGTCTGCCGCACTTCACCGAAGAGGCAATCGAGGAAGTCATCCTCGAAGCCCGTCGGCGTGCCGGCCGCAAGGGCCACCTGACCCTCGAATTCCGTAACCTCGGTGGACTGGTCCGTGTCGCAGGCGACATCGCCCGCGGCGAGAACGCGGAGTTCACCACCCGCGACCACGTGCTGCAGGCGAAGCGCCGCGCGCGCTCCATCGAGCAGCAGATTGCCGACCAGTACATCCAGCGCCGCAAGGACTACGAACTCTCTGTCAACGATGGGTTCGTCACCGGCCGCGTCAACGGTCTCGCCGTCATGGGCGAAGACTCCGGTATCATGCTCCCCGTGATGGCCGAAGTCACGCCGTCACAGGGTCCGGGACGGGTCATCGCGACCGGCCAACTCAAGGAGATGGCCGAAGAGTCCGTCCAGAACGTCTCGGCCATCATCAAGAAGTTCTCCAACCAGGACCTCTCTGAGATGGACGTGCACGTGCAGTTCGTCCAGACCGGCCAGCAAGGTGTCGACGGTGACTCCGCGTCCATCACGGTCGCGACCGCCGTCATCTCCGCGCTGGAGGACATCCCAATCGACCAGTCGGTCGCCATGACCGGTTCGCTGTCGGTTCGCGGTGACGTCCTCCCGGTCGGCGGTGTCACCCACAAGATCGAAGCCGCCGCGAAGGCTGGCTGTGACACGGTCATCATCCCTGCCGCGAACGAGCAGGACGTGATGATCGAAGACGAGTACAAGGAGATGATCGACATCATCCCCGTCTCGCACATCAGCGAGGTCCTCGAAGTCGCCCTCGAAGGCGAACCCGAGAAGGACTCACTCGTCGACCGCCTCAAGAGCATCACTGGCTCGGCCCTCAACAAGGGCAAGGGCGTCGGGCCCTCCAGCCCCAGCCCGCAGTAACGCGGGATGACCGACTGGGCGGCGTTTACGGGCTTCACTGGCCTCGTTCTCGTCGTCCTCCTCTCTTTCGCGTACGTCTCCCGAGGAGTTCCGCACGGAGACGGTCACGCACCTTCTTTCGACGACGCTTCCCGCCGAGAGACATCACTCAGTGAGTCCGACGACGTCGCCAACGGTGGTGACGAAGCGGCAGACTCCAGCGGCGAGGACGACAGAACAGCCGTGGCCGACACCGACGTGACCAGTGAGACAGACACGTCAGACGACGCAGCAGTCACGACAGACGAAGCTGCAGTCACCACCGACACTGCAGCAACAGGAGACGACGAGAGCGTGTTCGACCGCGTGTCGTCTGCACCGGTCGTCCCGACACCAGACCCGGCGTCGGCGCCTGCAGACCTTCCCACATACCTTCTCATTGCCAACGTCGCCGTCTCGCAGGGGGTGTTGGGCGCGTTCTTGGCCGTCGGTGCGTGGTATACAGGCATCCCGGCGGCAGCACTCGGTCTCTCGACCGGTGACCTGCCGACGAAAGTCGGCATCGGAATCGCACTCGGCCTCGCTCTCTACGGAGCGAACCGCCTCGGGTCGACGCTCAGTCGGCAGTTCGGATTCACCCCCGACGAAGCGCTCCGTGAGTCACTCACTCCGGAGTCCCGTGCAGGGTGGGTGTTGTTGCTCTTCGTTGCACTCCCACTTATCGCAGGATTCGAAGAACTGCTGTTCCGTGGTGCGCTCGTCGGCGCCGTCGCCGTCGGTTTCGACGTCTCGCCGTGGCTCATGGCGGCCGTGTCGTCGGCGGCGTTCGGTGCGGGCCACAGCGCGCAGGGTCGACTCGGTATCATCGTCACCGGCCTCCTCGGATTCGTCCTCGCGGCGGCGTTCGTCCTCACGGAGAGTCTCCTCGTCGTCGTCGTCGCTCACTATCTGGTGAACGCACTGGAGTTCGTGGGCAACGCGCTGTTCGACTGGTAGTCGGTGACGATATCGACTTCGACTGGATGCGGGGCCGCGTTCGTGCGGGGATGCGTTCAAGTGTGCGGGCCGCACCTACCAAGTATGGACATCGACACGAAGATGTTGACGCAGGCGGGGCTCATCGGATATCTTGTCCTCGTCGTCGCGGCAATCGCCACGGGGAACCCGGCACTTCAGTTCGCAGCAGACGCTGCATTCGGTGTCGTCGCCATCCTCCTCGGCGTCGTCACGCTACAGGTTCCGTTCAATGGACAGTTGAAGTACGTCGCCGGCGGTGGCTTTCTCCTCGCCGGTATCGCACAGTTCGTCGAACTCGCGACCGGCCTTCAGTCGGTCGCCCTCGCGAGTACGTTGTTCCTCCTCGCCGGTCTTCTCGGCTACCTCGCACTTCGGCGACAGACCGACGCAGCACCGTTCTGAGGCGCTGTCTTAGATTCCTTCTGCACGGCGGAGCGCGTCGGCGACGTCGTCGGGGGCGGCGCTCGGCCCGTCTCGAATCCGGTGGTCTGGGATGACGACGGGAATCGGATTCGCCGCGAGTGCCTGTCGCGCGAGTTGTTTCGACTCGTCGTCTTCGGGGTCCAACCCCGCCATTCGAACGAGGACTCCGAGGTCGACCGTCTCGCCGCGGGGGACGTTTTGGACTGCTTCTAACACTGCTCGCTGGTCCGTGGGGACGGTGAGTCCGGTCGGAATCGCAGCGAGGTCGACGTCCCCCCCTTCGATAGCGTCGAGAATCGTATCCAGATACGCGTTGTCGGGTTCGGCGTCTTCCGGGAGCGAGTCGGGGAACGAGACGCTGATGAGTTTCCCACTGACCACGCCGACCTGTACGACGCGGCCGAGTGCCGGCGACTTGCGGGCGTAGATTCCAGAGACGTCCATGTATTCGGGTGTCCACGCCGGACGCTTGACCCTTGCGGCGCGACAGCACCTCGGTGGTGTCTCACCGTTCTCGCCACGTTGCTTAGTAAGTCTCAGTTCTCGCCACCGTTGCTCACTATTCATCACCGCGTGTCTGCGCGTACGCGAGAGACGGTCAGTGTCCCCGCCGACGCAAGCCTTATGTACAGATGCGTTCGTTAGTGTACATCAATGAACGCTAGCGGAGACGAATTAGCTCCCGAAGTGCGCGCCATTCTCGATGCCGCACGGGAGCGACCGGGCGGCGACACGCGCGTCACGGTCGATGCGCGGTCGTTTTCGGACGCCGTCGACGCGGCGGTGGCCGACGGTCGAGTCCCGATAATCAGTGAGGTAAAACCGACCAGTCCGACGACCGACGGCGTCCGCGACGACGACCCGGTCGAACTGGCGCGAGAGATGGTCGCTGGCGGTGCGACGGCACTGTCGGTTCTCACCGAACCCGACCACTTCGGCGGGTCGACCGACTCGTTGCGTCGTATCCGTGACGCGGTCGACGTCCCTGTCCTCCGGAAGGACTTCATCATGCGTGAAGAACAACTCGACGTGGTCGAATCTGACCTCGTCCTCCTCATCGCCCGATTCGTGGGTGAGGACCTCCCGGCTCTCGTCGAGGCGGCCCGTGAACGCGGGTTCCAACCGCTCGTCGAGGTCCACACTCGCGACGAACTCGTCGCGGCCCTCGCGGCAGGCGCAGACATCGTCGGAATCAACAACCGCGACCTCGGGAAACTCGAAGTCGATCTCGGAACGTTCGAAGAACTCGCACCCGAGGTTCCCGACGACGTGCTTCTCGTCGCAGAGAGCGGCGTAAAGACGGTCGAGGACGTTCGACGGATGCGTGAGGCGGGTGCGGATGCCCTCCTCGTCGGGACAGCCATCATGGACGGAAACGTGCGGGAAAACACACACTCTCTTTCCACATCGACATGAGCGTAGACGGAAAATTCGGCAACTACGGCGGACAGTACGTTCCCGAGGCCCTGATGCCGGCCATCGAGGAACTGGAAGACGCGTACGAGCGATACGTCCTGAACAACGAAGACGGGTTCATGGACGAGTTCCGCACGCGACTGCGAGAGTTCGGCGGACGGCCGACACCACTCCAGCGTGCCGACCGACTCTCTGAGCGGTACGGTCGTGAAGTGTACCTCAAACGCGAGGACCTCGTCCACGGCGGCGCCCACAAACTCAACAACGCACTCGGGCAGGTGCTGTTGGCGAAGTACATGGGCAAAGACCGCATCATCGCCGAAACCGGTGCCGGACAGCACGGGACGGCGACGGCGATGGCCTGCGCGCACCTCGATATGCCCTGTGAAATCTACATGGGCGAGCGCGACATCAACCGCCAGCGACCCAACGTCTTCCGGATGAAACTCAACGGCGCGGAGGTCAACCCCGTGACCGTCGGCCGGGGGACGCTCAAAGAGGCAATCTCGGAGACGATGCGCGACTGGGCGACGAACGTCGAAGACACCCACTACGTCATCGGGTCTGTCGTCGGCCCTCATCCGTTCCCGAGCATGGTTCGCGACTTCCAGTCGGTTATCTCCGAGGAAGCACGGACGCAGGCGCGAGAGAAGATGGGCCGCCTCCCCGACTCGGTTCTCGCATGTGCTGGCGGCGGGTCGAACACGATGGGTGCGTTCGCCGAGTTCGTCGACGACGAGGAAGTCGGACTCTACGCCGTCGAAGCAGGCGGGTCGACACTCGAAGTCGACGAAGACGCCGGCGTCGCACCAAACTCGGCGTCGCTCACGACCGGGAGCGAGGGAATCCTCCACGGCGCTCGGACCACCATCCTGCAGGACCACGACGGGCAGATTATGGAGTCACACTCCATCTCCTCGGGTCTCGACTACGCCGGTGTCGGCCCAGAACTCGCATATCTCGTCGATATCGGTCGGGTCACTGCGGTCAACGTTGGCGACGACGACGCCCTGACCGCGTTCCACCGACTCTCGCAGCTGGAAGGAATCATTCCTGCACTGGAGACAGCCCACGCCTTCGGCTATCTCGAACGCGTCGCCGGTCCCGATTCGACCGGTGAAGCCGACGACCTCGGAGAGTTCGTCGTCGTCAACGTCTCTGGCCGTGGTGACAAGGACCTCGAATCGGCTATCGAAGAGACGTACGAGCGCGACATCGACATCGCACCGAACATGGACGAGTTCACGGGGGGACTGTGATGTCGCTCGAAGACGCCTTCGCCGACGGTCCGGCGTTCATCCCGTACCTTGCTGCGGGCGACCCGGACTACGAGTCGTCGCTCGAATACGTCGAAGCTCTCGAACGCGGCGGTGCGGACATCATCGAACTCGGTCTACCCTTCTCAGAGCCAATCGCAGAAGGTCCGACCATCCAGAACGCCGTCGTTCGGTCGCTCCAGGGAGGGATGACGCCGACGCGCTTCTTCGAATTCGTCGAAGACCTCGACGTGTCGGTGCCGCTGGTCTGTATGACCTACTACAACCTCATCTACCGCTACGGCGACGAGCCCGGGCCGCGCCCATTCGTCGAGAAGGCGGCGTCGGTCGGCATCGAGGGATTCGTCGTCCCCGACTTGCCCGCCGAGGAGTCTGACCCACTCCGTGAGGCCTGCGACGAGTTCGGCCTCGACCTCGTGTTTATCGTCGCACCGACGACGCGCGGCGAGCGCCTCGAACGCATCATGGAACAGGTCTCTGGCTACGTCTACGTCCAGGCCCGCCTCGGGACGACAGGTGCTCAGTCGGAAGTCTCCGACGAGACTGGGAGCTCTCTCGGGCGGTTGGACGGGTACGACGTGCCCAAAGCCGTCGGGTTCGGAATCAGTAGCGGAGAACACGCCGAACGAATCGTTCGAAGCGGCGCGGACGGAATCATCGTCGGAAGCGCACTCGTGGATATCGTTGCCGAGGGACACGAACGTGGCTCAGACCCCAAAACTGTCGCAGACCGCCTCGAAACGCTCGCCCGCGAACTCAAAGACGGCGCAGTGGCCGGCGCTTCGCAACGCCCACCGCATCCGGAACGCACATAACTACTCTGCCACCCTTTCTCATACATGAACACTGACGCAGGACTTTCGGCACGACTCGAACGCATCTCGACAGATGGGCGATACCTCATCGTCCCGATGGACCACGGTATCACACTCGGCCCGGTCAAAGGCCTCGTAGATATCGAATCGACAATCGATGCAATCACACGCGGCGGCGCTGACGCCGTCCTCACACACAAAGGCACAGCACCCCGCGTCCACCCGAACAAGAACGGAAAAGGATACATCGTCCACGTCAATGGCTCGACGGTCATCGGCCCGGACGAAGCAGACAAACGACTCACTGGGTCGGTCGAAGACGCCCTCCGCGTCGGCGCCGACGCCGTCTCGTTCCACATCAACGTCGGCTCCGAGTACGAACCCGACCAGATGACGCAACTCGCAAATCTCTGTTCTCGCGCCGCAGACTTCGGTGTCCCCGTCCTCGCCATGGCGTACGCTCGTGGTCCCGGTATCGACGAACAAGACCCCGAGGCACTCGCGCACGCCGTCCGCCTCGCTGAAGAGGTCGGTGCTGACATCGTCAAGACAGCCTACAGCGGCGACGCAGAGTCCTTCAGTCGCGTCGTCGAGGCGACGCGCTTGCCAGTCGTCATCGCCGGTGGCAGTCGCGGAACCGACCGTGAGACGGTCGAGATGGTCCGTGGAACGATGGACGCCGGTGCCGCCGGTGTCTCGATGGGTCGGTCGATCTTCCAGCACGACGACCCCGAAGCCATCACTCGCGCCGTCAGCGCCGTCATTCACGACGATGCCGACGTAGAGACCGCCCTCACCCGCGCAGGTCTCGGTATCGAAGCCTAACTCGCGGCTGTTTTCTCTTTCAGTAGTTCTGGACCTCTCAGAGACCTGTGTAGACGCTCGCCGAGCAGACGCCACACATAGATGTGCGTCGGGCGCGAAGCACAGTCGATGCACGTCACGATGTGGGGGTTCGACGTGGAACTCGACGAGCAGTTGGTTGCGGTGTCACCAGACGACCTGTGGATGCAACTTTCGGAGTACGAACACGGCGAGCGTCGAACGTTCGATATCGACGTCGACGTCCCCGACTCGTTCACCGGGAGAGTGATGAGCGCGATGCTGGCCATTCCGTACGGGGAGACGCGAACCTACGGCGAGATTGCGGCCGAACTCGACAGTCACCCGGTCGCGGTTGGGCAGGCGTGCGGGCGAAACCCCGTTCCACTGGTCGTCCCATGTCATCGCGTTGTCGGGGCGGATTCACTCGGCGGGTTCTCTGCAGCGGGTGGCGTCGAGCTAAAACACGCGTTGCTCGCCCACGAAGCAGACGAGGACACTGAACAGGTCGACCTCGCTTCCTTCGACTGAGTTTCTGCATACGCTCGACCAATCGGGCGCGTCATTCGTTCGTTTTCTCCCGACGCAGCGGGTAGCACACGCGCTCGCGCCCAACTCGATAGAACGACCGAGGTTCGCGGACGAGAGTGGATTTGGTATCGCAACATTTGGTTTATGAATATGTCGCGTGCCACTGCTGAGTCGGGAGAGAGCCAGTTTCGCCAACGAATTCGGGCGTTTCGGCGTCAGAGGCCCAGGCGGTGATTCTGGTGCGGTAACGGCGTGCCACGTGAGTGTTCGAGCAGGCCTAAGTGACCAAGAGACAGTGGCGTCTACGACCTGTTTCCCGCGACGATCACTCAATCGGTGTGAACGTATCCCTACTCCGGCCAATCTGCTCGGTATCGTCGTACCAACTATAGACTCCACTCGATTCGGTGGAGAGGATGTGTCTTTGCGTTGCTGTCGGCTATTCGATAGTTTTCGAAGAGAAGGAGCCCACCCATGGTTGAGTCCACCAGCTGAGTGCTCTGTTGCCTCTCGACGAATCACGTCGACAGCGCCGACGTCTGCCGGTTTGTTCGCTAACAGAGGCGCACACTGCGATGCAGCACTGGTCAGACTGGTGTGTGTCAGTGCTGACAGAGACCTCTCTTCAGCCTGCTCACCCCCGGGGTTGCGCGTTGAACAGGCCACCTCTTCGAGAGTCTGTCTGGTACTCACTGCACGGCGTGGTTCGGACTCGGTCGACACTACACTCGTGAACTGCTGAGTGCTATCTCTTCGCTCGCTGGATTCGGACTCCCACGTCACCGGACCACGTTCGAGGCGGTCGCATGTCTGATGCCATTTGCTGTGCTCAACAGGTTCAGTACCGAGGCGTGTCAGCGACGGTCGCGTTCCACGATCGTAGACGCCCGAACTCGGTTCTTTGAGGCTCGGATAACCGTGTAGCGTGCAGTCTCCGTCGCAACCGTGTTCTGTGGGCAGTCGATTGGGCCGAAAGATGTCTGAATCGGCCCTCATAAACCACATAGTGCGATACAGAATTGCTCTACGATGGAAACGCGCTGTTCGACCAGACCACATCGCTGTCCGTTGATTCATCCGCCACGTTCAAGACTGCCGACCGAGTGGGGTCGATAATGACACGAAGCGTCTGGCTCAAAGCCGACGACACGGTCGGCGACTGGGAGACGCGGAAGCGACGCATCACGGCAGGCCTCGAAGCTGGCGTCGACTGGGTCCTCGTCGACGAGGACGACGTCGAGAAGGTTCGTGAACTCGGTGACGTCAAGGTCGCTGCGTTCCGGACGGACGCCGACGTTCACGTGATGGAAGCAGAAGAAGACGACGAACCCGAATCCCTCGCCGACGCCTACATCGTCGGGAAGGATGGCGAAGGTGACGGGACCGTCGACCTCCCGTCTGACTTCTCTGGGTCTGCTGACTTGACGACGCTCCGCCGTGGCGACGACCGAACGAATGGGTCGTACATCCGTATCCTGAGCAAAGACTACGAGGCGTTCGCCGAAGAGGCCGCTCACGACGGCGACCACACCATCGTCGTCGGCGAGGACTGGACTATCATCCCGTTAGAGAATCTCATTGCGCGCATCGGCGACGAGACCGACCTCATCGCTGGGGTGACGAGCGCAGACGAGGCGCAAGCCGCCTTCGAGACGCTCGAAATCGGTGCCGACGGTGTTCTCCTCGACAGCGACAGTCCCGACGAAATCCGGCGAACTACCGAGATTCGTGACGAGGCCGAACGCGAGTCCCTCGACCTCGTCTGGGCAGAGGTCACCGAAGTCGAGCGCACGGGAATGGCAGACCGCGTCTGCGTCGACACGGGGTCGCTCATGGACCACGACGAGGGGATGCTCGTCGGGTCGATGTCTCGCGGTCTCTTTTTCGTCCACGCCGAGACGGCCGAGTCGCCGTACGTCGCCTCTCGTCCGTTCCGGGTCAACGCAGGTGCAGTCCACGCCTACGCGCGGACACCCGACGGGGGGACGACCTACCTCTCGGAACTCGAGAGCGGCGACGAAGTACAAATCGTCGACGAAAACGGCCACACCCGCGAGGCAATCGTCGGACGCGTGAAGATAGAAAAACGGCCGATGTTCCGAATCACTGCGGAGTACGAGGGCGACCGCGTCACGACGCTCTTGCAGAACGCCGAAACCATCAAAGTCCACACCCGAGACGGTCGGGTCGCGGTCACCGACCTCGAACCCGGTGACGAGATGCTCATCTACTACGAAGACACTGCGCGCCACTTCGGTGAAGCAGTCGAAGAGAGCATCATCGAGAAGTAAGACGGAATCTCCAGTTTTCGACCGACGCGGCGGTTATTCTTCGACGAAGTGCCATTCGAGTTCTGTCGCACACCACGGACAGAAGTCGAGTTGCTGGTCGAGTTCGCCCCCACAGATCGGACAGGCAGGCGTGCCGTCCTTCGTTTGGCTGGGCGTCCGCATCCCGATTCGGTACGCGTCGAGCGCGCTCAAGAACAACAGTGCGATGACGGGGACTGTCACTTCGGTCGGGAGTGTATCGATAGACGCAGTCGCTGGGTCCGCAAACGTCGAAACCAACACGAGTCCCGCGCCGAGGACGAACGTGAACCACGCGATTGCGCGTCGCCACTCCCGGAGATAGACGTGACCAGCGCCAGCGATTCCGAGAGATGCGCCTAACACGCCCACGAGGGCGGCGACAACGGCGCGACGACGTACATCTGGCATCGTGCGTTGGCCTCAACGCCCGTACTCTTAAACGTCCGGATTACTCGACAGGTCGTCCACGAGCGAACGAAGTGTCTGAATGTCGTACTGACCTGGTGCGGTTGCGTCAGCGGCGTCTACGGGGGCGTACCCAATCTTCGAACCGTACACTGGCGCGACTGCACGGGTGTGCCTGCCCGCCTCGCCCATCGCCATCGTCGCGACTGTGTCACCCCACTCAGTTGCCGTGTGGGTCACGTCGAGGAGACGGAGTGCGTCGGCGTTCGAGTGCGCGGTGACGGCGAGTTTCCCAACGTCGCCGAGCGCTGCCGCCTCGTGGAGGAGTGCAATCAGTTCTGAACGCGCGGGTGTCCGGTCGAAGTCGTGGACGGACGCGACGACTGTCGCGCCAGCGTCGCGTACACGGGTTGCAGCGTCGACGCCGACGTCCGCCCGAAGACAGGCGAGTTCGATATCGACCGCCCCGACGGCGTCGAACTCGGCAGCCGCGACGAGTGTTTCGAGCCGCTCGGCGTCGGATGCGTCGGCTTCGCCGCCTTCCCAGTCGGCACGGTTCGTCGCCAGAATCGGAAGCGACCCATCGTACTCGTCGAGGGCAGAAAGCGGGTCGTCTGCGAGGTCCATCCGAAATTCGACGGCGTCAGCGACACCCCGTGCGGCGGGTTCGTCGCCTAAGTCTGCGGTGCTCGCCGCGAGGACGAACGAGTCGAACGACAGGTCCATACTGCTTGCTGGGTCGGCCGGTGATAAATCGGTGTTCGTGTCCGCAAACGCCTCAGGACAGGACCGGTGTGAGGTGGTCTGGGTGTTGATGGGGCCTCAATCGGTCGTCTGCACGTCTTCGGAGACGGCTTCGGGTGGCGACTCAGTCGACGCAGCACTCACGTCAGTGTCCGACGCCTCGTCGAGTGGTTCGTGGTCGACGGTGAACAGGTGGTCGTCACCGGACTGTGACTTCGTGACCGACGAGACGGCGTACAGTCGAATGTTCCGTTCTTGCTTCGTCACGACGGGGAAGTCGTAGTGTTCGGCCTCGTGGCCGGGCCGGTCGTCCCGGTCGGAGACGAACGCCCGGTGGTCGTCGAGTCGTCGCTCGACGTCTCTTCGAGAGCGCTCTTCGATATCGTCGAGTCGGTCTTCGAACGCACTGAGGAGACCAGCGTCGAGGTCGTAACCGACCGAATCACGCCCTGCGAGCATGGCCGCGAGCGTCGTCGTTCCGGTCCCGGTGAACGGGTCGAACACGGTGTCGCCGTAGACGGAGTACATCCGTATCAGTCGCAGCGGAAGTTCGACCGGGAACGCAGCAGAGCGTTCTCTGGTGCCCGAATCCAGTCGCTGGTCCGTCCCGGTGAACTCCCAGAGGTCCGAGAACCAACTGTTTCGCTCTTCCCAGAAGAAGGCACTCTCGTAGCGGCGTTCGTCACCCGGTGGGAACGACCGAGAGTCGCCGTTTCGCACGATGAGAACGTACTCGTGTTCGAGTGTGACGTACGCGTTAGGTGGGAGCGTCCCCGAACCCATGAATTTCGTCAGTCGGTTCGTCGGCTTTCGCCAGATTGCGTCTGGAAGTGGGACGAGCCCACGCTCACAGAGGGCAGTGAGGATTCGGGCGTGGTTTGGGTACTGCCGAAACGACCCGTCGAGGCTTCGCGTCGCGTCACCGACGTTCACACACGCGATACCCCCCGGTGCGAGGAGGCGTTTGACTTCGTCCCACACCGCGTCGAGTTGTTCGTGCATCGCCTCGAACGCGGCGTCACCGTCGCCCGCCGAGAGGGCACGAGAGACTCGCTCGTCACGCGACGAAAAGAGGTCGTCCCACATCTCTATCATGGGGTACGGTGGTGAAGTGACGACGAGGTCCACGCTCCCGTCGGCGAGTCCAGTGTCGGCGGCATCGCCCACGCGGAGGGCGTGATTCGTGCGCATCGTAGATAGGTGTTCACGCGACGACAAAATGTTTCTCCCCGGTGAGATGTCGTCGACCAGTCACTCTCTGCTGCAGCAGCCAGTGCTGTGGCTCGGCAGTCGAATAAGCGAAAACTGAATCGTCAGTCGTCTACTCGTGCCGTCGGGAGCGTCGACGATTCAGACGAGGCCGAGGTTCTCTTCGGCTTCGAGGAGTTCGTGGTAGCGGTTGCGAATCGTGACTTCGGAGATGTCGGCGACGTCGCTGACTGCTGCCTGCGTCGTCTTCTCGTTGGTGAGGAGTGCAGCAGCGTAGACGGCCGCGGCGGCGAGGCCGACCGGCGACTTGCCGGAGTGGACGCCCTTCTCTTTGGCGTTCTTCAGGAGCTTGCGAGCACGCATCTTCGACTCGTCAGAGAGGCCGAGTTCGCTGGCGAAACGGGGGACGTACTGCTCGGGGTCCGCGGGCTTGACTTCCAGCGAGAGTTCGCGGGCGATGTAGCGGTACGTGCGAGCGACTTCGCTCTTCTCGACGCGGGAGACTTCGGCAATCTCGTCGAGCGAGCGGGGAACGCCGGCCATGCGGGCGGCGGCGTAGGTACAGGACGTGGCGACACCCTCGATGGAGCGACCGGGGAGCAGGTCGTCGTCCAGTGCGCGGCGGTAGATGACAGATGCCGTCTCGCGGACGTTCTCGGGAAGGCCGAGTGCAGATGCCATTCGGTCGATTTCGCCGAGTGCCTGCTTCAGGTTGCGCTCCTTGGAGTCGCGCGTGCGGAAGCGCTCGTTCCACTTGCGGAGGCGCTGCATCTTCTGGCGCTGACGGGCGCCGAGAGAGTTCCCGTAGGCGTCGCGGTCGCGCCAGTCGATGTTGGTCGAAAGCCCCTTGTCGTGCATCGTGTTGGTCGTGGGGGCACCGACACGGGACTTTTCGTCCTTCTCGCGGGCGTCGAAGGCGCGCCACTCGGGGCCACGGTCGACCGAGTCGGCGGTGACGACGAGGCCACAGTCGTTACAGACGGTCTCTCCGTGTTCGTCGTCGGTGACGACGTGACCGCCACATTCGGGGCACTTGAGGGTGTCACCCTTGGTGGTCTCTTCTTCGCTTTCGGTCTGCTGTCGACCGTTTCGCTGTTTGTTTTCTCGCTCCTGTGCGCCGGGGTTTCGGGTCCAGATTCGTTCGCTCATGGATACGACGGCGGGTGCTCCGGGAAGGGGTTGGTAGAGGCGGCTAGAACCCGGATGCTGTCCGTAACACGAACGACCGCAGACGACTGCATAAATGGTTTGGTATTGCCCGGGAGAATTTGGCGATATTTGCATGTGTGGGGGGCTCACACGGCCCAATTGAATCTCACTGCTATCTCCGGTGTCCTCCCGAACGAGGCGACACGATACATATTTTTCACGCACGTCCCTCGTGACACGTACGCATGGCCGGACCACCTCGTGTCGTTTCACTCGCGCCGAGCGCGACCGCCATCCTCGACGCTGCAGGGCTTGCGTCCCGAATCGTCGGGACGACAGTCCACTCGCCGCTCGAGCGCCCGACTGTCGGTGGCTGGCTGAACCCCGACTTCGAGCGAATCGCGGCCCTCGACCCCGACGTGCTCTGTACCTGTGACGACTTACAAGCGGAGATTGCCGACGAGGCCCGAGCGCGGGGCTTCGACGTGTGCCACGTCGAGCCGGCGACCCTCGACGAGGTGTTCGAGACGTTCCCCGTTATCTGTGCAGTTGCAGGCGATGAGCGCGCCGGCACCACGCTCGCTGAAGACTGTCGTGACCACATCGACCGAGTCGCGGCGGCAGTCGGCGACCGGCCGCGACCGACCGTCTACTGTGAGGAGTGGGCAGACCCACCGATGGCCGCGGGAAACTGGGTCCCCGACGTGGTTCGGGCCGCTGGCGGGTCGTACCCGTTTCTCGACGCGGGTGAACGGTCACGAGAAATCACGGCCGAAACGGTCGCCGCGGCCGACCCAGATTTCGTGGTCCTCCACCCCTGCGGGAAGGGTGAACGCGGCGACCCCGAAGCGTTCGAGACACGACAGTGGGACGTCGACGCCGCGGTTCACGCCGTCGACGACTCACTTCTCAACCAACCGAGTCCGGCGCTCTTGGGTGGAGTCGACCGACTCGCACGCTGTTTCTTCCCGACTGTCGACCTCCCCGCCCCCTGGTCGCCCCCGGAGACGGAATCCGATGGAGCGATATGAGTTCACTCACGCTCTGACGACATGGACATCGCGGTCGGAAGCGGTAACCCAGTGAAGCGGCGTGCAGTCGAACGGGCGATACCCCACGCCAGTGTGGCGGCAGTCGCCGTCGACTCTGGCGTCTCAGAACAACCCGTCGGGCACGACGAGACCATCTCCGGTGCGGTCACTCGCGCGCGCCGAGCGTTCGAGTCCGGCGACTACGCCCTCGGCGTCGGTATCGAAGGCGGCGTCGCCGCACATCCGTCGGGGTCCGACACCGACGACGACCTCTATCTCATCATGTGGTCGGCCGTGACCGACGGCGACCGAGTGGGCCGCGGTGCTGGCCCGACGTTCGCACTCCCCGACCGCATCGCCGACCGAATCCGTGCTGGCGAGGAACTCGGCCCGGTGATGGACGACGTCCTCGGAACCGAGGATGTCGCGAAGAACGAGGGCGCTGCAGGTGCGTTCTCGGAGGGACGAATCACCCGGGCGGATGCACTCGTTTCGGCAGTGACGGCCGCACTGTCGCCGATTCGAAGCGACCTGTACTGACACGGGCTGTCTGCAAAATAGCTCGACTCCTGCGGCGACGTTCCCTATTCTGACTCGGCGAACTCTCGGTCACGAACGTCGGCGCTCTCTTCGACTGCCGTCGTCAGCGAGACGTTGAGCGAGAGCATCGACACGACGCCACCGACGAGCGTGACGGCGTTTTTCACTGCGTGGTCGAGGACGGCCGCCGCGAGCGCAGTTGCCGGTGTGACCGGTGCGAGTGCGGCCAGGAACACGGTAAAGGCGATCTCGTAGAGACCGACGCCGCCGGGCGAGAGTGGCAAGACCTTCGCGAGGTTCCCGACGCTCACCGCGAAGAAGGAGACGCCGACGAGGACGACAGGGTCGATGTCCACACCCAGTGCGTAGAGAACGACGATGGCACTCACCACGTCGATGGTCCAGATGGCGAGACTCGACATCCCGACGAGACCGAACGCGGTACGGTTGCCAGCGACGGCCTGCAGGTCGGAGATGAACTGCTCGATGATGTCTGCGACGTACTCGACGTACGAGTCAGACGAGAACCGGCCGACGAACTCACGGACGAAGTTGCGGTCGGCACGCGCGGAGAGCGCGATTCCGATGACGCCGGCGATTGCGACGATACCGACGCCGGTCGCGACGTAAGCGACGGTGCGGACGTCGTCCGCAGAGACGTTCACGGACCCGCCGCTCACGCCGGTGGCGAGGACGGTGGCGATGTCTTGGAGACCGCCCGTGGCCGCGAGTCCGACGAGAACGACACCGGCGAGGCCGGCAATCGTGAGCAGGTCGAAGACGCGTTCGATGGCGAGTGACGCGAATCCAGACGGATACGGGATGCCGCGTCGGGCTTTCACGATGTACGCGCGCACGGCGTCACCCGCGCGGGCCGGGAACACGAGGTTCCCTGTCTGACTGATGAAGATTGCACCGGTGAGGAAACTCGCCTTCTCGTCGTAGCCGAGTTCGCGGAGGATGTCGCGGTAGCGGACGCCCCGAAGTGGCCACGAGAGGACGTAGATGCCTGCGGCCAACGCGACGAGTGCGGGGTTCGTCTCGCTGAGGACCGCGAGCACCTCCGAGGGGTCGATGTAGAGCGTCATCAACGCCACGGCAGCGATGGTGAGCAACAGTCCGGCGGCAATCGTCACCCGCTGGGTGATATGCGGTCGAACCGAGAGTTGCCACCACGTTCGGAGAATCTGACTCCCCATGCCGAGGATGTCGCGGACGAGGTCGACTTTCGTGTCACCTTTCGGCTCCCAGTCGACGGGGAACTCGGCGACGCGGAATCCAGCGCGCTGTGCGCGGACGAGCATCTCCGTATCCCAGAACCAGTGGTTGTCTTCGACGTCGTCGCGGAGCGTCACGAACGCCGTCCGACTGAAGGCCTTGAACCCACACTGGTGGTCGCGGAGGTCCGACCGGAGGAAGAACCGAACGAGGCCGTTGTAGACCTGACTCGGGAACCCGCGTTTGACCGGGCGTTTGGCGACGTGCTCAGGCATCCAGCGCGACCCGGTTGCGACGTCGTACTCTCCCGACCGGATACGCTCGACCAACTCTTCGAGATGGTGCATGTCCGTGGCGAGGTCCGTGTCGAAGTAGACCAGCGTCTCGCCGTGTGCGGCGTCGAAGGCGCGTTCGAGCGCACCACCACGGCCGAGTCGCTCGTCGCTGTGGTAGTGGCGAATTCGTGTGTCCTCGTCGGCCATCCGCGTGGCGATTTCGGGGGTGCGGTCGTCACATCCATCTTCGGCGACGATGACCTCGAACGCGTCGGACGGGAGGAACGATTCGAGCGTCTCCACCGTCACGTGGACCGTGTTCTCGATGGTCCGCTCTTCGTTGTACGCGGGGAGGACGACACTCACTTCGACGCCGGTGGAGGAGGACGTGGCCGAGCGTCGGTCTGTCGGACGGTCCATTGTCGTGGTATGGCCGCTATCCGCGTATGAATTTTCTGTCTCGTCCCGTAGACAGTCACCCGACGAGACGGACATACCCTCGGTCAGTGTGGAGTGTCAGGCGTGCGTGAGTGTTAGGTGACCGTACCTGCGATGGCTCAGACGACCCTTCCGAACGCAGTATTCGGCGAGAAAATCGACAGACAGCGGCGTGTTAACCTCGTGTACCAAACCCCTGATAGGCGTCTCGATATTCTATACTGATATGAGCACGACCGCCACCACGACCGCAGTCGAGGGGAACGTCCTCGACACCACCAGTTCTCTCTCCGAGAAACAACGTCGCATCCTTCAGTACCTCCGGCAGAACGCGGAGTCGCAGATGTACTTCAAATCGCGCCTCATCGCCGAAGACCTCGACCTCACGGCTAAGGAAGTCGGTGCCAACATGCGGCCGCTTCTCGACGGCGAGTTCGACGTGGAAATCGAGAAGTGGGGCTACTCGTCGGGCACGACGTGGAAAGTCACGGTCTGACACCTCGCTGACGCCTCACTGCCCTCACGCGCCCCTCGGAACGCCGGTGTCTCCCCCTACGCGTTCCACATCATCTGGCATTCACTTCTGTTTCGCAGTTCGAGTCGCTGAGTGATTCTCTCCCTCGTTACCCTTCACTCACTGCTCGGCTACCTCACCGCCGACACCGCAGCAGTGCTCTTCGTGTGGGCCACGCCGAAAATCTGGGGTGCTCTCTTGGGAACTCGGACCGCGTGGCCGAGTGGTCAGGGGTCGAACCGAATCAACCCGGCCGCGTCGTCGGCGAACGCGGCGGCGTCGGCACCGAAGGAGTCGGCGTACCGAATCAAGAGTGTGATGACCGTCTCGGGTTCGGTGACCGCGTAACCATTCTCACGGGAGAGGAGACCAACCGCGTCGAGTTCTTTGGCGTACGTACTCACTGTCGCCCGCGACACGTCGAGTGTGGCGGCGAGTTGGCTCCCGGTCGCGTCCGGGTCGCGAAGGAGATGAACGAGCATGCCTCGTGGCGTGTCCCGACGGAGATAACCAAGAGCGACCTGTTCGAACTCGGAGAATCGCTTTGCGGGGAAGAATCGTTTGTAGTCGCCGTCGCGGCGGACTTCCAGCGTCCCGCTGTCGACGAGGGTCCGGAGGTGGTGTTGTGTCTCGCCCGTTCCCAACTTCAAATCGTCGCGTACCTTCGAGAAGTGAGCGCCCGGTGTGGACGCGACGTATCCGACGATTGCGTCACGAGCATCGCTCGACCCCGACTCGTCGTCGTCGCGTTTCCCGAGTCCCACGAGTGGCGTCGCCGCACCGAGTGCAGCGAATCTGCGAAGGGTCGCACGCTTGTCGTCGTCTATCCGGCGATTCGACATCTACTCCCACATACGAGACGGCCCTAAGAAAAGCGCTTCGCCATCTATGCCGCTTGATACCACGACTGTCTGTCGATTCGACGGGTTCGAACGATGGCGGAACGGGTGTCGGCGTCCCTATTCGAGGTCTTTCTCGAACGTCATCTCCGACTCGTCCTCGTCTGCCTCCTCGTCGCGCTGCTGGCCGTTTGTCGGGCCTTCGGCCGGCTCTGCTGCCTGTTCGTCGGATTCTGCGACGACTTTGTCGGGTGACTTGATTGGTTCTTCTTCGTCGTCGGCCTCGGCGATGACTTCGTCGGGTGACTTGATGTCGTTGACCTCTGCACCGGCTTTGATCGCCTCGGCCTCCTGTTCGAGTTGTTCGACGTTCATCTCGGCGGCCTGGTCTATCTGGCCGAGGATGTCGTCGATGTCGTCGAGGCCGAGGAGTTCGCGCGTCTCCTCGTCGAACTCCATGCTGGAGAGGCCTTCCATGTCCTGTACGTCTGAACCGGTTAGCTGCTTGCCGTACCGGCCGACGAGCGAGGTGAGTTCCTGCGGGAGGACGAACGTCGTCGACTCGCTTTGACCGATGTTCGCCAGCGTCTCCATGCCTTTGTCGATGATGGCGCGTTCGCCCATCGACTCGGCAGATTTCGCACGAAGCACCGTCGAGATGGCGTCACCTTGCGCTTCGAGAATCTGCGACTGCTTTTCACCCTGCGCACGGATGATGTTCGACTGCTTTTCACCCTCTGCCTTCTCGACGGCGGAGCGGCGTTCACCCTGCGCTTCGAGAATCATGGCACGGCGACGGCGCTCGGCAGAGGTCTGCTGTTCCATCGCTTGCTGCACGTCTGCACTCGGGTTGACTTCGCGGACTTCGACGGATTCGACGCGAACACCCCACTCGTCGGTCGGTTCGTCGAGTTCCTTGCGGATGCGGGCGTTGATTTCCTGTCGCTTGTTGAGCGTGTCGTCGAGTTCCATGTCGCCGAGCACGGCACGAAGGGTCGTCTGGGCGAGGTTGGAGACGGCACGCTTGTAGTCGTCGACTTCGAGGAACGCCTTCTTGGCGTCCATCACTTTGATGTAGACGACGGCGTCGGCGGTCACCGGTGAGTTGTCGCGGGTGATTGCTTCCTGTCGTGGCACGTCGAGTGTCTGCGTCCGCATGTCGAACGCGTAGGTTCGAGAGACGAACGGCGGGATGAAGTTGATACCCGGTTCGAGGAGTCGTCGGTACTCCCCGAAGACCGTGAGTGCCTTCTTCTCGTAGGCGTCCACGATCTCCACCATCTGGTACACCGTGACGACAGCGAGGACGAGGACGAGGAGGCCGGCGACGGCGCCTCCGAGCCCCAACCCCACTTGGAGGGCAATAAGGTCCATAACTTGGTCTAGGGTTGGCCATATGATAAGTATTCGTGTACCACGGCAATCACGTCGGACGGTTTTTCCAAGACTGGAGCGGGGTCGAACCTGTCCGAGTCGGCGTCAGACCCGCTCTGCGTCTTCGGCTTCTCGTTCGCGTTCGTCTCGTTCACGCTGTTTTCGTGCCCGCTCTCTGGCGAGTTCACGGTCGATTTCGTCCTCACCGGGACCGAATCCCTCGACAGTTACGACGTTGCCACCGCCGGGGTCGACGACGACGATTTCACTTCCGACTTCGAGTTCGCCGTGGACTGACCGAGCGGCGTAGTAGGGATTGAACCCACCTTCGTCTAACTTGACTTCGCCGTCGGTTGGAGTGACGCGTTCCGTGACGCGCCCGGTCTTCCCTTTCAGTGCCTTCGAATCGCTCGTCTTCCCTTCGCCTTTGCCACCGTACAGGTCGAGTTCGCGGTAGCCGTACAGCGCGAGTGCTCCGAAGACGAACACGAGGAGGCCGAGGACGAGCGGGGTCGCAAACGGCCCGATGAGGAGCCCGACGAGTCCCGCGGCGAGGAGGGCAACGCCGAGGACGACGAAGTGGGCACCGGGAGCCATCGCTTCGGCGAGCGAGAGGCCGAGTCCAGCGAGAACCAAGACCAACGGAAGCGTCTCGGGGCCGATGAGGTCGAGCTGCAACGGGAACGGCGGGCGTGCCATAGGTGCTCTAGGGCCGTCGTCCGATTAAGGGTTGAGGGTGTGACGTATCCTGTCTGGGGGTCGGTGGTCGTCATCCAGAGTCAGTCGCGTCGACAGCAATCGCACGGAGTCGGTCGCGTCGACAGCGGTCACGCGGAGTCGGTCGGTTCGGCAGACACCGTCTCGTCATGGACGAAGGCGACAGTGTCGCCGTTCGAATCGCTGACGAGGAGGGTTCCGGTTGTCGTGTTCTCCGGCACCGAAAACACCGTCCAGACTCTTTCTGACTCGTTTGGCGCGAACAGTCCTCCGTTAGCGAATCCGCTTTTGTTCGTGAGGGGTTGGTAGCCGTACCGAACGCTGTCGGATTCGAGGACGAGCGACGATGACGGGAGCGACCCCGGTGACGACCCGTTGGCAGACACGTTGAGCGCCACGACGACGAACTGCGTGCCTTCGGGTGCAGTGTACGAGTCGTTCCCGATTGCGACCGAGTCTGTGGTCTGTGTGTTCCAGCGTGCGACGAGGTCCGCCGACGAAGACGGCGCGCTCGATACTGCGGAGACGGAGACACCACGCTGGCCGACCTGTGTGCCGAGTCCGTCGACGACCGGGCCGAGGGCGGCGACCGACCCAAGCGCGAGGACGAGAAGGAGGACAGCGACGACGACGACGCGGACGCTCGGCGGTGACCCAGATTTGAGATCTTCGAGCGACGAGGGGAGGCGGTCTCGAAGCGACACGTCACTGTCGCCCGAATTGCCAGAAAGGCGCGCTCGAATGCTGTCGAGCGGGAGCGAGGACACAGCATTCGCGACCGGTTCTGGCAGGTCGAACGGAAGTCCAAACTCGACTTCTGCAGTCTCGTACACGTCGCCGTCGGTGTACTGCTTGACGGTCTCTTCGAGTTCTTCGTCTTCGACGGTCTCACCGAGGGTGTCTAAATCGAGGAGTGTCACGTCGTGCTTCGTGCTGAATCCTCGGACTTCGTCGGTGAACTCGCCTTGCGTTGCGATGGAGATGACGTCTATCTGGCGTTTCTTCGCGTGCGCGACGAAGCCTCTGACGTGGTCCATCTCGACCGTCCCCTCGGCGGTGGGGAGAACGAGCATCATCCCCTTCGCCCCGTCACCACGCTGTCCCTGGACGAGGTAGCGGCCTTCGCCACGCGGTTGTACGTTCGTCTGCCAGTTGCGCTGCGTCCAGAGGTCTGCGAGGAAGCGGACGAACTTCGTTGGTTCGAGTTCGACGAGTCTCGCCATCGTCAGGCTCCCTCCACTCGGTCCCAGTTCGTTCGTCCGTCGTATCCGGTCATGTGGTGTCCGTGTTCGTTTAGTCGAGGTACGTGGACCATCGTTGGCGTGCGAATCATCGTCGGCGTGCGAGGAGTCCGGTGACGACGAACGCGATGACCACGAGTCCGGGCGAGAACGGAATCCCCGTGTTCGTCCCAGCGACTGCTGGTTCGAGTGGTGTCCGTTCGACGACCGGGTATGGGGTCCCAGTCGGCGTCGCCGCCGTCGAAGGTGGTTCGTCCGTCGTCGGAGTGCTGGTCGGCGTCGGTGTCTTGGCGTCGGGTTCGAGTCGGACCATCGCGTCGTCTGCGATGAGCGTCCCGTTGCTACTCCCGTTCGTCCGATACGGGCGGTCGACCGACGACGAGAAGTTCTGGTCGCGGTCGCGGTCGGTGTAGGAGAGTGCGAGCAGTTCGCTGTCGGTCAGTTGTCGACGGTCGAACTCGACGATGACGTTCTCGTGGTGTCCGGGTGGGAGATACGCGCTCGTCCCGAGGCGTTCTTCGTCGGGTGTCTCCACTTCGATGAAGCCACCCACAGAGAGGTTGACTTCGCTGATGGTGACGAAGGTTCCGTCCGTCTCCTGGTCGACGAACCGGAGACTCGCGTCGGATTCGAGAATCCGCATCGTCGTCTCGGTACTGTCGCGGTAGTCACGAACCCACAGCGGGAAGACGAGGCCACGGTCTTCTGGTGCGAACGTCAGATTTTCACGCAGTGTCCCGTTTTCGGAGACGGTCATCGGGACGAGTTTCAAGAACGGCTGCCCCGGGGCACGCGCTCGGAGTTCGACGACGCTTCCGGGCGCTAACGTCGACTCGCCGCTCACGTTGACCGACGGGGCGTCCCACGGGTAGATGGTCTCGTTGTCGACGGCCATCGACACTGTCGGTTTCACGAGTCGAACCCGGGAGCGTGCAGTGATGGTGTCTGATTCGACGAAGTCGCTGTGGTCGCCCTGCAGGGTCACCGTGACTTCGTAGTCTTCGGCCTCGCCTTCGAGCGGCAAGTCAGACGTGTCCCAGACGACGTAGACGCGGTCGGTTTCGAAGTCTGGAACGACCGTCGCGCCGTTTTCGGACGTGGCGAGGAACGTCTGTTGGTCGTGGTTGGGGCGCACTTCGAGTTGGTTCATCGAAACCTCGATTCCGTTTGCCGTCGCACCGCCGGCCACGTCGTTGGGCGACAGCGCCGATTCCAGACCGCTCTCGTTGAGACGGATGATGGCGAGGTCACCTTTGGCGACGGTCGTTCGCGCCGTCGACGCGGACTGGATTGACGCGGGCGAGAGCGACGAGTCGGTGCCGTTCAGACTGGCCGGGGCGACCAACGTCGACGCCGACGTGTTGCCTCGGGGTTCGACGTCGAGTTGGCCGATAGCACGTTCGACGCCCCCGATGGTCACGTTCATCAAGTACGTCGTCGGTTCGATTGGCCGACTGAGTTGCGCAGTGTGGAGGGTCTTGTTCCCACCTCCGGAGACGTAGTTCTCCGGCGTCCCGGTCGAGTTGTACGTGTCGATGGTGACCGTCGTCACACCTGCGCCGGTGAGTTCGACCGTCAGGTGGTAGCCGTAGTCGTCGCCGCCGACGTGGAGGACACCGGGGTCGGAGTGTCTCACCCGTATCTCGACGACGTCGCCACGCGTGACGGTCGTGACGTCCTGTTCGAACGAAGCGGTCGGCTCGCCGGCCGCAGCAGTGGGCATCGGAACCCACAGCGCCGCAACGAGAATCAGCACGGAAGCCAAGACGGAGGGTGCGCGGGCTACGTAACTCATGTCGTGTGTCCCGGTTGGGGTTGACGGCGATTTCGCTCGGGGTTACATAAATCAAAAGGCCCGATTATCAAAACGGAAATTCACCCCGGCAGCGAGGGCGGTGCGGCCGGCGTCAGGCAGCGCTCGGGAAGACGGTGATGAGGATGAGTCCAACTGCGAGAAGCACGCCGAGAAGCACGAAGACGACGTTCTCCGTCCGTGGCGACCCGGGTTCGATTGGCTCTTCCTCGACGGTCGAGTCGTCGACAATACCGTCTGGTCCAACGTCGTCGATACCGAATCGCCACTCGGGTTCGTCTTCGGTCTGCGGCTGGGGAGAGCGAGACATTAGTTACAGATAGGGGATGGGGCGGGAAAGGGCTACCGCACGCTTATCGGTTGTCGCGTTTGTGGCCGATGACGTCGCCTTCGTGGCCGATGACGGCACCTTCGTAGACGACACCGCGTTCCGCGTGGAGGGTAACGGTGGACCCTTCGTCGATTGTGCTGGGAAGCGGTGCGCCAGAAATCATCGGGATGTCGAGTTCACGAGCGACGAGTGCCGGATAGCCGGTCATGCCTGCTCGTGCATCGACGATTCCCGCGAGTTTGTCTGCATCGCCGTCGAACTCGCCATCGAAGTCGGCGGCGAGCGAGAGAATCGCCCCTTCGGGGACGTCTGAGAGGTCGCCATCGTTGGTCCGGTACAGCGGTCCGGCGACGCGCCCACCGACGATTTTGCGACCGGTGGCGATGGACTCTGCAGCCACGTGCACTTTGAGCATGTTCGTCGTGTTCGTGCCTTCGAGTTCGGTCATCATCCCGGAGAGGACGACGATGGTGTCACCGGACTCTGCGGCACCGGCGTCGAGGGCGGCCGTGACGGCGTCGTCCATCACGGACTCGACGCTCGTACTGTAGTCGGAGTACTCGGCCGACGAACCCCACAGAAGTGCGAGTTGGCGTCGCGTTCGGTCGTTCGGGGTGACGGCGACGACAGGGACACCCGGGCGGAACTTCGCCGTCTTCCGGGCGGTGTACCCGGACTCGGAGACGGCGACGATTGCCGCAGCGTTCACGTCGCGGGCGAGATAGCGGGCAGAGCGTGCGAGCGCCTCGGTTCGAGAGCCGTCGATGGCGGTCGGAACGCGCTGTTCTTGGCTCTCGTGGTACTCGGGGCTCTCTTCGACCTCTTCGACGATGCGGGACATCGTCTGGACGACGCGAACGGGGTGGTCGCCGACGGCGGTCTCGCCCGAGAGCATCACTGCGTCGGTGCCGTCCAAGACGGCGTTGGCGACGTCGGACGCCTCGGCACGAGTCGGGCGGCGGGAGTGGACCATCGAGTCGAGCATCTCGGTCGCCGTGATGACCGGGACACCTGCGTCTTGCGCTTTTCGGATGGTGCGCTTCTGGATGATGGGGACCTCTTCGAGGGGACACTCGACACCGAGGTCACCGCGGGCGACCATCACGCCGTGGGCTGCTTCGATAATCTCGTCGAGGTTCTCGACTGCACCGGCGCGTTCGATTTTCGCGATGATGGGGATGTCCGCACCGAGCGATTCGAGCGTGTCGCTGATGGTGTAGACGTCCGCTGCGTCGCGGATGAACGACGCGGCGACGAAGTCGACTTCCTTCTCGGCGGCGAGTTCGAGGTTCTCGTAGTCGGAGTCGGTGATAAGGTCGATATCGAGGTCGACACCGGGGACGTTCACGCCCTTTCGGGAGCCGAGTTCGCCACCGGAGACGATGCGAGTGAAGACCGACCCGTCTTCGACGCGGTCGACCGTCCCTTCGATACGGCCGTCGTCGAGCAGGATGGTGTCGCCGGGTTCGGCGGCAGCGATCGAGTACGAGAGACCGACGGCGTCGGGCGTGGCCTCATCGCCCTCGTAGAATCGGACTTCACTCCCCGTTTCGAGGGTGATGTCGTCGTCGATTGGTGCGGTTCGTACTTCGGGGCCCTGCAGGTCGAGCATGGCCGCGAGTGGTTCTTTGGTCGCTTCGTCCACGGACCGAATGGTGTCGATGACATCGGACCGATGTTCGACGGTTCCGTGACTCGCGTTCATCCGGGCAACACTCATCCCGGCGTCCGCGAGTCCCTGAATCGTCTCTCGGTCGAAGGATGCGGGACCGAGTGTACAGACGATTTTAGCGTTGCGCATAGCGCGCCCTACGAGCGAGGAATAAAAAAGCCCGATGATGAACTCGGTGTTGAGTAAGTGGTTCTCATACATACTCTATGTAGGTAATAGTCATTGTTTTTTGGCACAATATTGACTCTCGGAAAGTCAAGATTTCGGGTGTTTGAGCCCCTCACGGCGTGCTTTTCTCCCTTCGAGACTACACTCTAGTATGCGCTCGACCGACGAGTCTCCATCTCGGATACAGAGTGAGAGTGGTGGGTGGGCTGACGGTGGAATCGACGGGAGCGACGCGGCCGCAGAAGAGTCCGCGGCCACCACCGACGGTGGACTCCCCATGGGACCAGTCCCACCGGACAACGAGACACCGAGTTTCTACGACCGAAAGAGCCGAACGACCGGACTCGCGCGCCTGACCTACGAGTACTTCGAGCGTGCTCGGTACGAAGACCAAACGGTCCGACAGTCGTCCGATTACGTCGAACGCGACGTGCTCGCGTTCCCGACGTGGCCGCACGAGACCGTCCGAAACCTCTCGATTGCGTCGTTCTTCGTCGGGATGATTCTGTTCCTCTCGGCGACGATGCCACCACACATCGGTGCTCCCGCGAACCCGAGTCAGACGCCGGCGATTATCTTGCCCGACTGGTACCTCTACTGGTCGTTCGGGCTGCTCAAACTCGACCCGTTGAACCCTGAACTCGCCATCCTCGGCGGGCAGAAGATTATGGCCGACCGGACCTACGGCGTGCTCGCTAACGGCGTCGTCGTCGGCTTCATCGCCATCGTCCCCTTCCTCAACAAGGGTTCTGCACGCCGACCAGTCGAAGAGCCGTTCTGGGCCGCAGTGGGCGTCTTTGGCGTGGTCTTCGCGCTGACCATCTCGCTGTTGGCAGTCAAGAACCTCGTCCCGATGAACGTCGACCTGCTGTTCGACTTGACGTTCCTCCTGCCCATCGTCTTCGGGACGGTCACCTACGCGGTGCTCAAGACGATGCGCGAGGGCTACATGTACAACCTCAACCGTCGCTACTACCGACTCAGGCCGCCAAGAAAGGTGTGAGTCCGGAATTCCGGGCACCGAGACGGTCTCATGGTACCGAAACGGTCGTCCGGTAGATTTCCCCGTCGTACCGAACGTAGCCGGGGTCGATGAACTCGTTTCGGTCGGTTCCTTTCTCCAGTGTCACGCTCCCGTCTTCGCCGAGCGCGTCCCGGAAGACCTCCTGTTGTGCAGGCGAGAGATTGTCGTACGAGACTGCGCCTTCGCCTTGCGGGAGTTCCTCGACGCGCTCGACTGACAGGTAGCCCGACGCGTTGCTCCCGCCGAGACACCCCGCAGTGAGGACGAGCACGACCACGGCGAGTGACACACCCAATCGCATAGCTGAGAGTCCTGTGTCGTCGCTCATAGTGACTCCGATACGACGCTGACGTTCGAGGGGAAAACGGAAGGTACGGTCGGTCTCGACGAGGACTTACGAGGAGACAGTCGTGCGGTAGATACTACCGTCGTACCGGACGTAGCCGGGGTCGACGAACTCGTTACGGGCGGCCTCGTTCGGTAGCTGAACGGGCTCTCCGGTCGTCACTGCGTTCTCGAACGTTGCCCGCTGGTCAGGGTCGAGATTCGCGAACGCCACTGCGCCCTGCCCTTGGGGAAGTTCGTCCACGCGTTCGACAGTCAGCGTCCCTGCGCCGCCGCCGAGTGCACCCCCAACGAGGCCCGCAACGGCGACGAGTGCGCACACGATTCCTATCACGGTCCTGCCGCGGAGTTCCATAGACGACGCTGTGGAAGCAGCACGGATAGCCTCTGCGGTACTGTCGTGGGATTCGACGCGAAAAATCGAGTCGCGGGTCGCGGTTGGTCTCAGTTACTGGACCTTCGTGCCGGTGACGGCGTCACCGTAGGTCGTCAGGAGGTCGGCCTCGTCGCCAGCGGCGAGGAGCATCCCGTTGGACTCCACACCGAACAGCTCGGCTTTTTCGAGGTTGGCCACAATGATGACTTTCTTGCCCGGCAGTTCCGAGAGGTCGTGGAGCTGTTTGATGCCGGCGACGATTTGGCGCTCTTCGACACCGATGTCGACGGTCAGTTTGGCGAGTTTGTCCGCACCGTCGATGCCTTCGGCCGACAGAATCTCGCCGACACGGAGGTCGAGGTCCTGGAATTCGTCGAAGGAGATGCGGTCGTCTGCGATGGGTTCGAGGTCTGCGTCGTCTGCCATGTTCTCGTCAGTGTCCTCTTCGGACTCGTCGCTTTCGGATTCCGTCGCGGCGACGCGCTCGTCGAGCTTCTCGTTGAGTTCCTCGACGCGGTCGTCTTCTATCTTCTCGAACAGTGCTTCGGGTTCGCCGAACGACGCCGGTGGCGTCTCGAGCGCTGCTTCGATGGCCGTGTCTGCGACGGCCCCATCTTCGCCGAGTTGCTCCCAGAGCGCCTGCATCTTTGCGGGCGCGACCGGTTGGAAGATGACGGCGATTGCCTTCGCAATCTGGACGCAGTCGCGGATGACCTGTGCGGCCGCCTCGGGGTCTTCGTCGGTGAGTTTCCACGGTTCGTTCCGCTGGATGTACTCGTTACCGAACTGGGCGAGGCGGACGGCGGCGTTGCCGGACTTGCGAATCGAGTAGCCGTTGAGGGCCGCTTCGAACTCGTCGATGGCCTCCTGAATGCGCTCTTCGACTTCTTCGGACACGTCGGCGTCCGGCGTGCCCTCGAAGTTGCGGTACGCGAAGAGCATCGACCGGTAGAGGAAGTTGCCGACGGTGCCGACGAGTTCGCTGTTCACGCGCTCTTGGAACTTCGACCACGAGAAGTCGACGTCCTGCTGGAAGCCACCGTTCGTGGCGAGGTAGTAGCGAAGTAGGTCGGGGTGGAAGCCTTCGTCGAGGTACTCGTCGGCCCAGACAGCGCGGTTGCGCGAGGTCGAGAACCCTTTGCCGTTGAGCGTGATGAAGCCAGAGGCCATGACGGCGCGGGGTTCGATGTATCCTGCGCCCTTGAGCATCGCCGGCCAGAAGACGGTGTGGTGCTGGATGATGTCGCGGCCGATGATGTGGACGATGTCGCCCGACTCCTTCCATGCCTGCTCCCAGTCGAAGGTGTCGGCACCGACGTTCTCTGAGTACTGCTTGGTCGAGGAGATGTACTCGATTGGCGCGTCGACCCAGACGTAGAGGACGAGGTCGTCACCTTCCTCGCCGGGGTAGTCGATACCCCAGTCCATGTCGCGGGTGATACACCAGTCTTGGAGTTCGCCCTCGATCCACTCACGCGGCTGGTTCTGGGCGTTCGACGTCCCTTCGAGGCGGTCGATGAACTCCTGAAGGTACTCCTGTAGGTCGGAGACGGCGAAGAACTTGTGCTGGCGCTCGCGGTACTCTGCGGGGTTGCCAGTGAGCGTCGAGGTCGGGTTCTCTATCTCGCCGGGTTCGAGGTGACGACCACAGCCTTCGTCACACTCGTCACCGCGGGCGTGTTCGCCACAGTACGGACAGGCACCCTCGACGAATCGGTCGGGAAGCCACTGGTCGGCGTCGGGGTCGTACGCGACGGGAATCTCTTTCTCGTAGACGTAGCCCTCGGCTTCGAGCGTTTTGACGATTTCCTGCGTGAGTTCGGTGTTCGTCTCGTCGTGGGTGTGGCCGTAGTTGTCGAAGTCGATGTTGAACCGGGGGAACGTCGCTTCGTACTTCTCGTGGTGACGGAGTGCGAACTCCTCGGGTGTGACGCCCTCTTTCTCGGCGTTGACGGCGACTGGCGTGCCGTGCATGTCGGACCCACTGACGAAGGCCGTCTGTTGGCCGAGTTTTCGCAGCGAGCGACTGTAGATGTCGCCGCCGACGTACGTTCGAAGGTGGCCGATGTGGAGGTCGCCGTTCGCGTACGGCAACCCACACGTCACCACCGCGGGGTTCTCTGTCGGGAATTCCTCGTGACTCATATGTGTCGTGTATCTCGGATGCGGGCCTAAAGCCCGCCGGTACGGATGCGTCTGGCAGTCGATGCAGAAACAGCCCGGGGTTCGCCGGGTTCGGCTTCGCCGCGCGTTACCGCGACGAACACCGAAGACGGGTCCACCCGTGGCTAGAAGAGGACACGCATGCGCATGTTGTCGGGGAGGCCCGTCGCAATCACAGGAAAGAGAAGACTGAGGAGGGAGATAAAAGACGCGGCTTTTGTCGTCAGTCCTTTATCGAGACGCCGCCAAACCCGCAGAATCCACTAACGACGAGGTCAACGGCTTCGTGTTCGAGTTCGCGCCGCGGGCGTTCGTCTTCGGCCGCGCCGAAGATTGGAATCACGTCGAGTTGGACGTTCCAGTCGCGTGGGACGGTGAGTTCTGCACCACCGAACAGCGCCGTGACGTTGATTCGGGCGGTCTCTTCGAGTTCGGGAACCTCACGGAGGTCCACTTCGACAGACCCGAACAGCGCAGTAATCGCACCGCCGGTGAACCGACTGGTCGTCACACGCGCGTTCCGACCGCCGAAGATGGCGACGAGGTCCACGCGTTCACCGGTGACCGGTTCGACGGACGACCGGACGCGCCCGAGGACGACAGAGAGGCCGAGGATGACGAGGAGTATCGGCCACAGAGACAACACCTGCGACCCTGTTACGAGGTCGAGGGCGACGGCTTGCCACGCACCCGCGATGGCGATGAGGACGAGTGGGCCACCGACGTTTCGGAACCCGCTGGCGACGAGCGCGTAGATGCCGACGAGGATGAACAGCGACGGAATGTACCGGAACAGGCCGCTCGTGTCGTAGAGGCCGGTGCTGTTTGCGAGCAGTACGAGGCCGACGAGAACGATGGCGCCCCCGACGACCACCTGGTTAGAGATGCGTCTGTATGCCATGCTAGAGATAGGCAACAGACGGGGATAACCAGCGATTATGATTCTCGATTTTGTCGAAACACCCGAGATGTGTGCGAATATCGAGTCTACCGACCCGCAGATTCATGGCAGAGCACTGATGGATTGTGTGTATGAGTAGGCAACAGTCGTCTGACAGCCCTCCCGAAGGGTGGCCTCGATGTGAGTCTGGCGCAGTCGAGGTGATGCTCCTCGGGACGTACCACATGGACAACCCGGGATTGGACGTCGCCCAAATCGACGTTGACGACGTGCTCCACCCCGAGCGACAGGCCCAGTTACGAACCACAGTCGATGCGTTGGAAGGGTGGTGCCCCGACCGGGTTGCCGTCGAACGCCCGTACGACCGGGCAGACGAGGTGAACGCGCTCTACGACGAGTATCGGTCGGGAGAGCGGTCGTACGACACCGAACAGGAAATCGAACCACCGCACCCACGCAGAGACGACCTGACGACCGAGTGCCGAAGCGAAGTCGTCCAGCTCGGGTTCCGGCTGGCCGACCGACTGGCCCACGACCGAGTCTACCCAATCGACTATCCGATGGACCTCGGGAACGACGCGTACGCGGCGCTCGCAGAGCGCGGGTTCGAACCGACCGACAAGGTGCCGTTCGAGCACGTCGACGTAGGTGAACTCGAACGAGAGCTCACGGAACAAATCGCGACGAAGACGATTCCTGCGTTCCTTGTCTGGCAGAATCGAGAACAGAACCTCGGGACAGATGCAACCGCGTTCTTCGGCGAGACCCTTCGTTGGGGACAGGGAGACAACTTCGGTGGACCGGAGATGGTCGCGACGTGGTACGACCGAAATCTGCGGATGGTGCACAACCTGTGGCGAGCAGTCGAGTCGGGCGACGACCGAATACTCGCCGTGGTCGGCGCGAGCCACGTCCACGTGTTGCGAGAGCTACTCTCGAACGCACCGATGTTCTGCCCGGTCAGTGCACTGCCGTGCCTCGAAGACGCGGTGTAGGGCGACGAACGCTCAGATGAACGCAGCGACGGCCTCGATACCCACGACCGTCACGATGAGGCGACCGGCCGACCCGACGAACGTCGCCGCAGCGAACTTCAGGTAGTCGTCTTCGAGGACCGCGAACGCGTAAATCGAGAGCGTGTCGGGAAAGCCCGGGACACAGAGTGCCGCGGCGAGGCCGGCGTAGCCCCATTTCTGGGCGATTTGAATCGCCTTCCGTTCGGTCCATCCCATCACGTCGACCGGGAGTCGGTCGAGCGCCTTCTCGACGTATCCTGACTCCTTGGTCTCGTGGCCGATGTGGAACGCGAAGACGCTCCCTGCGGATTTACCAGCGCCGCTGACGAGGATGATGACCGCTAGCTTCACGCTGTCTGGCAGGCCGAGGTTGAGCGGTGCAAAGAGGACGATTTCGCTCACGCCGGGGAGGGCAAAGGCGATGAGGAACGAGTAGGCGAAGATAATCACCAGACCGAACCACCCAGTCGCTGTCTCGACGAGCGAGGTCAGCCACGAGAAGTCGGGGTAAATCCCGAGGGCGAGGTCAACGAGCGACACGAGCGCAGCAGGGTTCACATCTGATGTTCGAAACCAATCTAATGTAAGCCTTCAGGTTTGGGTAGCCAACTCACGAACGCGTGAAATTCATAGACACCGGAACTATTCGTGGTACTGAATTGGGTGACCGACTCGTCACCCGACTGCGGACTGCGGGTCGTCGACGGTCACGGCGGGTGGCCCCGAACCGACGAACGTGATGACGATGACCAAATCTTCGTCGGTCCAAGAGGGTTCACCCAACGCCGCCTGTGTCGCCACTGAAACGTCGTTCGTTTTTTCCGAGGATAGGCGGTGAACCGCGGAACAATCAGTACAGTTGGGGGCGGCCGCTGCCGACGTCGTCGAGGTCTGAGAGGAACGCCCGAAGCGATTCACGGGAGACGTGGGGCATACACACCACGCGAAGTTCGCCGCTGGCGGTCCGCGAGATGCGCCATCCGAGGTCACGAAGCGACGCGAACTCCGAGTCGGGAAGCGGTGCAGCGACGAGGGGAAGTTCGGGTTCGACGGCGTCGTACCCACGCGCGACGAGTTCCTTGTAGAACCACTCGGCGTTCGCTTGCTGTGTCTCGTACGCCTCGCGGTAGCCAGCAGGCCACAGTTCGCGCATCGCGGCGGCGGCGGAGGCGACACCTGCACCGCTCCGGGTGCCGGTGAGACTCGCCTGTGAGGTGGATTCGAGGTAGGGTGTATCGATGGCGAGTGCGTCCAGAATCTCTTTGTCGCGGAAGAGGAGGCCACCCGCGGGGACGACAGCCTGTCCGAACTTGTGCGGGTCGATGGTCATCGAGTCGATGGGTGCGTGGGCGAACGACCACTCGTGGTCGGTGAACGGGAGGACGAACCCACCCCACGCGGCATCGACGTGCATCAGTGCGCCAACGTCGTGGGCGACGGTAGTCAGTTCGGGGATGGGGTCGACCCGACCGAACTCGGTGGTGCCGGCGACACCGGCGACGAGAATCGTGTGGTCGTCGACCGCCTCGCGGACGGCATCGACGTTCGCCCGGTAGTCGACATCGACGGGGACGGTCCGCAACTCGACACCGAGCACGTCGGCGGCCTTTTGGAAACTGAAGTGGATGCTCTCGGGTGCGACGACGTTCGGGTCGTCGTCACGGGCGTGATTTCGCGCGGCGCGAATCGCTTGGATGTTCGCCTCCGTGCCACCGCTGGCGATGTAGCCATGGGGGGTCGAAAGCCCGGTCATCTCGCCCAGATACGCGAGCGCGTCTTCTTCGAGTGCGGCGACCGTTTGATACGTCGCTGGGTCGCCCGGATTCGTCGCCACGAACCGCGCTGCGGCCTCACGGGCCACTGGGTGCGGTTGGGTACACATCGAAGAGAGAACGCGGTCGAACGATTGCGGTGCCGCGCGCTGCATGCATTCCGGTAAAACTACGCGCAGTATATCGGTTCCGCTCTATTGTTCACGCGCATCGTTGAGTGTAGAAATCGAGTTCCGAGGCGAGTCTCGGTTCACCCGAGGACGAACGACGAGAGAAACAGCGTCGTGTTGTAGAGGGCGTGCACGGCGATTGGAACGGCGAGGTTCTGCGTTCGCTCGTAGATGTACCCGAACACGGCACCGACGAGGAAGAGTGCCGCAAGCGGGACGAGAACGACCAGTCCGCCGCCGACGAAGTTGAACGCGTGGAGCGACGCGAAGATGGCGCTCGCGAGCGCGATGGCACCGACGGGGCCGAACGTCTTCCGCAAACGGCCCTGAACTGCGCCCCGGAAGAGCAGTTCTTCGGCGGGGGCGATGACGAAGATGGACAAGAGTGCGAGCACGACGAGAATCGTCGGGTCGACGCTGGCCGCTTCGCCGACGACCGACTGCACCGGACTGAGGTCGACGAACGTCGAGGCTGCGACGAGCAGTCCGACGGCAGCGAAACTCGCGGCGAGGCCGATTGCGACCCACTTGATATCCGTTCGCGTCGGGACGCGAATGGAAAATCCGTCGAGAAGTGTGACGATGATGAGCACACCGACGACTGCGAAGGCGAGTTGCGACGGAATCAGCGAGACGACGAGGAACGACGACCCGGTGATGTCGATGGAGACGTCGAGGGCGAGTAGCGGAACGAACGCGACGATGGTGAGGACGACGCCGAGGAGGATGGCGGCGGCGACGATGGCGAGCGCGACGATTATCGCACGAATACGGGCGATAACGTCTGTCTGTGGAGTGGAGGATGTATCGACTGCGGTGGACATGGGTGAATCACGAACCTCTCACTCTAGAGAGACGTGCGCGGGAACCAAAAAGACGGAGTTCAGTCTCTGAAACGGGGAGACGCTGGGCGCACTGTGTGACGGGTGTTCGTCGGCAGTGGGTCGAAAAAACGAGAACCGGTCGTGTGACTGGACGGCGCGTCGTCAGCGAACCGAGTCGAGGATGAGTCGCTGTTCGACCCGCTTGACTTCGTGTTGGACGTCGCGGACGGCGTCGATGTTGGCGGAGATAGAACTCACACCTTTGTCGACGAGGAACTGGACCATCTTCGGCTTGGATCCGGCCTGTCCACAGATGCTCGTCTTCACACCGACCTCACGGCACGCTTCGATGGTGTCGCCGATGAGTTTGAGCACGGCCGGGTGGAGTTCGTCGTAGATGTTGGCGACGTGCTCGTTGTTGCGGTCCACGGCGAGCGTGTACTGCGTCAGGTCGTTCGTCCCGAAGGAGGCGAAGTCGATGCCGGCGTTTGCGAGGTCACGGATGCACAGCGCGGCGGCCGGCGTCTCGATCATGACGCCCCACTCGCGCTTGTCGGGGTCGATACCTGCTTCCACCATGTGCTCTTTCGCGCGAAGGACGTCCTCGGCGTCGTTGACGAGGGGGAACATGATTTCGATGTTGTCGTACCCCATGTCGTACAGACGGCGGAACGCCCGGAGTTCGAGGCGGAAGATGTTCGGGTTGTCGAGGCCACGGCGGATGCCGCGGTAGCCGAGCATCGGGTTGTGTTCGCGTGGTTCGTTCTCGCCGCCTTCGAGTTGGCGGAACTCGTCGGTTGGTGCGTCGAGGGTGCGGACGCGAACTGGTCGCGGGTAGAACTCCTCTGCGACTTCGCGCACACCGGAGACGATTTCGTCGACGTAGGCACGCTCGCCGTTCTGCTCGATGAAGCGCTCGGGCGTCTTGCCGAGCGTCAGCACCATGTGCTCGATACGGAGGAGGCCGACACCGTCGGCACCCGTCGCGGCGGCGCGTTCGGCCGCCTCGGGAATAGAGACGTTGACCTTGACTTCCGTCGCCGTCATGGGTTTGACGGGCGTCTTGGGTCGTGCTTCTTCGACGGGTTGGCGCTGTTTCTCTTCGGGTTCTTCACCTTCGCGGATGGTTCCCTTGTCGCCGTCGATGGTGATGATGTCGCCGTCGGTGAGCGTCGAGGTGGCGTCGCTCGTGCCGACGACTGCGGGGACGCCGAGTTCGCGCGAGACGATTGCCGCGTGCGAGGTCATTCCGCCCTCGTCGGTGACGATGCCGGCGGCGCGCTTCATCGCGGGCACCATGTCGGGCATCGTCATCTCGGTGACGATGATGTCACCTTCGGCGACCTGGTCGAGGTGGTCGAGCTTCGTCACGATGCGAGCGCGACCGGATGCGATGCCGGGGCTCGCCCCGAGACCACGCATGATGACGTCGTCGCCGGTGTTCTTGGCTTTGTCATCACTGCTCGCGGAGTCGCTGTCGTCGCCCTCGGAGATGGTCGTGATTGGGCGGGACTGGAGCATGTACACTTCGCCCTCGTAGACCGCCCATTCGACGTCCTGCGGCGTTCCGTAGTGGTCTTCGACCAGTTCGCCGAGTTCGAGCAGTCGGTCGACCTCGCCGTCGACGAGCACGCGGTCGTGGCGCTTGTCGCTCGGCACCTCGCGGTCGACGGTCTGTCCCGTCTCTTCGTCGCGGACGCACATCGTCTTCTTGTCGGCGATGGTCGCCGTCTCGACCTCACCGGTCTCGCGGCTCACGACGTAGTTGTCGGGGGAGACGGTGCCTGAGACGACTGCCTCACCGAGACCCCATGCGGCCTCGATGATGACCTTCTTCTCGCCCGTCGAGGGGTGACGTGTGAACATCACGCCCGACTTCTCGGAGTCGACCATCTGTTGGACGACCACTGCGATGTCGACTTTGTCGTGTGGGAAGCCCTTCCGGTTGCGGTAGTAGATTGCCCGCTCGGAGAACAGGGAGGCCCAGCACGCCTTGACGCTCTCGAGGAGTTCCTCTTCGGTGACGTTGAGGAACGTCTCTTGTTGGCCTGCGAACGAGGCATCTGGGAGGTCTTCGGCAGTTGCAGACGAGCGAACTGCGACGAAGGCGTCACCATCTCCGATGCTCCGGTAGGCGTCGAGAATCTCTTCTCGGACGCTCTCTGGCATCGGCGTACCCATGATAATCTCGTGGGCCGTCTCGTGCGCCTCTTTCAGCGCCGCCGAGTCCTCGTGGTCGACTTCCACCGCAGAAAAGAGTTCGTCGTCGATTCCCGCATCCTCGATGAAGGCTCGGTACGTGCCCGCCGTCACGACGAACCCCGGTGGGACAGGAAGCCCTGCACCAGTGAGTTCGCCCAGCGACGCGCCTTTGCCGCCGACCAGTTCGAGGTCGTCGGCCCGTACGTCGTCCAGCCAGACTACAGCCATGTGGTGTTCGTATGGTCCCGGAGGGCAATAAAGAAGTTTGCGACCGGGACATGTGTGAATAAAAACTCACTCATACCCGAGTATGAAATTGTTACGCGAACCAGAAACCGTTCGGTATCACGCGTCTCGGCGCTCTCGTCCGTGCGTCTCGCAGAGAACCTCTCCCGTGTCTGGGTCGAGGTAGAAGGGTTCACCAGCCACGACGTGCTCACCGCAGACTGCACAGCCATCGTCGTGTCGGAGAAAGTACCGCCCCTCTTTCCGCCCCGTCTCCAATCGTCCAGCGGTGACGGCGATGCGGGTCAATCCTTCGCCGATTTGTGTGCGCGCTTCGCTGTCTGCTTCTTCGAACCGTATCGGTTGCATAGGAGAAGTTGGCTGGCCGTCGGCAAAGGGGTGTGGGCAGCGAGGGGTTCTTACTCGCTCGTCCCGTGACTTCTAGCGTGCTTCCGGAGTGGGTATTTCTGCTCCCATCGTGGCTCGTGGTGGGCCTCGTCGTGGGCGCAATCGCCTCCGTCGTCGTCGCCGGAGTGTTCGTCGTCGGTGGCCGCCTCTTTCCCGACCAACCGGTCTCTCGCGGTCCGCGAGTAGACGGTGTGGGTCGCCGCCGCCTCGAAATCCGAGACTACCTGACCGCTATCGGCGAGCGATTCGTTGAAGACTGGACGATTCGCGACGAGACGGTGGCGTTCTACCTCCCGGAGCGACACGTCGCGATTACGTTCGACGCGCAGGCCTTCTTCCGCCTCGAACGGGCGGGGGTGTACGCCGTGTTGTGTGAACACGAGATGCCGGGCAGGCAACTCGGTCGTCGACTCCCGTTCGAAGTCGCCGACATCGAACCCGAACTGGCAGACGTAGACGACCCTATCACGGAGGCCTTCGACAGATTAGGACTCTCGGCCAACGCCTCTCCCGACGCCGTCCGCGATGCCTACCGCTCGCAAGTCAAAGACGTCCATCCAGACCATGGCGGCGACCAAGAGCGGTTCCGCAGGCTCCGCGAGGCGTACACGATGGCACGAGAACACGCCGAGGATTAGCGACGTCGCGGTTTCGCTACGACGTTACGGTTCGGTCACTTCGAACAAGACACCAGCATCGCGGAGTGCGTCGGTCACGCGCCCGGCGGCGTCAGTGCTGGCGACGACCACGGCATCTAATCCGCGTGCAGCGGCGTCGGCCGCAACCTCGCCCGGTGAGAACCACGTTTCGAGGTCGATATCTGCTCGACGACAGGCGACGACTCCTTCGACGCCGCTGGCGACGACGATATCGGCGTCGGCGCACGCGTCCGCCAGCGTCGGTACGTCTACGTCGCTACTCCCGCCCAGTCGCGCCGGTGGGATTTGCAGGACGCGAACTGACCCCGGTTCCATTTCGATGACGCCTTCGAAGCCAGTGACGCTGACGTCTTCACCTGCCGCTGCGTCGGTCGTTGCGACGCCGATGGCCGGGCCGGTGTCGTCCGGTGTCGCGTACAGGAGTCCGTCACGGAGTGAGAGCGTCACCGTCTCGCCGGCCGAGACGTCGTCGGTGACGATGGCGGCATCTTCGTTGACGCTCTCGAGGACGTCGTCGGTGACGTGTTCGGCGAATCGCTGGAGTGCGCGGGCCTCCTGAAAGAGCCAATCGACTCCCTCTTTCGTCACGCGGTAGCGAGACCGCCCTTCTTTGTCCACCAGTCCGTCGTCGACGAGTTCGCGGATGTACTCGGAGACCGCTTGGCTCGTCACGCCGACTGCCTCGGCTATCTCACCTTGACTCACGGCCGGTTGGCGGTCGGCAATCTCGGCGAGGATGCGGAAGCGAGTCGCGGTTCGCTTGTCCTCGAGGGCGCCGCTCATATCACGAGTGAGGGACGCACCCCGTAAAAAGGCCCTCGCTCCGAGGGCCACGAATTGGGCTGAATGAACTCCGGTGGTGCTTTGTCTCTGTCGCCCCTGTCGTCCGTCGTGCTCAGTGTCGCCGTCCGTGACCGTGCCGTGTTCCTCCCGGCTGCAGACGCACTCGTCGTCGCCGACCTGCACGTCGGCCGCGCGGACGCGTCGGACGTGGATTTCCCTCTCGGAGAACGGACCGACCTCGCCGACCGACTGACGGCACTCGTCGCCGAGTTCGACCCGCATGAGGTCGTCTTCGCAGGCGACCTCCTCCACCGATTCGACCGCGTCTCAGAGCGGAGCGTGTCGGCCCTCGAAACCCTCGCTGAGACCTGCACCGACGCCGGTGCGACTCCTGTGTTCGTCGCCGGAAACCACGACACCATGTTGGCCGAGTCGTGGTCGGGCGACGTCCACGACGAGTACCGACTCGCAGACGAGACACTCGTCTCGCATGGCCACTGCGAACCCGATGGCGAGAGTCACCTCTACGTCGTCGGCCACGACCATCCGATGCTCACTATCGAGGGGCGGACGCGTCCCTGTGTTCTCTACGGCCCTGGTGCGTACCGCGGGTCGGACGTGCTGATGCTTCCGTCGTTCACCCGTCTCGCCGCAGGTGTCGAAATCAACCGAATGCGTGGGTCAGACTTTCAGTCGCCACTCGTCCGCGACGCGAGCGTCTTTCGCCCGTTCGTCCGCGACGACGACGCAGGCGAGACACTCACGTTCCCGCCGTTGGGGAAACTTCGTCGCCTCCTCTGACAAAAACCTCCGCACGAAGTCTCTCGGTGCTGGGCTGCTTCCCACCTGCCGAGAAGTGCACGCGGTGGATATGCTCGGAGCATGACTATCTATAGACACGATGTCCTCGCTTCGCACGCAGATACGAGCGCACCGATTCGTCGTGTTCCTCGTCCTGACGTACGTCCTCACGTGGGTGTGGTGGATTCCCGCGACGCTGCTCGTCAGGGGTGGTGACCCGCCAGCATTCGTCTCACTACTCGTCCTCGTGGGCGGGTTCGGTCCATTCCTCGCGGCGATTGTCCTCGCAACCGCGACTGGTGATATTCGGTCGTGGAGTCGGCAGTTGGTGAGCGTTCGAGCCTCACCGGCCATCTGGGCCGCCGCCGTCGCCGTTCCAGTCGTCCTCTTCGGTGCGACGCTCGCCCTCACCGTGGTCACTGGATGGTCGTTCGACAGTGCGGCCCTCGGACCGGCGGGGGTGCTCGGTGCGCTTCTGCTCTCGACGCTCATCCGCGGCGGCCTCGAAGAACCCGGTTGGAGGGGCTATGGGCTTCCCGTCCTCCAGCGACGACTCGGTGCGTTCCGTGCTTCGCTCGTCATCGGTGTCGTCTGGGCGGCGTGGCACATTCCACTGTTCGCCATGCCCGGGAGTTCACAATCCGGCACGTCGTTCGTGTTCTACCTGCTCGCGGTCCTCGCAATCAGCGTCATCACGACGTGGTTGTACAACGAGTCCGGTGGTCGTGTGCTCGTTCCCATCGCGTTCCACACGACTTGGAACGCCATCTCGGTCTACCTGTCGGCAGGCGTCACCGGTAACGGTATTCTCCCTTCCGAGGCCAGTCTCGCTCTCGCTGCGTGGCTACTGGCAGGGATACTCGTCTACCGCTACGGTACACAGCGACTCTCGTCTAAACCGTTGCCGACTGGTGGGCTCTCGTTCGACGGTGTCCAGTCCACCTCGGAAGTCGATTCAACTGGCGGCGTCACGTCCACGAACTATTAGCCCGCGGTGAGCGACGCCACCTCTGTCTCAGTTCGAGAGGTCCGCTCGAACCGCGTCAGCGGCTTCACGACCGCTTCGCATGGCTCCTTGAATCGACGACCACGCGGTGTAGTCGCCTGCGAGGTAGGTCCGTCCGGAGGCGTCACGGTGCCCCGGAAGCGAGTCGTGAACACCCGGCGGTTGCGCGAACTGCGCGAAGGAGATGTAGTCGGTGTGTAGCAGTTCGAGGTCGGTGAAGTAGCGCTCTGGGTACCACGCTTCGAGCGCCCGGAGCGTCTTCTCGAAGAGGTCTTCTTCCGATTCGTCCTGTGCGGCCGCTCCGAGGAACGTCGCGCTCAGGAGTTCTTTGCCCGCAGGTGCGTATTCAGGCGCGACAGTCGAGAGTGGAGCGACCGTGTTCGGGTCCGGATTGGCGGCGTTGAGCATGATACGCTTGCCTTCGTTCAGGCCGCTTCCCTTGGGGAGCGTGTAGTATTGGGTGGCGCACCCGTACGCGTCGGTCGGAATCGACTCGACGCCGGTCAGGCGCCGTGCTTCTTTCGGGTCGGTCGCGACGACGACGGCGTCGGCTTCGACCGATTCGGTACTCGTGGTGACGATCGCGCCGTCGGAATCGCTCTGCAGCGACTCGATTCGTTCGCCGAGACGAATCGTCGCGCCTTCGTCGCGGGCGCTGTCGGCGAGTTGCTCGGGAATCGCTTGCATCCCGTCCGCAGGGACTGCGGTACTCCCGTCTGAGAGCATCTTGAAGGTGTACTCGAAGACGCGCTTCGACGACGACAGCGACCGGTCGAGCGTGATGCCGCCGTAGAACGGGGCGACGAAGTGGTCGATGTAGTCCTCGGAGAATCCCCAGTCGCGGAGGTACGACCGGATGCTCTGGTCGGGCGAGGCGAATATCTCGGCTTCGTCGCGGGTGCTCACGTCCTGTCTGAGCGCGAGCGTCCGAAGTTTGTCGCTCGTCGTGACCTCGGGATTTCGGAGCGAGTCGAACAGACTCCCGATGTCGCGGAGGGGATCTGAGAGGACCGAACGGCGACTCGGCCGACAGATGGTCGCCCCGGCCGTGAATCTGCGGAGGTCGAGGGCGTCGAGGTCGAGTTCGCGCCGAACTGCGGGGTAGCCCGTGAAGAGGACCTGGAACCCACGGTCGAGCGTGAAGCCGTCTTTCGTTCTGGTTCGCACGCGGCCGCCGACCTCGTCCCGTCGTTCGATGACGGTCACGTCGGCCCCATCGGCGGCGAGGTGTCGTGCGGCGACGAGACCGGCGAGACCCGCACCGACGACAACGATGTGGCTATCGTCCATACACGGTCCCTCGGACGCGTGACACAAAGCCCCTGCGGGTGGAAGCCATCGCCCGACGGGAAGGGCTTAGTCCCTCCCCCCATTAGGGCCGCCTATGCAGACTTCCGACACGTTCTCTGGGCTGGTGTGTACGGAGACCGGTGACGAGTACGACGCCGACGTGACCGGCAAAAGTGAAGCGGGCGCGCCGCTCGACCCCACCTACGACCTCGATCGCGTCGAGTGGGATACGGAGACGCTCGCAGCACGCCCCTTCGACTCGATGTGGCGCTACCGCGAACTCCTCCCGTTTTCCGACCCGGTGACGGCGAACGAAGGTGCAACGCCGCTCGTCGAGGCGTCCGCGCTCGGCGAGGAGACCGGTGTCGGGTCGCTGCTCATCAAAGACGAGGGACGCAACCCGACCGGGACGTTCCTCGACCGAGGGTTCTCGCTCGCGGCCACGGCGGCGCGTGAAGCAGACGCGGAGGTCGTCGCGCACGCCTCACCCGGTAACGGAGCGCAGTCCGCTGCGTCCTACGCAGGCCTCGTCGACGTTCGCTCGTACGGGTTCGTCCCGTCGCGGACGCCGTTCCCGAACAAAGCGATGGTGAACGTCCACGGCGGGCAGATGAAAGTCGTCGGCGGGCGCTATCCTGCCGCACTCTCGGCGCTCCACGAGAAACTCAAGAGCGACTGGTATACGCTCCAAGAGTTCGACAACCCGTATCGACACGACGGCGCGAAGACCATCGCCTACGAGATTGCCGAACGACTCGACTGGACCGTCCCCGACTGGGTTGTCGTCCCCGTGGCGACGGGTGAACTCGTCTACGGCGTCTACAAAGGCTTCCGCGACCTGTCCGACCTCGGCCTCGTCGACGACATCCCCCGCCTCGTGGCCGCCCAATCTGTTGGCTGTTCACCCATCGCGACGGCGTGGGAGGCCGGAAACGACGAAACTGAGGCGTGGAACCACCCCGACACCATCGTCGGCGAACTAGAGATTCCGGACCCCAAAGGCGGGTCGCTCGCACTCCGTGCAATCGAGGAATCGGACGGTGCCGCTGTCACTGTTGGTGACGACGACGCCCTCCAATCGGCAGTCACCGCCGCCCAGACTGCCGGCGTCGAAGTGGGTGCCGCCGGTGGTGTCGCACTCGCTGCTGCGTGGGACCACTCCGACGAGTTCGAAGACGACGACACCGTCGTCGTCGTCAACACCGAATCCGGAACGAAGAACGCCGATATCCTCCGTAGTCACCTGATGGGGCAGGGAATCTAACCCAGATACGGAGACGGCCTCGAAAGTGCGTCCCGGTCGACGGTCGGTTTTGTCCATCAGATATTTGGTTTAGACACGTCTAATTCAGCCTATGTTGAGCGACGTGATGGAAGATTATCTGAAGGCAATCTACTCTCTCCAGATGGAGCACGGCCCACCCGTTTCGACGTCCGCCATCGCGGAGTATCTGGGCAAGACGCCGCCGACCGTGACGAGCATGGTCGGAAAACTCGAAGAACGCGGGCTGCTCGACCGCGAGAAGTACAAGGGTGTCGAACTCACCGAAGAGGGTGAGACCGTCGCACTCGAAGTGCTCCGACATCACCGCCTGTTGGAGGCGTACCTCACCGAGCACCTCGACTACTCGTGGAGCGAAGTCCACGAAGAGGCCGATGCACTCGAACACCACATCAGCGAAGAGTTCGAGCGCCGCGTCGCTGCCGCACTCGGTGACCCAGAAGTAGACCCCCACGGCGACCCCATCCCGAGTGCCGACCTCAAGCCACCCAGTTCGTCAGGATTGACGACGCTCCTCGACCACGCGGTGGGCGATACCGTCGTCGTCTGCCGGGTTAGCGACCGTGACCCTGAAGAGTTGGAGTACCTCTCTGAGGCGGGCGTCACGCCGGGAACGACCATCGAGATAACCGACATCGCACCGTTCGGGATGGTCACGGTCCGCGTCACCGACTCCGACCGCGAACAGAGTCTTCCCGAGTCTGTCGCACAGACCATCCGCGTCCGCACCCCAGACGAAGAGTGTGAAGACGAGGGTGTTTCGACTGCGTGACTGGCTGGACTGAAATTCTCGTCGTCGCACTCGTCGCGCAACTCGCGGTGTTGCCCGGGGAGAAAGTTCAGTTCATCATCGCCGGTCTCTCGACGCGATTCGACCCAAAAGTCGTCGTCGCGGCCGCAGGGTCGGCCTTCGCCCTGTGGACCGCACTCGAAATCGCCTTCGGGAAGGCGTTACAGACCGCACTCCCACCAGTGGCACTCGACGCGTTCACTGCTATCTTGTTCGCCCTCTTCGCGGTGCTTCTGCTCCGGGCGACTCCGTCGAAGAGCGGCGGGACTTCGCTGACGGACGGCGGACTCCCCGAGTTCGACGCGACGCCGTCGCTGTTCGGCCGAGAACTATCGAGCAAAGGGTTCGGCGGGTTCTTTCCAATCTTCGCCATGATGGCCGCCGGTGAGTTCGGCGACAAGACGCAGCTGGTGACCATCGGACTCGCCGTCCAGTACGGCGCACACCCGGCAGTCTGGGCCGGCGAGATGCTCGCTATCATCCCGGTGAGCATCGCCAACGCGTACTTCTTCCATCGGTTCTCCGACCGATTCGACACCCGAAAGGCGTACCTCGGTGCTGCATTGCTCTTCGGGTTCTTCGCACTCGAGACGACCGTCGCCATCTTCACCGGGTTCTCCGCGTGGGAGACGTTCGTCACCGGTGTCTCTGACGTGATTCTCGCACTCGTCTGAGTGGACGTCGTTCGCGCACCGCGACGCCACATTCGCGCCATTTTTCACGGAATCGCTCCAAGAAACGCCGATGTCTACTGTCCTCCCGTCTCTCGGCGCCGGGTTGGTCTTCGGCCTCGCACTCGCAGCACCGCCGGGACCGATGAACGCCGTCATCGCCGAAGAGAGCGTCGTCCGTGGGTGGTCCTCGGGCGCTCGTGCAGGCCTCGGTGCGATGAGTGCCGACGCGCTGTTCTTCGTTCTCGCGGCACTCGGACTCGTCGCGTTCGTCGAGCAGTTTCCGACGATTCGTGCCGTGATGGTCGGTGTCGGCGGTCTCCTCATGCTCTACTTCGCCTACGGTGCGGCCAACGAGATGCGTACGACTTTCCGTGAGGCCGCGGACCCAGAAACCGACAGCGCCGGGTTCACGAAGGCATTCGTCCTCGCGCTGACGAATCCGTACCAGATTCTGTTTTGGCTCACTATCGGCGTCGGGTTACTCAACTCCGGAACCGTCGACGTGCTCTCGTACACTCCCTACGTCGGTGCGTCGCTCTCGAACCTCCTCATCGTCCAGACGGGGAGTCCGGCGCTCATCGTCGGATTCTTCGGCGGCATCGCCGTCTGGGTCGTCGGATTCCCTGCTGCCCTCGTCGCGGCCGAACAGCGAGTCGATTCGTTCGCACCGGTAGTCGCAGCGCTCAGTGCGGTCGTCCTCGGCGGATTCGGCGTGCTGTTCCTCTGGGACGCGGTACAGACGCTCGTCTGAACCGAGGCGTTCTCTCGTGGACGCGGGCGGGATTTTGTCACCCCGTTTCCGCCCAGACGAGAAACACTATGAACCACCGTGGCGGATGCTTGCGTATGTTCGACAAATCGACGTGGATCAAACTCCCCCGAAACGTCCTCGTCGGCCACGGCGTGCTCGACCAGCTCGCCGATGCGGTCGCCGAACTCTATCTCTCGGGGGAGCCGCTTCTCGTCACGAGCCCGTCGCCCGAGCGCATCGCGGGTGACCGAATCCGCGACCAGTTCGACGGCATCGCGTCGGTCTCACTGGACCGAGCGAGCTTCGAGTCGGTCGAGCGTGTCGTCGAAATCGGCCGCGAGATGGACGCTGGCTATCTCATCGCCCTCGGCGGCGGCAAACCAATCGACGTTGCCAAGATGGCCGCAGACCGTCTCGAATGTGGGTTCGTTTCGGTCCCCACGGCGGCAAGTCACGACGGCATCGTCTCCGGACGGTCGTCGATTCCCGAAGGAGACACCCGTCACTCGGTTGCCGCGGACCCGCCGCTGGCAGTCGTCGCCGACACCGAACTCCTCGCCGAAGCACCGTGGGAACTGACCACTGCAGGCTGTGCAGATATCATCTCGAACTACACCGCAGTCAAAGACTGGCAACTCGCCCACCGCCTCAAGAACGTCGAGTACTCCGAGTACGCGGGTGCGCTGGCGCAGATGACCGCAGAACTGCTGGTCGAAAGCGCGGACTCCATCAAACCCGGACTGGAAGAGTCTGCGTGGATTGTGACGAAAGCGCTCGTCTCGTCGGGCGTCGCGATGTCGATTGCCGGGTCGTCACGACCCGCCTCGGGCGCGGAACACCTCTTTTCGCACCAACTCGACCGCATCGCCCCCGGCCGCGCACTCCACGGCCATCAGGTCGGTGTTGGCTCTATCATGACCGAGTACTTCCACAGCGGCCCCCGTGGCGAGTGGACCAACATCCGCGACGCGCTCTCGACCATGGGCGCGCCGACGACGGCAGACGAACTCGGCATCTCCGACGAGAAGATTATCGAGGCGCTCACCACGGCACACGAGATTCGTGACCGCTACACCATCCTCGGTGACGGTGTGAGCGAAGAGGCGGCTATCGAGGCTGCGACGATTACGGGCGTTATCTAGAACCCACCTTTTTACGCCTCGGGTCGCGAAGCGACCTCTCGGCGCAAAAACACGGAGGGAAAAAGACCGCAACTCACTTCGTTCGTCGCGGTTCGAAACGGAGCCAGTACCGCACCACACTTACACCGAACCCCACCGCCCCCCCCATTCCAAACCCGAAGAGGGAATACGTCTCTTGACTAACACCCGGTCATGGCAACTGCGAGCGCCGGCAATCCACTGAAGGAACACCCCGCGGCGGCGACTATCATTCTCTCTGTGGTCGGATACGCCCTCGTCGTCGGGACGTTCCTCGGACTCGTCCCCGGCAACGTCTTTCCCAGGTTGTCGCTCGAACAGGTGAACCGCCTCTCGGACGCAATCGCGCTGGTGAACACGCTCAACATCTTCGTCATCGCGGCGGGTTGGCGGTGGATTCGCCGTGACGAAGTCCGAAAGCACAAGATTGCGATGATAACGGCGTTCCTCCTCATCATCGCGTTCCTCGTCATGTACCTCACGAAGATTGGCGGCGGCGGCACCAAGGAGTTCGTCGGCCCGGTGTACGCGTACGTCCCGTACCTCGCGATGCTGGCGATTCACATCATGCTCTCGATCGTGTCGGTTCCGGTGGTCCTCTACGCGCTCATCCTCGGCCTCACGCACTCTGAACACGAACTGCGCACCCAGACTCCCCACCGGAAGGTCGGTCGCTTCGCCGTCGCAGCGTGGTTGCTCTCGCTCGCCCTCGGTGTCGTAACCTACCTCCTCCTCAACCACGTGTACGGGTGGGAGTACGAAGTGTCGGCGGTGGCCGCACTCGTCGCACCGGTCGTCGGCATCTGACGACGGGCCACGTGGACTGGGATTTTCTCGACTGTGTGCGTCGTCTCTCGGACGCGAAAGACGTGGATTTTTATCGCGGCGCGTAGTGGCCGCGAATATGCGAGTCGCACTCGTCTCGATGTACACACCGCACCACGAAGAGACGGGAGCGACGATTCGAATGCGGCGAACTGCCGAACTCCTCGCCGAACACGGACACGACGTTGTCGTCCTCTGTGCCAAGTGGTGGGACGGCGAGGTCATCGAGTTCGCACAGAACGGCGTGACGTACCACCGCGTGACCGACTCGCCGGCGTCTGGGCGGTTCGCCTCTCGAGTCCCGTTCGCCCTCCGTGAGGTCAAACCGGACGTCATTCAGGTCACGAGTTTCCCACCGTCGTGTGTGACGGCGGCCAAGGCCGCGGCGCGATTCTTGCGTGTCCCTGTCGTCGCCGACTGGTGGACCCGAGACGACCGAGGTGGGTCGCGCTCGTATCGCCGCGCGGCGAAGGCCCCACACGCCGTCTTGGCCCCCTCCGAGATGATTCGGACGCAGGTGCGCGAACTGGGTGCGTCCGTGGACGCGACCCACGTCGTGCCCGAACCAATCGACATGGACCTCGTTCGGGAGGCAGGCGTCCAAGAGCGAGCGGACGTCGTTTACGCGCGTGACTTAGACGAGCACGCCAACGTCGAGAGTTTCCTCCTCGCACTCGCCGAACTCCGCGACAAAGACTGGGACGCCGTCGTCATCGGCGACGGCACCGAACGGTCGAACGCCGAACAGACCGCACGCGACCTTCGAATCGACGACCGGGTGGAGTTCCTCGGCGAACTCTCTGCGGACGAGGCAGTTCCCATCATGAAGGGCGCACACGTCTTCGCGCAGACGGCGACGCGCGAACCGTTCGCCACGAACCTCCTGTGGGCACTCGCGTGCGGGTGTGTGAGTCTCGTCGAGTATCAGGCTCGGTCTGCGGCCCACGAACTCGTCGAGGGACGCGAACGCGGCTCCCTCGTCACCAGTCCACAGGAACTCGCCGACGAGATCGTCGCTGCCCGCGGATTCGACCACCGGACGGTCGACGAAGACTTCGCCCGGTACGACTCCCGACAGGTCGTCAGTCAGTTCGAGTCGGTGTACGAATCAGAGATAGACGACTTCGGCTTCTTCTGACGCTGACGCGCCGGATGCGTGAACAGCGCAGTCGCTCATCACTGTGAAAAACCGGGGGACGAAACGACGGGATTACTCCTGGATGTCGTAGTCGCCGCCGTATTTCATGAAGAAGTACGCGAGGCCGAGCGTCGCAATCATCGCGAACGTCGTCGCGACGCCGAGCGCCTTCGCGCTGTCCGGGACCTGCGGGAGGCTTGCGCCGCCGCCACCGCCACCGACTTCGACAGTCGGGACGTCGCCGCCGACGGCGACTGCACCGAGCATACCGAGTGCCTCGTGAGGTGCGCAGTGGTACTTCGTGATACCTGCATCGCCCTCTTCGAAGGTGTACTCGTATGTCGTACCAGCTTCAGCGACTGGTGCGCCGGATTCGAGTGACGCGCCTTCGCTCGCGACGACGTTGTGTCCGCCGCCTTCGCCAGTCCATTCCCACGTCACAGTCGTCCCCGGGTCGATCCAGACACCAGCGGGGGCGAACGCGAGTGCGCCGCCGTTACCCTCAGCGCCGACCTCGATGGTGACTTCGCTCTGTCCCCGAAGGTCTTCGTAGCCACCGTCGACGCCGTCGAGGTAGCCGCCGAAGTCTGGTTCTTCAGTCTGCGCCGCGGCCGTGCCAGAGGTGGCGGCAACCGCCGCGCCACCAGCGGCCGCGCCGAGGAACGCCCGCCGAGACATATCCACGTTGCCGTCGGTCATGTCCGCCGCTTGGTGTGGGCCTGTAGTGAATACTTTGGTTCGCGTCCGTCGGCCGAAGGATACCGCGCCTCAATTTGACGGGTCCCCGACCGCTATTTCACGGCCGGCTTAGAGCGTGTAGTCGAACTCGCCGGTCTCACTCGACAAGAACGCGGTCAGGAGGTCGATGTACGCGGTCACGTCGTCTTTGTGGACGCTCTCAGTCACGGTGTGGAGGTAGCGCGTCGGCATCGAGATGGCACCGACGGGTTTCGCGCCGTAGGTGTTCTGGAAGCCACCGGTGTCCGTGCCGCCCGCGGGGAGCAGTTCCATCTGGTAGGCGATGTCGTTCTCTTCGGCCACGTCGCGCAGGCGACGGTGGACCTTCGGGTTGGCGATGGCGCTGGAGTCTTTCAGTTTGATACCCGCACCTTCGCCGAGTTGCGTCACGTAGTCAGCGGGCTTGAAGCCGGGAACGTCGTTGGCGACGGTCGTGTCGAGACCGAGTGCGAGGTCGGGGTCGAGGTCGACGCCCAGTGCTTGCGCGCCGCGGAGGCCGACTTCCTCTTGGACGGTTGCAGCGAAGTGGATGGTGACTTCGGGGTTCTCGATGCGACGGGCCGCTTCGAGCATGGCGAACAGGCAGACGCGGTCGTCGATGGCTTTGCCCGTGACGTGGTCGCCCATCTGGACGGTCGTCTGCTCCATCGTCACGAGGTCGCCGACGGAAATTTCCTCTTCGACCGTCTCGGAGGGGAGACCGAGGTCGACGAACACGTCTTCCACCTTCGGTTCCTTCTTCTTCTGCTCTTCAGTGAGCGTGTGCGGCGGGACAGAGCCGATGACGCCGGTGAAATCGCCACTCTCGGCGTGGACCGTGACGCGCTGGGCCTTCAGGACGCGAGGGTCCCAGCCACCGAGGGCATCCAGTTGGAGGAAGCCGTCCTCGTTGACGTGACGGACCATAAATCCGATTTCGTCCATGTGAGCCGCGACGGCGACTTCGTAGTCGCTCTCGCCTTCGATGGTGCCGACGACGTTGCCCATCGCGTCGACGCTCACGTGGTCGGTCGTCGCTTCGAGGTCCTCGCGGACGAGGGCGCGAATCCGGTCCTCGTAGCCGGGGACACCACTAGTCTCTGTGAGTTGCTTCAGACGGTCGAAGTCGAAGTCCATGATTCTGCATGAATTGCCGTTGTAGATAAGTCCATCAGTCCCGGACGAGGCGGCCGGCTCTCACACTGCGACCACTGGACGCGGTTTTGAGAAACTTCTAAATAGTTTATGGTTGTTCCGGAACGTTTTTCCACGTCACTCTGTACCTTCAAGGTATGTCTGACGTCGAATCTCAACTTCGCGAACAGTTCATGGACGCGTTCTCCGGTGCGAGTTTCCCTGTCAAGAACCAGATGTCGCTCGTTCCTGCCCTCCCGAACGGTCCGGGCACGAAGTTCGAAGCCGACGGTGTGACCATCACCGCGATGGAACTCGCCGCGAAGCTCGGCAAGCACCAGGACTTCCCGTACGAAGACGCTGAGAGCCTCGTCGACGACATCATCGAGGGGCTCAAGGCCGAAGACATGATCTAATCACGGCAGTACGCCGTTCACTCGATACCATCTTTTAACCCGACTGAGCGACTGCGCCACCCAGTATGTGGACCCGAGTCGCAGTCCCCTCGACTCTCGGACTTCTGACACCCAAACCGATTTCTCGCCACCGCGCGAATCTTCGGGGTATGCGAACCTACGATATCGAGCGCTACCTGCACATCAGGAGCGCCTATGGTGCTTCTTTCGCCCCCGACGGGGAGCGACTCTCGTTTCTCATGGACACGACGGGCGTCCCACAGGTGTGGACCGTCGACGGCCCCGGCGTCTGGCCCGAACAACGAACGTTCTACGACGAACGGGTCACCTTCGCCTCGTGGTCGCCTGAGAACCCTGAACTCGTCTTCGGGATGGACAAAGGCGGCAACGAGCGCGAGCAGTTGTTCCGTCTCGAACCCGACACGGGCGTCATCGAGAATCTGACCGAACACCCCGATGCCAAACACCGCTGGGGTGGGTGGAGTCACGACGGCGAGCGGTTCGCCTTCACGTCGAATCGACGGGACAACGCCGTCTTCGACGTGTACGTACAGGACCGCGACGGGACGGGCATGGATGCCACGCTCGTCCACGAGGGCGACGGGTGGCTCACCCTCGGCGGGTGGTCGCCGGACGACTCGAAACTCATCGTCCAAGAGGCGTACTCGAACTTCGACCAGGACGTGTACGTCCTCGACCTGATTACGAACGAACTGACGCATCTCACGCCGCACGAGGGCACTGTTCGATTCCAGAGTCCCGAGTGGGGGCCGGACGGCGAGAACATCTACATGGTGACCGACCGCGACAGCGACACGCTCGAACTCGTCCGCTACGACCTCGAAACCGAGGAGTTCACGCTCGTCGAATCCGGTGACGACTACGAGTTCGATGGAATCAGCATCGACCACGAGACGCGCAAACTCGTCTACTCTCGGAACGTCGAAGGCTACACCGAACTCACGTTCGGCGAACTCGTCGGCCCCGACGAGATTGACACGTTCCCCGAACCGGACCTCCCGAAGGGCGTCGCCGGCGGCGTCTCGTTCTCACCTGACGGCGACCGAGCGTCTATCACGGTCACTGCCAGCGCCGACACCGCGAACGTCTACGTCGTCGAACTGGAGACAGGCCACGCAGAGCGGTGGACGCACGCGGCCACAGCGGGGATTCCACGAGATACGTTCGTCCCGCCGGAACTCGTCCACTACCCGACGTTCGATGGCCGCGACATTCCGGCGTTCTTCACCCTCCCCGAAGAGTCACCCGAGGGGAAGACACCCGTCATCGTCGATATTCACGGCGGCCCCGAGGCACAGCGCAGACCGTCGTTCTCGTCGGTAAAGCAGTACTTCCTCTCACGCGGGTACGCCTACTTCGAACCCAACGTCCGCGGGTCCGCAGGCTACGGGAAAGCCTACGGCCACCTCGACGACGTAGAAAAGCGGATGGATTCGGTCGCCGATATCGAGGCGGCGGTCGAGTGGCTTCACGACCACCCGGCAGTCGACCCCGACAAAATCGTCGCGATGGGCGGGTCGTACGGTGGGTTCATGGTGCTCGCGTCGATGACCGAGTATCCAGACCTCTGGGCTGCCGGCATCGACATCGTCGGCATCGCCAACTTCGTCACGTTCCTCGAAAACACGGGCGACTGGCGACGTGAACTCCGCGAGGCGGAGTATGGCTCTCTCGAAGACGACCGGGAGTTCCTCGAATCCATCTCGCCACTCAACAACGTCGAGAAGATTCGCGCGCCGCTGTTCGTCCTCCACGGCGAGAACGACCCGCGCGTTCCGGTGAGCGAGGCCCACCAACTCGTCGAGGAGGCACGCAAGCACGCCCACGTCCGCGAACTCATCTTCGAAGACGAGGGACACGGCTTCTCCAAACTGGAGAACCGCATCGACGCGTACACCCAGATTGCCGACTTCCTCGACGAGTACGTCGGAAGCGCTCACGGCGAGTGAGCTGACGGCGGTCACACCGACTGAGCCGACGGCGCCCACGTCGAGTGTTTTGACGGCGGTTGTGCCGAGTGAGCTGTGGCAGCCGTGTCGGTCGAGCGGCAACGTTCCTTATCTTCCGTTAGAATCAAATCGGGTGACACCGAACCTCCGCGTATGAGCGCGGACTCCGAACAGCGAACTATCCGGTGTCTCATCGCCAAGGTGGGACTCGACGGCCACGACCGTGGGGCACACGTAATCTCTCGCGCCTTCCGCGATGCAGGGTTCGAGGTTATCTACTCCGGACTGCACCGAGCGCCTGACGAAATCATTCAGGCGACGGTCCAAGAGGACGTCGACGTTCTCGGCATCTCCATCCTCTCGGGTGCACACAACACACTCGTCCCGAAAGTGATGGCCGGCCTCGAAGAGTACGGGGCACTCGACGACACACTCGTCATCGTCGGCGGTATCATCCCCGAAGAGGACCGCCCCGAACTCCTCGACGAAGGCGTCGACGCCATCTTCGGCCCCGGCACGCCGATGCAGGAGACGATCGACTTCGTGAAGGAAAACGCGCCTGAGCGGAAGTGACGATGGGGCAGGCGGTCGAATCCGACCTCGTCGAGCGACTCCTCGACGGTGAACACAGAGCACTCGCTCGCGTCATCACGAAAATCGAGTCGCAGTCACCGGGCTACCGTGACATCGTCTCCGAGATTCACGCACACACGGGCCACGCGTCTGTCGTCGGTATCACCGGGAGCCCCGGCGCTGGCAAGTCGACGCTCGTGGACAAACTCGCGAAGTACTACCGCGACCAGGGTGAGACGGTCGGTGTTATCGCCGTCGACCCCTCCTCGCCGTACACCGGTGGTGCCGTCCTCGGTGACCGCATCCGCATGGCGTCGAACGTCGGCGACATGGACGTGTTCTTCCGGTCGATGAGCGCCCGCGGCCAACTCGGTGGTCTCTCGACGGCGACTGCAGACGCCGTCAAAGCGCTCGACGCCTTCGGGAAGGACCGAATCATCATCGAGACGGTCGGCGCAGGCCAGAACGAAGTCGACGTCGTGAAGACCGCAGATACGGTCGTCGTCCTCGTCCAACCCGGCAGCGGCGACGACGTTCAGATGCTCAAAGCTGGTATCCTCGAAATCGGCGACGTGTTCGTCGTCAACAAAGCAGACATGGAGGGCGCCTCTCGCACCGTCGCCGAGCTACAGGAGATGATTCACCTCCGCGACGACCCACGAGCGAATCTCGACGTGGGTCACCACGGTGCTGACGCGTTCGACGACGCCGGTGCGCACGGCGGCCACGGTCACGGCGGGAATGACCACTCTCACGAAGTAGACGAAGAGCCCGAGCCAGAACCGGTCTGGACGCCACAGGTCGTCGAGACCATCGCCACGACGGGTGAGGGAATCGACACCCTCGTCGAGACGCTCGCCGACCACTACACGTATCTCTCCGAGTCGGGAGAACTCGAAGAGAAGGCCCGACAGCGCGCTGCCGAAGAGATTCGGCAACTGCTCCGGAGCGACGTGAACAGACTCCTCGAACGCGAACTGGACCACCGTGGCGGTATCGACGACTTCGCCACCGCCGTCGTCGACAAGGAGACAGACCCGTACGCGGTCACCGAAACCGTCATCGAACCGCTTCGGGAGTGTCTCGAAGACCGAGACGACTGAGCCAGTCTCCACCAATTTTCACCAGTCGACCCCGCTACCGGCGGGCGAATTAAGGTCATCGCGCGCCACTTAGATGACATGAAGCCCCGACGAGTTCTCGGTCTCGCTGCGGCCGGTGTCGGCCTCGCTGTCGCCGCAAACGCGAGCCTCTCGAAACGTGCTGGCCCGCTCGAACCTCCGCTCTCCGGTGACCAACGGACGTACCGCTGGCGCGGGATGACCGTCTCCTACGTCGAGGCAGGTGACGCCGATGCGCCGACGCTCGTCCTCTTCCACGGTATCAACGCGGCCGGGTCGTCGGGTGAGTTCCGCGAAATCTTCGACGAACTCGCCGAAGACTACCACGTCGTCGCCCCGGACCTCCCCGGATTCGGACTCTCTGACCGTCCACCGTTGTACTACTCCCCGGCACTCTACGAGGACTTCGTCGGCGACTTCCTCGCCCGGTACGACGACCCGTCCGTCGTCGCGTCGTCGCTCACGTCTGCGTACACAGTCACTGCGGCGTCACGAGACGACGTCTCGGTCTCTCGCCTCGTCCTCATCTGTCCCACCCAGCGGGGCGGTCCGGAACCCAAGGAGTGGCTTCGTGAACTCGTCCGCGCGCCGGTCGTCGGCGAGGCGCTTTTCAACGTTGTCGCCTCCCGACAGTCGATTCGTTACTTCAACGACGACCACGGCTACTACGACCCAGCGAAGGCGAGCGACGAGTGGGAAGCGTACGAGTGGCAGACGGCACACCAGGAGGGCGCCCGGTTTGCACCCGCGTCGTTCATCTCCGGCTACCTCAACTCGGACGTGGACCTCGCGTCGGAACTCTCTGCCCTCGACGTGCCGACGACGCTCATCTGGGGTCGTGAGAGCGACATCACGCCGCTGAAAGACGGCCGAGAACTCGCCGAAGCGGCCGACTGCACACTCGTCGTCTTCGACGAAGCGATGCTCCTCCCGCACGTCGAGTTCCCGAACGCCTTCGTCGAGACAGTCCGAGACGCGCTCGCGTAACGATGCTTGGAGGAACGCTCGACGCGATGTCGCTGTTCCTCTACGGTGCCATCGCGCTTCTTGCGGCAGGGTTCTGGGTGTGGGCCATCGGGTCGTACGTCTACGGGTGGACCTCACCGGGCGAGATTCTCGAACGACAGGAAAACTGAGACTATGTGGTTCCGTACCCAGCGTGCGGTTACTCGTCGACCGGGTGGAACACGAGTAACTGCTCGCCAGTCGTCTCGTTCACGTCGGCGTCAGGCGTGACGTTCATCCCGAGTTCGACCTCTGCGTTGGGGACGTCGCGGACGACGCCCGTGAGTCGGACGGGACCAAAGGTGGCGATTGCCGTCACGTACGGTGCCGCGTCGGCGAAGTCCGGCGCGGGGACGTGAATCTCGGTGAAGGTGACCACGGTACCCGTCTCGGGGAGCGGTTCTTCGGTCAGTTCAGCGTCTCCACAGTGCGGACAGGAGCGCCGCGGTGGGAGCGACCCGTGGCCGTCGGGGCAAGCGAGGTAGTAGCCCTCTCCGTCGGCGATGGCGGCCAACCACTCGTCGTAACCCGTGTCTGCCATCAGTTCATCACCTCCAGCACGTGGACGACAGCACTCGCCACGGTTCCACCCGCGTTGTGGGTGACGCCGATGCGAGCGTCCGGGATGGCACCGCTGTTCGCGTGGTCGCCGCGGAGGAGTTTCGTCATCTCGACGACCTGCGCAGTTCCCGTCGCACCGACTGGGTGTCCTTTCGCTTTCAACCCGCCAGAGAGGTTGACGGGGAGGTTACCATCACGGGTCGTCTCGCCCCGTGCGGCCGCGCCGATACCCTCACCGGGCTCGTAGAACCCGAGTGATTCGAGTGCCAGCACCTCGGCGATGGTGAAGCAGTCGTGGACTTCGGCCACGTCGACGTCGTCGGGCGTGATGGCGGCGTCCGCGTATGCCATCTCTGCGGCTTTCGTCGCCGCCGGTGTCTGGGCGAGGTACTCGCGGTCCTGCAGTGCGGCCTTGTCGCCACCCTGTCCGGCCCCGGCGACTCGAACGGGGGCGTCGACGTCGTGTTTATCCGCGTAGTCGCCGCTGACGAGGACGACGGCACTCGCACCGTCGGTGATGGGACACGCGTCGTAGAGCGTCAATGGGTCGGCGATGGTGGGACTTTCGAGGACGTCTTCGACGGTAATCTCACGGTGGAACTGTGCGTACTCGTTCGTCATCGCGTTGGCGTGGTTCTTCACTGCGATGTGGGCGAGGTCCTCGTTGTCACCGCCGAACTCGTCGAAGTACGCCCGGGCCATGAGCGCGTACGCACCCGGGAACGTGACGCCTGCGCGGACTTCGAACAACTCGTCGGCCGCGATTGCGAGCGAGCGAGTCACCTCGGACGTGCCGAGGTTGTTCATCCGTTCCATCCCGCCGACGAGGACGACGTCGGCACCCCCGCCGCGAATCGTCTGGACGGCCTGTCGGAAGGCGACACCCGCGGAGGCACACGCCGATTCGTAGCGGGTTGCTGGGCATTCGAGTCCCGCGGCCTCGGCCACGACCGGACCTTGGTGGCCTTGCCCCTCTGCGAGTTCACCCATGAAGTTCCCGTAGTGAATCTCCTCGTAGTCCTCGCGGGGGAGCCCGGCCTCGTCGCGGGCGGCGAGTGCTGCCTCGGCGAACAGATCGCGGCCCGTTCGCTCGGGGGAACTGCCGAACTTGGTCAGTCCGACCCCGGCGATTCGAACGTCGTTCATGAATGAAAGTACGTGATAGATGCCCCTTGAACCTGCCGTTCACGGGAGCACGTGAGTGGTAAATATCGAGACGGCGGTCAGTTCTGCGGGCACGCCTATCGCAACGATTACCCTCGGCCCGCGTCACCTCTGTGTATGACTGAGTGGATTAGCGAGACGTTCACGAGCGACGTCGGATGGTCACACCTCGAGACGCTCGTCGACATCGGCAACCGAATGGCAGGGTCGCCCGGTGAACGCGAGGCGATGGAAGTGACGCGCGACGCGCTCGAATCCGTCGGTGCGCGCAACGCCCGCATCGACCCCTTCGAGATTCAGGGCTGGGAACGCGGCGACAGCACCATCGTCGCGCACAACACGACCCAAGACTGCATCGCGCTCCCGCGCAGTCCCGCAAGGACGGTCTCCGGTGAACTCGTCGACCTCGGATACGGACTGCCCGAGGACTTCGACCGCGACCTCTCGGGCAAAATCGTCGTCGTCTCGTCGACCGTTCCCGACCACTTCGACCGCTTCATCCACCGCCGCGAAAAGTACTACTACGCCGTCCAATCCGGTGCCGAGGGCTTCATTTTCGCGAACCACGTCCCCGGCCAACTCCCACCCACCGGGAGCGTCGGAACCGCCGATGCACCCATCGGTGACATCCCTGCAGTCGGCGTGAGCAAGGAAGTTGGCGCCCGCCTCGGCCGTCGATTCGAGGGAGAAGAGGTCACCATCGAAGTCACCTGTGAGACCCCCGAGGCCGAAAGCGGAAACGTCCACGCCGAACTCGGCCCCGAGACCGACGAGGAGGTACTGGTGACGAGTCACCTCGACGCACACGACATCGCCGAAGGCGCGATGGACAACGGCGCAGGGACCGCGATGGTCGTCGAACTCGCCCGCGCACTCGCTGCCCGCGAAGACGAACTGGAGACACGGGTCCGATTCGTCTGCTTCGGCGCAGAAGAAGTCGGCCTCGTCGGGTCCGAACACGAAGCAACGCGACTGGGCGCAGACCGAGCGAACGTCAAGGCAATCGTCAACAACGACGGCGTCGTCGCCGGACGAACGCTCCGCCTGCACACCCACGGCTTCGACGAACTCGAAGACGCCGCCCAGACCGTCGCACAGCGCTTCGACCACGATATCTCGACGATTCCCGAGCAACTTCCGCACAGTGACCACTGGCCCTTCGTCGCCCACGGCGTTCCGGCGTACATGGTCGGCAGCGAGAAGAAAGGGCGCGGCCGCGGATGGGGTCACACCCACGCCGACACTATCGAGAAACTCGAATCGCGGACGCTCCGCGAGCAAGCAATCTTGCTGACCGAACTCACGGTCGAACTCGCACGCGCAGACCGCGAGATTCCACACGCGGCACCCGAGGATATCGCTGCGGCACTCGAAGCCGAAGACCAGGCGAAGGGGATGAAGGTCACCGGCGACTGGCCGTTCTGAGACCGGCAGCGAAGACGGTCGACTCCTCGGTTCCGTCTCACGGTCGGACCGAACCACGAGGGCTTTTATTCGGGGCAGCGTAGCACGGCACGATGCTTACGGGCTCGCCGGAGGTGGACGACGATGAGATTTGCAGTCGTCGGTGACGAGTCGGTCGCTGCGGCGATTCGAGCGGCGGGTGCCGACGTCGTCTCGTCTGACGAGACTGCGACTGCCGACGCCGTCGTCGCAGTCGGCGAGTCGTCACTCTCTGACGCCGTACTCGACTCGCCGTGGGACGCTCCGGTCGTCCCCGTCGACTGTTCGATGCCGTGGTCGACGCCTCGTCGTCACCTCGAAGACGCCGTCGCGTCGATACGTGCAGGCGAGCGACGCGTCGTCGACCACCCGATTCTCTCGGTCTCCGTCGATGGCGACCACGCGGGCCGCGCACTCTTCGACGCCATGCTCGTCACGAGTGAACCGGCGCACATCTCGGAGTACGGCGTCGCGCACGCTCGGTCGGAACACGCTGTCTCGCCCGACCACGACGACCTGACCGACGCCGACGAGTGGGTGCCCGTCGACGAATTCCGTGCGGATGGCGTCGTCGTCGCCACTCCGCTCGGGAGTACTGGGTACGCTCGTGCGGCGGGCGGGTCGGTCGTCGGTCCGGACGCCGGTGTGGCCGTCGTCCCCGTCTCTCCGTACGCGACGCGGACCGACACGTGGGTGTTCCAACCACCGCTTCGGCTTACGGTCGAACGCGACGACGCACCCGTCTCACTCGTCATCGACGACGACGTCGTCCGCGAGGTTCCACCGTTCGAGCCCGTCTTGGTCACCGTCGACGGGACGGCCCAACTGCTTCTCGACTGAACTGCGCGGCCGTCGATGGACGGCGCTCTTGTCTCGTATTTTTCCGCTCCTGAGTCGCCGTTGCAGTCGCTCACGAGCGACTGCGCTCGGGACTAAAAAATCGGGTCCCTCGTGATGCTACCGAGCGGGTCTCGGAGATGTTGCAGAAAACGGAGGCGTCCAGACCGTCTCAGACGACGACGTTCCAGGCGCCTTCGATGAGGAAAAAGAGGCTCTGGTACGCAGCGTACAGGAGCACGAAGACCGCGGCGGTGAGCGCACCGTTCGGACGTTCGAGTGGGCGGTCGTTGCGCGCTTCGACGTTGCGGGACTCGAACTCGAAGAAGTCGGTCAGGAACATTCCGACGACGAGGACGGACATGACCATCCCTCCGTGTGGTTCGAAAAGCAAGAAGACGAACGAAACGAGCACCAGTCCACCGGACGTGATGCTGTGCGGCAGGTAGCGCGAGAGTTCGTCTGCACCGTCTTCAGCCTGCTTGACGTGTGACCGGTGTGCGAGGAATCGCGTTGCGAAGTTCGCCAGCACGAGCGCGAGTATCGCGAAGGGGATCACCGGTTCGACCGCAGCCAACTGGTCGAGTGGGACGAGGAACTGCAGTGGTTGCATACAGGAACGTCGGAGGGATACTCATTAGAGTTTTTCCAATCTGACGCGGCACGAGTCGGACGTGGCGGCCGCTATCGTGTGGGGGTTTTTATATGATTTCTCGCGAGACGAGAAGAGAGGGCGCGTGAGGGTTTACTGCGCGTTGCGGCGTTCTTTGAGCGCGGACATGATCTGGTGGCCCGCCGGGATGAGGACCCAGAACGTGAGCGCACCCAGGAGCGCGAACCAGAGGAACGCGTCCATCAGGGTGACGCCGATGATGTTGAAGATACCCTCGGTCGCACCCGCCGACAGTGGTTCGATGAGCTGTTTCGTGCTCTCGAAGCTGCTCGTCCGGTACCACGACGCGAGAACCAGCCACGCGAGACCGGCGCCGGTTAGGATGCCCAGCCCCTTGATGAATTCGTCAGCCATTGTTCGAACCTTCGCCGGAGTCCTCTTGAGACTTTCCCATTCCGCGAGCCCTAAATCTCGTCCCGAGGGTGTACACGACGGCACCGAATGCGATGATTGTCAGGCCGAACACCGCGAGTACCGTACTCAGCAAGCCGTCGGCGACACCAATGCCGACGACGCTCAGGACGTTCGAGAGAACTGCACGAAGGGCGCTCACCTGTAGTGTCGCGGCGTCGAGGAAGACGAACCCGAGGACGACGCTGACGACGGCGATGAGCGTCGAGAAGACGGTAATCGTCTTGTAGAGGCGCATCGGGACGACGATGTCGCGTCGCCCGCGCCGACCGCGCCGGCCGCGTTGGCTCCCTCCCGACTCGCCGGTGTCGTGAGGCCCACTGGTCGCATCGCTATCTGTCATTATGTACGCTAAGAAGGGACGATTGGTAGTGGTTCCGCTCTACTTCGGCGGGCGAAGCCGGTAGTAGCGACGGTTGAGGTTGTACATGTAGCCCTCGCGCATCGTCTTGAGCACCGCGTAGGTGACCGTCCCGAAGACGATGGGCAGGAGGAACGTCAGGTCGAACAGCAGGTCGACGTTCATCGGCATGAGGTTCTTGACTGCCAGCAGCGAAATGGTCATCGCGAAGACCACGCCTGCGATACCCACTGCCGCCCAGAACGGTTGCTCGACGGGACGCCGGGCCGACCCCTTGTTGAGGAAGGGGACGATGGCGATGAAGCCGACGACCACACCGTTAGCGAGCACACCGTACGTACGGTCGGCCATAATCTTCTGGCCGCCGAGGATGGCGAGCTCGGGGTTCAGCGGGTTCAGCTTGAGCAGCCCGAACGACCAGTAGAGGTACCAGTCGGGCAGGATAATCGCCGGCGTACTCGATGGGTTCGCCGGCGGGCCGATGTGCGGTGGCATCGTCGCCGAGAGGAACAGAATCATCCCGACGAAGAACGACGCAATCGAGAGGTTCCGGACGGTCTCGTGCGGCCACGTCGGGAACGCGAGCACGTCGCGTTCGACGTAGTCGGACTCCATACGGAGGTCCTGGTCTTCACGACGGGCACGCTCGAAGTACTCGTACGTGAGTCGGGAGAGCCCCGTCTTGCGAGCCTTGCGCTCGCTCCACGTGGGCGTCTCGTTGTCCGGGGCCACGATGCCCGTGCCGTCGGTGCGAATCTCCTTGTTTTCGGGTTCGTTGTCGCTCATGTTTGTCACCTCAGTGCGGCTCCGCGATGCCCTGCACCCACACGATACCGATGTGAATCGCGATGAGTGTCGTCACGACGAACGGGAGCAGGAACACGTGAAGGATGTACATGCGCTGGAGCGTCGCCTGACTCAGCGTGAAGCCGCCGAACAGGAGCTGTGCCACCCACTCACCGGCGAGCGGGACGGACAGCGACATCTCGACGCCAATCTGACCGGCCCAGAAGGCGAGCTGGTCCCACGGGAGAAGGTATCCCGTGTACCCGAACACCATCGTCAGGCTGATCAGGACGATGCCGAGGAGCCAGTTCAGCTCGCGGGGTTCCTTGTACGACCCCGTGAAGTAGACACGGAGCATGTGCAGGAACACTGCCGCGACCATGACCTGTGCCGCCCAGCGGTGGACGGAACGGAGCATGAAGCCGAACTGAAGGTCGCGCATGATGAACTCGATACTGTTGTATGCCGTCGTCGGGTCGCCGGTCGTCGCCGGGGAGTAGTAGAACCCGAGGAGGGCGCCACTAATCGCCGCGACGACGTACGCGAGCGTCGAGAACAAGCCCAGCGTGTACAGGGGGTACCAGTACCAGAACTTGTTGTCGAGGTTGTACTGCTCGGTGTGACTCTTCGGCATCTGGAGGTTCACTCGGTAGTAGAGTGTCTCCAGAAGTTCGAGGTAGTCGACGATCCGAAGTCGCTTATCCAGCCAGATGAGCGTGGTGAGGAAGGTGGCCTCGATCGGCGTGAGGTCCTTCGTCTTCATCCAGGCTTTGTGGTCGTGTTCTTCTTTGCGTTCGAGACTCATGATTTATCGCTTGTAGTAGGGGTACACCGCGCGCTTGACCTGGTCCCACGCACCGTCACCGAGCGTGACACCGTCGACGTCCTCCTCGCGGACGTAGAGGTCTTCCCACTTGCGACGTCGCTTCTTGACGATCATGACGTCTGGAAGGAACTCCTTGCGGTACAGTGCGAGGATGAACGCGAGGTCCACGAAGATGACGGCGAGGATGCCACCGAGGAACATGTTACCCGTGTCCGTCAGACCCCACCCGGAGACGAATCCGTAGGTGAAGAGGAAGACGAACACGACCTCGATAATCGTCAAGAGGACGATCGCGATGGCCGCCGCAGTACTCTCGCGTGCCGGTTCGTATCGGTGAATATCGCCGTATGTGCTTCCGGTCGAGGACATTATTCGCCACCTCCAGTGTTACCCGTGTTGGGGGACTCGCCGTACTTCAAGATGAAGAACGAGTAGATGACGGTGACGATGATTCCGAGGATGGTCGCCGCGCCGACCCAGTGTGCCTGAATCGGAACACCGAGTTCCTCGAGTTCCTTTTCGCCGCCGCCGCCACCGACTTCGACAGTCGCCACGTCGCCGCCGACGGCGACGGCGCCGAGCATACCCAGCGCCTTGTGTGGCTCACAGAAGTACTTGCTAATGCCTGCGTCACCTTCTTCAAAGGTGTACTCGTAGGTGGTGCCGGCTTCAGCAACGGGCGCACCGGAGTCGAGACCTGCTGGTCCTTCTTCCATCTTGACGTTGTGTCCGCCGCCTTCGCCAGTCCATTCCCACGTCACGGTCGTACCGGGGTCGACCCAGATGCCGGCCGGGGCGAACGCCAGATTCCCACCGTTGCCGGAGGCACCAACTTCGACTGTCACTTCGCTCTGGCCGCGGAGGTCTGCGTAGCCTCCGTCGACGCCGTCGAGCCAACCGCCGAAGTCAGGTTGAACCTGCGCTCCACCGCCGCCTTCCTGCGAAGCAGCGGCGGTCCCGGCGGCAGCGGTCGCGGCGGCTGCTGTACCGCCGGCCGTTCGGAGAAACTCCCGCCTTTTCATACGGTCGTTGGTCAGGATGGGATGCGCTTAAACCCACCGACTATGCCGCCACGGAGGGGGATTAGCGCAATCCGACGAGGGCAGTTACGAGCCCTCAGAACTGAGGGGTTCACCGTCTGGCCCTTCGACCAGCGACTGAACCTCCGCGTCGCCGTCGAACGACGGGACGAACGCCGGCCGTTCGCCGTCTTCGAGGCCAATCGCGCGGAGTCGGTCACGATACTCTTCAGACCGGAACCGGTCGGAGAGTCGTGCGTTCGCGACAGTGACGAAGAGGAAGAGACCGATGAGGAGGAAGCCAAAGCCGACGACTGGCGCGACGATCGACTGGACCGTCGGGACGATAATCCACGCACCGATGAGTGCGACCCCGCCGAGTAACTGCCCGAAGGCGACGATTTGGAGCATCCGGTTCCCGAAGTCGCCGGTCCCCTGCGAAACTTCGTCAGGGCTGGGGAGACGGACGTTCTCGGGTGCGCTGTTCACCTCGAAGTCGTCCATCGAACAGAGTGCGACGGTGGGTTTCACGTCCCGGAGGACCGTCCCCTCGCCTTCGACGCTGCCGTCTGGATAGACGACTGCGTAGCCTTCGTCTGAGTACGCGAGGATTCGAGGCTCGCCGTTTTCGGTGACGCGTTCGAGCACGGCGAACACCTCTCGGATTGCGACCCGGTATCGGAGTTCTTCTTCGACGCGGTCGAGGAGTTCTTCGCCGACGACCCACGAGTCCGGGTCGAACGCTGCTTCCCACTCTTCGACGCTCATCTTCGCCATATCTGCGGGGCCGAAGTTTTCGAAGTCGTACTTCTCTTCGACCTCACGGCGAAGGGCTTCGAGTTCGTCCTCGGACACCGCATCGTCGGCACCCGCGTCCGGCGACGTTCGGTCGTCGGCCGGTGCGGAAGACGAATCTGCCATCGGCGGAAGTAGGACCTTGGTCGGTAAACGTGTTCCGACCCCGAGTCGATTGGACCGACCCGCGGAGGCCCCATCCACCCGGTATACTGGGGCAGCCACTCACTGAGTCATCCCACGACACTGGTCTAGCGCTCGAACGTGCGTGCGTGCATCGGTCCATTTACGCCGCCCGCGTGCTAACGGCGGGCGATGGCAGACGAGACGACCCTCGCCACCCTCGCCGCGCTCACCGTCACGGCCAGTCTTCCGTTCTACCTCTACGGTGCGTGGATTATGATAGACGCCGAGACGGTGTCGTGGGACGTTCTCGTGTACCACCTGAAGGTCATCTTCCCGGGGCTCGTCTTGAACACGGTCCCGGTCGTCACGTGGATGATGCCGCGACTGCTCCAACAGTTGAACGGGCTGAGCGCCCTGCACGCCATCCTCGGCCTGCAGGCGTACGCGATGCTCGTCTTCGCACTCACCGGTATCGTCCGCATCTTCCAAGCGAAGTGGGAAGCGGACCTCTACCGTAATCCAGACCCGACAGTCTCACTCGACGACCTCCACGAGAACATGGGTGCGTGGCGTGGCCGCCTCCGAATTGGCGTGTTCGGGTACGTCATCTTCTGGTTCCTCGCGTGGCTTCTCGGCGTGTACCGATACGTCACGGGGTATCTGCTCGTCTAAGGTCTCTGCTCGTCTCCCTCTCTCTTACCACTCGTCGCCGCTGGCGAGGTCGACGTCGTGGTCGAGTTTCGACGACGGACAGATATCTTCGAGCGCGCACGCGTCACAGTCTGGGTTGCGGGCGTCACAGACTGCGCGGCCGTGACTGATGAACAGGTGGGTGAACTGCTGCCAGTCTGTCTCGGGGACGACAGGCATGAGGTCTGTTTCGATTTTTTCGGGGTACTCCTCTTCGGTGAGGCCAAGTCGGCGCGAGAGGCGCTGGACGTGCGTGTCGACGACGATTCCCTCGACGATGTCGTGCCCGTGTTGGAGGACGACGTTCGCAGTCTTCCGGCCGACGCCGGCGAGCTCGGTGAGTTCGGACATCGTGTCCGGAACCTCACCGTCGTGCTTTTCGAGTATGTCCGCGCACGCGCTGCGGATGTATTTCGCCTTGTTGTTGTAGTAGGTGATGGAGTTGATGTCTTCGGCCAACTCCTCTTGGTCGGCGTCGGCGTAGTCCTCGGCTGAGTCGTACTTTGCGAACAACTCTGCGGTGACCTTGTTGACGCGCTCGTCGGTACACTGCGCAGAGAGCATGACGGCGATGAGGAGTTCGAGACGGTTCGAATAGGTGAGAGAGATGGTCGTATCGGGGTACTCCTCGTAGAGTCGGTCGAGGACTTCTTCGGCTTGCGCCGTGCGGGTGTCGAGTGGCGTGCCCATATCTGTGGGTGCGACCCGGTCGGTTTCAGTCGTTCGGGTTCCGGCGACCAAGTCACCGGCCGAGGCGACTCCGGAGTCCAACGATTTATCATCTACGACCGTGAGCAGACGACTATGTCTGCTATCGACCTTCCCGGCCGGCGCGAAGCGTGGGTGACCGCGGCCGCGACGCTCGCTGGATACGGTATCATCCTCACTGCAATGTTCGTCGTCCTGTTCGTCCTCCCCTACATCGCCTTCGCGGCGTAATCACTCGCGGGCGTCGGTCTGTGAAAAGACTGTGTGGTCCCTTCTCGGAGCGCAGAACGCCGGTCAGGCGAACGCGCGCGAGACGGATTCTGTGTCTTCTGCTTCTTTCTGAATCTTCTCCCAGGCGTCGAGGAAGTCCTGCATGAAGATTTCCGTGCGGTCGTCGCGGATGGCGAACATCCCGGCTTCCGTACAGATTGCCTTGACGTCGGCACCGGACGCGTCCTCGGCGAGTTCGGCGAGTTCTCTGAAGTCCACGTCGTCGGAGACGTTCATCTTCCGCGTGTGAATCTTGAAGATAATCTCACGTCCGTCCTCGTTCGGCTTGGGCACCTCGATGAGGCGGTCGAACCGGCCGGGGCGGAGAATCGCGGGGTCGAGCATGTCGAAGCGGTTGGTCGCCGCGATGAGGCGGATGTTTCCGCGCTCGTCGAAGCCGTCCATCTCGGCGAGGAGTTGCATCATCGTCCGCTGGACCTCGGCGTCGCCGGAGGTCTTCGAGTCGGTCCGCTTGGATGCGATGGCGTCGATTTCGTCGATGAAGATGACGGCCGGTTCGTTCTCGCGGGCGACCTCGAACAGGTCGCGGACGAGTTTCGCGCCCTCACCGATGAACTTGTGCACCAGTTCGGACCCGGCCATCTTGATGAACGAAGCGTTCGTCTGGTTCGCGACGGCCTTCGCCAGCATCGTCTTCCCGGTACCCGGCGGGCCGTAGAGGAGCACGCCAGCCGGCGGGTCGATACCCACCTTCTCGAACATCTCGGGACGGTCGAGCGGCATCTCGACGGTCTCGCGGACCTCTTGCATCTGCTCTTCGAGTCCACCGATGTCCTCGTAGGTCACATCGGGGCTGTGCTCGACTTGCATGACGCGTGCCCGGACGTCTGTTTCCTTGTCGAGTCGCTTTACGATAGACAGAGAGTTGTTCACAGCGACACGCGCGTCAGGTTCTAACTGCTCGCGCATCTCGTCAGTCACCTCGGTGAGGGCCTCTTGGTTGTTACCATGCTGCTTGATGATGACCCCCTCGTCGGTGATTTCCTGCACCGTCGCAACGAAAAGCGGCGACTGCTTGAGCTTCTTGTTCTCGTGAGTAAGACGCTCGAGCTTCTGCTGATACTTGTTGTTCTCTGCGTTTGCGTCGAGGAGTTTATCGCGCATCTCCTCGTTCTGCGTTTCGAGAACTTCGAGCCGCTCTTGAAGGGCGGTGATCTTCTCCTGCTGCGACGCCGAATCCTTGTCGTACGGTAGGTCGACGTCGTCCACAGTGTCGGTCATCAGGCGGGATAGGGCACAGGCTCATAAGAGGCTTCGGGTGTATGAGGGATTCGCCGGCTATGAGGCGTCTATCTACTGAGATGACGAGTCTGACGTGCGTCACACATATTCTCAAGAGTAATAAAACAGGATAGCAAATATTATCTAATAGCATTGCCTGTGGATAGATACGATGAGCACCACCGAAGCGGTCGAACGAGAATCCGAGCCACAAACTGAAGACCGGTGGGCCGCGGTTCGCGACATGCCCCCGAGTGCGAAGTTGGTCGCGAAGATACTCGACTACGAAGACACGCTCACTCAGAGCGAAATCGCCGAAGAGTCGCTTCTTCCCCCACGGACGGTTCGCTACGCGCTCTCCCGACTCGAAGAGGAAGGCGCGGTCGACTCCCGATTTTCGTTCTCTGACGCACGAAAGCGTCTCTACACACTCAACATTTAAACCCGAAGACGGGCCCAGACGGGCCTATGCCCGACCCCACCCCCGGACCTGACCCTGCGGTCGTCGGCCGCGCACTCGCCGCACTCGCCGACCCCGACGATACTTCTGACCGAGACGCGTTCGAATCCATCATCGCCGACGCGCGCGCTGCGTTTTCCGACGTCTCTACTGCGGCGCAGTTCCTCGACGCAGGTGGAGAGGTGCGACTACGTCGGGCAGTCGGCACGGCAACCCGTGAAGGACACCACTGTGCGCGCGTCGGTCGGTCGCTCCTTCGAGACCTCTCTTGCCTTCGTACGTCACTCGACTCCACTGAATCGACAACGTCGTCCGTGGGCGACCACTTTCACTCCGGTCGCACAACCGTTTTCAGCGGGGGTGGCGAACCTCCTGACAGATGACACGGGTGATACACACCGGCGACACCCACATTGGGTACCAGCAGTACCATTCGCCGGAGCGCCGTCAGGACTTCCTCGACGCCTTCGAACAGGTCGTCGCGGACGCGATTTCGGAGGAGGTGGACGCCGTCGTCCACGCGGGCGACCTCTACCACGACCGCCGCCCCGAACTCCCCGACCTCCTCGGGACCCTCGCCGCGCTCCGCCGCCTCGACGATGCAGAGATTCCGTTCCTCGCTATCGTCGGGAACCACGAGTCGACGCGCGGAGGCCAGTGGCTGGACCTCTTCGAGCGCCTCGGTTTGGCGACTCGGCTCGGGAGCGACCCCTACGTCCTCGGCGACGTGGCCTTCTACGGACTCGACCACGTTCCGCGCTCCCGCCGAGACGACCTCGACTACCACTTCGAACCACACGACACGTCGCACGCGGCCCTCGTCGCACACGGCCTGTTCACTCCCTTCGCACACGCTGATTGGGAGACCGAGACGGTCCTCGACGAGTCGAACGTCGAGTTCGACGCGATGCTCCTCGGCGACAACCACGTCCCCGACCAGGTGGACCTCGACGGCACGTGGGTGACCTACTGTGGGTCGACCGAGCGCGCGAGCGCGAGCGAACGCGACCCGCGCGGATACAACCTCGTCACGTTCGACGCGGGAACCGTGGATATCCGTCGGCGAACCCTCGAAACTCGCTCGTTCGAGTTCATCGACGTCGACCTCTCTGGCGACGAAGGTATCGAACGCGTTCGACAGCGCCTCCGTGAGTTCGACCTCGAAGACGCCGTTGTCATCGTCGACCTGAACGGCGACGGCGAATCGGTGACGCCTGCCGCAGTCGAGTCGTTCGCCGTCGAACAGGGCGCACTCGTCGCCCGAGTCAACGACCGCCGCGACATCGACACCGAGGCAGAACTCTCGGTCGACGTGTCGTTTGCCGACCCGGACGAGGCAGTGCGCGAGAGAGTCCGCGAGATGGGTCTCTCGACCGCCGCACTCGACGTGGACGAGACGGTCCGCGCGAGCAAAGTGGCCGACTCGAACGTCCGCGACAAAGTACGCGAACGCGTCGCCTCGCTCCTCGACGACGACCCCGGTGCGTTCGTCGCCGCTCAGACAGACTCCGACGACAGCGAACCGACTGACACCGAATCGGGACCGTCGACGAAACCGGAGCCGTCGACTGAACCACCGACAGAGTCGGAGTCACCGACCGAACCAGAACCACCGACTGAAACTGACACTGTGACAGAATCGACCACGGCAGCGTCGGAGCAGCCGACCACCGACGAAGCTGCAACCAACGAAGCGGCAACTGACGAACCAGTAACAGACAAAGCGGAAACTGACGAAGCGGCGACCGACGAAGTGACCTCCGAATCCGAGTCAGACCCCGAACCGGCCCGAGACAGTTCGCTGGGTGATTTCGCATGAGGTTCACTCACGTTTCCCTCCGGAACTTCAAGCCGTACGACGACGCCGAACTGGACGTCCGCGACGGCGTCACCGTCATCCACGGCGTCAACGGCAGCGGAAAGTCGTCGCTCCTCGAAGCGTGCTTCTTCGCACTGTACGGGTCGAAAGCGCTCTCCGGAACCCTCGAAGACGTCGTGACGACTGGCGAGGACGACGCCGAAATCGAACTCGAATTCGTCCACGACGGCGGCACGTACCGTATCGAGCGCCGCATCCGCATCTCCGGTGAGCGAGCGACCACCGCGAAGTGTGTCCTCGAAGGGCCAGACGGGACCGTCGAAGGGGCGCGAGACGTCCGGCGACACGTCGCGTCGCTCCTCCGGATGGACGCCGAGGCGTTCGTCAACTGCGCGTACGTCCAGCAGGGCGAGGTCAACAAACTCATCAACGCCTCGCCGGCCCAGCGACAGGACATGATAGACGACCTGCTCCAACTCGGGAAACTCGAAGAGTACCGAGAACGGGCCGGTAACGCCCGTCTGGGTGTCGAAGACGTGCTGACGAGCAAGCGGAGCGTCCTCGAAGATATCGAGTCACAAATCGCGGCCAAAGAAGACGAAGACCTCCACGCGCGACTCAACGCGCTCGAATCCGAACTCGCCGAGGTCGACGAGAAGCTCTCGAACTACGAAGCACAACGCGACAAGGCGAAATCGACGCTCGATGCAGCGCAGTCGACGCTGGACGAACACGCCGAGAAGCGAGAGCGCCTCGTGGAGGTCGAATCGACCATCGAAGACCTCCAGTCGAAGGTCGCGGCGGACGAAGCACAGCGTGACAAACTCACCGAGCAAATCCATGACCTCGACGGGAAACTCGGTGACCTTGACGACGAAATCGAGACCGCACTGACGGAGACAGACCTCGACGACGCCACCGAAGCGTCGATAGACGCCCGTCGGGAGGCACTCGCCGAGCGCGAATCCGAGATTCGCGAGGAGCTATCCGAGTCACGACAGCAGGCTCAGGCCCTCGCCACGCAGGCGGAACGCCTCGAAGAACGTGCCGCGGACCTCGAAGCGCGCGCGAAAGAGAAACGAGATGCTGCCGAGGCAGACGAGACGGCCGCGGACGAAGCGGCAGCTGAACTCGAATCCTTCCGCAAGAAACGGACGACCATCGAGTCGTCGCTCGAAGACATCGATGACCGATTCGCCGATGCGCCCGTCGACCGTGGGTCGGCGGCGGCTCTCCTCGAAGAACGACGGCGTGACCGCTCGGAGGCCCGCGAATCGCTCGCGGAGACCGAGACAGAACTGAAGAACGCACGCGAACGACTGGCCGAGGCCGAGGCGCTCCGCGACGCTGGCAAGTGTCCCGAGTGTGGGCAAGCAGTCGAGGGGTCGCCACACGTCGATGCCATCGGCGACCGTTCTGCCGAAGTCGAGTCACTCGAAAACGAGCGAGACGAACTCGAATCGACGGTCGAAGACCTCGACGCAGCAGTCGAGCGAGCAGAGCGACTCGTGGAAGCCGAGACCCGCGCCGACACGCTCTCCGACCGACTCGAACATCTCGACGAACGCATCGAAGACCGCGAGACGACGGTCGATTCACGCCGCGAGGCAGTTACAGAAAAGCGAGAGGCAGCCGCCGAACTCGTCGAGGAGGCGTCTACGAAACGCGAGGCAGCGACGACGCAGACCGACCGTGCCGAGACTGTCGAATCGACGGTCGAAGACCTCGAAGCGGACCTCGACGCGCTCGAAACCCGCCGTGAGCGACTGGACCGTGTCGAGTCACTCGTCGAGCGACGTGACGACACGGTCGACACACAAGAGCGACTTCGCGAGAAGCGCGAGACGCTCGCCGACGTCAACCGCGAGCGACGAGAACACCTCCAAGACCGGAAAACTCGGCGGAAGGAACTCCGGGAGGCAGTCGACGAAGACGCAGTCGAGTCCGCCAAGAAACGCAAGCAGAACGCCGCGGAGTACCTCGACAAGGTCGAAACCGACGTACTCCCCCAACTGCGAGACCAGCGCGACGACCTGCAGAGTCAGATTGGTGGCGTCCAGTCGGACCTCGAACGGTTGGAAGAACTCCGCGAACGACGCGACAGCCTCGCCGAGCGAGTCGGTGCGCTCGACTCCCTCCACGACGAGGTGTCGACGCTCGAATCGACGTACGGTGACCTCCGAGCGGACCTTCGCCAGCGGAACGTCGAGGTGCTCGAACGGATGCTCAACGAGACGTTCGACCTCGTCTACGCGAACGACGCGTACTCACGTATCCGTCTCGACGGCGAGTACGGCCTCACCGTCTTCCAGAAGGACGGCACGGCGCTCGAACCCGAGCAGTTGTCCGGCGGGGAGCGTGCGCTGTTCAACCTCAGTCTTCGGTGTGCAATCTATCGACTCCTCGCGGAGGGTATCGACGGCGCCGCCCCACTGCCGCCGCTCATCCTCGACGAACCGACCGTCTTCCTCGACGACGGCCACGTCTCACGCTTGGTCGACCTCGTCGAAGACATGCAGACCCGTGGTGTCAAACAGATTCTCATCGTCAGCCACGACAACGAACTCGTCGGAGCGGCAGACGACCTCGTCCGCGTCGAAAAGAACCCGACGACGAACCGCTCGTCTGTCGAGCGAACGGACGCGCCTGACCTCGCGAGCGCCCTCGCCGACGACTGAGCGGTCTGAACGTCTCCGTCCTCACTCACTCGCTCGCAGACGCTCGATTCCCTCTTTTGCGACCGCTGTCGCCTCGTAGCCTCGCTCGCCGTAGACTGTCGTCTCTTCGACGAGGCCGGCGATTCGGAACTCCGTCAAGAGGCCGTGGAGGTCGCTCTCGCAGAGGTCGTACGCGCCCATGAGGTCCACGACAGGAAGGGGGCCGCGGTCGACGAGGTCGACGAGGAGGCCCAGTCCGCGCTCGGTCGGCGTCGCGACGAGGATTCGGCGAACCGACTCTGGGACGGCACGCGCCGCAGTTTCGAGCGGCGATTCCCCGCTGACGTCTTCGAGGTCGTCGTTCGGCAGGTAGCGCTCGTCACCAGTCTTCGGGTCGCGGACGCGGCTGCTGTCGCTGGAGCGTTTGACGAGCAAGTAGGTTCGGCCGTCGGGCCCGCGAACGGTACGCATGGTCGGGCCAAGGCGTCGGCGACTGTTAGCGGTTGCGCTCGTCGTCGGGCGTGTCGCTATCGTCGTCGGTGGACTCGGCTTCCTCGTCGTCGTCGGACGACCAGTCTGTGGCCTTGTACTCTTGATACATCGAGTAGACGCGAACGAGTGCGCCAATACCGAGGGCCGTCACACCCGCGCCAATCAACAACTGGCCACGGAAGTAGACGAGCATCGGGCCAAGTGTGATTCCGGCGACGCCGACGTTGGCGAGGAGGACGCTCGCCCAGAACAGGCGCGACAGTTCGGGGTCGATGTCGGCAGAGAGGTCTGGCGCGTCGTCGCTGAACTCCGATTTCAGGCTTCCGTCGCCTTCCTGACCCGGAACCTTGACGCGAGGAATCTTGGGGAGGTCCCGCTCGGGGTTTCCCCATCTGGACTCTGGGTCGGCCCATCGCTTTACGCGGTCGGTCCCGGAAGCCACGTCGTGAGCAGGCCGCTCTGCGTTCTGCGTGCTCCCGGAAGACGAGTCTGACGTCTCCAACTCGTCCTCGCGTCGCTCGTCGTTCGTCACGCTCGCGTCGAGACGCTGTGCCAAGAAAAAGAGTCCGCTTCAGTCGAATTAGGCGCAGTCGTCGAGGCGCATCGATTGTGTCGCCTCGACCCATGCAAGTGGGTTCATCGCGTCATAGAACACCACGCCACCGTCGATATCGTAGGATTCGATCGTCTCGGCGCCCGTCGGACCAGTCGGTCCGTTGCCGTCGATCGTGCCGTCCCACCGTTCAGGTGCTGCGTGGTCGGTCATATCGTGTGTCACAGAATGTCACACAAGGGTATATGTCTTTCCGTGGAACTGGCTGGTTCTGTCTGAGAGATGGTTCGGGGAAACGCCGGGGTTTTTAGCCGCGCCGCCGAAGCGAGTGGCATGACGCAGACGGGTTTGAGCGACTTCGGGGGACACGACGCCGACGGCGGAGGCGACGAGCGGCCAGACAGTGAGGCCGCCATCGTCGCCGGGAATGCCGCCCAGCACGTCTCCGACGTCATCGACACGGACGAGGTGCGCTTTCCCGACCCAGACGGGACGGTCGAACTGGCCGTCACACAGGTCGACTACACCATCGAGGGGACCGGCCGCGACGAGTATCCCGTTCTCCACGTCTTCGGTCGGACGGCGGACGACGAACCAGCGCACGTTCGCGTCCTCGGGTTCGAACCGTACTTCTACGCGCCGACAGAGAGTCTCGACGACGAGGTACTGGACAAGGACGTCATCACACGCACCGAAGATGGGTACGAGAGTATTCGCGGTGAGGAACTGACGAGAATCCACACGCGAACTCCCCGCGACGTCGGGCAAATCCGCGACGAGTTCGACCACTACGAAGCGGACATCCTCTTTCCGAATCGCCTCCTCATCGACAAGGACATCAAAGACGGCATCCGGGTCCCGAACCGCCGTCTCGACGACGGAACCATTCAGGTTCCCCACCAGGAAGTCGAACCCGCGTCGGTCGACGCGAACCTGCGGGTGAACACCTTCGACATCGAAGTCAACGACAGAAACGGCTTCCCCGAAGACGGTGAAGAACCAATCATCTGTCTCACGTCGCACGACTCCTACCGCGACGAGTACATCGTCTGGCACGCCGTCGCCCCCGACGGCGAGGGCAAACGCCCCAACTCGCTTCCGAACTACGAGTTCCTCCGCGATGGGTCGGCAGTCGAGGTCCGAACGTTCGAGGAGGAAGCGGCGATGCTCGACGCGTTCCTCGCCTACATCGAAGAGACGAACCCCGACGTCCTCACCGGGTGGAACTTCGAGGACTTCGACGCGCCGTACTTCCTCGACCGACTCGACGAACTGAACCCGTCGACCGACTACGACCTCGACGCGGACCGAATGTCGCGTCTCGGCGAAGTGTGGCGGAGCGGATGGGGCGGCCCGGACATCAAAGGCCGCGTCGTCTTCGACCTGCTGTACGCCTACAAACGGACGCAGTTCACGGAACTCGAATCCTATCGATTGGACGCAGTCGGCGAACTCGAACTCGACGTCGGCAAAGAACGCTACTCGGGCGACATCGGTGACCTCTGGGAGCAAGACCCCGAGCGGTTGCTGGAGTACAACCTTCGTGACGTGGAGTTGTGTGTCGAAATCGACCGCAAACAGGACATCGTCGCCTTCTGGGACGAGGTGCGGACGTTCGTCGGGTGCAAACTCGAAGACGCGCCGACACCGGGCGACACCGTCGACATCTACGTCCTCCACAAAGTCCACGGCGAGTTCGCACTGCCGTCGAAGGGCCAACAGGAGTCAGAAGACTACGAAGGCGGTGCTGTCTTCGACCCAATCACGGGTGTCAAAGAGAACGTCACGGTCCTCGACTTGAAGTCGCTGTACCCGATGTGTATGGTGACCATCAACGCGTCGCCGGAGACGAAAGTCGACCCCGACGAGTACGACGGCGAAATGTTCCACGCTCCCAACGGGACGCACTTCCGGCAGGAGCCGGACGGCATGATTCGGGAGATGGTCGACGAGCTGCTCGCCGAGCGTGAAGAGAAGAAGTCGCTCCGAAACGAGCACGAACCCGGTTCGTCCGAATACGAGCAGTTCGACCGCCAGCAGGCCGCAGTGAAGGTCATCATGAACTCGCTGTACGGTGTCCTGGGATGGGACCGGTTCCGTCTGTACGACAAAGAGATGGGTGCTGCAGTGACGGCCACCGGGCGCGAAGTCATCGAGTTCACGGAGCAGGCAGCGAACGAGTTCGGCTACGACGTCGCCTACGGAGACACCGACTCGGTCATGCTCGAACTCGGCCCCGACGTGTCGAAAGAGGAAGCCATCGAGCAGTCGTTCGCAATCGAGGAACACATCAACGCCGCCTACGACGACTTCGCGAAAGAGGCGCTCGGTGCCGACGAACACCGGTTCCAAATCGAGTTCGAGAAACTCTACCGGCGGTTCTTCCAGGCGGGCAAGAAGAAACGCTACGCCGGTCACATCGTCTGGAAAGAGGGCAAAGACGTCGACGACATCGACATCACCGGATTCGAGTACAAGCGCTCTGACATCGCGCAGGTGACCAAAGAGGTCCAGAAGAACGTCATCGACATGATCGTCCACGGTGAGGACACCGAGGTCATCAAAGACTACCTCCACGACATCATCACCGACTTCCAGTCCGGTGACTTGCCGCTCGAAGAAATCGGCATCCCCGGTGGCATCGGGAAGCGTCTGTCGGCGTACGACACGCCGACTGCCCACGTTCGCGGCGCACAGTACGCGAACAGGTTCCTCGGGACTAACTTCGGTCGCGGGTCGAAACCGAAGCGCGTCTACCTCCAGAAGGTCCACCCCTCGTGGTTCCGAGCGATGGAAGACGATGGCTTCGACCCGCAGATGGACGACCTCTACCGCGCGTTCAAGCGCGACCCCGACGTCATCTGTTTCGAGTACGCCGACCAGGTTCCAGACGAGTTCGAAGTCGATTGGGACACGATGCTCGACAAGACGCTCGAAGGCCCAATTTCGCGTATCATCGAGGCGCTCGGGATGTCGTGGGACGAAGTCAAAAGCGGCCAAGAACAGACCGGACTCGGGAGTTTCGTCTAAGCGACACGCTCGTTGGGTGGAAGTAACCATTTGTGGTTACTCCAGCTCCGTTGACGAAGCGATGTTCGGGTGCCCGAAACCCGGACATATGTCACGAACCGTCACGTCTCCTTTGTGGTTTTGAAAACAAATTTTCTTTCTACAAAAGGCACCGGGGGTAAATGCGCAAGCATTATGGGCGATACTCCCCAGGGTTCGAGTACGAGGCAACGAACCAACGATGGCAACTCTCGAGATTACGAACCTCCACGCACGTGTCGCGGAGGAAGACGGTGAGCAGATTCTGCGAGGTGTCGACCTGGAAGTCAAATCCGGCGAGATCCACGCACTGATGGGCCCGAACGGGTCCGGCAAGTCTACGACTTCTAAAATCATTGCCGGCCACCCCGCCTACGAAGTAACCGACGGCGAGATTCTCCTCCACCTGGAGGAAGGCGACTTCGGCGACGTCGAGATTCCGGAAGACGCCCGCACGTGGAACCTTCTGGAACTGGAACCGAACGAGCGCGCCGCGCTCGGTATCTTCCTCGGCTTCCAGTACCCCGCGGAGATTGAGGGCGTCACGATGACGAACTTCCTCCGAACCGCGCTCAACGCGAAGATCGACGAGCGCGACGAACTCCTCTTCGGCGAAGACGAAGACGCAGAAGAAGAGGAAGCCGGCTACGACACCTCCCCGATGGAGGGCAACGTCGACGACGGCGAAGTCGGTGTCGCCGAGTTCCAGAAACTCCTCAAAGAGAAGATGGACCTCCTCGACATGGACGAGAAGTTCATGCAGCGCTACCTCAACGCCGGGTTCTCCGGCGGTGAGAAGAAACAGAACGAGGTGCTCCAGGCCGCCATCCTCGAACCGTCCATCGCAGTGCTCGACGAGATCGACTCCGGTCTCGACATCGACCGCCTGCAGGACGTGTCGAAAGGCATCAACGCGCTCCGCGACGAGCAGGGCACGGGCATCCTTCAGATTACTCACTACCAGCGTATCCTCGAATACGTCGAACCCGACTACGTCCACATCATGCTGGACGGCAAGGTCGTCAAGAGCGGCGACGCGTCCCTCGCGTCCGAACTCGAAGACAAAGGCTACGACTGGGTCCGTGAGGAAGTCTACGAGGCCGCGTAAACCACCCTACACACCATGAGTTCCGACCAAGACCACCTAAAAGAGACAGACACGGAAGCTCGCTTCGAGTTCAAGAAGGAGCAGAAGGCCGCGTTCGCGGCAGAGAAGGGTCTCACCGAAGAGACCATCCGCGTCATCTCGGAAGACAAAGACGAACCCGAATGGATGCTGGAGCGCCGCCTCCGCGCGCTCAAGCAGTACCAGAAGATGCCGATGCCGACCGACTGGCCCGGCCAGCCTGACCTCTCCGAGGTCGACGTGGACGAAATCGTCCCGTACATCCGCCCCGACGTGGAAGTGCGCGGCGGTGTCGACGACTGGCGTGACCTGCCGGACGACATCAAGGACACGTTCGACAAACTGGGTATCCCGGAAGCCGAGAAGAACGCCCTCTCCGGCGTCGGTGCCCAGTACGAGTCCGAAGTCGTCTACCAGAACATGCAGGAACGCTGGGAGGAGAAGGGCGTCGTCTTCATGAACATGGACCAGGCGGTCCAAGAGCACGAAGACATCGTCAAGGAGTACTTCATGACGAAGTGCGTCCCACCGAGCGACAACAAGTTCGCCGCACTCCACGGGGCCATCTGGTCCGGCGGGTCGTTCGTCTACGTCCCCGAGGACACGACAGTCGACATGCCAGTGCAGGCGTACTTCCGCATGAACTCCGAGGGGATGGGCCAGTTCGAACACACGCTCATCGTCGCGGAGAAAGGCTCCGAAGTCCACTACATCGAGGGCTGTTCCGCACCGAAATACTCCGCGTTCAACCTTCACTCCGGCGGCGTCGAAGTGTTCGTCGGCGAGGACGCTCACGTGCAGTACTCGACCGTGCAGAACTGGTCGAAGAACACGTACAACCTCAACACGAAGCGCGCAATCGTCGAGAAGAACGGCCGCATGGAGTGGATTTCCGGCTCCATGGGTTCGAAGGCGACGATGCTCTACCCAGCTTCGATTCTCAAGGGCCGTGGCGCATCCGACAACCACATCACTATCGCCTTCGCGGGCGAAGGCCAGAACATCGACACTGGCGCGAAGGTCTACCACAACGCACCCGAGACGAAGTCGACCATCGAGTCGAAGTCCATCTCCAAAGACGGCGGCCGCACCAACTACCGCGGCCTCGTCCACATCGCAAACGGCGCGAAGAACTCCTCGACCGCCGTCGAGTGTGACGCGCTGATGTTCGACAACGAGTCCACCTCGGACACGATGCCGTACATGGAGATCAACGAGTCCACCGTCGACGTTGCTCACGAGGCAACCGTCGGGAAGATTGGCGACGAGGACATCTTCTACCTCCAGTCGCGCGGACTCGACGACGACGACGCAAAGCAGATGATCGTCTCCGGGTTCATCGAACCCATCACGGAGGAACTGCCCATCGAGTACGCAGTCGAACTCAACCGACTCGTCGAACTCGAGATGGAGGGTAGCCTCGGATAACCAATGAGTGCGCAACTTCCCGCAAACCTGTCTGCAGAGACAGTACGAGAGATTTCGGACGCACGGGACGAGCCCGAGTGGCTGCTCGAGGCCCGACTCGAGGCCCTCGAAGCACTCGACACGCTCGAACTCCCCGACGTCATCCAGACGCCGGGCCGCCGATGGACGAACCTCGAAGCCCTCGACTTCGAGTCGCTCGTCGACCCCCTGAACCAGGCCGACGAGACGACCCGCGAGGCACCAGACGACGTCGTCGTCCTCCCCTTCACGGAGGCGCTCGGCGAGTACGGTGACCTCATCGAGGAGCGCTTCGGCTCCGTCGTCGACCTCGAGACGAACTACCTCACGGCACTGTCGGCCGCGCTGTTCACCACGGGCACGTTCATCTACGTCCCCGAAGGCGTCGACGCCGAAGACGTGAAGATTCGCGCCGAGATGAACTCTCGGTCGCTGTTCAGTCACACGCTCGTCGTGACCGAGAAGTCCTCGTCCGTCACCATCCTCGAAGGCATCGAGTCCGGTGACGCCGAGGTCGACGGAGAGCGATACTTCTCGAACCTCGTCGAAATCGACGCGGGCGAGAACTCGTACGTCCAGTACGGGTCGCTCCAGAACCTCGACGAAGACACCTACACGTACTCGCTCAAGCGAGGCGACGCCGGCACCTACTCGACCATCAACTGGATCGAGGGGAACCTCGGCTCTCGCCTCACCCGCAGCGACGTCGAGACCGAACTCAACGGCGACGCTTCGGAGACGAAGATCGTCGGCGCGTTCTTCGGTCACAACGACCAGCACCTCGACGTCAACGCTCGTGTCTGGCACAAAGCCGAGAACACGACCGCAGACCTCGTGACCCGTGGCGTCCTCGACGACCAGGCACGCTCGGTCTACGAGGGTGTCCAGGACGTCGGCCGCGACGCGTGGAGTACGAACTCCTACCAGCGTGAGAACACGCTGATGCTCTCGGACGAGTCCGAGGCAGACGCGTCGCCGAAGCTCATCATCAACAACCACGACACTGAAGCGTCGCACGCTGCGACGGTCGGCCAGGTAGACAAAGAAGACCTCTTCTACATGGCCTCTCGGTCCATCCCCGAGCAGACGGCGCGCAACATGCTCGTGAAGGGCTTCTTCGTGCCCGTCCTCGAAGAGATCGAAGTCGACGAGTTCCGCGACGACCTCGAAGAACTCATCGCCGCGCGTCTGCAGTAGACGCCTCGACACTTCGTTATTTTTGTATCAACGAATTAGAGGGTTCTCTCTCCAGTGAGAGCGCCAAACTGGTTTACCACTGTATCGCGGTGATATTCTCACAGTCTGGTTAGTCAGGAAAGTGTCTATCTACTAGTATTTTTGCCAGTGGCGGACGTACTCTTTCCAATTGGAGAAGTTCGATGTCCAACACCAACAACGGAGAGGCATTCCGATACGACGCCGAGGTCCGACCCGGTGAGAAACGACACATCATGTACGAGGTCGGAGAGTCCTTCCTCGGAGACCCGATAGAAATTCCGGTAACTATCATCAACGGTACCCGCTCGGGTCCAAAGGTGTTCGTCAGTGCGGCGATGCACGGTGACGAAGTAAACGGTGTGAAGGTCGTCCAAGAAGTTGCAGACCGATACGACCCACAGGAACTCGCTGGAACCATCGTCTGTCTGCACGTCCTCAACGTGCCCGGCTACCGCGCACACATGCGGTATCTCCCCATCTACGACCGCGACCTGAACCGGTCGTTCCCCGGGTCGGAGAACGGAAACGAGGGAAGGCGGATTGCCAAGGTCATCTACGACCGCTTCATCTCTAAGTGCGACATCGGTGTGGACTTCCACACGTCGACGCGGAACAAAGTGACCATCTTCCACACCCGCGCGGACATGAGCGACCCCGCAGTGGCCGAGGTGGCGAACGCCTTCCTCTCGAGTGTCGTTCTGGACGGTGCGGGTGCTGACGGGATGATGCGCCGCGTCGCGTCCGAAAACGGGATTCCCACCATCACGGTCGAGATGGGCGAGGCCCACCGCTACCAACCAGTGTTGGTCGACGTCGCGCTCGAACGGTTGCACAACCTCTTTGCCTACTTCGGCATCATAGACGACGAGTTCGAGTCCGAACCAGTCTACCAACGAATCGTCGGGTCGAAAGAGAAGAAGTGGATTCGGTCGACCGCCGGCGGGTGGATAGATATGGACTGGGGTCCGTACCCAATCGTCGAAGAGGGGAAATCCGTCTGTACCATCTCGGACCACTTCAAACGCGAACAGCACGTCGTCGAAGCGCCCTTTACAGGGCTCGTCGTCGGGATGGCTGCAAGCCCGATAACTGTCCCGGGGCAAATAATCGCCCACGTCGTCTCCATCGACGAGGAAGACCGAAAGGTAATCGAGGAAATCGTCGACGAGCACGGCTACTCCACCATCGGAACCTACCACTGGATGGGCCGCCGCACGACTCCGAAAGAGGAAGTCGAACTGGCCCGGAAAGAGATGTCTGCAGCCGAAGAGGCTGGTGCCGACGACTGAGTTGGAACCCGAAAGGGGAACCGCTTAAGTTCGTTACAGACTCACCTCTGAGTATGACTCAGTTGGTATCGCACGCGAACGGAGGGCTTCACCGGTGAGCGTGGGCTATCAGGTCACCTCGGACCACCAACTCGCCCGGTTGCTCCAAATCGGTATCGTGCTCGAAGAAGTAGTGGAGGCACGCGCGTATCACCACCACGAAGAACTCGACGCAGACGAACTCGACGAAGAGATTCGAGCCTTGCTCTCGCACGCCGCCGAAGAGTCGGCCGAACACCGGGGCAGACTGGAAGGAATCATCGACCGATTAGATGTCGAGAGTGTGCCGTTCGAAGAGATAGAAGCACTCGTCGAAGCGCAGTACGGCCAGACCAAGCCCGAAGACTTCGACGGCGTCCTCTACGACCAGCTCTGTAACGAAGAGACGGCGTACAAGTTCTACGACGACGTTCTCAAGGCCATCGAGGCGAGTGACGCACAGTTCACCATCGACCGCGAGGAACTGGTCGCCACACTCACCGAAATTCGAGAGGAGGAAGCGCAGGGCGTGGAAAAAGTGACGCAGATCATGGAAGAGCGCGAGTGAGACGATGAACACGGCAGACCAATACGTCAAAGCGATTTACCTGCTGCAGGAGATGAAGAACGGTCCGGCGGCCACCGGGGCGCTCGCCGACATGATGGACGTGAGTCCGGCGAGTGCGAACGAGATGATTGGGAAACTCGAATCCCGCGGCCTCGCCGAACACGAGAAGTACAAAGGCGTCACGCTGACTGACGAGGGGATTATCCGCGCTCGTGATGCGCTCCAGACGTACTGCATCATCGAGCGATTCCTCTCGAACGTCCTCGACGTCGAAGAGTTCCGCGCCGAGGCACGCGAACTCGAACCCGTCATCGATGGTATGATCGCCGACCGACTCGACACGATTATCGACCGGAACTCGGAGTGTCCCGACTGTTTCGACCCTGAGACCGATGCGTGCCGGTATCTCGACGTGTGTGGTGCAGAGACGGAAACAGAGACAGAAGCCGCAGACTGAGGACGAAAACACGACACACCTTCGGGTTTCAGAATCCGACGGTGGACTGATTCTAGAGAAATTAGATGCGGTTGTCTCGGGAGCAGTTCCCGAGGTGGTTCGTCCGGCTAGTCACGCGGTTCGTCGAGTCTGTCGAGATCGCTGCCGATGCCGCGGGCGAGGGCCAAGAGGAAGTTCATCCCACGTTGGACCTCCGGGTCACGGAGTTGACGGACCATACCGATGGTTCCAGTCCGCTTCGGCGGTTCGCTACCCGCCTCACCCATGCCTCGCATCAGCGTCTGGAGGGCACGGACGGTATCGGGGTCGCTGGCGGTGTCGACTACCTCACCCAGCGAACTGCCGGTCTTGGCGAGTTTCATCACCATCTCGTCGTCCATCGCGGACGTGAGGAGCGTTGCGGCGTCTGCGACCTGCGCGAGTTCGTCGAGGGTTCCCGTCTGCTCAAGTCGGACGAGCGTCTTGAGGGCTCCTTCGAGGTCCTCGGCGTTCTCGCCGACCGAAGCCGCCAGTGAGGCAGTCTCACGGGTGGCGAGACCGTCTGCCGACTCCAAGAGGAGCGAGGAAGTCCCGGACAGACGGACGACCATCTCGTCGTCCAGCGCGGACGTTGCCAGTTGGGTCGTGTCGAAGAGTTCGTTCAGGAGCCCGAGTCGCTCGACGAACGCGACGACTTCGTCGGGATGCTCGGCGATGGCTGCTTCGAGAGCCTCGCGTGCTTCGGTGGTCGTCTCCGATTCGGCGGCTGTCTCTTCGTCTGTCGCGGTCGTCTCCGATTCGGTCGCTGTCTCTTCGTCTGTCGCGGTCGTCTCTTCGCGCTCTTTCTCTGTCGTCTCGGTGGTTGAATCACTCATCGTCTCACCTCAGATGAGCCCTCTGGCGGTGAGCCAGTAGGACTCGTTGTACGCGAGTTTGCTCCAGTGGAGCAGTTGCGATGGTTCGCGGACCACCGGTTCGTCGCCGTAGGAGAACTCGACGAAGGTCGCTTCGTCCATCCCGCTCTCGATGAAGCAGATGGTCTTGCCGTCGAAGGTCTCCGTTGGGACGAGGCCACGGACGCGACTCGCGAGGCGGTCGGCGACCGTCCCTGCCGCGTAGTGTGCGACACTGCCCGCTTTCGAGGTTGGCAGTTCGGCCACGTCGCCGATTGCGTACACGTCGTCGGCGTTCTTCGCTTCGAGCGTGTTCTTGTCGACTTCGACCCAGCCATCGTCGCCGAGGCCAGCGTCGGTCACGAGGTCACTCCCCGTGTGTGGCGGGATGGCGACGAGGAGGTCGTAGTCGAGTTCGGTGCCTTCCATCGTCGTGATGACCTTCGCGTCGGGGTCGACTTCTTCGGCGTTGAAGAACGTCTCCAAGTTGATGTCGCGTTCTTCGAAGAGTTCGGTCGCCCACTCGGCAATCGACTTGATGCCGTGTGCCCGCATGATGGGGTACGTGTAGGTTATCTCGACCTGGTCGCGGAGGCCGCGCTCGCGGAACCACGCGTCGGCCATCAGCACGAACTCGACGGGTGCTGCCGGACACATGTGTGGGACGCCGATGACAGAGAGGACGATGTGTCCCTCGGTGAACCCTGCGAGAGCGTCACGGAGTTTCTCGGCCCCGTTCGGTCCGTAGAAGTGGTGTCCGCCCTCTTTGAGGCCGGGCACTTCGTCCGGCGCGAGGTTGGCACCCATCGCGAGCACGAGGTGGTCGTAGTCGAGTCCACCGTCGTCCTTCGCCAGCGTCAGGTGTTTGTTTTCGGTGTCGATTCCGGTGACGCGGTCGACGACGAGGGTCGCGTGCCGGAGGTCGACGAGGTCGGCGAGCGGGCGGCGTGCCTCGTGCATCGTCTTCTTTCCGAAGGCGACGTAGAGGAACGCCGGTTTGTACGTCTGTTCTGGCGTGTCGTTGACCAACGTCACTTCGACGTCGCCAGCTTCGATTTCGGTGGCGAGTTCGTCGGTGAGCCGGTTGGTGAGTACGGTCCCACCCGTGCCGCCACCGACGATTACGATTCGTTCTGTCATACTGTGTTTGGATAATGTTGGGTAGTTCGGCCGTGTGGCCGGGCAACGCGGGCGTTACTTCGTGGTCTCGATGAAGACGGACCAGTAGCCCTCGTCTTCGTGCTCGACGACGTCGAGGGTTTCGTGGCCGGCCTTGGCGACCCACTCGGGGACGTCGTGGCTGGACGAACTGTCGGTCGTCTTGAGTTCGATGACGGTGCCAGCGTCGAGTTTCTTCACTTTGCCGATGAGGTCCATCAGGGGACCTGGGCACGTTGCACCGCGGGAGTCGACGGTTACGTCGGGTTGGAATGATTTGCTCATTGTCGTGTATTGTGTTGTTGTGGGGTGGTTAGATGGCGTTCAGATGGGGAAATTCGTCCAACACTGATGTGCTCAGACGAAGATTACCTGCTTGTCTTCAGCGTGGGTCAGGAAGCCCGAGACACCGAGGACGTCGTCGAAGACTTCGTGGTAGTCGTCGAGGGTCTTGCCGAGCATGTCCATGGAGAGTTCACAGGCGTAGACGTTGAGCGGGCCGAGCTCTTTCGCCTGTGCGATGTTCTCGTAGAACATCGCCATGTTCGCGTCCTCGTTTTCCATCATCGCGCGGCCGACTTCGCCGACTTCGTAGTCCATCGACGCGATGCGCTCTTTATCGAACGCTTCAAGACCGCCCATGGTTGCGAAGATGTCTACAGGGACTTCAGATGCAGCAGCGACTGCTGCGATGTTGCCAACGGCCTGTAGGCGTTCGAGACGTGCGGATTCGAGTACAATTGCGTATCCAGTCATAGGTGATTCACAGATGAGTGTAGGGCGCGTGAGGGGATAATATTGCATAGACATTCCAAGATTGTGGGAAAGTGTCTACGAATTAAGATACCTTCGAGGAGAGCGGGCTCGGCGACCCGTCAGCACCGACTCCGTCAGCCGAATCTGTGAGCGGGGGACTGCGATGCGAAAAGTAAGGTTATTGTGTCGGCGTCGCGCTACCTCCATATGCGAAGTCCCGTGGTGTTGAGCAGCCTCGAAGAGGTTGCGAGGTACATGGGACGAGTGGACGAAGTCCCATGGTGTAGTGGCCAATCATAGCGGCCTTTGGAGCCGTTGACGGCGGTTCGAATCCGCCTGGGACTACTAATTCTGTGGCGAACCGAACGGTGAGCCACGAATTCGTAACGGAAGGCGATTCGAGCCCAGACGACGAGAGGATTCGAGTCGTCGCGGTTCGAATCCGCCTGGGACTGTTTTACGAACGACAGTGAGTAACTAGTCACAACTAGATTCGACGCAGGGAGCGAACACAGTGAGCGACCGAGGTTCGAATCCGCCCGATGCAACCATTTCTGCGGCGAATCTGAACGAGTGAGTCTCGGACGTTCAGCGACCACCCCGGCCTAATTTGACAGTCCTCCTGCAATTCCAGAGGGGTAGTCACACATCCACTCGTGCTAGAAATTCGCATAACTGAGCACGAATGCAGACCTATCGGTACCGAACGGTCGACTCTGACGTTTGCCGACCACATCCGACCGGTGTTCGAGATGTGGAACACCCAGCAGGGTGGACGCCACACCGTCACACCCCGAGCGATTTTTATCGCCCCACAATGACAGACGAGTAAGGTGTCGCTCCGCCACCCTCGCTCCGCGATTCGCCACATCGGCTTCCTGCTCCACTACGCACTCGTCCGTGCCAACTACAAGGGGAGAGTCTTCGCGACCAAAAAGAGGGTCGGGCAAGCGTCGTTCCGAAGTTACGAACTGTACAACCGCCACGGCGGCGACGTCCTCCTGGAAGCCCTCTTGTTGTATCTCCGCGATGGCGACGTCGTCGTCGACGTGGGTGCGAACACGGGAACCTACACCCTCGCGGCGGCGGCGAAAGCCCCGGAAGCCGAAGTCATCGCCGTCGAACCGAACACACAGGTCGCCGCGCAGTTGCGGGCGAACGTCGAAATCAACGGCTTCGGCGACCGCGTCGGCGTCCTCGAATACGGACTGGGTGCGACGGACGAGACGAGTCAGTTCCACGTGTCGAGTTACGACGAATTAGGTTCGTTCTCACCTGCGCACGCGAGCGCGTGGGAAGCACGAGTCGTCGACACCGAAGCGGTCCCGATGCGCCGACTCGACTCACTCGTCGAGGAGGGTACGGTCCCACCGCCGGACCATCTAAAAATCGACGTCGAAGGGTACGGATTGAACGTGCTTCAGGGTGCAACGTCCGTTCTCGACGAGTACCGACCGACGGTCTATTTCGAAGTCCACGAGGCACGCGGTGGCCACGACGAATCGGCGGCGAAAGAACTGCTGCAACGGCTCGGGTACGATCTCGTCCCAGTGAAAGATGGCTGGGTCTGCGAGCCCACGGACTGACAAACGATATTAGCCGAGGTAGAAAGCGTCCGTTCCGTGGTCGTCGCGCCACGCGAAGGCGAAGAGACGGCGTGCTGGCACTCGCTGGAGTGAGCGACCGTCTGCTGCTGTTCCTGTTGCACCGTTCCAGTCGGTCCCATCTGCGTGGAACGTTCGTCTATCACCGACTGGGTCGAACTCCAGCGCCGGATTCGAGAAGGCGTGGATACCCGCGTCGGTAGCGAAGACGACGACCGACTCCTCACCGACGTCGAGGGTGACGACACCCCCAGCATCGTCGACCACTGTGAGGGGGACGCCTACCGATTCGCCGTCGAATTCGAGGCCGAGGACGACAGATTTCGGTTCGATACCGTCGAGTGCGCCGTCCCAATCGCGGCCGCCGGTCCCGCGGTGTGCACCGAGGCCGAACCCGTCCATCTCGAAGTACTGTTCGTAGGGTTCGAGGTCGTAGTCGATTGGTTCCGGGTCGTCACCGTCGCCTGCTGCCTCACTCGCGCCACCGGGTGGTCTCATGACGAGTCCGTCGGGCGTTGCGTCGGAGAACGCGTGCCACGTCGTCATGGCCGCAGGGAGGACCGACAGCGAGTTCCCTTCGAGTTCGCCCGCGATGCACTCTCCGAGTGACTGCTTCCACTCTGATTCGGTCTCGCGGTCGTACATCACGAGGTCGTCGTCTGCGAGTTTGCCCGACACGCCGAATTCGAGGGCCTGCCCGTCGACTCGCCGGTCGTAGACGACGGCACTCCCACAGAGGGGACACCACGTGACGGCCACGGGGACGCCAGCGACGCTGTCGTTGACGATTTCGTGGTAGTGGAGATACCGAATCGGGTACGCCCGCGTCTCGTCACCGACGGTGAGCGAGATGACTTCGTCGTCGTCGGGACCGTCGTACGTGTCCGTGAACGACGGGTCGTCGACGCTCGGAATCGCATCTCTCGGAATGACCTGACGGACGTTCATTCGAGTACGAAGTCGATGCGTTCGTGTGAAGAACCCTGTGTCGTTCGCCCCGTGAGCACCACCGTTCCGATTTCACCCGTCGATGCGACGTGTGTCCCTGCACACGCAGTTCTATCGAACGGGTCGTCTTCGTCGCCGATTTCGACGATTCGGACCTCCCGAATCGAGTCTGGAAGGAGATGGAGTCGGGTTCGCTCGGGGTCGAGTGTCGCTTCTGCCTCGTCTCTATCGAGGGTGTACCACCGAACCGACTGGTCGGATGCGACGAGTTCGTTCAATCGAGATTCGATGGTCTGGAGGTCGTCGTCGTCGAATCGGTCGTACGCGCAGTCGAGGTGCGCGTGGTCGGCGTAGAGTTGGTTCCCGGTCGTCTCCGCGTCGAATTCGGTGAGAAGGACTGCAGAGAGGAGGTGCTGGGCGGTGTGATAGCGCATGTGCGCACGGCGTCGGTCGGCGTCGATTCGTCCCGTCACCGTCGTCCCCGGTTCTGGGGCCTCGTCGTCGACGACGTGTTCGATTTGGTCGCGTTTCACGACGTCTGTGACGGCCCACTCGGCGTCGGCAGTCGAGAGCGACCCAGTATCGTTCGGTTGTCCCCCACCGGCTGGGTAGAAGTACGTCTGGTCGAGGACGACCCGGTCGGTGCCGCGGACTGCTTCGACTGTCGCCTCGAACGTGAGGCAGGTGGCGTCGTCGAGGTAGCGCGCTTCGGTCATGTGGTGTGCGAGGTGGGGTGTGAATTTAGCTGTGGTCCTCGCGTGATGCGCCTCACTAGGGGATGCCATTCACTGTCAATGGCCGCCGCCAGACGTGCCGAGTTCGGGGGACACCGGCGTTTCGGTGACTTTGGGTGTCGTAACGCCTAAGAGTGGAACGGTCCTCATTCTGTGTAATGAGAATACGTAATCGCCAACTCCCACAGGGGTGGTACTGTGGGCGTTGAAATCAAGGAGGGTTCGGTCTCTGACGCGGAGTTCGAGGACATGAAGCGATTCGTCTCGGACTATCTCTCCGCGAGCGTCGAGAACGAAGACGACGGTGGTCGGATGCGCTGGTACCCGTGGCACTCCGCGGAGTACCGCTTCAACCACATTCTCAACGTCGTCTCGCTCGCGACCGACATCGCCGAACGGGAAGGTGCGGACGTGGACGTGGTTCGCGTTGCCTCGCTCTTCCACGACATCTCCAAACTCGAAGCAGAACAGGAGATTCACGCCGAAGAGGGCGCTCGCGTCGCTCGTGAGTTCCTCAAGACGCACGGAGACTACCCCGAGTCGTTCATCGAACAGGTGTGTCAGGTCGTCGCCGACCACTCGTATCAAGGCACTCTCACAGACGTCTCGATGGAGACCCAGTGTCTCATCGAAGCGGACATCCTCGACAAGATTGGTGCGAACGGTACCTCGTTGATGCTCCTGCGGATGGGCTACGAGGCGCGGACACACATGGACGCTGCGGAGATGGTCGAACGCGTCTTCGAACGTGGCCGTGACGCCTCTCGGCGACTCGAATCGGACAGGGCACAGAGCCTCGCCCACCAGCGCCTCAAGCGCGTCAAGTGGTTCCGTGAGTGGTTAGAAGACGAGGTTCCAGAGATGGAACACGGCGAACTTCGACAGTAACTGCCTCGTTCGCCAACAACTGCATCGGTGGCATCTCGCCGTCGACAACTGTCTTTCCTGTTCGAGAGCGACGCCACACGCGCTCGAAGCGCGTTCCTCGACTGTCTCAGAGCGTGTCGAGAATCGAGAGGACGCGTTCTTCGGCGTCCCGGCCCGGGTCGTGTTCGGAGCCATCTCGGTCGCTTTCGCGGTGAGATTCGACTGACCGTCGCATCGCCTCGTCGACGGGAGTCGACTCCCAACCGAGGCGAGCGAGTTTCTCCGTCGAGAGGACGTGTGGGTAGTCGCGGTAGAGGATGAAGTCGTCCGGACTGAGGCCAGAGGCGGCGAGTTCGCGTTCGCCTGCGTGGACGACTTCCACGTCGGTTCCCACGGCATCGGCGATGACGTCGACCATCTCTTCGAGCGTCACGAGTCTGCGGTCACCGACGTTGTACGCCTCGCCCGCCTCGCCTTCTTCGGCGACGACGCGCATCGCGCTGGCCACGTCTTCGACGTAGGCGCGGTGCCAGATGTTCGTCCCGTCGCCGGGGACGACGATGCGGTCGTAGTTCAGCACGCGGTCTATCCAGTAGTCGAGTCGCTCGGTGTAGTCGTGGGGGCCGTAGACGATGCACGGGCGGACGGACATCGCGTTGATGCCGCGAGATGCCGCTTCGAAGACGACGCGGTCACCTTCGGCCTTTCGCGGGCCGTAGCTGTCGTGTGAGTCGTCGGTTGCCTGCTCGTCGGTGCACTCGCAGAGGGTGGTGACGCCCTCGCGCTTCGGAACCTCTTCGACACCGTAGGCTGCCCCGCTGGAGATGTAGACGTAGGCGTCCACGTCGGCGAAGATGTCCACTGCGGTCGCGACTTCCCCCGGTTTGTACGCCACGCAGTCGAAGACTGCGTCGGGTTCGACGGTCAGTTTCGCCGTGCGAAGCGCTTCGTCGTCGGTTCGGTCGCCCTGGATGTGTTGAACGCGCGGGTCGTCGCTGAAGGGGTTGTCGTGGTTCCCGCGGTTGAAGATGGTCACGTCGTAGTCGTTGTCAAGGAGGTCCGAGACGAGGTGGCGGCCGATGAAACGGGTGCCGCCGATGACGAGCGCGTTGTCCATGTCTCGGTCGAAGGGGTGCGCGGTGAAAAACGTGTGAGAACCGGCGTCGGTGGCCGGTGGGTACTGGCGGTCGAACTCGTCACCACGGCAGGGCCACAAAAATGAGTCGCAGTTCGCGGCTATCGCTCAGTCGTCGCTCGTCGCGGCGTTGACCTTGTCGGTCGCTGGGTCCACGATGGCGCCTGCCTGCGCGGGCAGTTCAGAGCGAACGTCCTGATCGGCGTCTTCGGCGATGACCTCGGCATAGGCGTCGGGCATCACCTTCACGAAGTCACCGAGTGCGCTCTGCCAGTCGTCGAGGAGTTCGGCGGCGCGGTTGGAGTCGGTGTACGCGAGGTGGTTCTCGACCAGCCGGGTGAGCATCTTCTCGTCGGCGTCGCCGAGAGCGTCTTCGATGGTCACCATCTCGGTGTTGGTCTTCGCGGCAAACTCGTCGTCGGGGTCGTAGACGTAGGCGACGCCGCCGGACATCCCTGCGGCGAAGTTGCGCCCCGTCTCGCCGAGGACGGCGACGACGCCACCGGTCATGTACTCACACCCGTGGTCGCCGACGCCTTCGACGACGGCCTTCACGCCGGAGTTGCGGACGCCGAAGCGCTCGCCTGCGAGGCCGTTGATGTAGGCCTCTCCCTGCGTCGCGCCGTAGAGTGCGACGTTGCCGATGAGGATGTTCTCTTCTGCGGCGTAGTTGGCCTCGGCGGGCGTCTGGACGATGACGCGGCCACCCGAGAGCCCTTTGCCGACGTAGTCGTTCGCGGCGCCGGTGAGGCGCATCGTGACGCCACGCGCGAGGAACCCACCGAAGGTCTGGCCGGCGATGCCGGAGAACTCACAGCGGATGGTGTCGTCCGGCAGTCCTGCGCCGCCGTGGGCGTTCGAGATACGGTTCGAGAGCATCGCGCCGACTGCACGGTCAACGTTCGAGAGTTGGCGGCGGATGACGACCGGTTCGCCGTCGTCGATAGCGCCGCTCGCTTCGTCGATGAGCTTGTGGTCGACGTGTGTGTCCACGTCCGCGTGGACTTGGTCTTCGGTCTTCCGCCGGGCGCCCGATGCGGGTTCGGCGAGGATTGCCGAGAGGTCGAGGTGCTTCGCTTTCTCGTGGTCGGTCTCGATTTGCCGGAGGAGCGACGGCCGGCCAATCATCTCGTCGAGCGAGGTGAAGCCGAGTTCGGCCATAATCTCGCGGAGTTCCTGCGCGATGAACGTCATGTAGTTGATGACGTGGTCGGGTTGGCCGGGGAACCGCTTTCGAAGGTTCTCGTCTTGCGTGGCGACGCCGACCGGACAGGTGTTCTCGTGGCACTGCCGGGCCATCACACAGCCGGAGGTGACGAGCGGGGCCGTCCCGAAGACGTACTCTTCTGCGCCGAGGAGCGCGGCGATAGCCACGTCGCGGCCGGTCTTCATCCCGCCGTCTGCCGAGACGCGGATGCGCGAGCGAAGTCCCGTCGCGCGGAGCATCTGGTTCGCCTCAGCGAGGCCGAGTTCCCACGGGAGGCCCGCGTTCTTGATGGAGGTCTTCGGCGACGCACCGGTTCCGCCGTCGTGACCAGAGATGTGGACGACGTCTGCTTTCGCCTTCGAGACACCGGCGGCGATGGTGCCGATGCCGGCCTCGGAGACGAGCTTCACGTTGATGTCGGCGTCGGGATTCGCCGACTTCAGGTCGAAGATGAGCTGTTTCAGGTCCTCGATGGAGTAGATGTCGTGCAGTGGTGGCGGAGAGATGAGGCCGACGCCCGGCGTCGCGTAGCGGACGTGCGCAATCATCTCGTTGACCTTCTTGCCGGGGAGGTGTCCGCCCTCACCGGGCTTCGACCCCTGCGCCATCTTGATTTGAATCTCGTCGGCCGACGAGAGGTAGTGCGAGGTGACGCCGAAGCGGCCGGACGCGACCTGCTTGACGTTACACTCCTTTTCGGTGCCGAAGCGCTCCGGCGGTTCGCCACCCTCACCGGAGTTGGACTTGCCACCGATGCGGTTCATGGCGATGGAGTTGTTCTCGTGTGCTTCGGGCGAGAGGCTTCCGAGCGACATCGCAGCCGTCGAGAAGCGTTTGACGATGGACTCGACGGATTCGACCTCGTCGATGTCGACCGGCTCGCGGTCGGGGTCGAATTCGAGGAGGCCGCGGAGGGTCAACAGGTTCTCAGACTGGTCGTTGACCAACTCGGCGAACTCCTTGTAGCGGTCGTAGTCACCCGACCGAACGGCCTGTTGGAGCGTGCCGACGGTCTGTGGGTTCCACCCGTGGTGGATGCCGCTAGAGCGGTTTTCGTACTCGCCCTGCCGTTCGAGTTGTGGGTCCCCGCCGAACGCGGCGGTGTGGCGGGTGAGGAGGTCCTCCTCGATGACGTCGAGGCCGATACCTTCCGTGCGAATCTCGGTGCCTTCGAAGTACTCGGCGACGAAGTCCGAACTGAGGCCGACTGCTTCGAAGATTTGGGCACCACGGTAGCTTTCGACCGTCGAGATGCCCATCTTGGCCATCGTCTTGAGGAGACCGTCTTCGAGGGCGTGGATGTACGCCTCGATTGCGGCCGCTTCGTCGGCGCCGTCGGGGCCGGCGACGATGTCGCCGATACTCTGGTACGCGAGGTACGGGTTCACCGCGCCCGCGCCGTAGCCAACGAGCGTCGCGAGGTGGTGGACCTCGCGTGGGTCTCCGGATTCGACGACGAGGCCGGCCCGGTTCCGCAGGCCGTTGCGGACGAGGCTGTGGTGGACCGCGCCCGTCGCGAGGAGACTCGGGATAGCGACGCGGTCCGGGCCGACGTTCCGGTCGGACAGCACGACGATGTCTGCGCCGGCCTCAATCGCCTCTGCTGCCTCTTCGCGAACTGCTTCGATTGCGTCGCGGAGGTCTTCACCGCGTTCGTAGGTGATGTCGACGACGGTGCTGTTCATGTCGCCGTCGAGGTCTTTGATGGCGGCCGTCTGTGCGTCCGTGAGAATCGGTGAGTCGAGGACGAGTTGCCGTGCGTGGTCCTCGGACTCATCGAGCAGGTTGCGCTGGAAGCCGAGTCGCGACTCCATGCTCGTCACCAACTTCTCGCGGATGTAGTCGATTGGCGGGTTCGAAACCTGCGCGAACAGCTGTTTGAAGTAGGTGAACAGTGGGCGGTTGAACTCCGAGAGGACAGACAGTGGCGTGTCGTCACCCATCGACCCGACGGGGTCCTTCCCGTCGCGAGCCATTGGCTCGATCATGTGGTTGAGTTGGTCGTGGGTGTAGCCGAACGCCGCCTGCGTGGCGCGGAGTGCTTCGATGTTGCCGCGAGCGTTCGTGTCGGTGTGGTCGGCGATGGAGTCGAGGTGGCGCTGTTGGTCACGTACCCACTCGCCGTACTTGTCGTCGGTGAGCGACTCGAACACTTCGGCGTCGGGGATGACGCGCCCCTCGTCGGGGTCGGCCATGAAGATTTCACCCGGGCGGAGACGACCACGCGATTCGAGTTCGGCGGGGTCGGTGTCGAGTGCGCCGACTTCACTGGCGACGATGAGCTGGCCGTCGGTCGTCACTTCGTACCGGCACGGGCGCAGGCCGTTGCGGTCGAGGACGGCCGCGATTCGGTCACCATCAGTTGCGGCGACGAGGGCGGGGCCGTCCCACGGTTCGACAAGCGAGGCGTGGAAGTCGTACCAGTCACGGCGCGACTGGTCCATCGCGTCGTCGTTGCGGTACGCTTCGGGGATGAGCATCCGAAGGACGTGTGGGAGTTCACGGCCGCTCTTGAGGAGCAGTTCGACCACGTTGTCGACGCTCGCGGTGTCGGACTGGTCGGCCTTGGTAATCGGCTTGAGCGTCTCGATGTCCTCACCGAACGCTTCGTGCTGGAGGTCCGTCTCGCGGGCGCGCATCCAGTTGACGTTCCCACGGATGGTGTTTATCTCGCCATTGTGGATGACCTGCCGGTACGGGTGCGCGAGGTGCCACGCGCCCAGCGTGTTGGTCGAGAAGCGAGCGTGGACGAGCGCCAGTTCCGTCTCGAACCGCTCGTCTTGGAGGTCGGGGTAGTAGTTCGGGAGTTGCTCGGCCGTGAGGAGACCCTTGTAGACGAGGGTCTTGCGGTCGAGCGAGCAGACGTAGAATCGGCCTGCGCCTTCGAGAGCGAGCGTTTCGACTGCCTTCTCTGCAGCACGGCGGCCGAGGTAGAGTGCGCGGTCGAACGCGTCTTCGTCCATCTCGTCTTCGGGTTCGACGAGCATCTGCCAGACATCGGGTTCGGACTCCAGTGCGGTAGCGCCAAGCCCCGAGTTGTCGGTGGGAACGTCGCGCCAGTGGAAAACAGAGAGTCCGTGGTCTTCGAGTGCGTCTTCGACAACCGCCGAGACTCGTTCTCGAACGTCACTGTCGGTTGGCATGAACACCGACCCGACCGCGTACAGGTCGGGCAGGTCGCCTTCGACGATTGCTTCGAAGAACGCGTCTGGGCGCTGGAACAGGATGCCCGCGCCGTCGCCAGTGTTCTCTTCGGCCCCGGTGGTGCCGCGGTGTTCGAGGTTTTCGAGAAGTTCGAGACTGTCTGCAACGACTCGGTGCGAAGAGCCGTTCTTGAGGTCTACGACGGCCCCAACGCCGCAGTTCGAGCGCTCGTCACTTGGGTCGGCTAACCCACGACGAGCAGGGGGTGCGTCTATGTGTGGCTTGGTCATACCTACGTAGATTCACTACCCCCATAAGCAACTTTTCCTGAAACCATAAGGGTGTTACAATATCATATAAGGGGATATCGAGTATTGGTACATGCACTAGACACCCTTCGACGTGTGACGAAGAATATAAAAGACCGTGTAGAACTACGCTACTGTCGGTTCAGTAGGATTTCGCGAAGTACGCGGTTTCTTCTGCGGCCTCGCCACAGACGGCGCACTCTTCGCCGTGGTGGATCTCACTCTCTTCGTCGTCGAGGGGTACCATGACGATCTCCGCGGCGATTTGCTCTTTAATCTCTTCTTCACAGGACTCCTTGCTACACCACGGTGCTTTCACGTAGCCACCGTGCTGGCCGATGGTGCCGAGAATCTCGTTGCGCGAGGACGCCTCGCGGATGTTGGATTCGAGGTTCTCTTCGGCGGCGGCGTAGAGTTTCGCGTAGACCTCGTCGAATTGGTCGAAGACGGCCTCGGCGATGTTCTCGCGGTCGAGTTCGACAGACTCGCCGTCGGGTCGGTGGACCGCGGTGACGACTTCGTCGTCGACCTCGTTGGGGCCGATTTCGAACCGGACGGGGACGCCCTTGAGCTCCCACTCGTTGAATTTGAACCCGGGGTTGCGCTCGTCGCGGTCGTCGAGTTCGACACGGACGCCAGCGTCTTCGAGTTCCTCCGCGATTTCCTCGGCGTAGTCGAGGACCTTCTCTTGTGTATCTGCCTGCCAGATGGGGACGATGACGACCTGTTCGGGAGCGACCGTCGGGGGCAAGACGAGCCCCTGGTCGTCCGAGTGGGTCATGATGAGCGCTCCGAGCGAGCGCCACGAGAGACCCCACGAGGTGGTGTGTGCGACTTGCGTGTTCTCGTCTTCGTCCGTGTAGGTCAGGTCGAACGCCTCTGCAAATCCGGTCCCGAGGTGGTGGGAGGTCCCCGCCTGCACCGACTTGCCGTCGGGCATGAGCGCTTCCACCGTCGTCGTCGTGTGTGCGCCGGGGAACTTGTCGTGGTCTGGCTTCGCGCCCCGCAGGACTGGAATCGCGAGCAAGTCCTCGTAGACGGACTCGTACTGGTCGAGGCGGAGCATCGTCTCGTCCCACGCGTCTTCGTGGGTCGCGTGTGCGGTGTGACCCTCCTGCCAGAGGAACTCCTTCGTTCGGAAGAACGGTTTCGTCTCGGTTGCCTCCCACCGAACGACGGAGGCCCACTGGTTCACGCGCAGGGGCAGATCACGGTGGCTACGAACCCACTGAGACATGTAGGGGGCGATGATTGACTCAGACGTCGGTCGAACGGCGAGGCGTTCTTCGAGTTCCTCTTGGCCCGCCTGGGTGACCCACGCGACTTCGGGGTCGAAGCCTTCGACGATTTCCTTCTCGCGTTCGAGATAGCTCTCGGGGATGAAAAGCGGGAAGTAGGCGTTCTGGACGCCGGTGTCTTTGAACAGACCGTCGAGGAACCCCTGAACTCGCTCCCACAGGGCGTAGGCACGCGGACGTGTGACGATGAATCCACTCATTCCCTCGGGTCCGTAGTTCGCGAGGCCCGCCTTCTGGACGACCTCTGCGTACCACTCACCCGTGTTGTACTGCTTCGACTCGGTGATACCGAGTTCCTGCTCGTCGCTCATTGTCCATCGGTAGCCGTAGCGAACCCTTAAACGCCCCGAAGGGGGTGCGCCGTCGAGTCCAGCGTGTATCTTTCGAACACGGCTCTGAGACGTGGGTGCGGACGTGTCTTACCTATCACCAGTCGTTTCCGAGTGTCGTCCGTTCAGGCGGACGCATAGATACATATCGAGCGCTCTCGTACCCCAGAACTGGTGGTTGGTGTGTTAGCAATAGACAGTACCAAGGGCGGTGAGCGTCCGACGCAACCGAGTCGGCCGGTCCGGGTCGAACTCTGGGTGCCTTCTGGCAAACGAGACGAGTTCGAAGCGGTGGTCGCGCGACTGGACGATGCGGTCGAACACGGTGTCGTCGACGACTACACGGTCGAGACGTGGGACCGGTTCGTCGACCTTTCGGGGCGATTGAATTCCAGAGAACGTCACGTCCGCGACAAACTCTCCTCGTACGCGCGGTGGAGCGCGAACCGAGGCAGACAGCTTTCGGGGTTAGGCGACCCCATCACGAGAGGTATCGGCAGGATGGGTCCAGAATGCCTGACGCGGCGTGTCCCACGCGCCGTGATGGCGGAGTACGAAGAGGGTATCCTCTCGCACGTCACCGCGTGCGAGGAGTGTGTAGGTGCGCTCCAGTTGCGCTTGGACGACCTCGACTCACATACCGAACCAGACTGGTCGAACGGTCCGATAACGGTCGAGTGGTAGTCGGCTCCTCAGTAGAACGTTCATCTCACTTTTTCGAACGCGGAGTACTCGCCTGACTGCAGTCGCCCTTAGAGCGTACTGTCGAACGGACTGTCTCGCTCGCGCCACGACCAGCCCGGGAGAATCGTTTGGAACCCTGCTGCGAGGGCGGCGTCTAAGTCGTCGAGTCCGGCGGGGCCGTCCGTGTGAACTGCGACATCTGCGAAGTGGAACGTCGCCTCTGCGAGGAGACCCAGTGGGTCGCCGCCGGCGATGGTCGACGCGAGTTTTCGGCCGAGTACCTCGTCGACGATAAAGCCCGGATAGTCGTTTTTGACGTCTAACTCCCGAAGGATGCGGACGTAGGCCGCGACGTTGACTCCGACGTCGCCCTGTGCGAACACCTCGTCGACGGCCGCGAGATAGCTCTCCTCGTCCACTTCGTCGACGTGCGTCTCGAACAACACGCCGAGTCGTCCGCGAGTTTCGTTGATGAGCGGGACGATGGTGTCTGCTCGGTTTCGAACCCATCGATGTTCCTCGGTCACGGCCGCTGGTGTGAGTTCCATGTCCCCTCGAAAGGCGGCGATATGCTTCGGTTTTGCGAAGGGTTTTATAGTGACGACACGGTACATCCGGATAAGCGGGTTTTCCCTGCCTCTTCCCGCGGTCGAGATACCACCGTATTCAGTTCACTATGCTCTCTTCGCAGTCGCACGAGACCGGAACCACCACGTGTGGACCGTCTCGCGTTACCACTCCTGAGGCAGCGGTTCCCGAGACCTACCGGCGCTGGACCGGGTGGGTCGCTCGTAACTATGAGCTCCGTAGATAAACAACTCGAGAATCTGAAGGCAGAGATTACGAACGAACTTCCGCGCGACATCTCGGTTTCCGACGTCAAGTACGAGGGTCCCGAACTCGTCGTCTACACTCGCGACCCCAAAAAGTTCGCCAAGAACGGCGACCTCATTCGGAAACTCGCGAGCAAACTTCGAAAGCGAATCACGGTTCGCCCCGACCCCGACGTGTTGTCTGACCCACGCGAGGCCGAACCGCAAATATTGGAAGTCATCCCCGAGGAAGCCGGCGTCACCGACCTCGACTTCCACGTCGACACGGGCGAAGTCGTCATCGAGGCGCAGAAACCGGGCATGGTCATCGGCCGGCACGGGTCGACCCTGAGAGAGATTACCCAAGAAGTTGGTTGGACACCTGAAGTCGTCCGAACACCACCTATCGAATCTTCTACCGTCTCGAACGTCCGTAACTTCTTGAAACAAGAACGCGAGGACCGACGCCGTATCCTCGAACGAACCGGGCGCCAGATTCACCGCGAACAGCTCTCGAACGACGAGTGGGTTCGTATCACGACGCTCGGCTGCTGCCGTGAAGTCGGTCGCGCCTCGTTCATCCTCTCGACGCCCGAGACGCGCATCCTCATCGACTGTGGGGACAAGCCGGGGTCCGACGACGTGCCGTATCTACAGGTCCCCGAGGCACTCGGGTCGGGTGCGAACTCGCTCGACGCCGTCGTCCTCACTCACGCTCACCTCGACCACTCCGCACTGATTCCGCTCTTGTTCAAGTACGGGTACGACGGCCCCATCTACACGACGGAACCCACGCGTGACCTCATGGGCCTCCTAACGCTCGACTACCTCGACGTCGCGTCGAAGGAAGGCCGCACGCCGCCGTACGAGTCCGAGATGGTTCGTGAGGCAATCAAGCACACCATCCCACTCGAATACGGCGACGTGACCGACATCGCCCCCGACGTGAAACTCACGTTCCACAACGCGGGTCACATTCTCGGTTCCTCGGTCTCGCACTTCCACATCGGCGACGGCCTCTACAACGTCGCGTTCTCCGGTGACATTCACTACGACGACACGCGTCTGTTCAACGGTGCAGTCAACGACTTCCCGCGTGTCGAGACGCTCGTCCTCGAATCGACCTACGGTGGTCGCAACGACTACCAGACCGACCAGGAAGACTCCGAGAAGCGACTCATCGAGGTCATCAACGAGACGTACGACCGCGGCGGAAAAGTCGTCATTCCGGCGTTCGCAGTCGGTCGGTCACAGGAGATTATGCTCGTCCTCGAACAGGCGATGCGCGACGGCAAGATTCCGGAGATGCCCGTCCACCTCGACGGGATGATCTGGGAGGCGACGGCCATCCACACGACCTACCCAGAGTATCTCCGTGACGAACTCCGCGACCGTATCTTCCACGAGGACGAAAACCCGTTCCTCGCCGACGAGTTCAACCACATCGACGGCGGCGAAGAAGAGCGACAGGACGTCGCCGACGGCGACCAGGCCATCATCCTCTCTACGTCAGGGATGGTCACTGGCGGGCCAATCATGTCGTGGCTTCGCCACATCGGCCCAGACCCGAAATCCCGACTGGTGTTCGTCGGCTACCAGGCACAGGGTACCCTCGGTCGTCGTATCCAGAACGGCTGGGACGAGATTCCGGTCAACGACCGCGACAACAGCGGTCGGTCGAACACCCTGAAACTCAAGATGGACGTCGAGACGGTCGACGGGTTCTCCGGTCACGCCGACCGACAGGGCCTCGAGAACTTCATCAAGACGATGAACCCCCGTCCGGAGAAGGTGCTGTGTGTCCACGGTGACGAACGCTCCGTTCAGGACCTCTCGTCCGCGCTCTACCACAACTACAACATGCGGACGTTCGCGCCGAAGAACCTCGAAACGTTCCGCTTCAAGTAACGACGGTCTCTCGGCTGTCCCGGCGTTCACTGTCGGCGACTAGTTTCCCCCGCTCGCTTGCGGGCGAACATTAATCCCTCCTCTCGAACGAGTGACACCCATGCGACTCGCGCTTATCGCCCACGACGAGAAGAAGGACGACCTCATCGAGTTCGCGAACGAACGCAAAGGTGACCTCGAACAGTTCGAACTCATGGCGACGGGGACGACCGGCCAGCGTCTCATCGACGCGACGGGCCTCGATATCGAGCGCAAGCAGTCCGGTCCACTCGGCGGCGACATGCAAATCGGCGCGGAGATTGCCGACGATACCTGTGACGGCGTCATCTTCCTTCGTGACCCACTGACTGCCCAGCCTCACGAGCCCGACATCACCGCCCTCTTGCGAATCTGTGACGTTCACCAGACACCGCTGGCGACCAACCTCGCCAGTGCAGACGCCGTCCTCGACGAACTCGTCGACCAGTTGTCCGGCGAGGAGTAACGGCAGCCTCCCGCGAACTCACACCTGATACTTTTCTTCGGACGGCTGAACGAAGTGGCAGCAGTAGCTCGAACGTGACCCGCGACGGACTCGCCGGTTGCGTATCAATTCTGAAAACAGTCGCGTAGCCTTAATTACCAGAACGAAGTAGCATCCGTATGCACGCAGGGATTCGTGTGGCGCTGACGGTGTTCGTCGTCCTCATCGTCGCCACCGCGCCCGTCGCTGCCGCGAGTGGTCCGACCTCGCCGTGTTTCCCCGGTGAGGGCCACCAGTTCGATATCGGGGGCGACGCCGCCGGCATCGACCTCGTCGTCTTTCTCTCCATCTTCGAGAATCTCGGTGAGGCGGGTGGGTTCGGCATGGAGGCTACGGGTGGAATCGGCGACGAACCGATTATCCAACTCCGCGCCGGTGTCGCGTTCGACGGTGTCGGCCCCGCGACGGAGTTCCTCTCGAATCCGTTCTCGCGGTTCAGCGTCGTCTACGACTACTCGATGAACCTCCCGATGTTCGCAGGTTCCGGTGTCGAGTCGTCGTACAGAGACGACGGGTCGCCGGTGAGTGGAATCGAGACGAAGCAGTGTTAATCGCCTGTGGGCGTGGACTCGTCCACCACGGTGCTTAGTCGTCGGCGACAGTCTCAGCGGGGTCGACCACGTCTCGCGTCTCCGGATTCACTCCCACGCGCTCGCACACGTCGTCCATCGGACACGCCTCCGGCCCCTCCAAACACGCCGGCTTTCTCGCGGTACAGTACTCGCGGCCGAACTGAATCATCGCCGTGTGCCCGAAGCCGCACTTGTCGGCCGGAACGTCGCGTTCGAGTGCTGCACGGACTCCTTCGTGGTCGGCATCGGCGGGAGCGAGGCCAATGCGGCGAGAGATGCGGTGGACGTGCGTATCGACGGGGAACACACCACCGCGCCCGCCCGCGAAGAGTAAGACACAGTCGGCAGTCTTTGGGCCGACGCCCTTCATCTCTAGCAGTCGGCCACGAACCGTCGATGGGTCAGCCTCGCGGACGTAGCGGTCGAAGTTGGCCTCGCTCCCGAAGTCAGCCAGAACCTCCTCGGCGACGCCGATGATGAGTTTCGACTTTTGGTTGTAGAGGCCGGCCGAGCGGATGGCCTCGACGAGTTCCGCTCGGTCGGCCGAGGCGAGTGACTCGGCGAGGTTCGACCCGCCATACTGGTTCATCAACTCGTCGTGTGCGGGTTGACTGGCCTTGTCGCTCGTGTTCTGGCTCAGAATCGTTCGGACGAGACACTCGAATCCACCTTGCCCACCGTAGGCTTTCCGCCAGTACAAGTCGCCGAGTCGGTCGACGACGACCTCTGCACGGGTCGCAGTCTCGGGTGTCGCAGCGTCGAACACGACGTCTCGACCACCGCCGCCGGGGCCACCGCTGATGTTCTCAGACGGTTCTTCGGGCATAGTCGGCAGTTACGACCCGGCAGCAAAAAGCACTCTCTCCGGCTACTCGACGTCGATGGTCACCGTGGCGGGTGCGCCCACAGCCAGCGCGGAGACGAGTTTGTCGTCGAAGCCGTCGGCAGCGTGTTCAGCACCGACCATCCCGGTTCGGTCGTCAACGTAGTCACTCGTTCGGAAGACGATGCTCCGGTCGCCGTCGAAGGTGAGGTCGGGATGGCCACGTCCCCGAACAGATTGTTCGAACGTGCGCTCGCCCGTGTCCACGCTCACCGTTACGGTAATCGTCGCGTCGTGTGACTGGCACGCCTCGACGAACTCGTCGTCGAAATCCGCGGGTGTTCGGTCCGCCTCGATAGCGAGAATGCAGTCTCCGGCCGGGGTGAGCCAATCGTCGCTCGTCACTTCGAACGTACTCGCGTGCTCGGCGCTCACGTGCTCGTGGCCGCGGGCGCGAATGGTCTCTTTCATGGCGTGTCGTGGGGAGTGGGGAGATTTATCGTGCACGATTTGTACGGCCATTTATATACCACCTTGGTAATCGCTAACATGCCATATACGAGGGGTATGGGCGGTGTGGTAACTGTTTTCACCCGATTATCCACCGAAGTATTTATTAGTCGGACGCTTGTATGAACATGTACCTGAGCGCCTCCGGCGTTCCGGCGGCATAGCACGCAGAATGATCGGGAATTCTTATCCACGGTCGATTGCACTCCAAAGAGCAGCCGCCACGCACGGAGCGGTGATGGTATCGAGGATTGATTACGCATGGTAACGAAGCAGGAAGTGCTCGACGAGTTCGATGTACAGGAACTCGACGGGTCACGAAACATCGATCTCCCAGAAGAAAAGCTCGAGAGCGGCTCGAAAGGCGAACTCATCAAACTTGCCGGTCAACTCCGTGACCGCCGCAACGAACTGAACCAGATGGCTTCTGAACGCGCCTCCAAGCGCGACGACCTCAACGCGATGACTCGCGAGAAGGTCGACGAGGCGCAGAAGCACCGCGAACAGCGCGACGAGATGAACTCGCAGGTTCAGGAGCACAAGAACAAGCGCAACGAACTCAACGCGCAGGCCAACGAGCTGTTCGACGAGGTCGACAAGATGAAGAGCGACCTCGAACTCGACGACGGCAAGGATATCGACGAGCTCAAAGAGGAGATCGAGCAACTCGAATTCCGCCAGCAGACCGAGGTTCTCTCGACAGAAGACGAGCGCGAACTCATCGAGAAGATCGAGAACAAGCGCGAAGAACTTCGTCAGAAGAAGGACAAGGTCGAAGAGAGCGGTGACCTCGAAGAACTCATCGCCGAGGCCGAAGAGGTCCGCTCCGAAGCGTCCCAGCACCACCAGAAGGTGACCGAACTCGCTGACGACGCACAGGAGCACCACAACCAGATGATCGAGGCCTACCGCGAGGCCGACGACATCCGTGACAAGGCCGACGAGATGCACGAGCTCTTTGTCGAAGCCCAGGAAGCGGCCGACCGTCACCACGAGGACTTCGTCCGCGTCCAGAAGCGCCTCCGCGAACTCGACAAGAAGGAAGAGCGCCAGCGCAAGGACTCCCGTGCCGAAGAGCGCGAGGCCGCAAAGGCCGAGGCCGAGGAGATCTACCAGAAGTTCAAGGAAGGCGAGACCCTCGAGACCGAGGACCTCATGAAGCTGCAGAAGGCCGGACTTCTCTAAACCGGTTCATATTCTCTCTTCGTCGCTCACGCGACGTGTCATTTTTATAGCGCCCGAGCCCCGAGCCACAGGTATGGGTGACTCTCCGTGACTGACCAACTCACACGTCTCTTCAAAGCCGCCGTCGTGCTCGTCGTCACAGTGATTGCGGCGCTCGTCGGCTGGGTGCTCTTTCTCAGCGTTCCGGACGACCTCGCCGAACTGCTCGGCGTTCTCTTGGTCGTCGGAACCGTCGCCGTGGCGCTCCGCGTCGGCGGCCGGCTCGCGGCATCGGCGTTCCCGTCGTACGATGTCGCCGAAGTCGCCGTCGAGGGGCCAATCACGCGCGACGGCGGTTCGGGACGGATTCCGGGCCGTGGATCTGGGATGCCGGCCGACGACATCGTCGAGCAAATCGACGCCGCTGCAGACGACGAGAACGCCGAGGCGCTTCTCCTCAAACTCAACACGCCCGGTGGCGAGGTACTGCCGAGTGACGACATCCGCCGCGCTGCAGCGGAGTTCGATGGCCCGACAGTCGCGTACGCGACCGACGTCTGTGCCTCCGGCGGCTACTGGATAGCCAGCGGCTGTGACGAGTTGTGGTCGCACGACGCGAGTGTCGTCGGTTCCATCGGCGTCATCGGGTCGTCGGTCAACGCCTCGGAACTCGCCGAGAAGGTCGGAATCTCCTACGAGCGATTCGCAGCAGGGAAGTACAAAGACGCGGGCAACGCCCTGAAAGAACCCTCGGAAGACGAACGTGCGTACCTGCAGGGCCTCATCGACGACTACTACGACGACTTCGTCGAACGCGTCGCGGAGGGGCGCGACATGGACCCCGAGACCATCCGCGAGACGGAAGCACGTGTCTACCTCGGCGACGAAGCGCACGAACTCGGACTCGTGGATTCGCTCGGTACCCGCGACGACGTCGAAGACAGACTCGCAGAACTCCTCGACCGTGACGAGGTTACGGTTCAGGAGTTCACGCCACGCGTCGGCCTCGCAGAGCGTCTCCGGGGCAGTGCTGAAGGCGTCGCGTACGCCTTTGGCGCGGGTGTCGCCTCGTCGTTCGACGTCGACGATGGCTTTTCGTTTCGGTTCTGACCACTGGGAGGCTTTTTAGCCCACGACTGCATTCATTTTTCACGTGACCACGCTCGTCCTCTGTGTCGACCGGGCGAACGACATCGGCCGCAAGTCAGGGCTCTCGACACCCGTCGTCGGTTGGGAAGCGATTCGTTCGCTCGTCACCGACGTCGGTCTCGCAGACCCCGAGGATTCGAGCGTCAACTGCCTCCTCGAAGCGTTACGCGTCACCCGAGAACTCCGCGACGAACGCGAAGACGCGGAAGTCGCCGTCATCTCCGGGACGAGTGAGAACGCAGTCGGCGCAGACAGAGCAGTCGCGCTCCAACTCGACGAGTTGGTCGCGAGGTTCGACGTCGACTCCGCAGTGGTCGTCATCGACAGTGCAGAAGACGAGCGACTCGTCCCGGTCGTCGAGAGTCGCCTCCGCGTCGACGCAGTCGACCGGGTGGTCGTCCGACAGGCCCACGACATCGAGTCGACGTACTATCTCCTCAAGCAGTTCCTCGCCGACGAAGAGCTTCGGTCGACGATTCTGGTCCCAGTCGGTGTCGCCTTGCTCCTGTTACCGCTGCTCCTCGTCCAGTTCACACCCGCAGTCGCGCTGGCGGGACTCGCCGCGCTCCTCGGGGCAGTCCTCCTCTACAAGGGTCTCGCCATCGACGAGTTCCTCGCGAACGCGCCCGACCAGGTTCGCGACGCGCTCTACTCTGGACAGGTGTCCATCGTCACCTACGCCGTCGCGGCGGGCCTCGCAATCGTCGGCCTGTTCCTCGGCGCGCTCGCGGTTCGGTCACCCGCGAACAGTGGTGAGGAACTGTTGGTCCCGTCGCTCCTGTTCATCTACCACAGCGTTCCGTGGTTGGCACTCGCCGCACTCACCGCCAGTGCCGGGCGTCTCTTGGACGAACTCATCGGTAACGAAGTCGTCTCGACGTCGTACCTGAACCTCCCGTTCGGCGTCATCGCGATCGGGTTGGTCCTCAGAGGGTTCGCAGGGTTTCTCCTCGAACGACAGGGCGAACTCCCACACCTCGTCCTGTTCGGCCAACTCGAACTGACGCCGGTGCAACGACTGGTCGTGTTCATCGTCGCGGGCATCGTCATCAGTCTCGTCGGTGTCCGTATCTCGGCGACCGTCTCAGACGAGACGCTCGACGACGTGACCGAGACCGGGGCGAAAAACAAGAGTTAGCGTCAGTCGAGCGCGCGGTACTCGCCGTGTTTGACACCGATTGCGAGACAGACTGCACCGAAGACGAGCATCGCAGGCGTCACCATCATCAACACGGTACTCGTCGCCATGACACCCATCCCGACGAGCGCCGCGGTTCCAACTGCGACCAGACCGACGAGCAGTGCGACTGTCTTGGGGAGGTCGAACTCCATACAATTTCGTCGGGACTGACGCAACAAATTGGTTGTGGCTTCGACTCGGGAAACGGGAAAAAAGCGGTGTGTCGGTCGCTTACCAGGGTGCGAAGTCGGGGTCGACGCGACGGTCGACTGACTCGATGGCGTCGATTGCCTCGATATCTTCGTCGTCGAGTTCGAGGTCGAGCGACTCCCAGTTGTCGCGGATGTGTGCTTCGCTCGTCGCCTTCGGGATGGCCGTGACGCCCTTCTCACGGAGCCACGCGAGCGACACCTGTGGCTCGCTCACGTCGTGTTTCTCGGCGATGTCCGAGAGCACGTCCACGTCGAACACTTTCCCGCGAGCGAGTGGGGAGTACGCGACGATTTCGACGCCTTCCTCGGCGCACACCTCACGGAGTTCGTCCTGCTGGAGGAGCGGGTGGAGTTCGATTTGGTTCGCGAAGATACCCGAGTCGGAGAGTTCGACGGCGTTGCGGACCTGTTCGGGTTCGAAGTTGGAGATACCCACACGCTTCGTCAGCCCCCGCTCGACGAGTTCGTCGAACGCGGCGAGCGACTCTTCGGCGTCGTACTCGCGGGCCGGCCAGTGGACGTACAGCAGGTCGACGTAGTCGACGCCGAGCTTTTCGAGGCTCTCTTCGGTGCTCTCGATGACGTCGTCGTGCGAGAGTTCGTTGATCCACACCTTGGTCGCGAGGAAGATGTCCTCTCGGTCGACGTCGGCGGCGGCGATACCGGCACCGACCTCTGCTTCGTTCCCGTAAATCTGTGCCGTGTCGATGTGGCGGTAGCCCATCTCCAGCGCCGTCTTGACGGCGTTTTCACACTCGTCGGGGTTCGTGTTCTCCCAGGTTCCGAGGCCGAGCATCGGCATTCCGTTCGCTGTCGGCGCGTCGTCTGCAGCGGGCAGCTCTGACATAGCCGAGTCGAAGGCTGCGAGTTGAAAAGGCGTTCCGGAAGGGGGGTGAATTTCCGCATCTATCGAGACGTGAGTGTTCTGGCCCGGTGGATGCGACGCACAGCTTTATGTGCTGTGTGATAGCACCCCACTAGCGGTGAACCGACATGTCGTCCACATCAGACCAACTGACCGAAGAGAACACGAACGCCTTCGCCCATCGAATCGCGGGTGACTCGCTCGTCTACGAGTGTCCGAACTGCGAGTTCGGAGAGGTGCTCGTGACCGAACTCATCGAAGCGGACGACGCTCGGTGTCTCGATTGCGGGACGACGTACCGACTCTGCGTCGAAGTCGTCGAGTGAGAAGACACGGGCAACATCGGCGTCACCCCGTGAGACTTCCTCGTGGTGAGAGACATGTCTCGTGACTCGATTGTAGGGCAAGCGAGACTGTCTTGTCGATAGAGCGCCTCTAGGGGCGTCATGCGACTACTCCGTCCAGCCTTCGCGCTCGCGTTCGTCGTCATCCTCGCCGGGTGCCTCGGTGGGACGACTACCATCTCTGCCGAACCCGCGACGATTCCGTCGTCGGCGTACGAGACACACGGCTACGTCCACGGAAACAGCACCGTGATTCCACTCTCGTACAACGTCGGTGTTGGCCCGGCGTCGAGAACAGTGGGCGTCGAGATGTGGGCGTCCGGCTACTCGAAGACGACCGCTGACGACGACATCGCCGACATCACTGGACTGCTCGTTCTCTCTTCGCCGAACAGAGAAGTCGCCGGTCAGTCGGCGAACCCGCTGGCGAACCTCGGCAATCGCGAACTCGTCGGGGCTGGACTCGAACTGCTCTCGGATGCACAGGCACTCGGAAACGTTCCAGAAGTCAACGGGCTTCGAGAAATCGAAGCGCGACCCGTGACGATACTCGGTGAAGAGACGGAACTCGTCACCTACGCTGGCACGGTTGTGGTCGAACCCGGTGAGACCACCGTCGACGGGGAGTCGGTCGCCTACGACGGTGGCAGCGCCGAGGTTCGAGTCCATCTCGCGACGGTCGAACACGAAGGAGACGTCATCGTCGTTCTCGCGGTCCACGGCGCGGAGGTCGACGAGTCAGACGCGATTGCAGCGTTAGCAGGCGCTGTCGAACATCCGGGAACGGTCGAAAAAACGGGAGCGTAAGTGGGTCGCCGGCGAGTTAGTAGAACTCGCGAACGAGGTCCATCGCGTCGTCGGGTGCGCCCGATGGGATGTCGGACATGTTCTCCGTGACGCCGAACTTCTCTTCGTAGGAGACGGAGCTCTCGTCTTGGTAGATGATTCCCTCGTACTCCTTCGAGGAGTCGAGAATCTTCTCTTTGGCCGCGTCGTAGTCGGTCGGGTCGTGGTCGGTGTCTGCGAGGTCCACGAGGTTGTCGCGGAAGTAGTCGTAGGTGTCCACGTCGTTGAACGTGACACACGGACTGAACACGTTCACGAAGCCGAAGCCGTCGTGTTCGATGGCTGCCTGCACGATTTCGGCGTGGCGCTTGTGGTCGGTCGCGAACGACTGCGCGATGAACGTCCCACCGGCGGCCAGTGCGAGTGCGTGCGGATTGACCGGCGGCTGTTGTGGGCCGTCGGGCGTCGTGGACGTCTCGAAGTCCTCACGCGAGGTCGGCGACGCCTGCCCCTTCGTCAGGCCGTAGATGCGGTTGTCCATGACGGTGTACGCCATGTCGACGTTGCGGCGGACAGCGTGGATGAAGTGGCCTGCACCAATCGAGTACCCGTCACCGTCACCACCGGCGGCGACGACGGTCAGGTTGGGGTTGGCCAGTTTGACGCCGGCGGCGACGGGAAGCGAGCGCCCGTGGACGCCGTGGATGGCGTACGAGTGCATGTACGTTCCAATCTTGCCGGAACAGCCGATACCGGCGACCACGAACGTGTTGTCGGGGTCGGTGCCGGAGTTGGCCAGCGCCTTCATGATGCCGTTCATCGTCCCGAAGTCCCCACAGCCGGGACACCAGGTCGGTTGCTTGTCTGATTTGAAGTCGGTGAAGCGGACGTCTGAGCTCATGCTGAAACCTCCTCTGCGTCGAGGGTTGCCTTAATCTGCTCTGCGAGTTCGTCCGCCTTGAAGCGGACGCCGTCGTACTTGTTTATGCGCTTGACGCGGGTCAGTGTGTCGTGTTCGACGACGTTCGCGAACTGTCCCGTCGCGTTACATTCGACGACGATGACTTCGTCGGCCGCCTCGATGTCCTCGGTCAGGTCGGGACGCGGGAACATGTACGGCACGGACAGGAAGCGAACGTCGATGCCATCCTCTTCGAGGAAGTCGAGTGCTTCGACGAGCGCACCCTCGTTCGAACCCCACGAGAGGATGAGGGTGTCGGAGTCGGCGTCACCGAACTCACGCGGCGAGAGGTCTTCGGACGATTTCGCCGTCTCGACCTTGCGTTCGCGCTTGTCGACCTGCTCGACACGCATCTCTCTGTCTTCGGTCCGGCGACCGAGTTCGTCGTGTTCGAGACCCGTCGACATGTGGGCACCCTGTTCCGTTCCGGGGAACGCGCGCGGACTGATGCCGTCGTCGGTGAGGGCGTGCGGTTGGAACCGGCCCTTCTCGTCGAGCCATTCGTCGATGGAGTCTTCGTCGACGACCTTGCCGCGGTCGATTTCGACTTTGTCCATGTCGAAGACTTCCGGTGCGAAGGTCTGTTCCGTGACGGCCATCGCGAGGTCGGCCGCGACGTAGACCGGAACCTGGTACTTCTCGGCCATGTTGAACGCTTCGACCGTCTTCCAGAAACACTCAGAGATACTGGTCGGAGCGACGACGAACCGCGGAATCTCGCCGTGGCCGCCGTAGAGCATCATGTTCAGGTCGCCCTGTTCTTGCTTCGTCGGCATCCCCGTCGAGGGACCGGAGCGCATGACGTCGACGATGACGAGTGGCGTCTCCGAGGTGGCGACGAGACCGAACGTCTCGGCCATCAGGTCGATACCCGGACCGGAGGTCGCCGTCATCGAGCGTGCACCGGCGCGTGCCGCACCGAGTGCGAGGTTGATGGCGGCGAGTTCGTCTTCCGCCTGCACGACGTGGCCACCGTAGCGCTCGATTCGGCCGGTCAGGTACTCCATCACGTCGGTCGCGGGAGTGATGGGGTAGCCGGCGTAGAAGCGACAGCCAGCGGCGATGGCACCCATACCGATTGCCTGGTCGCCGTTGATGAGGACGTAGTCGTTGTCCGTCGTTTCGAGGTCGTAGTCGAACTCGTAGTCGAACTCTTCGTGAACGTATTCGAGTCCGGCGCGAGCTGCTTTCTTGTTGTTCTCGACGATGGCCTCGCCCTTCCCGCCGAAGCGCTTCTTGAGTGCGCTGTCGAGGTTCTCGATGGGGAAGTCGGCGACGGCGCACGCCGCACCCAGTGCGACGACGTTGCGCATGATGGCGCCACCCGCTTCCTCGGCGAGTGCTTTGAGGGGAACGTCCAGCCCAATCATCCCCTCCGGAATCTCGACGTCAGCCATAGTCGAGCGGTCACCGTCGTAGATGATGACGGAGCCCTCGTGGAGTTCGTCGAGGTTCTCGTCGATTGTTCGTTGTGTAAGTGCGATGAGCACGTCGAGTCTGTCGACGACGCTCTGTACGGGGTCGATGGCAGTCCGAACCTTGTACGCCGTGTAGCCACCACGGATTCGCGATGCGAAATCCTTAGAGGTGAACACGTGACGTCCAGCCCGGGAGAGTGCCTGAGCGAAAATCTTCCCCGTGGAGTCGATACCATCGCCAGCCTCGCCGCCGATGGCCCAATTGAAGTCCGCAGGCATGCTGAGTGAAATCTACCCATAGCCGGGTCAAAAGCCTTCTGAAAATTTGTGTAATACATCAGTGGAGTCGATATATGGAAACCGGTGTTCCAGACGCCGAGAGTGTGTTTTTCGACGGGCTATCCGTATCGATTCTGTACTCTCTCGCCGCACGGTGGACAATTGTCCAATTATCCTGAATTTGGCCTTCTCGCGGCAATCATCTCCGCATCTTCACGTGTCAGTGTGCGGTGACGCGGTACGGAAGGCAAGGCCCTTGTGAGCCTACACCGAAGCGAGTCCATGGACGCAACCGTCACCGTCGCCGCGGCCCACGACGTTGGGCCCGGAACGGTCGCCATCGAGTTCGAGACGCCAGCAGAGTTCGAGGCCAACCCCGGCCAGTTCGTCAAACTCTCTGCGGACGTCGACGGCGAGTCGTACGCCCGCTTCTACACGCTCTCTTCGCCCGGCGTGACCGACACGTTCGAAGTCACCGTCGGTATCGACCCCGAGGAAGGAGGTCCGTTCAGCCGACACCTCGAATCGCTCAGCGCGGGCGATACCATCGACCTCTCCGGTCCGTTCGGACAGAGCTACTACGACGGCGAAGACCGCGTCGTCGTCCTCGCCGGCGGCCCGGGCATCGGCCCCGCAGTCGGTATCGCCGAGGCGGCCGTCGCCGACGGAAACGAGGCCGCTGTCGTATACCTTGATGACGCGCCCGCGCATGAAGACCGACTCGACGCCCTCGGAAACGATGGCGCGAGCGTCGTCGTCACCGACGACGATGCTGACCTCTCCGACGCTGTGGCAGCAGCACTCACCGGAAGCGAAGCCGAGCAGGTGTTCGTCTACGGATTCGCCGACTTCGTCGACGCCGCCGTCGAGGCGATCGAGGCAGCGGGCGGCGACGCGGACGCCGCAAAAGTCGAAAACTTCGGATAGGTAGCCGAACCGGTCTCTTCGTTCTCACTCGACGGGGCGCCACGCCGTCACGACGGCGACGGCGAGTGCCCCAACGACCCACCCACCGAGTCCAAGGAGTGCCACGAGCGGCGTGGTCCCGCTTCCTGACTCGACGGCGACACCGAAGACGAGCGACCGGAACGCACCGTTCGGACTCGCTGCGAGGACGAACGGGACAGCGTCGATTCCGATGGTTCCCGAGGCGAGTCCAGCGACTGCTGCGGCGTCGACGCCGACGATGAAGACGACGAGCAATCCGACGGCGAAGGCGAGTGCCTGTCTGGTGGTGCGCGCGGCAGCTGAGATTGCGAGTGCGACAGCCGCTGTCGCCAGCGCGAAGACCACTGCGAGGACAGTAAACCGAAGGAACGCGACGGGTGAATCGGCCGCCGCATTCACCGCGAGGAAGGTCGGCTTGGGCGGTGACAACACCGGCACGGTCGCGGCCGCGACGAGAAGCGACCCGAAGACGACGGCGACGAGTGCGAGACTTCGCCCGAGATACACGCCGCCGACGTAGGCGGGACGAGAGACGTCGAACGTTCGGAGGACGTCTAACTCGCCGGTCTGTCGGTCCGAGAGCACTGCGCGGTAACAGAGTGCGAAGGCGAGGAGTGGGACGAGCGCTTCGACGAACGGGGTCAAATCGAGGACGAGTGGGACGTATCCACCGCGCGACCCTGACCCTGCGGCCGCGACGGCGACGACCGTGAGTCCGAACACGACCGAGAGGGCGAGGACGGCAGGCGTTCGGACGACAGTTCGGAGTTCGCGTGCCGCGATAGAAAAGAGCGCATCGGCGTCTCTCATCGGCCGTCCACCTCGTCGGTCGTGACGAGTTCACCGAACGCTGTCTGGAGGTCCGTTGCACCGGTTGACTCGAGTATATCTCGTGGTGCGCCATCGGCGACGAACGTCCCGTTGTCGAGGACGAGGACACGGTCTGCGGTTCGCTCGACTGGGCCGAGGTTGTGCGACGAGAGGATGATTGCCGTCCCGTCGGTGGCGAGGTCAGAGACGATACCGAAGAGTCGCTCGACCATTCCCGGGTCGAGGCCGCTCGCGGGTTCGTCGAGGATGAGGACGGCCGGGTCGCCGATGAGTGCTCGACCGAGGCCGAGGAGGCGAGTCATCCCACCGGAGAGTGCTTCGACTCGCCGGTTTGCCGCGTGGGCGAGTCCGACGCGGTCGAGGATATCGTGCACGTCCACGTTGTCGTCGACGAACTGCGCGTAGAACCGGAGCGTATCGACGGCGGTGAACCCTGTTCGGAAGCCCGGTTGTTGCGGCAAGTACCCCACGCGAGTGTGTCCGTTGGTGCCGACCCGAATCGTCCCGTCGTCGGGCGCGCGAACCTTCGCGAGGAACCGGAGGAGCGTGGACTTCCCTGACCCGTTCGGCCCGACGAGTGCGACGATTTCGCCCGGCGCGACCGACAGCGACACGTCTTCGAGAACGTGGATGTCTCCGTACGCGTGGGAGAGGCCAATCGCCTCGATTGCGTGGCCACGGTGTTCGTCACCCGATTCGACGCTCGTCTCTCGTACCTCGGTGTCTCCTTCAGACATCTGCTCGCTCCGTCGTGTTTAGCCCGGCAACCACGTCTGGTTGGACTGGGTTCGTTCGCGGTGCTGCGTCGACTACACCCGACCCACGGAGGCCGGCGACGTCGTCTCGGGCGCGGCGAAGTGCGTCCATCATGGGTGACCGCGAGAGGGTGAGTGCTGCCGAGTCTCTCCCGAGCTCGGCGTCGACCGGGCCGGATGGTTGGAACGCCCGGTCGTACACGCCGTCCCCATCGGTATCTTCGAGCGGAAGGTCGCCCCAGTAGTTTCCGTCTCCCTCTCGTGTCCACGTCCGCATGGGGCCGAGAGTCGATTCGACCTGCACGTCGTTGTCGACGATGTCGTTGCCGACGACGACGTTCGTCGGGAACGTCGAACTCCCACGGACGCCCACGTCGTTGCCGACGACGACGTTTCGCGTGTACACTTGCCGGTCGCCGCTCACGTCCATGCCGTACTCGTTGTCGGCGAAGACGTTGTCCGCGACGTAGGTGTCGCTCCCGGCGGGGATGAATCCGAAATCAGAGTCGCGGACGTCGTTTCCGACCACGAGGTTCCCGACGGGGCGTGTCATGATGATTACCCCGACTCTGTTCTCGCGGACGACGTTGTCGGCGACGAGCATGTTCGAGGTGTACATCTGGTGGACGCCGTAGCGACCGTCTTCCATGTGGTTGTTCCTGACGACGCTCCCGTCGGCCCGATGGGTGTAGACGCCGTCGCGGCCGTCGAGGAACGTCGAGTTCTCGACCACCGAGCGTTCACCGATGAGGACGACACCCATGAACCCCTCTGAGGCCGTTTCTGCGCCCTGTACGGTCATGTTTGCGAGCACGCTGTCGGCGCTCTCGCGGACGATGACACCACTCGACGGTGTGTCGATGGTGACATCACGAACGGTGGATTCGTTCGCGCCGTCGAGGACGATACCGGCGTCACCGCGGCCGTAGGCGAGTTGGACGCGAGTGTCCCAGTCGACGGATTCGTTGGTCGCCCGGACGCGACGCGTTCCCACGTCGCCGACACCCGAGATAGCGAGCGACCCGACGGCCGCCCGGTCAGCCCGGACGTGAACGACAGTCCCGTTGCCATCGCCGACGAGTCGGGTGTCGGGGCCGTCGCCGACGAGGGTAATCGAGCGATTCAGGGAGATCGTATCGACCGAGTAGGTGCCCGCCGGAACGTAGACGGTCGTGTTCGCGGGTGCGGATTCGACGGCCGCCTCGATGGTCGGCGCGTCCTCGCCGACGACAGTCGAGACGGGCCGGTCGAAGAGTGAATCACTCGCAGCAGTGGTCTGGTTCACCCAGTTCTGGTGGTCGGAAACAGAAGCGTCGAAGGCGTCGAGTCGCGTCGAGAGTGGACTCTCCGAGCGCTCGCGGAGCGTCTGCCAGTCGACGACGTCGCCGCCGTACTCGTCGGCGAACGATGTCGCCGCACTCGGGTCTGAAAACGGCACGACGATTGGCCCAGTGGGAACACGGGCACCGGAGTCGACGACGAACGACGCATCCGATGCCTCGACCCAACCGGTGGTGCGGTTGTGTTTGGTTCTGAGGTATCCGTCGTCGTCGACGAGTGGCGTCACGCTGGCGTAGTCGGAGACGAACACCGCGAGTGGGTCGCCGAACTGGCGCGCGCTCTCGGCAGACGACACGTCGGCCGCAGCGGTCGTCACGTCGTAGTAGCCGATGACGTACCGGTACTGCGAGAAGTGGACCTGCGCGATAGGAACCTCGAAACCTTCGACTTCCGACAGTCGACTGTCGACGGCCGTCCCGCCGGTCTTGACCGTGTCGTCGAAGGGGACGGGTGAGACTGCACCCGAAGCAGGAATGACGAACGAGACACTTGCGAGGACGAGCACGACGGTCACCACACCGGCGACCCACTTGGCCGCTGTCGGGGTTACGAGTGCCATCGTCTGTCAGCGCCCGTTGGCCTCGTGGCCACTGGTGGGTCGCAGGCGACTGTCCCCCGATGCAAGGCCTGTGTCGTTCTCCACGCTACACATGTGCGGGCCTACGTCCGCGAGAGGTGATATGTACGATGGTCTGTTCGTCGAACGGTTCACGACAGTGGGCCGTCTCTCACTCGAACCGTTCACCAATCCGAGGTGACCCGAATCATTAATCATCGTCCATACTGATTTCCGAGCATGTACGACGACGAGGACTTAGCGTCTATCCGCGAGGCGCGCGACGAGTGGGAGTCTGAGACCCGTGACCCCTTCCTCGAGAAGGGTGGCGAACGAAAAGACCGGTTTGCCACCGTCTCGAACCACGAAGTCGACGATATCTACACGCCCGAGGACGTCGCCGAACTCGGCTACGAGGAGGACCTTGGGTTCCCCGGCGAAGCACCGTACACGCGCGGGGTCTACCCGACGATGTTCCGCGGTCGGACGTGGACGATGCGCCAGTTCGCTGGATTCGGGACTGCACAGGAGACGAACGAGCGCTTCCACTACCTCATCGAGAACGGCCAGACTGGTCTGTCGACGGCGTTCGACATGCCGTCGCTCATGGGCAAGGACTCTGACGACCCGCTGTCTGATGGAGAAGTCGGGAAAGAAGGCGTCGCCGTCGACACCCTGCGCGACATGGAGATTCTCTTCGACGGCATCGACATCGGCGAGGTCACCACGTCGTTCACCATCAACCCCTCTGCCCCCGTCGTCTTCGCGATGTACGTCGCGCTCGCGGACAACCGTGGCGTCCCCCGCGACCAGATTGGCGGCACCTTCCAGAACGACATGCTCAAAGAGTTCATCGCACAGAAAGAGTGGGTCATCCCGCCGGAACCCTCGCTGAAACTCGTCACCGACACCGTCGAGTTCGCCGCCGAGGAGACGCCGCGAATCCGCCCCATCTCGGTCTCGGGCTACCACATCCGCGAGGCGGGGTCGACGGCGATTCAGGAACTCGCGTTCACCCTCGCAGACGGGTTCGCCTACGTCGAAGACGCGATGGACCGCGGCCTCGACGTGGACGAGTTCGCCCCTCAGCTCTCCTTCTTCTTCAACTCGCACAACTCCATCTTCGAGGAGGTGGCGAAGTTCCGTGCCGCCCGCCGCATCTACCACGACGTGATGTCCGAGTGGTACGATGCCGAAGACGAGCGCTCGAAGCAACTGAAGTTCCACACGCAGACTGCGGGGCAGTCGCTGACGGCCCAGCAACCGCTCAACAACATCGTCCGCGTCACGATTCAAGCGCTCGCGGGCGTCCTCGGTGGAACGCAGTCGCTCCACACGAACAGTTTCGACGAAGCACTGGCACTCCCATCTGAAGAGGCAGTCACCGTCGCCCTCCGAACGCAGCAGATTATCGCCGAAGAGTCGGGTGCGGCCGACGTCATCGACCCGCTCGGCGGCAGCTTCTTCATCGAGAAACTCACCGACGAAATCGAAGCCGAGACGATGGCCTACATCGAAGAGATTCGCGAGATGGGCGATGGCTCCGTCCGCGACGGTGTGCTCGCCGGCATCGACGAAGGCTACTACCACAAGGAGATTGGCGAGGCTTCCTACGAGTACCAATCGCGCGTCGAAGACGGCGAGGAAATCGTCGTCGGCGTCAACAAGTACGCCACCGACGACGACACCCGCCTGGATCTCCTGCACGTCGAAGATGCGGTGCAGGACCGCCAGCTCGAACGGCTCGACTCGGTCAAGGACGAACGCGACGACGACGCAGTCGAGGCGGCACTCGACGAACTCCGTGAGACCGTCAAAAACGGTGAGAACGTCATGCCGGTGCTCGTCGACGCAGTCAAAGCGTACGTCACGATGGGCGAGATTATGGACGTGTTCGCCGAGGAGTACGGCACCTACCGCGAGACCATCGGCGTGATGTAAGCCACCGAGTGGACGCCCCTCTCTGTCGTCCATCTCGGAACTCGGCAGACTCTCTGCGAACACCAATTCACTCACTTTTTCGGCTTTTCAGACCCGCCAGACCCACCGTCGGAGATTCGCAAAAATCGCCCGATACCGCAGCCTTTCTGAGTGGCAAAACCGGCCGTCCCCGTCGCAAAACTACATAGATTTATCATGGATGATTCTATTGGTTAGCACGTACTATGGTAGACGGTGACGGAGACGGTGAACTCGAGGCACGGCTGGTTGAACAGGAGGAGTTCGAACCCTCCGAGGAGTTCGTCGCACAGGCGAACGTCTCTGACCCAGCCGTCTACGACGAGTTCGAAGAGAACTGGCCGGGCTGCTGGGAGCAGGCCGCCGAAATGCTGGACTGGGACGACGACTACGACGAGGTGCTCGACGATTCGAACCCACCGTTCTACAAGTGGTTCACCGGTGGGAAACTGAACGTCTCGTACAACTGTGTCGACCGCCACGTCGAAAATGGCGACAAGAACCGCGTCGCCATCAAGTGGGAGGGTGAACACGGAGAGACACGAACCTATACGTATCAGGACCTGTACCGAGAGGTCAACGAATTCGCAGCAGCGCTCAGAGACCTCGGCGTCGAAGAAGACGACATCGTCACGCTCTACATGCCGATGGTTCCCGAACTCCCCATCGCCATGCTGGCGTGTGCCCGTATCGGGGCACCACACTCGGTCGTCTTCGGCGGCTTCTCTGCGGACGCGCTCGCGACGCGCATGAACGCTGCAGACTCCCGATTCCTCGTCACGTGTGACGGTTACTACCGCCGTGGCGACGCACTCGACCACCTCGCCAAAGCTAACGAAGGCCTCGACGGCGTGAACCACGGTGTCGACGCGACGGTAGTCGTCGACCGACTGGGTGACGACGGCTTCGGCCACGACCTCAAGGGCAACCAGTACGACTGGGACGAGTTGCTGGCCGAGCACGCAGGCGAGCGCGTCGACCCCGTCCAGCGCGACGCCGAAGACATGCTCTTTTTGATGTACACGTCGGGAACGACGGGACAACCGAAGGGTGTCAAACACACCACCGGTGGCTACCTCGCGTACGCGACGTGGACCTCACACGCGGTGCTCGACATCGAGAAGGAAGACACCTACTGGTGTTCGGCCGACATCGGCTGGATTACCGGTCACTCCTACATCGTCTACGGCCCACTGGCACTCGGGACGACGACGGTCATGTACGAGGGGACGCCGGACTTCCCGAACCGCGACCGTCTGTGGGACATCATCGAGAAGTACGCGGTCGACATCTTCTACACGGCACCGACGGCGATTCGAGCGTTCATGAAGTGGGGCAGCCAACACCCCGAGAAACACGACCTGTCGAGTCTTCGTCTCCTCGGCACGGTCGGCGAGCCAATCAACCCGCGCGCGTGGAAGTGGTACTACAAACACATCGGCTACGAGGAGTGCCCGGTGGTCGACACGTGGTGGCAGACCGAGACGGGCGGCATGATGATTACGACACTCCCGGGAATCAAGAAGATGAAACCCGGCTCTGCCGGCCCGCCGCTTCCAGGTATCGACGCGAAAATCGTCGATACGACTGGAGAACAGGTCGACGCAGGTCGAGCGGGCTATCTCACGGTCAACAAGCCGTGGCCGGGCATGCTCCGGACGCTCTACAAGAACGACGAGCGCTTCATCGAAGAGTACTGGCGAGAGTACTCTGACGTCGACAGCGACGACCCCGAAGACTGGGTGTACTTCCCCGAAGACGGCGCGAAAATCGACGCGGACGACTACATCACCATCCTCGGCCGGGTCGACGACGTCATCAACGTCTCTGGTCACCGCCTCGGAACGATGGAAATCGAATCCGCAATCGTCGGCGTCACGGGCGTCGCCGAAGCGGCGGTCGTCGGCGGCAACCACGAGGTGAAAGGCGAGGCCGTGTACGCCTACGTCATCACCGAGGAAGGTCAAGCAGAAGACGACGAGATGCGCAAGCGCATCGTCAAGGGTGTCGAAGACGCGATCGGCCCCATCGCACGGCCGGAAGCAGTCGTCTTCACGCCGGAACTGCCGAAGACGCGCTCGGGCAAGATTATGCGCCGCCTCCTCGAAGAGATTGCGAACGGCGAAGAAGAACTCGGCGACACGACGACGCTTCGGAACCCCGAAATCGTCGAAGAGATTCAGCGAAAGGTCCAAGTCGAGTAAACTCGCCTCGTCTCAGGCTTCGTTTTTCTTTCACTCACGCGGATAGCGACGGGTCGACGTGGACGAACTGTCGTTTCACGTGCCTCCCGAATACAGTTGAAATCTGACCGACAGCTCCGGTGTCGCGGTGCGTGTCACCACCCCGCACATTTATCTCTAACGTTACTGAAGGACAGCCTGTATGGACAAACCACTCCTGGTGACCGAGTTCCTCGACCGTGCGCGAAGGTACTACGCAGACGAGGAGGCGGTCGTCGCGACGACAGGTGAACGGTTCTCCTATGCGGAACTCGGCGAACGGGTAGACGGGTTCAGTTCGGCGTTACAGTCACGAGGCGTCGAGAAGGGCGACCGGGTCGCGGTTCTCGACCCGAACACGCACTACCACCTCGAAGCGGCCTACGGGACGATGCAACTCGGCGGTGTCCACATGCCGTTGAACTACCGCCTCGTGCCGGCAGACTTCGAGTACATGCTCAACGACGCCGAGGTGAAAGCCATCTACGCGGACTACGCGTTCGCAGAGAAGATAGAGGCGATACGAGACGACATTCCGACGGAGATTTTCGTCACGAACGCTCCCGACGAGGTCGACGGCGACTGGCTCGACTTCGACGACATCATCGCCGAATCGACCGAGTACGACAGACCGGAGATGGCCGAAGACGAGCTCATCACCATCAACTACACCTCGGGGACGACGGGCGACCCGAAAGGTGTCTGCCGGACACACAGGGCGGAGACGATTCACGCCTACCTCATCTCGATGCATCAGCACATCTCGGACAGCGACGTCTACCTGTGGACGCTCCCGATGTTCCACGTCAACGGATGGGGACACATCTACGCCATCACCGGGCACGGGGCGAAGCATATCTGCACACGGGGCGTGGAGGCCGAGGCCGTGTTGGACGCCATCCGTGACGAGAACGTGTCGTACCTCTGTGCCGCGCCGACCGTGCTGAACATCTTGATGAAACACTACCGTGACGAGGGCGGTGTCGAGACCACTGGCTCGAACCCAGTTCGCGCGGCGACGGCGGGGGCGGCCCCGCCGGAAGCGACGATTCGGACCGTCGAAGACGAGTTCGGATGGCACCTCATGCACGTCTACGGAGCGACCGAGACAGGGCCGCTCATCACCACCTCTGACGCGGAACGCTTCTTGGAGGGCGACGGCGACCGATTCAGCGTCAAGAAGAAACAGGGAATCGGCTATCTCGGCACCGACGTGCGCGTCGTCGACGAAGACGGGAACGACGTTCCCCGAGACAACCAGTCCATCGGCGAGATCGTCGTCGCCGGCAATCAGGTGATGGACAAATACTGGAACAAACCCGAAGAGACAGCAGAAGCGTTCTCCGACCGACTGGGGGGGTACTACCACATGGGTGACCTCGCCGTCGTGGACGAAAATGGCTTCATCAGCATCCAGGACCGCAAGAAGGACATCATCATCTCCGGTGGCGAGAACATCTCCAGCATCGAACTGGAGGACACGCTGTTCGACCACGACAAGGTGGCCGACGTGGCAGTCATCCCGGTTCCATCCGAGGAGTGGGGTGAGTCGCCGAAGGCGTTCATCGTCCCGACCAGTGGCGACCCCGACACACCGGGTGTGACAGAAGACGCCATCATCGAGTTCTGTCGAGAACGAATCGCGACGTACAAACTTCCCAAAGAGATCGAGTTCGTCGCCGAACTGCCGAAGACGGCGACCGGGAAGATTCAGAAGTACGAACTCCGCGAGCGCGAGTGGGAAGACGAAGGCCGGATGGTCGGAGAAGGATAGTTCTCTGGCCGCGGATTTCTCCGGGTGGTGTTGGTTTTCTCTCGTGGTCGAAGCGAACTGAATCAGAAAAACGTGTGAAGAATATGGTGGAGCAACGAGTGGGGAGGTCCTACTTGCAGTCGCAACCGTACAGGCCTAACTTTGCTGGGTCGTTGTTCCAGTAATCGAGGACGTCCTTGAGCGCCTCGCCGTCGAGTTCGTTGCCGTTGATTTGGATGACCCACTTCTTCTGGCCATCGCTGGCGTACTTGTACCACTGCTGTGCTTCCTGCTTCACCGTCCGAACGGTCCAGCCGTCGTACTGGCCGTCCATCGTGATTTCCGCATCGACACAGCCGTCGTCTTGGTAATCGTCTTCCCGGCCCTGGAAGTTCAGAATCGTGGCCATCAGGTGTTTGGCCATTATCAATTTCTTGTCGCCTTTGGAGGGGGCCAGGAGGTTCTCGTGCGTCACACCGTACTTTTCACTGGCCTTTTTTGCACTGTCTGTATGCCAGTTCGGGTGGTCTGGATGGTTCGCCCAGAACCCGGGTGTTCTGGGACAGTCGTGGGCTAGCGCACTCCCAGAGACCGCTGGAATGCCAACCCCGATACCCAGTGCCGACATAGCACCGAGTCTCAGGACGGAGCGACGTGAGGTCGAAAATGTATCTTTTTTCATGGCTATCTACCACCGAAGTGGCGTTTACAGAGTCGCTACTCGCGGGATTAGTTATATATCTGAGATTCACGGGTATCAGAATGTTATGCGGCCGTCGAATTCAGGAAATCGAGTTGAATCACTAAAATTATGTGAGATATATCTATTATACTGACAGTACTAGACCACCAACAGTCGTCGGCAAAAGACAGTCAACAGAATTGATTTGACGGGCGCTAAACCGTCGCATTCATCGGTTCGAAACTAGTCACGTTGCGGACTCTACGACGGAGTGAGCTGGCCCACTGTCACCTATCCGAACAACCCATTGGCACCACCACGTCTGTTGACTGTGGACTCTCGAAGGACGTTAGGAAGGACAAACCTCAGCCCTACTGCCCTCCTATGACAAACATCTAACGTATGTTTAAGAATATCATATTAATATATTCGGCCAACTAGGTCGATAACTAATACAAATTAAAGGGTATATATACATAACAATTATTAACCATCTATCCGGTCGTTTGGTCTATGGCACGGGATACCAAGCCACTCAATCGACGAGATGTGCTGAAGGCAACTGGTGCAGCCGGTTTGGCTGGGCTGGCTGGTTGTACTGGCGGCGGTGGCGGCGGTGGCGGCGGTGGCGGCGGCAGCGACGAAGACTATCCTGCACTGGGGAACTACCCAATCGAAGGGAACACGGCAGTATTCGGGTTCAACGTTCCACAGTCGGGACCATACGCGTCTGAGGGTGAAGACGAACTGCGAGCGTACGAGCTTGCGGTGAAGCACCTGAACGAGGGCGGCGGCTGGGTGGACACGCAGTTCGACGACCTCTCTGGCGACGGCGTCCTCGGCTACGAGATCGACCACGTCGACGGCGACACCGCGACGGACGCAGACCAGGCACGACAGTCTGCGTCGGGGATGATTCAGCGTGACAACGCGATTATGATCTCCGGTGGGTCGTCCTCTGCGGTGGCAATCGCAGTGCAAGGACTGTGTCAGAACGAGAAAGTCATGTTCATGGCCTGTCTGACGCACTCGAACGACACGACCGGGAAGGACTGCGTCCGCTACTCCTTCCGTGAGATGTTCAACGCGTACATGACCGGGCAGGCGCTGGCGCCGGTCGTGAAAGAGGCCTACGGAGAAGGGCTGAGCTTCTACCAGCTCTACGCCGACTACAGTTGGGGCCAGACCCAACAGGCGTCGATGGAACAGTTCATGACTGATGTTGCGGGCTGGGAGCAAGTCGAATCTGTCGCGACGCCGCTCGGGACGACGGACTACTCCACGTACCTCTCCGAAGCACAGAGCTCCGGTGCGGACGTACTCATCCTCAACCACTACGGCCTCGACGGTGCGAACTCCATCCAACAGGCCGTCGACGCGGGTATCAACGAGGACATGGAGATTATCGTTCCGCTGTACAACCGTCCGATGGCCGAAGCCGCCGGCGGCGCAATCGAAGGCGTCTACGGAACGCTCGCGTGGGACTCTCAAATCGACAACACCCCGTCGAAAGAGTTCACTGATGCGTTCCAGAGCGAGTACGACCGCATTCCGTCCGGCCCGGCACAGGTCGCGTACGCACAGACGCTCCAGTACGCCGCCGCAGTCGAGCGTGCAGGGACGTTCTACCCACCAGAGGTCATCAAGCAACTGGAAGACTACGAATACGACAACATCGGGATGGGCGCAGAGACCATGCGTGGCTGTGACCACCAGGCTCAGCGCGACGTGCCCGTCGTGAAGGGACTCCCAGGCTCCGAACAGGAGGCCGGGAAGTACTACGAGATTGTCAACATCACCAGTCGCGACGACCTCGGATACGCATGTGACGCAGGCCCGGCCGCCGAGTGTGAACTCGGCTCCTACGAGTAAGGCCCCCTGCCAACACCGTTATATTAATGAAAGTTAATCGCAGACAACCACGCACACGTAAATGAGTAAGAGTAACATACCCATGCTAGAATCTAACTCAAATCGCAGACGGGACGGTGGTCGGTCATGAGCATCCTCTCCGACATCTTCGTCATCCTGCTCAACGGGCTTCAGCAGGGGGCCATCTACGTCTTGTTGGCAGTTGGTCTTTCCATCATCTTGGGAACGCTCAAGTTCGTCAACTTCGCCCACGGCGCGCTGTATCTCATCGGCACGTACGCCGGACTGTTCGTCGCGTTGAACGTCCCACTGTCGAACGGGAAACTGTACGAATGGGGCCTTTCGTCCATCGGCTTAGACTGGGGCTTCTTCGCAGCGTTGCTGTTGGTCCCGCTTCTGGTATTCGTCGTCGGTCTGCTCATGGAGCGATTCGTCGCTCGTCCGTTCTACGACCGGCCAGACACCGACCAGATTCTCGTGACGTTCGGTCTCGCCATCGTCGTTCAGGAGCTGTTCCGCATCCTGTTCGGGAGTAACAGTCTGCCGTTCGATCAGCCAGAACGAATCCTTTCGTTCGGGTCGTTCGCAGGCATTCCTGTCTCCGGACCCGTCGCCCTCCCAATCGTCGGGAACTTCCCGCAGTGGCGTCTCTGGGTCATCGGAATCACGGCCGTCCTCGTCGCGCTCGTCTACCTGCTCGTCGAGTACACCGACTTCGGTCTGGTGGTCCGCGCAGGGACTCGCGACGCGGAGATGGTCCGGCTGCTCGGAATCAAGATTACCCGTCCGTACATCGTCGTCTTCGGTATCGGTGCGGCACTCGCCGGTGTCGCGGGCGTGGTCGGCGGCCCGCTGAACGTCGTCAACCCGACGATCGGGACGAACATCCTCGTTCCGGCGTTCCTCACCGTCGTCATCGGTGGTGTCGGGAGTATCGCCGGTGCAGTCGTCGGTGGCATCGTCTTCGGACTCACGACGGCCGCACTCGTGTCGCTCGCACCTGCGTGGTCGCAGGTCGGTCTGTACGCGATTGCAGCAATCGTGCTTCTGACTCGGCCACAGGGTCTCCTCGGTGACGAGGAGGTGGCACCATGAGCGAGAAAGACGCCAACCCAAGCGCGAACGAGACGCTCATCGGTGGCGACCTGTTTGGCCGCTGGGAACAACTTCGCGGCAGGGAAGGAACTGTCGTCGGCCTCACGGCCATCATCGTCGCAATCTTCCCGTGGCTCTTCGCTCGTGCGCCCTTCGTCTCCGGTTTCCTCCAGGGCTACCAGAGTCTCGCCACGCTCATCCTCATCTGGGGCATCTTCGCCATCGGATTCGACTTGCTCCTCGGATACACTGGCTTGCTCTCGTTCGGTCACGCCGCCTTCTGGGGTGGTGCGGCCTACGCCGCAGGTATCGTTGCGAAGAACGTCAGCGGCGACCCAATCGTGATGGTCCTGTCGGGGACGCTCTTCGCGGTGCTCCTCGCGTGGGGACTTGGGTTCCTCTCGCTTCGTCGCGGTGGAATCTACTTCTCCATCCTGACGCTCGCGTTCGCACAGATGATGTACTTCATGGCGGCCTCGCCACTCGCGTTCCTGACCAACGGTGAAAACGGACTCACCGGCGTCGACGTTGGCAACCTCTTCGGTGTCATCCACCTCGAAGCGGACATCCCCTCTATCGGTGGGATGCTCCTCGGAACGTGGCTCTACGCCTTCGTGGGCCTGTTCTTCGTCGGTGCTGTGGCAGTCGCGTACCGCATCCTCAACTCGCCGTACGGCATGGTGTTCCGCGCCATCCGTGAGAACGAACAGCGCGCCGAGTTCGTCGGACTCAACGTCTGGCGGTACAAACTCATGGCGTTCATCATCTCCGGTGCCTTCGCCGGTCTCGCGGGAAGCCTCTTCACCATCCACGGCGCCTACGTTCCGCTCCAATCGTTGTTCTGGACGGAGTCCGGAGACATCGTCGTGATGACTGTCCTCGGCGGCGCAGGGTCGATGTTCGGTCCTGTCCTCGGGGTCGGATTGTACCTCTACATCGAGAACATCGTCAGCACCATCCAGGTTCTGACGATCCCATTCACCGACATCGTACTCATCCAAGACTTTGGTTACTACTGGCATCTCCTCCTCGGCATCGTGTTCGTCGCAGTCGTCTGGGTCGTCCCAGACGGTCTGTGGGGTATCATCGGACGTGTCCGTACGTTCGTCTCCGACCGCATGGGAGGTGACCGCTGATGGCACTCCTCGAAACTGAGAACCTCGTCAAAGAGTTCGGTGGTCTCGTCGCCACCGACGACGTGAACCTGACCGTCGAAAAGGACGAGCGAGTCTCTATCATCGGCCCGAACGGCGCCGGGAAGTCGACACTCATCAACCTCATCACGCGTCGACTCGACCCGACGAGCGGAGATATCCGGTTCAAGGGCGAATCGATCGTCAATCTCGAACCACACGAAGTGGTCCAACGCGGTATCTCGAAATCGTTCCAGACCGCGTCTATCTTCCCCGACCTCACGGTCCGGGAAAACGCTGAGATTGCCGCACTCGCGGCCGAACGCGGTGCCTTCGGCTTCGAGTTCTTGAAGCACCGAGACTCCCTCACTGACGTCCACGACGTCGCCCGAAACACTCTCGACTCGGTTGGGTTGCTCGACCGCGCGAACACCGTCGCGACGGACCTTCCGTACGGTGACAAGCGTCGTCTGGAGATCGGTATCGCACTCGCCAGTGAACCTGACTTGCTCCTCATGGACGAACCGACCGCCGGTATGTCTCCCGAGGAGACGAAGTCGACGGTCGAACTCATCGAGCAAGTCAAGCGTGACCTCGGACTCACGTTCGTCCTCGTCGAACACGACATGGAAATCGTCTTCAGCATCTCTGACCGCATCGTCGTCCTCAGTCGCGGTGGTATCATCGCCGAAGGGACCCCCGACGAGATTCGGGGTAACGAAGCCGTTCAAGAGGCCTACCTCGGAGGTGTCGAGATATGAGCCTGCTCGAAATCGACGCGATAAATGCCTACTACGGTGAGAGCCACATCATCCGTGGCCTCTCGCTGGACGTCGAGGAAGGCGAAATCTGTGCACTCCTCGGCCGCAACGGTGCCGGCAAGACTACGACACTCCGCTGTATCTCCGGTGCAACGCCGCCGGACGTTCGAGAGGGTCACATCCGGTTCAAGGGCGAAGACATCACCGGCGTCCCGGCAGAGGACGTCTCTGTGAAGGGCATCTCACTCGTCCCAGAAGAGCGCCGTATCTTCCCGAACCTCTCGGTGGCGGAGAACCTCCACCTCGCAGAGGTCGTAAACAACAAATCCAACACGTGGGGTCGGTCGCTCTCGTTCGGTCACAAAGGGATGTCGACCGAGGAAGTGTACGACCAGTTCCCGCGACTGGACGAACGGAAAGACCAGCGAGCAGGGACGCTCTCCGGTGGCGAACAGCAGATGCTCGCCATCGCACGCGCACTGAAGCAGAACACCGACCTGCTCCTCCTCGACGAACCGTACGAGGGGCTCGCACCCAAAATCATCGAGGACGTCGAAGATGCGGTCGAACGCATCAGCGATGCGGGGACGACTATCCTCCTCGTCGAACAGAACGCTGCGGCAGCGATCAAACTCGCCGACCGGGCGTACGTCATCGACCAGGGGCAAATCGTCTTCGACGGTACCGCAGACGAACTCCGCGACGACAAAGAGACTCGCGAACGCTACCTCGGTGTCTAACGATGGCAGCAACACACAGCACTCCCGAGTCAGCGCTCGACACGCTCATCGCCGCCGGTGCGGTCGACGAAGCACCTGACGGGACGCTCACGACGAGCGACGAGTTCGAAAAGACGCTGGCAATCTACCACGATATCTACGGTGCGGTCTCCGAGGAGGAGTTCAACAACACCGTCGTCGAACTGTTCGGCCTCGACCCAGACGACGTCGAAGCACAACTCGCCGAACACGACGTGGGCAGGGCAGACGTCGTCGCGTACCTCGCGGCACAGTCGTTCCTCGACGTGCCGGTGGGGCAGGACATGCTCGTCCTCATGGCGAATCTCCTCGTCGAAATCACGCCCTCGTCACCGGTTCCAGCGGAACTCACCGAACTGGACGACGACTCCTACGAGTCGTTCCTCGCAGCCAACCCGGATGCCGTCATCACGGTGTGGCGGCGGAACTGCACGCCGTGTGATGTGATGAAAGAAGACCTCGGGGATATCCTCGAACAGGTGCCCGAGGGTGTCGCAGTCGCGGGTGTCGATGGCGAGGCGACCGGCGACTTCTGTCGCGCCTTCGGCGTCGACGCTGCGCCGTCGTTCCTCTGGTTCCGTGATGGTGATCTGAAAGAACACGAGTCCGGACGTCGGTCGCCCGTCGAACTGTCGAACGTCTTCGACCGCGTCTACTAGTTTTACGAGCGCTTCGTCGTGCCCGTCACCATGACGGGCCGGTTGGAGTTCAGAATCACCGTTTGTGTGACACTCCCGAAGAGCGCCTTCCCAGCGGGTGAGCGCTTGCGTCCAGCGGTGACGATGAGGTCTGCGTCTTCTTCCTCTGCGAACTCGATGATGACCTCCGCTGGGTCGCCCGACGACTCGTTGACGTCGTATTCGATACCGTGTTCTTCGAGGAACTCACTCGCCTCGCGTACCGAGTGAATCTGCGTCGCGGACGCACCACTCGGATTGTCTGTGAAACTGTGGATGAGCGTGACTTCTTTCTCCGAGTTGTCGCCCGGAAGATTCGCCACTTCTTCGACACACGCGAGCGCGTGGTCTGCATCGTCGTCGATACCGATTACCACGTGATACATACTACCACGTCCCGGTGCCTCGCCTTAGTATTTGTGTCGAACGTTCGTTGATTTTTCCTACTGACCTCTCGCCGCATCGTCGTCGATTCGTGCCGAGACGAAGACGACGAGAACGAGTGGCACGCCGAGGACGAGCGCGATCGTCAACGCTCCGTACGCCGCGAAGCCGAGGGGTGTCGCTGGGAACGGAATCAGAAACAGGAATCGGGGTGGCGAGAGTCCCGAGACGAACGTTCCCGTGAGGAATCCTGCGACTCCTGCGACAGTGACGAGGGCGGCGTACAACCCGAGGACGAAGCGTTGACCGCGGACGTTCGAACTCACAGTTCACCGTCTGCGTCGCGTCCGGATAGCAGTTTTCGTTCCCACGCGTCGCACCGATTAACCTTTTGCCGCACAGTCGCAACGGTTCGATATGTCGGATACGGATATCCTCGGAATCATCCTCGGGGCCGTCGCGATACTGATGTTCGTGGTGGGTATCCTCCTCGTCGTCTAAACTGCGTCTGTTCTTCGTAACAGTCGTCGTCCACGGCGAGCGAGCGCTAGGCTCACCTCTCACATCCGCGACGGACTCGTGTCGCTTCTCTCGGTACGACCGATACTGAGCAACAGCACTGTCTTCGGGGGGTCCGGCGTTCACAGCGTCGAGCGCGTCCGCTCTCGACTGCAGCGATTAAAAAAGAAAGACTGTGTTCCTGATTACTCGTCGGCGGAAGCGTCGGTCTCGTTGACCGGCTCGCCGCCGTCGGATGAGACATCCGACGAGGATCGCGAATCGTTGATTCGCTCACCCCCATCCGTTGCGAGTTCCGCGTCTTCTTCGCCGCCGTCCGCGACGGCCGTCTGAAGCTTGCGGTCGAACCAGTGCCACTCTGCCGTGACGAGGTTGTCTTCGGCGAGGTTCCACGGGTCACCGTCTTCGACCTTGCGCCCTTCGAGCCACGACTGGACGAAGTTCCAGACGAAGATGACCTGACCGACGAACAGGATGAGTGCGCCGACGGTCGCAATCTGGTGGAGCGTCGCGAACTGTGGCAGGTACGTCGCGTAGCGACGAGGCATGCCACCGTAGCCGAGCAGGACCATGACGAAGAACGTCAGGTTGGTCCCAACCATCGACAGCCAGAAGTGCCACTTACCGAGCGTGACCTGGTACATCCGGCCGGTGTAGATGGGGAACCAGTAGTAGAGGCCAGCGAAGCCAGCGAAGGCGATGGCACCCATGACGATGTAGTGGAAGTGACCGACGACGTAGTACGTGTCGTGGAGCACGAGGTCCACCGGAATCGACGCGAGGAAGACACCCGTCACGCCGCCGATGATGAAGTTCGACACGAAGCCGATACAGAAGAGCATCGGCGTCGTGAGTCGAATCTTTCCGTTCCACATCGTCGTAATCCAGTTGAACGTCTTGACTGCACTCGGAATCGCAATCGCGAGCGAGACGGCCATGAACGAGGCGCGGAGACGGGGGTCGATACCCGTCGCGAACATGTGGTGCGCCCAGACACCGAACGAGAGCACGCCAATCGCGAGCGTGGAGTAGACGACGAACTTGAACCCGAAGAGGCGACGACCCGCGAAGCGGGGGAGCACGAGGCTCACGATACCCATCGGGGGGAGCACGAGAATGTACACTTCGGGGTGGCCGAAGAACCAAAACAGGTGCTGCCAGAGAATCGCGCCGCCTTCGAGACCGAAGAACATCGTGCCGAAGTTCCGGTCGAGGAGCAGCATCAGGATGGCGCTGCCGAGGAGCGGGAACGCGAACAGGATGAGGCCCGACTGGGTGAGGATGGTCCACGAGAAGATGTCGAGGTTCGCCCAGGAGACCTTCTCGTTGCGTTCGGTGAAGATGGTCGCGATGAAGTTGATGGCACCCATCGTGGCCGAGACACCAGAGAGGTGCAGGCCGAGGAGCATCAGGTCGACACCAGCGTTCGCCTGGTTACCCGACCCGACACCGGCCGAGAGCGGGGTGTACATCGTCCACGCCGTCTGCGCCGGAATGACGTCCGGAATGGGGAAGAACCCGGCCCAGATAAGCAGCGCTGCGGGTGGCAGAAGCCAGAACGCAATCGCGTTGATTCGGGGGAACGCCATGTCGTCCGCGCCGATGAGGAGCGGGATAAAGTAGTTCGAGAACGCCGCGATGATGGGCGTCCCGAACAGGAAGAGCATGGTAATCCCGTGGCTGGTGAGCAACGAGTTGTAGAACGTGTTCGAAATCAGTGTACTCGCAGGGTCGGCCAGTTCGAGGCGCATCACGACGACCATCAGGCCACCCACGGCGAAGGCGACGAGGCCATACGCGCCGTAAAGTATCCCAATGTCCTTGTGGTCGACAGTCGTCAACCAGCGAATAACCCCGGACGGTTTCTCCTCCGAGACGTACTGCTCTGTGCTTCCGACGGCCCCACCGCCCGCGAGTGGGGTGTACGACCGCCAATCTTCGACCCGCGCGAGCCACGCGGCGACGGCGATGAGGAAGATCCCCATCAACACCGTCAGTGCTAGCTGTCCGTTAACCTCCATGGAAGTGGGTGAGGAGTGCAGGGTAATGAAAGATTCGGGAACGCCCTGCGATTCGGGGGGTTTTAAGCGGTTCCTTCGGCCGCTTCTACTGCGTCACCGTCGTTCGGTTCTTCGAGTTCTGCCTCGGCTTCTGCGTGTTCTTCGTGGAGTGGTTTCACGCCCGGGACAGTCGCCTGTCCTGGGGGGTAGACGGTGCTGGTGTGTTCGGAGCCAGCGATAGCCTTCCCCGAGAGGTACGTGAGGGCCGCGAGCAGGATGAACGACCCAACCATGATGCCGTACTGAAGCCCCGTCGTGAGCGAGTCGAATCCGAAGGGGTTGACGAGAGCGAAGCCCACCACGAAGAACAGGATGATGACCAACGGTACCATGTTGACCGTCAGGTCGAGGATGGTATCCTTGTCGAAGGTCTTGCTTGCCATATCGAGACACTCGGGGACGCCGTTCAAATAGATTGTTGGTTTCTCGTTCGCCCCGGCGGCGGTGCTCTCTGTGCAGTTCTCACGAGAAATCCCAACGACGTCCGTCGAAAAACGACCGTTAGCGTCAGAAATCTATATCGTTGGCCGCTGGTCGCGGACGAACAGTTCGAAGACGCCGCCGCCGACGAGGAGGAGGAATCCGGCGACGATGACTGCGTATCCGCGTGTAGCGAGGGCCACATCGGTGAACACGAGCCAACCACCGAAGGCGAACATGATGGCAGAGAGAACGACGAGCGACTTCATGGTGGATTTCACGTATCCCGACTCACGGAGTATCCCTGCGATACTCCCGCCGAACAAAACTAGGCCGCCGACGGAGAGCGGAAACAGGTCGAACAGGAGACCAAGTTCGGAGATGGGAATTCCGAGCGCAATGAACACTGGCCACGGACTGGCCGTGCGGTACTGGTCGGAGAGTCCCGGCGCTTCGTCCATACCCGCCTGTTAGACTGTGTGGTAACAAGCCCTTCGGAACGAGGGTGGGTACTGAGGGGTGAGCACTGAGACGTGAGTTAGGGAAGCGAGATACCTTGCCGTGCGAGATAATCGCTGAGTGCCCGAATCTCTACTGGACTACCGATGATTCGGCACGTCTCGGGCGTGTGTTCGTGGAACGAGACGACGAATTCTGCTTCGATTTCCTCCCGAACGTCGTCCAGAAGGTCGTACTGAAGCACGATTTGGGTGCTATCACGGAGCGTCCCAGGGCTCGGCATCGGTCGTTGTTTGTGGGTGTTGAATTGTCCGTGTATAATCGTGACGAAGTCTGTTCGCCCGCGTATACGCGTACGTGAATGAAATTGTCACCGTTCGAAGAAGGTTCAGTCTACCTTCGACGGTTAACCACTGGTGTCGGTCACAGAAACCACGAGACGCCTGTACAGAATCCATGTGTTCACTGACGAGTAGCACCCCCACGACTCTTCGAGTTCGAAGGAAAGGGTTTTTCGACGGACGCAGCGGAAGTTTGGACAATGGGACTGGAGGAGGACATCGAAGATATCCGCGAGGAGATATCTAATACGCCCTACAACAAGTCGACAGAGGCGCACATCGGTCGACTGAAGGCGAAACTCGCGGAACTGAAAGAGAAACTCGAGAACCAGAGTTCGGCTGGTGGCGGTCAAGGATACGCCGTCGAGAAGACGGGCGACGCGACCGTCGCACTGGTTGGATTCCCCAGCGTCGGAAAGTCGACGCTCATCAACGCCCTCACCAACGCGGAGAGCGAGACTGGCGAGTACGAGTTCACGACGCTCAACGTCAACCCGGGGATGCTGAAGTACAAGGGTGCAAACATCCAGATACTCGACGTTCCTGGCCTCATCGAAGGTGCTGCGGGAGGTCGTGGTGGCGGCAAAGAGGTGCTCTCTGTCGTCCGCACGGCCGACCTCGTCGTCTTCATGCTCTCGGTGTTCGAAATCGACCGATACGAGCGACTCCAAGAGGAACTGTACGCCAACAAGATTCGCTTGGATACGTCGCCGCCGAGTCTCTCTATCACGAAGAAAGGGAAAGGTGGCATCAACGTCACGAAGAGCGACAACGTCGACCTCGACGAGGAGACCATAAAGGGAATCCTCCGTGAACACGGGTTCGTCAACGCCGAAGTCACGCTTCGGGGTGAGACGACGATCGACGAACTCATCGACGGCATCATGAAAAACCGCGTCTACTTGCCGTCTATCGTCGCCGCCAACAAGGCGGACCTCATCGACCAGGACTATCTCCCGACTGTCGAGGCGGACCTCCGCGAAGTCGGCCTCGACCCCGACGAAGTGACGTTCATCAGCGCCGAGGCGGAGAAGGGACTCGATGCCCTGAAAGAGGAGATGTGGGACGCACTCGGACTCATCCGAATCTACATGGACAAGCCCGGGCGCGGCGTCGACTACGAAGAACCGCTCATCCTCCGTGAGGGTGACACCGTCGACGACGCCATCCACGAACTCGGTGCGAAACTCGACGAACGGTTCCGATTCGCTCGCGTCTCCGGACCGAGTGCGAAACACGACGAACAACAGGTCGGCCGCGACCACGAACTGAAAGACGAAGACGTCCTCCGCATCATCGCACAGCGGTGACGTCTGACCACCGGATTCGTCCCGACGCTCGTGGACTGACTCCGGAACGTGCGAGACTACTCCTCGTCCTCGCTGTCGGTGTCGTTCCGTGGTCTGTACAGACGTTCACCACCGGGTCCACGACGTTTCTCTTCGCGTGGGGTCTCGTCTCTCCCTCTTCGGGGAGTCTCACGACCATCACCGACTTCTTCTTCCGCTTTACGATGGGGCTCCCAGACTACATCCTCGTGTGGCCCGTCGGCGTCGCGTGTTACGTTGTCGCACTCGGGAGTTCCCTCTCTGGGTATCTCTTCGGACGGGAGGACGTCCGAATAACGGCGGCAGGTCTCGTTCTCGCCGGTGTGACACAACTCGAAGTCGCGCGTGGGTTCTCGGTCCAACCCGGCCGTACCGCGTGGCCACTGGGAACGATTCTCCTCTGGGCAGTCGCGGGCTATCTCTACTGGTCACACCGCGCGACGTAGACCGCTGAAACAGCGTTGTCACCGTCGAAACCGCGTCGTCAGTCGTCTGCGGTCGCCTCTGGACGATAGCTTCGACTCACCGCTTTCCACGGCCCCGTACGGAACCGATAGTAGTTTAGCGTCGCCGGAATCGACGTCTCGGCCACGAACGCGAGGTAGAGTCCGACGAGGCCGAGCGACGTGACCGACCCGATGTACGCGAGCGGAATCGACCCGAGGAACATCCCGACGAATTGGCTCCCGAACGTCCATCCCGTGTCGCCACTGGCATCGAGCGGTCCTGCTGCCCCGCCGGAGACGCCTTGGAGGATGACGGCGATACAGGCGACGTACACGAGGTCGACTGCAATCGGAACCGCTGGGTCGGACGGGTTGTTGACGAATCCGAGGACGATTGGACGGGCGAACAGGGCGACGAGGACGGCGGACACGAGGTAGGTCGCGACGGCGAATCGGATGACTTCGTGTCCGTACGCCTCTGCCAGTGTCTCGTCGTTCTTCCCGAGTGCTTGGCCGACGAGACTCGACGAGGCGAGTCCGAACCCCCATCCGGGCGTGTTCATCAGTCCCCAGATACGCCGTGCGATGACGAACGCGGCGACCACGTCGGGGCCGAAACTGTCGAGGATGGCGAGCATCGGGAACTCTGCGACGGTCCAGACGAGATTCCGGCCCATCACGGGGAGCCCGATCTCGACGAGGTCACTGAGTGTCGCGAAGTCGAGGAACGGTCCAAACGGGTCGATTGTGACCGGGAACGCGCCGACGCCGGGAAGTGCTCCGCGTGACAGCCCAATCACGAACGCACTGGTCACGACGACGTTCGAGAGGACGGTTCCGAGTGCTGCTCCTTCGACGCCCATTCCGAGGCCGAAGATGAGTACCGCGTTGATGACGATGTTCACGATGGCACCGCTCGCACGCAAGACCATCGCGGTGTACGCGTCGTCGGACCCGACGAGGACTCGACTTCCGATGAGGTTCAGCCCGGCGAAAGGAACACCGAGACCGACGATTCGGAGGTAGTCGGCACCGAGTTCGATGGCCTCGGCGTTGTTGCTGAGCAGAGAGATGAGTTCGGTCGGGAACGCCCAGAAGACTGCCGTGACCGGGAGTGTTGCGACGACAGTGAGGAGCGCACTCGACCGGACTGCCAGTCCTAACTGTTCGAGTGCATCTGCACCGAACCGTTGTGAGACGAGTGCGATGGTCCCACCTGCGATTCCGCCGCCGAGTGCGAAGGCCAGTCCCCAAAAGGGCCCGGCGAATCCGACACCAGTGATTGCAACGGTTCCCGAGGCGATGCCGACCATCGCCACGTCCACCGCGTTCTTCGACATTCGGGCGATGCCGGTGACGATGCGTGGCCACGCGAGGTCGGCGGTGCGGACCGCACGCTCACGGTCGACGAGGCCGACGCGGGAGAGTGCAAGCCCGATTCCGACGATGAGGAGGCGGATGGGATTGGGGACCGAGGGCACGACTGTGTCGTAACGGTGGCGAGTACTTATGCGGCACGTAACGACACGAGCGCCACAGAGACGCCGTGTGCCAACTACCGACGGGGGGTTCCGCGTCCGGTACGTTTTTCGCCAGTGCGACACATCTCACGTCTATGTCTGGAACCCTCGACCACGTGATGATCCGTGTCGAAGACCTCGACGAGTCGATCGACTGGTACACGACTCACCTCGACTACGAAGAGAAAGGTCGCTGGGAGGCCGACACGTTCACCAACGTCTATCTCGGCCCGGAAGACCTCCACGAAGACGGCGCCGTGCTCGAACTCACCTACAACCACGGTGACCACTCCTACGAGATGGGTGACGCGTGGGGCCACATCGCGGTTCGTGTCCCCGAAGACGAACTCGAAGAATCGTACCAACAGCTCATGGACGAGGGCGTCGAAGACTACCGCGACCCCGAGTCCTGTGGTGGCCGCTACGCGTTCGTCAAGGACCCAGATGGCCACGAGGTCGAAATCGTCAAGCGCGACCACGGTGCCAAGTGGAGCCTCGACCACACGATGATTCGTGTCGAGGACGCCGACGAGGCGCTCGGCTTCTGGACGCGGAAGTTCGAATACGAGCACACGGGCCGCTGGGAGTCCGACACCTTCGCGAACTACTTCATGAAGCCCGAAGGGGCCGCCGAAGAAGCGATGGCAGTCGAACTCACCTACAACTACGACGGCCGAACCTACGACATGGGTGACGCGTGGGGCCACCTCGCTGTCCGTGCCGACGACCTGCACGACTACTGGGAAGTCCTGATGGAACGCGAAGCAGAAGACTACCGCGACCCCGAGTCCTGCGACGACATGTTCGCCTTCACGAAGGACCCTGACGGGCACGAAGTCGAGATTCTGCCAGCTGACTTCGAATCGCCCGAATAACACGCTGCGAAATCAGTCGGTCGACGGCTTTCTTTTTCGATTGTCAACAAGTAACAAAACAAGCCGTTAGTTGATTCTCGTTCTTGTTGACAAAACTGAATGAATTGCCCAAAAGAGTGTATCTATACCAAGAAGATACACAAAGCATATATAATGCCAGCAGATAGGTCCGACCGTACCCCTACTCAAGGTGATCCCAGCGAGTAACCCCGTGCCCGAACCTACCCTCGGGCTCATTTGGGAGGAAAGCTGCTTCGCCGCTTGCAGACACATCTAACTAACAATGACACGCAACAAACAGATCCGCGCAGTCCTGCTCGCGGCGCTGATGGTTTTCTCGGTTTTCGCCGGGTCCATCGCGTTTACGGGTAGTGCTGCCGCTGCTCCTGCGCCTGACTCCATTAACCTTGGAAGTGGAGCAGGTACTGCAGTCAGTTTGGAAGCAGGTCCTTCTGCTTCCATCTCCACCGTATCGGTGGATGACAATACCACTAGTACCGACACGCTGATCGCTTGGGTTGACGTCGACGGCGACGGAATCCTTGACGAAGGTGAGCCGAACGCGTCTGCCACCAGTACCGGAGCAAACGCCGGTCAGTCTCTTGGCAGCTTCGACCTGAGTTCTGTCGACGCGGGCACTTACGACGTGGCCGCTGCTGAGGACACTGACAATTCAGTGGACTACGACGAGACGGCTAACACCACCGTTGCGGACCAGCTCACGGTTACTGCCGCTGAGAACCCGTCTGTCCTCTCCGCAATCCAGTACCCAACTGGTGTGGACGCATCCACGGCTAACCTCGAAGTCGCATTCAGTGAATCGGTGACCATCACCAAGCTCAACGTCACTGACGGTGACTCCAGCCTCGCTGAAGTCACGTCCGGTACGAAGAGCTCCCACACGTTCTCCCTGAGCGAGATCAACACGAGCGACCTCGAAGTCGAGTACGAAATCACGGACGATGCCGGTAACACGATGACCGGCACCAAGGACGTCACCTTCGCACCCGTCTTCGTTGGCGACTCCGGCACGGCAAACAACACGGCCTACAAGGGCTCCAACGTTGCAGTCGTCGCTAGCAGCGCCAACACGGACGTCGAAGTCACGGCCTCTGACGAGGACAACGACTACGTCTTCGCTGGTTCCACCGGCAAGAACAGCAAGGTTTTCGTCTTCAACACTGAGGACCGCGCACTCGACACGTACGAGTTCGACTTCGGTACGGTCGACGCCGCTGAAGGCTCCGTTGACGTTCGCGACCTCGGTCTCGACGTCTCCGTCGACGACCTCAACATCACGGACGAGGATGACCTCGAAGGTACGGTCACGGCAAACGCCAACGGCCGCACCGTCGACGTCGTCGCAGTCGACTCTGACGACGACGAAGTCGCTTCCCAGACTGTCGAACTCGACGGTCAGGGTGAAGCTGCTTTCAACCTCGGTTCGCTCGACTCCGGTAACTACACGGTCGAAGTGACGGACTCCTTCTCTGGAGTCACCGTCGTCTCCGACTCTGTCTCGGTCTCGAAGGCTAAGGACTCCTCGTCCGACTTCGGTTCCAACGTCGTCACCGAACAGGTTGGCGACATCGCAGAAATCACCGTCACCCTCGAGGGTACGGATGAAGCAGACGTCATGATTGGCGGCGACGACGTGGGTTACACCGCGAACGTCTCCGTCACTGACGGCAACGACGACGGCGAAGTTGTCCTCCTGTTCAACACGTACGACGCTGGCAACCCAGCATCGTTCGACGTTGACGACAGCGACGACAGCGTCTCCGTCACCTCCGACAACATCACGACCGGCGTCTCGGGTCTCCTCGACGCTGGTGACTACGGTCTCGAAGTCGCAACTGGCGACGATGCCGACAACGTCGGCACCCTCGTCCTCGAAGAGCGCAGCACGGACTCCCAGGCTGTCTGGACGGCCCCAACGGGCACCGAAGTCACTGAGGCTTCGGACGTCTACGACGCCATCGAAGACGGCAACCTGACGCAGACTGACTCCGTCGCCAACGGCGACGTCGTCGTCCACCAGGTCGTCGCAACGGGTCTCGAAGGCGCCTTCGACGCTGAGAGCTTCGACGACCTCACGGGTACGCAGTTCGACGTCACCGTCGAGCAGACGAACCCTGGTCCAAACCGCGACGCCAAGGTCCTGGGCATCAACAGCTCCAGCGCCACGGTCATCGCTGACGGCGAGAACGACACGTACTTCATCGTCTACGACCTCGACGACGTCTCTGCTTCGCGCACGGACTCCTACAGCACTGGTGCTGACCAGTTCGCTGTCGAGGACGACGATGCATTCAACGCGACGTTCACCGTCCTCGAAGACGGTGACCTCGCCGACGAAGACGAAAACGCATCCGCTGAATTCGAAGTCGTCGCTCCTGAGCTCTCGCTCGGAGACGACGCTAACGTCTCGGCTGCCGCAGAGCAGACGCTCTCGGGCTCGGCATCTGTCGCACCCGGTACGGCTCTCACCGTCCGCGTGAAGTCCACCGGCGACACCCAGCCGCGCTTCCTCAAGACGGCAACCGCATACGTCCAGGCTGACGGTTCGTTCTCGTCCGCATTCGACTTCTCCGAACAGAAGGAAGGCGACGAGTTCGAAGTGACTGTCTCCGTCGACTCTGGCGACGCTGAAGACGCCTCCGCAGAGGGCGTCGTTGGCCTCGTCGAAGAGACTGAGACGGCAACCGAAACGCCTGAGGAAACCGAAGAAACGGCAACTCCGACGGAAGAGCCGACGGAAGAGCCAACCGAGGAACCCACGGAAGAACCAACGGAAGAGCCGACTGAAGAGCCGGCAGAAGAGACCACTGAATCCAGCACGCCTGGCTTCGGCGTCGTCGTCTCCCTCGTCGCTCTCGTCGCTGCGGCTCTCCTCGCAGTTCGCCGCGACTAAACCTCGCTAACTAACCACCGGGTTTTCCCGGTTCCCTCAATTTTTTTATTGACCTCGACCCGTGAGCGACAGCGTCGTCACGAGTCACACGTCGATACTGTCACAGAGTTCGACCGGTCGCGCATCGTCGGCGCACGCAACGACAAGGGATTTATTTCGTCCACGTGTTCCAACACGTATGCCCGGTCTGCTCTCCGATATCCTTGCTTGGGTGGCCATCGCCGCCTTCGTCGCTGGTGTGGTCGCAAACGGGCGCGACCGCGAACTCGGGCGACGAGTGATGGCTGCTGCGTGGGTCCTCTTCGCCATCTTCTGGCTCCAACTCATCCCACACTTCACGCTCGTTCACAAGAGCTACATCGAGGGGTTGTTGACCATCGCTGCGGTCCCCGCGTCACTCTACGCCGGCTGGCTTCTCTACAGCGGTCGTGACACGTTGTTCGTCCTCTCGCGTGCCGTCGCTGCGATGGGAATCGTGTATCTCCCGTTCGAGACGATTCCCGCGTTGACGCTCTTCGGGACGACGATTCCAGCACCCCGCGGCTTCTTGATGGAGACGGTCGCCGCCCAGACGAACTTCCTCATCCAGTCGCTCGGATACTCGACGAACATGATCCCGGGTGACGAGGGATATCTGAACACGTTCCTGTGGATGCAGGGGTCACACAGAATCGAGATTTCCGTCGTACTCGCGTGTACGGGACTGGGGAGTATCGCCATCTTCGCAGGCCTCATCGCGGCCGTCGACGCCCCGATTCGACGCAAACTCCGTGGCCTGGCTATCGCCGTTCCGATTATCTACGCGCTGAACCTCCTCCGGACGACGTTCATCACTATCTCCGTCGGAAAGCAGTACTTCCACGTGTTCGTCGACGAAGTGTTGTTCTTGTTCGGCTCGTCGGACCCGTATCTGGTGTCGTTTTTCATCTCCGACCGCATCATCAGTCAGGTGCTCGCGGTCGTCGCACTCATCGGCATCACGTACTTGGTCGTCCGTGAGGTCCCAGAACTCCTCACCGTCATCGAGGACGTGTTGTACATGGTCACTGGAGAAGAGTACGACCTCCACTCCGAACTGGGCTTCGAGGGTCGAAACGACCCACGAGCCTAAGTAAGAAGTAACCCCGAAAGCTGTTTTTCCTCTCGGTTCGGCTATTTGCGGTTCCGGCGGGTGAGTTTGTCTACCGTTCGTCGTAGTCGAACAGGTCTTCTGGTGCTCCACCAAGCCCCATCAGCGCGTCCGCTTCGACGTGGTGTACCTCTCCGGGGATGATGAGCATGTGAAGCGGGTCACCGAAGTCCTGTTTAGCGAGTTCACTCAGTCGGTCGGCCGCAACGACTGGTTCTCGGCTCCCCGCCCGACAGACTGCAACGCCGAGTGCGTCGCCGTCCCAGTGTTCTGCGAACAACTCGGCGGCGTAGTCTGCGGTCATGTACTGGTCGCCTTCGACTTCGACGCCGCGGCGACCTTCCCAGTCGACTTTGATATCCAGATAGACGAGCGTGTGCAACCCGCGTTCGCGGTTCGCTTCGAGTGAGTCGACGACGCTCTTCGGGACTGGGTCGCCACCGTGGACGTACGGGAACGGAAGGGTGACTGCCTTCCCGAAACGGTAGTTCTGGAGCCCAGTGAGCCCACTCGCTGCAGACTGGGCGGTGACGCCGTGGATGAGGTGCGTCTCGATTCCTCGCGCTTCGGCCCGGAGGCGGAGATCGACGTGTGTCGTCGAAATCATCGTGTCGCCGGCAGTGAGGAACGCTACGTGCTCTTCCTCGGCGGCCGCAAGAATCTCTTCTGGGTCTTGTTCGACACCAGCCCGGTCGCGTACTTCGATGTCGATGTCGTGGTACGTTTCGAGGTCTTCGACGGTCGCACCGACGAGGTGGCTCGTGTAGAACTCTGCGAACGCACGGTCGGCATCGGCGAGTGCCTCGCGTCCTTCGACGCTGATAGAGCGCTCGTCGAAGAGACCGAGTCCGATGAAGGTGAGCATACCTCTGCTCTGTCGTGGGCGGTGATAAACGGCGTGACACGGTCGTTCGGCAATGAGTGAGAATCTGCAACACTTCTAAATATGTTGACGGAAAATATCTCCTCTATATGGCAACGAGTAGCCGTGTACTAGAGACGAAGCTGTTTGGACAGGACGTAACGTTCGAATACTCAGAGCGGTGGGTCGGTCTCTCGCTGTTCATCATGCGAATCGTGATGGGATGGACGCTGTTCCAGGGTGGCGTGACGAAACTCGTCACGTACCTGGATGCGGACCCCTCGAACAATTGGACTGCTGCTGGCTTCCTCGCGAACGCCATCCCACCCGGGAACCCCCTGGCTGGCTTGTGGATGTCGATGGCTGGGAATCCGCTCATCGACCAACTCAACATGTGGGGGCTCACGCTCACTGGATTGGCGCTCATCCTCGGTGCGTTCGTCCGGTTTAGCGCGTTCTGGGGTGCAATCATGATGCTGTTCTACTGGGCAGCGGCACTCGAAGGCGGCATCCTCGCTGGTCTTCCACTCGCCCACGGGTGGGTCGTCGACGACCACATCGTCTACGCCGTGTTGCTGTTCGGACTCGGTGCCTTCGGTGCCGGGAGAATCCTCGGCGTTGACGCCTACCTGGAGAACTTGGAGTTCGTCAAGAAGAACAGGTGGATGAGCCTCGTCATGGGTTGACGCGACCGCACTCCCTCGGTATCGTATCGGCCCTTATTTTTGTGAATCCCTGCGCTACACGGCTTCTTTCGACATCGTCTGATTTTGTGTGTCGTGCCCTCGACCCACAATAATCTGCTGAATTGACGTGTTGTATGCCCACTACAAAACGACACCCGACAGAATTACTTCGACTGCTGTGTTCTGTTCGAACAATGACGGACACCCGAGCGACGGTTATCTGCCCCGCGTGTGGTCTCGAAGAGCGGTTCTCGAAACTCGCCGACGCCCGTCTCCGAATCGAACACCACCGCGAAGAGACGGGCCACGACCCCGACTGGAAGTTAGGCCGCTTCGCACCCGGTGTCGAGAAGATGGGTGAGGAAGCGGGAGTGTGTGGAATTCCTGAGCGCTGACCGCGCGGTCGATTCTGTACAATCGGATTGTGGCGCTTCTCAGACCTGTTGTGCCTGCTACGCTGACTCGCACTTATGCCAATTGACAGAGTATAATTACGAATGGTCGAAGCCTACATCACGATTCAGACTGCCGCGGGAACCGCACAGGACGTCGCCAAACAAGTCAGCACACTCGACGGGGTACGCAAAGCCAATGTCGTCGCCGGCGAGGTCGATGTCATCGCAGAAGTCGAAGCGGATGTCGAACGCGACCTACTCAAACTCATCTCCGACGAGATTCACACGATCGACGGCGTCGGCCGGACGAGTACGTGTATCGTACTGGAGTGACGAGAGTCTGTGTGTCGCCGTGCAATCGGGATTGTGAACCTCGGTCGCTCTGCTCACTTCGTTCGCTTCGCTCCCTGGTTCAAATCCCTCCAGAGTCACTGATTCACCCGCTCACGAGTACCGAGCACACGAGGTGCTCGGCGTGTGAGTTTCGCGGGAAAAGTAAGCCGGTGGAGGGATTTGAACCCTCGGCCTATTCCTTACGAAGGAATCGCTCTGCCAGCTGAGCTACACCGGCGCGGTGGGCTTTCGAACGCATTCTTTCGTACCCCGGTTACGTAATTAAGACTTGCGAATCAACCCTGTGTCTGTCGGTCGTCACCACGTTGCGCTACGGGCGCTTCGTCAGGCGAACGTCCAAACAGACGTTGTACTCGTGTGGGGCGTACGACCGGACGATTTTCTCCTCGATGACCTCCACATCGTACTCCTCGTCGGCGGCGGCGCGGACCGCAGCGAGACCGGGGCCGAACGGGTCGTCTTCGTGCTGGATGTCGTAGAGGTGGATGATGCACTCGTCGCCGGCGAGTCGAACAGCGGTGTCGAGGAACTCGTCGGCGCTGTGGGGTAGGTTCATGATGAGGCGTTCTGCCCACCCTTCGTAGTCGTCGGCCACCTCGCGAACGTCGCCGTGGACGGCTGTGACCCGGTCGGACACGTCGTTTCGCTCCGCGTTCTCTCTGAGGAACTCGACGGCCGCTTCGTTCAGGTCACAGGCCACGACGTCGGCGCCCGCTTCGGCCGCCGGGATGGCAAACGGGCCGACGCCGGCGAACATGTCGAAGACGTGTTCTCCCTCGCGAATCTGTTCGACGACGCGGTGTCGCTCCGTCGCGAGGCGCGGTGAGAAGTACACCGTGTCGATGTCGAGGTGGAGTTCGGTGCCGTACTCGCGGTGGACCGTCTCCGTCGAGTCGCCGACGAGAACGTCCCAGTCTCGAACCCGGAGTTCGCCCTTGATTTTCGAGGCGCGGTTCACCACCGTGTCTGCTTTGAGGTCTGAGTCGACGATGGCCGTGGCAATCTCACGGGCCCGTTCTGTGTCGTCTTCGTCGAGGATGACGATGTCGCCGAGTCGTTCGTACGACGGTTCGTACCCGAGGATGTCTGCGGGCGTCGTCTGTGTCTCTCGCGTCGGTGGTTCGAAATCGACCACTTCGAACTCGGTCGGAACCGAGTCGGCAGCGACCACGGGGATGTAGAGGTCCCCCTCCACGACAGTAATCTGGTGTTCGTGGTCCAACAGGTCGGCGTCGGCGAGGCGTTGGCGTGTCGCTTCACCCGATTCACGGGGAACACGGACACAAGGGACGTTCATATCTGGACCACTGCCCGACTCCGAGTAAGCGTGACGCTTCGGCGTCGGTATATAATACCTTGATAAATCAGGGAGTATCTATTCCCAACTACCCGATATACGTAGATATGCCCACCGTACTACGACACTGTCGTGCTAGTGGGCGTGCCTCTGACAACAGTTTTGGGCCTTGCCCGGGCCCTTTCGAGAGATACCAGTCAAAGTAACTGCATTTTATACGCTCCATTCCGATGGTGGTGAAAATGAGTTGCATCGCGGAGTTCACCATTACCAGTCAAGCCCTCCCGTTGACGACTGCCATCGAGTACGCACCTGAGATGCGACTCGACGTAGAGCAGGCCGTCGCCGCCGACCCTGAGCGCCCAGTGCTGTTCTTGTGGGCCTGTGGTGGTGATTTCGACGCGTTCGAAGAAGGGATGAGAAACGACGAGACAGTCGGCACTCCGAAACTCATGGAGTCACTGCCGACACGGAGGCTCTACCGAGTGCAGATATCGGACGCCGCAGGCGCGGTCGTCTACCCGAACGACGTCGAAGTCGGCGCATCACGTCTCGACGTGTCGTTCACGACGGACGGTCTCCACACGCGAATGCGATTCCCAGACCGGGACGCACTCGTCGAGTACCGGACCCTCTGTACCGAGATGGGTCTCGAGATGTCGGTCCAGCGAATCTACAGCGGCGACACCACGGGGACGACCGGGTACGGCCTGAGTGAGAAGCAGCGACAGGTGCTCACGCTCGCCGCCGAAGAAGGCTACTTCGAGGTCCCACGGGAAGTGTCGCTGTCTGACCTCGCTGCCGAGCTCGATATCTCTCCCCAGTCGACTTCGGAACGACTCCGCCGTGGCATCGCCACACTCGTCGCGTCCACCATCAGTTCGGATATCCCCTCGAATCGGTAGCCTTCACACGTCGACGTGGTCGGTGTCGATGCCGAGGAGCGTCTCTGCGTCTTCGACCCAGTCGGCGACCGACTTCATCTTCCCGTCGCGTTCGTGCGGGTAGACTGCCTCGACGTCGTCACCCTGGAACACCACGACGAGTGTCTGTGGGAGGACGACTGTATCGTGTGCAGGTCCCATCCGACCCGACCCGACTTTCGCGTGTTCTTCGATAGTCGGCAGTTTCACGCCTTCCCGTCGCGCCCACTGTCTGCACGCAGCGAGTCGCTCCCGAATGAGCGCGTCGCGCTTCGTCGGCGCCATATCCGTTTCGACGTCGACGTTGTGGTTCCAGGTCCGCAGACACATGTCGTTGAGGAAGCCGTCCGTGACGAGGCGCTCCATGCGGACGACGAGGGTTTGGTGTTCCTCACCGAGGCCGTCGCGAATCGGTCGAATCCAGAGTTCTGCAGTTCGGTCGTTCGTGGCTTGCATCTGTAACTCTCCAGTGAGTAAGTACGAACGCGAACAGCATAAGGCGGAATCTCACTTCTCACCCCCCGAGAAATCTGCCGGATTTGGCCTGCTGTGTCGCGTGGGTATCCGGTTTTATCGCGCTTGCACGCGTCTTCTCTGTCATGTTCGACCACATTCTCGTCCCCACGGACGGGAGCACCCACGCAGAGCGTGCTGCCGAGTACGCGGTCGACCTCGCGGCCAAGTACAGCGCGGCACTCCACGTCCTCTACGTCGTCGACGTGCGGACGACGCACGCCGACACACCGGTGACGGACGACGACCTCGAGACTCGTGGTGAGGCGGCAGTCGAGGTCATCGCTGAACTCGCTGCAGCGCGTGACGTCCCCGTCGAGACAGAGATTCGCGTCGGACTCCCGGCCGAGACAATCGTCGACTACAGTGACGAGCGGAACGCCGACCTCGTCGTGATGGGGACTCACGGGACGAGCGGCCTCGAACGCTACCTCATCGGAAGCGTCGCCGAGCGAGTCGTGAGACTCTCGGACGCTCCAGTGATGTGTGTTCCGCCTGTTCCGCGCGACACGTGAGGTCTGCGGAGAGGGAGCTGTTCAGAGACGTGCAACGGTCGGCCGGACCACTTACCGGACGACGGTCACACTGACGCTCGCACGACTCGCGACGAGTTCTGCGACGCTGCCGAGAAGGAGGTTCGTCTCGCCGGTGCGGCCGTGTCCCCCGACGTAGATGGCGTCGGCGTCTTCGTCACTCGCGTACTCGACGATGCTCCGGGCGGGGTCGCCACGGAGCGTCTTCGTCCGGACTTCGACACCGCTCCCGTCGGCGAGTGCGGTGAGTTCTTCGAATATCTCGTCTGCGAGTTCGTTCGCTTTCTCGTACCACTCGGCCGACCCGTGGAGCGGTTCGAGGGTTACGTCGACGTCGAGAGGAGCGCTGTACCCCGGGTCCGTGGGGTCGATGACGTGCAGGGCGATGACGGTCGACTCAGCGTCCGCGAGCGCCTGTTCGAACGCTCGCTTCGACAGCGGTGACCCGTCGACTGCAACGAGGATGATCTCGGGCATGTGTATCGTTACGCACTCTCGACACAAAAACGCTCTCGCGGCGGGATTTTTCCTTCCAGCGCACGACCCCATCCTTGTGACTCGCGTCCCGACCCTCTTCGAATCGACCCGCGACCGGTGGCAGGCGACGTTCCTCCTCGTCGCTCTCGTCGCGGCCATGGTCGTCGTCGGGTCGGTCGTCGTGAACCAGTATCCGTTTCTCGCGGACCCACAGGAGCTCAGGACGGTGCTTCTCCAGGTCGGTCCTCTGGCGCCACTGGCGTTCATCGCCGTGCAGATTCTTCAGGTGCTGGTCGCGCCAGTCCCCGGACAGGCGCTCGGGTTCGCCAGCGGCTTTCTCTTCGGTGCACTCTGGGGGACGGTCTACAGCATGGTCGGCATCGTCATCGGGACGACGCTCGCCGTCGTGCTCGCACGTCACTTCGGTCGTCCGTACGTCGAACGCGTCGTCACGGCCGATGCACTCGCGCTCTTCGACGACACGGTGGCAACCCACGGACTCGCCGTCCTCTTTCTCATCTTTCTCGTCCCCGGCCTTCCCGACGACGCCATCTGCTTTGCGGCAGGTCTCACGGACATTCCGGTCCGTCGAATCGTCGCCGTCGCCGCAGTCGGCAGGTTGCCGGGGTTCTTGTTGGTGAACCTCGCGGGTTCGGCGGCCGCCAATAGCGAGCCGATTCTCCTCGTCATCTTCGTCTCCGCCCTCGTGTCGGCGTCGGTTCTCGGGTTCCTCTACCGTAGACAGATACTGGCCGTGTTCACCGAGTGAACTGCGGGAGTTCGGTTACTCGGCGAATACGAAGTTGTCTACCGACGATTTTCACACGCTCGGTGCCAGCGGTACGATGAATATCACTGGCGTTGCATGTTCTACTATGTGTGGGGTTCGACCATGAAAGATCGAGTGGCAGAACCGAACGAGAGCGTCTGCCCGTACTGTGGTGTGGGATGTGGCATCCGATACGATGCAGACCGTGAGAGTGCAGTTGGGTGGAAAGGACCGGTGAACCAGAAGGGCGAACTCTGCCCGAAGGGCGCCGCGGCGTGGGACGTCGTCGACCACGAAGAGCGATTGACTACTCCGCTCGTCCGCGTGAACGGGACGCTCGTCGAAGCGACGTGGGAAGAAGCGTTCGACCGTATCGAACGCGAGTTCGACCGCATCGTCACCGACCACGGTCCCGACTCGGTGTTCTTCTTCACGTCGGCGAGTTGCACCAACGAAGAGAACTACCTCCTCCAGAAGACGGCACGAAAACTCGGGACGAACAACGTCGATAGCTGTGCCCGCCTCTGTCACGCGTCTACGGTGGCCGCGATGCGCAACCGGTTCGGTGCCGGTGCGATGACGAACTCCCTCGAAGACCTGATGGAGGCGGACGTGTTCCTCGTCACGGGTGCGAACCCGGCCGAACAGCATCCCGTCATCTTCCGGTCGTACGTGCTCCCGGCGCTCAAATCCGGGGCGAAGCTGATTCACGTCGACCCCCGAGAGAACGCGACCACGAAGGCGGCGGACATCCACCTCCCCGTCAAACCCGGCTTCGACATCCCGGTGTTGAACGCGATGGCGGCCGTCATCGTCGAGGAAGGATTGGTCGACGAAGCGTTCGTCGCTGAGCGAACCACCGGATTCGACGGCCTCCGAGCGTACCTCTCCGAACTCGACGTGGACGAAGAAGCAGAACGCGCTGGCGTGGACCCAGAGGACCTCAGAGCGGCCGCCCGTGCCTACGGTGAAGCAGGCCGGGCCGCCATCTTCACCGGCATGGGAATGAGCCAGCACCACTGCGGGACGGACAACGTCCACACGCTCATCAACTTGCCACTCCTCACCGGCAACGTCGGCAAGGCAGGAACGGGCGTGAACCCGCTTCGTGGCCAGAACAACGTTCAGGGAACGGGTGACGTGGGTGGCCTCCCGAACGCCCTTCCGGGATACCGTGACGTGACCGACGCGGACGCCCGCGCCGCCGCCGCCGAGGTGTGGGGGTTCGAACCTCCGGAAACACCTGGTCTCACTGAAGTCGAAGCGACCCACCGCTTTGGCGACGAAGTCCGCGCGGCGTACGTCTTCGGGGAGGACCCCGCCATGACCGAACCGAACACGAACTACGTCAGAGCGCAGTTCGAGAAACTCGACTTCTGCGTCGTCCACGACATCTTCCCGACGGAGACGTCGAACTACGCCGACGTGATTCTCCCGGGAAGCGTCTGGGCGGAGAAGTCTGGCACGGTAACCAACACCGACAGACAGGTCATCCGCATGCGACAGAACGTCGCGCCGCCGGGGAACGCCCGGACTGACCTCGACATCCTCCGTGAATTCGCCGCACGCGTCGCTGGTCTCGAATCGCCCGAGACGCCAGAAGGCGTGTTCGACGAACTCTGCGCGGTTGCACCAATCTACGCGGGAATGTCGTACGAGGGAATCGGAACCGGCAGTCAGCGATGGCCGTTCCCCGAGGGCGCAACCGAGGGAACCACATTCCTCCACGCAGACCGGTTCGAGAACGGGTCGAAGACCGCTTCGCTCCGAGTCATCGAACACGTCGACCCGGCGGACCCCGTCGAAGACGACGAACTCGTTCTCACGACGGGACGCGTCCTCCAGCACTTCAACAGCGGCGCGCTCAGTCGTCGCTCTGGCGTGTTGATGCGGATGCGCGGCGAGGACGTGCTCCAGATACACCCTGACGACGCCGCTGCCCGGGGAATCGAAGACGGAGCCCGGGTCCGTATCGAAAACGAGCGCGGAACCGTCACCGTCGCCGCCGAAGTCACACCCGCAATCAGGCGAGGAACCGTGTTCACGACGTTCCACTACGCCGACCCACTCGTGAACAAACTGACCGGTAATGCACTCGACCCGACGGCAAAGATACCCGAGTACAAACACAGCGCTGTCCGCGTGACAGTCGAACCTGACACCGATGACTGACGCACCCCTCGACGTGACGCTCGCAGACGCGCTTGGAATCGGCCCGAACGACCTCGCGTGCGTGGTCGGGGCGGGCGGGAAGAAGACGCTCATCTATCGACTCGCCCGCTCGCTTGACGGCGTGGTCACGAGTACCGTGAGAATTCCCATCTTCGACGACGAAGTCGCCGAAGTGGTCGTCACCGACGACCCCGTCGAGACCGTCGCAGAGACCTCGACACGTCCACTTGGCGTCGTTCCAGAGCGAGAGCGACCGGACCGGTACCGCGGCTACGACCCGTCAACTGTCGCCGCCCTCGGCCGCACCACCGACGACGTGGTGTTGACCAAGGCCGACGGCGCACGGTCGCGATGGCTGAAAGCACCTGGGGACCACGAACCACGACTGCCCGACAGCACAGACCTCGTCTGTCCAATCGTCAGCGTCCGTATCGTCGGCGAGCCACTGGCCCACGAGCGGGTCCACCGACCAGAACTCGTCTCGGAGGTGACCGGAACGGACCTCGGTGACCCCATCTCGGCGTGGGACGTGGCCGCGACACTGACGAGCGACCGCGGTGGACTGAAAGACGTCCCCGAGACGGCCCGCGTCGTCCCTGTGCTCAACATGGTCGACACGGAGAAACACGAAGCGAACGCCGAAGAAATCGCCGGGTGGGTACGCGAACATCCCCGAGTGGACCGCGTCGTCGCGACCCGTCTCGTCGCAGACGATCCCGTCGTCGCTGTCTACTGACGTGGCAGTGGTCGGACGCTACTGACTGTACTCGCTCACTCTGCTTCCGTTCGACGCGCGCGAATCGCGCTCTCTGCTGCGGCGAACTCTTCTCGTGTGTTGATGTTCTCGAAGGTACGCGGGTCGAACCGCGCCAACGTCTCCGGACCGACGGTTCGAACGTCGAGTGAGTCGAAGGCATCGAGTATCTTTCCGCCACCCTGTTCGAGAACCGCGTTGGCAGCCGCCGAGACGGACTCTGTTCGGTAGACTGCCTGTGTCGTCTGGAACCAGCCGTCTTCGACCTGTGGAACGACGACATCAGCGCCCGTCTCGGTGGCTTCTGCGACGAGGAACGTGAGGAGCGACGGGTCCACGAACGGCATGTCGCACGCGACGACGGCCGAGAGCGGTGCGTCGGTCGCGTCGAGACCAGTCCGGATACCACCGAGTGGCCCGGTGTCTGGGTCCGTATCGACAGCAATCGTGGCATCGAGGTCGGGACAGGCCGATTCGAGTGCGCTGGCTTGGTCGCGCCGGCAGTTGAAGACGAGTTCGTCGGTGACGCTCGTCACTCGCCCAGCAGTTCGGCAGACGAGTGGGACGCCGTCGAGTCGTGCGAGGGCTTTGTCCATCTCGCCGAATCGTCGTGAACGCCCACCGGCGAGGATGACGCCTGCGACGCGAGTCATCGTGCCGTTTCGCGTCCCGTCAGCTCGTCGTAGACGAGTTCGACGATGTGGAGTTTGAGGTCGTCTACGTCTTCGTCGAACACGCGGACGCCACCGTACAGCCTGTTGATGGTTGTTTCGTCTGGAAGGTCTTCGTCCGGAAGCACACGAATTGGCCCTCGGGCCATGATGCTCCACGAGTCCTTACCGGCGTCTTCGTAACAGATGAACGTCGCTTCGTCGGTCTTCTCGATGTAGTCTAACTTCTTGCTGTGGCCGTCGTCAGTCAAGCGAAAGAGGAGGCGCCCGGCCGGTTCGTCGAGGTGGACGTGAACGGGAATCGCGTACGACCGATTCCCGTCTGCCAGCGACAACACGCCGGACGACGCCTCGTCCAGTCGCTTCGAGATGGCCGCAGCGTCCATCCCCACCGTATAGACGTACCTGATGTCTCTCATACAGTCTCTTCGCACCGCCGACACATGAAATGGCTGCCCGGTGCTGTCGGGCGATTCGGCACAGGTCAGTCCTCGAGTAACGCTTCGAGACTCTCCGATGCGGTCTCTGTGAGTCCATCGAGTGCGTCTTGGGCGGCGTCGGCGACGGCACCTGGGTCACGGTACGAGTCGCCGAGGCCGACTTCACGACGATGCCACTCACCGCCCGCGTGAGCGTAGATATCGACCCACCAGTAGAGCGTGAGGCCTCGTGCGAACTCGGTGATGACGACCCGGTACTTACTCTCGGGAGACTCGTAGATGACCTGTGCGCTCGCGTCGTCGGTGTCCTCGTCGATGACGAGGGTCCACCCTGCTGGAACCGAGAGCGAGAAGGGGTCGTCAGTCATCGGATTGGACGACGAAGCGGAACACCTTGATTGGTGCGCTCGCGGCAGTGTCTGGGACGACACACCAGCCCGGGACGCGCTGCCGTCGAACCACGGCGGTCACTCCACCGACCGCGCCGAGTTGGCGACCACGAGGAGGCTCGACGTTCCCATCGCAATCGCGGCGAAGAGGGGGTTGAGGACGCCCAGTGCGGCCAGTGGGATGGCGACAGCGTTGTAGCCGAACGCCCACGTCAGATTGCCGCGGATGCGTCGGTTCACACCCGCCGAAAGCGAGAACACCTCCGGAATCGCGTCGATGTCGCGGCCGACCAGAACTGCGTCTGCGGCGTCGCCAGCGATGTCGGTTCCAGTACCGAGTGCGATACCGATGTCTGCGGCCGCGAGCGCGGGCGCGTCGTTGCTCCCGTCGCCGACCATCGCGACAGTCCCACGACTCCGCAGGCGTTCTACTGTCTCGGCTTTCGCCTCTGGGGGGACGCCCGCGAACACGTCCGTCACGTCCGGGTGGTCGCGGAAACGCCGTGCTGCTCGTTCCGAGTCGCCAGTGAGGACGACCACGTCTCGTCTGCCGTCGTCGGCGACTGCGGCGACAACGTCGTCCCACGCCTCGCGGGGTTCGTCACCGACCACGAGTACCGCTCGGGCGCGGTCGCCCTGCCCAACGACAACTGGGACTGCACCCTCGTCACGGGCGTTCTCGATGGCGTTTTCGAGGTCTTCACCGACGACCATCCCCTCGTCGCGCACGAGCGCCGGATGCCCGACGACGACACGTTCGCCGTCGACGGTGCCAGAGACACCTCGGTCGTGAACGAGGGCGTCGTCTGCCGAGAGTTCCGGAATCTCGACACCGGTGTCTTCGGCGGCCGCGACGGTTGCCGACGCGAGCGGATGTGCAGAGAACCGTTCGAGCGCTGCGGCCGACCGAAGCGTGGATTCGTCACCGTCGATTCGGAGGACGGCCATGTCGCCGTCGGTGAGTGTCCCTGTTTTGTCGAAGACGACCACGTCCACGTCGGGGACCGCTTCGAAGACTGCTTCCGAGGCGACGACGATGCCGCGACTCGCTGCCTCTTTGATACCCGACGCGACGGCCAGTGGCGTGGCGAGACCGAGTGCGCACGGACACGAGACGATGAGCACCGTGAGGCCGACGAGGAGCGCCGTCGTCGCCGACTCACCACGGAGGAGCGTCCATCCAAACGCGATTCCAGCGAGGACGAGGACGGTGGGGACGAAGATGGTCGCGAGTTTGTCCGCGAGGCGCTGGACACCCGAGCGAGCGCTCTGGATGTCCCACAGGAGTTCGACGAGTCGGTCGAGCGTACTCGTCGCGTCCTCACCGACTTCCACGGCGAGGGGGCGGTCTGTGACGACGGTGCCGCCGAGGACGTCGTCGCCGGGGCGCTTCGTCCGCGGCATCGACTCTCCCGTGACGAGTGCTTCGTCGACTGCTGCAGTCCCTTCGTGGACTCGTCCATCGACGGGAACCCGTTCTCCCGGCCGGATTTCGACGATGTCGCCGGCTTCGAGGGCCTCGACACTGACAGTCTCGACGCCGTCGGCGGTCCTGCGGCGGGCCTCCGAGACGCGCGAGGCGGCGAGGTCCGAGAGCATCCCGGCCGCTTTCCGCTTGATTCGGTCTTCGTAGTAGTTGCCGAGCGTCACGACGAGGATGATGGCGACGGTCACGTCGAAGTAGACGTGTGTCTCGCCAACGACGACGGCAGCCGTCGAGTATACGTACGCGCTCGTCGCCGCGAGCGAGACGAGAAGGTCCATGTTCGGTTGGCCGGCACGGAGGCTGACGACCGCCCCTCGAAGGATGGGGAATCCGGTGTAGAACAGGACGATGGAGGTCATCAGCCAGATGTTGCCGAGGATATAGATTCCGTCGAAGACGCCGAGTTCGACCACTGGCGAGAACCCGACGTAGGTTGGGTACAGAAACAGAATGTACCACAGCATCACCATCATTCCGAAGACGCCGCCGCCGATGACGAACCGTGCGACCTGATTGTCCGTCCGTTCTGCGGCCTCACGTTCGTGTGGGTCACGAGTTCCGTACCCGTACCGCGAGAGTGTCCCCGAGAGGCCGTCGAGGTCTGCGGTCTCCGGGTCGTAGGTGACGCGAACCATATCGTTGGCGTAACTCGCATCCGCGGCGTAGACGCCGTCACAGGACCGCGCCGTTCCGGAGACGAACGCCTCACAGGTGGCACAGTGCATCCCTTCGACCGACATGTAGGTTCGCTCGGCACCATCGGGGACGGCTTCTGCCTCGCCTGCGAGTTCCTGCTCGACTGTCTCGGGGTCGGCGGTGGCCGCGTCCCCGAGCGTACGAGTGATTTCGAGGCAGCCACGACAGCAGAACTCGCCGACGGGGTCGTCGGCCGTCACGGGCGGTGTCGGTGTCGGCAACCCACAGAGGTCACACCCACTGGTGTCGCCGTCAGCCTCGCCGCGGGACTGCGTCTTCGTCGCCATGCTCACCCCAAAGGTTGGTAGAAGGGGACGTGAAGGTGTGGGACAGAGACACCGAGTAGCATCAAGCCATGTGACAGCGGGATGTATCCGAGGACGAGGAATGCAGCACCGAGCGCCCGGTGAAGGACTGCACGCCGACGCACAGACACCTGTCCGAGGAGCGTTCCGTAGAGGAAGAGCGTCGGAATCGTCCCGAGTCCGAGTAAACCGAGCAACGCGGCCGCTCGAATCGGGTCACCGGTGGCGAACGCGTATAGGTACGCGGGATAGATGATGGGACACGGGAGGAGGCCGTGTACTGCGCCAAGGCCGAGGATTCGAGGGCCTCCGACGAGTCTGTCGACCCGTGCCGTCGCCCATCCACTGACGCGCCCGAACAGGCGCGTGACGGGTGCAGGTGTGAGTCGGTCGAGTGCTGCCGACCGGCCGACGAGGTAGCCGACGCCGGTGAGGATGATTGCGGTTCCGACGAGAAGACCAGTCGTCGCGCGGACACCACTTCCGATGGTCGCGAGTGAGTCGAACGCGCCGAAGAACACGCCACCGACGAGGGCGAAGAGCGCGCCGATGACGGCGTAACTCAGCGCCCGCCCGACGTTGAACAGCGCGTGCTGGCGCACGTGAAGCAGCGTGAGCGACTCGGTCCCAGCGCGGTCGCTCAGTCGGTCTGCGTAGACGCTCACGAGCGGTCCGCACATTCCGAGACAGTGTGCACCACCGAGGAGCCCGACGAGGAGAAAGGCTGCGGCCTCGGGTGAGTTTGCGGGAAGGGCGGGTGGTGTCATCCCACCGTCCATCTTAGACGGCCTGTTCTTGCTCTACTTCGTGGTCGGACTCGTGATCGTGTCCACCTTCGGTCGGACTCATCAGGAGGTAGATGATGGTGGAGATGAGAAGCACGTTAATCGCCGTTACGACGCCCGCGAGCGGGTTCTTCGTCAGTCCAAAGACGATTGCCGGCAGGAGTGCCAGTAGTGCGACCGTTCCGGCACGACGCGGAGTGAGTTCCATATCGGTTGATACGCGGTCGTATTGTTTCGGATTTCGCTTATTCCAACGTGATGAGAATCGCCTTCGGTTTTGAAGGTACGTTCTTGCTCATGACCGGGTATGGCCGTTGATTCGACAGCAGAGGGGAGCGCCGCGACCCCTGTCTCGCAGACCGCAGAGTCTGCGGACGTGCCAGCAGATGCGGCGACTCAAGGTGGGTCTTCGGACCCACCTGTAGATTCTATCGTCGGGACGGCCGACGACGGTATCGTCCGGCAGATTGGGCACGACGATTTCGACCCAGTTGGAACGCTCATACTCGTTCTCATCTACATGGTCATCCTTCTCTCGATGTGGGTGTTCATGTACTTCATCGAGTACCTCGGGCGGGGACTGACGGTGGTGGGCTAACATGGAGATACACGCCTACGAAAAACTCTGGCTCGCACTCGCACTCGTACTCATCGTCGGCTTCATTGGCACGATTACCTACGGCGCTGCCGGCGTGGGTATCGAGATGATCGACGACAAAGGTGGCACCGTCGACCCGGCAACGCTCGACGAACATCCGAAGTTCGGTGACCCCGGCGTCGAAAAGACGGGCGAAAATCAGTACGACGTGTACGTCGTCGCCCGACAGTTCGTCTTCGAACCCGGGACGACCGAACCCATCCGCGTCCCCGAAGGGAGTACTGTCACGTTCCACGTGACTGCATCGGACGTCATTCACGGCTTCGAGGTCGTGGGCACGAACGCGAACACGATGGCGATTCCCGGGCAAGTGGCCGAGTTCACCGTCGAGTTCGACGAGCCCGGTGAGTACGGTCTGCTTTGTAACGAATACTGTGGCTCCGGCCACCACGTGATGGAAGGAAAACTCGTCGTCATGGAACAGAGTGAATTCGACAGTTGGTACGAACAGCAACAACAGGAGGGGGAGAACTGATGGCGACCGCTTCTGGACAGAAACGAACGTTCGTCGATAGATATCCCGACGAGGCGGGCATCGTCAAAGCGAACTTCCTCGTCGCGTTCGTCGCACTCGGAATCGGGGCGTTCTTCGGACTCGTCCAGGCGCTCCACCGGACCGACATCCTGCGCATCATCGACTCTGCAGACTACTACACGATGCTGACGGGACACGGTGTCCTTCTGGCCATCGTGTTCACCATCTTCTTCCTCTGTGGCTTCTTCCATTGGGCCACCGCGAGGAGTTTGAAGCAACCAGCCGTGAGTACGCTGTACTCGTGGGCGTGGTTCGGTCTGATGACGACCGGGACGGTTCTCGCCACCATCGCGATTCTCGGTGGCTTCGTTCCCAACCTCGGCATCAGCGCAGACGTCCTGTTCACGTTCTACGCGCCCCTGCAAGCGCACCCGATATTCTACATCGGTCTGGCGATGTTCATCGTTGGAACGTGGCTCGCAGGCGCCGACTGGTTCCTCTCGTACCGTGAGTGGCGGCGAGACAACAAGGGCGAGCGCATCCCGCTGCAGACGTTCATGGTGCTGACCACCATGATTATGTGGTACGTCTCCACCATCGGCATCGCCGTCTCGGTGGTGTTCTTCCTCATCCCGTGGTCGCTCGGCCTCATCCCGAGCGTCAACCCGCTTCTCACGCGGACGCTGTTCTGGTACTTCGGACACCCGATCGTGTACTTCTGGCTCATGCCGGCGTACATGATGTGGTACACCATCCTCCCGAAACTCTCGGGTGGACGACTGTTCAGCGACCCACTCGCACGCGTCGTATTCCTGTTGTTCCTCCTGCTTTCGACCCCAGTCGGGATTCACCACCAGTACCTCGACCCGGGTATCGCAGAGGGCTTCAAGTTCATCGCGATGACGAACACGATGTTCCTGCTACTCCCGTCGCTGCTCACGGCGTTCACCGCCGTCGCCAGTATGGAACACGGCGCACGACAGCGCGGTGGAGAAGGCTATCTCCGCTGGCTCGGCGCACTCCCGTGGCGTGACCCTGCCTTCACCGGCATGGCGCTCGCTGGGATTCTGTTCGCCGCTGGTGGCTTCTCCGGCATGATCAACGCCGGGATGAACATCAACTACCTCATCCACAACACGCTGTGGGTTCCCGGTCACTTCCACCTCACCGTCGGGACTGCCGTCGCGTTGACGATGATGGCCGGGTCGTACTGGTTGGTCCCGCAACTCACCGGGACGAAACTCTACAGCCGACCGATTGGCCTCCTGCAGGTCATCATGTGGTTCATCGGCATGGTGTTCATGTCGAACGCGATGCACCGTGCTGGCCTCGCCGGCATTCCGCGCCGCACCGCAGAGCCACAGTACCAGAACTTCGACTTCGTGACGCCAATCGGGAGTATCTTCGAACTTCGCGTGCAGATTGCCCTCGGTGGGACGCTCCTGTTCCTGTCGGTGGTGCTGTTCCTGTTCAACATGCTCCTGACGTCGCTTGGAGAGGAGTCCGACCGCCCGGTCGACGAGTACCTTCCCGAACCGCTCTCGGGCCCCGAGGGTAGTCCGCGCGTCCTCGACAACCTCGGTCTGTGGACCGGTATCGCCGTCGTCCTCGTCATCCTCGCCTACACGCTCCCGGTGGCGAGCATCATCCAGAACGGTGGTGGCCTGTTCGGCGGCGGCCTTCCCGTTCCGGTCACTATCTCGGCAGGGCTCGACTTCGTGACGACGATGGTCACTGGGACGGTTAGCTCTCTGCTGGAGGTGGTCGCATGAGCCAGCAGCGTCGGCGAATGCGAATATGCCAGAACTGCGTTCTGGAGGTGGTCGCATGAAACTAACTAAGGCCCGAGCACTGGTCATCATCGCGTTCAGTATCCCAGTCGCCATCGAACTCCGGACCGTGGCAGGGTTCTTCAACATCGAACTCCCGCTGCTCGCAGTGGCAGTCATCGAGTTCCTGTTCCTCGGTCTGATGTTCGTCCTCTACGGGCTGTACGGCGAAGGGTCCGAGACGGCGTCGTAGGTCCGACCTCGACGCTTCGACACCCGTCTCGAATCGCTCGCGGACACCATTTTTCGACACCCGTCACGTCCCTGAATCGCCGATTCACCCCATAACGAACGCCCCAGAATTGGGGGCAGAACCTCGAAACGTTCCCGGCGATTGGGAACCAGTCTGCCTTTATATGCGATTCTGTGGCGTAGATGTGGTTGACCATGAGCAAGATTGACCTGATGAAGGCCGGCATCGGCCTCGCAGTCGTCATCGGCATCACCCTCACGGTAGTCGCTGGGTACGCACTCTTCGCGACCGTCGGTGGGGTGTCTGGACTGACTGTTGCGCCCGAACTGTTCGTCTCCATCCTGTTCGGTGGACTCCTCGTCGTATCCGCCGCGGCAGTCCGCAAGGCCGTTCCGAAGCCACGTACTCGCGTCTGAAGCGACGACCTCCGTTGCCTCCATTCTCTGGCAGATAGCACACGTGCTGTAGCCGTGCGGACGTACTAACAGACGACCCGACGAGAAGAGCCATAGCGACAGCACGCCAATAGTGTGACATGTACAACGCCGTCCTCGTCCCCACTGATGGGAGTGCCCGCTCCGTCGCTGCTGCCCGCCGTGCAATCGACCTCGCCGCCACCTACGACGCGACGCTTTACGTCCTGTCTGTCATCGACGCCAGTGACCTCGGGTTGTGGACGGCCGCCGACATCCCAGTCGAGCGGGTAGAAGCAAGTCTCCGAGACGCTGCCGAGGCGGCCATCGACGAAGTCACATCACTCGCAGCGGCGGCAGATGTTCGCTGTGAGACTGCCATTCGAATCGGTGTCCCGCATCGAGAGATTCTCGACTACACCGACGAAGTCGGTGCTGATATCGTCGTGATGGCGACACACGGCCGAACTGGCCTCGAACACGCGATTTTGGGGAGTACAACCGAGCGCATCGTCCGCCTCTCAGAGGTTCCAGTACTGACTGTCCACGAGTGATTATTCGATGGGGATCTGGCTCCCGCCGCCGCGGCTGTCACGGGTCGCAGATGGTCGCTCGTCGAGTTCGACGACGAGCGTCATCGGACCACCGTCGCGGAGGACGTCGACTGCGACTGGTTCACCGGGGCGAGTCTCGGTGATGAGATAGCGCATCAACTCCTCGTGGGTGCGCACCGGGTTGCCTTCGATTGCGACGATGACGTCGCCACCGACTGGAATCTCCCAGCCACGGAACTGCGTCTTCTCGGTGCATCCGCGAAGCACTTCGTCGCCAGTGTCTCCGGCCGACGAACCGACGATGAGGACGCCGCGAGGGGCGTCGAGGCCGTTCGCCTCGGCGATAGATGGCGTCACGTCGAGGGTGCGTGCCCGGAGGTACGAGTGCCGGTAGTGCCCATCGGTGACGAGGTCTGGGAGGATGCGACTCGCGATGACCGGAGAGACGGCGAAGCCGATGTTGTCGCCCTGTTTCGCACGGTTGACGCCGACGACTTCGTAGGCCGGGTCGTCGCTGTCGGCAGTGAGTCCGACGAGTGGCCCGCCAGAGTTCCCGGGGTTGATGGGAGCGTCCGTCTGGACGACGTCCGGGATTGCGAACCCGTTCGAGGTGGGGAGCGAGCGATTCGCACCGGAGACGATACCTGCGGATATCGAGCCATCGAGACCGAGTGGATTGCCGAGTGCAGCGACTGGACGGCCCGGTGATGGGTTTTGCGTCGCGAGTCGAAGTGCCGCGGCGTCGGCAGGCAAGTCGTCGACGGCGACGACAGCGAGGTCCGTGTACGCGTCTGACCCGACGACGTTGCCGACGCGCCACGACCCGTCTGCGAAACGGAGTTCGACGCGGCTGGAGTCGTTGCTGTCTGCGAGTCTGGAGACGTGTTCGTTCGTCACGAGATGCTGGTCGTCGTATACGAACGCACTCCCGGCACCGCCGGGTCGACGTTGCCCGCCGACGTAGACAGAGACGACCGACGGGATGACATCGCGGTACAGTCCTTCGAAATCGAGGTGGGTGGACATGATGGTGCGCCAGCGGGGCAGCACACGCCACTCCACCGTCGCTTACCTCGGGTTAGTGCCCAGCAGATTTGAGCATGTCGTGTGATGACACTTCGCGAGGATATCCCGTAGACAGGTCGGCATCGGACCCTCAATTTAATAACTTCTGTAGTAAATATCGAGACAGCAATGGTCACACTCGACGTACACGAGAACATGCAACGACTGGCCGACAGCGGCGTCGTCGCGGTGATGCGTGGGGCGGACGCCGACACCATCATCGACGTCGCCGACGCGCTGAACGAGGGGGGCGTCACCGCCTACGAGATTACGGCCGACAACCCCGACGCGATGGACCTCATCAGCGAAGTGTCGGCATCGTTCTCGGACCGCGAAGCAATCGTCGGTGCGGGAACGGTTCTCGACGCACCGACTGCCAACGCGGCCATCCAGTCCGGTGCAGAGTTCGTCGTCGGTCCGAACTTCGACGAAGGCGTCGTTGAGACGTGCAACCGCTACGGCACGCTCGTCGCACCGGGCATCATGACGCCGACGGAGGCCGTGAACGCCTTCGAAACAGGTGCCGACCTCGTGAAGGTCTTCCCGGCGTCGTCGCTCGGACCGGGCCACCTCAAGAGTATGAAGGGTCCGCTCCCGCAGATTCCGATGATGCCGACCGGCGGCGTCGGCCTCGACAACGCCGCGGACTACATCGAAGCAGGCGCTGTCGTCGTCGGCGCTGGTGGTGCGCTCATGGACGACGAAGCAATCGCCAACGGCGACTTCGACGTCATCACCGAGACGGCCCGCGAGTTCTCGCAGATTATCGACGACGCACGACAGGACTGACGCTCACGAACAGACGGCCTCCGAATCGACCGCTCACCGAATCGACCGGACACGTTCTCGGAACTGCGCGGGAACCATCTCTTCGAGCTTGTCTGGGTTCGATTCGCCGTTTGCTGAGACGAGATACGCCGCACCGTCTTCGACTCCATACGTGTGCTGGAAGTCGTAGACGAAGCCCCAACAGTCGGTGGTCTCGGGCACTTCGTCGCTCTCGACGAGGAATTCGACTTGTCGGACGACTGCATACTCGACCAGTCGGTTGACGGCCTCGCCTGCTGGCGTCTCCTCGCTGAAGATGCCCAACTCCCGCGCTTCTTCGACTAACGGAACGAGTCGTGAGATGGCCGCTTCGACGGCCACTGGGAGGTCTTTCATTCCGTCACCGACGACGGCTTCGTAGGCCGACGTGACTCCGCCGCACCCCGTGTGTCCGAGGATGATGACATCCGAGACGCCGAGTTCGGTGACAGCGTAGCCGACGACGTCGTTGACGACGAGTTCGCCGTCGATTTCGGTCCACGCCTGATTCGCGATGTTGACCGATTTGAAGAGTTTTCCCGCTTCGTCGGTGTTCCAGAGCGCTTCGACTGGCACGCGAGAGTCCGAGCACCCGACGGAGACGGCCGGTGGTTTTTGCACGTCTCGAACCCCCTCGAAGTGGTCTGCGTCGAGGTGTTCGACGTAGTATTCGTTTCCAGTCAGGAGCGACTCCAGTACCGAGTTCGACATTGCGCTGAACTATCGCTCATCAGTGGTAAATACCGGGGTCGGAACGAAGAATCACCACTGGAACGGACTGCCGACGAGAAAAGCGGTCCGTCGACTCAGTCGTCGGCCGCCATCGGTGGCGCCGTCGGCTTCTCCGTCTGTTCCGGTTCATCGGTCGTGTCGAGGCGGTCATACGTCTCGTCGGCCTCCCACGTGAGGTTCCCGTCGTACTCGAACGACGTGTCGTTCTGTGTCGGGTCGACGACGGTCAGCGAGAGCCAGCCGTTGTCCAGCAGTTCCGTGACCGCAGGGTTCTCGGCGAGGACAGTGGTCATCCGTTCGACCGGTGCGTGAATCACGACCGAGAGGCGCAGTGGTTGGTGTTGTGGGTCGTCGTCGGCCACCATGACCGACTGGAGCGGCAGTCCTGTCATCAGGTCGCCGCCGTTCCCCTGGTAGACGCCGACGTTTCCGACCGGGTTGTGCGTGATTTTCGACCCGCTGCCGAAGACCGCGTTGTCCACGGTCGAGAAGTAGTACTGCATGTTTATCCACTGGGTGACGACCATCGGTCCGCCCACGATGGCTGCCAGCGCCTCGCCCGATTCGTCGGCCTGCCAATCGTACGAGTGGAGGAACGAGCGGCCGTCGAGGTCGAGCCCCTCGGTGAGCGAACGGGGGCCGACGACGAAGCCTGCGTTGCCTGCGAGACCCCACTCGGGCCGCGTCTCGGCCCAGTCTGTGGCGCGGCGTTCGGTCTCACGAATTCCCGGTTCGGTGACGTCCATCGACTCGGTCCGTTCTGCGGCCGCACCGGCGCGGGCAGTTTCGAGGTCCGAACGAAGCTGTTCGATGTCGTCCTCGTGGCTCTCCGGGACGGGCGCGGTGAAGAGCGTCACTTCGTCAGTCGTGGTGTTGTGTTCGCCAGCGACGAAGACGGTGTCCGACGGGATGTCGAATCCACGGTCGTGGAGTGCGGACCTGACCTCGTCGTCGTTGCAGATGGCCGCGAGGACACGAGCACTCGGGCCACCGGCGTTGCCGGCACAGGCACCACAGTCGAGACTCGACTCGAACGGGTTGTTCGCGGTCTGACTGGCGTGGCCGACGAACGCGACGACGCGCGCGAACTCGTCCCATCCCATCAGTTCGAACGCGGTGGCGGCGTACTCGACTTTCTCCTCGGTGGACAGTCCGTGTGGCAGGTCTCCGTCGGCGTTCGGGTCGTAGTCGAGCGCTGGGTCACAGAACTCTGCGTGGGATGGAACCCGCTCGGAAACGGCGCTCAGGAAGTCGTTCACACGTGCCGGGAAGAGGGTCCGTGCGGTGAGTGCAACACCGTAGCCACTCCCAGCGCTCTCGACGAAGCTAAACACGGTCGAAGCGTTCGATTTGAGCGATTTGAGGACGTTCGTGGCAGCACTCGTGCTGTTCGCCCACGTGTCGTAGCGCTCGTGTTCGTGGTCACATCCTTCGGCCGGGGTGTCGGCGACGTAGTGTTGGGCATCGAGAATCGGCGGGCAGGCGTCGATTGTGACCCCGGAGTCGTACCCCTCGTAGCGCATCGGAATGCCGAAGAAGCCCGCGTAACCGAAGGTCTCGTACGCACCTGTCTTCTCGATGTGCCGGCGGATGACCTCCGAGCGCGTGTCGATACAGAAGACGAGTTGTGCGTCCGGGCGACCACCGTCTTCGAGAGCGATTGCTCTCTTACCTCCGGTCGCGGCCGTCGACTGGCGCTGTTCGGTAATCGCGTCGACGAGTTGGGAGCGATACGTAGCTTCCCACGCGTTCAACCAGAGTTCCGGAAGCGGAACGTCGTCGTCGGACTGTGGACTCTCTTCGGGACGTGTCGGTTCCGCTTCGGACGTGGACGGACCGAGTGGTGCATCGAAGAGGTCGGTGAGAACCAACCGAACGGCCAGATACTCCGTGAGCGTGATGGGGTACGTCGTCTGCCAGTCTCCACCGCTGGCGGCCCGCTGTTTGATGAACCCGGTCCACCCCGGAAGTCTGCTGAGGTGGAACTCGAAGAGGTCGGTCAACTGCTCCTGTGGATACGTCGACACGACCTGTTCGATAGCCTCGGTCGGGTCGTCTGGAAGGTCCGCAACTGCGTTCCGGTCCGGGAGCGACTGGTCGTGGCGCGCCACAGAACGAAACGCGGCGTAGAACCCACGTTCACGGTTCGGCATCGACCACGTCGCGTGGCCTTCGTCGAGGAAGGCAGCGAGCCACTTCGTCAGAACCGCGTCGACGGCGTCGTATGGACTCGATTCGTCGTCCTCGGGGGCCTGTACCTCCTCGGCTTCCATGTGTTCCAAGAGGGCCGATGGCTCTGCCTCGTATCCGTGTGCACGCAGTTCGGTCCGAAGCGTCTCCGGGTCGATTTGGCCCGTGTCGAGCGCTGCGCGGAACACGTCCGCGCTCGGGTAGCCGCGACCACCGAACAGTCGTTCGGCCTGTTGGACGGCCTCGTTGAACGGGCGGTCTTCGAAGCCACTGAGTGGATTCGCCGTCACGAAGGAGTGAAGCGGCCAGACCGACCCGACGCTCGTTGCAGCCTGTTCGATGGTGTTGCGAATGGTTTCGTTAGTGCTCATTGTACTCCTCTCTGGTTGTCACGATGGTTCCGGACGCAGGGCGCGTCGCGTTCACGAGTGTCACGTACAGGTGAGTGCTGCGGAGGTAGACTCCACTCTCGATGACGACGTACGCGAGGAGGAACGCCGCGGCGACGGCGAGGTGAACGGGTGTCAGTTCGGTGGGGACCGTGACGAGCGGAACCCCGACCAACGCGTGCTCGATGAACGTGTACACCGACGCGTACACGGCAATTGCTGGCAAGAACACCAGCGGAACCGCACCGTACCGAAGGAACGATGGCAGTTCTGTGTGCCGAACTGTCTCACGGGCGGCGTGCATCGTGGTCAGCACGACGAGTCCTGCGAGTAGCAGTCCGGTGTCGAACGCCAGTCCCTTCCCGGTGATGACGGCGAACACGACGCCACCTGCGAGTGCTGTCGCCACGGTCACGGCGACACCAGCAAGCCCCGAGGACCGAGTCAGGTCACGCTTTTTCCCGGGTGCCGTCTGTTCGACACTGCTCCCCGAGGAGAGGAACTGGTACGCTTTGTAGAATCCGTGCAAGATGAGGTGTGTAATCGCGGCACCGAAGAACCCGAGTCCAGCTTGCATGAACATGAACCCCATCTGTCCGACGGTCGAACAGCCGAGTTGACTCTTGACGTCTGTCTGGACGGTCTTCAGCAACTTCCCGAGGAGGGCACTCGTCGCGCCCACGACCACGATTGCCAGCATGAAGCCACCGTCGACGGTGACGACCGGTGCGAACCGGAGTAACAGAATTCCGCCTGCGTTGACGAACCCGGCGTGCATCAGTGCCGACGCGGGCGTCGGCGCGGTCATCGACGAGAGTAACCACGTGTGGAACGGGAGCAGTGCGGACTGAATCATCGCCGCCAGCAGGAGCATCGCGGCCGCGAACAGAATGGTCCCAGTGGGTGTGATATTCGCTGAGGCGACACCAGAAACCGTCGTCGCGCCGGTCTGCCACCACAACACCGCGAAGGAGACAGCCAGCAAGGCACTGCTTGCCGCGAAGGAGCGACGAGCGTGTGTGGCAGCCGTGCGCGCGTGTTGCCACGAGTCGACGTGACCGATGAGGTTGGCCATCACCAGACCCATCGTCAGCCATAGTGCCACGAACACGACGAGTGAATCTGCCGCGACGAGCGTCATCACGGCGAGCGTGAACGTGAACACGTTGCCGAAGAATCTGGTGAGCCCGCTATCTCCGGCCATGTAGCGCCGCGAAAAACTGTGGACGATTCCGCTGAAGAACGTCACGACGACCCACATCACGACAGTCAGACCGTCGACTGAGAACAGTCCGAGCAGCGACCAGCTCTCGGAACTCGAGAGCCGGAGCATGGCCACGACGAGACTCACGACCCAGAGGGACCACACGACTCGCGTGAGGGCGAGCGGGAGCCATGGCGACGCTGTTGCCGTCTTCGGAAGCGGTCCGACCCGGGGTAATCTCGTCTCGTCTGTCATCGTTTGTGAGCGATTGGCAGTCCGTCAGTCCACCGCTCGACGTGAGCGGCTCACCCACGGACTGTCCTCTTCACGACCATAGTACGAACGTATTCATTATTAAAATCTCCTATTCGAACAAACTGTTCTCAAAGAAGGGCATGAAAGAACATTATAGTATATGTTACCGAATGGCAGACTATCTGGCGCTCCCGTACAAAACACCCTTCTGAACCGGGTAAGCGCCGTTTCCACCGCAGTTCGTCTCCGAGAGCTATCTCCCTGTCTCGTCGCACGCTCTGTTCGAGTAGCGGGTATTTCCGAACGAACCGTTCTGTTTCGGACACAGGTGCGTGAGAAAAGACACCGGTGTTCGCTACGGTGTCGAGAGGCCAGTTACTCGGGTTCTTCGGACTGGCCGCTCGTGAATCCACCGAACGGCGTCGTCTTGTGGGTTCGAACGAGCACCTCGTCGGCGACGGTCAGTCCGAGGTCGAGTAGTTCCTGTGCGACCGGCGTGACGTCGTCGTCGTTTTTTCCGACGACTGTGACGAGGAGGTTCTTCTCGCCGGTGACCAGTTCCTGGACGGAGACGACACCGTTGATAGACAAGATGTCCTGTATCATCTTCCCGCGCTTGGGAATCGGTGCGGTGCAAAACAGGAGCATCTTGAACGGAAACCCCGAGTTCTGGTAGTCGATCGCGGCGTGGTAGCCTTTGATAACTTCCTTCTCTTCGAGGCGCTTGATGCGCTTTCGAACGGTGCTGTCGGACGTTCCAGACCGTTCTGCGATGTCACTCGACGACAGATTTCGCGCGTCTTCCTGCAGGGCGTGGAGAATCGCGCGGTCCACGTCGTCGATGCCGTGGTCAGCCATGTTTGTACGTCTCGAGGATGTGAGAAAGATATTGTGTTCCTCTGAGTTACTCAACGGGGGTCCGAGCATCGGAGCAACTGACCGAGACCGCGAGGGTGACTGCGACTCGCGGACACCTTCGAAGTGGTCGTTGGACACTCTGCGCCCAGAACGACTTTGGCCGCGAGCGTCGCAGCAACCGTATGTCTGGAATCGTCTTCTTCGCCACCCAACAGCACGACGCTGTCGTCGAGTTCTACACGAACCGTGTCGGCGCGGACGTGTGGCTCGAACAACCCGGGTGTACCATCCTCGACTTCGACGGCTTTCGGTTCGGCTTCTGTGACAGAGACTACACGGACGACTGCGGCATCCTCACGTTCGTCTACGAGTCGCGAACGGCCGTCGACGAGATGCACGATGCACTGAACGATGTCGCACGCGACGAACCGCACGAGAACGACACCTACCACATCTACCAGTTCTTCGCCGACGACCCCGACGGCCGCGCCGCCGAGTTTCAGATGTTCCTCGACTAACGCTCGTCCGCAGATTCGCCCTCGTCAGTATCGGCATCATCCTCGTCGGCTGCTGTCGAGGTTGGGTCACCCCAAATGAAGCCGTTACGTTCGTCGTCCTGCTCCTCGTCAGACTCGTCGCCGCCGGGAGACGTGTCGTCCCAGGAGGACTCTTCCTCCTCAGCGGTTGGTTCGTCGGGCACGTCGTTGGATGACGATTCACTACTGGTCTCGGCCTCGTCAGGCGCTGTTTCGGCTTCCCGACCCGATGGAGCCTCCGCTCTGGGTCCTACTTCCTCGAGCGATTCAGATGCGCTGTGACCGTCTTCCGCAGTTACGACGGCGTCTGCGACTCCTCTCTCGGCATCCGGTTCTGCGACATCGATGCCGAGTGCCGCTTGCCGGGCACGTCGTCGCTCTTCGCGCCGGTCGGCGAGCGCATCCCGGAGGCGGTCACTGAGTTCGGTCCGGAGGGTCGCGGCGTCGCCATCTTCGATGTCGACTGCTGCTGCGTCGCCGCCGACGATGGAGAGACTTCCAGCGGTGTCAGCCGTGACGGTCGAGACCCGCCAGCGACGCTGGAAGATGGTCCGCGTCTCGATAGCCGTCTGGATGCGGTAATACGGGACGAATCGCATCTCACGCTTCCAGAAGCCGTTTCGCGTCACGAAGTGGTTCTCCGTGAGCGCGTACCCGCGATGACGCCACTGGTAGACGCCAGCCACGGCGGCGACGGGGACGAGCACCAGCGGGCTGTACCACGGAATTCCACCGAAGACGACGTTCACACCGTACAGCGCACCGACGAGCGCACCGGTTGCCAGCAGATATCGGATGACGTACCGTCGACGAATCCGTCGCGGCGGGCGTTCGAACGCCGGTTCGGCGACGCCTTCTATCTCTTCGACGAGGGCGCGAACGCGGTCACGCTTCGCGAGTGGAATCGCGGCCTCCGACCCGCGACGTGCTCGGTTCCCTCCGCCCCCATTCTCTGCACCGGGTGTGTAGCCCGCCGTCTCGACGAGGAGCGTCGCGTAGCCGAATCGGCGCTTCAGAGGATTGTCCTCGATGGTGAGCGTCTGGAGTTTGTCGATCGGTATCGACCCGGTGTAGTGCTGGATGAGACCACGCTCGTACTGGAGCTCGTCGCCGACGCGAGTCAACCGGAAGCCGTAGTAGTTCACCACCGCCGAGGCGAAGCCAGCGACCCACGAGATGACGGCGACGAGGAGGGCGAGCATCACGAGACCGACGACGCCTGCAGCGATTCCCCGTGTGGGGACGGGAACGTCGACGAAGGAGGCGACGACAGGGAAGATACTCGTTCCGAACAGGAAGATGATGCCGGGCAAGCGGAGGTCGAACGAGAGTACACCGACGATACTGAGTTCGCGAGGAGTCAACTCGAACAGGACTTCGCGGTCCGGCTCGGGGGCGTCCGGTGCCGTGTCGCCGCGCTTCAGTCGAGCGACTTCCTTCTGGATGCGGAGTGCCTCTTCGTAGGTGACGAAACGGAGACTCCCTTCGGTTCCACCGCCACCGGCGGTTTCGAGGTCGACGGCCGCGAGCCCGACGAGTCGCTGGGCGACGTTTCGGGAGATATCGACGTTCTGGATGCGTCGGTACGGAATCTCGCGGTTGCGACGCGAGAAGACGCCCGACCGAATGTCGAGGGTATCCGTGGTGAGTTCGTACTCGAACCGCTGGAAGTAGGCGAATTCGTATCCTGCGATGGCGAGCACCGCGAATCCGACGAGTGCAACTGCCCCGAGGCCACCGAGGAATCCACCGAACGCGGTGCCACCCGTGAACGCGATGAACACGAGCGCGAAGACGATGCTGACGCTTCGCTGGGCCGCCCGGTACGGGACCGAGAGGGGCGAGAGATGTGTCATACCGCGTCGTCGCCTTCGGCGCGGATTGCGAGTCGTTTCAACCGGTCTTGGAGGTCTTCTGCGCCGTCGGGGGTCAGCCCGGGTATCGACACGTCGGCACCGCGCGAGCCAGCAGTGTACACGATGGTGGACGCCAGTCCAATGAGTCGTTCGAGCGGGCCACGCGCCGAGTCGACGTGTTGAACGCGAACGTACGGGACGACGGTGTACACTTTGGTGAGGACGCCGCGCTGGAGGTACAACGAGTCGTCACGAATCTCGTATCCCCACGCTTGGTAGCGGAGTAGTGCGTAGCCGACGCCGACGACGAGTAACACGAAGCTAATCGCCACCGGGAGGTACACCGGAATCGGGAGTGAGGTGTACAACATCGCCGCGGCTGCCACACCCCCGGCGACGAGTGCGAAGATGACTGCTCGAGCGACCCAGAGAAGACGAATACGAGGGTGGAGGCGATTCATGGGAACCCCTCCGCGGGCGTAAGCATTCTATAGTTCAGGGGTGGCCGTGAGGAGATAAATATCTGTGGCCAGAAACAGCCTCCCGTGTCGAAGTGAGGCGTCGATTACGCTCGGGTCGCCCGCTCTTTCTCAGTTGAGGAGGAGACCGGCGTCGAGGAGCAGCAAGACGGCGACGAGCGCGGCGCCGAGGTAGAACGGCGCGGCGTTCTCTGCTGGCGTCCGGACCTTCTTTTCGACGAGTCCGTCCTTCGCCCTGCTCCGTCCGATTTCGACGAGCGCCGTCAGGACCAACCAGAGTACGAGCATCGCGAGCACGAGGTGGCCACGACCCGACCCGAAGAGGCTCCCGACCGTGTAGCGCGTGCCAGCGAGGTGACCACCGGTGACGAACATGAGGAGCGCAGCGATGCGCGACCCCATCGTGAGGCGGGAGATGATAGATTCGAACGCGGTGGCGCGGATGTTTCCTGCGCGAGCGGTCGGCAGGACGGCGAGTCCGAAGAATAGGACGCTCCCCGTCCAGAGTCCGCCGACGACCAGGTGGACCGTTGCCATCACAGTGTCGATGAGTGCCATGTCAGTGGCGTTCGTTCATCGATGCTTGAAGGTTTCACCTTCGGCCGAGAAACAGTCCTCGACGCATCGACGACCCTCACCGAAGTATCGTCGGCGGTTCCGCAGTCACGTCTATCTCCTTCGCGTAGTGGACGAGTGGTTCGCCGTCGGGGTGGTCGAACCCACACGCGTCGAACAGTGTGTTGGCCCGAATCTCCACGTCGACGTCCTGAATCGGCCACGGGTCGTGGTCGATGACACCGACGACGATTGGCCACTCGTCGGTGTAGAAGCGGTAGTTCTCGACGAGGAACTCGGTGAGTGACCCCGACTCGGGCGAGCTGGGTTCTCCGAGGGGGCGATAGGTCGCATCGAAGTGCGCCGCAGGTGCGTCTCTGGACGCTGGACGGTAACTCTGGAACTCGATCGCATCGTCTCGGGAGTGAACGGCCATCGTCGCGTGATGGTAGGGCAGTCGATAGCCCATGCGGGCGGCCAACACGCCGAGTGTATCGGCCGCTTCGAGGGTGAAGAAGTAGACACCTCTCTCGCCGCCGTCAGAAGGTTCCACGTAGGTTCGGAGGTTCACTTCGGGAAACGACAGACCGAGCGGTGCCCCTCGTGGACGGATGTCCACCATGTCGAACGCGACGACACCGAGCCACGCCGTTCCGTCGTAAGTGGCTACGGAGAGTCGGTCTGGAAGGTGGGGGCGGACGACAGCAGGGTCCACCGGCCAGTGGGCGAACACCGTCTCTCGCCACCGCATCGACAGGAGGTCCATAGTACAGGTAGGAACTGGCGACGTGAGTCGATTTCGGCGGTCGTGCCGAGTTTCGACCGTACCCGCCGAAACGACCACTTTGTTGGCCGTCTATCAGGTACACATGGTCGAAAATGCCAGCGGTACATTCGACATCGGCGGCGAGGTGACTGTCCACCGACTCGGATTCGGAGCGATGCGTCTCACCGGCGAGAACATCATCGGAGAACCCGACGACGTCGACAACGCGAAGAAGGTCCTCCACGAGTCCATCGCACACGGTGTCGACTTCATCGACACGGCAGACTCGTACGGCCCGGCGGTCTCTGAGCGCCTCATCGGTGAGGCGCTCGCGCCGTACCCAGACAATCTCGTCGTCGCGACGAAAGGTGGCCTCCTTCGAAACACCGACGGCGACTGGAAACCGAACGGCGACCCAGATTATCTCCGGAACGCAGTTCTCGGGAGTCTCGACCGTCTCCGCGTCGACAGCATCGACCTCTACCAACTCCACCGACCGGACCCCCACGTTCCCTTCGAGGACTCCGTTCACGCACTCGCAGAGATGAAAGACGAAGGGCTGATTCGACAGGTGGGTCTGTCGAACGTCTCGGTCGAGAAACTCGACGAGGCGCGCGATATCGTCGACATCGCCACGGTGCAGAATCGATACAACATCGCACACCGCGAGGACGAGGGCGTGCTCGCCGCCTGCGAAGGCTACGGAATCGGCTACATCCCGTGGTTCCCACTCGGTGCTGGTGACCTCGGCGACAAGGCGGACGCCGTCTCTGCGGTGGCGGCGAAACACGACAGTACGCCCCAGCAAATCGCTCTCGCGTGGTTGCTCCACCGGTCTGACGTGATGTTGCCCATCCCCGGAACGTCGAGCGTGACGCACCTTCGGGACAACATCGCCGCATCGCACATCGGCCTCGACGACGAAGACATGACCCGCCTCGACGAGTGACCATGGAGTTCACCGTCGTACAGGGTGACATCGCCACCCAATCGGCAGACGCACTGGTGAACGCCGCAGGAACGAGTCTCCGCATGGGGTCCGGCGTCGCTGGCGCACTTCGTCGCCGCGGTGGGCCCGAGTTGAACGAGGCCGCGATAGCGAAGGGTCCAATCGACCTCGGTGACGTCGCCGTCACCGACGCGTTCGCCCTCGACGCCGACTACGTGATTCACGCCGCCGCGATGCCACACTACGGCGATGGCAGAGCGACCGACGCGAGCATCCGTGACGCGACGCAAAATGCACTTCAGGCTGCTGACGACCTCGGTTGCGAGTCGCTTGTCCTTCCTGCACTGGGGTGTGGTGTCGCTGGCTTCGCCCTCGAAGACGGCGCTCGACTCATCGCCGAGGAGATTCGCGAGTTCGACCCTGTCGCACTCCACGACGTTCGGTTCATCGCCTACAGCGACGACGAGTTCGCCGTCCTCTCTCGTGTCGCGAGCGAGGACGAATAGACGGACGGGTCGCTGTGAGACAGTTCGACACCGACTCAGAGACACCCGCGAGGTGCCCCGTCTGTTCGACCCCGTACGATTCCGTGTCGGTTCACGACCGGGGCCTCCTCGTCAACTTGCTCGACAACGCCCGCTACCGACGCGTCTGCTTCGAACCGGTCGAACGTGACGGTCGGCCACACGTTCGGTTCTTCCACCACACGCACGAGCAGGTCGGTGCTGACGAGTCAACGCGGCCTGTCTCTCCTCCTAACTCCACGGACGCTCGGTGAACTCCCCGGCCTCGATTTCACGTTCGATTTCGCGGAGCGTCGCGTCGTCGACACTCACTAGATGACACAGTGGGTGTCCCGGTGCCGCGACCGGATTCTGGAGGACGCCGACGACGAGGCCCGTGAAGGGTGCCGCGACACGTTTCTCGCGCGTCTTGAAGTGGTCAGAGATAGTGCAGATGGTGTCGCCTTCGTGGACGAGTGGGACCTCACCGTACTGCATCTCGACGAGGCCACCGACGTCTGCCCGAAGCCACGTCTTGTCCGTTGCCGAGTCGATGATGCGGGTCCATCCCGGCCAACTCACTGGCACGTCTGGCAGAACGCCGTACTCTGCGAGTACGCTCTCGACGCCGTCGAGGGCACGGTCGACCAGTGCTGGTTGGAATCGGTGCGCGCGACCCATCTCGACGGTAATCGTCGGAATGCCGTCGTTCGTGGCGACGGTCCGGAGCGAACTGGATTCGGCCTCTCCCGAGAGGATGAGATTGGCACCGAACGCACGAGCGAGGCGCGCGACTTCGGGTCGGGACATGTCCGCGCGGACGTGATACATCGTCGTTCGGTTGCGCGTCGACGTGTGGAAGTCGATGCCGATGTCGCACGGTTCGACGAACCGCCGGTATATCTGGTTCGCCATGCGCTCTGCGGTGTTGGCGCCGTCGCGCCCCGGGAACGACCGATTGAGGTCGAGGTCGTAGATGGGAATGTAGCGTTGTTGGGCGAGATAGCCGGGGACGTTCGCTACGTGGACACAGACGAGCGTGCCGTGAATCTCTGAGGGGTCGTACCGACCTGCGACCTCTTGCATCACTTTCACGCCGTTGAGTTCGTCACCGTGGAGTGCCGCGTTCATGAACACCGACGGGCCGGCGTGTTCCCCGTTGATAATCGTGACGGGAATTTCGACTGGGTCGCCGAGATAGGTCTCGCTAATCTCGTATCGGAGGTGCCGAACTTCGCCCGGCGGGACCTCCGAATCGTAGCGAAACGGTTTGGGCTCCATGGACGGGCTATCGGCAGGGACAGGTAAGAAGGTTGACTGGCGAGCGAGTGCGTGTCCACCGCTGACAGTTGGTGCCTCAAAAGATGGCAGTTGAACCCACAAAATGGAGGGAATACACGACAGCGCCCCCAAAATCCGAACAGGAGACGTCGATGACCCGGTGGGTTAATAAGGCTCTCGGCGAAGTGTCACGTTAATGGCGCGCGACCGGTCCGCGATGGAGTCAGCCGAACTAACGGCGGTGCTTGACGCGCTCGACGACGCGGACGCACGAGCCATCATCAGAGGACTCGAAGAACCTATGACGGCAAGTGAAATATCTGAGACGTGTGACATCCCGCTTTCGACCACGTACCGGAAGTTGGACTTACTCACCGAGGCAGCGCTCCTCGCGGAAGGGACGCAGATTCGGGCCGACGGTCATCACGCGACCACCTACGAGGTGGCATTCGACGAAGTGAGAATTGCGCTCGACGAGGAACGATATTTCGACGTGTCCGTCGGTCGGCCCGAACGGACGCCCGAAGAACGGATTGCAGATATCTGGACGCAGGTCCGGAGGGAAACGTAACATGGGACACCTCACCGCGTCGCCGACGATTACGACGTTCATCATCGTCGTCAAGACGGGCATTCTCGTCCTCGGCGGCCTCATCACCTACTTCAGCTACAAGGCGTACAGACGAACTCGGTCACAGGCACTCCGAGCGTTGGCAATCGGCTTTGGGATCGTCACCTCGGGTGCACTCCTCGCCGGCGCGTTCGACGTCCTGCTCGAAGTCGACCTCGCGACGGGCGTTCTCATCGATGCGATACTGACGCTCGTCGGATTCGCGGTCATCACCTACTCACTCTACGTCGAGTAGCAGTCGCCGCACGTCCACACGCCGAGCGTTTCTGTTCTCTGCGTTTCTCGATGTTCTCTACTTTCCTCGACCCAATAGTGTGGCGTGGTACCACAGTTTATATTGTCTAAATTGTGCAAAACCGTTATTAGGTCTCGGACGATATGAGTAGGTATGTCCGACGACGAACTGAACGAAATCCGCCAGAAAAAGCGTGACCAGCTCGAATCCAAGATTCGCGGCGACGGAAGTGGAACTGCCGAAGAAGTAGCAGCCACGCCGGCAGAGCCAATCTACGTGAACGGCGCTTCGGAGCTGAACGACACCGTCTCGAAGTACGACGTCGTCCTCGTCGACTTCTATGCAGATTGGTGTGGTCCGTGCAAGATGCTCGAACCAACCGTCGAGAAACTCGCCGAGAACACCGACGCGGCGATGGTGAAAGTCGACGTGGACAAGAATCAGCAACTCGCCGCCCAGTATCAGGTTCGCGGCGTTCCGACGATGATTCTCTTCGCGGACGGCGAACCCGCAGAGCAAATCGTCGGTGTCCGTGGCTACGACGACCTCGAGGGCCTCATCGACGCACACCTCGCCTAAGCAGTCCACCACTCCCCTGACAGGCCGACGCCCGACCGACGACAGGCACCCCACCATCACCACACCCGGTCGACGAGCGGCCACGTCAGCAACGGTTTGGCGACCACCTCCCATGCAGGTCGCCACCTCCTCGATTTTTCCATCACCATGCGGGCGGCGAACCACGCCGCCTCCTCTCCCACCACTCACACGACCACACCCGGTCGTGTCCGCTCTCATCCGAGTACGTATTCGAGTACAGGATAGCGCTCGACGAGCGGAACGCCTCCGACCCGGAACCGTTCGATGAACGGGTCGAGGCCAAGAACACGACCTGCGCCGAACGCAGCAATCGTGAGGAGGACAACCATGTAGGTGAGGTTGACAGCGCCGTTTTCGACGTTCCAGTTCCCGAGGTAGAACAGGAACATCATCGCCGCGCCCCAGAACGCCGCCAGCCGGGTCAACACGCCGAAGACGAGTCCGAGACCGATGAACAACTCACCCCACGGGACGGCGACGTTGACGAACTGGACGAACAGGTCGTTTCCCCCCAGTGCAGTGAACAGGTCGGCGGCGGGACTCCCGTGTAACAGAGCGGAGTACAAGAGATACGCCCGCGCGTCGAAGCCAGTAGCGATGTTCTCGACGCCTGCGATGGCGAATGTGATTCCCATAATGACTCTGAGCGCGAAGACGAACCACACACTGAGCGGGTGTGCTTCCGCGTGAACCGTCACCCCCGCGACGGTGCTCTCGAAATCGTTCGTAGCCATACTCATGCACCTCTAGTCGAGTAGACGCTCGGAAATCCGATATACCAGAGACGTAGTTCCCGGAACTGTGGAATCATGATATATCAGTTGCGTGTCGGCGAGGTCGGTTTATGTCACTCTCCGTCGAAGTTCTCCTATGCAACTCGTCGCCGAACCCATCGATATCGGGACTCGGTCGCCGACCGTCATTCTCAACGAAGCAGATGCGGCCGAACTCGGCGTCCACGCGCTCGAACGCGTCCAACTTCGCCACGACAATCGAACGACGATTGGCATCGTGGAGCTGACCGACGAACTCGTCTCGGAGGGGACACTCGGCGTGACGCGCCGACTCGGCCACATCGAAGGCAGCATCGACGTGTCGGTCGCGCCACAGCCGAAATCCGTCTACTACATCCGCAAGAAACTCAACGACATCGAACTCGAGCGCCACGAACTCGCCCGTATCGTCCACGACATCTACGAAGAGCGACTGGCCGACATCGAACTCGGTGCGTACGTCTCTGCGACGTACACGAACGGCCTCTCGATGGAAGAGACGCTGCACCTCACGGAGTGTATGGCCGACGTCGGTGAGTCGATCACGTGGGACGAGCCGATAATCGCCGACAAGCACTCTATCGGCGGTGTCGCCGGCAACCGTGTCACGCCGATTCTCGTCCCCATCGTCGCCGCCGCGGGACTGAAGATTCCAAAGACGTCCTCACGAGCGGTCACCTCCGCCGCAGGCACTGCAGACACGATGGAAGTCCTCTGCGACGTGGAGTTCTCTGTCGAAGAGATTCGTGACATCGTCGGCGAGACTGGCGGGTGTCTCGTCTGGGGTGGCGCAGTGAACTTATCGCCGGTCGACGACCGAATCATCCGGGCCGAGACGCCGCTTTCTATCGACCCACGCGGGCAACTCATCGCCTCGGTCCTCTCGAAGAAGAAGAGCGCCGGGTCGACACACGTCGTCGTCGACATCCCGTACGGCGAGGGAGCGAAAGTAGAAAGCCTCCCAGAGGCACGCGAACTCGCCGAGGATTTCGGGAGAGTCGGGTCCCACCTCGGGATGTCTCTCGAGTGTGCAATCACCAACGGGGGCGCACCGGTCGGCAGGGGCGTTGGCCCGATTTTGGAGGCCCGTGAGGTCCTCGCGACGCTCGCTGGTGGGGGACCGAACGACCTTCGAGTGAAGGCGATTCGTCTCGCAGACCTCCTCTTCGAGTCTGCCGGTGTCGACGCCGACGCCGCCGAGATACTCGACTCTGGGGCCGCCCGCGAGACGTTCCGAGAGATTATCGTGGCACAGAACGGCGACCCGGACGTCGAGGCTGCGGACCTCGTTCCCGGGCGTCACACCCACACTGTCCGCGCCGACCGAGACGGCGTGGTCACACACATCAACAACCGCCTCGTGAACGAGATTGCGAGACGCGCAGGCGCACCGAGAGACCCCGCCGCAGGAATCGAACTCCATCACCGCGTCGGCGACGTGGCGGCTACCGGTGAATCACTCTACACGATTCACGCGGAATCACCGGACAAACTGGCCGACGCCGTCGACCTCGTGGGTCGCGTCGAGATGGTTCGTGTCCGTCACCCAGACGAGGCCATCGTCGACCGGATGTGAGACGGACCGACCGACGCGTTTCGACACCACCCCACTGCAGCGACCTTTTTTCATTCGAACAACCTAATTGAGGGTATGGACGAGCGCGTACACCCCGAGGTGCGGCGCATCGCGGACGAAATCGACACGATGGAGATCCGCGGGGCGGCGACCATCGCGGACGCAGTCGCCCGTGCCCTCCGGACACAGGCCCAAGAGAGCGATGCCACTGACCCGGAGACGTTTCGGGGTGAACTTCGGGCCGCGGCCCGGACGCTCTACGAGACCCGACCGACCGCTGTGAGCCTCCCCAACGCACTTCGGTACGTGCTCCGTGGGATGTCGAGTACGACCGTCGAGGGACTCCGGCAGAACGTCGTCGATTCGGCGGACGAGTTCTGCGCTCGCCTCGAACGCGCACAGTCAGACCTCGGGCAGGTCGGTGCGAATCGCCTCCGCGACGGCGACGTCATCATGACACACTGCCACTCGACGGACGCGCTCGCGTGTGTCGAAGCGGCGGTCGAACAGGGAAAACACATCGAGGCCATCGTCAAAGAGACGCGCCCGCGGAATCAGGGCCACATCACTGCGCGAGAACTTCACGAGATGGGCGTCCCCGTCACGCTCATCGTCGATTCGGCGGCCCGACGGTACCTCAACGACGTCGACCACGTGTTGGTCGGTGCGGACGCCGTCGCGGCCGACGGGAGCGTCATCAACAAGATTGGCACGAGTGGTCTCGCGGTCAACGCCCGCGACAGAGGCACGCCAATCATGGTCGCTGCGCAGACGCTCAAACTCCACCCGGGGACGATGACGGGCCACACCGTCGATATCGAGATGCGCGACACTGAGGAGATAATCGACGACGAGACGCTCGCAGAACTCGGCAATCCGACGGTGAAGAATCCGGCGTTCGACGTGACGCCGCCTCGCTACGTCGACGCAATCGTCACGGAACGGGGGCAGTTCCCGCCCGAGAGCATCGTCATCTTGATGCGTGAACTGTTCGGCGAAGGGACGACCGAACCGTGGGTCGAACCCTGAGAACTGAGCTGAATTCTATCTAACTTATCGCGGCGTCTCGGTGCCCCACTTGTCGAGGGCGACGGCGAGTTCGGGCGTCTCTTCTGCAGCTTCTGAAATCGGTCGCCCGTCGACGTAGGCGTCGATGGCCGCTCGAAGCGCGACTGCACCGGCGCGGGTGCCGTCAGGGTGGCCGTGGATACCGCCACCGAGTTGGACACAGACGTTCGTTCCCGTCGCGTCGAGGAGGTCTGGAAGCAGACCGGGGTGGAGGCCGCCAGATGCGACCGGAAGCACGTCGTTCATCCCGTAGAGGTCGCTGCGCATCCACTCGTTGATACCGACAGTGTCCTCGTTGGCGAGTTTACCGAGACCTGCAGTCCCGGTGTGGAGCTGGTCGACACCGCAGAGGCGGGACACCTGTGCGAGGACGCGCATGGAGACACCGTGACTCGGCAGCCGGTCGAATGCGGCGTGCATGGCGCGGTGGGCGTGAATCGCGATACCGTGTTTTTCGGTCCGCTCACGGACGGTCTGGAGGCCTGCCCACCCAGCGGTGATGATGTCGACCATGACGTACTCGCCACCCTGTGCGGCCACCTCGTCCACACGGTCCAGCATCGTCTGGGTGTCGGCGGTCACGTTGATGAGGTACGACTTCGTCTCGCCCGTCTCGTCCTGTGCGTCGTCACGGAGCGACAGCGACTCGGTGAGGCGGTCGGAGAAGGGGTTGAACGCCTGGTCGGTGAGGTTCTCGTCGTCCTTCAGGAGGTCGACGCCGCCGACCCACGCGTCGTAGCCGACTTGCGCGTGGGCCGCCGTCGAGAGCCCGACTTTCGGCTTGGGGACCGTCGCCGTGATGGGGCGGTCGCTGACGCCGAATATCTCTTCTCTGACGGACGACCCGTAGAGGGGGCCGGGGTACGACGAGACGACGGACTCGGGCCACTCGCAGTCCACGAGTCGAATCGTGTCGACCGCTTTCATCCCCATGATGTTGCCGGCGATGCAGGAGAGGACCTGTGGCATGTTGCCGGGTTCGAACAGACCGGCGGGGTACGCGACTTTAATGATATCGCCGTCGATGGAGAACGCCGTCGCGCCCATGTCGGTGAAGTCTTCACCGGTCTGGAGCGCGGCCCACGTTCCGTTGGAGGACTCGGAGGCCACACGACTCGCGGCCGCCTCGGGCGACATTCCGGTCGCGGGGTCGATTCGGAAGGTGCAGACGAGTTCCTCGTCGGACGGTTCGTAGTCGAGAGCGAGGAAGTCCTCGTATGTGATGCCCATAGCTTCGTCTACGGCCCCGCGAAGCTTAAAACGTCATCCCGATGGGACTTTCAGGGGCGGGGACGTATCAGTATGGCTTTGCAGGTGGCTACGACTCGGTGACAGGATGCGACGTCACAGCACGACGAACGTCGGGAGGTACAGACCGATACAGACGAGCGCCGACGGGCGATCGATTCCTTCACGCCAGTAGAGCAGCGCTAACACGAGCAACGAGACGACGAGCATGTAGACTCCCGACAGCGTCACCGACGCGAGGTCGGAGACGACGACGTCGGCCACTAACGCACCGATGCCGAGCGAGAAGACGGGGTCGGTGATGTTACTGCCGAGAATCGACCCGACCGAGATACCGCCGTGACCCTCCTTGGCGGCGATGCCGGCGACGACGATCTCCGGGGCAGTCGTCCCGAGACCGGTGAACAACCCGACGACGTACTCGGAGACGCCGACCAGTCGAGCGAGGGCGATGCCGTTCGTCACCATCACCTGTCCACCGATGACGACCAAGAGGAGGCCGAGTGCGACCCGTGGGACGCTTCGCTCTGGTGGTCGTTCTTCGACGACCTCTTTGGCGATTTCGGCGCCTCCCTCGTTCGTGTAGAGGATGTAGATGAAGTTCACGTACGCGAGCATCATCAGAAACCCCTCCGAACGCTGTATGATTCCGTCTTCGAGCGTCAAGAGCATGATAATCATCGCGAGCGTCATCGCCCCGCCGTAGACCATCACCTCGCGTCGCTTCGCCACGATAGGGGCGATGAGTGCGACGATGCCGATTGCGAGGGTAATCTGTGAGGTTTCGGACCCGACGATGTTCCCGACGACGATGTCACCAGCGCCGTAGTACGCCGCGTAGATGGAAGTCGTCATCTCCGGAATCGACGTGCCGATGGAGATGAGCGTCACGCCGATGAAGAACTGCGAGACGCCGTAGAACCGTGCGACTTCGGCCGCGGCGGTCACTGCTCGGTTGGCTCCGAAGACGAGAGCGGCGAGACCAGTGATGAACAGTGTGGCCTCGACTATCATCTCGTTGCACGAACGTCTCAGTGAGACGACGTAAACTGTCGGGTCGAACCGGGTGGGAGTTGGGCCGACCGTTCAGGGAGTCAGCAGTGCCCGAACCTCACGGAACTCTGGAACGTCGGTGTCGAGGGCGGCACAGAGGGCGTCCGCGGCCCCCAAGAGCCACTCGGCGCGTTCGACGCGCGATTCGAGGTCACCCGGTCCGATTCGGTAGCGGTCGACGAGGTCCTCGATGTCCGCTCCCTCGGACCATTCGTGGAGGATTCGGGCGGTCTTGACCGCGGTCAACCAGTCTTCGAAGGGGTCTGCGTCGTGCATCGCGGTGGTGAACTCGGCGGCGTGCGTCCGGGCGTACTGGTATATCATGGCCCGCTCACGGTTTCCGAGGTACGTGTCGAGCATGTCTGGCGTATCGCAGACGACTTCGAGGGCGGTCCGTGCGGTCACGTTCTCGTCGGCCATCGTGGAGATGGTTCGGACGCCCGAGACGATTCGCGCTCCGGTGGCCGGCGAGACGTACTGTCTGGAGGTCTGTGCGCCGAGTGTCGTCGCCGACAGCGACTCGCCATCGACGGTGAGCATCTCCATCGCTTCGAGGTCGGAGACCACGTCGCTGACGAGTTCTGTGAGGTCGACGTTCGGATGCTGGTGTGCGTAGTACGTCGCGGAGAACACGTCGGCGATGCCATCGAGTGAGTTGGCGAAGCCAGACGCGACGACCGAGAGGACGTGCGTTCGAAGCGCTTCTTTGTCGGCGAACTGTGAGTCGACTGCTTCGGCGTCTGCCGTCACGTATCGCTCGACGAGTTCGTCTGTGACCGACTCGTCACCGACGAGCACTGCCTCGCCGTAGGGGTCGAGATGTGGGCGGCCCGCTCTCCCACACATCTGGTGAACGTCGAGGACGGGAATCCACGCCATCGAGTCGCCAGTGTAGCGTTTCTGGTCACGGATGACGACTCGTCGCGCCGGGACGTTCACCCCTGCCGCGAGCGTTGGCGTCGCGCAGATGACGGCGAGTCGTCGGTCGCGGAACGCGTTCTCGACGGCCACCCGATGTGTGCTTCGTAACCCTGCGTGGTGGAATCCGACGCCAGTTCGTGCGCACTCGGCCAGTCGCTGCCCTGTCGTCGTTCCACCCAGTTCGGCGAGTTCGTCACCGAGGTCAGGGGCGGGAGAGAGGTCTTCGTCGGCCAGTCGGTCGGCGAGTGACTCGGCTTCGCGGCGAGAACGGACGAATGCGAGGCACTGTCCACCGTTCTCGATGGCGTCGGCGACGAGTGAGACGGTCGCTTCAGTCGCGCCGTCTTCGTTCGGCCCAATCGGTGGCACGTCGACCGTGAGTGTCGACTCGTCGTCGAACTCGACAGTGCCGTCGGCGTACACGCCGGTTCGAAGCGAGACAGGTCGCCACGTGCTCTCGACCAGTTCGGCGTTCAACCAGTGGGCGATGGTCTCCGGGTTGTCGACTGTCGCCGAGAGCGCGACGAGCTGCAGGTCCGGAACGCGTCGCTGGAGCGTCGCCAATGTAATTTCGAGCGTCGGCCCCCGACCCGGTGCGCCCAGCAGGTGGACCTCGTCGACGACGACACACGCGAGTTGTTCGACCCACGACGCCCCGTTTCGTATCGCGGAGTCGACCTTCTCGCTGGTCGCGACGACGATGTCGTAGTCGCCGAGGTCCTCTTCGGCGGCGTCGAAGTCGCCGGTCGAGATACCGACGCTGACGCCGGGAAGTTGCGAAAACGTCTCGTACTTCTCGCGGGCGAGCGCGCGAAGCGGGACGATGTAGAGTCCCGGTCCGTCGGCAGTGAGCATCGCCAACTCGGCGATGAACGTCTTGCCACTGGCAGTCGGAATCGCGGCGACGACGCGTCCACCGTCGGCGATGCCGGCCTCCACCGCGGCGACCTGCGGCGGATACAACTCCTCGATACCGTTCGACTCGTAGTGGGAGACCAGGGTCGCCGACAGCGGGAGGTCACGCACGCGCATCTGTCACACACTGGTCCCGGACTCACTTAAATATCTTCGCCGAACGAGAACACATCTGTTCGGTGGTAGTTCGAGTCTTAAACCAGTGAAGTCGCTCTCGTGTGACTGTATTGCTCGGCAGATATTTCCGTCGCCTGTGCGATAGGTGAGTTGAGTAACATGAGCCGACGCGCCCTCCCGGTCGCACTCCTCCTCATCGTCGTGTTGGCCGGACTCCCATCTCCGGCACTCGGCCAAGAGGCGACCGCCTACATCGACGACGTCGTCGTCTCCCCCGCCCAGCCGACACCCGGTGAGCGATTCACGATGACGACCGTCGTTCAGAACGCACAGAACAGCCCCACGAATCTCGAGATAACCGACGTGTACGTCCGGACTGCCGGCGGAACGACCGACCTCGCCCGCGTCGAAGAGCTCGGGACCATCCCCCCCGGAAGTGACCTCCGTATCCCACTTTCCGTCCGCCTCCGAGACGAAGGAACCTACGACCTCCGCGTGAACGTCGTCGGTCGAAGTGACGGCCAGACCCAGCGACTTCAGTACCCTGTCGTCGTTCGCGTCCGCGAGGGCGGCCCGCAGGTCTCCGTCGAAGTCGGTGACGCCGTCATCGGCACCGAGACACCGGTCAACGTGACCGTCTCGAACGGTGAAGACGACGTCGCTCGAAACGTCAAACTCTCGCTCTCGGCAGACAGCGCGACGATTACCAACGACACGCGTGTCGTTCCGAGACTGGAGTCGGGCGAAACCAGAACATTCCAGTTCAGCGTGACCCCGTCGACAGAGACGTCCGAACTGGTCGCGAGTGTGCAGTATACGACGAGCGACGGGAACGCGAGGACGACGACGGCATCCGCACTACTCGCCGCAGACGAACTCCGTGAAGAGGTTCGTCTCGACGCCTCACTCGGCGATGGTGCCCGTCCACCAATCGTAGTCGACGTGACGAACCTCGGAAACGCACCACTCGAAGACCTCGTTCTCACGGTTCGTGACGGTGACTCCGTCGTCCTCAGAAAACCGGTCGACTCGGTCGCTGCAGAGTCCGAACAGACGATTCAACTGAACCTCACGTCGGTCGACCGTGCGACCCTCGACGTCGTCGCCGCGTACGAGACTGGCGGACGGGACGGAACCGTTTCGACCACTATCGACTACGTCGCGTCCCCCGGCGAGATAGAACTCACCGGCATCGACGTCGAACTCGAAGACGGAAACGTCCACATCTCGGGGAGTGCGAGCAACGTCGGCCTCAGCGACGCACAGAGCGTCGTCGTCCGTGTCGTCCCGAGCGATGGCGTGGTTCCAGCGCGACCGTACAAGGAGTACTTCGTCGGGAGCGTCCCCGCGAGCGACTTCGCGTCGTTCGACCTCTACGCCACTGTCGACGAGGGGGTGACCACCGTCCCCGTAGAAGTCTCGTACCTCGCTGACGGCCGCGAGCAAACGGTCCAGACCGAGGTCGACGTCACCGGCGTCTCGGACCCGACTGAACAGAACGGCGGGTTCGGTCTCGACTCCACGCTGCTCATCGCCGGTGGAGTCGTCGCACTCCTCGTCGTGGTCGGCGTCGGCATCTACGCGTATCGGCGGCGCTGATTCGAGATGACACACATCATCGAACTCCAACACGTCTGGAAACGATACGACACGGGTGGCGAGGTCGTCGAGGCGTTGAAAGACGTCGACTTCTACGCAGACCCCGGCGAGTTCGTCTCCGTCATGGGGCCGTCTGGGAGTGGGAAGTCCACGATGCTCAACGTCCTCGGGTTACTGGACACGCCCACTGAGGGGACCGTCCTCCTCGATGGAAAGGACGTGACCGACCTCACGGACCAGGAGATGACCACCCAGCGCAAGCAGTTCATCGGGTTCATCTTCCAGAGCTTCCACCTGATTCCGACCCTCTCGGCGCTGGAGAACGTCGAAGTGCCGACCCTCTTCGGCGAGGACCCGACGGCGCGGGAGCGAGCAACCGACCTTCTCGAACGCGTGGGACTCGGAGACCGTCTCCACTACCGGCCTGACCAACTGTCCGGCGGGCAGAAACAGCGTGTCGCCGTAGCCCGCGCACTCGTCAACGAACCGCGAATCCTCCTCGCCGACGAACCGACGGGGAACCTCGACCGAAAGACCGGGCGGAGCGTCCTCGACCTCTTCGACGAGATTCGTCGCGAAGACGACGTCGCCGTCATCGCAGTCACCCACGACCCGCAACTCGGTGAGTACGCAGACCGGACGGTGCAACTCGTCGACGGGAGGATTCAGTGAGTATGTTCGACGACATCTTCCGGCGTGTCCCCGCGCTGTTGATGGCACGTCGAAACCTCTCACGAAACCGAATTCGGTCGGGGCTCGCCGTCCTCGGCATCATCATCGGAGTCCTCGCAATCGCGTCGCTCGGGATGTTCGGGACGACGCTTCGCACCGGCGCCAGTCAGCAACTCGGCGAGATTGGGAACGAGATAACCATCACACCGAACTTTCAGGAGGGCATCGAGGAGTTGAGCGAACGCGACGTCGACGAGATACGGCGGGCGGTCAGCGACGGTGACGTCGTCCCGATTCGCTCTGAGACGGGGGTGGTGTCTCGGGGGCAACAACAGACAGTCGTGACGATATACGGGATGGAAAATCCCGCTGCGCTGTACGAAGCGGAGGAAGGCCGCATCCCCGACCGCCTCCGACAGGGTGCGCTCGTCGGGTCGGGCACGGCCGAGATTCTCGAAGTCGAACCTGGCAACACCATCTCTATCGAAGGACAGACCTACCGCGTCTCTGCAGTCCTCGCCGAAGAACAGGGTATCTCGCTCGTCAACCCGAACAGTGCGGTCATCGTCCCAGTCGAAGACGTCAACGGAACTGGCTACTCGCAGGTCATCGTGAGTTCGGAGTCCGGGCAGGCGGCGAACGAGTCGGCCGTCGCAATTCGCGAGTCACTGAACGAACGAGAAGAGCGAGTGAACGTGTTCGAACTGCAGGCCATCACCGAAGGAATCAACCAGTTCTTCGGCATCCTCAACGCGTTTCTCATCGGCATTGGCTCCATCTCGCTCGTCGTCGCCGGCGTGAGCATTCTGAACGTCATGCTCATGAGCACCATCGAACGGCGGCAGGAGATTGGCGTGCTTCGTGCTGTCGGCGTCCAGCGTGGTGACGTCGTCAGGATGATTCTCGCCGAGGCAGGATTGCTCGGTGTCACGGGTGGGCTTATCGGCGCGGTCCTCGCAGTCGTCGCCGGCATCGCGCTCAACTCGTTCGTCCTGAACGACCCGCTGGCGACGTTCCAACTGATAAACTTCCTCTACATCGCGCTCGCCGTCGGATTCGGTATCGGAACGAGCATCCTCTCGGGGCTCTACCCGGCGTGGAAAGCAGCAAACGAGCGTCCGGTCGAGGCGTTACGAAAATAAGAACGAATCCGGCGCGTCCGCTTTTGGCTCGCGGGTCGCTGAAAGAAAACGAGAGTCGAAGGCTTAGATGTAGTCGTGTTCGGCGAGACGCTCGACGGCCTCGCGGAGTCGCTCTTCACTTGCAGCGTAGGAGATGCGGGCGTAGCCCGGCGCGTTGAAGGCGCTTCCGGGGACGGTTGCGACCTTCGCGTCCTGAATTGCACCTTCACACCACGCCTGGTCGTCGTCGTCGACGGGGAGCATCATGTAGAACGCACCCTTCGGGACGGCGACGTCCACGTCGTGTTCGGCGAGGAGGTCGACGAGCATGTCGCGGCGACCTTCGAACGCTTCGCGCATCTCTTCGACGGTGTCGTCGGTGCGCTCAGAGAGCGCCTCGACGCCGGCGTGCTGGACGAAGTTGACGGCACACGAGACTGAGTGCGAGTGAAGCTTGCCAGCCTGTCCGATGAAGTCCGAGGGGGCGTGGAGGTAGCCAAGCCGCCAGCCGGTCATCGAGAATGCCTTCGAGAAGCCGTTGATGGTGATGGTACGGTCTTCCATGCCGTCGAGCGAGCCGAGCGAGGTGTGCTCGAAGCCGTCGTACGTGATGCGCTCGTAGATTTCGTCGGAGATGACCGCGAAGTCGTGTTCGACGGCGAGGTCACGGACGCCTTCGAGTGCCGCGTCGGAGAAGACGCCACCCGTCGGGTTCGACGGCGTGTTGACGACGAGGAGTTCGGTGTCGTCGGAGACGGTGGCTGCGAGTTCGTCGAGGGCGGGTTCGAGACGGAAGTCGTGCTGTGCGAGGTCGACGCGCTTCAGCGACCCGTTTGCGAGTTTGACCATCGCTTCGTAGGACACCCACGCGGGGTCGAGCAAGACGACTTCGTCGCCGTCGTCGATGAGCGTCTGGAACGTCTCGTAGAGCGCCTGCTTGCCGCCGGGCGTGACGATGATTTCGTCGGCCTCGGCGTCGACGCCGTTGCCGCGGAGTTTCGCCGCGATGGCTTCCTTGAGTTCCGGGATGCCGTTCGACGAGGTGTAGCCGGTGTGACCGGCGTCCATCGCGTCCTTGGCAGCCTGGACGATGTTTTCCGGCGTGGGGAAGTCCGGTGCGCCGACCGAGAGGTCGACCACGTCTTCGCCCTGTGCTTCCAGTTCGCTCGCGAGGTTCGAGATGGCGAGGGTGGCGCTCGGTTCCACGCGTCCCACGCGCTCGCTGAAGTCGAAGTTCATGCCAACGCCTCCACCATATCGGTCGCAGCGTAAACCGCTTCCGCACCTTTGCTGATACGCTCTCGCGCTTCGGCACCGCTCATTCCGGGACCGGAGACGCCGAACGTGACGGGTTTGTCACGGTCGAGCGACACGTCGGTCAGCGACTGTGCCGTCGCGTCGGCGATGACTCGGTCGTGGTCGGTGTCGCCGGTGACGATTGCACCGATGACGGCGACGGCGTCGATGTCGTCGCGGCGGGCGAGGCGGTCGGCCGCGAGGGGCGAGTCGTACGCGCCGGGGACCTGAATCGTCTCGGCGATCTCCGCGTCGCGCTCGGCGGCGGCGTCGTGTGCCGCATCCTCCATCTGTTCGGTGACCGACGAGTTGAATCGGGCCACTACGAGTCCGAGAGAGACCATAGCCGACCCTTCCCGTGGCAGATAAAAGAACTACCGACACCCACCGAATTTGGCCGTGCGCGCGACTCGTAAACATAACAGTTGTATTGTCGGCGTAAGGATGAGTTCGTATGAGCGCAGACAGTGAGACCGAACTACTCTCTCGGTCTCGTGCCCTCCTCGCGATTATCGGCGTCGCCGTCGTCGCCCTCGTCGTCCGCCTCGTGGACCTCGGTGGACGCATCTTCCACTGGGACGAAGGCCGCGTCGGGTACTGGATTCTTCGCTACCACGAGACGGGCGAGTTCAGCTATCGGCCCATCATCCACGGACCGTTCTTACCAATCGTCAACGACTACCTCTTCGCGATTCTCCCCGCGTCGGACTTCACCGCTCGCCTCCCCGTCGCCGTCGTCGGCGCACTCCTCCCGCTTTCGGCGTGGCTCTTCCGCGAACACCTCCGGCGCGACGAGACGGTAGCACTCGCCCTCTTCCTCGCAGTGAACCCGCTTCTCGTCTACTACTCGCGGTTCATGCGCAACGACGTGCTCGTCGCGGCGTTCTCGTTCATCGCGCTCGGATTCGTGGTCCGCGCGTACGACACTGGCCGGCTCGCGTACCTGATTCCCGCCGGTGCGTCGTTCGCAACCGGTGCGGCCGCGAAGGAGAACTACGTCGTCTACCTGCTCTGTTTCCTCGGCGCTGCGTTCCTCGTCTTCGACCACCGACTCCTCGCGCGCACGTCGACTGGAGACTCGTCGCGTGCGATTCTCTTCGCGGAGGTACCCGAGAGCATCGCCGACCGACTCCGCACGCGCGGTGCCGGAAGCCTCGGTTCTGGTGCAGTCCGCTACGGCGTCGGCGTCCTCGCCGGACTCGTCGCGTTCCTCGCCGTTTTCCTGTTCTTCTACGCGCCACGTCCAGACCTCTGGAACGCCTTTGGGAACCCGTCGGCGTTCCCCGGTGTCGTCCAAGCCGGCACGGTTGGCGCTGTCACCGAGATGGTGGACAGTTGGATTGGCGGGGGCCACCAATCACACGAGTATCTGCCTTATCTCAAGGACTTCCTCGAAACCTTCGTCTACGGCGCGCCGGTGCTCATCGTCTTCGCACTCGTCGGCATCGTCGTCGACCGCTACGGGGTCGTCGCTGGGCGAATGCGATGGCTCGTCGCCTTCGCGACGTACTGGGGCGTGGTGAGCATCTTCGGCTACCCGCTGGCGACGGACATCCAAGCGCCGTGGGTCGTCGTCCACGCAGTCGTCCCGCTTGCGATTCCCGCCGCAGTCGGTGCTGCGTTCGTCTTCCGCGCCGGGTATCAGGCGTTCGAAACCCGTGATACGGTCGGGGTCGGCCTCGCTGCACTCATCCTCTTCGCGTCTGTCGGCGGCGTCGTCGCCGCCAACGTCGACTACTGGAACGCATCGACCGACGAAGATAAAGTCGTCCTCCAGTGGGCACAACCCGAAAACGACCTCAAAGGCACGCTCGGCGACGTCGAGCGAGTCGCCGCGACCAACGACGGCACCGACGTGCTGCTCTACGGGACCCACCCACCGAACAGCGACGAGACGCACTTCTACGTGACAAACGAGTCGAATCCGCTCGGCGGGCCGTCGTGGCACAGTCGCCTCCCGCTCCCGTGGTACTTCGAAGGCGCAGACGTGGTCCGAACGAGTAGCCCACCCAACGCCGGCGTCGAAAACGTGACGGCGGACGCCCCGCCGGTCGTCGTCGCCTACGAGTGGGACCGTGACGAACTCGAGTCTGAACTCGACGGCTACGTCGTCCGACAGCACGCGTTCAAACTCTGGAACGAGGACATCGTCGTCTTCATCGACGAAGACGCGCTCGACAGAGCGAACCAGACGGCTGTCTGAACGCGGAACTCCGTCGCCGAAGCGGTCAGTTCGGTTGCAGGAGAGGGCACGCGGACGACCACTGTTTTACTCACGGATGTGCATATTTCACCGCCCGAGGTGGCAACATTTATGCACCGACATACTGAACCGGCGACTGTGACCGTCACCGTACCCGGACCCACGCTCGGCGTCGTCGGCGGGGGCCAACTCGGGCGTATGCTCGCCGAGGCCGCCTCGCCGCTCGGCGTCGACATCGTCGTTCTCGACCCGACTCCCGACTGTCCCGCTGCAGCGGTTGCCGACCAGATAGTCGGGGACTTCGACGACCCCGACGCGATGGCGGAACTCGCCGCTCGGGCCGACGCGCTGACGTTCGAAATCGAACTCGCAGACCCGGACCTCCTCGACGAACTCGCCGACAAGGAGGGAATCGCGGTCCACCCGTCGCCCGACGCGCTCCGCACCATCGAAGATAAACTCGTCCAGAAGCGGACCTTCGGTGACGCGGACATCCCGATTCCACCGTTCCACCGCGTGGACGACGCAGACGACCTGCGTGCCGCCCTCGACGAGTTCGGTTCAGTCATGCTCAAGGCCCGAACCGGTGGCTACGACGGCCGCGGGAACGTCCCCGTGACCGACCCCGCCGAGGCCGAAGCGGCAATCGAAGCGGTCGGCGGCCCGGCGATGGCCGAAGCGTTCGTCGACTTCGAACGCGAACTCTCCGTCATCGGCGTCCGCGGCGAGGGTGAGATTCGTACCTTCCCCGTCGGCGAGAACGTCCACGAGGACGAGATTCTACGCGAGACCATCGTCCCGGCCCGGACGACAGACGAGGTCCGCGAGGAGGCTAACCGCGTGGCCCGCGAGGTTCTCTCGCACCTGCCCGGTCGCGGCGTCTTCGGCATCGAACTCTTCGAGACGAGCGACGGCGAGGTGCTCGTGAACGAAGTCGCACCACGCCCACACAACTCGGGCCACTGGACCATCGAAGGGGCGCTCTGTTCGCAGTTCGAACAGCACGTCCGCGCTGTCCTCGGATGGCCACTCGGTGCGACCACTCGGCGCGCTCCGACGGTGAGCGCGAACATCCTCGGAACCGTCGAGGAGTCGCAACCTGCTCGACTGTCGGGCGTCGAAGCACCACTGTCCGAGCCGGGCGTCTCGCTCCACTGGTACGGCAAAGACGAGGTGCGCCCACTCCGCAAGATGGGACATCTCACGGCCGTCGGCGAGGTTGCCGGACACAGTCCGGCAGCTAACCAGAACGCAGAACGTTCTGGTGACGACGGTGCGACCGTCGAAGAGCTTCTCGAACGCGCGCGAGCCCTTCGAGACGGTCTCTCCTTCGACTGACCACTCGGACGAACGGTCCCCGGACTAACCATCCTTCAGGCACCACAGAACCGAACTGAACCACCCCTTCCACACACGACTTCACAGACTATGACGACCGAACAGGACCTCATCGACGAACTCCACGCACAGGCCGACGCAGACATCGACCCCGAGACGACGCCCGACGTTGGCATCATCATGGGGTCGGACTCTGACCTCGACGTGATGTCCGGCGCGCACGAGGCGCTGGACACGCTCGGGTTCGGCGAACAGACCGACTTCCACGACGCGCCCGACGAGCGCTTCACCTACGAGACGTACGTCGTCTCCGCGCACCGGACGCCGGACCTGATGTACGCCTACGGTGAGACGGCCAAAGCGCGCGGCATCGAAGTTATCATCGCGGGCGCGGGCGGCAAGTCCGCGGACCTTCCGAACATGACCGCGTCCATCGCGTATCCACTCCCCGTCGTCGGCGTCCCCGTCCAAGAGAAGTCCGTCGACTCCGTCATCGGCATGCCCACGGGTGCGCCCATCGTCGCCGTCGACGCTGGAAAGTCGTTCAACGCGGCGCTGTCGGCCGTCCAGATGCTCGCGCGTGGCTCCCCCGAACTCGAAGACCGACTCGTCGACTACCACGAGGACCTCGTCGCCGACGTGGCCGAAACGTCGGCCGCGCTCCACGACCTCGGTGTCGCCGGGTTCCGCGAATCGTCACAGTAATCTGACCCTCCTCGATTCGTAGGGGTTTTTTTCCGTGGTCTCGGACCGCTGACTCGGCCAAAACGCCCCCGGAGCGCGGTTCCGGGCGTCTCTCGCGTATTTTACGAATAGAAGCGCTCTCGCGCCCGAAACACACAAATCAATGTTTATAGGGGAGCGCTTCTAACCGCCGCACGTCAGGGAGACACCGCATGAGTGATTGGATTGCAATCGGTGCGATGGGTGTCGTCGCTGTCGGCTTACCATTAGTCATGATGGCAATGTCGGCGATGCTGCGCCCAAGCGTACCGGAACAAGGAAAGAGTGCCACGTACGAGAGTGGTGAGGTGCCGACCGGCACGGCACGCGTCCAGTTTAACATACAGTACTACATGGTCGCGTTGCTGTTCGTCGTGTTCGACATCGAGACTGTCCTGATTTTCCCGTGGACAGTCATCTACCGCTCCGCTCTCGAACAGGGCGCGTCTCTGGGGACGATTCTGACGCCGATGCTCGTTTTCATCGGTGTGCTCGTCGTCGGACTCGTCTGGGCGTGGCGCAACGGCGCCGTCAAGTGGGTCAAAAGCCCGCAGGCGAACCGTCGTAAGACAGAGAGACAAGACGCATGAGTAGCGAACAAAAACCATTCGTCACGGACGATACACAGGTACAGACCGAGACCCGCGACGCCCGCATGTCGGGTGCGGACGACCGGTTCAACTCGAAGCTTCGGGAGGCGTTCGGCTCGTCGCCGTTCATCCTCACGAAGTTCGACAAGTTCATGAACTGGGTCCGTGGGTCCTCGATGTTCATGCTGCAGTTCGGTATCGCATGCTGCAGTATCGAGATGATGCACACGTACGCCATCAAGCACGACCTGGACCGCTTCGCGGCCGGTGTGCCGCGTGCGTCCCCGCGACAAGCGGACGTCATTATCGTGCCCGGGACGATCGTCTCGAAGTTCGCCCCGCGTATGAAGCGTGTGTACGACCAGATGCCCGAACCGAAGTTCGTCGTCGGCATGGGGTCGTGTACCATCTCGGGCGGCCCGTTCCACGAGGGCTACAACGTCATCAAGGGCGCAGAAGAGGTCATCCCGGTGGACATCCACATCCCCGGTTGCCCGCCGCGCCCGGAGGCGCTCATCTACGGTATCGCGAAGCTCCAAGAGCGCATCGCGAACGGTGAGTCGAGCCCCGTCACGGTCAAGCCGTACGAGCTGGAGCAGTTCGGTGACCTTCCGCGCGACGAAATCGTCGACAAACTCGCCGAACAGATCGACGAGGACGACCTCGTCATGCGGTATAACTGGGCTGATTCACCATGAGCTTGGAAGAACAGGAACCCTCGGAAGACGCCATTCAGGAGCGCTCCCGCGGTGACGAACTCGCCGACCTGCTCGGCGACCTCGTCTTGAGCCGCGAAGAGCACCTCAACGCACCGGGCTTCGTCATCCGCCCCGACCAGGTCCAAGAGACCCTGTTCAAACTCCGCGACGAGGCTGGATTCGATCACCTCTCGTGTGTGACCGCACAGGAGTACGAGGACCGCTACGAGTCCATCTACCACCTGACGAAGTACGACGAGCGCACTGACGAAGTGAGCATCGTCGTTCCGACGTCGAAAGACAACCCGGTCAGCCAGTCCGCAGAACCCGTGTTCCGCACGGCCGACTGGCACGAGCGTGAGGCGTACGACCTCGTCGGTATCCAGTACGAAGACCACCCGGACCTCCGCCGCATCCTCCTCCCCGAGACGTGGCAGGGACACCCGCTGGGCCTCGACTACGACCAGGACCGCCCACAGATTGCGACCCTCACCGAGCACGCGAACCCGCTCGAACAGGACAGTCGCGGCGACGAGGGCAACACGATGTACATCAACATCGGACCGCACCACCCGGCGACCCACGGCGTGCTTCACGTCGAGACGGTCGTCGACGGTGAGCAGGTCGTCGACCTCGAACCCGACATCGGCTACCTGCACCGCTGCGAAGAGCAGATCTGTCAGCAGGGGACCTACCGTCACCAGATTATGCCGTACCCCGACCGCTGGGACTACATCTCGGCGGGCCTCCTGAACGAGTGGGCTTACGCCCGCACCGCGGAGGACCTCGCGGACATCGAGGTGCCGGAGTACGCACAGATTATCCGGACGATGGGTGCCGAACTGTGCCGCATCGCGTCGCACATGATTGCGCTCGGCACGTTCGCGCTCGACGTCTACGGCGACTTCACGGCGATCTTCATGTACGCCATGCGGGACCGTGAAATCGTCCAGAACATCCTCGAAGACCTCACCGGGCAGCGGATGATGTTCAACTACTTCCGTCTCGGTGGCGTCGTCTGGGACCTCCCCGAACCACGCGAGGAGTTCTTCGAGAAGATTCGTGACTTCATCGACGACCTGCCGGAGGCGCTCGAGGAGTACCACGACATGATCACCTCGAACGAGATTCTCCAGGCGCGTACGGTCGGAACTGGCGTCCTGCCGCCGGAAGTCGCCAAGTCCTACGGTGCGACCGGACCGGTCGCCCGTGGCTCTGGCATCGACTACGACCTCCGCCGCGACGACCCCTACGGCTACTACGACAAACTCGACTGGGACGTCGTCGTCGAAGACGGGTGCGACAACTTCTCGCGCCTGCTCGTGCGCATGCGCGAAGTGGAGGAGTCGGCCAAGATTATCCAGCAGTGTGTCGACCTGCTGGAAGACTGGCCAGAAGACGAGCGGAACATCCAGGCGAACGTTCCGCGCACCCTCAAACCGGACGAAGACACGGAAATCTACCGCGCTGTCGAAGGTGCGAAAGGCGAACTCGGTATCTACATCCGCGCCGACGGCACCGACAAACCGGCACGCTTCAAGATTCGCAGTCCGTGTTTCTCGAACCTCCAGACGCTCCCCGAGATGTCTGAAGGCGAGTACATCCCGGACATGATCGCATCGCTCGGTAGCCTCGACATCGTTCTCGGTGAGGTGGACCGGTAATGACGACAACGCTGCAAGCAACGACCCTTCCGGACACCATCAGTGGCCTTCTCGGCCTCGAAGGCGTCCTCGGTGACGTCGTCGGTGGACTCATCGGCGCGTTCATCATCGCCAACATCATGCTCATCACGACGGCAATCGCCGGCCCATGGGCAAAACGGAAGATTACGGCCGCGTTCGGTGACCGCATCGCGGTCAACCGTATCGGGCCGTTCGGGTTGCTCGTCATCATCCCGGACGCTGTCCGTCTGATGTCTAAGGAACTCATCGTTCCCGAAGGTGTCGACCGTCCCGCGTGGGACCTCGCACCGATGATCATTCCGTTTTCTGCGCTGCTTGGGTTCGCCGTCATCCCGATGGGTAGCGGTATCCAGCTCGCAGACCCCGAGACTGGCCTCGCGTTCGCCTTCGCGGCGGCGTCGATTGCCTCGCTCGGTCTCGTCATGTCTGGCTACGCGTCGAACAACAAGTTCTCGCTCATCGGCGCACTTCGCGCCGTCGCGGCGAACATCGCGTACGAGATTCCGCTCGTCATCACCGCGGCCTCGGTCGTCATCTTCGCCGGGTCGCTCCGCATGAGCGAAATCGTCGCCGTGCAGGCAGAACCACTGCTCACCGTCGCCGGTGTGTCGATTCCGACGTGGTTCGCGTTCGTCAACCCGTTCGCGTTCGCGCTGTTCATCATCGCGAACCTCGCGGAGATTGGCCGCAACCCGTTCGACATCCCCGAAGCGCCGACCGAGATTGTCGCCGGGTACCAGACGGAGTACTCCTCTATCTACTTCGTCCTCATCTACCTCGGTGAGTTCATCCACATCTTCCTCGGTGGCGCTATCGCGGCAACGTTGTTCCTCGGTGGCCCAGCAGGTCCGGTCCTGCCCGGGTTCATCTGGTTCACCATCAAAATCTGGGCGTTCTTCCTGTTCACCCAGTGGGCGCGCTCCGCAGTGCCGCGTCTCCGCGTCGACCAGTTCCTCGAAATTGGTTGGAAAGGCATGCTCGTCCTGTCCTTCGCCAACCTGGTTCTCACGGCCATTATCGTGGGGGTGATTGCATGATTGGAATTCTGAAGGGCATGGCAGTGACGCTGAAGCACGCACTCGACGGCCAGACGTTCACGGTCGAGTACCCCGAAGAAGCGCCCGAAGTCAGTCCGCGCTTCCGCGGTGTCCACAAGTTCAGCCAAGAGCGCTGTATCTGGTGTCGTCAGTGTGAGAACGTCTGTCCGAACGACACGATTCAGATCGTTCAGGACGACAAGCGCAACGGCGAGCAGTACAACCTGCACATCGGCCAGTGTATCTACTGCCGACTGTGTGAGGAGGTCTGCCCCGTCGACGCGATTCTGCTCACGCAGAACTTCGAGTTCACTGCAGACACGAAGAACGACTTCGTCTACAACAAAGAACAGCTCAAGAACGTCCCGTGGTACAAGGATATCGACCCGCTCAACTCTCGCAACCCCGACCGCAACGCGTGGATTGGCGAGGGCGAAGGAGAGGTCGACTATCAGTAACATGACCGCGAGAGAATCGTTCGAGTACCGTCAGCCTGCGTCCGCTACGGGGCGCTGAGGACGTTCTCGAAATGTTCAAAGGGATATCTCAAGGAGACACACACAATGGTTTATGAAACCATCGCGTTCGCGCTGTTCGCCCTCATCACCGTGGGCTGCAGCCTGGGCGTCGTCCTCGTGCGGGACATCTGGCATTCCGCACTCCTGCTCGGGGGCGCGCTCTTGAGCGTCGCGGTGCATTACGTGATGCTGCAGGCGGAGTTCCTCGCCGCCATGCAGATCCTCGTCTACGTCGGCGGGGTGCTGATTCTCATCACGTTCGCCGTGATGCTGACGCGTATCAATCCGGAGGTGAGTCGCACATGACCACGAAACCGCAGTTGAAGCTCGGTTCGCACCTCGTACCTGGACTCGCTGCCGTCGCACTGTTCGTCGTGATGGCAGTCGTGTTCCTCGGTGCGTCGTTCCCGAACCCACAGGGATTCGCAGAGGGCGCTAATCTGACCGCGAGCATCGGCTACACGATGTTCAACCTCGGCTTCGGCAGCGTCGAGGGCGAGAGCATGCTCGTCGCGTTCGAGATTATCGACCTCGTGCTCGTCGCCGCACTCGTTGGCGCTGTCCTCCTCGCACGTCGCGAGGGAGAGAGCGGCGAGATGCGGACGATTCTGGCCGACGGTGGTCAAGAACTGAAGTGCACGCTGTTCGACAACGACGAGGAGGGTGACCAGTAATGGTACCCGGACAGTACTACCTCGTTCTGTCGGCCGCGGTGTTCTGCATCGGCCTCTTCGGCCTGCTCACCCGGCGCAACGCGCTGTTGTTCCTGATGTCGGTCGAACTGATGCTGAACGCAGCCAACATCAACCTCGTCGCGTTCTCCTACTACTGGGGCAACGTGACGGGCCAGACGTTCGGCCTCTTCACGATGGCGCTCGCCGCCGCTGAAGTCGCAGTCGGTATCGGCATCATCCTCGTGCTGTACCGCAACTTCGACGGCGTCGACGTCACCGAAGCAACGACGATGAGGTGGTAAATCTATGGCAGGCATACTCGAATTCGCTCCGGCCATCGTCCTCCTCCCGTTCCTCTCGTTCCTGATCGCACTCGGAGCGGGGCGGTACATGCCGAAGGGAGGCGCACTGGCGGGTATCGGCGCGACGGCAGGGTCGTTCCTGCTCGCAGTCGCGACGTTCTTCGCCGTCAGTGGAGGACAGACGTACAATCAGACAATCTACACGTGGGCCGAGGGGTTAGACGCGGTCAACCTCACGTTCGGCCTCCTCATCGACCCGCTGTCGTCGATGATGCTGGTCATCGTGACGCTCATCGCGTTCCTCGTCCACGTCTTCAGTCTCGGCTACATGAACGACGAAGGCGAGACGGGCCTCCCGCGCTACTACGCCGGTCTCGGCCTGTTCACCGCCTCCATGCTCGGGTTCGTCGTCGCAGACAACCTGCTCATGGCGTTCATGTTCTTCGAGCTCGTGGGACTGTGTTCCTACCTGCTCATCGGCTTCTGGTTCCGCCAGGACGGCCCACCGAGTGCAGCGAAGAAGGCGTTCCTCGTCACCCGCTTTGGTGACTACTTCTTCCTCATCGGTGTCGTCGCGGTCTTCGCGACGTTCGGCTCTGCGGCCTTCGCCGGCCCCGAAGCGTTCCCGGTACTCGCCGAGGAAGCGCTCGCTGGCGAACACTCGGTCAACACGTTCCTCGGCATGGGCGAACAGGCGTGGTTCACCGTCGTCGGCCTCCTCGTTCTCGGAGGCGTCGTCGGCAAGTCCGCGCAGTTCCCCCTGCACACGTGGCTTCCGGACGCGATGGAAGGTCCGACCCCGGTCTCCGCACTCATCCACGCAGCGACGATGGTTGCGGCCGGTGTCTACCTCGTCGCCCGGATGTACGGGTTCTACGCGCTGACCCCGACGACGCTCGCCATCATCGCCCTCATCGGGGGCTTCACCGCCCTCTTCGCGGCGACGATGGGTGTCGTCAAGAAAGAAATCAAGCAGGTGCTCGCGTACTCGACCATCAGCCAGTACGGCTACATGATGCTCGGCCTCGGTGCCGGTGGCTACGTCGCCGCGACGTTCCACCTCATGACCCACGCCTTCTTCAAGGCGCTCCTGTTCCTTGGCGCAGGGTCGGTCATCATCGCGATGCACCACAACGAGAACATGTGGGACATGGGCGGTCTGAAGAAGAAGATGCCCGTGACCTACTACACGTTCCTCGCCGGGTCGCTCGCGCTCGCGGGTATCGTCCCGTTCGCCGGCTTCTGGTCGAAGGACGAGGTGCTGTACGAGACGCTCATCCACGGGCTCGGCGGCAGTCCGATTCTGCTGGCCGCCTACGCGATGGGCCTGCTCGCCGTCTTCTTCACCGGCTTCTACACCTTCCGGATGGTGTTCCTCACCTTCCACGGTGAGCCCCGGTCCGAGACGGCACGGGACCCACACGGTGTTCACTGGAACGTCAAAGCCCCGCTCGTCGTCCTCGGCGTGCTCGCCACGACGGCCGGGCTGGTCAACATGGTTCCCGTCGAGAAGCTCCTCGGCATCAAGGGAATCGACTTCCTGCACCAGTTCCTCGACGGAAGCTTCGACTCGCTGAACGCGCACCACTACGCCGAACTCCTCCCGTACAGTTCGAGCTACATCGGTGGTGAGGCGACGACGGTGGCCATCGGTGCCGCTGTCTCGCTCGGCCTCGCACTCGGCGGTGCCGCGCTCGCGTACGTGCTGTACAACGTCCCCGAACCCGTCGAACACACGGAGAAGCTCGGGAGCATCAAGACCGTACTGTACAACAACTACTACCAAGACGAGTACCAGGTCTGGATCGCCACTGGCGTCGTCCAGCCCATCTCGCGCGTCCTCGACAAGTTCGACCAGGGCGTCATCGACGGCGTCGTTAACGGCGTCTCCAGCGTCAGCCTGTTCATCGGTTCGCGTATGAAGCGCATCCAGACCGGTGTGGTGAGCAACTACGCGGCACTCCTGACGCTCGGTCTGACGGCCCTGCTGCTTGGTCTTGGCCTCATTGGAGGTTGGTTCGCATGATAATCGAAGCGCTCATCGCAGTCACGTTCCTCGCCGCGCTGGTCACATTCGTCCTGCCGGACCGTTATGCCGGCAAGGCGGCCTTCGCGCTGAGTCTGGTTCCCGTCCTCGGGAGCCTTCTGATGTGGCAACAGTACGACGCGAGCGGGAACGCCTTACTTGGCGGGAACATCGCGTTCGAGACAGACGTCGTCTGGCTGCAACTCGGTCAGTACGACCTCCACTGGATGGTCGGCGTCGACGGAATTAGCCTTCCGCTCGTCGTGCTCACGACCATCCTGACCACGCTCGCTATCCTGAGCTCGTGGACCCCCATTTCGGAGCGTGAGTCGCAGTTCTACGGACTCATGCTCCTGATGGAGGCGAACCTCCTCGGCGTCTTCACGGCGCTCGACTTCTTCGTCTGGTTCGTCTTCTGGGAGGCTGTCCTCGTCCCGATGTACTTCCTCATCGGTGTCTGGGGCGGCCCCCGCCGCAAGTACGCGGCAATCAAGTTCTTCGTCTACACCAACATCGCGTCGCTCGTGATGTTCATCGGGTTCATCTCGCTGGTGTTCGGTCTGGGAGACTCCATCTCCTCGCTCCGCCTCCCCGAGATTGCCCAGGCACTGCAGGCCGGCCAACTCAGCGGTTTCGCCGGTCTCTCGGCGAGCGCGCTGGCGTCGGTCGCGTTCATCGCGATGTTCCTCGGATTCGCGGTCAAGGTCCCGGTCGTCCCGTTCCACACGTGGCTGCCGGACGCTCACGTCGAAGCACCCACGCCGGCGTCGGTCATGCTGGCTGGTGTGCTCCTGAAGATGGGTACGTACGCCCTGCTTCGGTTCAACTTCACGATGCTGCCGGAGACGGCGCGTAGCTTCGCGCTGCCTATCGCTCTGGTTGCCGTCGCAAGCGTCATCTACGGCGCACTCCTCGCGCTGGCACAACAGGACCTCAAGCGCATCGTCGCGTACTCCTCCGTGTCGTCGATGGGGTACGTCATCCTCGGTCTCATCGCCTACACCACCTACGGTGTCGGCGGTGCGACCTTCCAGATGGTCGCCCACGGCCTCATCTCCGGCCTGATGTTCATGGCCGTCGGTGTCATCTACAACACGACGCACACGCGGATGGTCACGGACATGTCCGGGATGGCGGACAAGATGCCCGTCACGGCGGGGATCTTCGTCGCCGGTGCGTTCGGTTACATGGGCCTCCCGCTCATGGCCGGATTCGCCGCCGAGTTCTTCATCTTCAAGGGCGCGTTCGAGTCCACGGTGATGGCGGCGATGCCGCTGTTCACCGGTGCGGCGATGTTTGGTATCGTCATCGTCGCGGGCTACCTGCTGTTCGCGATGCAGCGGACTCTCTTCGGACCCTTCGAGTTCGATGGTGACTACGAAATCACCGAAGCGCCGTTCCACGACGTGGCACCGCTCGCGGTGCTGCTGCTTCTGACCATCGTGCTCGGTGTCCAGCCCGACATCTTCTTCACCATGATTCAGGAGGCGGTTAATCCGATTCTCGAACTGGGAGGTGCGTTCTAAATGACGCCACTGCAGACGCTCCCTGACTGGGCGGCGACGGCACCCGCCATCGTGCTCGCGCTGACGGGTCTCCTCTTGCTGCTCATCGACACCATCGACCCGGACACGTCGAACAACAGTCTGCTCGCCGGCACGGCGACGCTCGGTTCGCTCGCCGCTGGCGGCATCGCTGCCTGGTTCCTCCTCGCAGGAACCGGCATGGAAGAGACCGGTGGCGCCATCTCGCTGTACGGCGATGCACTCGTCGTCGACGGGATGAGCCTGTTCTTCACGCTCATCTTCACGAGTGTCGCCGCGATGGTCTCTGTCGCCTCGTACGACTACCTCTCGGACCAGCGCTATCAGGGCGAGTTCTACTCGCTCGTGATGTTCGCTGCGACCGGGATGACGCTCATGGCGATGTCGAACTCGCTGGCGACGGTCTTCGTCAGCCTCGAACTCGCCTCGCTGCCGTCGTACGCACTCGTCGCGTTCCTCAAGAAGGACCGCGGCAGCATCGAAGCGGGTCTGAAGTACTTCCTCATCGGTGCTGTGTCGTCCGCGGTGTTCGCGTTCGGTATCAGCCTCGTGTTCGCCGTCACCGGCTCGCTCGTCCTCCCGGACGTCGCGGCCGGTCTGTCTGACGCCGACCAACTCGTCGGTGTGCTCGGACTCGGCGTGCTGATGATCGCTGGTGGATTCGCCTTCAAGACCGCCTCCGTGCCGTTCCACTTCTGGGCGCCGGAGGCCTACGAGGGCGCGCCCGCACCCGTCAGTGCGTTCCTCTCGTCGGCGTCGAAGGCTGCCGGTTTCGCCGTCGCCTTCCGCGTCTTCACCGTCGCGTTCCCCCTCGACATCGTCGCCTCGCTCGGTGGCGGTGGCGTCGATTGGTCGATTCTGTTCGCGATCCTCGCCGTCGTCACGATGACGCTCGGTAACTTCGCGGCCGCGACCCAAGAGAACGTCAAGCGCATGCTCGCGTACTCCTCGATTGGACACGCTGGCTACGCGCTCATCGGCCTCGCGGCCATCACCGTCGACGGTGGTGTCGCAAACGGCGACGTTCTCGGCGCGAGTATGGCCCACCTGCTCGTCTACGGCTTCATGAACACGGGTGCGTTCCTGTTCATCGCCATGGTCGAGAAGTGGGGCATCGGCCGAACCTTCGAGGACTACAACGGTCTCGCGACGAAGGTGCCAATCGCCGCGACGGCGATGACCATCTTCATGTTCTCGCTGGCAGGGCTCCCACCGTTCGGTGGCTTCGTCTCGAAGTACGCCCTGTTCTACTCGGCCATCGAGTCCGGCTTCTGGTGGCTCGCCGCCGTCGGCGCCGTGAACAGCGCACTGTCGCTGTTCTACTACAGTCGCGTCGTCAAGGCGATGTGGATCGAAGAGCCGTCGAAGCCGCTCGAAATCGGAAGCCAGCCAGTCGGTCTGTACGTCGCGGTCATCTTCGCCGCGGTCGGTACGGTCCTCCTGCTGCCCGGCTTCCAGCCCGTCATCGAGACGGCACAGACCGTCGCTGCGGCGCTCTTCTGAGCGCACTGACGGCCTGAAAACCCGATTTTATTCTCTTATTTCGGACGCAACAGCTCTGAGAGTGCCGACGCGAGTTCTTCCGAGCGTCGGAGCGTGAGTCCATCGGTGGTGACGAACACGCCCTTGTTGGCTACCGTGACACGCGTCAAGTACCCGTGTTCGAACGCACGAACCGTGTAGCGGTAGTTGCCGAGTTCAGACCCTCGGTAGGCGGTCCGTGCTTGGAACCCGTCGGTCTCGTGTTCGACGAACCCGGTCAAGTCTGCATCTGCTTCGAGGTCCGACCGGAGGTAAATCTGCTCACAACGGTCGTGCGTGAAGTAGGTGACACTTCGGAGGTCGTCACCGACGACGGTTCGGCAGGTCCGGACGATGGCTTCAGCGCGAGATTCGGGGACGAGTTGTGATTCGAGTTCCATCGTATTGTGCGCCATGGTACGACATAACATAATATCATCGCCGAATCGGATGACGGTAGGGTTTTGCGGGCGGACGGCCACCGTGCTAGTATGGTACGTCGCCTGGTTCTCGGCTGTGGGTCTGTCGGTGGAACCCTCGTCGAGAAACTCGCCGACAAGTCCGGTTCAGTTATCGTCGTCACCGACCGGAAAGGGCTGGCCGACGATTTCCGTGCCGACGGCATTGCGGCGACAGCAGGCGACCCGAAAGACCCGACGAACTATCCGGAGTACGCCGACGTAGTTGTCGTCGCTGCAGACTCTGCAGACGAGAACCGAGAGATTGCGACGGTGGCACGTGAGCACTTCCCCGACGCGTCACTCGTCGTCTCCCTCGGGAACGACCCGAGCGAGGCGGCCCGTGCGGCTATCGAACGCGTCGCCGACGAACTCATCGACCCAACCCGAACCGTCGCAGACCGCATCTACGACGCCGCCGGGACGGCCCACAGCGAACGACTCGCTCGTTTGATGCGGGTTCTCCGGGGTCTCGACGGCCCACTCGCAATCGTGATGCACGACAACCCTGACCCCGACGCAATCGCCTCCGGGTTAGCGTTACAGTCGATTGCGGAACGCGCGAACGTCGAAGCCGACATCTGTTACTTCGGGGATATCTCTCACCAGGAGAACCGAGCGTTGGTGAATCTCCTCGACATCAACCTTCGCGTCCTCGACGAGGCACCACCACCGGGGCGGTACGCAGGGTACGCCCTCGTCGACCACTCGCGCCCCGGTGTCAACGACCGCCTGCCGACGGAGACGACGATAGACATCGTCGTCGACCACCACCCACCACGGGCACCGGTCGAAGCCACCTACGTCGACCTCAGAAGCGGTGCCGGCGCGACGAGTACACTCCTCACGGAGTATCTCGAGCGACTCGGCATCGTCCCTGACAGACAGGTCGCGACAGCACTCCTGTTCGGGATTCGCGTCGACACCGACGACTTCACACGAGAGGTCTCGACCGCCGACTTCGAGGCCGCCGCGTACCTCTTCCCACAGGTCGACACCGACCTCTTAGAACGGGTCGAGACGCCGAGTATGACCTCCGACACGATGATGACGCTCGCGCGCAGCATCTCGAACCGAGACGTTCGTGGCGAGATACTCACGTCGAACGTGGGCGACATCCGGGAGCGAGATGCGCTCGCACAGGCCGCCGACCACCTGCTTGGGATGGACGGCATCGACGTCACCATCGTCTACGGTGTGATGGATGGGACGGTGTACGTCTCCGGGCGCGCACAGGGTGGCCGTGTCGACCTCGGCGAGATGTTCCGTGACGCACTCGGCCCCATCGGAAGCGCCGGTGGGCACGCAGATATGGCGGGCGCGCAGATTCCACTCGGCATCTTAGCCGACGTCGGCGACGACTCTCGGGAGTCGCTCGCAACGATCGTCACGGAAATCGTCGCTGGACGCATCTACGAGACACTCGAACACCCACCCTCTACCCCGCGTCTGGACGTGGACGTCACGTTCGAGTACCCATTGGACGAGTAGTCGACGCTCCCCGAGTGTCCGTGTGTCTGACGGCGAATCACCCACTATCCCCCACCACGCTTTTGCCGCCGGTCGCCCTACGTCGGAGGGATGAGTACAAAAGCGACCGTCAAAGAGTACATGACTCGCGAGGTTCAGACCGTCTCTCCGAGCAACACGGTCGCAGACGTGGCCCGCCGCATCGCCGAAAGCGACGGCCACAACGGGTTTCCTGTCTGTGAAGGCCGCAAAGTCGAAGGCTTCGTCACTGCTCGCGATATCCTCCTCGCGGACGACGACGAACCAATCGAGACCGTGATGGCGACAGACCTCGTCGTCGCACACCCCGAGATGGACATCAACGACGCCGCCCGGGTCATCCTCCGCTCGGGCATCCAGAAACTGCCGGTCGTCGACGACGCCGGCAATCTCGTCGGTATCATCTCGAACACCGACGTCATTCGAAGTCAAATCGAGCGCGCGACGCCCGAGAAGGTCGGGAAACTCATGCGGACGCTCGAACAGATTCACGGCATCACCGTCCATCAAGAACGACGGAAGATTACCATCTCTGGCCTCATTCCGACGCAAGCGCGAGTGTACGCCGACGAGTTGGAAGGGCGGAAGTACGAACTCGTACGCGGTCTCGCAGAACCACTCGTCGTCATCGACAACAACGGCACGATGCTGTTGGCCGACGGTCACCACCGTGCACTGGCTGCCGACAGCATCGACATGGACGAGATGGACGCGTACGTCATCGTCATCGACGACCCCGTCGAACTCGGGATGCAACGCACCGCCGAGAAGGAAGGACTCCGCTCTATCGACGACATCGACATCGTCGACTACGCCCGGCATCCGCTCGTCGAGAGCACGCGGCGACTGCAATGAGGTCCGCTGCCGTCTCGGCGACGGCACGCGAACAGGCGCGAACGACCCACACCGACCGAAGTCCTCGTCGCGCCGAACACACAGACCCACCGGTCATCGAAGTCTCGAATCTGACCAAACGGTACGGCGAGGTTGCTGCCGTCGACGACGTCTCCTTTTCGGTCGAACAAGGCACTATCCTCGGTGTCCTCGGCCCGAACGGCGCGGGCAAGACGACGATGCTGAAAGCGATGCTCGGCCTACTGGTCCCATCCGACGGCACGGTCCGAGTCTGCGGAATCGACGTTCACGACGAACCGGCGCGTGCGTACCGACGGGTCGGCGCCACGTTAGAGGGCGCACGAAACATCTACTGGCGACTGACGGTCCGCGAGAACCTCGCGTTCTTCGCTGGACTCGCTGGTGAGTCTGCCCGGGACCCGGCGGTCAGAGAGCGTCACGACTCACTTTTGGACCAACTGGGCCTCCTCGACAGGGCCGACGACGTGGTGAACGAACTCTCTCGGGGGATGAAACAGAAAGTCGCCCTCGCGTGTGCCCTCGCCCGCGACGTCGAAGTCGCCTTTCTCGACGAACCGACGCTCGGACTCGACGTGGAGAGTTCGGTCGACCTGCGGCGAGAACTCCGCCGACTGGCCGACGAACGCGGACTCACTGTCGTCCTCACGAGTCACGACATGAGCGTCGTCGAAGACCTGTGTGACCGCGTCCTCGTCGTGAACCACGGCCACCTCGTCGCCGACGACGGCGTGACTTCACTCGTCGAACTGTTCCGAACGAGCGCGGTTCGTCTCGTCGTCGATGGACCGCTGTCGGTCGAGACGGAACGGTCGATTCGTGCGGCGTACACCGTCGAGTCGTGGGAGACCGACGGCGACCGGACGCGCGTCCTCGTCGCCCTCGAAGACGCGAACGACCTCCCCGCGTTGTCGGCGCGGTTCGTCGAAGACGGTGGGCGACTCGTGTCGGTGAACACCGTCGAACCCGACCTGACGGAGGCGTTCTTGCAGTTGACCGGTGGTGAGGAACGATGAGTACGACGACGTCGACACGCGAACTGCTGACGCTCCTCGGTGCAGTGGCGCGAAAACAGTACATCTTGCTTCGGCGGTATCCCGTGAACACCGTCGGTGGACTGCTCGCCATCTACGTGTTCTTCGCGCTTATCTTCTTCGGCGGACGTGCCGTCGCTGGCCCCGCGTTCGACGATTCGCTCGATTCGCTCATCGTCGGCTACTTCCTCGTGACGATGGCGTTCTCGGCGTATCAGGACCTCGCAGGGAACGTCATGACCGAAGCACAGTGGGGCACCCTCGAACAACTCTACATGGCACCGCTCGGATTCGGCCGCGTCATGGCGGCGAAGACGGTCGTAAACGTCGCGTTTAGCTTCCTCTGGGGCGGCGCGACACTCGTGTTGATGCTCGTGACGACCGGCCGCTCGCTCACTGTCGACCTCCTGACGGTCGTCCCAATCGGCGTCTTCGCGCTCGCGTCAGTCGTCGGCGTCGGATTCGTGATGGCCGGTCTCGCGCTTCTCTACAAGCGTGTCAACAGTATCTTCGGGTTACTGCAGTTCGGCTTCATCGGCCTCGCCGCCGCACCCGTCGAACAAGCGCCGTTGCTCAAGCTGTTGCCACTCGCACAGGGGAGTTTCATGTTACAACGAGCGATGACTGGTGGCGTCAGGCTCTGGGAGTTCCCGATGTCCGACATCGCCGTTCTGGTCGCCGTCGGGGTCGGATACGCTGTCGTCGGATATCTCGTGTTCAGCGTCCTCACGCGTCGCGCTCGGCAACGGGGTGTCCTCGGACACTACTGACGGTAGTACAAACAGTGCCCTTCGCGGGCCTTCCAACGTCGTGTGCAGAACGTCGTTCGCGTGCAGTCAGGACTCGTCGACGTCGTACGCTGCTTTCCACTCGTCGAGCGTCTCACGCGCAGCGGCTTCGTCGTCGAAACGGCGACTTTCGTAGCCACGACCCTCCGGCGACTGGTGGAGGCGGTCGAATCTGACGTGCCACGCGTTCGGCCCGTGCCGAAGTCGAAGCGTCGCGTGCCCGTCGCTTCGTTCCCACTCGACGATACGCTCGTCACGGCGGACTTCCGTCCAACTCATACCGGGGAAACGTGCTCCGAGTCGAAGTCAGTACCCATCTGCAAGTGTCGGAACTTTCGCTGGTTCGACACAGGCAGGCCTCGTCTCGACGCCACAGGCAGGGCACACTGCGTAGCCAAGCCAGTCGTACGGGACCTCAGGAGATGGCTTTTCGAGCCCGCAGTTGTTGCACGTAAAATACGACACCCATTCGAAGGCCATACTGGGTCCAACGAGTGTCAGAGTATTAATTAATCACCGATTACTACAGGTCAGAACCAAATATTGTCGTGGATAACGACTGGTCAGAAACCGGTATCGACGTGGTTTTCTGCCAACCAGCCAAGGGGCAGACGATGACTGTCGAAAACCCACGTCGCGCCCTCGGGGTGGTCTTCTTCATCGTCTTCGTTGACCTCCTCGGGTTCGGAATCCTCATTCCCGTGATTCCGTTGTACGCGCTGTCGTTCGGGGCGACAGAGTTCGTTGGGAGTCTCCTCATCGCATCGTACTCTGCGATGCAGTTCCTCGCCGCACCACTTCTGGGCCGTCTCTCCGACGCTCGAGGTCGGCGTCCGGTTCTCTTGCTCTCGCTCACCGGCAGTGTCATCGCGTGGATGCTGTTCGGTATCGCGGGGTCGCTCGCAGTTCTGTTCGCCGCGCGCATGCTCGCGGGGGCGATGGGTGGCAACATCGCCACCGCGCAGGCGTACATCGCCGACATCACGCCGCCCGAAGACCGCGCGAAAGGACTCGGACTCCTCGGCGCCGCGTTCGGTCTCGGGTTCGTCTTCGGCCCGGCGCTCGGTGGGTTCTTCGCCAGCGATCCCGTCGTGGCCGCCGCCCGCGACATCTTTCCAGCAATCGTTCCAGTCTCGGAGTTCTCGCTTCCCAGTTTCGCCGCCGCCGTCATCACCGGCACGAATCTCGTCGTGGCGTTCTTCGTCCTCCCCGAGTCGCGCCCGCCGGAAGAACGCGGTTCGGAGGCCACCGAACGCGAGTCACGCATCGACCAACTCCTGACGGCACTCAGAACGCACGGCCTCGGTGCCCTCGTCGCGTCGTTCTTCCTCGTCTCCTTCGCCTTTTCCGCGCTGGAGAGCCAGTTCATCTTCCTCACGAACGACCAGTACGGGTACGGCGCGACCGAGAACGCGATTATCCTCACGTACGTCGGCCTCGTTCTCGCCGTCGTTCAAGGTGGCCTCGTCGGCCCCTTGACCGACCGATTCGGAGAGTACCGATTGGCCGTCGCTGGTGCGGCCATTCAGGTCGTCATGCTCGCTGCGGTGCCGTTCTCGCCGGTGTTCGGCACGTACATTCCCACCGTCGGTGCGCTGGTTCCCATCGGACCCACGCTTCCGCCGGGTGTGCTCGCACTGCTCGCCGTGATGACTCCGCTTTCGGTCGGAAACGCCCTGACGAACGTCTCGTTGAACACGCTCGTCTCTCGCTCTGCCGGCGACGACGAGCAGGGCGGTGCGTTCGGCCTCACCCAGAGTGCCGGGAGTCTCGCCCGTACCTTCGGACCAGCACTCGCAGGCGGACTCTACACCGGCATCGCGTTCTGGGCACCGTTCGTCGCGGGCGGGTTGCTGATGATTCCCATTCTCTTCCTTCTGGGCCGACTGGACCGTGAGGTCATCGCGTCGGTGACGGCGTAAAAATCGAGTTCGAACGTCGTTGGGCGGTGCTCAGGCGGGCGTCGGGCCTTCCGGTGCCGGCGTGTCGTCTTCGGTACGGAATCCAGAGACGAGGTCGAGTGACTCGTCCGTGCTTCCGAGGAGGAACAGCGAGTAGTACCGGAAGAACGTCACGACGGGCATCTGAACGAGTGCGCCCACGGCGATTGCAGTGAAGACGAACAGAAGCCCGAGGCCACCGAACAGCACCAGCCCAGCGGTGGAGAACGCGCTGACTTGCGCTCCGGTGAGAACCAGGAGGATTCCGCCGCCGACGATCGCAAACGGAATCGCGACTACGAGCAGGACCAACGCGGTGGCGACGCCGATGGCGATGCCCGCGAGGATGCCGAGGACGAACCTGATGAGGACGTAGAGACCGAACTCCGAGAACTCGGCGCGGAACACAGGGGCGACACGACGCCACGAGTCGATGACGCGCCGGTCTTCGGCAATCATCGTCGGGACGACGAAGTCGGTGGTCAACTGGAGGGCGATGGCGAGCACTAAGAACACCAATATGGCGATGAACACCAGCGGTATCGCGAGGAGGAACACCGACCCATCGAGGTTGATGCCGCCGAGGACGACTGCTGCGAGGGGGAGACCGAGCAACAGCATGACCGCGACGACGAGGCCAACCTGGAAGACGAACAGTCTGAGGCCGAGGCCGAGCCGTTCGCGGAATGGCGTTCTGATGCGTACGTCTTTCGAGATGACGGCATCGACGAAGACGAACTGCATCACGGACCCGATAATCGACCAGATGATGCCGAGGAGGATGGCGATTGCTGCCAGCGCGATGATGAGCGCGAGGATACGACCCGGCGTGACGAATCCCGGGAAGGTGTCGATCGGGATGTCAGTCGGCGGGACCCCGCCATCTGCGGGGAAGGTGAACCCGGTGTTCCCTGCGTTGCCAGCCGTACCACCACCGCTGCCGATACCACCGACGAAGAGGGCGATGAGCGCGAGGCGTGCCCACCGACCTGCGTCGAAGGGGAGGAGGAGCGACCCCGTGGCGTCACGAGCGTCGTCGAGGGCGTCGATTGCTTTCCAACTCATGGCTGGAGATTGGATGCCTCAGGCGATAAAGGTGTCCGAGAGTTTAAGTGATAGCACAGGTCAGGTTCGGTGAACGGCAGTCTCGGCGTGCGGTTTCGAATACAGTCGAGCGGGACACCGACATCTGTCGTGACCGGTGTGGCGTCGCGTCCGACCCCTTCGATGGCTACCCTCGGTTCGTGAGTCCAAACAGCGTCGCTCTGAAACAGGCAACCAAACAGACATGTGACCAACTCTCTCCCCGCTTCTAAGCCACAAATATCAGGGGAGTCCAGTTCAAACGCGACGCTGTATGGTCGGTGTCGAGACTGCGGTCCGTCTCTTCGGTGGTCTCGTACTGTTGTTCGCGAACGCATTCTTCGTCGTCTCTGAGTTCGCGATGACTCGCGTCCCACAGTTCGAGCGGTCGGCGTTCGAAGGGTCGCGTGGACTCGAACGCGCGTGGAAGATGACCGAACGGTTAGAGGTCTATCTCTCGGGGTGTCAGGTCGGTATTACCATCTCCAGTGTCGGCCTCGGCGTCGTCGCCGAACCGGCCGTCGCCGCCGTCTTCGGCGCACTCCTCGGCGGTGGTGCGGGCGCGCACACGTCGCTGTCGGTCATTCTGTCACTGTCGGTCATCAACCTCGCCCACGTCGTCCTCGGTGAGCAGGTTCCCACGTACCTCGGCGTCGAGCGGTCTCGGTTCGTGGCGAAGTACACTGCTCCCGTGTTGTACGCGTGGACGAAACTCATGTACCCAGTCATCGTCGTCGCCGACTGGTTCGCAAAGCGGTTGTTGTCGCTCGGCGGTGTGGAGATAACCCGGTCGTGGCAAGAAGCAGAACTCGACCACGAAGACGAAGACGGCGAGGGTGGGCGCCTCAGTCGCGGAGAGGTCCGGAGCCAGATGGGCGATATCCTCTCCCGTGGATCGCTTCCCGAGGACCGCCGTGAAGAGGTTCTCAACGCCCTCCGAATCGGCCAGTTGTCCGTTCGACGAGTGATGGTCCCAGAAGACGACGTCGTCGCACTCACCACGGCAGCGACGACCGACGAGAACCTCGACCGAATTCGGACGAACCCACAGCACTCGCGGTTCCCACTCGTCGGTGAGTCGTTAGACGACGTTCGTGGCGTCGTCTACGCGCCGACCGTCCTCGCGTCTATCGACCGGCTCCAGTCGGGCGACCGAACGCTCGAAGACATCGCTGCCCCGCCACTCTCTGTCTCGGCGGACCTACCGGTCAGCGACCTCATCGACCGCCTGCAGGAAGAAAATCAGGAACTGGCGATGGTTCGAGACCCCGACACCGACGAGGTGGTGGGTCTCGTCACCGCCTCCGACGCGTTCGAGTCGATTACGGGTCAGTTGTACGACCCGCTCGACCTCGGTGCCTAACTTCGGGACGGGACGACGAACGCACTGGCGACCGCCCACACTTTTCTGTCGCCCTGCGTACCGACGGTCATGACTCCCTTCGAACGACGTACCCACGCGTGCCAAGAGCGATTGGCTACGGTCGATGCGTCGGCCGCCGTCTTGTTCCCGAGTCGGAACCTCCTCTACCTCGCTGGATTCGAGGAGGAACCGGCCGAGCGCCACCTCTTCTTGTTCGTCCCACGAGAAGGGACGCCAGTGTTTCTCGTCCCGGACCTCTACGAAACGCAGGTCCGCGCCGAGTCGTGGGTCGCGAACGTCGAGACGTGGAGTGACGACGAAGACCCAGTCGCCGCCGTCAGAGAAGTCGTCTCGGACCTCGACCTCGGTGACGGCCGCATCCTCGTCGACGACACGATGTGGGCGCAGTTCACGCAGGACCTCCAGTCTGTCCTCCCCGACGTCGAATTCGGGCTCGCGAGCGAGGTCATCGCTCCGCTTCGTGCGAAAAAAGACGATGCCGAACTCGATGCGCTCCGCCGTGCGGGGGCAGTCGCAGACCGCGTCGTCGACCGTCTCCGCGACATGGGCGACCAGTGTGTCGGGATGACGGAGACGGAACTCGCCGGCGAAATCGAGCAACTGCTCGCCGAAGAGGGCGGCGAGGGTGTCGCCTTTGGCCCAATCGTCGGGTCGGGACCGAACGGGGCGATGCCGCACCACACCTACGGCGACCGAATCATCGAATCCGGTGACCCTGTCGTCCTCGACTTCGGGACCCGAGTAGACCACTATCCGAGCGACCAGACGAGAACAGTCGTCTTCGGCGGCGACCCACCCGTCGAGTTCGAGCGCGTTCACGAAGTCGTCCAAGCGGCCCGAACGGCCGCGTTCGAGGCCGTCGAACCTGGTGTCACCGCGGGCGAAATCGACTGGGCGGCCCGCGAGGTCATCGAAGACGCCGGCTACGGCGACCGATTCATCCACCGAACCGGCCACGGGGTCGGCCTCGATGTCCACGAAGAACCGTACATCGTCGCCGGAAGCGACCGTGAACTCGACGTTGGAAACGTCTTCAGCATCGAGCCCGGTGTCTACCTTCCCGACGAGTTTGGTGTTCGAATCGAGGACCTCGTGGTGGTCACCGAAGACGGCGCGGAGCTGTTGAACGACACCGACCGGCACTGGCAGATTTGAACGGCCGCTGGTGGTCGGTCCTCCGCCAGCGCTACGCGGGAACCACCACAGCGTCTTCACTAGCAGGCTTCAGACGAACATTGACGGTCGTTCCGGCGTCGGTCACGTCGAAGTCGATAGACCCGTTCGACTGCCTGACGAGCCACGTAACCAACCACAGTCCGATTCCGCTTGTGTGGTGGAGTTGTGTCTCGCCCGCTTCGATGACTGATAGCTCTTCGGGGGGGACACCGGGGCCATCGTCGGCGATATCAATGATGACCCACTCGTCGGCGGCCGTCACCTGCACGTCGATGTTCGGTGCCGCCCCACAATGTTCTGCCGCGTTTTCGACGAGGTTGTCGAAGAGCACTTCCACGATGGGCGTGGCGACGACAGCAACTTCGTCGGGACCGGACAGCGAGAGCGAGGCGTCGGGCCAGTCACGGGCGACCCTGTCGACGACTGTTCGCAAGATATGCATCAACTCGACGGTCTGCCGCTCTGCGTGTCGGTCGAGTCCCTTCTCGATTGCGCGAATCTTCTCGGCCAGTTCCAGTAGTTCGTTGGTGCGGTTCTTGACACGAGTTCCCGCCATCTCCTTCGTCTCTTCGTCGGCGTCCGGTTCGGTCATGAGTTCTGCGTATCCTCCAACGACGTTGAGGCCATTTCGGATGTCGTGTCGGAGGATTCGGTTGAGTACGGCGAGGCGTTCCTCTCGTTGCCGCGCGTCGGTGACGTTGTGGAGCGTGACGATTGACCCTTGAATCCCGTTTCTGGAGTCTGAAAGCGGCGACACCCTCACGTCGTATCTCTGGTCGTCTGGTGCGCGGTAGCTGGTCGGTTGTTCCATCTGTGTCGCCCCGGTTGGGACAGCGAGGTCGGGCAGCACGTCGTCGAGTTGGCGGCCCACGATCTGCTGTGAAGACACCCCGAGCGCCTCTGCTGCCGCGGGGTTGATGTCGGTGACGACGTTCGACCTGTCGATGACGAAGACGCCGTCAACCATCTCCTCGATAACGTGTTCACGGGCGATATCACGGGCCAGAGGATGGGCCCTGAACAACCCGTACTGCGAGTCTGCAACGACGAACAGGAGCATTGCAACCGTGAACGCGAACGGGGTCGGGTCGAACTCGAAGGGCGCGAGTCCGACGTTGTACGCCACGTTCGGGACCAGAACGACGAAGAGTGCGAGTCCAATGGCACGGTGTTGGTTACGGAGCGTCCCCCGATTCGTGATGCCGCTTCGACTGAGTCTGACGAGCCCCCAGACGAAGAGGAGGTAGCTATACGCGAAGAATATGTAAAACACCGGTCCCTTTTCGAGAGATAACGTCTCCATTTCGCCGAGTGGGACGACGGTGACGTCCGTCCAGACCAGTGTCGTCTCGGGCCACAACAGCGCACCCATAACGTAGCCTGTCGAGACGATGAGTCCCACCGCCCACACACCTAATGGCATCGGTCGACTCCCTGTGTACGACGTGACGAACGTGAACCACAGCACTGGAATCGGAACAATGCAGAAATATATCAGCTGGTATATAAATACCATATCCGCCTTCGAACTGACGGTGAGTTGGGCAGCGTAAAGTCCACACCACGTGCCGACGGCGACGAGTAGGCCTCCGAGTTCTTTCGCTCCCGGTCTGTCACGCCGGCGCCGAACGAACGTGGTGGCGACGACAAACGCGGCCAGAGAGACGCCGACGAGAAGCACTATGGGTGCGGAAAGCCCACCGTTCATCGGTTGAATCTTTGACTATGAGTGCATTACTGCTTCGGTAGATTATCAAATCAGAAAAATAGACGCGGATAATTGGACGTTCTGACAAAACTCAGACAAAAGGAGGGATTCGTCTGCAAACCGCGTAGGCGGTGCTTATTCGTCGTCTTCGTCGGCGTCGCCCGAGGGCGCGATGCCGCCGATGATTGCGTCGGTGTCAGCGTGTTCGTAGAGCAGGGTGCGCATGCGCTCGACGGTGCGCTCGTCGCGGGTGCGCCCCGTGCTGACGATATCTTCGGCGCGGTCGGTCACAGAGAGCGTGTCGCCGTTGACCAGCATGACAGGGACGCCCTTCTGTTCGGCCTTGCCGATGACGGCACCGACGGGTCGGTGGCCGCCAGTGAGGATGATACACTTGACGCCCGGTGCTTCGAGGGCGGCACGCTGGATGTTCGCGCGGTCACCACCGGTGATGACGGCGGCGTTCTTGGTGCGGCGGAAGTAGCGAAGTGCCGCGTCGCCGCCCATCGCGCCGACGAGGAAGCGTTCGACGAACGCGTCGGTCGGGGCGTCGGTGGCGAACTCTGCACCGAGTTCGTCTGCGAGTTCCTGCACCGTGACGCCGGCGAGGTCCTTCTCGGTCGGGACGACGCCGAGGACGGGGACACCGCGTGCTTCGAGGAACGGCGCGACTTCCGTCTCCAGTTCGTCGTAGACGGCGTCGCTCACGCGGTTGAAGACGACGCCGGTGAGTCGGTCGCTCCCGATGTCTTCGATGGCCGCGACCACGTCGTCGAGGTCGCTCGGCTGTTTGTAGTCGGCGACGAGGACGACTTCTGCGTCGAGGAGTTCGGCGATGTCGGCGTCCGTGAGGTCGACGATGCCGCCGGTCCGGTAGGACCCACCGCCTTCGATGAACATCAGGTCTTTACCGGCCGAGATGTCCTCGAAGTGGTGCGAGATGACTTCGGAGAGTTCTTCGTTGTTTTCCTTTCCGCGAATCGCACCCTGGATGAAGGTGGGCGAGTAGACGACGGGTTCGAGCTGGTGCATCTCGGCGTCGATGTCGAGGAGTTCCCGAGCGAGCATCGGGTCTTCGTCGAGCGTCTTGCCGACGCTGGACTGCAGGCGCGTCCCCTTCGGCTTCATGTAGCCGACGTCCAGTCCGCGTTCTTTGGCGAGGAGGCCGAGTGCGAGTGTGATGGCGGTCTTCCCGGTGCTTTCTCCGGTCGAGGTGACGAGTACCGTGTTCATTGTTGAATGATTGGTTGTTGAGGTGTTTAAAGTTCGTCCGGGTCCACGGTCAGGCGAACGTCGACTGCCTTGACGCCGTCGGGGAGTGCGACGAGCGGGTTGATGTCGAGTTCGAGGATAGCCGGGAAGTCCGTGACGAGTTGTGAGAGACGCTGGATGGTCTCGGTGATGCCACCGATATCGACGGGGTCGTTCCCACGGGCACCGCGGAGCATCGGTGCTGCGTCGATTTCCTTGGTCATCTCTTCTGCTTCTGACTCGGCGACGGGTGCGACGCGGAACGTCGTGTCTTCGAGAATCTCGACGAAGATGCCACCGAGGCCGAACATCATGAGCGGACCGAACTGCGGGTCACGGTTCATACCGACGATGGTCTCGACGCCGTCGTCGAGGTTGACCATCTCTTGAACCTGCACGCCGAGGATGTTGGCGTCTGGCTGGTAGTTCTTCGCGCGGGTGATGAGGTCCTCGTAGGCGTCGTAGACGTCCTCGTTCTCGACACCGACTTTGACGCCGCCGATGTCGGACTTGTGGAGGATGTCCGGACTGACGATCTTCATGACGACATTGCCGTCGATTTGCTCGGCGACGTCGAGGGCGTCGGCCGGGTCGTCGACGATGTCGCCTTTCGGCGTCTCGATACCGTAGGCGTCGAGCAGTTCCATGGCCTCGACACCGAGGCGCGTCTCGTCGCGTGCTTTGACGGTTTCGAGAATCTCACGGGCACGCTCGCGGTCCACGTCGAACTCGGTGGGTGCGTCGTACTCGCGCTGGCGGATGTCGGCGTACTTCGCGAGGGCTTCGAGGCCGTCGACGGCACGCGAAGGGTCGAAGTAGTTCGGGATGCCGGCGTCTTTCATCAGGTCGGACGCGGCGTTGACGCGTTCGCCACCCATGAAACAGGCCGCAATCGGCTTGTCGTGTTTCTGCTGGAGTTCGACCGTGTCCTCGGCGAGTTGGTTGTAGTCGAGAACGGCCGTGGGTGCCGTGAGGACGATGGCGCTGCCGACGTTCTCGTCGGCGAGAGCCACGTCGAGGGCGTTCTTGAAGCGCTCGTTGTCGGCGTCGCCGACGATGTCGACCGGGTTGTAGATGTTCCCTTCCGGCGGAAGCGTCTCGGAGAAGTTCGACAGCGTCTCGTCGGTGAAACTCGCCATCTCGAGGTCGGATTCACCGATGGCGTCGGTCGTCATCACACCGGGACCACCGGCGTTCGTGATGACGGCGACGTCTTTGTTTTCGGGCAGTGGCTGGTCACCCAGCACGCGCGCAGTGTCGAAGAGGTGCTGGACGGAGTCGGCGCGGATGACGCCGGCCTGTTCGAGACCCGCCTCGTAGGCGGCGTCCGAGCCAGCAATCGTTCCGGTGTGCGACGATGCGGCCTGCGCACCGGCGTCGGTCTTTCCGGACTTCACGAGGACGATTGGCGTGTCCTTCGTCACGTCGCGGGCGGAGTCGATGAACTCGCGACCCGCGCTGATGCCTTCGAGGTAGCCGATGATGACCTCGGTGTCGGGGTCGTCGTTCCACGCCTCGATGAAGTCGGCTTCGTCGAGGACCGCCTTGTTACCCAGCGAGACGATGTCCTTGAAGCCGATGTCTTCGTCGTTGGCCCAGTCGATGACTGCCGTGATGAACGCACCCGACTGGCTCATGAAGGACATGTTGCCGTCGAGGGCCATGTCGGGGCCGAACGTCGCGTTCATGCCGACGTCCGTGTTCATGATGCCCAGACTGTTCGGGCCGACGACGTTCATGTCGTAGCTCTCGGCAATCTCACGAAGCTCCTGCTCGCGGGCTGCACCTTCACTGCCCGTCTCGCCGAAGCCGGCCGTGATGACCACCGCGTTCTCGATGCCTGCCTCACCGGCGGACTTCATCGCAGGAAGCACCACCTTCGGAGGGACGACGATGACCGCGAGGTCAGCGCCCGTCTCCCCAACGTCACTGTAGCACTGCAGGCCGAACAGTTCGTCGTACTTGGGGTTGACCGGGACGACCTCACCGTCGAACTCCTCGATGAGGTTGTCCATGATGGCCCGGCCAATGGCCCCTTCGCGCTCGGTCGCGCCGACCACTGCGATTCGGTTCGGCGCGAACAACTCGGATAACTCTCCCATCATCTGGTGATACCCAGAGACGACTGATAAATTCGGGGGTGTGACCGCTCTCACGGCCTTTGGTGGCACGCTACAGTAGCGCAATTAATTAGGATGGTTCGTGATTTATTCACCGAAATCTCGACTCAAATAGCTGTCGTGCGAGCTCTGAACGAGGGCCCGTATTCGCTCCCCAAACACCTATAGGAACACCCAGAAAACCACGGGCTATGTCGTACCCTGCTGACAAGACGCCCCTCCACGAGACGACCGGTGTTCGAATTGCGGTGGTGGTCGTTCTCCTCGTGACACTCGCGTACTCCCTTCTCATCGCCCAGCAAATTCTCCTGTGGGTGTTCCTCGTCGTGGGCGCAGTCTCACTGTGGTTCGCTGCCCGTCTCGTCGTCGCCATGGAGCAGATTGCGAGACACCTCGGCCGACTCGCCGACGCCGAATCTGAAGACCGAAATTCTGCCAAAAACAGGGAATAGAACGCTCCTGACGAGTGAACTCTCGCATTGGTGAGGGCCAGATTAATCCGACTCCGTCCGTTCTGAACCATAGACTGTCTGCTCAGGGTGGAAATCTTCGCAGAGACGCATGCTCACCGCTGTCCCGGCCGATTCGTCCGTTTTCGCCGATTGTCGAGGAAAACGGAGCGTATCGATTATCTGAGGGTTTTGTACACGCTTCAGTGCTCCTTAACTAACTATGGAGAGTGCTATGTTATCTACGTAATGTACCCGTTACAAGTCACACTAACAGACTCACTCGCACAGTTGACGAGCGAAGTAATCGCGTTCCTTCCGAACCTCGTCGGTGCCATCGTCGTCCTTGTCATCGGTTGGCTCGTTGGACGATTCGTCGGTCGAATCGTCGCCGGCCTCGCAGACCGAGTCGAACTCGACAAGGCAGTACTCACGACGCCGATTGGAGACATCCTTGGCGGAACAGAAGCAGCAGTATCCGGTGCGTTCGGGACGCTCACGAGATGGTTCGTCTACGCAGTCACCATCGTCGCAGCCGCCGACGTCCTCTCGGTACCACTGTTCTCCGAGTGGGTGTCGACGGCCGTCTCGTACGCTCCGGCGTTCGTTGCCGGTCTACTCGTCATCGTCCTCGGGTTCGTCGTCGCCGACTTCATCGGTGACGCCATCAAGGGCACTCGCGCGGCCACCGAGACGTCGTACACGAACCTCTTCGCCGTCGGGACTCGCGTCTTCCTGTACTTCACCGCAGTCGTCATCGGTCTGAGCACGATGGGTATCGACGTGGCTATCCTCTTCACCATCGCACAGGCGTTCGCGTGGGGTCTGGCAGCCGCCATCGCAATCGGCGTCGGTGGCGCAGTCGCCTTCGGTGCTCGCGACTACGTCTCCGCCAACGTCGAACGCTGGATGGGCTCGGCCCGCTCTGTCGCGGCGTCCCCCGTCTCCCCGATGGGAAGCGATTCGGACATGTCCGAGGGTGCGTCGCCCGCCGACGACTGACCACTTCGAACACGTTCCCTTTCTCTCGTTTCTTTGGTGGGCGCAATTGCGTTCGAGTAGCCGCAGTCCCACCAGTCAACTTGCCTCTCTCGTCGTTGGGAAAGTCAGATTTACCAATTTCTATAAATAATAGCTGATTCTAGTTTTTGGTTCGACGAAACCTCTCGTGCCCAAATTTTAGGCCATCCGAATTTAGGTGGGCCGAATTCTATCTAAAATATGATAATACTTATCGGCTTCGAACAGCTACTCCTCGTATGGACCAATTCGCTGCCCTCGCATTCGTCTTTATCGCGGGGCTTATCACGGCAATCGCGACCGGTATCGGCGCGCTTCCGTTCTTCTTCGTCTCCGACGTGAGCGACCGCTGGAACGTGGCGCTCTGGGGCATCGCCTCGGGTATCATGGTCTCCGCGTCGCTGTTTGGCCTCGTTCTCGAAGGCCTCGCCAACGGGACGCCGTTGCAACTGGGTGTCGGCCTTTTGGCTGGTGTCGCCCTCGTCGTCGTCGCACACTACATCATCGAGGGTGCCGAGGTCAACCCGAAAAAGTACGAGGAGGCAGACTTCCGGAAACTGCTGTTGATTCTCGGTATCCTCACCGTCCACAGTTTTCCTGAGGGTGTCGCCGTCGGCGTCTCCTTCGCCGACCTTGGACTCGGTGGCGGCGTGGAACTGTTCGGATTCGCCGTTCCACTGCTCGCCGTGTTCATGACCATCGCGATCTCGATTCACAACATCCCCGAAGGACTCGCAATCTCTATCCCACTTCGCACGATGAACGTCTCCAACTGGAAACTCGTCTGGTGGGCCATCTTCTCGAGCCTGCCCCAACCGATTGGGGCCGTCATCGCGTTCTACTTCGTACGCATCGCCCGCGAGTTCCTCCCGTTCGGGTTCGGGTTCGCAGCGGGTGCGATGGTGTTCCTCGTCGTGACGGAGTTCATTCCCGAAGCACTCGAACTCGGTAAGCGTCTCCCACGCGGTGGCAAAGTAGAGTTACTCGCCGGACTCTCCGCCGGATTCGCCATCATGATTCCGCTGGCGTTCATCTAACTCTCGCTCGCGTTCGTCTTCGACTGCTCTCTCTTCTGTCTCTGTCTCCGACTCCGACTCTATCTCTGCCTCCGGCTCCGATTCCTGTCTTTATCCCTGTCCCTGCGCGTCTCTATCCCCGTCCCAGTGCTGTTGCTCCCAGCACGATACCCACTGTGCGAAAAAGATCGGTTGCCGTTCGGTGTCGACGTTCGCTTAGTGCGAGTGACCGAGTGCGTCGGAGAGTGCGACGCCGAAGCGGTCTTCGAACAGGTCTTCCATCTTCTCGTTGATTTCGGCGATGTCAGCCGGTGCGCCACCCTCGCTGTGGTGTGCGACGACGTGTGCCTGCTGTGCGAACGCCTGGACGACGACGTCGCCGACGACGCTCGTCGGTTCTTCGCCCTGCTCTGCGAAGATATCGACGAGGCCTGCAGGGAGTTCGATATCTTCGGAGTCACCGTTCGGTCCTTCGATGGTGTACGTCTCAGTTTCGACCATGCACTCACGTGAGACCGGGCGCGGGTTAAGGCTTGAGTTTACGGGCGTCGAGGACGCCATTCCGGTGGGGTGTTTGGGGCGGTCGGCGCGACCTCGGTGGCACTCAGTCAGTCTGTGGAATCGCCATCGTCCCCACGACGAAGAACGCGACGGCGAGGACGGCGAGGATGGCGAGGTTACCCACCCAATCGCCACCCGTGTAGGTGAGCGCCCGGACACCGCGAGCGAAGTACGTCAACGGCGAGACGTTCAACGCTGGTTGGAACCACGCCGGGAGTAAGTCGGGCGTCACGAACGTCTCCGAGAGGAACAACAGCGGGAGTGCGATAGCGTTGCTGGCTGCGATGACACCGTCTTGTGAGTCGGCGACGCTCCCGATGATGGCCCCGAGGCCGCAGAAGAGCGTCACACCGAGTGCGATGAACGGGACGAGCGCGAGCGTCGCCGCCGATAGTGGAATCGACGCGCCGGTCACGAGAAGCGAGAGCACGAGGAGCAACAGTGCTGCGAGGCCGATGACGACGACGTTGACGAGCGCGTGCGCGAGAAGCCACTCCCTACGCGTCAGCGGTGTCGTCGCCAACTTCTCGAACCGGTTTCCCTCGCGGTGCCGTGCGATGGTGCTCCCGACCCGAGACAGCGGCGTAAAGAGCACGACGACGGCGAGATAGCCGGCGATGTAGTACTCCTTTGGTTCGGCGAACAGGCCGCCGCCGGTGGGTTGGGTCTGTACGAGCGCACCGAAGATGACGACGATGATGGCCGGGAAGAAGAACGTGAAGAAGACTGCCGTCCGTCGGCGGAGGAACGAGTGCCACGAGGCGACGAACTCCGACTGGACGCGTTCGAGACCGCTCATCGGTCACCTCCGATTGCGGCGGCGGCAGCAGGTCGTGCCGCTTCGAACTGCTCGCCCGTGAGCGAGAGATAGACCTCTTCGAGTCCGGGCTGTTTCCACACGAGTGACTCGTAGACGATACCGGCATCGTCGAGGGCATCGACTGCGTCGCTTATCTGGCGCGGGCCGACGCCGTAGACGGTGAGTCCGTCGTCGGTCACGTCGCCTGTGAGTGAGTCGGGCAGCGAAACCGAATCGAGGTCGGCGTCGCCAGCAGTTCTGACGACGAGTCTGCTCTCACCGCCGTATTCGGCGACGAGTTGGTCCGGTCGTCCGACGGTGACGAGTTTCCCGTCGTTGAGCAACCCGACGCGGTCGGCGAGACGTTCGACCTCTTCCATCGAGTGACTGGTGAGGAACACCGTCGTCCCACGCTCGGCGAGACGGTCGATGAGTGTCCAGAGCGCCCGGCGACCCGCCGGGTCGATACCGGTCGTGGGTTCGTCCAGAAAGAGGACGTCTGGGTCGTTCACGAGCGTCAGTGCGATACAGGCACGCCGCTGTTGGCCGCCCGAGAGGTTCTCGTACCACGTATCACCCGCGTCGGCGAGTCCGACTTCGTCGAGGACGACGTCCGGGTCGCGGGCACCGTCGTAGAGGCCGGCGTAGTACGCGACGAGTTCGCGGGCGGTCAACCGTCCTGCCGGTCGGAAGTCCTGCGGCAAGAGGGCGAGTCGCTGGCGGTCGACCGCTGTGGGGTGGTCGCCGAGAACGGACACAACACCTCCGTCCGGCGTGGTCGTGCCCGTCAGGGCGCGAATCAACGTCGTCTTCCCCGCGCCGTTCGGACCGATGAGGCCGAAGACCTCTCCCTCGGCGACCGACACGGAGACACCAGACAGCGCCTCCACGTCGCCGTAGGACTTCGTGAGGTCGTCGGCGACGAGTACCTCGTCCATGTCGTACCCGACGGACCGGTCGGGTGGTAAGGGATTCGGAATCGGCGTTGGGTTCGACGGTCGTCGGGTACAGGTTCCCCGGAGGAAGTCTTACTCTCGGTGCGCCCCTTCACGGTGACATGAACGGTTCTCGGCGCGAGTTCCTCACGGCGACTGGAACGGTCCTCCTCGGCGGTCTCGCAGGGTGTACGGGCGCCCCGACCAGTGGTCAAACCGGCGGAACGACAGCCCAATCACCCGACGGAGCGACGACCGACGCCGGTGGCGGAGGAAGCGGGAACGGTGGTGAGACTGGAGACCTCTCTTCCCTCGAACTCAGATACGAGACGCTCGCCAGCGGATTCACGTCCCCCGTCGATGTCGCCATCCCCGACGCGTTCGACGGTACGCGGCGCTTCGTCGTCGACCAACCGGGCCTGTTGTGGCTTCACGACGACGCTGGACTCCAGTCGGAGCCATACCTCGACATTACGGACCGCGTCGTCGACCTCGCGGGCTACGACGAACGCGGATTCCTCGGCCTCGCGTTCCATCCGAACTTCGCCGACAACGGCCGGCTCTTTCTCCGCTACAGCGCCCCGCGACGGGGTGGTACGCCGTCGAACTACAGTCACACGTTCGTCCTCAGCGAACTGACCGTAGACCCCGAGGCGACGACTATCTCGGCCGACTCCGAGCGAACGCTCCTCGAAATCCCGCAACCGCAGGCCAACCACAACGCGGGTGCACTCGCGTTCGGCCCCGACGGCTACCTGTACGTCGCCGTCGGCGATGGCGGCGCAGGCAACGACGAGGGACGCGGCCACGTCGACGACTGGTACAGCGCAGTGAGCGGCGGAAACGGGCAGGACGTGACGCAGAACCTCCTCGGCAGCATCCTCCGAATCGACGTGGATACGGACGGTGGTGTCTCTGGCGACGACGACAAACCCTACGGAATCCCGGAGGACAACCCACTCGTCGGCCGCGACGGATTCGACGAACAGTACGCGTGGGGACTTCGGAATCCGTGGCGACTCTCCTTCGACGGCGAGGACTTCTACGTCGCCGACGTGGGACAGGGGATGTGGGAAGAAGTGAATCTGGTCGAGAACGGCGGCAACTACGGATGGAACGTCCGCGAAGGCGCACACTGCTTCCGTGCAGGCGACTGTCCGACTGAGACACCGGACGGTGACCCGCTCATCGACCCCGTGTTGGAGTACCCGCACTCTGGAAGCGGCCCCTCTGGTATCGCCGTCATCGGTGGCTACGTCTACCGTGGCGAGGAGATTCCGGCGCTCTCGGGCGTGTACGTCTTCGCCGACTGGCGGTCAGGTGGTCGTCTGTTCGCCGCCCGCCCGCAGGAGTCGCGGCCGTGGGATATCGTCGAGATTCCCATCACCGACCGTGACGGCGGCGGTGAGAACGTCCTCGCGTTCGGCCGCGACCCGGCTGGCGAACTCTACGTCTGTACGAACGACAGCACGCGAGCCAGCAGAACGACCGGGACGCTGAATCGCCTGCGAGTCGCCTGAGCAAACCGGGTTGTCGAGTCAGTCGTCGCCGCCGACGTTGACTCGTCGGCCAGTCGTCGCCGACTCGTACGCGGCCTCGGTGAGTGCCGTGACCCGAAGTGCGTCTTCAGCGGGGATTGCGAGGTCGGCTTCGTCGCGGGCGGCGTCGACGAAGTTTCGGAGTTTCTTCTCGGTCAGCGTCTCGAAGTCGGGTTCGCTGGGAGTCGCGCGGTACGTCGTCCCCGCTTCGGTCACCTCGATGCTCTCCCCATCGAAATAGAGCATCCCTTCGGTGCCGATGATACGCAGGGACTCACCCGGGTCAGGGATGCTCGGCCCGTCACCCGAGACGGCGACGCTGGCCGTGAGTCGCTCACCGTCTCTGTCGAGGACGACGGCCAGTGCAGAGTTCACGTCCACGTCGTAGCCCCGGTGGTCGACGGCCGCGGCGACGGTGACGGGTTTCGAGCGCGTGACCCAGAGCATCGCGTCGAGGAGGTGCGACCCCGAGTCGTACAGTTGGCCGCCGCCGGAGAGCGCCGGGTCGCCGCGCCACTCGTCTTTCGTCCACTTTATCCACTCCTGTTCGAGGTGGCAGACCACCATGTGCGGGTCGCCGATGCGTCCCGAATCGACGATGCGGCGCAGTTCGTGAAATCGCGGGTCGAAGTGTCGTTGATAGCCGACGGCGAGCGTGAGTCCGAGTTCGTCTGCGCGGTCGATGAGCACTCGTGCGCCGCCGAGGTCGGTCACCATCGGCTTTTCGAGGTGGACGTGGAGTCCTGCGTCGAGTGCGGCGAGTGCCTGGTCGAAGTGTTTCGTGTGCGGCGACGCGATGGTCACGGCGTCGAGGAACTCGCCTTCGAGGAGTTCGTCTACTGACTCGTACGTCGGAACGCCGAACTCGTCGGCGAAGCGTTCCCGGGCGTCCTCGACGGGGTCGACGCCGGCGACGATACTCACGCCGTCCATCTCATCGAAGAGGCGGCACTCCATCACACCGAGGTTTCCAAGACCAACTCCGGCGACTCTAAACATAGATTACATGTCGTGGGCGGGCGGCAAAAGCGTGCGGGCGTACGACCGTCTCGAACCACACCTCTCCGAACGCCGCGACTTCGAAGACCGAGGGTGAACGTCTCGCCGCAACTCTCACTCTTTAGTCGCCGGCAGTCCTGTCATCGAGTATGAGCCTCGACTATCGACGACTCGGTTCGACAGGAACCCGCGTCTCCGAACTGTGTTTCGGGACGTGGCGCTTCGGTCGACGAACTGGCGGCGTCTTAGAGACGGACGAGGAGGACGCGCACGAACTCCTCGACACCTACGAGGAACTCGGTGGCAACTTCATCGATACCGCCAACGTCTACGGCGACCCCAACGGCACGTCAGAGGAGTACATCGGGAACTGGCTCGCCGAGCGTGACCGCGAGGACTACGTCGTCGCCTCGAAGGTGTACTTCCCCTTCGACGAGGACAACCCGAACAGTCGCGGTCTCTCCCGAACCCACATCCGCAACCAAATCGAGGGGACGCTCGACCGCCTCGGAACTGACTACCTCGACCTCTACTACATCCACCGCTGGGACGACGAGACGCCCATCGAAGAGACGCTCCAGACGCTGAACGCACTCGTCGAAGAGGGCAAGGTGAACTACCTCGGTGCTTCCACGATGGCGGCGTGGCAACTCACGAAGGCGCTCTGGAAGTCCGACGTGAACGACTACGCCCGCTTCGACGTGACCCAACCGCTGTTCCACGCCGGCTACTACGAGGACGTCAAAGACTACCTCGACGTCTGTGGCGACCAAGAGATTGCCGTCTGTCCGTACTCGCCGCTCGCGGGTGGGTTCCTCACCGGAAAGTACGAACGCGCCGACCCGGACGACCCCTCCGCGTACGTCGCTCCCGACGGCTCACGTGGTTCGTTCGACGAGCGATTCGAGAAGTTCTACCTCTCCGAGCGCGGGTGGCACGTCCTCGACGAAGTTCGCGCCGTCGCGGACGAAGTCGACGCCAGTCCTGCACAGGTCGCGCTCCGATGGCTCATGGACTACCCAGAGGCGACTGTCGTGCCAATCGTCGGCGCACGGACGACCGAGCAACTTCGTGAGAACGTCGGTGCGGCCGACGTCGACCTCTCGACGGACCAGTGGGAGCGCATCATGAACGCCCGCTACGACGAGGAAGGTCGGCGCTGGGGTCACTGAGCGGCCACCTTCCAACCGCGATTTTCACGCGATTCCGAGGTCTCTGAGGAAGTCGCAGACGACGTGTGCGTAGAGGACGACAGCGACGAACGCGGCGAGTAACGTGGCACCCGACAGCGCGAGTCCACCCACGACGACGCCTCCGATGAGATGGTGGCTCAGGAGTCGCTTGCGGTTGAAGTCGCCCTCCATGCCGACGAATATCTTCTCCTGTTCGACGATGCCGACTCGCGGGTTCGTCACGGCGAGTCTGAGGTTCTGCCAGTCTCCGCGCTCGACGCGGGCGATGACGAAGTGGTCGAGGTCGATGAAGACGCTCACCAACACGGAGAGAGTGACGAGGAGCGGCAGCCCTCCGGGTGGCCCCAACGCCAGCGCTGCGACTGTCCCGACGACGAGTCCGACGGCCGCGTGTTCGAGTGACTTCACGATTCGAGCGGGCTCACGTGCCGACGTGCGGACGAACCCGCCGGAGAATCAGGTCTGGGTCGTACTCGTCTTCGGATTTGTCCCAGATGCGTTCGCCGTCGACGGAGACGGTGAGGACGCCGTGGTCGCCCGTCACGAGTGCGACGCGGTCCAGTCGTTGGCCGAACTGCTGGAGGAGGTGATGTTGTATCTCTTCGGCGCGGCCGAGGAAGCCACAGGGGACGCAGTACTCGATTTCGACGTCGGTCATACCCCGTGCTACACGACGGACGAGTAAAAACGAGGCGGCGCAGAACGAAAGGAATCCGCTGAATCTCTACTTGCCAAATCCGGGTCGCCACCGGAGCAAGACAACGGTGACGAGGAAGACGAGCGTCGAGAGGTCGTACGAGAACGTCGTCACCGTCAGCGCCAGCGCCGTCCCACTACCGAAGACGCTCGTCGCGAGCGACGTGAGAATCGGCCACGAACACGAGACGCACGAGAAGAGGCCGACGAGACCCGAGACTGCCGCGCCCGCCGCTTCGACGACGGTGTCGTAGACGAGGAAGGCGAGGGCGGCGTAGCCGATGACGCGCGCCGGCATGAGGATGAGGTTGAACAGGTCACCACCGTAGACGAGTGCTGGTCCCCATCCCGGCGGGAGGAACGCGACGCGGAGGCCCTCTGTACCACCCGGAACCGGTGCGGTGACGAGACCGCCGGCGACCGCCAAGAGTGCGAAGTATCCGAGTGCAATCGCGGCCGCACGTCGTTTCGTTTCGGTCGACGCGGTCGGCACTCGCGTGTCGAACAGGACCCAGAGGCCGACGACGACCCACGTGACGCCGTAGATGGCGTATCGGGGCGCGCCGACGCTCGCGTCTGTGAACAGCAGGTAGACGAACGCTAGAATGAGCGTCGTGTTCACGGCGAACGCTGCACGGAGGAGGCTGGACCGCGACGGGCGGGGGAGTGCGGTTGCAGTTGCCATATTCAGAGGGCGAGGGTGTCGACGACGATGGCGAGGAGCAACATCCCGAGGTACGCGTTCGAGGCGTGGAATGCGCGGAACGCTGCGGTGTCGTCGCGTTCGTAGTGCAGACGCACCACGAAGTAGAGGAACGCGCCGCCGAAGATGACGCTCGTCAGGAAGTAGACGACACCGAGTGCGTCCATGACGGCGAGCCCGGCGGCGGCGATGAGGGTTGCGCCGAGCCACCAGACGATGTGCTTTCGTGTCTCGGTCTCACCGCGAACGACGGGCATCATCGGGAAGCCACCGCGAGCGTAGTCGTCCTTGTACGCCAGCGCGAGGTTGTAGAAGTGCGCCGGCGTCCACAGGAAGATGACGGTAGCGAGGACGAGGCCGCCGAGGCCGATCTCCCCGGTGACCGCGACCCATCCGATGAGTGCCGGAAGCGCGCCCGCCGCGCCGCCGATGACCGTGTTCTGCACGGTGTTTGGCTTCAAGATGAGCGTGTAGACGACGCTGTAGAACGCGATTGCGACGAGTCCGAGGACGGCCGCGAGCCAGTTGACGGACGCAAAGAGCGCCACCGACGCCACTGCCAACAGCACGCCGAACGCGACCGCGTTGCGGACGGGGACGAGGTCCACTGCCAGTGGTCGGTCGCTCGTCCGTTGCATCCGGCGGTCGATGTCACGTTCGAGGACGTGGTTGAACGTCCCCGACGCGCCGATAGAGAGGACGCCACCGCCGAGCGTCGCCGCGATGACCTGTGGCGTGAGCCCGGGCGAGACCGTGCCCGCGAGCGTCATCGCCGCCGACGCGACGAGACACAGGAGCCACATCAACCGCGGTTTCATCAGGCGGAAGTACGCCCACGCCGTCGCCTTCGCTCGTGCGACTGGGTCTGTGGGTATCGGTGGGCGTTCTCCGTCGTCCGTCGGCGGCGCCATCGAGGGCGACCCGACGGGTTTGTCGGAGGGGTCTCCGGTTACTTCTTCGAGTGTCCACGCGAGCGCGACGAGGAGGCCGCCGAAGATTGCCATCCCCACCACGAGGTGGAGTGTCGAGAGCAGTGCACTGGCGCCAACGGTTGCGACGACTGCGCCCAGTCCGGCCTGCGCCGGGTAGAGCGCCGCCGAGACGGTCACTGTGGCTTTGACTCGCCGGGACGCATCCGAGCGCCAGACGGAGACGAGCGTCACGAGTGCCAAGAGACCGACGAGAACGGCGGCGATGCGGTGACCGAACGCGACCCAGCCGTCGAGCGTCGACGGGAGTGTGAATCCGTCGCCGCACGCGGGCCACGCGGCACACGCAGCAGTCGCATCGGTGAGCGCCGTCGTCGCGCCGACGAGGAGTAAGACGTAGACTCCCATCGCCGTCGCAGCGAGTAGGCCATGGAACGTGTTGGAAGCGCGCGTCGTGGCCACTATATTCACCTACGGAGGGTTTAGGCTAGCCTGTATTTAGGAGCCCCGCTTTTTGTGCCAGAACACGTGCCGTAGCCCCCCATCATATGCGGGGGAGTCGTTGATAAATGACGGCGTGAGAGTCGGTACGCATTTATGCGGTTGTTCCTAACTCCCGTTCAGCATGAGAAAGACGCGCTTCGCGCTCGCGTCCCTGTTTGCAGCGGTCGTGATGGCACTCGTCGCCACCCCCGCCGCCGCGCAGGCGTCCACTACGGTTGAGCTTATCAACCAGTTGAACGGGAAGCTTCTGTACGTCGCTATCCCGATTACCGTGATGGTCGAGGCCATCCTCCTCTACACGGTAATCAAATTCCGCAACAGCGAGCGCGCACTGCCGACCAGGGAGAACCGCCGACTCGAAATCACGTGGACCATCGCCACCGCCATCATCCTGCTGTTCGTCGGCGTCGCCTCCTACGGCGTGCTGGCCAACGAGGACGTCACCTACCAGGGTAACGACATCGATGCGGACAACGACCCGGTCGTCGTCACGGCAGAGGCGTACCAGTGGGGTTGGAACATGTACTACCCCGAAGAGGGTAACTTCACCTCGGGCTCCGAAATCGTCATCCCGAAAGACCGTCCGGTGTACTTCCAGGTGACCTCACAAGACGTGATACACGGGTTCGCCGTCCCTGAACTCGGCCTCAAGCAGGACGCGATGCCCGGCAAGATGAACACCATCCGGACTGTCGCCACTGAAGAAGGCACCTACCAGGGCTACTGTACTGAGTACTGTGGTGTCGCACACTCGCAGATGTACTTCACCGTCGAAGTCGTCTCCGAAGAAGAGTACCAGAACTGGCTCGACGAGCAGCAGTCCAGCGAGTAAGCGTCTGGCTTTTCCACTTTCTCTCCCTACTGAGTGACGACGCCGTCACTCGAAACGATTGTCTTCAGTTCGATGGTACGTGAGAATCGACGGTGGGCGTCGAACTGCCACTCGTGTCAGCACCGACGGTCGATGATACGGTCGATGATGCGCCCTGTCGAGAGGAGTTCGTCGTCGTAGGTCTTGTCGCGTGGAGTCGCCCGAGCGACTTCGCAGTCGATGCCACGCTCGGTGAGTGCGTCCTTGAGTGCCGCCTCGTCGTGGTGTTGGTCGTAGCCGAGGACGATGACGCTGGGGTCAATCTCCTCGATAGGGACGAAGATATCCTCGGGATGGCCGAGGTGTGCTTCGTCGACGACGTCGAGGGCAGCGACCATGTCGCGTCGCTGTCGGTCGTCGAGTATCGGTTTCGGCTTGTGTGTCACGTTCTCTCTGCGCGCGATGATGACGTGCAGTTCGTCGCCCATCGCTTTCGCGTCCGACAGGTAGTGGACGTGGCCCGGGTGGAGGATGTCGAACGTTCCCTGTGCGATAACTCGTCTCATCGGTCTAACTCAGCGTCGATATCTTCCTGTGTGAAGTCGAAGAACGATTCTGGGTCCGGGAGGTCGACGTCGATGACCGGGAGGTCACGTGGGTCGCCAGACTGGTCGAACGTCTCCCAGTCGTTCGGTCCGTACGGGTGACCCATGATGATGTGCGCGGTCCCGCTTCCGAAGGTGTCGAGGTCCGCGTCGCTCGGGCGGAGGACACCGTTCGGGTGCGAGTGAATCGACCCGACGGCCCGGAAGTCGTTCGGGACGAGGTCGTTCCTGACGGTCGCACTGTAGGGGTCCGAGACGGTCCCCGGAATGACCAGTACGTCTGTCACGACGAGGCCGTCGCGGTCGAGGCCGAGTCGGGTCGCATCCTCGCCACGGAGGAGTCCCATGTACTCGTTCGGATGTGTCTCCGCAGCGGCCTCGAGCGCGAAGTCGAGGGTCTCGGCGGCGATTCCGATGACCTCTCGCGACCGGAAGAGTCGCATACCGATTCGTCCGCGGGCGCTCCATCTAAGGGTTCCGGAACAGTCGGTGGCCGAGGGTGGGCAAACCGTCATACTGAGGTCGACGGGCCGTACAGTCTCCCCTTGTGACGCTCTCACGGGACATCATCGACCGCGTGACGCGTGCGCTCGGACGCGACGCGACTGCCGTGTCGACGACAGAACTCGACGGGGGCCACGTCGGACGAGTCTACCGACTCGACTTCGCGGAGCGGAACCCGGTCGTCGTCAAAGTCGGAGAGACACCACTCGATGTCGAAGCCGCGATGCTCGATTCCCTCTCTCGGGCCGGCCTCCCGGTTCCACAGGTGTACGTGGCCGACTCCGACTTCCTCGTCCTCGAGTACGTTGAGGGAACGTCGACACTCGACGAACGGGCCCAACGTGACCTCGCCGCTCAGCTCGCCGCACTTCACGAAACGACCGCTCCGGCGTTCGGATTTCCGTTCGACACGCTCTCTGGGCCGTATCGACAACCGAACCCGTGGACCGACTCGTGGGTCGAGTTCTTCCGTGACCAGCGACTCCTCCCGTGGTGCGAAGCAGCGATGTCAGCAGGGCTTCCGACGTCGACTGCCGACCGAATCGACGCCGTCGCCTCGGACCTCGATTTCCTCCTTACGGAGCCATCGGCACCGCGACTCGTCCACGGCGACGTGTGGCCAGCCAACCTTCGCGTCCGAGACGGCCGAGTCGTCGCGTTTCTCGACCCAGCGTGTTACTACGCACATCCAGAAGTCGAACTCGCGTACATCGACTGGGTCGATGGGGCCGGTGACGCCTTCTTCGACGCCTACGACGAACGGCGACCTCTCGACCCCGGGTTCTTCGAGGAGCGCGCCCCCGTCTACGCACTCTTCCCGCTTCTCGAACACGTCCGCGTGTTCGGGTCGGAGTACGTCCCGGCAGTTCGAGACGTGCTGGACGAACTTGGCTACTGAGCCGTGTACTCCTCGTCTGGGCGATATCGCTCACGAGATGCTTTTGTAAAGCTTAACACCACCCCCGAACCTAGCCAGACTATGAGCGACGAGCACGCCGGGGATTCCGGCGCCGACTCGGGTCCGAATTCGGACTCACGACCTATCGTCTACGATCTTGCACCGAACTGTACCGTAGAAGACACCGAAATCGACGCGTACTACCACGCCGTGGTTAACGGCGTCGTCGAGTACGGCATCTTCGTCGACATCTCTGATTCGGTCTCTGGACTCATCCACGAGTCGAACCTCTCGACAGACTACGAGGTTGGCGACCGCCTCGTCGTCCGTCTGGAAGAAGTCCGAGAGAACGGCGACATCGCGTTCGCCGAGGAGACGCCCGACAACTACCGGACGCTGATTGTCGAACACGAACCGACCATCACGCCCATCTCCGACCTCGCGGTCGGTGAGACGGTCACCATCGAGGGTATCGTCGCCCAAATCAAGCAGACTGGCGGCCCGACTGTGTTCCGCATCGCCGACGACTCGGGTATCGTCGCTGCCGCCGCCTTCGAAGAGGCCGGCGTCCGTGCGTTCCCACAGGTCGACTTAGACGACGTCATCCGCATGAGCGGGACCGTCGAAGACCACGAAGGAACGCGACAACTCGAAGTCGACAACCTGTCTGTCCTCGAAGACGAGGCGGGCGAGGAAGCACGCGAGCGAATCGACGCTGCACTCGACGAGCGCGCCGAACCCGAGGCCGTCGAACCCCTCGTGGAGTGGCCAGCGTTCGAAAAACTCCGTGACGACCTCGAAGATGTCGCCCGACTCCTGCGCCGGACGGTCCTCGAAGGGCGCCCAATCCGCGTCCGTCACCACGCCGACGGTGACGGCATGTGTGCGTCTGTTCCGGTTCAACTGGCCCTCGAACGACTCATCACCGAGGTCCACGACGACCCAGACGCCTCGCGGCACCTGTTCAAGCGCTTGCCCAGTAAGGCACCATTCTACGAGATGGAAGACGTCACGCGCGACCTGAACTTCGCGCTGGAAGGCCGCGCCCGCCACGGCCAGCGACTTCCGTTCCTCCTCATGCTCGACAACGGGTCGACCGAAGAGGACGTCCCCGCCTACGAGAACCTCGCCCACTACGACGTTCCCATCGCCGTCGTCGACCACCACCACCCCGACCCCGACGCGGTCAACCCGCTCCTCGACGCCCACGTCAATCCGTACCTCCACGACGAGGACTACCGCATCACGACGGGCATGATGTGCGTCGAACTCGCGCGGATGATTCACTCCGACGTGACCGACGAACTGCGTCACGTGCCCGCTGTCGCCGGTCTCTCGGACCGCTCGAAGGCCGAGGTCATGGACGACTACATCGCGCTGGCCGAAGCGGAAGGCTACGACCGTGAAGAACTCCTCGACGTGGGTGAGGCACTCGACTACGCCGCACACTGGCTTCGCTACAACGACGGCGCATCCATCGTCAACGACGTGCTCAACGTCGGGTGCGACGACGAGACGCGCCACCGCGAACTCGTCGAGTTCCTCTCGTCTCGCGCCGAGCGCGACGTCGAACGGCAGCTCGAAGCGGCCGAACCCCACCTCGAACACGAACGGCTCGACAGTGGTGCGAACCTCTACCGCATCGACCTCGACAAGTGGGCCCACCGGTTTACCTACCCTGCACCGGGGAAGACCACGGGCAAACTCCACGACCAGAAGGTTCGCGAGACGGGCGAGCCGGTCATCACTATCGGCTACGGCCCCGACTTCGCCGTCCTCCGGTCCGACGGCGTCCGCCTCGACATCCCGCGGATGGTCGCCGAACTGAACGAGGAAGTCGTCGGCGGCGGCGTCTCCGGTGGCGGCCACCTCGTCGTCGGTTCGATTAAGTTCGTCAGCGGCATGCGCGAGGAAGTTATCGACACACTCGTCGAGAAGATGGCCGAAGCAGATATCGACGAAGAACTCTCGACGACGGCGTAAGCCGACGTCCGCGTTCGACACACGCACAGACGACCCTCATCCTTCGAACTCGACCCTCCTGAGCGCCGCCAGTCCGACGAGGACGGCCGCAACGGCCGCGACGACGAGTGATGGTCGTCCTCCTCGCTCGCTCGCGTTCCAGTCGGCGTCGAACACCTCACGATAATACGTCGCCGCTGCGGGGTCCACGAGAGCAACAGCTACCTCCCGGTTCTTGCGGGCAGAATGCCGATTCCAGTTGAGACTGCCGACGACGACGGTATCGTCGGCGACGACGCCTTTTGCGTGGACCGCGCCGTAGCGCCCCGCAGGGCGAGCGAGGCGAACCGAGAGTGGATTCCCAGTTCGGTCGGCCCATCGGTTCAACCGGTCGGCGAGTTCGCGGTTGTCGTCGTCGACGTACCACGCACTTCCGAGCAACAACCGGACGCGGACGCCTCGTTTCGCCGCTCGCTTCAACGCGACGACGAACGGACCGTCACCTTCGACACTTGGTTGTATCACGTCGATTCGGCGGTCTGCGCCGTCCAGTCGGTCGACGACCGCCTGTTCGGCGTTGTCCGGCGCGAGGATGACGGCGATACTGTCGACCCGAACTGTTTTCGGGGCCACGCGAGCGGGGAACGACCCGTTCGCCACGTCGGTGACGACGAACTGGCGGCCTGTTCGAAACAGTTCCCAGCGGCGAGTCGCGGGCAGAGCGGCATCGTCCGCGAACGTCGATGCGAGGTCGGTTGCGACGCTCGGTGAATCGACGACGACACCCCATCCACGACTCTTCGACCCGCCCGTCCCGGCGGGTTTCCAGTTCTCCGTGGTGATGAGTGCCTCGTCGTCGACGACGGCGTACTTCGCGTGGTGAAACGAGTGCGGGTCACCGACGACGCGCACCGTGACTCCCGACGCGGCGAGTCTGTCGAGGACGCGGGCCGACGCTTCGGGGAACCCGCCAACGGGGGCGTCATCTACGAGCACTTCGACGTGAACTCCTCGCTCGTGGGCGGCCACGAGTGCGTCAGCAACGCGTGGCGACGAGACCACGTAGCCGGCGAGGAGGATACGTTCGTCGGCAGTTCGGAGCGTCGTCAGTGGAACCGTGGGCGAGTCAGGGAGGACGAAGAGTGTCGCCTCGGCCGAACCGTGTGTCGAGACGGGTCGCCTCGGAAGCGTTCGCGGCCACCACTGCCACACTCCATCGCGGCGTTCGAGCAGTGCCCCCTCTCGGCTCCTGTCGTAGACGAGTCGGTCGACGACGTGGCCGTCCACGCTGAGCGTGACCGTTTCGCCGCTGTTCGCGAGGTCGAGACCGGGAGAGACGACGGGGTGGTTCGTGAGGTCCGCCGTTGCTCTGGAGTCCGTTGTGACGGCGACTGCTCCACCGGGGGCGACGAAGGACGTTCGCTGTTCGCCGTCGTCGAGGGTGAGGTTGGCCCCCTCAGGCGCGGTGACGACGACGAACTCCCCACGGTCGTCGGGAGTTGCCGGGTCGGGGAGCGCGGCGACGATGTGGGCCTCAGGTGGGTCGGTCGTGGGTGTACTGGGTGGACCGGTGGTGGCCGCAATCGGTGTGGGGGCGACGGCGGCGAGTACGATGACGACGAGGGCGACCCGGTGGAACACACCCCGCGGTGGGGCCGTAATGGTTCAAAAAGGTTCGTCGCGGAGCGGTGTTCTCCCGACGCTGCTCGCTGGGTTATTCGGTGGCAGGGAATCCTTGGATTCCGACGTCGAGTTTCATCAGACTCGGTTTCGGGTCGGCCGAGAACGCGAGGTTGACGATGAAGACGGACGTCTCTTCACCCTCGGTAGTTCCAAACGTCACGTCTGCAGGGCTGTCGAGAACGGGGGCCCCGTCTTCAGTCACGCAGTCTTGGTCTCTGTCTCTGTCTTGGTCCTGCTCACCGTCTTGGTCTCCGTCCCGGTCTCTATCCTGGTCTTGGTCTCCGTTCTGCTCTTGCTCTCCGTCGTCGTCAGTATCTTCGTCGTCCTGTCCGTCGTTCTGCGCGAGTACCTCGACGTTTGCGTCAGGCGAGACACGGACGATTTGGTTGCCTCTGTTGTCAGCGACGTAGAGGTTTCCGTCGACGTCCATCGCCAGACCGTCTGGACCCGCCAGTCCATCGACGAACACAGACGCTTCTCCTGCGGTCCCATCTTCGTTGACTGGAATCGCGACGATAGAGCCGCGAGCGATGTTGGTCACGTAGACGGTCGCTCCGTCTCTCGAGACCTGAATCCCGTCGGCACCAAAGTCTTCGCCCCCGGCGAGAAGTGGGCTGTCGGACCACACTGTTGCCTCGTCTTTTCGAACCTGCCAGACCACGCCGCTGAGGCTATCCGTGACGAGGAGGGAATCGTCGAAGAGTACGAGGTCGTTGGGGAACGTGAGCGCACCCGCTGCGAGCGGCGTAATCTCTGCGAACAGTTCGGGCGCTTCTCCTTCCTTCACCGTCCAGATACCGTTCGTCGCAGATTCGCCTGGGTCTTCTTCGAGTTTGTCGAAGTCGCTCGCGAAACAGACGTACACAGTCCCGTCGGCGTCGACTTCGAGCCCGATGGTCCCGACGAGGAAGGTTCCACTGACGGGGAACACCGCGAAGGGTGGAACACCCTCGGCGGCGTTCGGTTGTTCGAGCTCGTTGTCGGGGCCGAACTTCCAGACGTGCCCGAGCGACGCGATGCTCACGTACTTGTTTCCGCTCGCGTCGATTGCGACGTTCTCCGGAAGTTCACCGGGGAACGTCATCTGTGGGGTCGGACGAGCGAACTCGTACAGGAGTTCTAGCTGTCCTACAGCAGTATCATCCGATTGCACCTGCGTCGCCGCAGTCGTCGGTTCGCTCGCAGCCAGACAGCCGGCGGCAAGCGTCATCCCGCCTACCCCGAGTGCCTTCAACATCGTTCTCCGTGATGTGAATAGTGTCATCGTTTGCTCACCACCATGTGCCGCCCGATTACAGAAGTCTCACTGTCACCGAGGGTCAGTCGGGCGTTCAGTAGAAAGTAGAGTTTGTTGGCTGATTGTTATATTTCTGCAAAATATGTCATACAGTTGTGGAGTGACGTTATACGAACCAATAAGCTGTTTAAATGTCATGTTCTGCAGACTCACGGATCAGCGATTCGTATCCGACCGTCCCCGAAAAAATGCCGCCGTTCGTACTGAGACTCTCAACTGGGTACGGGCGCTCAGCGTTCGATTGGAAGCCCCTCGATACCGACGTCGAGCTTCATGAAGCTCGGTTTGGGCGCTTCGAACTGGGACGTCAGTGCAAGATTGACGATGAACAGCGTCTCGCGTTGGTCCTCTGTGGCTCCGAACGTCACGTCCGCTGGCTGGTCGAGAACGGGGACGCTGTCGGTCTCGGGTTCGTCCGTGGTCGTTTCCGTGTCGGTGGTGGTCTCCTCTTCGGAAGTCGTCGTCTCTTCTTCCGACGTGGTTGTCTCCGCTTCAGGTGTGGGAGTGTCAGTGTCCGTCGTCTCTTCTCCACCTGCTGTGGTCGTTTCCTCGTCTGTTGTGTCAGTCGCCGCCTCGGTCGTCGTTTCCTCCTCGGTGGTGGTCTCTTCTTCGGAAGTCGTCGTCTCCGCTCCGTCTGCTGTAGTCGTCTCTGCTTCAGGTGTGGTCGTCCCTTCCTCTGTCGTTGTCTCCGCGTCAGCCGTGGTCGTCTCCGTTTCACTGTCCGTCTCGGCCATCACCTCGTTCTCGGCGAGTACTTCGACGTCTCCGTCGGGCGTGATGCGAAGGATTTGATTCGCGCCATTGTCGGCGACGTAGAGGTTCTCGTCGACGTCCATCGCGAGGCCGTCCGGGGCGACGAGCCCCTCGACGAACACTTCGGGGTCGTCTGGGTTCCCGAACGAATCGAGTGGAATCTTGACGATCGTCCCTTTCCCAGTGTTCGCCACGTAGAGGGCGTCTCTGTCCTCCGTGAACTGGAGACCGTTCGGGCCGAATTGGGGTGCCCCGTCGACCGGTGCCGGTGGGGCGAGCGGACCGGTCGGGAAGTCGTCCTCACCGTCCCACAACTCACCGGCCCACACTTCCGTCCGACCCCGTTTGACTTCCCAGATAACGCCGCTGAAGCTGTCGGTGACGAGCAATGAGTTTTCGAGCAGCGTGATGTCGTTGGGGAACGACGGGAAGTCTTCGATGTCGTTCGAAATCTCTGCGTAGAGTTCGTACGTCCCGTCGTCGTCGATTTCGTACACACCGTTCGTTTCGGCGTCTTCCGAGCTCGACAGGTCACTCACGAACGCCGAGTAGAGCCTTCCATTCGGGTCGTATTCGACGCCAGTCGGCCCGACGAGGAACTCTTCTGTCGATTCGAACTGGAGGAACGGGGGGTCGACCGGTTCGTCGTCCGCTCCGAACTTCCAGATTTGTGACTGCGATGGGACGCTCACGAACTTGTTTCCATACGGGTCGGTTGCGACGTTCTCCGGGAGTTGGCCGAACGGAGGTTCCTGCGGTGAGCCTTCCGGCGGTTCGAACTCGTAGATGAGTTCCAGTTCGCCGACGTCGCTCGACGCGTCGTCCGACTGTGCCGATATCGCTGTCGCTCCACCAGCGAGTACCACTCCGCTCACGCCGAGCGCCTTCAGTGCCGCTCTCCGCGAAATCTGGGTTTCCATGTCTGTTAACACCATCATGTGTCCACCACTCTCGGAATCGCTACGTCACGCTCCGAGGGGTGTTAAGGAGCCCTACAGTTCCTCGCCGATTTGTTATATCTGTGATAAGACAGACCCACTGGTCCGGTGTTAAAGTCAACATGTTGATATTTTTCTTAGCAATATGTTAATCCTTACTGTCAACAGAAGAACACAGAGACAGCCCGTATGGGTGTTATGCCGGTATTAATCGCACATCCGGCCGGGAGAAATGTCGGTAGTCGATACAGTCGAACAGCAGTGCGCGGGAGTGACGACTCCGCGTTCAGACTGTCGCTTCAGGCTCGACGTCGTCGCCGAGGAACTCGGCGGCGAGTTCGGCCTCACGCTGGACGAGGTACGAACGGTCGTCAGCGTACTCTGCTGCCGCTTCGAGGGCCGTCTTGGTCCCTATCTGGCGGAGCGCCCACGCCGCGCTGGCGCGCACGGAGTCCACGTCGTCGTCCGCGATGACGTCGGCGAGCGGCTCGATTGCGCGCGTGTCGCCGAGGATACCGAGTGCGCGTGCGGCGGCGGAGCGAACGTTCTCGTTTTCGGTCACGAGTTTGTTCGCGAGCGGTTGGGTCGCCTCTTCCGAGCCGATTTCGCCGAGTGCCTTGAACACGACCTTCTGGAGCGCCGGGTCGCTGTCGGTGTCGGAGTAGTCGATGAGCATCTCGACACCCTCTTCGGCACCCATCTTGCCGATGGCCTTGATAGCGCCCTTGTTCCGGCGCTTGGCCTGTGGTTCGACCGCGTCGTACGCAGCGGGGTCGTTCATGCGCGTGAACGCCTCGATACAGTACTCTTCCATGAAGCCGGACTGGAAGCTCTCGAACGCGAGCGCGATCATGTCGATGTTGCCGCGCTTCTCGTGTTCCTTGAGCGCCGAAAGCTCCGGCGGGTAGTCCTTGTAGTGGCCGAGCACGTCGTAGAAGCCCTGTGCCTGCAGCTTCTCGCGCGTTTCGAGGTCGTCCCACTCCTGGGCGTCGTCGAGGCCGTCGGTCAGGCCGTCGGCAACCTCGATGAGGTCGGCGATGGTCTCTGCGTCGTCGTCGGCGTCGAGACCGGCGGCGTCGATAGCCGAGATTGCGTCGTCGATGGCGGCCGTGAGCGCGGACTCGTCGTCGCCGTCGACCGAGACGCTGGCGTCGAGCACGCCGCCGAAGTCGTCTGCGAACGCTTCGACCGCAGCGACGACTTCGCCTTCGCCCTGTTCGGTCCAGCGCGTGTCCGTGATGGTCGACTTCGCTTCTTCGAGCGTCTCGATTGCGTCGTCGGCGTAGGGGCCACGCTGGGATTCGAGGTCGTCGCGGAGGTCGGACAGCTGCGAAGTGAGTTCCTCGGCAGGGTCGTCTTCGTCTTCGTCGTCGGCCTCCGGCAGGTCCGCGGCCTCGATATCCGCTTCTATCTCGTCGAGCGTCGCCTCGACGTCGTCGAGGTCGGCTTCGGTTTCAGCCGCTTCGAGGGCCTCTTGTGCCTCGTTCAGGCGTTCGTCGAGGCTCTCGGGCGAGAGTTCCGTCGTATCGTCGTCCCCGTCACTCATATGCCGGAAGTCCGTTCGTCTGTAAAAAGAGCGTTTCCCTTCGCTTCGCCCGGCGGTGGGGGGTGCGACACACAAGATTGCCTCGATGCCGAGGTATTTTTTCACTACGGCATCCTCTCTTGGGTCGTGACTGGTCCTATCGTCGCCATCCCGCAACTGTCTCTCTCCGACCTCGATAGTGACGAAAACGAAGCCGCAATCCGAACGCGAGCGGCTGAACTACCTGAAAACGTCGATATCGCGTTGTTCCCCGAGTACGCACTAACGGGGTTCGTCGCCGACAGCCGCGCGTTCAGTGGTGCGGTTACGCGCGAGTACGCGACAGAGTTTCTCACGTCCGTCGCCGCAGAACACGAGTTCGACGTCTTGGCAGGGTTCCTCGAACGAGATGGCGACACGCTGTACAACGCGGCGGCGTACGTTCGCCCCGACGGAACGGCGGCAGTCTACCGAAAGCGACACCTCTGGGGCGACGAGGCGTCGGTCGTCACGCCCGGTGACGAACTCGTCGTCGTCGACACGCCTGCAGGAAAGACCGGCCTCCTGACCTGTTACGACCTGAACTTCGTCGACGACAGCGCGGCACTGACCGACGAACGCGTCGATGCCCTCTTCGTCCTCGGTGCGTGGCCCGCCGCGCAGTCGGAGAACTGGCGGTTGCTCTGTCGCGCCCGCGCGCTCGACGGTGTTCGATGGCTCGTCGGTGCGGGACGAACCGGACGCGGTACGACTCCCGGTGCAGAGACCGAATTCGCCGGACGCTCGCTCGTCGTCAGGCCCGATGGGGTCGTTGCAGCGTCGTTGAACCGCGACGAACGTGACCTCGTGTGGTCGCTCGACCGAGACGTCCTCGACGAGCAACGAGCGTTCGTCGGTTCGGTCGACTGACCGAAAACCGGTCTGCATCACCGGAATCGAGTGGGGTTTTGCCGACGGTGACGAACCAGGGGTAATGACTGACTCGCTCTTTAGTCCGCTCTCGCTTCGAGAGACGGAAGTCTCGAACCGCATCATGGTCTCGCCGATGTGCCAGTACTCTTCGACCGATGGCTTCGCCAACGACTGGCATCTCGTCCACCTCGGGAGTCGGGCGGTCGGCGGTGCTGGAATCGTGATGACCGAGGCGACGGCCGTCTCGCCAGAAGGACGCATCTCTCCGAACGACCTCGGTATCTGGAGCGACGAACACGCCGACGCGCTCGAACGCATCACGTCGTTCGTGAAGTCGATGGACAGCATTCCTGCGATTCAACTCGCACACGCGGGGCGGAAGGGAAGCAAGTCGCGCCCATGGGACGGGAGCGACCCCGTGTTCCCCGAAGACGGTGGGTGGAACCCTATCGCACCGAGCGACGTGCCGTGGCCCTACGAGAGCGATGCGCCCGAACTCCACGAACTGACGACCGAGGAAGTCGGTGACGTCGTCGACGACTTCCGCGCCGCCGCCGAGCGCGCACTCGACGCTGGCTTCGAAATCGCAGAGGTCCACGCCGCCCACGGCTATCTCCTCCACGAGTTCCTCTCTCCCGTGACGAACCACCGTGACGACGAGTACGGAGGGTCGTTCGAAAACCGGACGCGAATCGTCCGCGAGGTCACCGAGGCGGTCCGCGAGGTGTGGCCCGACGACAAGCCCGTGTTCGTCCGCATTTCGGCGACTGATTGGCTGGACGACCGCGACTCGTGGGACCTCGAACAGTCTGTCCAACTCTCCGCTGACCTCGCCGACCTCGGCGTCGACCTCGTCGACGTGAGCGCGGGCGGTCTCCACCCCGACCAGGAGATTCCGAGCACTGGCCCCGGCTATCAGGTTCCCTACGCCGAACTCATCCGCGAAGAGACTGGCGTTCGTGTCGGCGCTGTCGGTGGCATCCGGACGGCCCGCCACGCCGACGAAATCGTTCGCAACGGACGCGCAGACCTCGCCATCGTGGGCCGTGAACACCTTCGTGACCCCTACTTCGCCCTCCACGCCGCGGGAGACCTCGGAGTCGACGCAGCGTGGCCCCCACAGTACCAGCGCGCCGTGCCGCGTCGGTAGGATACCCGCCCCCCTCGAAGGCTTATGCCCGATGCGGCCCAATTGTGTCGTATGAGCGACCGACGACGGGACGACGACATTCTCGACGTCCTCGACGAACTCGGGGACACACTGGACGAACTCGGTTCGGAACTCCGCGAAGAGCGTGACCGCGAGGTGCGCGACCGGTTCCGGAACCCCCGTCCACCGACGTTCGGTGAAGTCATGCGCTTTACCGAGTCGTACACCCTCCCGACCATCATCGCCGTCCTCGAAGCGACCATCGCCTCGCTCGAACTCCTCCGCCGCCTCATTCGACTTTCAGACCCCGGGCGTGTGATGGAAGACCGGAGAGCCGAAACGGAGATAGACGAGCGGTTGCGCGAGGTGCCCCGTACTGCCGTGTACGGCGTCGAGCGCGCCCTCGACGAACTCCGGAAGGCGCTCTCGGAAGCCGACCTTCCGTCGAACTCCGACGCGCGAGATATCATGGAACACGCCCGCTCACTCGCGGACGAACTCGACGAGCGAATCACGGCCGCAGAGCGAGAACGAACCTCGCGTGACCGTCGCTGGCGCGACGAGGAACGCAGTTTCGAGTCGAGTTGGCGCAGACGGAACGAGCAGTCTCGGAGTCGTAATTCTGGCCCCGTCAGAATCGACGTAACAGAAGAAGGAATCGACCACGCCGGTGACGACGACGCGAGCGACGACAGTCCACAGGTGGACGTCGACGCCGAGTTAGAGTCGATAAAACGAGAGGTCAGAGGGGACGACGAAGACGACGAGGACGAGTAGAACGACTACTGGGTCGGTCCGAACTCGATTCTATAGAGACCAGAGAACCACCCTGCGAGCGCTAACAGCACGATTCCTGCGGCACCAGTCACCAACACGGGCGTCCGCTCGGTGCTCACGAGAAACACTCTGAGTCCGAAGAGGAGTGAGATGGTTCCGACGATAGCCAGTGCCCCAGCAACGCCGAGTCGCCACTGCGGGAGGTCGGTCGCACGCCCACCCAGACGGAGGAAGTGTGCAACCGCCGCGCCGACGAGTCCGAGGCCCACGATGTACGCGGCGAACAGGAGGTTGAAATTGACCCCTGCGGAGCCAAACGCGACTTCTAACAGGTCGAACCCGACGATGAGCAGATACCCCGGTATCTGGACGGGTGGAAACTGAACGCCGAAGGAGAGGGCGTACAGACCAACGAGTACCAGTATGGCGACGACAGCGTCACGAACGAAGGTGACGCGCGGGGCTCGACTCATACGAGACGTAGAACGTGTAGATATATCAACATTCTCCCCATGTGGAGAATGTCGAGAAGAGAACTGCCGAAGAGTGCTGTCGGTAACCGGTCAGACCGGTCTAAACTGATACCCGTCCCAGTCCTGACTCGCCGGTTCGCGGATGCCAGCACCGGGTTCGCGGAGTTCCTCGCAGTAGACGGGTTCGACTTCATCGCCGATTTCGACGTCGTCCTCGTCGGTGACCTGTCCGATGGCGCGCACAGGTTCGCCCTCTACGTCGAACTCGACGATTGCGAGCGTGTTGGGTGCGCGGACGCCGGGCGGCGTCGCCGTCGACGTGGTCCACGTCAGGACCGTCGCCGTGTATTCGCTCAGGTCGACGGTGCCGACCGGTTCCTCGCCGTCGGGGCCGACGGGGTGACCGGGGTAGGTGATGCTCCCATCGGGGTAGCGGTACGCTTCCATCGGGGGGTTGTCGTCGGACATTATCGGGACTCCATGATGGTCGTGATGACGCAGTTGCCGAAGCCGCCGACGTTGCACGCGAGACCGATGTCGGCGTCGACCTGTCGCTTGCCTGCGTCACCGATGAGTTGCTTGTAAATCTCGTACACCTGTGCGACGCCGGACGCGCCGAGGGGGTGACCCTTGGACTTCAGGCCGCCGGAGGTGTTGATGGGCAGTTCGCCGTCGCGGTCCGTGACGCCCTCTTCGACTGCCTTCCAGCCTTCTCCCTTCTCGAAGAACCCGAGGTCCTCGGACTGCAGGAATTCGAGAATGGTGAACATGTCGTGGAGTTCCGCCACGTCGATGTCTTCGGGTTCGAGGTCGGCCATCTCGTACGCAATCTCCGATGAGTTGACGACGCCGCCCATCGTGGTCGGGTCGGCACGCTCGTGGACGACGTGGGTGTCCGTCGCGCCGCCGATACCGGAGATGACGGCGTAGTCGTCGGTGTACTCGCGGGCGACCGATTCGGGACAGAAGACGAGCGCTGCAGAGCCATCGGTGATGGGGCAGAAGTCGTAGAGGCGAAGCGGGTCGGCGACGATTGGCGAGTCCAGAACCGTTTCGAGGTCGACTTCTTTGCGGAACTGGGCGTGTGGGTTGTCGAGACCGTTTTTGTGGTTCTTGACGGCGACCTTCCCGAGCGACTCGCGCGGGGCGTCGTACGTGTCGAGGTAGAGTCGAGCAGTGAGTCCCGCAAACGACGGGAGTGTCACGCCGTGTTTGTACTCGACCGGGTGGGTCAGCGAGGCGATGACGTCGGTCGCTTCCGCGGTCGACCGATGGGTCATCTTCTCGCCGCCGACGAGCATGGTCATGTCGGACGCACCGGAGGCAACCGACTGCCACGCTGCGTAGACGCCGGCGCCACCGGACGAGGACGTTTGGTCGATACGGGCGGTGTATGCAGGCATCGCCGCGAGGTCGTGTGCGAGGGCGTTCGGGACACCTGTCTGTCCCTCGAACTCGCCACTCGCCATATTCGAGACGTAGAGGTGCTCGATTTCGTCGGGCGAGACGCCGGCATCCGCGAGTGCGCTCTGCCCTGCTTCGGCGAGCAACTCGCGAATCCACGCATCGCGCTTCCCGAACTGGGTCATCGATGCACCGATGATCGCTACGCGGTCCATACGTGAACGTGGTTGCAACGCGATTTAAAACCGGGCACTCCTTCGTGGCCACGTCTCAAACCGTTTATCAATCGGACACCCGAACCACCGTCCATGGACACCGAACGCCTCGCTTCGACGGTCGGTCTCGTCGGTGCACTTCTCCTCGCTATCGTCATCGCGGTTCCTGCCGTCGCCGTCGAACCCGGTGCTGGTGAGATGGCGACGTACTACGCCTCTGGACCGTTCGGAATCGCCATCGTCGGGATGCTCGCACTCCTCGTCGTCATCGTCTTTCTCTCCGGACGGCAAGAGCGTACAGACCCTGCGGTCGCCGCCGGGCTCGCGCTCGTCATGTCGGTCGCGATGGTTGGCCTCTCGGTCCTCTGGTCGCTCACTATCGACCCGACCGTCTTGTTCAGTTTCCCCGAGCAGTACGCGTGGCTGAGTAATCACCGCTGGGCGGTCGTGGGCGCTTCCCTAGTCACGTTCGCGGGCGCAGCAATGTACGCCCGAAACGTCGTATAACCCGAACCGAGACGTACACGACGCTGAACGACTGCTCGAATCACCCCGACGGTGTCCGCCGATTTCTCGCTTCGCGAGTCGAAAGGCCCTTAACAGTCCGTGGATTATGAATGAGTGGACTAGGTCGGGCAGTTAGGCCCTGCTCTCTACCCGCGAAATAGGTCTTTAGCGGGGACCAAAAACGGGCGCGTCCGGTCAGACCGGCGCGGGCCTCGGAAGCCAACGTAGAAACCTCGTCCCTCGGGGACAGCGGTTCCGTGTACCCCTTCCGCAGGGAAGGGTTCGCGCGGTTCATCGGTGGTACCCCGCCAGGCGCGGGAGCGAGCAGCGGACCATCGGACGTGCGTCGCTCGAGGGATCGCGGGGTGGAGGAGGCAACCGAGATTCCCCTCGTCGGAACGCCGGGCAACCTCGCTGTCCACCCATTCATACTTCATTCAACGCGTCGAGCGATGCTTCTCGGGTTCACATACTGAGAGAGGCCCGTGCAGACGTCTCTCCCCACAACAATCTCGTCACGCTCCGATAGCGTTCGGCCGACGACGAACTGCGACAGTTGCCACTCAGCGTGTGAGAATCAGTCGGGGCGGGGACTGCCCCAATCGTCGTTAGTTTTCTTTCTCTGCTTCCGTCTCTGCTTCCGTCTCGACAGACTCCGTCTCTGCTTCCTCTTCGTCTGCCGCCGCCTCGTCTTCGTCGGTGTCTTCGACGCCCTTCTTCAGTTCCTCTTCGATCTCTTGGCGTCCGCGTCGGAACTCACCCATCGCTTGCCCGGACGAGCGAGCGAGCTGGGGAAGTTTGTTCGCCCCGAACAGGAGGACGACGATGAGCAGGACGATGAGCAGTTCTGGGCCCCCCGGGAGACCGGGGAACAGTGGAATAGAGTTTAGCATTACGTTCGCTTACGTTCGGGGGGAAGATAAGAGAGACGGTCCGAGTTTCGATTGAGTGAAACGTTCATCGAGAGAAACATTTATGTCGAGGAAAGGGTGGTTTGGCGACCAGTAGACGGGTGTGTGTTCAGTTGGTGATTCGGGACGACTCTCGTGCCACCAAATCACTGTGAAAGTGTACGCGCGACTTCTGTGGTCACGCTGCAGCGAAGCTCACGCTGAATGAACAGGTCGGATACCGTCGACACACTGAGTAAGAACAGGTACGAACCCCGGATAGAACCTCTCGAGTGCGACATCCGCGGTGGTAACTGCCTTCAGCGCCAACTCGTCCACCCACCGTCGACGACGATGGACTCACCGGTGACGTACTTCGCGAGGTCACTGGCGAGGAAGACGGCGACGCCAGCAACGTCGTCTGGTTCGCCCCGCCGGCCGAGTGGAATCATCGCCTCTAGCTGTGCCATCTGCTCTTCGCTCGTCTCCATGTCTTCCGGCCCAATCTTCGTGTTGATGGCACCGGGATGGATGGCGTTGACGCGGATGTCCCGCTCACCGAGGCCGTGTGCCAGTGAGTACGTGAGCGTCCGCACAGCACCCTTCGTCGCCGTGTAGGTCGGGTAGCCACCGTTTCCGTAGATTCCATTGACGCTGGAGATGTTGATGATGCTCCCCCCGCCGCCCTGGGACATTCGCCCCGCGGCTGCTTGTGCACCGAAGTAGACACCCTTCACGTTGATGTCCATCATTCGCTGGAACTCGTCTTCGGTGACGGTGAGGAAGTCTTCCGGCCACCAGACGCCTGCGTTGTTGACCATGATGTCGACGCCGCCGAACGCCTCCGCCGCGTCCATGGCGTTCTCGAACGCGCTGGGGTCTGTCACGTCGAGTTCGACGTACGTCGCCGACGCGTCTGTGTCCGATTCGATCTTCTCGTGGGTCGGCAGCCCACCCTCTTTCGGGTCTTCGCGGACGTCGCAGACCACCACGTCTGCGCCCTGTTCTGCGAACGCGAGCGAGATGCCGCGTCCGATTCCCGAACTTCCACCAGTGACGACCGCGACACGGCCTTCGAGTAGTGTCATCTGTATTTCACCACAGTGTTAATTGGTGTCAATCAGGTTAACTGTAGTTGGCCGTCGAACACCCACGATACCGAGAAAACAGCGTCAGTACGGACGACAGCAGCGCTGCGGTCAGCGACCAGTCATCACGTTCGTGCTCCCACACTCGGGACACTGTGTCATCGTCCCGAGCGACGCTTCCACCGTCGTCCACTCGTCACCACCCGATACGGCTGTGAACCCACAGCGCAGACACCGTGAGGTCGGTTGCGATGAACTGCTTGCCATGGTGTTGTATGTGTCACGATTCTACATAGTCGTTACTCCGATAGGTGAGAAATTTCCGGAAGGTGTCCTGATGTGGAGTACCGTTTCCGTCCGTCTGTTACCCTCGAATCAGTTCTGCGGCCTTCTCGCCGATTGCAATCGACGGTGCGTTGGTGTTCCCGCTCGTAATCTTCGGCATAATCGAGGCGTCCGCGACGCGCAGTCCATCGACGCCTCGAACTCGGAGTTGTGGGTCGACGACAGCCATTTCGTCAGTTCCCATCTTGCACGTTCCTGCGGGGTGATAGATGGTGTGAGCTGTCTCCCGAATGTGTTCCTCGATCTCCGCATCGGTTTGGACGTCTTCGCCAGGCCATTGTTCGTCGCCCCGAATATCTGCGAACGCGTCTGCCTGTGCGATTTCACGAGCACGCTTTATTCCTTCCCTGAGAACAGCGAGGTCTGGTTCTGCAGTGAGGTACTGTGGGTCGATGACCGGTGGGTCAGTCGGGTCGGCAGACGCGAGTTCGACGAAACCAACGCTTTCCGGTCTAACCTGTGTCGACCCAATCGAGTAGCCCAACCCCTCTGGATTCGAAAATCCGTGGTTCATGTAGTACACTGGGCAGTAGTGGAACTGGAGGTCCGGGGCCGGTTCGTCGTCGTCGACGTAGAGATAGCCGCCCGCCTCGCCGATGTTCGACGTCGGGGCCGGTGGTTGGTCGTCGGTTCGGTCGTAGACGACGAAGGTGAACAGGTGGTCTTGGAGATTCTGCCCGACACCAGGGAGGTCGACAACGACGTCGATACCGTGTTCTTCGAGGTGTTCTGCAGGACCAATACCGGAGAGCATCAGTAGCTGTGGGGAGTTGTACGCACCACCAGAGATGACGATTTCTTCGGTCGCGTCTGCAGTGTGTTCGTCTCCGTCTCGTGTGTAGCTGACGCCAACAGCGCGAGTGCCGTCGAAGTGAATCTTCGTCACCAGTGCGTTGGTTTCGACAGTGAGGTTTTCGCGCCCGAGAACCGGTTTGATGTACGCCGCCGCACTACTGCAGCGTTCACCATCACGTTGCGTAACGTGGTACAGTCCGGCGCCAACCTGTGTCTCGCCGTTGAAGTCGGGGTTGTGTTCGAGTCCACACTCTTCTGCCGCTTCGATGAACAGCTCAGAAGATGGATGTGGGTCTACGAGGTCGGCGACGCTGAGCAGACCGTCCGTCCCGTGGAACTCGTCTTGACCGGTTCCTTCGAACTGCTCGGCTCGTTTGAACACGTCGAGCATCTCGTCGAACGACCAGCCTTCGTTTCCGAGGTCAGCCCAGTTTTCGTAATCCCACGGGTTCCCCCGGTTGTATATCTGGGCGTTCATCGAACTCGTGCCACCGAGGGTCTTGCCTCGTGGGTGGTAGAGTCTCCGGTCGTTCATTTCTGCCTGTGGCTCCGTGTAGTACTCCCAGTCGGCTTCAGATTTGAACAGCGTCGGGAACATCACCGGAGTGTATATCGACTCTCGGTGGTCTTCGTCGGGAGAGCCCGCTTCGAGCAGGAGGACCTCGGTTTCCGAATCTTCCGATAGCCTGTTTGCAACTGCGCAGCCTGCTGACCCAGCACCCACCACGATGTAGTCAAACTTTGACATTTGTACGGGCTGTTGTACCACTGGCAGGCACATAAAATGACACACGAAAGTTAATTATAGTTTTCACTCCGTACGTCTCAGCTGCTCTCCGTCGAGAACACACCCGCGACGAGAGAGCCGAACCTTCGTCAGAGTGGAATATTCCTGCTGAAGTTCACTGAATACACGAGAGACTGGCGACTCGTCGTGTCGGTCAGTTCAGAAGATGCACCGGCTGGGAATCGAACCCAGATAATTGGCTTGGAAGGCCAATGTCTTACCATTAGACCACCGGTGCGAACTCGCTGCACTCGTTCGCACCGAGCCTCGGCCTCACTTCGTTTGGCCGAGACACCGGTGCGCTCGTAGCCAGCGTCTATCTGCTCATTCTCGACGCCACAATAAGGATGTTACCTTTTCGGTCAGGCGTTACTGTTGTCCGATTTTCCGGGGTTGTCGGCCTTCTGCGAGTCGTCTTCGGTGATTTCGCCCGTCACATCCTCGAACTCGAACTCGACTTCAGCCTCGGCGTCGTCGTGTGTGACTTTCACCGTCACTTCACTCGTCGCGGGGATCTCGACGACGAGTGTTCCGTTGGCGTCAGTCGACCCGGCGACTTCGTCGTTCACCATGACCGAGGCGTTCTCGACTACCGTCCCGTTCTGGGTGACGACGAGCGTCGCGTTCTCACCGGCCGTCACGTTCCCATCGAACGTGACGTTCAGTTCGGCGTCTGCCTCGGCTTCTGCGTCGCCTTCGGCTGCTGATTCGTCTTTGTCACGTTTCTCTTTGGATTCTCCCTTCGCTTCCGTCGCTTCGTTCTCGTCTTCGTCCTCGACGTCCTCTTCAGCCTCGTCGGCTTCGTCCTCGTCGACGTTCGTTATCGGAACGTCAGTGCCGGACTCGCTGATGACGGGCTTGAGGATGTACTTTCCACTTCCTCCGGCCTCGAACGCGGTGATGTCGAAGACGAAGTCCACGGACCCACCTTGTTCGACGACGAAGTCGGAGTTGAGTTTGAGTTTGTTACTCGGGAGTTTGATGTTCACTTTCTCGCCCGTCTTGAGCGTCCCGTTGACGTCGGTCACGTGGACGTGTACTGCGTTGTAGTTCCCCTTTTCGAGGTCGTACGCGCCGACGAGCGTCGCGTTGTCGCCCTTCAGCTCCGTCAGGTCGACGGTGACGTTCTCCACTTCGTAGGTCACTTTCCCGCCGTCGTCGGACTCGGCTTCAGCTTCAGCCTCGACTTCGGCCTCACTTTCCGCTTCGACCTCGGACTCGTTTTCAGCGTCGGCCTCGACCGTCGCGTTTGCCGTTGCATTAACCTCGGCCGTCGCGTTGGATTCGACCGTGGTGTTCGACTCGTTCACCGTCGGCTCAGCGGTCGCCGTCTCGTCGTCTGACTCGTTTTCGGTCGACTCCTCGCTGGATTCGGCGTCGACGTCCGAACTGTCGTCAGCACCGCCATCCGCGCGCACGAACGTCACGCGTTCGATGGTGACGTTGAGGTGTTCGAAGTCGCCGATGGCGTTCTCTTCGTCACTGACGTAGAAGTTCACCGTGCCAGACTCACCGGCGTCGGAACCGCCGGTCGAGGATGCATCAGTCGTCTCTGCGGTCGCTTCGCTCGTGGACTGCGGACTTTCAGTGAGTGTTCCTGCACCGCCAGCGCACCCCGCGAGGACGACGAGGAGCGCAACCATGACAGTCGTGATTCCAGTACGTTTCATCGTTGGAGACTATACTGTCCGGAAGAACTTGAGGTGGGTGTTTACTCACCCCCGATTTACTCCGATTTTCCCCGAATTTCGCGGTCAGTCGTCCGCGTGGGACTCGTTGAACTGCTTGGCCTTGTCGAGGAGGGTGGGTGAGATACCGGGGACTTCGTCGGGTTCGACTGCGCCCTCGGCGCGAATCTGTTCGAGGCTCTTCGGGAACTCTCGGAGTTCCATGTGGATGGCGATGCCGGCTTTCGCGCCTTTCCCCATGGCGACGGGAATCTGGTTGTGGCCGGGGGTGATGTCTCCGACTGCGAAGACGCCCTCGACGTTCGTCCGGCCGTGGTCGTCGACCGGGACGGTTCCGTCGTCGTTGAGTTCGACACCGAGGCCTTCGAAGAGCGTCGTGTTGTACTCAGAGCCGTACATCGCGAAGCCACCTTTGTACTCACGGACGGTCCCGTCCTGGAACTCGAAGCTCTCTAACCAGCCGTCGTCGCGCTTGTTCATCCCCGAAATCTCTTCTTCGACGATATCGACCGGGTGCGCACGGACGAGTTCGTCCGTCTCGTCGGACCACGAGGGTTCCGCACCACGGAGGAGGATGTCGACGTCGTCGGTGAAGTTGAGCATAATCATCGCGACGTACGCCGCAGAATCGGAGTGGCCCATGACGTAGACTGACTCGTCGACGAACATGTAGGCGTCACAGTGGAGGCAGTAATGGAGTCCTTTCCCGGTACGGGGAAGCGGTGGCTCTGGACGTTTGTCGTTGAACCCGACGCCGAGGACGACGCGCTCGGCGATGAACTCGCCGTCGTTGGCGACGAGACGGAACCGACCGTCGTCGAGTTGTTCGACGTCGGTCACGAGGTCACGGTAGATGTCGGTGCCGTAGTTTTCGAGTTGCTTCCGAGCGGTGCCGAGGAACTCGTTCCCTGACTGGTCTTCGGTGACGCCGATGACGTTGTGCGTGTCGAGCATCATCGCTGCGCGGCCACCACCACGGTCGACGAGGGCGGTATCGTGCCCCAGTCGTGTCGTGTAGAGTGCGGTCTGCAACCCTGCTGGGCCGCCACCTACGACGACCACCTCGTACTCCTGCCGTTCGTCGGTCTTGGTCATATACGTCGATTCGTCCGGTCGGCCTTAAGCCCACATCACCTGTGCGAGGATGCTATCCAGCCGCGAAATGTGACAGTGTCTCACACGCCGGTGACGACAGCGTAACAGTTCCCGCTCGAAATCTCCGATTCGACGACCGTGAGCGAACTCGCGTCGAGGTCGGCGTCGAACTCGTCGGGCGAATAGATGTGGTAGTACCGGGGAACTGTCTCGCCACCGGGGAGCGTCCAATCGACCGTCGTATCGAACCCCTCGTCCCGGTCGAACGTGTCGTGTGCCGTACTCCACGCACTGACGAGGGCGCGACCATCCGAGGTGAGGACGCGAGCGAGTTCGTTCAGACTCTCGACTCGGGCCTCGCGGGGAGCGAGGTGGTGAAGCGTCGCGACGTAGACGGCGAGGTCGAACGTGTCGTCGACGAACGGGAGTCTCGACGCATCTCCCTGAACGAGTCCGGCGTCGAACCCGCGCGCTGTTGCTCTCGTCGTCGCCTCGTCCAAGAGGCCGCGACTCACGTCTAGTCCGACCACGTCGTCGGCGTGCCCAGAGAGCAGTTCGACGTGGCGGCCGTTCCCGCACCCGAGGTCGAGTGCGCGCGTGGCCGGTCCGCCGGCCGTCGCGTCCGTGACGAACGATTCGACTTCTGGCCACGGATACTCGCGTGTGGACGCGAAGTGCGACGCGATGCGGTCGTACGTCTCGCGGACCGCCGTTCGAGGTTCGTCCATGCCGGCCGGTGGCGGTGCTGCGACAAAGAGTACACGGGTCGCGGCGGTAAGACGGGTCGGCGGTCGACCCCTTCCCTCGCCTCAGATGAACAGGAACAGTGCGTACGTGATGGTCAAGAGCACGGCGGCGTGCTTGATGCCGTCGGCAATTTCGCCCTCGCCCAACTGTCCAGCGATGAGGCCCGAACAGACGCCCTGTATCACCGAGAGGTGGTAGAACAGCACCGAATAGGCTCTGGTGTCGACGTCACGCAGACCGGAGAACGCGCCCGAGGTGACACCGCCAATCCCGCCGGCCCCAACCGTCGCCTGCGCAGTCGCCTGTTCGACCGCGGGGATGAACGAGACGGTCAGGGCCACGACGATGCCGAGGAAGACGAAAAACGAGATGTAGATAACGATGAGGTAGGTCAGCATCTCCTGGGTCCGTTCGCGGGCCAGTCGCCGACTGTCCTGTGCCTCGTTGGCGGCGATTCTGAGGACCGGTGCGAGGTCACCACTGGCACTCATCGCGTTGGTGATGAGCGTGACCGACCGCGAGACCATGGGACTCGCCGTCCGACGGTCCATGCGACGAAGTGCGGTCTGTGCGTCCGCTCCCCAGTCGATGTCGCGGCAGGTGCGTTCGACCTCCTCACCGAGCGGGCCGAGGTCTGACGACGACACACGCCGAAGACTCTGGACGACAGTGAGGCCGGCCTCGTTGACGCTCGCGAGTCGGTCGAGGAAGTCGGGCATGCTCTGTTCGATGGCACGGACCCGTCGCTTCCGAACCTCGTGGACGAGCGCGATGGCGACCAGTGCGACGATGAGTGCCTCGACGACGTGCTGGTCGACAGCGTCGACCGCCTCGAAAATCGCTTGGGTCGTGGTCGACGTCGGCGAGAGTGCAACGGCCGGGGTGGTCGGCAGCGACGATGGGAGTCCAATCGACGGAACGGACGGCAGCGACGACTGAACTGCGACCCAGAGAACCCCGAGTGGGATGGTGATGCCGAGCGTCGCAAACGGATGGTTACTGAGGCTGTCGAGCGGGCGGTTGACCCACTTTCGAAGCCAACTGAACCGGTCGTACGCAGCGAGTCGTTCACGGTTCACTCGCCATCGGTCGACAGTCTCACCACCGTCCGTGGCGGGCCGTGAACCCACGGTGTTCCGATTCTCGATAGACCGAATCGAGTCGCTCGCCGTCTCGATGTCGTCGTCGACGACGACGGCGCCTCGGAGCGACCGCGTAATCCCGTCGATGTAGTTGATGAACGCGAAACTGGCCAACGGAATCGCGACGTAGCCGATGAATCTGATGATGGTCAGCGTGTCGGCGAGGACGAGACCGATGACGACGAGGACGGTGATGAAGAACAACGGTCCCGCGACGAGGACGGTGACGTACACCTCGGCGAGCGTCGCGAGGAGTTCGAGATACTGTTGTTGTTGGGCCTCCGCCTCTGCCTGAAACCGCTCGTACTGCTCGCGGAGGAACGACGAGAGGTTTCGCCCACTGCTGAGGACGCTCGCGAGGTTCGCGGCGAACTCTTCGAGGTTCGGACTCGGGGTCCGCAAGGCCATCGATTGGAGTGCGGTGAGCACGTCCGTCCCGAACGCGTCCATGTCGCGGACAGCGATACTCACTTCGCGGGCCGCTTCACCGTAGACCGCTTCGTTTCGAGCGAGCGTTTCGAGGACCTTCGGAAACGACATCCCCGACCGAGAGAGTGCGAACGTGAACGCGACCGTCCGCGGGAGCGTCGCTTCTATCTCCGTCGCCCGAGTCTCTGCCCGTTCGACGAGGTAGTACCAGCGAATCCAATAGATGCCACCGGCGAGCGTCGTTCCGATGGTCGCGCTGAAGAACAACAGGATGACGAAGAGTTCACTCAGTGAGAGTTGAGAAATGCTCGTGAGCCCGCCGAGGAACTGGAGTGCGACGGGAAGCGTCGACTGAACCGACTCGGACGAGACGGCGAGCGACTCCAGCACACCGGCGGCGATGTAGACGCCGACGATACTCCCTGCGACACCGAAGACACCCGCCATGAGCAGGGTCCGTGAGGCGTACACGCGGTGTGTGACGCCGATGTGTGCCGCGCGGAGTCGCTGTCGCTGCTCGCGGCGCCGTGGGTTCTCGTTGGCGACGTAGAAGCCAAAGATGGGGAGTGCGACCTGCGAGACGATCAAGTCGGCGCGCTTGCTCACTGGGGACAGCACCACAGGAAGCACGAGTGCAATCGCGGCGAGGAGTGGCAACAGATACAGGCCGAACTCCATGTTAGTTACCCACACCAACGTCGGCGAGGTTCTCGTCGGCCTCGACGCGAGCCATTACGTCGTCGGCGTCGGCGTAGTACTCGTTGATGAGTGCAGTGAACCGCCGGAAGTCGGAGACACCTTTGTCGAGGAGGTAGCGGAGGAACTGTTCACGCTGGCGGAGTTCACGGCGAACCTCTGTCCGGGACCATCCGTTTTCACGCTGAATCTCGTCGAGCAACGAACTGTCGCTCTGGGTGAACGTGTCGTCCATCGGGTCCCACGAGAACGCGGCGGAGTAGTCGAGTTCGCCGGTTCGCTGGTCGATATCCCCAATCTCGCCAATCGTCTGTGACCGGCGGACGCGTTCGCCGTCGTGGCGCGTGAGTGTCTGCACACACAGGAGGTCGAGCGACTGGACCATCGCCCGAGGGACGTTGATGGGTTCGTTCTCCAGTCTGTTGATGACCGTCTCGATGCTGTCGGCGTGCATCGTCGAGAACGTCGTGTGACCCGTGTTCATCGCCTGGAAGAGCGTCACTGCTTCCTCACCGCGGACTTCGCCGACGATGATGTACTCCGGTCGGTGGCGGAGTGCAGACCGCAAGAGGTCGTACATCGTGATATCCGTCCCCTCGTGGATGCGCTCCCGGGTGACCGACGACAGCCAGTTGTCGTGGTACAACGCGAGTTCGCGAGTGTCCTCGATAGACAGCACCTTCGACCGGGGCGGAACGAACATCGAGACGGCGTTCATCGAGGTGGTCTTCCCCGACGCAGTCCCGCCCGCGAAGATGAGGCTCTTGTTGTGTTCGATACAGAGCCACAGATACGCCATCTGTTCGATAGAGAACGTTCCGTACTCGACGAGGTCGATGGGTGTGAACGGCTCTTCTGCGTACATTCGGACGGTGAACGCCGACCCGCGCGGCGTCACCTCTTCACCCAGTGCGAGTTCCGCACGGGCGCCGTTGGGGAGCGTCGTCCCGAGCACCGGGTCGCCGACGCTGATGTGCTGGCCAGACCGCTGTGCGAGGCGGATGACGAAGTTGTCGAGTTCCTCGCTCTCGAAGGAGACGTTCGTCACGATGTCGGTGTAGTCGTCGTGATAGACGAACAGCGGGAGGTTGTAGCCATCACAGGAGATGTCCTCGATGTTCGGGTCGTGCATCAACGGGTCGAGGGGGCCGTACCCGTGGAAATCCCGCCTGAGATAGTACAACAGGGTGTGAAACGAGTTCATCCCGAAGTCGAGGCCGTACTGTTCGAGGAGTGACGCGAGTTCGTTCGTGAGCGTTTCCTCGCTCGTCGGGTCGACGTCCCGTTTGTACAACAGCGGGTCACGGATGTCCGTGCGGACACGTTCGAGTAACGACGCTTCGAACTCGTCGAGGTCCGGTTCGACGACGTGGTAGTGATGCGCAGTCGCGTTCGTATCGAACGTGACGACGACGTACGCGAACGGCGCGTTCACCCAGTAGCGTTCTCTCTCTTCGTGCCCCGGTGGAACGTCGAACGTTCCCAACGGGGTGTCGCCCGGTGTGAGCGGGCGGACGTTCAGGTTCGACCCACGGAGCATCTCTGCGGTCCGCCGGAGGATTCGTCTGGTCTCGGCGGCGGCGACGTCGAAGTCGCCATCTTGGAGGAGTCGGAACACCCCACGGTCGGCCGCAGTATCGCTAGTCGGTTTCGTGTCTCTCGTGGTATCTCGTGGCATCGTCACCCGAATCGGTTGGTCGGGTGGTATGAGAGGTCACTACTTAAATGGTCCGCGCGTTCCAGTCAGGAACGTTCGACCGTCAGCAGGATACCGGCAAAGACGAACGCGATAACGACGCCGACGGGAAGCGGGAGGCCCGGAATCCCTCGCGTCGCCAGTAGATACGAAGACGCAGCGAGAACGACGCCGACGACGCCGAGGAGTCCCCCGAGGAGTCGAACTGGGTCGACTGGTCCCGCTTCGAGACTATCCTCGCGAAGGTAGTAGCCGAACGAAAACAGGAGTGCGAGCGCCATCGCGGCCGCACCGAGAAGCCACGTCTGATAGGCGACTGCGACGGACTGTCCAGCCTGAAGCGTCATCGCCGACAGTGGGTCGCGGACGGCGACACGTTGAGAGAGCCCCCACGCGTACTGAATCTCGACGAACGGAAACCTGACGAACAAGAGACTGATGCCAGCGATACTCGACGAGTAGGTGATGTTCCACGGGAGAAGTGCGCAGAGCCACGTCGAGACGACTGCCAATGCACCTGCGTGCTCAGACCGGACCCAGACCATGCGACAACCGGCACAGTGCGACAGGTAAAAACTACCGACCTGCTAGCCACTGGACACCGCGGCCGAGGTCACTGTGTCTGACACGTGTCTGTGTGTGGGCGTCACGTTAATAGGCCGCGCAATAGTAGTACGCGTACGGAATGCGGCGTGACTACTTTGAACTCGACGTTCGCGACGTCGATTGGTACGAGGAGGACGAGCCTCCTCGCCAACCGACGGTTTCTATCGACTTTTATGGCCCACCCGAGGACCTCCGAGAACGATTCTCCGCTCCTGGTGGCGACGTCCTCGCTGCCGAGGACTTAGACGTAGCTTTGCGTCTCCAAGGGCCAATCAACGACCCCGAAACACGAGGCGTCGTGAGTGTAACAGACCGATTGACCGGTGACTACGTCCTCGAACTCAACGCCGACGCGGTCGACGTACTGACGTTCATCGGCGCAGCCCGCGAGTACGGCCGACACTCAGACGACGAGGACGGACACTACCGCGTCGACGTGGCCATCGAAGGCGAGCACTTCGCGACGTTCGAGAAGTCGATGTTCCTCGTCTACGATGCAGACGGCGGACTGCTTCGTGGCCGGAGTCTCATCCCCTCTGGCGTCGAACTCTGACGGACGCGAGCGGGTTGCTCACGCTCGTTCGTGTCCAATTTCGGAGCGAACCACGTCTTCTTTATCGACCGACGCCTCAGAACCTATCGTGAGGAACGTAACCGACCGCACGAGCAATCCGTTCGACATGCGCCCGTCGTGTGACCGGTTCGTCCCCGGCTACGGCGACGCCAACGCTGACTTTCACGTCATCGGTGACCACCCCGGCGTCCACGGTGGCGTCGACGCCGGGACGCCGTTTACGAACGACGCAGGCAAGCAACTCCAAGCAGCGCTCGAAGATTCGGGGCTCTTGGAGACGACGGGCGACGAACCAGTAGTGGACAAGACGTTCATGTCGTATCTGCACATGTGTGTCCCAGATGGGGCGCCGACCGCGCACGACTACACTGACATGGAGCGGTTCTTCGACGCCGAACTCCGAGCAATTGCCGCCCACGTTCTCCTCCCCGTCGGCGCAGTTGCGACAGAACACGTCTTGAACAACTACACCTCAGTCGGGTGGAAGACAGATATCGACATGGAATCGCTCCACGGACAAGAGATTCGTGGCAGTGGATTTCTCGTAGTCCCCATCAAAGACCCACTCGAGTGGGACGACGACGACCACGACGAACTCGTTGCCGGCCTCATGACCCTCCAGTCGACAGACTTCCGCCGCGAATCCGACCTCGGTCGGTTCATTCCTGGCGACGACCCGTATCTCGTCAGGTAGTCTGGAATTTTATACTCTCGACTTCCGTCGTTCGATTCTCTGAATTCTTCACGATTCTGCCGTTCGTTCGTCCAGTAACAACCATGAAGGTTTTGAAACGTTCACTTCTATTGGTGAAATGACTCACATAAGAGCATATTTATCCAGTCGTTCTGGAGGGCGTGGTTCTAATTGGCGATAACCAAGGACTTTTTACAACAAGCACCATACGTGGTGTTGACGCGCGTGGTTCGATTCATTTCCGCCGGGCGCGTCAGGCAACTGTGAGATTGGTGCTCCTCGCAGTGGCTTGGTCAGTCCGGGGATTCGCGCTCGGCCGCGGTCCCCGCTCTTTACTCCGACAAGAGCGATAGCTCGATATTTCCGTTAGTCGTCGACACGGTGAGCGTCGGCCCTCCTGTACCGAGTGTCCCCGTGACCCGCGTGCGTGAGACGGTACTTTCAGAAAGTGAGAGACGACTCACGTCGACCGACCCAGTCGATGTCTGTGCGACGAGTTCGGCATTCAAATCGCCTGCAAGTGCGGTGGTAATCTCCCCGTTCGATGATTCGATCGCTGTGTCGCCGCGAATCGCGGGCACGTCTACCTCAATACCCCCATTCGTCGTGCGCGCACCATCCATGCCACCGATGTCGAACGCTGTGACCTTCCCGTTGCTGGTCGCCAGCGAGACGAACCCGTCGATGTCCCGAACGTCGATTTTTCCGTTCGTCGCTCGAACTTCGAGGTCACCGACCGTGCCTCTGATGTCGACGAACCCATTCGACGTAGAGGCGTGGGTAACTGGAAACGCAGCAGGGACACGGACGTCGAATGAGACGACGACGAGGCCCGGTTCTTCGTCGCGGACGATTCGGGCGATGGTGAGCGTGTCACTCCCACCGATGTCGACCTCTGCCGAGTCGAGGTCTTCGGTGAAGAACCCCTGTTTGATGATACGAACCTCGACATCGTCTCCGGCCCACGGTTCGACAGTAACGCTTCCGTTGATGTTGCGAATCTCCAACGCGTCGAATCCGGCCGGTGAGACGACTCGTGTCTCTTCTTCTCGCGCCTCTATCGTGGGCGCAGCACACCCTGCAAGCACTGCGACACCGAGAGCGCTGCCCCCTTTGAGAAACGCCCGCCTGGAGGAGTCCTTCATACTAGAATCGACGCCACCAGCGGAGAAAAGTATTAGCTGAGTGAGATTTCAAACACGGTCGGCGAGTCGCTTCAGCGACCCGTACCCGTACTCACGTATCGGGTCGCCGTGTCCCATCGCCACCACGTCGACTGGAGGGCAGCGAGCGACGAACTCGCGGATACTTCGTCGGTTCTCCGCCGCATCGGCGGCAACCACCCACGGCATCGGGGCGAGTTTACCGTCACGCTCGCGCATCATGTCGCCGACGAAGGCCACACCGTGTCGTCTGTGGACGAACGCGGTGTGACCGGGCGTATGCCCGGGTGTTCTGTACGCGGTGAACCCACCGATTTCGTCGCCGTCAGAGACGACCTCGACTGGGTTCGTCGGCCGGTCGAGGAGTGGTGCACTGAGGCGCTGGAGTGCGCCTTTGTGTGACCGGAGTGGTGGCTTCGACTGACCGGTCAGATACGACGCATCAGGCGCTGCGACGTGAATCGGCACGTCTTCTCGAAGGCCGAGTGTCGCGAGTGTCCCGACGTGGTCGAGGTCGTAGTGCGTCAAGAGGACGCGGTCTACATCACCCGCGTCGAGGCCCGAGTCTGCGAGGCCAGCCAAGAGTCTACCGCGGTCCCACGGAGTACCGGCGTCGACGAGTACAGTGCTGTCCCCGTCGACGACGAGATATGCGTTTGCTCCACGGAGACGAAATCGCCTGACGCTGTCGCCGAGCGAACTCATAGCTGAACCTCGCACTCAGACGACAAAAACCGTGGTAGTTCGACGAGCGACCTGAGACCCGGACGAACTCACCGAGTCGCGAAGAGGTACCGACCGGCGTCGACGATGAAGCCACCGGCACCGAGGAGCGGGACGGCGACGAGGCCGACGAGGTCGACCACGAGCGGACGGGGGACACCGACTGCACCTGCAGCGAGAATCACCACTGGAACGGTGGCCGCGAGCGCGTAGAGCCACGTCGTCCACGAGTGGCCGAATCGGGCGACGACGACGAGTAATGTGACCGCGAGGAGAAGTGCGGCCCCCGGAAGGAGGCCGGCGCTCGGCAAGAGCAAGGTGGATACAGACGACGAGGCTGCTGCTTGCAGTGCGGCCAGACTCGGCAGCGACAGGGGCGATGCCGCGAGGAGCGCCGGGACGGGCGCAGCGGTGTCTATCGAGACGAGTGCTGTCACGAAGGCGTATCCATCGGTGGCAAGGTACCACCCGAGGCCGCCGAAGTACGCGACTAAGGCGACGAGCGAGACGCCCCAGCCGTACCACAGTGGCTGTGGTCCGCTCTCTTCTTGGGTCGTCGTATCGGACTGTCGTTGTTCCCGCTGGAACCGACTCGTCGTTCCCGACCCGCCGGTTCGTGACGGGCCAGTCGACGTCCGGTTCCGAGACGTTCGAGACGACGAACGGGACGACCCACTCGTCGTGGTGTTCGACCGACTGGAACTCCCGGACGACCGTGACCGTGTGGAGCTACTCGTCCGACTCGACGTGCGCGTAGAGGAACCGGAAGACGAGCGATTCGAGGACGTAGACCGCGATGACGTGGTTCGCCGCGAAGATGAGCCACCCGACGACCGAGTGGACGACGACGTAGACCCAGTGGACGACGTTCGGGAGGACGATGTTCGGGAGGATGACGTGCGAGTCGAGCGCGACGACGAAGCCGTCGAAGAACGAGACGACGAGGACGACGACGTGGACTCTGTCGACGTCCCCCCGTTGCCGGCCTGTCCGGGGAACTTGAACTTGTTCAGGCCATCGAGGCGCTTTTCGACGTAGGTCCGGTGCCCCAAGCGGTCGTAGTCTGCTCGCTCGGCGCTGTCAGTGAGAACTTCGTAGGCCTTCCTGACGACGGTGAACTGTGCTGTGGCTCGTTCGTCGTCGTTGACGTCGGGGTGATACTCCCGCGCCATCTGACGGAAGGCCTGCTTGATCTCGCTCTTCTCGGCGTCGCGTTCGACCCCGAGGAGTTCGTAGAAGTCCACCGGCATTCGACGTGCGAACCGATGTGAGGATGGGTTTTGAATGTACCGGGCGAGTCGGACGACCCCGCCTCCGCCGCCGGGTTCCTTCGGAATAATCATGAACCTCGACGGCCAGGTGGCGACATGGAACGAATTCGGCTGGGCAACACCGTCTTCGAAGGGTTGAACAACGCCTATCTCATCCCGGGTGACCGACCGACGCTCGTCGACGTCGGTGTGGCGACAGATTCGGTCCGTCAGGACCTCAGCGATGGCCTCGCGACCGTCGGGTACGACGTGTCCGACCTCGAAGCCATCGTACTCACCCACTGGCACGCCGACCACACCGGACTTGCAGGTGAACTCCAGTCTGAGAGCGGCGCCGAAGTGTACGTCCACGAAGACGACGCTGGCATCGTCGCAGGCGACCCCGCGGCCATCGCCGACGAGCGCGATATCCGCGAACGACGGTTCGAAGAGTGGGGAATTCCGGACGAACCGCTCGAAGAAGTGACCTCCTTCCTCGACCGCCACGTCGACCTCCAGGGAGAGGACGTCGACGTGACGCGCGTTCACGATGGTGACCGAATCGCCGCCGGTGACGGCGAACTCGAAGTCGTCCACCTCCCCGGCCACGCCGCCGGCTTGAGTGCGTTCGCCTTCGACGGCGACGAGGGCCGCGAAGCGTTCGTCGGCGACGTGATTCTGCCGAAGTACACGCCGAACGTCGGCGGCGCGGACCTCCGTGTCGACCGCCCGCTCGAAACCTACCTCGACAGTCTCGCCCGAGTCGCCGACCTCGACTTCGCTCGCGTGTGGCCGGGCCACCGCGACCCAATCGACGACCCTGCAGGTCGTGCGCGCGTCATCGCCGAGCACCACCGCGAACGGACCGAACGCGTCCTCTCGGTTCTCGACGAGCACGGACCGGCCGACGCGTGGACGGTGAGTGCACACCTGTTCGGTGACCTCTCTGCCATCCACATCCTCCACGGCCCCGGCGAGGCGTTCGCGCACCTCGACCACCTCGTCGCCGAAGGCGTCGTCGAGCAGGACGGGAACCTGTACGCCACGACTGGTGGCGATGTCGACGTGGACGAACTCGTCCCTGTACCCGAGACGAAACGTTAAAACGCCGCTGGACGGAACGAAGAGCCATGGAACTGCGGGTCATCGACAAGACCGACGAGGAACTCCGCATCGAAATCGGCGGCGAGGACCACACCTTCATGAACGTGTTGAAGGGTGAACTCCTCCAGACCGAGAGCATCACTGCGGCGACGTACGACGTGAACCCCGAGCAGTCCGGTGGCCAGACGGACCCCGTGCTCTCTATCAAGACCAAAGCGGGCGTCGACCCACTCGACGCACTCGCCGAGGCCGCTCGCGGCGTTCAGGACACTGCCGACAACTTCACGGCAGCCTACGAAGCCGGAATCGACGCGTAATCTAGCGTTTCTCTCTTCTTCGCTTTCGCGCGCTGTGAGCCTGCTGGCTGTCCGGCTGTGAGACCCCGACCCGGTCCCTCAGTCGGCGTGTCCGTGCCCGTGCGCGCCGTGGCCACTGTCTGACTCTGCGGGACCGTCGTAGTCTTTCTCACCGGCCTCGATGCGGACTTGCAGCCAGTTCTCCATCGGGACGAGTGGACATTCGAACTGCGGTGAGTACGCACAGGACGGACTGTACGCGTAGTTGAAGTCGACACTCCACCGACCGTCGTCGGTTCGGTCGCCCGCGTCGAGGTCGAGGTATCTGCCGGCACCGTACGTCTCCTTCGTGTTCGTCTCGTCACGGAACGGAACCCAGAGTCGGTCTTCGCCGGGAGTCGTCCGGTAGGCGTCGAGCGAGTACGTCTTCCCGTCGAGTTCGAAGTCGAAGTGCCCCCAGACGAGATAGTCGCGTTCGCCGTCTGTCGAGGTTCCGATGGTAATCGTCTCGGGGTCGTCGTACTCCTGTAGTTCGAGTTCGAACTGGAGCTCTGGGTCCGGGTCGAAGTACGACAGGCCGTCGAACAACCCGCGCTGGTCGGGTGGAATCGGCGAGTGCCTGTCCCGAGCGAAATAGCGATCTTTCTGTTCGCGGTGCTGGAGGAGTTCTGTGCGCCAGGAGTCGTCGGTCATCAGGCGAGAGATACGTCCGCAGGGATGGTGAAGATTGGTTCCGACTGCGCTGGCGGTGCACGACCGAGAAACGGGTCTGTGGGGGCTTACAGACGGACCGGAACGCCGTGTTCGTCGAGGTACTCCTTCACGTCGCGGATGGAGTACTCGTCGAAGTGGAAGATAGAGGCTGCGAGACCGGCGTCAGCGCCCGCTTCGGTGAACACTTCGTACATGTCTTCGGGACCGCCGCATCCCGAGGAGGCGATGACGGGCGTCGAGACGTTGTCGCAGACGGCCTTCGTCAGTGGAATGTCGTAGCCGTCTTTCGTGCCGTCGGTGTCGATGGAGTTGATGAACAGTTCGCCGGCGCCACGGGACTCAGCTTCGCGGGACCACTCGACGACGTCCACGCCGGTGCCTTCGCGACCGCCTTTGACGGTACACTCGAACCAGCAGGACTCGCCATCGACTTCGGCGTAGTACTCGCCTTCTTCGTCGTAGCGGCGGCGAGCGTCGACTGAAATGACGATACACTGACTCCCGAACGAGCGTGCGCCGTCTTCGATGAGTGTCGGGTTCTGGAGCGCTGCGGTGTTGATAGAGACCTTGTCCGCGCCGGCACGGAGCGTCTCTTTGATGTCGTCGCGGGTTCGGATGCCGCCACCGACTGTCAGCGGGATAAACACCTCGTCGGCGACCTTCGAGACGGTGTCGAGCATCGTCTCGCGGCCGTCGGCCGAGGCAGTGATGTCGAGGAAGACGAACTCGTCGGCGCCGGCCTCGTTGTACAGTTTGGCCATCTCGACGGGGTCGCCCGTGTACTTCAGGTCCTCGAAGTTGACACCGGTGTAGACGGCGGGGTTCCCGTCTTCGTCGAGGTCGACGTCGATACAGGGGATGATGCGCTTCGTGAGCATTCGCTACTGATTCGTTGGCGAATGAGCCGTTTCACCGTTTCGACTACGGCAGGGGACGACACAATGGGGTGTGTTCGGACACGCGGGTGTCGCTACGTTGATAGCAGCGTGTGGAATCACCTGATACATGGAACGACCCTCCGTCTTTCATCTCCACTACCACGTCCCCGACGTCGACTACGCGGCGTCGGTCCTCGTCGCTCACGGAATCGTGCCGTCGAGACGGTTTGGCTCGCTCGACGGCGAATCGGTGTCATTCGCTCCCGACGAGACGGCCCCACCCGAGTTCTCACGCAGGCTCCAGACGAATCGTGGCGGGATGGCAGACGTGACGCTCACACCGGCTCCCAGACTCGACTTCGACCACTTCGGCGTCGTCGTCGAAAACGTATCAACCGTCGTCGAACGGGCGAGAGAACGCGAGTGGACGGTGACGGAAAACGACCGCCGGACGTTTCTCGTCACTCCGTGGGGGTTCCGTGTCGAACTGCAGGCCGCCGAGAGCGACGTGATTGCCGAACTCGGCCCAGCGACCGACTGCCAGTTCACGGATGTCACACTCGCCGTTCCGGTCGAAGCGCGCGAGCAAATCGACCGTGGCCTCCGAGCGGTCCTCGGTAACGTTGCTAACCTTCGTATCACACCGGTTCGAGGCCCGACACCCGCAGTGAGGGAAGCACTGCTCGATGGCGAGCGTGTCGAAAACCCTCGATTCGTAATGGACTCGTTGAGTCCGTGAAGACAGGGTGAGGACGTGTCGATTGCTGGCCGTCTCTTCTTTCGAGTTCAGGCGAGGTCGTAGACGCGGGCTTCCCACGGTTGGAGTGTGGTGGATTCGACGGCATCGACGTTGACGTCGTAGTTGGAGATGAGTATCTCGGCGGAGTCGCCAGCGAGGTCAGCAGGAGGTTCGAACGTCGTCTCGTCTCCACCGAAGTTGAGCGCGACGAGGAGAGTGTCGTCTTCGCCCTCGGCTTCGAGGGTTCGCGTGTAGACCCACAGCGACTCGTGGTCGGGGAGTCGGAGGTCGTAGTCACCGTAGACGACCACGTCGCGGTCTTCCCTGAGCGAGATGAGGTCGCGGTAGTAGTGCCAAATCGAATCTGGGTCGTCGCGGGCGTCTTCGGCGTTGATGTGGTCGTTGTTCGAGTTGACCGGCATCCACGGCTCGTCGTCGGTGAACCCGGCGTGTTCGGAGTCGTCCCACTGCATCGGTGTTCGGGCGTTGTCGCGGGTGCGGTAGCGGACGAGGTCCATCACGTCTGATTCGTCGAGTCGCCCCGACTTCTGGGCGGCGCGGACGTTCTTTATCGTGTCCACGTCCCGCACCTCGTCGAGGGAGTCGAAGGGGTAGTTGGTCATCCCCAACTCCTCGCCTTGGTAGATGTAGGGCGTGCCACGCAGTGTGTGGAGTAAGGTTGCGAGCAACTTCGCGGACTCACGGCGGTACTCGTCGTCGTCACCGAACCGTGAGACTTGCCGAGGTTCGTCGTGGTTGTTGAGGAACAGCGAGTTCCAGCCTTCGTCGGCGAGACCCTCCTGCCAGTGGGTCATCGACTCTTTGAGTTCACGGGGCGACGATTCTCGGTGCGACCAGCGACCAGCGTCCGTCATGTCGAGGCGCATGTGGTCGAACGTGAACACCATGCTCATGCCGTCGCCGTCCTCGCCGACGTAGCGTTTCGCCTCCTCGATGGAGAGGTCGGCCATCTCTCCGACGGTCATCGAGTCCGTGCCGTCGAGCACCCGGTCGTGGAGTTCCCCGAGATACTCGTGGACGCGCGGGCCGTTGACGAACTTGTCCACACCCTCGACGATTACCGTCGGGTCTTCACCATCCGGGAGGCCGTCGGGTTTGGAGATGAGGTTGATGACGTCCATCCGGAAGCCGTCGATGCCGTGGTCGAGCCACCACTCCATCATCTCGAACAACTCTTCGCGGAGGGCCGGCGTCTCCCAGTTCACGTCGGGCATCCGCTCGTCGAAGAGGTGGAGGTACCACTCACCGGTCTGGTCGTCGTAGGCCCACGCAGGCCCACCGAAGAAGGATTCCCAGTTGTTCGGTGGAACCTCCTCGACGTCGTCGGGCGTGTCGTAGTCCTCGGGGTCGAGGTCTGTCTTCTCGGGGTCGCGTCCCTCGCGCCACCAGTAGTAGTCGCGGTACTCGGCGTCTTTCCCGGACTGGGAGTTGACGAACCACGCGTGCTCGTCGGAGGTGTGGTTGACGACGAGGTCCATGATGAGACGGATTCCGCGCTCGTGGAGGGCGTCGCGGAGTTCTTCCCAGTCGGCCATCGACCCGAACTCGTCCATGATGGCACGGTAGTCAGAGATGTCGTAGCCGTTGTCGACACCGGGTGATTCGTACACCGGGTTGAGCCAGATACAGTCGACGCCGAGGTCTGCGAGGTAGTCTACCTTCTCGATGATACCGGGGATATCGCCCAGTCCATCGCCGTCTGAGTCGTTGAAACTCCGGGGGTAAATCTGGTAGACGACCGCTTCTTTCCACCACGCGCGGTCGATGTCGGTCATTACTGGAGATTCACTCGGTTCCGTGTTTTTACTCCGTCGGTTCGCCCCGCCACGAGCAGTGAACCAACGTGTTGTCGGGCGACTACGCCCGGTTCAGGTGAGGTCGTAGACGCGGGCCTCCCACGGTTGGAGTGTGGTGGATTCCACGGTATCGACCTCGACGTCGTAGTTGGAGATGAGTATCTCGGCAGAATCGCCAGCGATGTCAGCAGGTGGTTCGAACGTCGTCTCGTCGCTGTCGAAATTGAGTACGACGAGCAGTGTGTCGTGTTCGTCCTCGGCTTCGAGGGTTCGCGTGTAGACCCACAGCGACTCGTGGTCTGGCGTGAGTGGTTCGTAGTCGCCGTAGACGACTACGTCGCGGTCCTTCCTGAGTGAGGTGAGGTCGCGGTAGTAGTGCCAGACTGACTCGGAGTCGGCACGTTCGGCCTCGACGTTGATGCGGTCGTTGTTGGGATTCACGCCAATCCACGGGTTGCCGTCGGTGAACCCGGCGTGTTCGGAGTCGTCCCACTGCATCGGTGTTCGAGCGTTGTCGCGACTCTTCGCCCGCACGATGTCTTTCACATCGTCGAATCCGTCGATAATCCCCGCACCGATGGCGTTCCGAATCGGGTTGCGGGTCGCCACGTCGCGCACCTCGTCGAGGGAGTCGAAGGGGTAGTTGGTCATCCCCAACTCCTCACCTTGGTAGATGTAGGGCGTCCCACGAAGTGTGTGGAGGAGCGTCGCGAGGAGTTTCGCCGACTCACGGCGGTACTCGTCGTCGTTTCCGAACCGCGAGACCTGTCGGGGCTGGTCGTGGTTGTTGAGGTATAGCGAGTTCCAGCCTTCGTCGCCGAGGCCGACCTGCCATCGGTCCATCACTGCTTTGAGGTCGGGAAGTTCCCACTCCACGAGTTCCCAGACTTCGTCACCCTGGTCGAGGAGCATGTGTTCGAAGTGGAAAATCATCGAGAGCCCATCGCCGTCGGGGCCGGGCGTCACGTACTGTCGCGCGGTCTCCATCGGCATCTCGTCACCGACCATCTCGCCGACTGTGAGCAGGTCGGCGTCGAGGACTCGGTCGCGCATCTCACCGAGATAGTCGTGAATTTGCGGGCCGTTCACGGCTCGGTCGATCGTCTTGATATCGTTCTCTGGGTCTGCATCCGGGAGACCGTCAGGTTTGGAGATGAGGTTGATGACGTCCATCCGGAAGCCGTCGATGCCGTGGTCGAGCCACCACTCCATCATCTCGAACACGTCGTTTCGAACGGCTTCGTTCTCCCAGTTCAGGTCCGGTTGCTTGCGGTCGAAGAGGTGAAGGTACCACTCACCGGTCTGGTCGTCGTAGGTCCACGCAGGCCCACCGAAGAAGGATTCCCAGTTGTTCGGTGGAACTTCCTCGACGTTGTCGGGCGTGTCGTAGTCGTCGGCGTCGAGGTCGGTCTTCTCGGGGTCGCGGCCTTCACGCCACCAGTAGTAGTCTCGTTTGTCGGCGTCTGTGGACGCTCGCGAGTTGACGAACCAGGCGTGTTCGTCGGAGGTGTGATTGACCACGAGGTCCATGATGAGGCGGATTCCGCGCTCGTGGAGGGCGTCACGGAGTTCCTCCCACTCACTCATCGTGCCGAACTCGTCCATGATGGCCCGGTAGTCGGAGATGTCGTAGCCGTTGTCTGCGTTCGGCGACTCGTACACTGGGTTGAGCCAGATACAGTCGACGCCGAGGTCGTCGAGGTAGTCTACCTTCTCGATGATGCCCAGAATGTCGCCGACTCCGTCGCCGTCGGTGTCGTTGAAGCTCCGGGGGTAAATCTGGTAGACGACCGCTTCCTTCCACCAGCGTCGTTCTTCGTCAACGGGAACCGAAGTCATACTCGGGATGTCCCACGCGTGGAACTTAGGTTGTCGGGCGACTGGTCGTTTCTCGAATCACGGAGCGACGGTTAGGTGCGTTTTTGTACCGCGAACCCGTCGCGTCGCCTATGAGCGACGACCACCACGCAGGTGACCACGACCACCACGAAGGCGAACAAGAAGGGCGTGTCACCTCTCCGATGCAAGAGTTCACGATGGGACAGGTTACGACCGGCGTTCTCGTCCTCGCGGTCGGCCTCGCGGTCACGTTCGGTCTCCCCCTGCTTCTCGGGTAGAACCGGCAAGTTGTACGAACTTCCGATTCCTCTCCGTTTTTCCCCCTCCGGCGACCACGTGGAGACGTGAAATCTATCGTCGTCTCTGAGTACGGGAGTAGCGACACACTCGACGTGACCGAGACCGAGATGCCCGAGCCCGGTCCCGGTGAGGTTCGGCTCGCTGTCGAAGCAGTCGGTATCAACTTCGCCGACATCATGCAGCGACGCGGACACTATCGTAACGGACCGAAACCGCCGTACACGCCGGGAATGGAAGCGGCCGGGACCATCGACGCCGTCGGCGATGGTGTCGACCGCGACGTTGGCGAACGCGTCGTCGCCATGACCGGTGGAAAGGCGTACGCCGAGTACGTCACGGCCCGCGCAGACGGACTGTTCGACGTCCCCGAGTCGATGTCCTTCGCAGAGGCCGCAGGATTCCCCATCCAGTTCCTCACCGCCTACAACTGTCTCCACGAGTGGGGTGGCCTCGAAGAAGGCGAGCGAGTGCTGATTCACGCGGCCGCCGGTGGCGTCGGCACTGCTGCAGTTCAACTGGCTTCTCTCGCCGGTGCCGAGACGTTCGGTACCGCCAGCACCGAAGCGAAACTCGACCTTGCGACAGACCTCGGCCTCGACCACCCCATCCAGTACACCGAAGAAGACTTCCGGTACGTCGTCGCCGACGAAACCGACGGCGAAGGCGTCGACCTCGTCTTAGACGGCGTCGGTGGCGAGACGTTCCAGCGCAGTCTCGACGCGCTCTCCGACTTCGGTCGTGTTGTCACGTATGGCGCCGCCTCGGGCGAGATTGCGAAAGCCGACACGACTCGTCTCCTCTTCGAGAACAAATCTGTCATCGGCTTCCACCTCGGAAACGCGATGCAGAAGCGACCTGCGTCGGTCCTCGGTGCGGTTCCCGAACTGTCGAAACTCCTCGCCTCGGGTGACCTCGACGTCGTCGTCGGCGAGACGTTCCCGCTCGAAGACGCCGCTGCCGCGCATCAGTACATCGAAGACAGAAAGTCCAGCGGAAAAGTCGTCCTCGAACCGTAACCGACGGGTGTCGCTTCCGTTTTTGGCTTAGTCCAGTTCGTGGGTGAGCACGCCGCGCAGGTCGGCGATTTTCGCGGCGTCGAAGGCAACGTAGTCACCGTCGACAGTCACACCCAGATAGTCGTCGTCGGTGGTCGTGCCGAGTTCGTAGATTGGCACGTCACCGGCGAGGGAGACGAGTGCATCCACGTCCGTGCTTTCGACGACGACGCGACCCGGCGTCTCGTCGAAGAGCTGGACGAAGTTCTCGACGGCGATGTCTGCGCCGACGTCTTCTGTGACCATCTCGGCGAGCGTGACTGCGAGACCGCCGTGGCTCACGTCGTGGACGGCGAGCGTCGAATTGTCGGATGCGATGGCGCGAATCGCTTCGAGTGCGGCGGCCGCGGTTTCGTCGTCGGGGAGCGCCGGGAAGGCGTCGGACCCACCTTCGTGCTGCAGCAGGGCCGAACCGCCGAGCGCGTCGCCGGGATAGCCGACGATGAACAGGTCACCCTCTCCCGAAAGCGACATGCCGGGCGAAGACCTGTCTGCGGTGCCGACCATCGCGAGTGTCGGCGTCGGTGGAATCGGGCCCGAGACGGAGTCGTTGTAGAGTGAGACGTTCCCACCGACGACAGGGACCGAGAGGGCACTGCACATATCGGCGAGGCCGTCGACGATACCCTTGAATCCGCCGTAGACGTCTGGCTTCTCGGGGTTACCACCGTTCAGGCAGTCCACTGCTGCGAGTGGTTTCGCACCCTTGGCGGCGAGGTTGGTCGCGTTCTCGAAAGCGACGGCGCGCGCACCGTCGTACGGGGCAGCGTCGGTCCAGTTGGGGTCTGCGCCTGCCGTGAAGGCGAGTTTCGTCTCGGCTTCCGGGATGTCGAGGAGTGCGGCGTCGTCGCCGGGACGACGGGCAGTCCGGAGGCCGACTTCGTGGTCGTACTGGCGGTAGACCCATTCCTTGGACGCGGTGTTGGGGTCCGACAAGACTGCTTCGAGAGCTTCAGCGAGCGCGACTTCGGGGAGGTCTCGCTCGGCGACTTCCGGTTCGACGGCCTCGAGGTCGTTCATCGGGGCACCTTCGGCGAGGAACTCCGGCGGCACGTCGACCACTGTCTCGCCGTCGAACGTACAGACGTAGTTGCCTTCGGCGACGTCGCCGATGACGGCGCTTCCGAGGTCGAAGCGCTCGGCGAGTTCTTGGACGCGTTCGACGTTCTCCGGCGCCACCTCGTAGCACATGCGCTCTTGGGACTCCGAGAGGAGAATCTCGAAGGCGTTCATGTTGGGTTCGCGCTGGTGGACGGCGTTGAGGTCGATTTCGGCACCGAAGCCACCCTTGGCCACGAGTTCGGACGACGCACCGCCGAGACCGGCGGCACCGAGGTCACGCGCAGATTCGACGAGGTCCTCGTCGATGAGGGCCTCGTTGCACTCGATGAGCAGTTTCTCCGTGTACGGGTCACCGACCTGCACGGCCGGCCGGTCTTCGGTTTCGGCGTCTTCGGCGAGGTCCTCACTCGCGAAGGATGCACCACCGAGGCCGTCGCGACCGGTCGAACTGCCGACGAGAACGAGTTTGTTGCCTGCCTTCTGGGCGACAGCCGTCACGAGCCGGTCGGCCGAGAGCAGACCGACACAGGCGACGTTGACGAGGGGGTTGCCTTCGTACTTCTCGTGGAAGGACGTTGCACCTGCGACCGTCGGAACGCCGATAGCGTTGCCGTAGTCGGCGATTCCCTCGACGACACCGTCGAGGAGGTACCGCGAGTGTTCGCGGTCGAAGTCGCCGAAGTAGAGACAGTCGGCGAGTGCGATTGGGTACGCACCCATCGAGAGCGTGTCGCGGACGATGCCGCCAACACCCGTCGCCGCACCGTCGTAGGGGTCGACGTACGAGGGGTGGTTGTGGCTCTCGATGCCGAGGGTGATGTACGTGTCGTCGTCCAGTGAGACGACGGCGGCGTCGTCACCGGGGCCGATGACGACCTGGTCTCCGTCCGAGTCGAACGCCGACAGGAGAGGGCGAGACGACCGGTAGGCGCAGTGCTCACTCCACAGGTTCTCGAAGAGTATCTCCTCGGCCGGCGTCGGGTCTCGGCCGAGTTCGGCGACGACGAGGTCGCGGTCCGCGTCGGGAAGCGTCATTCATTGGTATGGTCAGAACGCACATTGTAAACCCTTTCTATGTGCACAAACGTGCTCAAAAAATCGGTGTCGGTCGTCGGTACGGTTCGTTCGCCACGTCAGGCGGGCGTGTACGGCGGCGATTCGGCACGGATGATTTCGCTCAGTTCGTGCATCTCGTCTTCGAGTAACACGAGCAGGTCGTCGATAGTGACGATGCCGCTGAGTTTCCCACCGTCCACGATAGGTGCCCGGCGAACGCCGTGTTCACGCATCTGGCGGAACAGGTCGTACACACCGGTGTCCGCGTCGACGGTGAACGGTTTCTCCGTCATGACGTCCTTCGCGGTCATCTCTTTCAGGTCGCCACCCGACGCGACGCATTTGAGCGCGATGTCGCGGTCTGTGACGATGCCCTCGATGGAGTCGCCGTCGGCGACGACCACAGAACCGACCTTTCTGTCGTCCATCATCTTCGCCAGCTCACTGACTGGTGTGTCTACCGTTGCAGTTACCAAGTCGTCTTTCGGTCTCGCAATGTCTCCTACAGTCATCGTTCTTCTCCCCGGTGGAACCACCACTCATCAGGCGTCCCCCACCGTATAGAGTAATTGTCGACTGAGATATTATATCTGTATTCTAACACTTTGTCCAATTCGGTCGATATGTCGCCGCTGAGGGAGTGTCTCGGCACGGGGACACTCGTCGCTCCCGGCAGTCGTGTGCGACACAGACACACGCATCGAAGCGGGACCGGGGCGCTTTTTTAGCCTGATTTGTTAGTGTATCTCGTGTTATCGGTCGAGTTGCACTCCCACTCGTCGCTCTCGTACGACGGGCGAGACCCGGTCGAATACCTCCTCGAACAGGCGGCCGCCGTCGGCTTAGACGCGCTTGCGGTGACCGACCACGACGAGATCGACGCCAGTCTCGAAGCAGCAGACATCGCACCTGACTACGGACTCGTCGGCATCCCCGGGATGGAAGTCACCTGCGCAGCAGGACACGTTCTCGCACTCGGTGTTCGAGAACTCATCCCCGCCGGTCTCTCGTACGACGAGACGCTCGACCGCATCCACGACGCCGGGGGTATCGCAGTCGTCCCCCACCCGTTCCAGAAGTCCCGCCACGGCGTTGCGCCGCACATTTCGCGTGCCCAACTCGCCGCCGCGGACGCCATCGAAGTCTACAATTCGCGCCTCCTGACGGGTATCGCCAACCAACGCGCCGAGCGGTTTGCCAAACGTCGAGAACTCCCGATGACCGCCGGGAGCGACGCGCACATCAGCGAGATGGTTGGACAAGCGGTCACCGAAGTCGGCACCGATATCCGGACTCCCGACGCCATCCTCGAAGCCATCACTGAGGGCCGAACTAGTGTCGTCGGGAGCAAGACCCCGTGGCGCATCTCGTTCCAGCAGGCCGCCGGCGGTGCGAAGCGCCGCGTGAAACACGCGCTGACCGACTTTCTCTGATGACCGGTGGAGACGCGCCGATTAACGGTGCGGCCGAATCAGTCGTCCGACGCGCGCTCACCGACCGTGACCCACTTCCCGGAACTGCAGGATTCGCCGGCGAGGTCGATGGCTATCTCGTTCGTGACGTGCTCGGTCGCTACCCACTGTTCTCGGAGCGCGACGACGCCTCTTCGTGGTCGTTCGACCACCGCGACCTGACAGACCCTGTCGCTGTCCCGCCGGGCCACGCCCGTCGGACGAACGGTTCTCCCTCCGACGACGAGCAGGTCTGGACGCTCCCCGACCCAGACGCCACGACCGACACCGACGAGGCACTCGAGCGAGTCCGTGACGCCGTCTTCGAATCGGTTCGGTCGGTCGAATCCGACGGCCTCGCCGTCGCGTTCTCCGGTGGTGTGGACTCCGCAGTCGTCGCATCCGGCGTCCCGAATGCACCGTGTTACGTCGCCGGATTCGACGGCTCACACGACATCGCCGCCGCACGAGACGCCGCCGACGCGATGGGCCGTGACCTCCGCGTGGTCGAACTGACTCACGAGGCCATCGAGCGCGCCGTCCCCGAAATCGTCGACGCACTCGGTCGCACGAACCCGATGGACGTGCAAATCGTCCTTCCACTCTACCTGTTGGCCGAACAGGTGGTCGAAGACGGTTACGACCGACTCGCGGTCGGACAAGGCGCAGACGAACTGTTCGGCGGGTACGCCAAAGTCGCCAAAGCACCCGACGACCCTCGGGTGGAAGCCGAGACGGTTCGCGGGGCCGCCCGCGAGATGGTGCGTACCCTTCCCGACCAACTCGAACGGGACGTTCTCACGCTCCGCGCGGCGGGTGTCGAACCTGTCGCACCGCTTCTCCACGACCGGGTGGTCGAAGCGGCGCTCCCGCTTCCGGGTGAGTTACTCGTCGACGACGGCCGCCGGAAGGTGGCGCTTCGAGCGGCCGCGAAAGAAGTGCTTCCTGAGTCCGTCGCCGAGGCGGACAAGAAAGCGGTGCAGTACGGCACCTACGCGTCCCGAGAACTCGACCGCCTCGCCCGGCAAGCGGGCTTCAAACGGCGGATGGAGAACCACGTTCAGCAGTACGTGGAGTCGTTGCTTGAGTAAGGTCTGCTACGCCGTTCTCGTGTCAGTTACTGTCGCTCACGACTTCGATAGCCTCCAGTGAGAACTGCACCGTATCGGGGTCGATATCGCTCTCTCGCAGGTCGGCTGGGTCGTACCACTCCCACACTTCGGGGTCGGCCTCGCCCGGTGCCGGGTCGATGTCGCGGGAGTCCACGCGTGCGTAGTAAATGTGGTCGATGTGCTGGTGGCCGACCGTGCCGTCGTCGTGGACGTTGATGTCGTAGAGCATCTGCTGGCGGGGCTGGGGAAGCACCTCGCCGGCTGGTGCGGGAACGGAGTCGGTGTCGTCGACGAGTTCCGGGTCGAGTCCTGTCTCCTCACGAACTTCGCGGAGGCCCGCTTCGTGCGGGAGTTCGTCGCGGTCGACGTGGCCACCCGGCGGGATACGGATGCCGAGGCGTTCGTGTCGGTGGAGAGCCACAGCACCGTCGTTGACGATGTAGACTGTCGCCGTGAAGTGTCGCGTCGTCTCCATAGCCAACGCTCTGGGGGAGGGAGTATCGGTGTTGCGAAAGAGACGTCTCGTGGTGCGAAAAGACCGACCCCGTCAGGGCATCTGAATCTGCTCTTCTGCTTCGAGCAGTTCGTGGTAGCGGTTCCGAATCGTGACTTCGGAGATGTTCGCTACGTCGGAGACCTCGTTTTGCGTCACCTTGTCGTTGGTGAGCAGCGAGGCGGCGTAGACGGCGGCGGCAGCGAGGCCGACCGGCGACTTGCCTGAGTGGACGCCCTGCTTTTTGGCGGTCTTCAAGAGCTGCCGTGCGCGTCGTTCAGACTCGTCCGAGAGGTCGAGGTCGCTCGCGAACCGGGGAACGTACTGCTCGGGGTCCGCCGGCTGAATCTCGAGTTTGAGTTCGCGGACGACGTAGCGATACGTTCGCGCGATTTCGTCTTTCTCGACGCGCGAGACGTTCGTAATCTCGTCGAGCGAGCGGGGTGTGCCGGCCATTCGGGCCGCGGCGTAGAGCGACGACGTGGCGACACCCTCGATGGACCGTCCGGGGAGCAGGTCGTCGTTGAGGGCACGGCGATAGATGACCGATGCAGTCTCACGGACGTTGTCCGGGAGACCGAGGGCCGACGCCATCCGGTCGATTTCGCCGAGTGCCTGTTTGAGGTTGCGCTCTTTCGAGTCGCGGGTGCGGAATCGCTCGTTCCACGTGCGAAGACGCTGCATCTTCTCTCGTTGTCGTGACGACAGCGAGCGTCCGTAGGCGTCTTTGTTCTGCCACCCGATGTTCGTCGACAGCCCCTTGTCGTGCATCATGTTGGTGGTGGGAGCGCCGACGCGGGACTTCTGGTCTTTCTCCGAAGAGTTGAACGCCCGCCACTCTGGACCGCGGTCTATCTCGTCTTCTTCGACGACGAGACCGCAGTCGTCACAAACCGTCTCGCCGTGTTCCGTGTCGGAGACGAGCGTCTCCGAACCGCATTCGGGACACGCGAGCATCTCGTCTTGCTCGCGTTCGGTTTGAGTTTCATCCTGCTTGCGCACGCGCGCGTTATCGGTCGTGAATCGTCTGACACTTCCTGTCATTGTGTGCGAGAGAAGCAACTGGGAACGGTCGTTCTCCGTTTATTCGTATTGAGGCCGGTTACTTATATCTGACGGCGGTCAGACGACGGAATACAGCAGGTTCACGCCGGAATCCCGAACAGGACGAGCGCGACATCGAGACCGGTCGACGGCGATTCGAGAGGGCGCACACCGAAACCCTTACTCCCGGCCTCCGTTACCTCCGATATATGAGCGATACGCCCGTCGACGCCGACGAGGTTCGACACGTCGCCGAGTTGGCACGGGTCGACCTCGACGAGGACGAAGTCGAGGAGTTTGCGACGCAGTTCGCGGACATCCTCGAGTACTTCGACGCCCTCGACGAGGTCCCCGAAGTCGACCGCGAAGACGAACTGGTGAACGTGATGCGCCCCGACGAGGTCCGTGAGGGCCTCACCCAAGAGGAAGCGCTCTCGAACGCCGCAGAGACCGAAGACGGCTACTTCAAAGGTCCACGGGTGTCCTAATGTCGCTGAACGCCTTCATCACGAAAGAGACGGTCGAGAGCGACGAAGACGGCCCACTCAGTGGAAAGACCATCGCCGTCAAGGACAACATCTCGACGAAGGGCCTCCGGACGACGTGTGGCTCTGCGATGCTCGAAGACTACGTCCCGCCGTACGACGCGACTGTCGTCGAACTACTGAAAGACGCCGGAGCGACCATCGTCGGCAAGGCCAACATGGACGAGTTCGGGATGGGGACGACCACCGAAACGTCGGCGTTCGGCCCGACGAAGAACCCCGTGGACGAATCGCGTGTCCCCGGTGGCTCCTCCGGTGGCTCTGCCGCCGCCGTCGCCGCCGGTGAGGCCGACCTCGCACTCGGGTCCGACACTGGTGGCTCGATTCGCTGTCCCGCCGCGTTCTGTGGCGTCGTCGGTATCAAGCCGACCTACGGCCTCGTCTCGCGCTACGGCCTCGTCGCCTACGCGAACTCGCTGGAACAAATCGGCCCAATCGCGCCAACTGTCGAAGAAGCAGCAGGTCTACTCGACGTCATCGCCGGTCCCGACGAGCGCGACGGCACGACCCACGACGAAGGTGCCGACTCCGACTACGCCTCGGCCGCAACCGGTGACGTGGACGGACTCACGATCGGTGTCCCGACCGAACTCGTCGAGGGTGCTGACGAGGGCGTCAAAGAGGCCTTCTGGGCCGCCCTCGACGAACTCGAAGCACAGGGTGCAGAGTACCACGAAGTGAGCATGCCCTCGGTCGAGAAGGCTGTCGCCGCGTACTACGTCATCGCGATGTCCGAAGCTTCCTCGAACCTCGCGCGCTTCGACGGCGTCCGCTACGGCAAGTCCGGTGGCTACGAGGGCAACTGGAACGACGCCTTCGCCCGCGCTCGTGAGGAAGGCTTCGGCCCAGAAGTCAAGCGTCGTATCCTCCTCGGAACGTACGCCCTCTCGGCTGGCTACCACGACAAGTACTACGCGAAAGCGCAGGACGCCCGCGCGTGGGTCAAACAGGACTTCGATGCCGCGTTCGAGGACGTCGACGTTCTCGCCTCGCCGACGATGCCTGTCCCGCCGTTCAAACTCGGTGAGAGCCTCGACGACCCGCTCCAGATGTACCTCGCCGACGCGAACACCGTCCCGGTGAACCTCGCGAACCTCCCCGCAATCTCCGTACCGGCGGGCGAGACGGATGGCCTCCCGGTCGGTCTCCAACTCATCGGTCCGAAGTTCGACGAAGAGACCATCATCCGCGCGGCATCGGCCGTCGAGAACTAATTCTCAGAAGCGGGGTTGCCCCCTCAGTTCGCTGCTTCGACCGTCGTCTCGGTCGATACTCTCCCGTCGCGCCAGACTAGGTGAAACTGTACTGGTCTTGGTTCGGTGCCACCGTCCAGCGACAGGGTGTACGACTGTTCCCACGTCGTTGACTCGCCCGGCGCGAGTTCGAGTTCGACACGTTCGACTGGCGTATAGGCGACGAGCGGCCCGGTTCGATTGAGCGCGCCGACGAACGTTCCGTCTGCCGACCCGACGTTCTCGATTGTCGCCGAAATCGACATCTCAGACAGACTCTCGACTGTCTCCGGAGCGGTCACGTCGCTGACGGCGAAGTCTGTCGGTGGGCGAGAGAGTTTCTCGCCAACGTTCGCACCGAATGTGAACTGTCCACCGGGGCCACGGAACACCACCTCAGATGTTTCGAGTGGCTTTGGAACGCGAAAGGCGAGGTAGCCAGACGAGGCTGTACTGTCTTCGTGTCCACGAGACCCGTAGGCGTATCCACGACTCCACAGGCGACCGTACGCCGGCAAGTCGTCGGGCGGAATCGCCGAGAAGTCCTGGTCGTCGGTAGCCAGCGTGAACTCCTCGACTGGCGGACTCGACTCGCCATCGACGAGGATGGTGACGAGGACGAACTGCTCGTCTCTGTCGCCAACGGTCCCAATCGAATCCGGAGAATTGAGGCCGACGAGTTCCGGGGTGACCTGAACGTTCGAGACGGTCACGTCGGCGGGTTCGGTCGTGGTCGGACGAGTCGTCTGCGTCGGCGGGTCGGTCGTGTCGGCGTCGTCGCTGGTCGAGGGCGGGTCAGAGAGACACCCAGAAAGGAGGGCAAGCGTGCTCCCACCGAGGCCGAGAATCTCTCGGCGTGTGCGAGTGGAGGGCGACATCGTTCACACACCATCCGCGGCCCGTGATAAGCTTTCAGGACAGTGACAGTCGGAGAAGGGAGGGCTACCCTCTGAACAGATTCATCACTTCGTCCGCCACGTTCGACTCGACGGCGAGGACGTAGCGGTGGCCCGGTTCGAGTACTGTGTCGGGACCGCCGAGTCTGTCGCCTCGGTAGTCGACGATGATGAGACTCCCACGCGGAAGCCGGACTTCGTCGAGTCGCTTGCCGGCGACTGGTGCGTCGTCGGCGACTTCGACTTCGACGACTTCGACGTTGCCGCCGATGTCTTCGATGGTTCGGACGCCGCCGTTTGCGATTTCGTTCGTCGCGGCCCGTGCGCCCAGTCGCTCGGGGAAGACGAGGCCATCGACGAACTCTTCGTACAGTTCGTCGGCCGTCTCACTGATGCGCATCACGGTTCGGATATCGGACATCCGCTGTGCCGCCATGCAGATGGCGAAGTTGGTCGTCTCGTCGTCCGTCAGTGCCGCGATGACGTCGCTCCGTTCGGGCTGGGCCTGTCTGAGCGTCGCTGGCCGTGAGGCATCGCCTTCGATTATCGTGGCGATGTAGCGGTCGGCTAGTTCGTCACAGCGGTCGGGGTCGGATTCGACGATGACGACGTCGTGGCCGCGGTCGTCGAGGAGTTCGGCCGTCCGAACGCCCATCTCCCCGCCGCCGGCGACGATGACGCGTAAATCGTGTGTCACTGATTCACTCATTGGTGTGTATTGGGATGGCTGTGTAGTAGTCGTCTCGGTGAGGTGTTCGGTCGTTCAGTGCAGTATCTGTCTCTAGTCGCGTCCATACGTGGCTCAGTCGTCGGTCTGTTCGGCGGTCTGAATCGGCTCTGGCTCTTGAATCTCCGGCGGCCCAGACGGGCCGATGTCTCCCCGTCTCGACAAGAGGAGGTAGACACCGCCGCCGAACAACAACCAGCCGATGGCCAGTATCCACGTGAACGGGTCGATGAACAACCCGAGAAGCACGTTACAGGCGATGCCGAGAATCGGCGTGAGCGGATAGAACGGAACCTCGAAGGGTCGCTGGAGGTCGGGTTGTCGCCGCCGGAGTCGAATCAACGCGTAGTTGACGATGATGAACCCGAGCAGCGAGAACAGACTCGCCAGATTCCCGACGATGCGGATCGGCACGACGACGACGGCGATGAGCATCACGACTGCGGAGACCAAGATTGCGGCCAGCGGCGTCCCGTATCGGTAGTGGAACCGACCGAGTCGAGCGGGCAACTGACGCTCACGGCCCATCGCGAACGCCACGCGTGAGGAACCGATGACGACGGCGTTGAGTGCCGAGATGGTCGAGAACACGGCACCGAAGGCGATGAGTGCCGCCCCGCTTCCGATGATGGGGAACGCCGGCATGAAGCCCTCTGCTGCCTGTGCGATGGCCGTCTCGCCCGCCCCAGCGAGTGCGTCGGCACCGAGCGTCCCGATGGCGACGAAGACGACGAGGAGGTAGACGACGACGGTGACGAGCACCGACAAGAGGATGGCCCGCGGGATGTTCACCTGCGGGTTTTCGACCTCTTCGGTGACCGTCGCGATGAGGTCGTACCCCTGGAACGCGATGAACGTCAGGCCCATCGCGGGGAGCAGTGACAGTGGTCCCTCGGTGAAAAACGGGTCGAACTCGCCGACGTCTGCAGCGGTGAGTCCGAACGCGACGAACACGCCGAGGATGGCGATTTTGACGAGCGTGATAGCCGTCTCACCACGTCCCGACGCCTCCGTCGAGAGGGCGTTGAGCGCGACGAGCGTCACGACGGCCCCAAGTGCGTACAACACTGGTTGGCCGGGGAGTGTGACACCGTAGATGTGGCCGAACTCGAGGAAGTTCGAGGCGAATCCGAGTGCGTACAGCGACCCGGCAATCATGTACGTGAACCAGCGCGTCCATCCCATGACGAACGCGACCGGTGCGGAGAACACCTCGCGGACGTAGGCGTACCCACCGCCGTTTCGCGGAATCGCGGACGCTAACTCGGCGTACGACAGCGCTGTGAACGTCGTGACGCCGCCGTTGAGAGCGAACGCCAAGAGCGCTGCTGGTCCAGAGATATCGACAGCGAGGCCGGTCAGCACGAAGATACCAGCACCAATCATCGCGCCGATGCCGACCATCGTGGCGTCCAGCAGACTCAGGCTCACCGAGGGTTCACGCCCACCGGGATGACTCACGCCGCACCTCTCTCGACACCAATCAGTTGTCGAGTTACCATGGGAATGTAACTGAGAGAACAATAGCGTCCCTGATAAATGCCGGGGCAGAATCTCGACAACTGACGGACCGTCAGGGCGAGTGAACACGGAGTGGGCCATCACCTACCTAAGGAATCATATGGTTGCTACTTTTTGTGAGAGGTGAACACGAGGATGAACGCGAACTTCAAAACGGTCGTCGACTACCGGACGAGTCTGGGGTTTCTCGGCTCTGTACTCAAGTACATGGCACTCCCGCCGCTGTTGCCCATCGCTGTCGCCCTCTACTACGGTGAGAGTCCAGTCCCGTTTCTCGTCGCCATGGCCGTGATGTTAGTCGTCGGGGTCGGCCTCGAACGACTCCGAACAGACCCTAACCTCGGGCACCGCGAGGCGTTCTTGTTGGTGAGTCTGACGTGGCTCGCCATCCCGCTCGTCGGGATGATTCCGTATCTCGTCGCCGGCCAGGGGACTGTCGCGCACCCGGTCAACGCACTGTTCGAGAGCATGAGCGGATTTACGACGACGGGAGCGACAGTCCTCGGAGACATCTCGTTCGACACGCACACCCGGTCGATTATGATGTGGCGGCAGGTCACCCAGTGGCTCGGCGGCATGGGTATCATCGTCCTCATGGTGGCGATTCTCCCCGAACTCTCGGTCGGTGGTGCGCAGGTCATCGACCAGGAAGCACCGGGGCTGTCGATAGAGAAACTGACACCCCGGATTCGGGATACGGCGCGTGCGCTCTGGCAGATTTACGCTGGATTCACCGTCGCTGCTGTCCTCGTGTACTACGGTCTGCACCTCGCCGGCGTGGCACCGAACATGGACTTCTACAACGCCGTCGCGCACGCGCTGACGACGCTTCCGACTGGCGGGTTCTCGCCGGAAGCACGGAGTGTCGAAGCCTTCTCACCGGCGATACAGTGGGCGATTACCTTCTTCATGATCGTCGCAGGGACGAACTTCGCACTCTTTTGGTACGTCCTCGCGGGCGAACCCGAACAGTTGACGAAAAACGCGGAGTTCCGGACGTATCTCTTGTTGATGGGTGCGGTGAGTGTGATTCTCGCTGCGTTGTTGTTCACTGGTCTCGGACTCGACGCGGTCCCGAACATCGACCCGATTCCGGGGAACGCCGAGCACTCGGTCCGGCAGGCCGTCTTTCAGACGGTGGCAATCGTGACGACCACTGGGTACGCCAGTATGGACTTCAACACGTGGGACCAGTCGGCGCAGGTCGTACTCCTCTTGGCGATGTTCCTCGGTGGCTCTGCCGGGTCTGCTGCAGGGTCGGTCAAGATAATCCGGTGGTACCTCATCGAGAAAGCGACCGTTCGCGAACTGTTCACCTCGGTTCATCCCGACGCGGTGCGACCGGTCCGACTCGCCGACGAAATCATCGACGAATCGACGATTCGCGGGTTGTTCGTCTTCACGATGGCGTTCCTCGCCATCTTCGCCGTCTCGACGGTTCTCCTCTATCTGGATAGCCTGCGAATCGGCCTCGAACTCTCCGGTATCGAAGCAGTCGGCATCGCCATTGCGACACTCGGCAACATCGGGCCGGGTGTCGGCATCGCCGGACCGATGAACAACTTTCTGCCGTTCTCTGATGCGGCAAAGCTCTACATGGTCTTCTTGATGTGGATTGGCCGACTGGAGATTCTCTCGGTGCTTATCATCTTCACGCCATCGTACTGGCGGGCGTAACACCGACCCTCACCCGCCTCACCCCTGCGCAGTTCGTCAGATTGCAGCGATTACCTCTTCAGCGACGTCCGAATCGACGAGAAGGACGACGTGGTCACCGGCCTCGATGACGGTATCGCCCCGCGGTGAGACGAGTGTTCTCTCTCTGGCGATTGCTCCGACGACGACACCGTCCGGGAGTGCGGGTATCGACTCACGAATCGGCACTCCCACGAGTGAGTTGTCTTCGCCGATTTCGACCTCGATAACTTCGGCCCGGTCGTCTTCGATGAACGTCAGTTTCTCAGTCGTCTCCTCTCGCGTGATTCGCGTTATCTCTTCGGCGGTCACGGTTCGCGGGTTGACTGCAACGTCGACGCCCACTGCCTCGAATACGTCGCGGTACTCACCCGTCTCGACGACTGCAATCGTCTGGTTGACACCGAGTCTTTTTGCGAGCAGAGAGACGAGCAGGTTCTCCTGGTCGCTTTCGAGCGCCGCGACGACGGCGTCTGCGCTCCCGAAGTTCTCTCGTTCCAGCGCGTCGGTGTCGGTCGCGTCGAACTGCAAGACGAGCGTCTCCGGGAGCTTCTCGGCGAGTTCGCGGGCGCGCTCTGGGTCTTCTTCGATGAGGCGGAGTTTGATTCCCCGCTCTTGTAGCAATCGGGCAGTCTGGTAACCGATTTCACCGCCACCGATGACGAAGACGCTCTCGGTACCGACCGACGCGGCAGACGGTGACGCGGTGAGTGCGAACTCGTGGACGCGCTCACGTGGGCCGATGACCACGATGCGGTCGTCTGCGGCGAGCCTGCTGTCGCCGCGAGGGAACTCGACGCCGTCGTCTCGGAGAATCGCGGCGAACGTGAGTAGTTCGAACTGGTCGGCATCGCGAATCGTCTTCCCGACGAGCGGGCTTTCCGGGGCGATTTCGAACTCGGCCATCTGGACGAGTCCGTTTGCGAACCACTCGGCATCGACCGCCGCGGGGAGGCCGATAATCTGGACGATGTCTTCGGCAGTGAGCAGATTCGAGCAGACCATGAAGTCGACGCCGAACGCACTGGACTTCCGCTCCCACGTCCGGAGAAATCCGACCTGCTTGACTCGTGCGATGGTGAAGGCGTCTCCGAGAACCTTCGACGTTCCACAGGTTGCGAGATTCGTCTCGTCGTGGTCGGTGCTTGCGATGAGGAGGTCCGCCTCTCCCACGCCCGCCTCTTCTAACGTCTCGATAGACGCGCCATCACCCGTTATCGCGAGCACGTCGAGTGAGTAGTTCAACTCCTCGACGCGGTCGGAATCGACATCGACGACGACCACGTCGTGTGAATCTGCGAGGCTCGACGCGATGTTCGAACCGACTTCTCCCGCACCGATGATAACTACGCGCACCGGTGACTCCCTCGTGTCCGTTCCATACCGCACGTCCGTTCCATACTCTGACGTGACGTAGCACTCCCATCAACATTTGTGCTCCGTCGACGGGAGTTGCCGTCGAACGGTCGGCGCCTCTCGTGAACCTCGCCGGTCCCGAATTCACCTATGCGGACGCGCTGTTCGAAGTGGCGAGCGCACAGGGCAGCGTCGGCCGTCTCGAAATCATCCCGCTGCTGGTGTTCTTCCGGTCGATTCTCTACGGAATGAACCCGTGAAGTCAGACCTCATGTTCCGTCTTGACGGGTGGATTCGGTGGTACTGTTGAACTGGACATTCAGACCGAAATAGAGAGGGTGTATTCAGCACCGTCGGTCTGGAAGCGCTCGACGTTCTTCTGTGGTCGAGGCGTTGGTGTGGCCTTCGAGGAAGGTCGAAGGCCTAGTTGGGCGGTTCATCTGTTCGCGCCCCGTCGAACAGTACGTCTCATGGAGACGTGCTCTTCTGTCCTACCAATTGGGTCGTAACGACCCACCGACGGGTGCCGTAATAGAAGAGCGCGACGAGGAAGCCAATCACGAGGTCCTCGACCAACGTTTCGAGGGCGAAACCGGGGAATATGGCCCCCGGAATACCGACTGAAACTGCTAGGTACGAGAGGACGAACGCGTCCAACGCAATCCAGATGAGCACCCCGTAGGCGAGGCCTATCAGGATTAGCATCCGCAATTCACTGGCGTACTGACTAAGGGACGGAGTCGAGAGCGCCGCCGCGAAGACGATCATGATGACGAAGACCATGACCAGGTGAAAGAGCCACCCACCGAGTACCGTCGGCATCCCGATGAGTGCCCCTATCTCCGGCATATCACCGCTCGCCCAGAATAGGGCGCCGGATACGATTCCGAAGATTGCCCCCGCAACCACGCCCACCTTGAGCCATTCACTCTCCACGGATGGAGCCGGCTGAGCTTGTGTATCTGTACTCATGGTACCCACAGTTACTCTACGACTCAAACCGGCTTAAAAATCATTATAATTGACAATGAATAAGATTGTCAATGTATGTCACAGTATGGTGGGCAGGCAGAGCTCGTTGGCAGTTTCGACACTCGCACACCTGTGAGAGAGAGTACAGCTAAAAGCGCATCCTCATGCTAAATACGCGCCCTGTATTCAGCACGCCTTCGACACCCCGTGACAGAACGAGAGTTTCGCCACCGAACCGTTCGTGTCGCCTATCGCCGCCAGTACTCCGGCGTGAACAGGACGAACACGGGGAGAATCTCCAACCGGCCCATCCACATCAGGAGGACCATGTACAGCTTCGAACTGTTCGAGAAGTCGAGATAGCTTCCCATCGGGCCGACGACGCCGAACCCCGGTCCGACGTTCCCGAGCGTCGCGGCGACGGCGCTCATCGACTCCAGCACGCTCAGATTGAGGTCGATGCGGGCCGCATCGAGGTGGAGCAGGCCAGTCGAGATGAAGAACATCACGAGGTACAGGAGCGTGAACGCGTAGATACCGCGGATGGCGCGTTCGTCGACGGCGCGGCCGGCGAGTCTGACCGGACGAATCGCTTCTGGGTGCGCCGTGGTGAACAACTCCCGGCGGAGTGATTTCAGGATGACGTACCACCGGACGATTTTGATGGCCCCACCGGTCGACCCGGCCGAGCCCCCGATGAACATCGCAAACAGGAGCACGTACTGGGCCGTCGAACTCCACGCATTGAAGTCCGTACTCGCATACCCGGTGGTGGTGATGATAGAGACCACCTGGAAGAGCGACTGGCGAAGCGATGGCTCGACGTTTCCGATGATGGCCGTCCGCACGGTTTCGAGGTAGAACTGGTCGTACGTCTCTCCAACCGGCGCGACGGACACGAGACCGTCGCCGACGAAGAGCACCGCCGCGAGAATCGCCGAGATGACGCCGATGATGCCGAGGTACGATTTGAACTCTGTGTCGCGGAAGAGGCGCTTCGGCTCTCCCGTCAACACGTGCCAGAAGAGGGCGAAGTTGGTCCCGGCGGCAATCATGAACGGGATGATGACCCACTGTGCGGCCGCAGAGAACGCTTCGATACTTCGTGCCTCGGGCGAGAACCCGCCGGTCGGCATCGTGGTCAGCCCGTGTGCGATGGCGTTGTACACGTCCATGTTCGGCGCGTTACCGGTGACGTGGAGTCCGTAGAGCAGGACGATTTCGAGGACGGTGAGGCCGAGGTACGCACCCCACAGTGCGCGCGCCGTCTCGGCGATGCGCGGGGTGAGTTTCTCGATGCCGGGGCCCGGTGCCTCGGCGTCCATCAGTTGGGCGCCACCGACCGACAGTTCCGGGAGAATCGCAACCGCGAGGACGACGATACCCATCCCACCGAGCCACTGGGTCAGTTGCCGCCACATCATGATGCTGCGAGTGTGTGTCTCGAACGAGATGTCGCCGAGAACCGTCGCTCCCGTCGTCGTAAACCCACTCATCGTCTCGAACAGCGCGTTCGCTGGGTTACCGAGCGTCGATTCGGGGTGGACGGCCGGTGCCACGAAGGGAACGCCGTGTGCCTCGATGAGGAACGGGATCGCACCGACGAGCGTCACCGCGAACCACGTCGTCGCGACCATCAAGAAGCCTTCTCGCGCGCCGATGTCGGGTTCTTCCGCGAGGCGTTCGAGCCCCATTCCCACGAGGACGGTGACGGCCATCGTGAGAACGAACGGAAGCACCGACTCACCGTAGTACAGCGCGACGACGAGGGGGAAACAAAGCGGGACTGCGAGATACTTCAGGACCGTCCCCACGAGACGAAGGCTGGCTTTGTAATCGACGCGCAGTTTCATTCGTGGACGAACGTACTGGACGGAGGGTTCTTCCCTGTTCGGGTTCGCACCCGACTACGAGACCATGTGACGTGGTGACTGTGCGTGTGGCGAAGTCGCGTCCAGAAACAACACCTCAGACGTTACAGTTTGGGGGCCACGTCGCCGACGACAGACCCATCCACGAAGACGACGACGTGGTCGCCCGGTTCGATGACCGTGTTCCCACGCGGCGTGATGAACTCACGTCGGCGTGTAATCGCGCCGATGACGACGCCCTCTGGGAGCGCGGCAACCGACTCCCGAATCGGTTTCCCGGCGAGGGTGCTGTTCTCGTCGACTTCGATTTCGAGGACTTCTGCCTTGTCGGACTCGATGAGTGCGACGTTCTCCGCACCACCCTCGCGGGTAAAGCGCGTAATCTCTTCGGCGACGACCTCGCGCGGGCTCACGCCCACGTCGACGCCGACGGCTTCGAACAGGTCGACGTACGGGGTGGTGTCGATGACGGCGACGGTCCGTTCGACTCCGAGCCGTGCCGCGAGAAGGGAGACGAGGAGGTTCTTCTCGTCAGAGTCGAGCGCGGAGACGAGCATGTCGGCATCGCCGATGTACTCCCGTTCGAGGAAGTCGATGTCGGTCGCGTCGCTCTCCATGACGATTGTCCCGGGCAGTTGCTCGGCGAGTTCGCGGGCGCGGTCGGGGTCCTGTTCGAGGAGGCGTGGTTTGAACCCGCGTTCTTCCAGCAGTCGAGCAACGTGGTAGCCGATTTCGCTGCCGCCGACGATGACGACTTCCTCGGCCGTTCCTGCAGACTCGTCCGGTGAGAGCGTCGTCGCGAACCCTTGGACGCTCTGGGGACTTCCGATGACGACGACGCGGTCACCCGGGCGGATGACGGTGTCACCGCGGGGAATCGTCACGGCGCCTTCGCGAAGAATCGCGGCGAACGTCAGCGAGTCGAAGCGGTCTGCCTCGCTGACCGTCTGGTTGGCGACGGGGCTCTCGTCTTCGACTTCGAACTCGGCCATCTGCACCTGCCCGCCGGCGAATGGGTCGACGTCGCGGGCTGCGGGAAGGCCGACGACTCGAACGATAGACTCTGCGGCGAGCAGATTCGTACAGACCATGAAGTCGATGCCGAACGCCTTCTCGGAGTGTTGCCACGTTCGGAGGTACTCCGTGTTCTTGACGCGAGCGATGGTGAACGCCGAGGAGACGGCCTTGGCCGTCGCGCACACGACGATGTTCGTCTCGTCGTCGTCGGTCGAGGCGATGACCATGTCTGCGCGCTCGATTCCTGCTTCCTGGAGCGTATCGACGGAGGTCCCGTCGCCGTGAATCGCGAGCACGTCGAGCGAGTAGTTCAGTTCGTCGACTCGTTCGGGGTCACAGTCGACGATGACGACTTCGTGAGTGCTGTCCAAGTCGGCGGCAATCGACGACCCAACTTGTCCGGCACCGACGATGATTACGCGCACGCTGGACCAGCCCCTATCATATCTCTGGGTTGGGCCGCGGGTGCGTATGTGCATTTCCCTTCGGTAGCGTCCACGGTGAACGATACCGCACCGCTGGGCTGCACGCTCATCGGCGAGTGTTGGTGTGTATCGTGATATCTACGCGTCGCGGGCGACCCTCGATGTCGGCGACGATTCGTTCGACGATTCGTTCTGCTTCCGTCTGGAGGACGGGTTTCACTCTGTCGATGACCCATCCGAGTGAGACGAAGCGCGGGAGGTCGATGTCACCGGCCGAGACGGTGTCTGGGTCGTACTCTACTTCGAAGTACACACGAGAGGCCGTCTCAGCGTCCGAGGGGGCGTCCTCCGGAAGTTCGTCTAGTTCCTCGACACGCCAACAGCCCACTGCGTGGATATCCTTCGTGATGACCCAGTCGATGCGGTTCGGTGGCGTAACCTCCGTCACCTTCGATTCGGCGGTGTAGTGGAGTTTCCACCACGAGAACATCAGCGCGTATCGGGTTCCTGGAGTCCCGTCGCCGGACTGCCGTACCTCTCGCAAGTGCTTCGAGTAGTTCGCGTACTGTGGGAAGTCGACGAGGAACTCGTAGACCTCCTCAGGAGGCAGGTAGACGACGGTACTGACGGCTATCTCGTCCACGCACAGGCATTCTCCGGGGGAGAACTAAGCCTTGTGGGCCTGTCGCTCGCACCGTTCGGTCCGTTCGCGCGTCATCGGAACCTATAATCTACCGGTGTAAACACCTAGAGACGAGATGGTGGGGGGGACGTTGCGGGACATCAGAGCAGAGATTCGGTCTCTGTCGTGTCCCGACGGCGACTTCGAAGTCGTGTGTGGCCGCAGTGGGACTGCGCCGTCGGCAGTGTCAGGTTTGACGTTCCCCAACCGACACGCTGCCGGAGAGGCCGCAGAACTCGCGACAGAGTATCGGTCCGTGCTTCGTCGATACGACCCCTCTGCCCCGTACATGGACCCACTGGTCCACGAAGTGTCGGAAAAGCCGATGAAACCACTCGCAGTGGAGCCCGGAGAGCGACAGACGCGCTACAGTTCGTTCTGTCACGACATCGCCGGGTTGATGTTCGAGTCGCTCTCGGAGCTGGGGCACAGAGAGGTCGAATCCGCGGCGATGGAGACGTACCTCACGCTGGCCGAAATCGTCGACGACCACGACGACTTCTGTCTCACGATGGTGTGGAGTCTCATGAGCGAGATGGACGTTCGACTGTCGGCGAAAGAGCAGACTGCCGTCGTCGAGCGGGCCGCAGCGATGTGTTCGATGGAACGAACACCGAACCCGGTCGGTGCGACGCTTCGAACCCTCGAATCGGTCAGCTTCATCGACGGCTACTCGGTTCGACCGCTCGCTGTCGACGACACCGACCCTGACGACCCGGACAGTGAGGTTCGGCGCTGGGTGGTTACGTTCGGTGACTACGCCCTCGCAGAACGAACTGGCCGCATCCCGACGCTGCCACTCGCAGTCGACCTGCTCAGGCGGACACCGTCTCGGTCGGTTCAGTTCATCGACGGCGAGGCGTTGTCCGATTCACGGTGGCGACTTCGTCTCCAGATTTCTTCGGAGGGCGACGCAGACGGACTCGTCAGCGTCGACGTGGCGGAGAACCGGTGGCTCAACGACTCGGGCGTCTCACCACAGCAGCAGGACTAATCCAGACGACCGGCTGCTGCCGGCGCGAACCGTACTCGTCCGGCACGAACGACACCGGCCAGAACAACACCGGCCAGAGCGATTCGCAGACCTGCGGCGTCAACCGCGCATCTTTATTCGCCACTTTGCCAAGAGGCCGTATGGACGAGACGAATTCGCGAGACGTGCTCGTCGTCGGTGGCGGTGTCGCAGGACTCACCGCCGCGACGTTCCTCGCTCGCGCCGGCCTCGACACGCTCGTCGTGAACGACAGCGAGTCTATCGTTCGACGGAACGCACACTTAGAGAACGTCCCGGGGTTCCCCGCCGGAGTCAACAGTCGCCTCTTCACCGATTTGCTCGGCGAGCAGGCCGCCCGCGCCGGTGCGGAGACACTGACCGGCCGCGTCGTCGACCTCGACGTGCTCGGGTCTGCCGACGACCCGTCGTTCCGGGTGACGGTCGAAACCAGCGACGGGACGGACGAACTCGTGGCGACGCGTGTCGTCGCCGCCTCGTGGTCTGACGCCTCGTATCTCGAAGACACGGGTGTCGAACTTCGTGCGGCTGGGTCGAAAACCTACGTCGACGTCGACGACCTCGGACGGACGGCCGTCTCGGGAATCTACGCCGCCGGTCGGCTCACCGAAATCTACCACCAGACGGTCGTCGCCGCGGGCGACGCCGCCGAGACGGCAATCACGCTGATTCACGACTCGGGGACGCCCTTCTACAACGACTGGGTCACACCAGAAGGCTACTTCACCGACCGCGGCCGCGAGGTTCCACCGGCGTGTGAAGAAATCGACGCAGACGAGTGGAATCGCCGCCAAGCGGAGTCTCGGGAGGTCATGCAGGAGTTCTTCGGTGAACCCCACCCCGAGCCACAGCGGACCCACCCGAGTCTCGTCGACGACGAACTGGGCAGACTCGACGACTAGCTCCGGACCACCTCCGCAGACGCGAATCCTTTTAACCGATAGCGGGCGCAGTGAGGAGTGAATGCTGGAAGGTGTCAACGTCGCACTCGGGGTGACAGGGAGTATCGCGGCCGTGAAGGTCGTCGAGTTGGCGCACGAACTCCGTCGTCAGGGCGCGTCCGTCCGCGCAGTGATGACCGGTGCCGCAACGGGTATCATCCACCCGTGGGCCGTCGAGTTCGCCACCGAGAACGACGTGGTCACCGAGATAACCGGCCGCGTCGAACACGTCGAACTCTGTGGCCGCGATGGCTGGGCCGACGTGTTCCTCGTCGCGCCGACGACGGCCAACACGGTCGGGAAGATGGCGGCCGCCATCGACGACTCGCCCGTCACGACCTGTGCGACGACTGCACTCGGTGCCGACGTGCCCATCGTCGTCGCCCCCGCGATGCACGAACCAATGTACGACCATCCGGGCGTCTTGGAGGCAATCGAACGGGTCGAATCGTGGGGTGTCGAGTTCGTCGACCCGCGAATCGAAGAGGGGAAAGCCAAGATTGCCACCGAGGACGCCATCGTCACGGGTGTGGCGAAGGCAGTCACCGAGCAGACGCTCGCCGGCAAGTCTGTCGTCGTCACCTCAGGGTCGACGACGGAGTCTATCGACCCTATCCGAACCCTCTCGAATCGCGCGTCGGGGCGGACAGGCCGTGCCGTCGCTCGCGCCCTCGCAATCCGTGGGGCGGACGTGACGCTCGTCCACGACGGCGACGACGTCCACTACGCCGACGTTCGGCAGGTCGAGTCCGCGGCGGAGATGCTCGCTGCCGTCGAAGAGGTCGCCGAAGATGCGGACGCGCTCATCTCCGCGGCAGCAATCTCCGACTTCACCGTCGAGGCTGCCGACCAGAAGATTCGCTCCGGCGAGGCGCTCACGCTGGACTTGCAACCCGCACCGAAACTCATCGACACCGTCCGCGACTCGCATCCGGACCTCACCATCGTCGGGTTCAAAGCCGAGACGAGCGGTGACGACGACTCGATGGTCACCGAGGCGCGCCGCATCATGGACCGCGTCGGCCTCGCGTTCGTCGTCGCCAACGACGCGTCGGTCATGGGTGACGAAACGACCCGCGCACTCGTCGTCCGCAACGGTGACACGAGCGAGTTCGTCGGCTCGAAAGTCGGACTCGGCGCTCGCGTCGCGGACGAACTCGCAAAAGAACTGTAACGGGGACGTCGCCGGTCAGTCGTCGCTCTCGGCGTCGCCTTCGGTCATGAGGTCGTTCCCACTGGCTGGCCACTGGACGCCATCGACGAACGGGACGCCCATCCGCTGGGCGGCCTGCGATATCATGTGCGCGCCGGTTGGTGCCGTGACGAACAAGAACACCACCGTCACGAGTGACATCAGACCGTCGCCTTGTGGCAGGTAGTACACCGACCCGGCGAGGGCGATAGACGCCGCACCGAGGGTGGTCGCCTTCGTGGTCGCGTGCATCCGGTTGTAGACGTTGGGGAACCGGAGCAGTCCAATCGTCCCGACGAGGAGGAAGAAACTCCCCACGAGGACCAACAGGATGACGAGGGCCGCACGGACGGGACCGACCGTCACAGCGGCCGCGCTCTCTGCGGTCATTCGATGATGTCCCCCTCCGTGACGTAGCGAGCCACGGTAATCGTGCTGATGAAGCCGATGATGGCGAGGACGAGGCTCACCCCGATGAAGTAGCCTTGCTGGGTCCAGATGGCGTACAAGGCAGCGATGGCGACGACGTTCGTCGCAATCGTGTCGAGTGCGACGACACGGTCAGGAACCGTCGGGCCGCGGATGACGCGATAACTCACGAGCAGCGTCAAGCCGGCCGCGAGTACGAGGGCACCGTACAGCACCGTCTCGACGACCGCGAGATACGCTGGCTCAGCCATGGAGTTCACCTCCGTTGACGGCGGCGGCAGGCTCAGTCTCAGCGGTAATCCGGGCCTGTGGTGCCGGGTCGCCGGGTTTCAGTTCTTCGTCGAAGATGACGAGCGCGTAGTCTTCCCAGCGGCGAATCGGGTCGGTGATGCCGTCCAGGTCGCTCCCGTCGATGCTGTGTACGTACAGCGTGTTGGTGTCGTCGTCGTAGTCCATTGTCAACGTCCCCGGAGTGAGGGTGATACTGTTCGCGATGGTCGTGATAGCGAGCGGTGTGCGCACGCGGAGTGGGACTTCCACCACGGCCGGGTCGATAGGCATCGACGGCGCGAGTGTTCGGCGCGCGACGTCGATGTTCGCCGTGAGAAGTTCCCACAGGAACGTCAGCACGTACAGCGTCGCGTACGGGACGACCTGTACGGTCCCCGTGAACGCGCTGTGGTCGCTGAAGAAGCGCCGGAAGAAGAACGCGATGCTCATTCCGACGCCGAGTCCGATGATGAACTCTTCGAGGAGTCGAATCGGCGTCAGGTCGACGCCGCGAACGAACAGCCAGAGGATGGCCAACAGGAGGCCATTGTAGGGCCAGCGGCGACTCATGCGTGCCCACCTCCAGCACCTGCTTCGGCACCAACGCCGGGTCCGTGCAACACGGCGTCGACGTAGCCGTTGGTGTCGAGTGCGGCACGTGCGGCCGCCTCAGCCGCGGAGAACACGGCTTCGAATCCGATACCGAAGCCAATCGCCGCGACGGCGAGGACGACCACGACGGTGACCTGCGTGGTGAGTTCGAGCCGTTCGAGTTCACGCTGGCCGCCGTCGGTCATCGCCGCGCCGCGCGTTCCGAGCGACCAGCGTGCGGGAAGCGCGGCGTCGACGAGGTCGGTCGTGGTGCCCCAGAACACCTGATTCCACGCACGGGTGTAGTACGCGATGGTGAGAATCGCACCGGCGAGTGCGACGGCGAGTGCGAGCGCAGAGCCCGCAGCGCCAGCGGCGAGTGCCTCGGCGGCGGCTTGGAAGACGAGGAATTTCCCGAAGAAGCCCGACAGCGGCGGGACGCCGATGAGCGTCAGCGCGCCGAGGAAGAACCCGGCCGCGAGGACTGGCGCTCGGTTGGCGAGTCCACCGAGGTCCGAGAGCTGGTCGCTCCCGACCACGTCTTGGATGGTGCCGCTAGCGAGGAAGAGCAGGCTCTTGGCGATCCCGTGGTTGAACGCGTAGACGATACTCGCGGTCACGCCGAGGACGGCGATGGCCTCGGACGGCGCCGTCGCGGCCACTGCCAGTGGGAGGATGATGAATCCGACCTGACTGATAGAGGAGTACGCGAGGATGCCGTCGAGGTCGCTGCGACCGACGGCACCGAAGCCGCCGAAGAGGATGCTCGCGGTGGCCATGACGAACATGACCGGGCCGAAGAAGCCGAGGAAGGAGTCACCGCTGATGCCGAGGAACGAGAGGTCGACCGACGCGGCAGCGAAGATGGTGAAGTAGAGCCGGATGATGGCGTAGACACCGACCTTCTTGACGACGCCGGCGAGCATCGCGGTGACCGGGGCCGGTGCGGCGCGGTAGGCCGCCGGCACCCAGAACTGGAAGGGGACCATCCCGGCTTTGAGCGCGAAGACGGAGAACAACACCGCAGAGAGGCCGAGGACCGGCAGGAGTGCGATGTCGTACGCCGCCGGTTCGGCGAGACGTCGAGCGATGTCGGCCATGTTGAGCGTTCCTGTCGTGCTGTAGAGCCCACCGATTGCGACGAGCATCACCGCACTGCCGATGAGGTTGAGCACGACGTAGTTGAGCGCCGCACGGGTGTGCTCGCGCCCGGAGTAGAACAGGACGAGGATGTAGCTCGACATGAGCATCACTTCGAACCAGACGAAGAGGTTGAAGATGTCGCCCGTGAGGAACGACCCCGTCACGCCGACCACCATGAAGTGGTACAGCGGGTGGTAGCTGAGCCGTTGGCCGTATCCACTGATGAACGCAATCGAGTAGACGAGTGCGAGGAGTGAGACCAGTCCGGACAGCACCAGCATGAACGCCGACAGTCCGTCTGCGACGAGCGTGATGCCGAACGGGGCAGCCCAGTTGGACACCTGATAGACGAGGATGTCCGACTCGCTCCCGAGTGGGAGCACGACGGCGTCGAACAGGAGGGCCGTGGCGACGAGGTAGGCCACACTCCCGAGGAGACTGACCGTTCGTTGTAGGATGTCGCTCGGGCGCACGAGCAGCGTCAGAATCGCTGTCACGAGGGCCACGAGGAGCGGTGCGATGACGAGCGTGCTCATTGGCTCCCTCCGAGTTCGTACATGTCGATAGTTCCGTGTTCCTCGTACACCCGGTAGGTCAAGACGAGGGCGAGTGCCGTCGTCCCGAACCCGATGACGATGGCGGTGAGCACCAGCGCCTGCACGAGCGGGTCGGTCGGTGCTGCTCCACCGCCGCCGTGTCCGGAGAGGATGGGCCCGAGTCCGTCGAACCCACCCATGGTGACGAGGTAGACGTTCGCCGATTGGCTGATGATGCTGATACCCCAGACGACACGAACGACGTCGCGCCGAAGGACGAGGTACGTGCCGATGCTGAAGAGGACGCCGAGGACGCCCGCGAGGAAGACTTCGGTCATTCGTTGCCCACCTCCCCGACGATGGTGAGAAGTCCACCGACGACTGCGAAGAAGACGCCGAGGTCGAACGCGAACGCGCTCGCGACTTCGAGTTCACCGTAGAGCGGGAGGTGCTCCAAGAAGAGCACTCCCTGCGTCAGGAACGGCAACCCGTACGCGAGCGGTGCGAGACTCGACAGGACGGCGATTGCGAGGCCGATCGACGCCATCCAGCGATAGCTCTCGACGAGTCGGTGACTGCCAGACCCGTCTGGTGAGATGCCGAGGATTTCACGCTGGAGATAGTCGAGTCCGAAGATGACGTACACCAGCGCGAACGCGGCGACTGCGAGGACGGCGCCGATGAATCCCCCACCGGGCAGGTTGTGCCCGCGGAAGAGGAGCGCGATAGCCGTCACCAGAATGATGGGGACGACGATGCGCGCGACGGTCTGAGAGATGACCGTCGTTTGACCGGACGACCGGCTCATTGGGTCTCACCCCGGCCACGCATACGAATCAACGTCAAGATGGCGAGCGACGCCATCACGACGACCGAAATCTCGCCCATGGTATCGATACCGCGGAAGTCGACGAGGATGACGTTGACGATGTTCGACCCGCCACCGAAGTCGGCGAAGAACGGTCCGTGTTCGGCGGGAACGCCCGCACGAGCGGCGAGGAACTCTTTCAGGAGTGGGTCGGGCGATGCGTTCGTCGAGAGCAGAACGGTGATGAACACCGTCGCACCGACGGCGACCGACAGGACACCGTCGCGCAGAGAGACGAATCGGTCGGGTGCGTCGCCGTAGAACGCTGGTAAGCGGTCCAAGACGAGCAGGAAGATGACCAACACGAGTGTCTCGACGACGAGTTGCGTCAGCGCGAGGTCGGGCGCGTCGGCGAGGATGTAGAAGATTGCGACCATGAAGCCGACGATCGAGAGCGTCAGCACACCAGCGACGTGCGACGGTGCGATGTCGACTGCGAACGCTCCGACGAGCGCGACCAAGAGGACGAGCACGATAGGGAGCGTGACGCTGAAGCCACTAAACGCAGGGAGCGACACGCCTGCTGCGGCGTATCCACCCAGCGCGAGTGCGACGAATGCGAAGAAGCCCCACGTCGCGTAGGTGCGCAGGAGGCCGGTCTGAATCTTCGGCGTGACTGCGATACTGGTCGAGGTCAGCCCTTCGACGAAGTTGTCGTACCACCAGTTCGCGCGAACGGGGCCGCGCAGAATCGCGTTAATCGCGTCGTGGATGCGGTCGTAGAACGGGAACGAAATCGCACCGGCGACGATGGTGATGATACTCATGATAACGTACGGCGTCAGTTCCGTGGGGAAGTGCACCGAGAACGAGTGCGCTTCACCGGGGCTGACATCGCCGAACACCGAGCCGATGAGCGCGTCGATGAAGAAGTTCGGCGCGGCCGAGATGGCGAGCACGAGGGCACCGAGGATGGCTGGTGGAACGAGCATCGCCAGCGGTGGGCGGTGGACGTGTCCTAATCCATCGGGTTCGTCACCGAAGAACAGCGAGGCGAACTTGATGGAGTAGAGGAACGTGAAGATGCTCCCGAACACCGCGACAGCCGGGAAGAGCCACGCGATACCGCCTGCGTCTTTGGCGGCGTAGTAGGTCGCCTCGAACAGCAACTCCTTCGAGTAGAAGCCGTTGAACGGTGGCAGACCCGCCATCGAGAGCGACGCGACGACGGCGATGACTGCCGTAATCGGGAGGTGTTTGCGGAGCCCTCCGAGCTTGTCGATTTGCCGGGTTCCGGCCTCGTGGGCGATGATACCGGCCACGAGGAACAGTGCGGCTTTGAAACTCGCGTGGTTCAGGATGTGGAACGCACCTGCCTCGGCACCGTAACTGTTGGCGAACCCGAAGGCGCCGATGATGAGTCCGAGGTGTGACGCTGTCGAGTACGCGAGCAGTTCCTTGATGTCCGTCGCGCTCACCGCGAGGATGGCCGCGACAGTCATCGTGAGCAGTCCGAGAACCGCGAAGATGAGCGTCCAGTCGCCGAGAACAGCTGCGTTCTCAGCGAGGAACAGCGGGCGGACTCGACCGACGAGGTAGACGCCCGCTTTGACCATCGTCGCGGAGTGGAGGAACGCCGAGACCGGCGTCGGTGCCTCCATCGCGTTCGGAAGCCACACGTGGAACGGGACCTGTGCGGACTTCGTCGCCGCCCCGAGTCCGATGAGGACGAGGACGGGGACGAACAGCCCAGATGCGGTCAGAACCTCTCTGATTGCACCAGCGTTCTCGATGAGGAGCGGGATGCTGTAGGTCGTCCCCTCGATAGCCATGGTCTGGCCGGACGCCCACACGAGGAGGACGAATCCGACCAGCATGAACAGGCCACCGGAGACGGTGATGAGCATCGACTTCCGAGCGGCGTACTGGGAGGCTTCCTCGTCGGTGTAGTGACCGATGAGGATGAACGACGAGAGGCTCGTCAGTTCCCAGAAGACGAACAGGGCGACGAGGTCGCCCGCGAGGGCCACTCCGAGCATCGAACCCATAAATGCCAACAGCGTCGCGTAGTATTTCGCCTGGCCCGGTTCGCCGTGCATGTAGCCCCCAGAGTAGGTGAGGATAAGCACGCCGACACCGCTGGCGAGGAAGGAGATGAGTAAGGCCAACCCATCTACGTAGAACGCCAGCGAGATGCCGAGCGAGGGAATCCAGTCGAACGACACGGTTCCATGCGCCCCCGCGAGATACTGGTCCGTCACGAGGCCGAGTGTGACCAGCGCGACGGCGGCCGCGAAGTACGCCGTGCGTTCACCCAGCAACCGATACACGGCCGGGGTGAACGCCGCGGCGAGAAACGGCAGGAAGACGACTGCGAGGACGACTTCCGGTGTGGGTTGCACGCCGGAAATTGTGGGTACCGCAGACTTAGGTGTTGTCAAACTCGACGGCCTCACGGCACCAACTCACCCGTTTTGCCGACTTCTTCGAGGTAGTTCTTGGCTTCATGATAGTCTACTAGTGGTGAAATTTATATCCTTGGTCGACGATACTACGTACTAGAGCGCGTTACGCGCCTCGGATGTCTTGTTGAACAAGCGTGTCATCTGCAGACTTCCCGAGAGAGTTCGTGCTCTGTGAGTAACGAATCTCGTTTCCACGCGAACGAAGCACGTCCGACTGGTGGTCGTTGACGTGTTCGACCGATGCGTCACCGACGTGGTGGTCTGGTGGCTGTATCTTCCAAGTTCGTCGCGAAATAACGCTCGTCCCCTCGACGAGATGCGTCGCTCACACCCGTCGGGTGAACTGTCTCCCCTCCAGTACGGAGGCGTTCCCTCGGTGTGGTACTGTAGTCAACTGCGGTGTGGTGTCGTTGCAGTCATCACCTGCTGTCCCCGTACTCGGCCCTCCGAAACACGTGGTTCACCACGTGTTCTGGTATGTCAGTCGGTGGACGTAACTCATTTATACACACATTCGGACTGGTTCAACCAGTGATGGATGGAAGCGTTGCGAGTACCGAACTGCTCGATGTCCTCGGGGATACCGAGTCGAGGGCGTTGCTTGTCGCCCTCCGCCGAGAATCGCAGTCTGCGAAGGAACTCGGCGAGACGGTCAACCTGTCGCTTCCAACGGTCTACCGGCGACTCGACAGATTAGGTGAACACGGCCTCGTCGCGTCGACGACAGAGGTCCGGTCTGATGGAACTCACTACCGCCAGTACGAGTGTACGTTCGACCAGACCACAGTCTCGCTGTCTGCCGATGGATTTTGCGTCGATCTCTCGGTAGACGAGGTCCGACCCGGTGGCGAGCAAGCGAGAGAAACAACGATTGGCCGTAGCCCTCCTGCCGACGAGTGACAGACGAGTAGGACTCTCTCGTCGACGACAGGTTGGTCCGATAGCGAACCCAGTCTCTGTCGTTCTGTCGTGAACCGCGAGCGACGCACTCCGCAGTGCGGTCTCCCGTTCGTGCTTCTACTTCACCTGCAGCGGACGGTCGAATTTCAGCGACAGAAATTCCCCCTCCACATTTATAACAACAACAGACAATCTGGAATTCATGACTGTTCCAGACGCGCGCTCCGGGCAGGGAGACGCGCAGCGTCAGGGCAGAGGGGGGAATCGTGATAATTGACCCGGCACGGATGGCAGCCGTGAACGGACCCGGGCCTAAGAGTGATGTCGCATTGGACGCGATTCGGGAGACGGCAGAGGGGGCCGTCTCACTCGTCGCCGTCTACGGTGCGACAGCGTTCGACCTCTTCCACGTTGGAGAGCCCGTTCGGGAGTCGTTCGGGAGTCGTGACGAACTCGTCGCACATCTGGGCGACCTCGCCAAAGAGACACGACGGGAGTTCATGGAACGCGGCCTGTTCTCTGGACTCAGTCCAGTCCAAAACAGCGTTGAGTATCAGTTCGAACGACAGGACGGCCGAGGCGTACTGCAGGTGTACTGCGGTGGGCGTGGAATGTTACTCTTCGTCGACACCGACGAACCGGTCGAACCGCTCGTTCGAACGGCGTCACACATCCTCGGCGGAATGTAACCACACTCGGGGACGCCCCCGAGGAGTTTTTGACGTGACGAGTGACGACACCGGACACGTCGGCTGGCGGTCGGTGACACGACAGCCATCGCGTGTGGGTCGGTATCGTCCATCGTGTGTTCGCGTACCCGACGGACCGCGAACCGCCACATTTTATGCCTAACCGGGGGAACGGGCGACATGGACCAGTTGCGTCAGTCCCTTCTCGACGCGCCGATCATCGAAAAAGGCGATTACGAGTACTTCGTCCACCCAATCAGCGACGGAGTGCCGATGCTGAAGCCCGGGCTTCTGCGCGAAATCGTCATCAAAATCATCCGAAAGGCCGACCTCGAAGACGTCGACAAAATCGTCACACCGGCCGCCATGGGCATCCACATCTCCACTGCAGTCTCGCTCATGACGGACATCCCACTCGTCGTCATCCGAAAGCGCGAGTACGGCCTCGACGGTGAGGTCTCCCTCCACCAGCAGACCGGCTACTCCGAGGGCGACATGTTCATCAACGACGTGAACGAGGGCGACCGCGTGCTCGTTCTCGACGACGTGCTCTCGACCGGCGGCACGATGAAGGCAGTCCTCGACGCGCTCGACCACATCGGCGCCGACGTCGTCGACACCGTCGCCATCATCAAGAAGGCGGGTCCGAACGAACTCGACGACACGGACCACCACGTCAAGACGCTCATCAACGTGACCGTCGAAGATGGTGAAGTCGTCATCGTCGACGAACACGGCGACGACTAACGACGGCCGCCCGTCTACCCCCTCGCGGTCACGAACCGCGAGTTCTCTACCGCTGTCGCAGCTTCTAGTCACGACATCGGTCAGCGCAGTCGCCGCGCGATAGTGTCAACAACCAAACAAACGAAGAGTATTTGCATTGTTGGCTGTCACTTCTCGTATGGCATCCGGTAACAAGGTCCAATTCGATAGGCGGTCGCTGTTGCGTGCCCTCGGAGCGGGTGGTCTCGCAGGTGTCGCAGGGTGTACCCAAGGGTCGGACGATGGGACGCCGTCGACAGACGGTGGCGACGGTGGTGGTGGGTCTGATTCGACGGACACGCCGTCTTCCGACCTCGGCGATACGTTGGTCGGTCCCGACGGTGAGCAAGTCTCGCTCAGCATGGTGTACAGCACGGGCAGTGAGACGACGAAGACCATCGCCCAGTTCATGCAACAGGAGTACGGGAAGATGGGTATCGACGTCGAGTTGACGGGTGTTCCGTTCAACACGATGCTGTCGAAGTACGCCCAGAACACCTACACACCAGACGACGGTGAAGAACGCACGTCGTTCAACGCCGGGCCGCGAGACGAGGCCACGAGTCAAGAACAGTGGGACCTCATGCTCGGCATCGGGTTCAACTCGTATCCGCGGACTCCCACCGCGATTCGTCCGTTCTGGACGAGCGAGGAGAAGCGACAGCAGTCGACGGTCAACTTCTACGGCTACCGTCCGAGCGAAGATATCGCCGGGATGCTGGACCAGGCCTCGAAAGAGACCGACGACGCGAGGCGGCAGTCCATTCTCGCGAACGTCTTCGGCGTGCTCAGCCACGACCAACCGGTCAACTTCTACGAGTTCTCTGTGGACCTCAACGGATTCCAGAGCGACATCCAGGGAATCGACCCCGGTCCAAGCATCGGCTACAACTACCAGCAGTACTTCCGTGGCGAGTCTGGTGCGTCGCCGTCGATTACGGGCGCGTACAACGTCGGTGCCGGCACGGACGCGAAGACACTCAACCCAATCCGCATCAACGACACCTCCTCTGCAAGTCGTCTCGGTCTGGCTCTGGACGGCGCGTACTCGCTCGACAACGACAACAACGTCGTCCCGTTGTGGGTCGAATCTATCGACACCGACGACAAGCAGAACTACGAGTTCACGCTCCGCGACAACCTCCAGTGGGGCGCAGGCTACGGGCAGATGACCGCCGACGACTGGGTGTACTACATCCGGGAAGTCCACCAAGCCGAAGACAACTGGGCGGGTGACGTGAACCAGTCCGACTGGTTCAGCGGCGAAGACCCCATCCCGGTCGAGAAGACTGGAGAACTGAGTTTCGAAGTACAACTCCCCGAAGTCGACCCGGCGTTCGTGATGAAACCCATCATGTGGGGTGCGAACTGTCTGCCGAAGGGTCTCGTCGAACAGTACCGCGATGTGGAAGACGGCGGTGAAAAGCTCAACCAGTCGACGGAGATTCAGGAGATAACCTACTCCGGAAACCTCGGCCCGTACACGTTCGAGCGCTGGGACCGCGAATCGGTGTTCGTCGCCTCCCGAAACGAGGACTACTACCGCCGCGACGTGGAGGGGTACGACGGAACCCCATACTTCGAGGAGTACAAGTACCAGGTGTTCGGCGAAGAGTCGACGCGACTGTCGGCGTTCGAGACGGGTGAGGTCAGCGCGACGGGCATCCCCTCGTCGAAGGCAACGAAGTTCGAGGACCTCGAGTCGACGAAAGTCATCCAGACGCCGAACGCGTTCTGTTCGATTCTCGCGTACAACCAGCGTGCCAACGGGTGGGACCAACTGCGCACACGAGAGGTTCGGTACGCGCTCTCTGTGGGCGTGAACAAACAGACCATCGTCGAGAACATCGACCGTGGATACGCCGAAGTCGCTCACACGCACCAACCCGAGTTCTCCGAGTGGTTCGACGACTCGAAAGTCGAAAATACCGGCGTCGGAGAGAACTACGGGGCGGCGAAAGCCAAGCAACTGCTCGCCGACAACCTCTCAGGCGACTACGCCTTCGAGTGAGGCTGGAGGTCCCCGATGAGCATGCACTGGTACGTCGCTCGCCGCGTCGCGTGGGCGGTGGTCGCGACGTATCTCATCTTGACGATTACGTTCGGCCTCCTCGCCGTCGCACCGGGCGACGGACAGACAGCCTTCGCGTTCGAGGCTGCGTCCGAGGGTGGAGACGTCGACGAGGCCCGAGAGACGTTCGACGAGATAACCGGCCGCGACGAACCGCTGCTGACGCGATACACGAACTACATGGTGAACATGGCGACGTTCAACTGGGGGTGGTCGTTCACGCGTAATCAGACCGTGATGGACGCGCTGGCGTCGGCGTATCCTTACTCACTGATGTACGCCGTGCCAGCGACGCTCATCTCCATCGTCTTCGGGTACGGTATCGGCCTGTACTCGGCCACACACCAGTACACACTAACCGACTATCTCGGGACGTTCACGGCGTTCTTCGGCATCAGCATCCCGAACTTCTGGTTCGGTATCATGCTCATCTTGGTGTTCGCCGTCGACCTGGGGTGGTTGCCCAGTTACTACCAGACGGGGAGAGGCATCTGGACGCTGGCGAACGCCAAACAACTGGTGTTGCCCATCATCGTCCTTTCGACGGGTGCCATCGCCGGCAACATGCGATACTCCCGCGCCGAGGCACTGGAGTACGTCCACGCCGACTTCGTGAAGACGGCGCGAGCGAAAGGCGCGGACGACTGGCGCGTCCTCGTCAGGCACATCTTCAGACCGGCGCTCGTCCCGCTCATGACCATCCTCGTCGCCGACATCCTCGGCCTCCTCTTCGCCGGGGCGTACATCACGGAGGTGGTCTTCCAGATTCCGGGTCTCGGGTTGTTGAGTTACAGAGCCATCATCCAACAGGACACGGCGCTCGTCATGGCGACGACGCTCGTCCCGGTGTTCATCGCCATCGTCGGCAACCTCGTTCAGGACATCGCCTACACGGTGTTGGACCCACGAATCGACTACGGTGACCGCTGATGGCGGCCGATACGCAACCCGAGTCGGGCGCCACCGAGCGATTCGAAGACGTCGAGTGGGACGAACTCGGCGGACTCGGCCTCCCACGGCGGACACAACTCCTCGTTGTGGCCACAGTCGCCTACGTCGGCGCAGTCGCTTTCGACGTGTTCGTGACGGACGACGTCGTCCTCTCTGGGACGAACTGGCTGTTCCTCCTCACGCTGCTCGTGGGCGCGTTCTTCGTCGCGTGGCCGCTGGTCGAAAACCGACGGTTGACGGCGTACTACTGGCGACGGTTCAAGAAGAACCGCGCCGCAGTCGTGAGTGCTGCCTATCTCGTCGTGGTGTTCGTCGTCGGGACGGTCGGTCCGTTGCTGCTGGCGAAACCCGAGTTGAACGTTCTCGCAGCGTATCAACCACCGGTGTATCTCAGCGTCGACTCCACCGTCCCCACGACCTGTGTCGGACAGACCGTCGATGGCCTATGTCAGGGAACGTGGCAGTACCCACTCGGGACGACGAGCGATGGGAAAGGCATCGCCAAACTGGTCGTCTTCGGGATGCGCGTGAGCATGCAGGTCGGGTTGGTGACGATGCTCATCGTCGTCAGTATCGGGACGGCGGTCGGGACGTCGGCGGCGTACTTCTCCGGCCTCGTGGACGAGGTGTTGATGCGCTACGTCGACATCCAGCAGACGTTCCCGACGTTCTTCTTGTTCCTCATCGTGACCTACCTGTTCAAGCCGAGTCTGTTCTTGCTCATCACGATATTCGGGTTCCTCGGCTGGGGCGGCATCGCCCGACTGGTCCGCTCCGAAGCGCTCCAGCGGCGAGAGGAGTCGTACATCCAAGCCGCTGAGAACGCCGGTGCCTCGGACGGGTGGATAATCCGCCGACACCTGATACCGAACGTGTCGAGCACAGTCATCACGGCTGCGACGCTCCTCATCCCCTCGTTCATCCTGTTCGAAGCCACGTTCGCGTTCCTCGGGTTGACCGACCCGGCGACACCCTCGTGGGGACAGGTCATCGCCTCCGGTCGTGGAGACCTCGACGGCGCGTGGTGGATTGCGACCATCCCCGGTGTGTTCCTGTTCTTCACCGTCTTGGCCTTCAACTTCGTCGGCGACGCGTTACGCGATGCGCTCGACCCGCGCTCGGAGGGTGAGGCATGACTGACCCGCTTCTCTCTGTCCGTGACCTGCACGTCCAGTTCAACACCGACGACGGTGTCGTTCGCGCCGTCGATGGCGTCTCGTTCGACGTCGCCCGCGGTGAGACGGTCTGTGTCGTCGGCGAGTCCGGGTCTGGAAAGACCGTCGCCTGTGAGTCCGTCACGAGACTCATCCCGATGCCGCCGGGAGAGATTGCACGCGGGCAGGTTCTGTTCGACGGCGAAGACCTCACAGCGGTCTCCGAAAAGCGCCTCCAGTCTATCCGCGGCGGACGAATCGCCCACGTCTTCCAGAACCCACAGAGCGCGCTCAATCCAGTGTATCCCGTCGGTGCGCAAATCGTCGAAGCGATTCGCCTCCACCGAGACGTCTCGAAACAGGCCGCCCGTGACCGCGCAATCGACCTCCTCGACCGCGTCGGAATTCCGGAGGCCACTGCTCGTATCGACGACTACCCACACGAGTTCTCCGGCGGGATGAAACAGCGCGTGGTCATCGCGATGGCGTTGGCGGCAGACCCAGACCTCCTCGTCGCCGACGAACCGACGACAGCGCTCGACGTGACCATTCAAGCGCAGATTCTCAGACTCCTCCGCGACCTGCAAGCAGAGTTCGACATGAGCATCGTCTTCGTCACACACGACCTCGGCGTCGTCGCCGAAATCGCCGACCGCGTCGTAGTCATGTACGCAGGAAAGGTGATGGAGACAGGGTCGGTCCACGACGTGTTCGACCGACCGTCGCATCCGTACACCAAGGCGCTTCTCGACTGCCTCCCCGGTCAAGGGCAGTCGATGCGGCCGATTGGCGGCACGCTTCCCGACCTGAAACAACCGCCAGCAGGGTGTCGGTTCCACCCGCGATGTCCACACGCGACGGCTGATTGCCGAGCGGGCGACCATCCTGAACTGCTCACCGTCGATGAAGGCCACGAGGTCGCGTGTGTGTACTACGGTCCCGGGTACGACTCCGCGGTCATTCGAGGTGACGCGGTCTCGGAGTCACGAGCGACAGACGGCGGTGCTGTCGTGGCCGACACCGATTCCGAAGACGAATCCTCAGGAGGTGACTCCCGATGAGTTCCGACTCACTGCTGTCGGTTCGTGGACTGAAGAAACACTACCCGATTACGCAGGGTGTCCTCAAGAAGGAAGTCGGCCGGGTGAAAGCCGTCGACGGCATCTCGTTCGACGTCGCTCCGGGAGAGACGCTCGGTATCGTCGGTGAATCTGGCTGTGGGAAGTCCACGGCCGCCACGTCGCTTCTGCGGTTAGAAGAACCGACAGACGGCGCAATCGTCTTCGACGGCGACGACATCACCGAGTACGACGACACCACGCTGAAGCGATTCCGCCGACGGGCTCAGATGATGTTTCAGGACCCGTCGTCGAGTTTCGACCCCCGGATGAGCGTCGGCGAGTCAGTCGCCGAACCACTCGCTATCCACGGGATGCGCGACCGGAACCGCCGCCGCAGAATCGTCGAGAACCTGTTAGAGCGCGTTGGCCTGTCGGCGTCGGACTTCGACCGGTATCCCCACGAGTTCTCCGGCGGGCAAAAACAACGCATCGCGCTCGCACGGGCACTCGTCCTCAACCCGGACCTCGTCGTCGCCGACGAACCCGTCTCGGCGCTGGACGTCTCCATCCAAGCCGAGATTATCTCGCTCATGCGCGAGTTACAGGCCGAGTTCGGCCTCGCAATCGTGTTCATCAGTCACGACCTCGGTGTCGTCCGAGAGGTCTGCGACCGTGTGGCCGTGATGTACCTCGGCGAAATCGTCGAGATTGCCGACACGGAGACGTTGTTCGAGGAGCCACAGCACCCTTACACGCGGGCACTCATCTCGTCGATTCCGACGCCAGACCCGTCCCGTCGTGGTGAGCGCGTCGAACTGAGAGGAGACGTCCCGAGTCCGTCGAACCCGCCTTCGGGATGCAGATTCCACACTCGGTGTCCGGAGGTCATTCCCCCCGACCAGGTTTCACTCGACCAGACCGAGTGGCGTCGTGTCCTCGACTTACGGCTCCGCATCGACAAGGGAGTCGACGTGGAGGACGTTCGGACGTTCCTCGTGGCCGAAGGCGAGGCAGACGCTCCCGAGGCCGTCTCGGACGACGCCGTCGAGGCCGAACTTCGACGCGAGTTCGACGTCCCCGAGACGCTCTCGGACCCGAAGGCCGAAACAGTCCTCTCGCAGGGACTCTCGGCACTGGTCGACGGGGACGACGAACAGGCCCGGCGGACACTCGCCGAGGCGTTCACGACCGTCTGCGAACGCGACCACCCCGAACTCGAAGCAACGTCCCGTGGGTCGACTGCGGCGTGCCACCTCGTCGACGAAGGTGTCACAATCGATTCGCCCGCGAACCACGACTAATCGCGTCGAACGACAGACTGCTGCGAACGGCAGACCGCCACGAACCGCTGCCCACCGAGGACCTCCGCGTCTGAGAACCCACATCGGGTTTCCGCCTCCCCGGGGCATATTTACGTGCAGTCCGTACAGTGGTCCGATGACGTCAGCACTCTTTATCGTAAGCGAGCATGGCTACTGGGGCGAGGAGTGTATCGAACCACTCACCTCTCTGACCGACGCTGGTGTCGACATCACCGTCGCCACACCAACCGGTGGCGTGCCGGTCGTCGACGAACGCTCTGTCGACCCAGAGAACGTCGGCGAAGAACTCGCCGAACACGTGATGGACGTTCACGAGAACGACGAGCGTCTCCAGAACCCCGAGAAACTCGGCCAGGTCGACGCCCGCGAGTACGACGCTGTCGTCTTCCCCGGCGGTCACGGAACCGAGTGGGACATCAATCAGGACCGACACGCTCGGCAGGCGCTCCTGCAGGCCGTCGCCGGTGGAGAGGGCAAGGCGCTCGTCGTCTGCCACGCCGTCGGTATCCTCGGGTTCACCCGTGAAGCGGACGGGTCGTTCCTCGTCGACGGTCGAAACGTCACCGGGTTCCCGAACGAGTGGGAAGAAGGAATCGTCGACGACGACGACCTGATGCCCGACGGTCGGAAGCTCCCCTACTGGGTCGAAGACGAAGTGAAGGCCGCCGGTGGCGTCTGGGACGCCGAACTCGACGCCGACACCAGTGTGACGGTCGATGGCGACCTCATCACGGCCCGTGGGCCGGGGTCGTCTGCTGAAGGCGCACAGACGCTGCTCGACGAACTGGACGCGCTGTAAACAGACGCGACCGAAAAACTCCGGCTACGTCACTCGATTTTGAACACGGCTTCTTCGATACCCTCATTCCGGCACTCGGGACACCGCGACGGGTAGTTCACCGGGTCGTCGAAGGCGCTGAAGCCACAGCTTCGACACTCTGGTGGTGCGACGAGAAACTGCTCGTCGCCTTCACTGTGGACCGAACGAGCGACGTGTTGGAGGTGGCCATAGACGGACGATGCCGGGACACCGAGACTCGTCGATAGTTCTGACGCAGTTGCTGGGTCGGCACGGAGGGCGTCGGCGATACGCTGGCGGGTCGTCGCGGTGGACTCCCGGTCTGACATGGTTCGCCCTAGGAAGTAGGGGGGAAAATTCCTTCCGCCGTGTCACAGTCTGAATTTGTCAGCAAAATAGAGAGGATGCAAAAAGACCTTGACTCAGTGGCGGAATTTGAGGTGTATGAAGGCAGTCGTCCTTGCCGGTGGGTATGCAACGCGCTTGTGGCCGATTACCAAACACCGACCGAAGATGTTCTTACCGGTCGGTGACCAGACGGTCATCGACACGATTTTCGAAGACCTCGAAGCCGACGACCGGGTCTCCGAAGTATTCGTCAGTACGAACGAGCGATTCGCGGAGTCGTTCGAGACGTACATCGACGAATCGCCGTACGAAAAGCCGACGCTGTCGGTCGAAGACACCAGTGCCGAAGACGAGAAGTTCGGTGTGGTCGGTGCGCTCGCCCAACTCATCGACCGCGAAGAGGTAGACGAGGACCTCGTCGTCATCGCCGGAGACAACCTCATCAGTTTCGACGTCGCCGACTTCGTCGACTTCTTCTACGAGAAGGAAGCACCGACTCTGGCCGCCTACGACGTGAAAGACCTCGACCGCGCGAAGTCGTACGGACTCGTCGAACTCGACGGTGATCGCGTCATCAGCTTCCAGGAGAAGCCCGAGAACCCGAAGAGCACACTCGTCTCGATCGCGTGTTACGCCATCCCTGCGGACGACCTGCCGAAGTTCGACGAGTACCTCTCGGGCGACAACAACCCCGACGAACCGGGCTGGTTCATGCAGTGGCTCCAGCAGAACGGTGACGTGTTCGCGTACACCTTCGACGGTGCGTGGTTCGACATCGGGACGCCACAGAGCTATCTCGACGCAGTCGCGTGGTATCTCGAAGGCGAGAACTACATCCACGAGACGGCGACGGTCTCCAACACTGAACTCGGAAAGAACGTCCACATCATGGCAGACGCCACCGTCGAAGACTCCAGTCTCGACGATTCGGTCGTCTTCCCGGGCGCAATCATCAAAAATGCCGACCTGAAGGGGTCCATCGTCGACGAGGAGACGCACATCGAGAACCTCGACCTCTCGAACGCGCTCATCGGCGCTCACTCGCGGCTGACGGACTAATACGAACGTCCGTCAGTCGTCGCCGATTCTCAGAATAGGACTTGCACTTTTTCGAATACGAACTCCTCGAAGCGTCTGCTTAGCCGAGGTACGCGTCTGTAATGCGGAGTCGTCCGTGGGTTCCTTCCCACTCAGTCTCGTATTCGAGTTCTATCGGGCGGTCCATGTGTGGGCCGTCGGTGACGAGCGTCTCGAACTCGCCGCCTTCACCGAGGATGTGGACGCCGTACTTCTCGTTGAGTTCTTCGAGTTCGTCGAGCGCGTCTTCGTCGAGGGTTCGCCCGAGCCACGACTCGTCGAGGCCGTGGGCCGCAACCTGAATCAGCGTGATTTCGAAGCCAGCGTCGAGCATCGCCTCACCGAGTTCGCGCGGGTTCTCTTGCCACAGGGGGGCAAAGAGGTCGATGCCGAGGCGGTCGCACATCCCCTGAATTCGGTTCGTCTGGAACTCACTCTCGATTGCGCCCGCCGTGACGCCTGCGAGGTCAATCTCTGACTGGAGGTCTTCGACTGCCGCTTCGAGGGGTTCGAGTTCCGCATCGCCTTGCTCGCCGGAGTCGCTCGCGTCGGTCGCTTCGAGGTCGCCGGGATGGACCTCGACGAGTTCGATACCGAGACTCTCGGCAGCGAGTGCGGCGAGGTCGGTCGCGGGAACGTGGTACATGTACGAGTCGTCGCTCGGGTGGACGGTCAGCAGGCGGGTGACGTTCAATCCCTCTTCGAGCGCCTGATAGAGCGCCCACGAGGAGTCCTTGCCGCCGGAGAAGAGACTGACCCACTCAGATGCCATGGGGGCGATAGCGGGTTGAGGGAGATAGGCGCTACGGTGTGGCTTCTGTGGATATCTTCAGGTCCTCTCTTTCCAGTGAGTTACAGTCACAGACCTCCAGACCGCGACCGTGGCTTACTGATTGCGCTTGTTACTCCCCACGTTGAAGAACTCGATTACACGAGGCCACGAGTCTGCTTCGGCTGCTGCAGTCCCGGCTATCGTTCCGCCAAACGGGCCTCCTGGTCGGTTTTTCCAGGAGGGGAGGTATGGCACACTGATTCCGTGGCCAGCCCCATCGTACGAATGATGTTCAAACCGATAGCCGTAGTCTAGTGCTTCGAGACGTCGCTCCGTTCGAGTCAAGAGATATCTGGATGGCCAAACACCGTCACTCCCGGCTGAGAGTAGCAAAATCGGTGCCTCGATTTCAGAGAGCGGAATCTCTGCACGCTCGAGTGTCTCGTCTGTCGTCTCTTCTTCCAGCCAGGTTTGGTAGGCGTCGAGTACGTCTGCTCGTGGTTCGAAGTCCTCACCCGAGGGGTGAGCGAGTGGTTCCCCGTCGAGAGACCACGCAGAGGTGTCTGGGGTGTCCGGAGAGACAGTCGAATCGTCTGTCAGCACGACCGCGTTGAACAAGAGCCCCGACCCGACCCAGTTGACAACTGCTCCGATGTTCTCGTGGCGACTGCCCATCAAGAGCGCAAGCTCACCACCGCGAGAGAACCCCCCGAGACAAATCGGGTCGTCGGTCGTCACAGCTTGCTCGGCCAACCAACGGACGGCTTGGTCTGCGTATTCGATCGGGACTTCGACTAAATTGTCTGGAAGGCTGTCGTGCTCACTCGAAACGTACTGCAGTGCGAGGACGGTGAATCCATGACTGGCGAGGGCACGAGCGGGTGCGATAGGTCGGTTGCCGGCGGACCCATGAAACAGGATGACTCCCGGGGCAGGACCGTCGTTCGGTGCTTCGACGAGTGTCCCAACTATCGGCTTCTCGATGTCCGTTTCTTTGCTGCTCGGATGTACGAGCGGGCGGGTGACCGTCGTTTCGGCGAGTGGAGTGGCATCAGGGGTCTCCGGACGGACTCGGAGCTGTACCGATTGCGTTTGTTGATTCGTATCGTACGAACGTGTTTTGAGGTCGTCCGGTTGTAACGACCAAAAGAGACCCATTCCGTCTGATTCTCTGTACGTTCCCTGAATTGGGTCGGCACTCTGCAAGTCGATTCTGCCGTTGGTGGGTTCGAATAGACTGCGACTGAACCATCGCTTCCCAGCACCATCTTCGGTGTGTGCCTCGACCCAAACTGCTGTCTCGGAAGGGACGTCAGTCACGCTGATGTCGAGTCGGGTATCGACTAACGTCCGCTGTGGAACGTGAATTGTCGCTGTGTTTCCGCTCGACTCCCCCACGGAATCGACACATCCCGCAAGCGAACTGATGCCCCCACCAACTACCGCTTTGAGATACCCTCGCCGGTGCGTTCTTGGCATTGTATTGTCATTTGTTGCTGCCGCTCGAATAAAACTATTCGCGCGGTCCAACGAGAGATTGTCCCGAGTGCGAGCGAAGCGAGTCGCTCGGCAGTTTTTTAGTCGAGGTTTTTTCGGTGAGGGGTTGCGCGAAGCGCAATCCGAACGTGAAAAAACGTCGTTCTACATGTAGCCGAGGTCGCGGAGTCGACCCATCAGGTCTTCTTTGTCCTGTGCGCGACCGGCGCGTTCCTTGCTCGCTTCGAGGTCCTGCACCCACGCGGGGCGGTCGTCGTCCTTCGCCGACCCGGATTCAGTCCCGAGCGAGCGGTAGCCTTCGAAGTACTTCGGCGAGACGGGGAGGTCGACGGGGCGGACGCCCTCTGGGAGGTCGTCAGTCGACTGTGGAACGAAGCCCACCGGGTAGCCCTCGACGGCGTCGGGGACGATGTAGTTCCAGAACGTCCCCCAGATGTCCGCCTCGGTGAACTGGAGAATCGAGTGCACGCGGTCGTGCGGCGGGTACTTCTCGGACTCGTGGCGGGGGCTGAAGAACGTCTCATCGGCGCGGGCGTCCTGTTCGTCCCAGCGGACGCCAGAGAAGATGCCGTCGAAGCCGTATTCGGTGATGACGTCGTTGAGTGCGACGGTCTTCAGCAGGTGGTTTCCTTCGAAGGTGTCGGCGTCGAGGACAATCGTCTCGTCCTCGTAGCCGAGGCGGGCGAGTTCGCGTCGAGTCTCGTCGCTCAGGTCGGAGACGGCGACTTCGTCACCGGGTGAGACACCGAGGCGGGCGAAGTCTTCGTTGCGGGCGACGACGAGGTCGAGGTCCCAGCGGTCGGTCCACTCGTGGACGAACGCCTCGGTCTCGTCGAAGTGTTCGAAGTGGTCGATGAAGACGACCGGGGGGACGTCGACACCGAGGTCGGCGGCGACTTCGCGGACGACGTAGAGGACGACCGTCGAGTCCTTCCCGCCGGTCCACATGATTGCGGGGCGCTCGTACTGTTCGAGCGCGGTTCGCGTGACCATCGCCGCTTTCTCGAGTTTGTCTTCGAGCGTCGGGTACGCTGCTGCAGTTTCGTCTCGTCCGTCGGCGTAATCGAGGCTGAGATACTCCGGGAACCTAAGAGCCATAGTAAACGCATCGCCGGGAGACGTTATCTATGTTTTCGGACTAACAGAACGTTAGGTGTGGACTACCGGCTGTTAAGCGGTAAAAAACGGGTGGAAAACGCGTGAGTCGATTACCGCAATTTACATGTAGCCGAGGTCGCGCAGGCGCTCCATCAGGTCTTCTTTGTCCTGGGCGCGGCCTGCGCGCTCGGTCGTGTTCTCCATGTCCTGGAGCCACGCTGGTTCTTCGGCGGATTTGTCCGTCGAGACTTCGCTGCCGAGACTGCGGAAGCCAGCGAAGTACTTCGGCGAGACGGGGATGTCAGTCTGCGCGACACCCTCGGGGAGGTCCTCGTCGCTCGTCGGAACGTAGCCGTCTTCTGGGTAGTTCTCGACCGTGTCGGGGACGGCGAAGTACCAGAAGGCGTCCCAGACGGCGCTCTCTTCGAACTGGAGGATGGGTTGGACGCGGTCGTGCGGCGGGTAGATGTCCGGGTTGTGGCGGGGGCTGAAGAACGTCTCGTCGGCGCGGGCTTCCTGTTCGTCCCAGCGGACGCCCGAGATGACGCCGTCGATGTCGTACTCTTCGAGGGTGTCGTTGAGTGCGACGGTCTTCAGCAGGTGGTTACCCACGTAGGTGTCGAGGAGGAAGGGGAACGTGTCCTCTTCGTACTCGAGGATGTTGCGGATGTGGTGCTGGTTGTGTTCGGAGAGTCCCGAGACTTCGATGTCGTCACCGGGTTCGAGGCCGTGTTCGTCGACGTAGTTGCCGACGTCCTCGTTACGCGCCCAGATGACGTCGAGGTCCCACTCGTCGGCCCAGTGCTTGACGAAGTCCATGATTTCGTCGAAGTGCTGGTAGTGGTCGATGAAGACCGCCGGCGGGACTTCGAGGTCGTAGCGCTCGGCGACTTCCTTGATGAAGTAGAGCGTCAGCGTCGAGTCCTTTCCGCCAGTCCACATGACGGCTGGGTTCTCGTACTGTTCGAGGCCCTGCTTCGTGACCTCGATGGCCTTCTCGATTTTGTCCTCGATGCTTGGGTAATCTTCCGGCGTCTCTCCCTCGCCGTCAGCGTAGTCGACGTCGAGGTAGTCTGGGAAGGCTTCCGACATGGTTCGTAATTACATCTAATTAGGTCGTGTAAATGCTTTTTGACCGAGACATTCAGTGATGAATGGTACCGTCACACACGAAGAGGGCCGCACACTCACGTCGAGCGACGGATATCGATAGAGGATACGGCGAGTTCAGGAGATGAACTTGTTGTCGCGCCAGTTGACACCGCTGTCAGCCGAGCTGTTCTGTTGTGGGTTCTCCACGACTTCGACGGATGCAGCGCGCACTTCTCCTTCGACGATGCGCGTCGCCTGGAGTTCGTCGCTCTCTTCGGTGATGGCGGTCAGCGTGCCCTTCTCCGAGAGCATCGCAATCTCTCGGAGGACGAGGAACATCGGGTACTGAAGCGCCGTGTTCTGCAGAACTGTCTCGAGGTCGCCCTTGAAGCAGGCGAACTCGACGAGTTCCGAGGGAATCTCCTCTTCTTCTTCTTGTCCCCAGCTTGGTGCACCTGCTCGGGGGGGCTCTTCTTCGTAAACGCGGTTCTCGGTCACGCTCGCTTTCAGCTGGGCCGTCGGCGTGTACTTGCTGAGACTGTCGTCAGCAGAGACGGCTTTGATGATGAGGGTGTTGTTGCGGCGCGTGATGTCCACATCCTCAACCTCCGGTGGGAGAGTGGGGTCGTTCTCGAAGTAGTCCATTACGTCTTCGAGTGGCAGTTCCAACGTCGAATGAAGTCGATATACGCGGCCTGACATTGTTGGCTTCGGTATCGACGAGAGCCACGGTGCGGGCGCACGCGGTTGGCGATACCTGTGTGCCTGTACGAGTCGGAGACTTATATGGCCTCCCCTTCCGGTTTGGCCATAGAAAGAACTGCCTAATCTCGACGCAGTCGTCCGATTAGTTCTCGCCCGTCAGCGTCGCTTCGAGTTCGCCACGGTTGTCGAGTTCTTCGAGGATGTCGCTTCCACCGATGAACTCACCGTCGACGAACGTCTGCGGAATCGTCTCCCAGCCACTCTTGTCGTCGAGCGCCGCGCGGTAGTGCGGGAGTGCAGGCAGCACGTCGACCGTCTCGAACTCGTCGACGTACTGCGAGATGAGTTCGAGGGCCTTCGCAGAGTAGCCGCACTGCGGCATCAGGCGGTTGCCCTTCATGAACAGGACGACGTCGTTGTTCTCGATTGCTTCGGTGACGCGGGTCTGGACTTCTTCGGGGTCCATACTCTCGGGTTGGAAAGTCATACCCCCACTTTACCGCCCGGCAGACAAAGGAGTTGCGTCGTGGGGACTGGCAGAGACGAACGGGGGTCGTCCGGCCGGTGAGTCGTTAAGGTGGCGTTACTGCTCGCCAACGCGGACGACGTTGATGAGCGAGTGGACGGGGACACCGTCTATCTCTTCGACACCTTGTTTGTCGACGATGACGACGCACGCGAGCGGTTCGCCGCCTTCGGCGCGAATCGACTCGATGGTCTCGCGTAGCGTCGTTCCGCTCGTCACCGTGTCGTCGACGATGAAACACTTGCGGCCCTCGACGGGCGCGAAGTTACGGGAGAACCCGCCGCCGAGGTCTTCGATGTCGCCTTCTTCCCACTGGTGTTTCGCCGGTGCGTACGCACCGAGCGAGGTTTCGAGTTCGCGCGAGACGCTCGTCGCGAGCGGAACGCCCGCTTTCTCGATACCGATGGTCACGTCTGCGTCTTCGTGCGTCTCGGTCAGGAGGTCCGCGAGGGCACGACCGATGTACGTGAGGCGTTTGCCACCGCTTCCGATGGCGTTCCAATCGACGTGGATGTCGTCGGGGCCCTCCGGTTTTTCGGTCGGTTTGGGCTTTGCTGCTGCACCGCTCCGGTCGACCAACCAACTGGCGGTTTCTCGGGAGACGTTCAACTCGTCGGCAATCTCGCCTTTCGAGAGGCCACGGTCCGCGAGCTCCGCCGCGCTGGCGATGAGGTCGTCGACGTTCTTCATACGCTACTGAATTCGATGGCGGTTTTTATAGTGGTGTCGTCGTCGTCGAATGCCGCTTCGAAATCCGACAGTGGGTAGACACCCGTGACGAGGTCACGGAGGAACCACCGGGGAAGCTTGGTGAACGTCACGGTCGCTGACTCGAAGTGTTTGACGTGTGAGTTGACGCTCCCGACGAGTGCTTTGTTGTGCAGCACCATCTCGCGGTGGAACGCGCCCGCATCGACTTCGAACTCCCAGTCACTCGGCACACCGAGCAGTGCGCCGACGCCGTTCGGAGCGAGGGCTTGGACCGATTGGATGGCGTGTTTCGGGAACCCTGTCGCCTCGTAGATGAAGTCCATCTGTTCGTGTTCGTCTGGGATGTCCTCGACGGGCGTCTGCCGAGAGTCGATGTAGGTGCCACCCAACTTCTCGATGATGTCGATCGTCGGGTCGGGTCGGTCACGCCGGCCGAGACAGTAGAGCCGTTCGTAGGCCTTGTCGTCGCTCTTCAGCATGGCCATCGTCAGCAGTCCGAGACTCCCGTTCCCGAGGACGAGCGCAGACGACGGGTCCCACTCGAACGACGACCGACTCGCGTAGGCGAGTTCGAGGGCTTTCTCGGTGATCGAAATCGGCTCGATGAGAAAGCCGAGTTCGGCGTGAGAGCGAGGGATGCGGACGAGGTACTCTTCGGGACTGGTGAAGAAGTCAGACATGAACCCGTGTTCGCCGACGATGCCGCGTTCGGCGTACATCCCGTCGGGTGCCATATCGGGTTGGTGGTGTTCGAAGTATTCGTTCGTGCCCGACTGTGGGGGTCGTCGGACCGTCGGAACGACGATATCTCCTTCTTCTAACTCGGTGTCGTTGGGGTCGACGACGATACCGACCGCCTCGTGCCCGAGAACGAGGTGGTCTTCTCCTTCGGGGAACCCGCCGTGCCCACCGGAGATGACCTCGTGGTCGGTTCCGTCGACACCGACACGAAGTGTCCGGACGAGTGCCTCACCGGGTTCAGGCTCCGGCCGTGGCTTGTCGATGACGACCGGTTTGTCCCCCCCGCGCTTGACGACGATTGCTTTCATGTCCCAACCAATGCACCACCCCACCAAAAGACTTATTCTATGCTGAGTAAATAATTAACCACGGTGAGCGCCCTGCGTCGTCTTACCAGCCCATGACGAACTGTCGCGTACGGACCAGCCTATCCAGCCCATCCGTGTCGGCGTTCACCAAACCCGTGCCCTACCGCTTAGGGGCTGATTCCGTGCCCATCGGCCCCTGATGGCGGTATTTCTCCTGACATTCGCGTCGCTCTGAAGCGTCGCGTCTAGAAAACGAATCGCCACCAGCGAGCGCACAGTTGAAAGGTCGCTAGACCTCAGCTGGCGCCCCGACGAACGAAGTTAGTCGAGGTTGTCGACGAGCTCGTCTGCCAGACCGACGTACGTCGCTGGCGTCAACGCGAGCAGTTCGTCTCGTGTCGACTCGCTCACGTCGAGGTCCGCAAAGAGGTCGTGGAAGTCAGAGAGCGTCACTTCACGACCGCGAGTGAGTTCTTTCACACGCTCGTACGCCTGCGTGTCGCCTTCGCGCCGGAGGATGGTCTGGACTGCCTCGCCGATAATCGCCGGCATGTTGTCCAGCTCCTCGCGCATGACCTGCTCGTTCGGGACGATTTTTCCGAGACCGGTCTGCGTCTTCTTGTACCCGATGAGACAGTGTGCGAACGCCGCGCCGATGTTGCGCTTGACTGTCGAGTCCGAGAGGTCACGCTGCAAGCGCGAGGTAGTGACGTAATCCGCGAGGAACGTCAGGTCCGAGTTCGCCTTCGACAGGTTTCCTTCGGAGTTCTCGAAGTCGATGGGGTTGACCTTGTGCGGCATGGTCGACGACCCCGTCTCTCCCTCGACAGTCTCCTGACCGAGGTATCGGTCCGAGATGTAGAGCCACGCGTCGAGGTCGAGGTCGACGACGATGTTGTTGACGCCGCGGAACGCGTCGAACAGCGCCGCGAGGTCGTCACAGGGGTTGACTTGCGTCGAAAGCTGCGTGTGTTCGAGGCCGAGTGACGTGACGAACTCGCGGGAGAACGCCTGCCAGTCGACGTCGGGGTAGGCAGCGACGTGGGCCGCGTAGGTTCCCGACGCGCCGGCGAGTTTTCCAGCGAGTGCCTCGTTGGCGGCCTCGACGCGGGCCAGTGCACGACCCAGACGCGAGGCATAGACTGCCATCTCTTTCCCGAACGTCGTCGGCGTAGCGGGTTGCCCGTGCGTGCGAGCGAGCATCGGCACGTCGCGGTACTCCTGTGCGAGCGCGACGAGTTCGTCACGAATCTCGCGAATCTCGGGGACGAGAACCGCCTCGACGGCGCCGGTGACCATCAGGCGGTGAGAGAGATTGTTCACGTCCTCCGATGTCAGCCCGAAGTGAATCCACGGGTGGACAGATTCGGGTGTCTCGGTTCGGATGAAGTACTCGACGGCTTTTACGTCGTGGTTGGTCGCAGTGTAGCCTGCTGCGCCTTCGACTTCTAACTGTTTGACGAGCGCGGCATCCTCGGCGTCGAACTCCTCGTAAAGTGCGCGCAGGTCGGCACGCTCGGGTTCAGGGAGTTCCAGTGGTGTCACATCGAGGTCAGCGAGTGCGATGAGATACTCCACTTCTACCTGCACGCGGGCACGCATGAGTGCGGCCTCGCTCACGTGTGGGGCGAGCGGTGCGGTTCGAGAGGCGTAGCGCCCGTCGAGCGGTGACACCGCATAGAGCGGGTCGTTCCGGTCGGCGTCGGTCATGGTTGGTCCGTCTCGGGGGGATAGGTTAAACGGCGGGGGTTCGCGTCCGTCCGAAATTACGAATGTAGGCAAGTGTGTGAACATCTCTGACCACTGTATCGCGTTCTGTGGTGTCACCTATACACGAACGAGTATATTTCTGGGAGTGAGGACCGCAACCACTTTGAGGGCCGCGACACGCCCTCTCAACATGGTCACCATCGCCGGTCTCGCGAGCAACCGTGGACGAAACCTTCGTAACATCGCCGACCGCGCCCCCGGCGGGGCGGAACTCGGCGTCGTCGTCTCGAATCACGCAGATGCACCCATCCTCGAGTGGGCCGCAGAGAACGGCATCCCCACAGAAGTCGTCGAGCGCGGTGACGACGAGTCCCGGGAGTCTCACGAAGAGCGCGTTCTCGACGCACTCTCCGACTACGAGTTCGACCTCGTCTGTCTCGATGGCTACATGCGCGTACTCACGTCGACGTTCCTCGACAACGCGCCCACCACACTCAACGTTCACCCGTCGCTCCTGCCTTCCTTCCCGGGCATGAACGCCCACGAACAGGTTCTCGACGCAGGCGTCAAGACGACCGGCTGTACGGTCCACGTCGTCAACGAGGAAGTCGACGCCGGCCCAATCGTCACGCAGGAAGCCGTCCCCGTCTACACGGACGACGACGAAGACGACCTGAAGGCACGCGTCCTCTACGACGCGGAGTTCAAGGCGTACCCACGCGCCGTTCGCTGGTTCGCTGAAGACCGCGTGACGGTCGAAGGCGACACCGTGACCGTCGAAGGTGACGTCGACGCCGGCCTGCCAGAGCGCCGCGTCATCTCCGAAGACCGCTACGACACGCTTCGCTACGGTGAGAACCCGCACCAAGACGCCGCCGTCTACGTGGACGAGACGTGCGACGAAGCGTCGGTCGTCGGCGCACCCCAGCTCAACGAGGGGGCGAAGGGCCTGTCGTACAACAACTACAACGACGCCGACGGTGCGCTGAACATCATCAAGGAGTTCGACGAACCCGCTGCCGCAGTCATCAAGCACACGAACCCTGCTGGCTGTGCAACGGCCGACACCCTCGCCGAGGCCTACGCAGACGCCCTCTCGACGGACCCGATGAGCGCCTTCGGTGGTATCGTCGCCCTCAACCGCGAGTGTGACGCCGAGACTGCCGAACTCATCATCGACTCGTTCAAGGAAGTCGTCGTCGCCCCCGGCTACACCGCCGACGCACTCGACGTGCTGACCGAGAAGAAGAACCTCCGCGTCCTCGATGTCGGCGAACTCGGTGAGCGAACCGAGACCTACACCGAGAAAGCCCTCGTCGGCGGCCGCCTCGTCCAAGAACGCGACCTCTGGACGCCGACCCTCGACGACCTCGAAGTCGTCACCGAGACCGAACCAAGCGACGAGCAGTTGGAGACGATGCTCTTCGCGTGGAAGGTCCTCAAGCACGTGAAGTCCAACGGGATTCTCTTCGCGAAGGGAACCGAGACCGTCGGTGTCGGCATGGGACAGGTCTCCCGTGTGGACGCCGTCGAACTCGCCGCCATGAAGGCCGAAGAACACGCCGAAGGCAAGGACGCGCAGGGTGCCGTCATGGCCTCGGACGCGTTCTTCCCGTTCCCGGACGGCGTCGAGAAGGCGGCCGACGCGGGTATCGAGGCAGTCATCCAGCCCGGTGGGTCGGTCAACGACGAGAAAGTCATCGACGCGTGTAACGAGCGCGGGATTGCGATGGTGTTTACGGGGCAGAGGTGTTTCAGGCACGACTGAGCGGAGCGAAGGAGTGACGGAAGTCAGTGAGACGAGCGAAGCGAGTCTCACGCGACTTTAGGAACGAGCGAGCAGTGCGAGCGAGTTCCTAAAGCCAGTCCACACACCCACCCTCTTCTAAAGCCAGCCTCCGTCCATCCGCAACCACACCACCCATCCGACCGTTCCCAATTTCTAAAACCAACGGGATGCTTCAAGTGTCGGCGAGGCGAACACATGGGCATGTACGAGGATATTCTGGTACCAACCGACGGTAGCCCGGGAACGATGCAAGCAATCGAGCACGCGCTCGAACTCGCCAAGTCCACCTCGACGGTTCACATCCTCTCGGTCGTCGACCAGCGGGTCTATCTCGCCGCCGGTGGCGACCAGCAGGATGCGGTCATTCAGTCCCTCCGCGACGAGGCCATCGAGGCCGTCGAGCAGTGTGCTGACGAGTGCAGGGGCAAGTGTGAGACGACCACGGCGGTCCGAGAGGGTGTCCCGCACCGAATCATCCTCGAGTACGCCGAGGAACACGACATCGACGTCGTCGTGATGGGGACCCACGGTCGGACCGGCCGCGACAAACTCACCTCGCTCGGCAGTGTCACAGAGCGCGTCGTCGAGAACGCGAAGCGCCCGGTTCTCGTCGTCCACATCGACGAGTAACGCGGGACGGACCGGTGGGCACGGAGCGTTAGGCCTAAGCCCACCGTGCGGGTTTTTTGCGTATGGAGTACCACGAGGCGGTGAACTTCCTTTTCGACCTCCGGCGCTTCCAAGTCAAGCCGGGGACCGAGTCGATTCAGCGGTTACTCTCTCACCTCGGCGACCCCCACGAGGGCGTCTCGTTCGTGCAGGTTGCAGGGTCGAACGGAAAGGGAAGCACCGCCCGGATGCTCGAATCGATGCTCCGCGAAGCAGGGCAGAGCGTCGGTCTCTACACGTCACCACACTTCGACGATATCCGCGAGCGTATCCGCGTCGATGGCCGGAAGATACCCGAGTCCGCGCTGTCGGCGTTCGTCGCCGAAGCCAAACCGTACCTCGTCGACCGCGCCGCCGATGGCGAACCACTCACCTTCTTCGAGACGATGACGGCACTCGGTATCTGGTACTTCGAACAGGCCGACGTCGACGTTGCAGTCCTCGAAGTCGGGATGGGCGGCGAACTCGACGCGACGAGCGCCGTCGACCCCATCGCCAGCGCAGTCACCAACGTCTCGCTCGAACACACGGCAGTTCTCGGCGACACCATCGAAGAGATTGCTCGGACGAAAGCAGCAGTCGCCCCCGCAGACGCGCCGCTCGTGACCGGCGCGACTGGCGAGGCACTGGACGTCATCCGTGACGAAGTCGGTGACGTGCTGACCGTCGACGAAATCGGTTCGGACGCCGACGTTCGTACTGCCTACGGCGGCCGTGTGAACCATCAAGAAGCGGCCGTCACCGTCGAAACCGACGACGAGCACCTCGACCTCCGAATCCCACTTCTGGGCGCCTATCAGGCACGTAACGCCGGTATCGCCGTCGCGTTGGCCCGACAGGTCAACCCAGACATCGCCACCGACGCGATTCACCGCGGCCTGCGAAATGCCCACTGGCCGGGACGGTTCGAAGTCATGTCGACCGACCCGATGGTCGTCCTCGACGGTGCCCACAACCCGGACGCGTGTGCACAACTCGCGACGGTTCTCGACGAGTTCGACTACGACGATTTGCACCTCGTCTACGGCGCGATGCACGACAAAGACCACCGCGAGATGGTCGATGCACTCCCCGAAGTCACCTCGGTCGTCACGTGTCAGGCGGATATCTCCCGGGCCGAAGACCCCGAGATTCTCGCTGCCGTCTTCGAGCGGTCTGGAATCGACGACGTCCACACGGGGAGTGCAGTGCCATCTGCACTGACGAAGGCTCTGAGACACGCCCACGTGGACGACTGCGTCCTCGTCGTCGGGTCGCTGTTCGTCGTCGCTGAAGCACGGACGACGTGGACGCGCGCGATGGTGCCGAAGACCAATCGAACACTCGACGACGCTCGCGAGACGCTCGCCCGAGCACACGTTTCGACGACCAGCGCAGGCGGCGCCGACCGAGGCGTCTTCCGGACTGTTCGGACACGCGTCCAGGGTCGCCAAGCGGAGGTTCTTCGCGAAGAACTGCTCGCCATCGGTGGCACGTGCGCCGTCTCCGGACACGAGTCGGGTGGCGAACTCGTCGACGTTGTCATGATGGCGACGCTGAACCAGTTCGAGCGCCTCACCACGAACCTTCGGGACCGGCCGTACGCTCTCTTGGAACTCGCCGACGAGATTCGAACGAGTGTCGGACTCGACGGCGACGCCGAGCACCACGGCTATCCGTGGGAAGACGGCACCGCCGTCATGGGAATCCTGAACGTCACCCCGGACAGTTTCCACGACGGCGGGCAGTTCTACGACATCGACGACGCCGTCTCGCAGGCGCAGGCGATGGTCGATGCAGGCGTCGACATCATCGACGTCGGCGGCGAGAGCACCCGACCGGGTGCCGAGGAAGTCCCCATCGACGAGGAGATTCGTCGCGTCACGCCGGTCATCGAGGCGATTTCGGACCTCGACGCGCTCGTCTCGGTCGACACCCGGAAAGCCGCCGTCGCCGAGGCGGCCCTCGACGCGGGCGCGGACATCCTCAACGACGTGACCGGCCTCGAAGACCCCGAGATGCGCTTCCTCGCGGCCGAACGCGACGTCCCAGTCATCGTGATGCACAGCATCGACGCGCCGGTGATTCCAGACAAGAACATCGACTACGACGACGTGGTCGAAGACGTCATCGGAGAACTCACAGAACGCGTGCTCCTCGCAGAGAAAGCGGGTATCCCGCGACACAACATCATCGTCGACCCCGGCCTCGGCTTCGGCAAGTCGAAAGCGGAGAACTTCGAACTCCTCGGTCGCATCGACGAGCTCAGCGCGCTTGGCTGTCCCATCCTCGTCGGGCACTCGCACAAGTCGATGTTCTCGCTCGTCGGCGAGCAGACCGGTGACAACCTCGCGGCGACCATCGCCGGGACGACTATCGCTGCGGACCGCGGCGCAGATATCGTCCGCGTCCACGACGTGCCGGAGAACGTCGCCGCCGTGAACGTCGCGCTGGCGTCGCGCGACCCGGGTCGGTTCGAAGACGACGAGTAGTCAGCAGCTATTCTTTTGACACGATAGCGAGTCATCGCGCATATGCCACGTCACCCTCGTCGATGGTTCATCAAACGAGCAGGTGCCCTCTCAGTTGGCACCATCGCAGGGTGTGCGGAACAGCGGTCCCAGACCAATGTGTCCCCGACGACAGCGTCACCCACCAGCGAAGAGAAGACGACTGCGGAATCCACAGAGGCTCCGGAGTTGGGCCTGTGGGTCGCGAACGACCTGACTGTCCTCAATCACCGCGAAGAGGCAATCATAGTAGACGTGGTCGTGACGCCATCGGACGAGCAAACTCCTGTGTTCGGGAGACGACTCGAACTCGGGCCGCGTGTGAAACCGTACTCACCGGAGAACCCCGAGTCGGGAGCAGTGTTCGAAGATGTTCCGACGATGGACTTGGAACACCGCGTGTCGGTGTGTGTCGTGGATGGGCCATCGGCATCGCAGTCGTTCGGACCGCAACCGGACAGTAACGGACTCACCATCATCATCTCGGACGATGCAATCGAATTCGACGAAACCGAGGTCTGAACTGCGCGCAGCACACCACTACCGAGACACGCATTTTTGCCCAGGGGATTCCTATCCACACTCGTGTGCACACTCATCCTCGCGTGGCAGGTGTTCGAAGCTGCACCCGTCGTCGTCGCCGCCAACCGCGACGAACTCCTCGACAGGCCTGCCGAACCCCCACAGCGATGGGAGAACGGCGACGGCCCGGCGATAGTCGCCCCGCGCGACTCTGAGGCGGGTGGCACGTGGGTCGGCTACAACGACGCTGGCGTCTTCGTCGGCATCACCAATCGGTGGGTCGAGGTCGATGGCGGCGGCGAGCGCTCGCGCGGTCACCTCGTCCGCGATGCCTTGCGCCACGAGACGGCCGAAGACGCCGCTCGGTTCGTCGAACACTCGGTGGACGACCACACCTACGACGGGTTCAACCTCGTCATCGCCGACGAGAACGCGGCGCTGTACTTCGAGTGGGACGGGAGCCTCTCGGTTCGGAACTTCGACCCCGGCGTCCACGTCGTCGTGAACGTCGGCACGCACGACTCGTGGTTCGTCCCGGCGATGCGTCCCGAGCGAGGCGAACAGCAGGCCGACAACGCCCGCCGTCTCTGGGAAGCACTCCAACCTGAGCCGAGCGAGTCGATGGTAGCGTGGAGAAAACGGGCGGCCGACGCCCTCGGCGACCACGACTTCGGCGTCTGTGTCCACGACCCAGAGGGTCGGTTCGGCACCCGTTCGTCGTCGCTCATCACCGTTGGAACCGAAGAGACTTCGTACGAATTTGCTGAGGGTTCGCCGTGTCAGACTGGCTTCGAACGGGTCGAACGTCACCGTTAAACCACTCGCCCGACGTGTAGGTTGTATGAGCGCGAGCGAAGCCGAAGCCGACCTTTCTTCCGATGAGCGCGCGGGACTCGAACTCATCCGCGAGTCGGGCGGCATCCATCAGAGTGACTTCTGGAAAGAACTCGACATCTCCTCCCGCAAGGGAAGCCGTATCGCGGAAGTTCTGGAGTCTCTCGAACTCATCAAGCGGAGTCAGGCCGTCTACAACGGTCACACCACCTACTATCTCGAACCCGCCGCCCGCGACCTGCAGTTCTCGATGCTCATGGCCGGCGACATGCTCTCGCCGTTCATCGGCGAAGAAGAGATAAACGCGAACAGTAACGCCTTCTCGCAGTGGCTGATGAACCTCGCCTACGAGGAATACTAACCACCCAGCCCGACCGAGATTCGACCGCTGACCCGACCAACTGTCGGATTCGGGACTTTTGCCGACGTATCTCTGTGTAGACTCGCCAGTGACGACGGTGGTGTCGGTTCGAAGAAGAATACGCGAAACCGCGGGATGCGGTCTACTCTTCGGACGTTTCGTCGTCCTCGGACGCCAGCAGGTCGTTGGCGGCGAGGTGTTCTTCGATCTCCTCGTTCGACAGCTCGACGAAGCGTTCGGTCTCAGCCGAGATGGTCGCCACGTCGACGCCGTCGGGCGAGGTTCCTTCCTCGTTGGTGGAGGCGATGGCTTCGAGCGCCAGCGCGATTCCCTCTTCGAGGGTCAGGTCGTCGCGGTAGTTCTCTTCGAGATGTTCTTGGTGGTCGCCGCGGTCGGCACCGATTGCGACGGCCTTCCACTCGTAGGGCGTCCCCGAGGGGTCCGTCTCGTAGAGGCGCGGGGTGCCGTTTTCGACGCCGCCGATGAGGAGGGCCACACCGAACGGACGGGCACCGCCGACCTGCGTGTACTGCTGGATGTGGTCGGTGACTTCCTTGGTCAGCGTCTCGATACCGATCGGTTCGCCGTAGCGGAGGCGGTTGACCTGCGACTGGCGGCGGGCGAAGTCGATGAGTTGGCGGGCGTCGGCGACGTGGCCGGCGCTCGCGATACCGATGTGGTCGTCCGCCTTGTGAATCTTCTCGACGCTCGTCGGTTCCATCAGTGGCGAGCGAGAACGCTTGTCCGCCGCGAGGACGACGCCCTCGGACGTTCGCACACCGATGCTCGCGGTGCCGCGCTTGACGGCCTCACGAGCGTATTCGACCTGATAGAGTCGACCATCCGGCGAGAAGATAGTAATCCCGCGGTCGTACGCCTGTTGTTGCGCTTGTCCCTGCATAGAGTATCACTCGAAATCGAGTTGCGTCGCGCCCGTGAACCCGTCCGGACCGCGAACGTCCAAGAGGGAGTTGCGGACGACGGCAGTCCGGGATTCGTTCTCGAACACGACGTCTCTCTCCTCAGAAATTCCGGCCCGGCCGTGTAAATACCTTTCCGAACAGGCACGTACCGTCCCGGAGACGCCTCGCACTCTCACCCCGACAGGGTCGTCTCCAATCGTGTCGATACAGGCGAGTGCAGCACGTCCGTCGTCGACGTACCCTCGTCGGACCCGAATTATCGTCTCGGCGATGCTGTCGGCGAAGTCGAATCCGAGGACGGTCAAGTCGGCGTCCGCGCTCCCAGCGTCGCCGAAGAGGTTCTGTGCGGCGTACCACAGTTCGCGCTGGAACGTGCCGCGACTGAGGTTCGCGTCGGGCCACGTCTCTATCTCGACGGCGAGATATCGCCACCGCGGTCGGAGGTGTTTCGGGAGGTGTTTCATTGCGTCTCCTCGCCCCCGAGTGGGGCGCGCTCGGCAACGAGCACGCCGACCTGTTCGTGTACCGATTCGACGGCGGTCAGGACGAATCCAGCGTCAGTGAGTGCGTCGGCGAGGAAGCCGACGGTCGACGGGTCGTCGACTTCGGGTGTGTAGAAGGGTTCGTCTGGGTCGGGTTCGCCGAAGAACATCACGTCACCGAGGACGAACCGTCGGGGTTCGAGGTCGGCGATGACCTGGATTGCCTCGCGTTTTTCGTCGTCCGAGAGGTGGTGCATGGCGAAGTTGGAGACGACCACGTCTATCTCACGGTCTGCTGGCACGTTTGGCTCACGAAACCGTCCGATGTCGAAATCGACGTTCTCGATGCCGACTTCTGCGGCTTTGGTCCGTGCCTGTTCGAGCATTCCCTCGCTGATATCACGCCCGACGACGTGCTTCGCGTCCGGTGCGAGGGCGAGGGCGATTGCGCCGGTTCCCGTGCCCAAATCGAGGACGACGTCGTCCGGCGACGGGTCAGCGTAGTGGACGACGAGTGAGACACACGCACGGTACTCTTCGCTATCCTGGCTTTCGTCGTACTCGGGGGCGACTTCAGAAAACCGGGCGGCGTGCTCCTCAATCGTCTTCTTCATATCGGCCTCGTTTGACGCCCGGGGCAATGAACGACTCGGACATCCGCTCGCGGTTTCGCTCGGCGAGACGGCCCCACTCGCGGAGGCCATCCAGAACCTGTTCGCGGTCGAACCCGATGACTTCGCCGAGTCCGGCTAACTCGCGCGGCGCACGGAGTTCGAGGTGTGAGTGTGGGCCGCCAGAGACGACGTACGGAACGTCGTAATACTCGACGAGTTCGCGGAGTTTTCGGAGGTCAGAGAGCGCCTGCACGCGCGTTCCCCCGTCGGTTCGGAGGACCGGGCCGAAGTCGAATTCGACGCGAACGCCGTTGTCCCGGGCCGCTTTCGCCAACACGTGGTTGAAGTTGCCTCGGCCGTCCATCGGGCGCGCGAGCACGTCCACTCGGTCTTGTTCGACGGCGAACCGATTGAGCGCGTTCGTCCCTCCACGGATGATGACGAGTTCGCACTGTGGTCGGTAGTTGCCGACTGCACCGCTCGCGTGTTCCGGGCCGGGAGCGTCGATTTCGACCGCTTCGACGAGGTCGACGTCGAGTTCCTCACGGAGGCGGTCGTAGTCTGGGTTCGCGTCGATGCCGCGAACGACGACACCGTCGTACCCGTACCTCGCGGCGGCGAGTGCGACGCGACTTGCCGTGCTCTCGCCGTCCGGATGTGCGTAGACCGCCTCGTACATACGCCGACGATAGGCGGGGTGGAAAAAGGGCGTTGCGTTCCGTCGCGGAGCGCGGGCGTGGTCGGTCGTCTGGATTCTGTGAATGGTCGGCCGTGCTAGTTCTGGCGTAGTCGGTCGAATCGAGTTCGCGAGTGGTCGTCTCTCGTGGTCACCGACGTGTGAGGAGTATCACACTGCCGAGTGCGACGAGACCAGCGACGATACCGAACCCTGGCACGTCGATTCCCGAGGAAGAATCGTCGGGTGTAGTGGTGGTCGCCGTCGTCGTCGACGGTGGCGACGTGGTCCCGTCAGTCGGTGGCGCGTAGGTGAGTGTCGACTCCGCAGGCATGTTCTTCGTCACGAGGACGCCGTCGAGTTCGTGAATCGTGGACTCGTTGTGGCGGACTTCGACGTGAATCGGGCCACCCTGTAACGGCGCTAACTCGGACAGGTCGAAGACGACGTCGAACGACCCGTTCTCTCCGACCTTGACGGCCTTCGACACGAGGAACGGATGTGTCTCTCCGACTGACTTGACACGGACACCGATGATAGTCCCCGACTCGAACGGCGTCGTCCCTTCGATACGTTGGTCGGTGGCGGCGCCGATGATGATTTCGTCACCTTGGTGGTCGATGGCGGTCCCGCCATCGCTAGCGACGATGCTCGCGGGTGCCACCAGTAGGAGGACACCGAAAAAGACGATGCGCGTATGTGGAGGGCGCATCGTTTCAAACGACCCCGCGGTCGAATAAGAACGTTGTGATTGGTTGACAGCTAATCCACGAGTGTCGCCAGTGCGTCTTCGAGCGCCGCAGCAGCAGTTCGTACGTCGGCGGTCGTCACGTACTCACGTTCGGCGTGGGCCACTGCACCCTCGTCGTCTGCGAGCACACCGGGTCCGAAGACGACCACCGGGGCAGGTGAAAAGTACGACGCCTCGGTGGCAGCGGTAAACGGCCGAACGTCGCCTCGTCCGCCTGCGTCCCGTGAGGCACTCGCGAGTGTCGTCACGAGTTCGTGGTCGGGGTCGGTCGCGAACGCTTCGAGGAACGGTGTCGGGCGCTCGGTGAGTTGGAAGTCGACACCGACTCCCTCGGGAACGACCGACTGGAGTGTCGACGTGAGTTCCGAGCGGAACCCATCTGCGGTCTCTGGCGGAACGCTCCGTCGGTCGACCACGAGTCGGCAGTCGGCCGGCACTTGATTCGAGTTCTCACCACCGTCGACCATCGTCGGCGTCAACGTCGCTTCACCGAGGTCGGGGTGTGTCTCCCTCTCGGCGTCGAACGCCCGAAGTGCGTCGAGGACGGACGCGAGCGCGTCGATGGCGTTCGAACCGGAGTCAGGTTCCGCTGCGTGTGCGGCCACACCGCTGAGTGAGACCGTCCCTTCGAACCGGCCCTTGGCCGCCGTACACACGTCGAGTCCCGTCGGTTCGCCGACGATGTACATGTCGCCATCGAGGTCGAGTGCGGCCGCACCCGTCGAGAGGAGTTCCTCGTCTGGAGTGATAGCCAGCGTCACCCGGGCATCCGGTGCAGGGTCGACAGCGAAGAACGCGGAGAGGAGCGCCGCGAGCGGCCCTTTTGCGTCACACGACCCTCGCCCGTGGATGATGCCGTCTTCGCGGTCGTACGGAACGTGGGGTGAGACGGTGTCGATGTGGGTGTTGAGGACGACGTGCGTTTCGGGGTCGGACGCACCCTTGGCGGCAATCGTATTACCGGCGTCGTCTACGACGGGGTCAGCGCCGTATTCGTCGAGTGTGGCGACGAGCAGGTCTCGCATCTCGTCAACGTCCTCGTTCGAGGCGACAGGAACCGCCTGTTCGAGGAACGCGACGGGGTCGAACCCGCCGCCGGTCATCGTTCGCGGAAGACGATATCGGCTTCGCCGTCACCTTCGTGAACGGCCGGGCCACCGAGGAGTGCAGGCCCCTCGTCGGGGACCGTCACCGAAAGCGTCCCACCCGGTGGAGAGACGCTGACAGGGTCGTCACCGGAGACGAGTCCGAGTCGCTTTGCGACGGCGACAACGGCGACTGCGCCGGTTCCGCAGGACTGCGTTTCGCCCTCGACGCCGCGTTCGAAGGTTCGTTGGCGGAAGCCACCTTCTCCGCCCGGTGAGGCGAGCGTGACGTTCGTTCCGTCGGGGAACAGCGGTGCGTGTCGAATCGACGGGGCGATCGCTTCGAGGTCGATGTCGTCGATGTCGTCGACGAACGCGACGGCGTGGGGGACGCCCGTGTCGACTGCCGTGACGGTGAGGCCCTCGACGTCTGCTTCGACGAGTTCCTCGTCACTGGCGAGTGGAACGTCTCGCGGGTCGAACGAGGGGACACCCATCTCGACGGTCACGTTGCCACCGTCGAGCGTTGCTCGTCGGGTGCCAGCTGGCGTGTCGATCATAATCTGGTCCGACCCGGTTCGTTCGGCCGCCCACGCGGCGGCCACGCGGGCACCGTTGCCGCACATCGCGGCGACAGAGCCGTCTGGTTGGACGAGAGTCATGACGACGCGGGGTGGGTCGTATCGAGACTCGAGTGCGAGAAACAGGACGCCATCTGCGCCACGTCGGTCGCTGTCTGCGAGGGCGATGCCGCCCTGTCTGTCGCAGTGCGTTCGTGCGAACGCGGGTCGGTCTGGGACTGGGTCTTCGGCATCGACGACGAAGAAGTCGTTTCCGGTGCCGTGGAACTTTTCGAATGGTACGGTGTTTAGTACGCTCATGATTCTGGGTGGTGTGCTTGGTCAGTTGGGGAGTTGCTCGGATACGGTTCGTTCGAGGGTGGTGATGTCGTCGAGCGTCTCACGACGACGGGCCACACGGGGTCCGTTGGCGTCGAGGACGACTTCTGGGGGTCGCGGCCGCGAGTTGTAGGTGCTTGCCATCTCGTAGCCGTATGCCCCCGCGTTGCCGATTGCGATGACGTCGCCGCGCTCTGGGCGGGCGAGCGGTCGGTCTTCTGCGAAGACGTCGCTCGTCTCACAGACCGGTCCCGCGACGATGGTCGAGACCGGTTCGGCGTCCGGGCGAGAGAGGTTCGAAATTTCGTGGTACGCGTCGTACATCGCCGGTCGGAGCAACGTCGTCATACCAGCGTCGATGCCGACGACGGTCGTTTCTGGGACCTCCTTGATGGTGTTCACCGCTGAGAGGAGGACGCCAGCGTCGGCGACGACGTACCGCCCGGGTTCGATAGCGAGTTGGGCGTCGGTGTCGCCGAGTGCCTCGCGGGTCGCGTCGGCGACTGCAGCGAGGTCGAGTGGGGGTTCGTCGTCGCGGTACGGGACACCGAATCCGCCGCCGATGTCGACGAATTCGAGGCCGTCGATGGAGCGCGCGAGGTCGCCCATCCGGCGGACGAGTTCCCGGTGCGCCGAGAGGTCGTCGCCGGAAATGCCACTGCCTGCGTGGGCATGGACGCCGACGAGGTCGAAGTCGTCACGGACGTTCTCAGCGAGTTTCGGCACGCGGTCGATTGGGATGCCGAACTTCGCGTGGCCACCGGTGGTGACCTTCTCGTGGTGGCCCGCGCCGACACCGGGGTTCGCCCGGAGACAGAGACGCCCGTCGAATCCCCGGTCGGCGAGGCGGTCGATGGTGTCCTCGGCGCCGACCGTGATGGTCATCTCGGGGTTCGCCTCCCAGCGGTCGACGACGTGGTCGAGGTCGGCGGCCGGCGGGTTGACCGCCGTGTATCGGATGTGTTCGCCGGGGAATCCCGCTTCGAGGGCGCGTTCGACTTCGCCTGCGGAGGCACACTCGGCGTCGAGCCCTGCGTCGCGGACGGTTTCGAGAACTGCCTGCCCCGTGTGGGCCTTGACTGCGTAGCTGATGTGTGCCTCGGGGAACGCCTCGCTGAGGCGGACGCAGTTCTCGCGGACGCGCTGGAGGTCGGTCACGTACAGCGGCGACCCGAACTCGTCGGCGAGCGACAGGAGTTGCTCGCGGTCCCAGTCGGACAGTCGCCGGACGGCCGGACCTCCCTCGCTCATTCGCGGAGTGCCTCCTCTCGACGGGTCGCGTCGAGGGTGTCGTCTTCGATGTCCAGCGCGACGACGGCCGGTTTGTAGGCGCCGCCGGCGAACAGGTCGTGGTCGCCGAGCGAGGACTCGACGAATCGGGTGAACGCCCGGCGGTTCGCCGGCAGGTGGCCGTAGTGAATCTCCTCGTCCACGAGGTCGTAGACGGGGATACGCGGCGTGAGAAGCGTGTTCTCGCCGACGATGGAGTTCTCGCCGACGACGAAGCCGGAGGTGACGCGACAGCCAGCACCGAGCGCGGCACCGTCTTCGACGACGACCGGCGCGTCTTCGACGGGTTCGAGGACGCCACCGATGAGGGTGTTCGCACCGAGCTTGACGTTCGCGCCAATCTGGGCGCACGAGCCGACGGTGTCACACGAGTCGACGAGCGTTCCGTCGTCCACGTACGCGCCGATGTTCACGAACGAAGGGCTCATCATGATACAGTCGGAGCCGAGGTACGCACCGCGGCGAATGACGGTTCCGTCCGGCGTGTTTCGCGTGCCTCGGTCGTTGAGGTCTTCGGTGTCGCGCAGCGGCAGCACGTCGTGGTAGCGAACGTCGCCGTACTCGCGGGTGAGCGTCTCGCGCAGGCCGAAGTTGAGGAGGATTCCTCGCTTGACCCACTCGTTTGCTTCCCACGAGGTCACGTGGGACCCCGTCTTCTCTGCTGCGCGCACCTCGCCCGCTTCGAGGGCGGCGAGGAACGCATCGAGTGTGTCGAGTTCGTCGACGGTCGCCGAGGAGGCGTCTACGTCGCCGTCGTTATATCGCTGCCACAGGTTTCGTACGTCGGATTCTAGGCTCATTCGAGTACCTCGGTGAAGTCGTACCACCCGGCGTCGCGGCCCGAGAGCCACACCGCGGCGTCGAGTGCGCCAGCGGCGAAGACTCCACGCGACCCCGCGCGGTGTGTGAGTGAGAGTGACTCGTGATTTCCAGCCAGTAATACTTCGTGCTCACCGGCAATATCCCCCGCCCGGCGAGCGTGGACACCGATTTCACCCTCAGTTCGGGGTGCTTCGCCCTCGCGGCCGTGTACGCGGGGGGAGTCGCCTCTGACGTCGTCGATATCGTCTAAAATCGTCAGCGCCGTTCCGCTCGGGGCGTCGCGCTTGGCGTTGTGGTGCGTCTCGGTGAGTTCGATGTCGTAGCCATCCAGTGCAGGGATGGCCTCGCGGACCGCCCGGCGGAGTGCCGCGATACCACGCGAGAAGTTCGACGCGTAGAGTACCGGAACCGTTTCGGCCGTCTCGCGGAGGGCGTCGAATCCACCCTCGCTCAGACCGGTCGTTCCCGAGACGACGGCGACACCTGCTTCGGCGCAGGCGGCCGCGTACTCGACGCAGGAGTCCGGTCCGGTGAAGTCGACGAGGACGTCCGGGTCGTGTGCGGCGAGCAGTTCGGGGAGGTCAGCGGCGTCTTCGACGGCGACACCTTCGACTTCACCACCCGCGGAGCGACTGACCGCGAAGGCGACCTCGAGGTCCTCACGGTCTGCTGCGGCGGCGAGGACTTCCGCACCCATTCGGCCAGTCGCACCGGTGACGGCGACGCGTACCGTCACTCGGCGCTCCCCCCGTCAGAGACCGCCTGCTCGGCGGCGAGGTCGTCGAGGATGCGACGCATCTCTTCGACGTTTGGTTCGGTGAGGCGAGTCAGCGGTGGGCGCAGGCGCGCCGGACCGTAGCCGCGAATCTCCATCGCTTCCTTGACCGGAATGGGGTTCGTCTCGACGAACAGGTGGCGGCAGAGTGGGCCGAGTTCGTGGTGAATCTCACGCGCTCGTTCGTAATCGCCCTGCAGTGCCGAGTGGACCAGTGCGCCGGTTCGCGCCGGTTCGATGTTCGCCACGACGGAGATGGTACCGACGCCCCCGACCGAGAGAACCGGGAGCGTCAGGCCGTCGTCGCCAGAGAGGACCGCGAAGTCCTCGTCTTGGGTGTACTCGACGACCTGCGAAATCTGGCCGAGGTCACCGCTGGCAGCCTTGTAGCCGACGATGTTCGGGTGTTCGGCGAGTGTCGCGGCCGTCTCGGGCAGGATGTTGCTTCCCGTGCGTCCGGGGACGTTGTAGACGATTTGCGGGAGGTCCACCTCGTCGGCGAGAGTTTGGTAGTGTTCGACGAGTCCGGACTGTTCGGGCTTGTTGTAGTACGGCGAGATGAGGAGGAGTGCGTCGGCACCGGCCTCGGCAGAGCGTCGAGAGAGTTCGAGTGCCTCTCGGGTCGAGTTGGACCCTGACCCGGCGATGACGGGCACGTCCTCGACTGCCTCGACGACTGCTTCGACCACTTCGACGTGTTCGTCGTGGGTCAGCGTCGCCGACTCACCGGTCGACCCGACCGGGACGAGGCCATCGACGCCTGCGTCTTCGAGGCGACGGGTGTCGGACTGCAGTTGTTCGAAGTCGATACTCCCGTCTTCGTTGAACGGGGTGGTCATCGCGGGGTAGACGCCGCGAAGGTCAAGTGTTGTCATGTGTCAGTGTGTGGTGTTTGGACGGATGTGGTGATGTGTGGGAAACGGTCGTGAAACCGAGTGCGCGTCGTCAGGGGTTCGCCCGAGACGGGGTCGCTACTCCCGCAACGAGCGATTCAGTACGCGCGTTTTTTCGAAAAGAAATCTGCACGCGACGCTGTCGACCGTGTGGCGGTCGTGGAAGGTCGCGTGGAGTGGTTCACATCGGATGGAGGAACTGGAGGGCTATTATAATTTGCGCACTGTGCATGACCTGCCATCGGCCTACTCTCCGGGTTCCCGGACGGTTCTCTCTTTTCGGGGACACTCCCGGACGGTTATTAGCCCGGGGAGTGCAACCCACTGACGAATGACAGAGATTCACCCAGACCAACGCGTCGCTATCTTAGCCGACGCGCAGAATCTGTACCATACGGCACAGAGTCTGTACTCACGAAATATCGATTATTCGTCGCTCTTAGACAAAGCGACCGCAGACCGCGCGCTCACTCGTGCGATTGCCTACGTTATCCGCGCGGATTCGCCGGACGAAGAACGGTTTTTTGATGCACTCATCGACATCGGTTTTGAGACGAAAATCAAGGACATCAAGACGTTCGGCGACGGGTCGAAGAAGGCCGACTGGGACCTCGGGATGGCTCTCGACGCCGTCAGCCTCGCCAACCACGTCGACACCATCGTCCTCTGTTCTGGCGACGGCGACTTCGAACGCCTCTGTTCGCACCTCCGACACGAGGGCGTCCGCGTCGAAGTGATGTCGTTCAAAGAGTCGACCGCAGACGAACTCATCGACGCCGCAGACACCTTCATCGACCTCTCAGAGCGGCAAGAGACGTTCCTGCTGTAATCACTCGAAGTTCGGAATCACCGAGTCGCCGTCGATGTCGGGTCCAGTTGGACCGGGTTTCTCCGACTCGTGTGCTTCGAAGAACGCGACGGCGTACGTGTACTGGAACGTCGTCAAGAGCATCTGCATCGCCAGCGATATCGCTGCAATCGCGACGATTTCTGTCGTCGAAAAGCCGAGTCCTGCGGGGACTGCGCCCGGCGTCGCACCGCCCGCGCTCTGGATGGCCTGGAAGTTCTGGAACGTCCGGAAGAAGATGAATCCAGAGACGGGAATCGAGACGAGGAGACCGACGACGAGCTGGATGACCGAGTAGCCGAGTGTCGAGACGATGTTCGCCCGGACGAGTCGATAGCTCTCACCGAACGACTCGATTGCGCCCGTGTCGCTGACGACGACGGCGACCGGGAAGAACTGGATGAGGAAGTTGACGACGAGGAACACCACGAAGAGGAGTCCGAGTACGACGACACCGACGAGGAACCCACCACCGATTGCGAGGTCGCCGCCACCGGCGAGCGACCCAACGCCCAGACTGATGGCGATAATCGCCGCGATGATGGCGAACACGATACCGAACGCGATGACGATGCCGAGTTCGACGATGTTGGCCAGCAACAACGGGACGTACTTCTCACGGCCGACGGTGGTCAGGGTCGACAGCGACGTTCGCCCCTCGGCGTGTTCGACTGCTTCGTCCGCCATGCCGTAGATTCCAGCGGCGATGAACGGCGTGACGAAGAACGTTACGACCTGCAGGATGGTTGGGACGAAGGGAATCTGTGCCAACTGCGTGGCGAGTTGTGGGAGCGTAACGAGACCGAGTGCGAGTCCCCCGAGAAACAACACCGGATTCTTTCCGATACTCTGGAGGGCAGTCTTGAGAGAACTGATAGCTGCCATACGTCCGACGTGTCGAAGCGCTAATACGTAAAGTAGCGGGTCGAAACCGGACTACGCCGTCGGCGACGACGCGCGCAGAACGGTTGCAAAAGCGCCGACGGTGGCGGTGGCGGCGAGAAGGGCAGACAGACGGCCATCGATGGACGTCTGCATGAGGAGGGCGCTACTCGCGAGGAGTAACACGGTCCCTACCCCAGCGAGTCGAATATCCACTGACATACTCCGACGGCAGTCGTTCCAGTACTTAGGACTTTTTGTCTATCTCGGCTGTGTTGCAATTTGACACACGCCCAGTCGGGACCGCGACCCACTTTAGCCGGCGGGGTGAACGACTGGGTATGACCGAAGACGACGCGACCGACTTGGCAGACCTCCGAGTCGTCGCTGACTACCAGTTCGGGGCCGGCGCGGGCGACGCGCTGTTCCCCGCCGACGAGGCCATCGAACTGTCCCGTTCTCGAAGCGGTCGCCCCCGACAGGTGTACGTCGAGGGAGACCGAGTCACCTCGTACGGAACAGACGGCCGGTTCACCCTCGGTGTGGCCGGTGGTCGACGACTTCGCTCGGCACTCGGTGAATCGGCATACACTGTCAGCGTTGGCGACGAGTCGATTCCGTTCGTCCGCGACGGCAAGAACGCCTTCGCGAAGTTCGTGACTGACGTGGACCCTGCAGTCCGTTCGGGTGACGAAGTGTGTGTCGTCGGTCCCGACGGTGAACTGCTCGGCGTCGGTCGTGCAGAACTCTCTGCCGACGCGATGCTCGACTTCGAGACGGGAATGGCTGTCCGTGTCCGCGAGGGCACCGGAAGCGAAGAGTAACCAGCGAACGCAGTTCGACCGACGGACGACTTCTACAGATACGGCGCGAGACCGAGTGCGGAGACGAGTGGGACACCTGCGGCGACCGACCCGAGCAGATAGCCGCCAATCGCACCGCCGTTCAGGAGTGGCAGGCCCGCGTGGGCACGCCCTTTCATCACGGCCCACATGAGGCCGGCAAAGCCGACGAACGTCCCGACCATCGCGAGGAGCGCCGGGAGATTGAGCGCCGGGAGCGTCGCGATTCCGAGCGACGGTGCCTCAGAGAAGAACGCGGCCGACGCGACCATCACCGTTGGCATGACGGCGTCACCGAGGCCGATGAAGAACGCGTCACGGTCGGCGGGGTCGCGGCCGTCGTCGACGTCGCTGCCATCGTCGGTGGCGGCGCTGTCATCGTCAGTGTCGTTGCTGTCCGCGCCTGTGTTCTCCGCTGCATTCTCACCCACGTCGTTCGCGTCGCGCGCGAAGTCTTCGTCGAGAAGCGAGTACGACCACGTCGTCGGAATGACGAGGACGACCGGAATGCGGAGGTCCATCACACCCTCAGCGAGGTCGAGCATGTGTTTGGTCTTGTAGACGCTGATGGCGTCGTAGACGGCGAGAACGGATAGAAGAACAAGCGCCGGCAAGAGGCCGAAACTGATGCCGAACAGGCCGGCGGCACCGGCGCCCATGAGTGCGCCGGCGGTGTCGATGACGTACCACTCGGGGTAGACGAGGAGTGCGATAGCGACGGCGCCGGAGAGACCGATTGCGAGGAGGCTACTGGGGAGGATGGCAGCGAAGACGTACCACGACAGCAGTCCGCTCGTGAACACGATGATGCCCCGAATCAGCTGGTCGAGGTCGTACTTGAACGCGACGAGCATGAACGCCGTCATCCCGATGATGGCGCCGACGTAGAGGAGACTGTTCGTCGGGTCTGACGGGTCTTCGACTGTCTGATAGCCCTGTTCGAAGAACGTCGGGACGAGTGCGAGCGCACCCACCTGCACGACGAGGAAGATGAGGGCGGCGAGGGCGACACCTCGATAGGCGCGGCGTGGCATGACCGGGCGTTCCCACCCGAAGGGTTTGGGGGTTGCGCTCTGTCCGCGCTTATCGCGCGTAGAGTTTGCTCCCGACGAGCCGTGCGGGATTGTCGTCGTCAGCCGTGATTGCCACGTACGGTCGGTCGACCGGGCCGAACACGTCGACGATGCGCCCGACTGTCGAGAGCGACTCGTCGAGGACCATCGTGCCGATGTCGGGTTGGTCGTCGTCGTCGTCGAGGCGGACGATTGCGAGTCCCTGCGCCGTTCGAGAGACGGTGCCGATTCGCCGCATCAGTCGCGGAGGATGCCGACGTAGGCGGCGACAGCCTGGACGATGTCGTTTTTCGTCGCGTCGTCGGCGTTGTTCACGAGGACGCGGCCGCGCGTCTCGAACTCTCGCGGATAGCGTTTGCCTCGTTCGATGACGGCGTCGTAGCCGACTTGCTGAACCGCTTTCGCAATCTCGTCCACGGTCGGTTCTTCGACCGCGGCCGACTCGGCGACCCGCCGACCCTCACTCCGCGAGAGAGAGGCGTCGAGGTAGGCGGGGTAGATGACGTTCTCGACCATACTCTGTTTCGGCCACCCGACGGTAATACGGTTGTGGTCTCTCGGAGCGAATCCCGCGACACTGCTGTACGCTGTGGCCGTGGGAGTGTAGGCCGGAGTGGTCCCGGTATCGTATGAAAACGTACGGGTGCGTCGGAGCGCGTCGTCAGTTATCGACGCCGACCGACGAGCGTCGTCAAGACGAGCGCGACGACTGCCGCGACTGCCGAAAAGCCGGGTGCGCTGGTTTCGGTGGACTGTGGTTCGTCAGCAGTGGCAGTCGCGTCCTGTTCACCGGACGTGGATTCGGGCGTGTTGGTCGTCTCAGTCTGCGTCGTCTCCGACTGGTTCTGCAGTTCCTGATACCGCTCGAAGGCCTCGGGGTGGACTGCCTTCATAATCGTCTCACTTGCGTCGATGGCGCGCGGTGCAGGTTGCTGGAGGTTGTTCGCGTCCACGACGACGACGTTACCCTCTTGGATGGCAGTCGTGCTGTTGTAGGCTGGACCACTCGGAACGGGCGCATGTGAGGGAATGACGATGTACTCGGGGTTCATCTCCACGACGAGTTCCTCGTTGACTTGACCCCAGCCTGTGATGTTGGCCTCGGCGGCCCCGTTGCGGAGGCCTGCGGAGGTCATAATCTCGGAGATGAACGTCCCGCTCCCCGAGGTGTAGCCGAAGAAGGCGTTGAGCCCGACCGGTTGGTCGACGTCTTCGAGTGCGCGTTCCATGTTCTCGACGGAGGTTCGCATCTCGTCAGCGCGTTCGGCACCTGCCTCACAGTTGCCGGTGATGCGGCCGACTCGTTCGACTTTGTCTGCGACAGCGCCGAGTGAGTCGCCACTCTCGAAGACGACGACGGTGAGACCGGCCGACCGAAGTTGGTTCACCCGGTCGGGTTCGGACGTGTACGTCGTGTTCGGGACGAGGACGACGTCGGGTTCGAGGCCGATGACGACCTCGACGTTGAGACCCTCCGCACCCGAGACGTTCGTCTTCTCACTCGCACCGTCGAGGTACGCGGCGTACTGCGAGAGGCCGACGACTTCGTCTTTCGCGCCAATCTCCCACATCGTCTGGGCGGCGCTCGGGTTGGTCGTGACGATGCGTTCTGGGTCCTCCGAGATGGTCACTTCAGTTCCCGTGGCGTCTGTGACCGTCATCGGGAACGAACACTGTGCTGTCTGGTCTGCGGCCGCAACCGGTGCCGGTACCCCGGCGAACACGGTTACGAGTACCAGTAGTGCGGCGGCGAATCGGTGGTTCACGCTAGTCGCCTCGTGGATAGTTCAATAAATATTTACCTAATGAAAGCGCGGTTGTGTTCGATGAACGTTCGAACACGAGCGACCACGTGGGCACTCGGTTTGACTGCCTTGTTGGCGCTCGTCGTGGTCGTCAGCGCCGGTATCGGCCACGTCACGATTCCCCCGCGGACCGTCGCGCTCATCCTCCTCGACGCGATTCCAGTCCCGGTGGGCGTCTCGCTGAGCGGTGCGGTTATCCTCCCGCTCGTCGGGTCAGTCCCACTCCCGTCTGTCGAATTCGTCACGCCGTTTTCGACGGCGGTGCCACGGACTGCACAGATTATCGTCGTCTCCGTGCGTCTGCCTCGTATCCTTCTCGCTGCGCTCGTCGGGTTCGCACTCGCCACTGCGGGCGTCGTCATGCAGGGGTTCTTCCGAAACCCGATGGCCGACCCGTCGATTATCGGCGTCTCGTCGGGGGCGGCCGTCGGTGCCGTCGCCACGATTGCACTGTCGCTTTCGGTCCCATTCGGTCTCCAAGGGGCCGCCTTCGGGTCGGCAATCGTCACTGCGTTCGTCGTCTACCTGCTCGCGACCGAAAACGGTCGCACGCCCGTTGCGACGCTCCTCCTCGCGGGCGTCGCGGTCCAGACGTTCCTCGGTGCGGTCATTTCGTTTCTCCTCCTCCAGAGCGGCGAGAGTCTCAGACAGGTCGTCTTCTGGTTGATGGGTCACCTCTCGGGTGCGACGTGGGACGAAGTGGTGTTGCTGACGCTCGTCCTCCCGCTTCCGTTCGCTGTCTTGCTCGCCCACACTCGCGACCTGAACGTCCTCCTCCTCGGCGAAGAAGACGCCCACGCGCTCGGTATCGAAGTCGAGCGAACGAAACAACTCCTCCTCGTCACGGCGAGTATCGTCACTGCGGCGGCAGTGGCCGTCTCCGGCGTCATCGGATTCGTCGGCCTCGTCGTCCCCCACATGCTCCGCCTCGTCGTGGGGCCGGACCACCGACTCCTCCTGCCGGCGTCGGCACTGGCGGGGGCGTCGTTCCTCGTGCTCACCGACACCATCGCCCGGTCTGGCGCGGCAGAGGTTCCTGTTGGTGTCGTGACTGCGGCGCTCGGCGCGCCCTTCTTCCTGTACCTCCTCCGTACTCGGGAGGTGCGCTCGCCATGAGTGAACAGCACCCCGATTCGTCCGCAGAGCCATCGGACCCGTTCTCCGCCGCTGAACCGGCGATCAAGCTCGACGAAGTCTCAGTCTCCCTCGGTGGACAGACTATCCTCGACGGAATTTCGGCAGACATCGGCGACGGCACGTTCGTCGGTCTCATCGGCCCGAACGGCGCAGGGAAGACGACGCTTCTCCGGACGCTCAACGGGGCGCTCGCACCTGACTCGGGAACCGTACACGTCGCGGGCGAGAACATCCACGCGCTGTCTTCGAAAGCAGCGAGTCGACTCGTGGCGACGGTGCCGCAGACGACGAGCGTCACCTTCGACTTCCCCGTTCGTGAAGTCGTGAAGATGGGACGGACGCCACACCGTGGCCGATTCGACGGGTGGTCGGCGGCGGACGAGGACGCTGTCGACGCGGCGATGCGCCGAACGTCGGTCGCGGCCCTCGCAGACCGACCGGTCACGGAGATAAGCGGTGGAGAACGACAGCGAGTCCTCATCGCCCGGGCGCTGGCACAGGAGACACCGACGCTCCTCCTCGACGAACCAACCGCCAGTCTCGACATCAATCATCAGGTCCGGACGCTCGAACTCGTCGACGACCTCGTCGGCGACGGGACGACTGCAGTCGCCGCGATTCACGACCTGAACCTCGCCGCCCACTACTGCGACGTGCTGATTCTCTTGGCAGACGGTCGAATCCTCTCGGCCGGAGACCCGGCGACGGTTCTCTCCGAATCGAACCTCAGAGACGCCTTCGACGCCGAAGCGGTGGTCTCGCGGCATCCCGTCACCGGGTCTGTCTACGTAACCGCACTTCCGTCTTCGTCCACCTCGGCCGACGCGACTGGGCGTGTCCACGTCGTGGGAGGCGGTGGGACCGCCGCGAGACCACTTCACGTTCTCTCGGCGGCGGGATACGCGCTCTCTGCCGGTGCGCTCAACGAGGGCGACACTGACGCCGAAGCCGCACGGCGAGTCGGCGCTGACCTCGTGACGGTACCACCGTATGCACCAGTCGACGACGCTGCACGGGCGGCCGTCGAATCGCGTGTCGAGGACGCAGACGTGACCGTCGTGGCCGACGTCGAAGTCGGTGAGGGGAACCTCGCGAACCTCGAAGCGGCGGCGTCCGCAGACTATCTGGTCCTCGTCGAAGAGCGCCCCTTTTCGGAGCGGAACTTCGCCGGTGACGCCGGGTGTGCCGTCTACGAACGCCTCCGCGAACGTGGACACGTCGTCGAACCCGCCGAGTTACTGTCTGTCGTCGGTGAGTTGGCGTGCGAATCGTTCAGTGACTAACTCGGCACAGTATCACGATTCCCCAGAACACCGGATTCGACAGCTGAAGGCATCGAATTCGCACGAATTAGTGACTGACTGATTCTCGCTACACACCACATATTCAAGACGTGAGCGCACGTTTACTAGTTCGATTTCTGAGAGGAAAGGGATATGAAACTCGCACTCATTGGGGTCGGCCAGGCCGGTGGAAAGGTCGTCGACGCCCTCATCGATTACGACCGGCGGACGAAGAGTGACTACATCGTCGATACGATTGCGGTCAACACTGCACGTGCAGACCTGATGGGGTTACGGTTCGTCCCCGAGGCACACCAGGTTCTCGTGGGAACGTCACGGGTGAAAGGCCACGGCGTCGGCGCAGACAACGAACTCGGGGCAGAGGTCACCGCAGAGGACGTTGGTGACATTCTCTCGAAAGTCGACGACCTCCCGGTCCACGAGATAGATGCGTTCCTCATCGTGGCCGGTCTCGGCGGTGGAACCGGGTCCGGTGGCGCACCGGTCATCGCACGAGAGCTCAAGCACATCTACACCGAACCAGTGTACGGCCTCGGTATCCTCCCGGCGCGAAACGAAGGCGGAATCTACACGCTCAACGCGGCGCGGTCTCTCCAGACGTTCGTCGGTGAGGTCGACAACCTCATCTTGTTCGACAACGAGGCGTGGCGTCGGTCTGGTGAGTCGCTCGAATCGGGCTACAGCGAGATTAACACCGAACTCGCCCGACGACTGGGAATCCTCTTCAGCGCCGGCGAGACCGACGGCTCGAACGCCGTCGCCGAGTCGGTCGTCGACGCCTCCGAGATAATCAACACACTCGCATCCGGAGGCATCTCCACGATTGGGTACGCGTCGGTCGAACTCGACAGGCCGAAACAGGGGCTTTTCTCCCGGCTTGCTGGTGGGCCTTCTCGAGAAGCCGACAACGGCGAGTCGATGAACCGTATCACGAGTCTCGTCCGACGCGCCGCCCTCGGACGCCTCACCCTGCCGTGTGAAATCGCCGGAACCGAACGCGGACTCGTCGTCGTCGCTGGCCCACCGGACGTGCTCTCGCGTCGCGGCATCGAACGGGCACGGACGTGGCTCGAAGAAGAGACGGGCACGATGGAGATTCGCGGTGGAGACTACCCTGTCGAGTCGAACTTCGTGGCCGCAGTGACACTCCTCTCGGGCGTCTACAACGTCCCGCGTGTGAAGGAACTCCAGGCAGTCGCTATCGAGACCCAACGAGATATGCTCGCCAAGCGGCAATCGAGTGCGGCGTCGCTCGAAGAACTCGTCGATTCAGGAGACGACGGACTCGAACCGTTGTTCTGAGGCAGACGAGACAGCAGGTTGCCTAGTAGCGCCTCGCTAACGGGGTGAAAACACGGGGAAGGGTCATAGTCTGTGAGTGCGAAGGGTCGACCAATGGCCGAGTACCCGCTGAAACAACGGTTCGTGCTCGATACCTCCCTTTTTCTCTCGGAGGAGATTCGCGGCGAAGACGAGACGTTCGAAGAGGCAGTCGAGCGACTGCTCGACACGATTGCCGCCGCTCGTCTCGATTTGAACATCTCGTGTTACATGCCGCCGTCCATCGCTTCGGAACTGGAGCACATCCTTCGGGAACGCGGTGTCTCAGAGGAACTCCTCGGCAAACTCGACACGTGGGTCATCAAGAAACACCCCGACCGCTACGAGGTGTACATCCCCGCCGAAATCGTCTATCGATTCATCGACGAGATGTCTGACCGGGTCAACAGAGGCCTTCGCGTCTCCGAAAAAGCGGTTCGAAAGGCAGAAGAAACCAGACTCAAGTCGGACGGCGCGTCGAAGATGTCCGACGTGGACAAAGTCATCTCCGACCTCCGAGAGGATTACCGAGGGGCACTCAGACAGGGCGTCCTCGACTCCCGCGAGGACTTCGACTTACTCATCCTCGCACGAGAACTGAACGCTGGCGTCGTCACCGAGGACACGGGAATCATCAGTTGGGCCGCGGACTTCGGCCTCCGGAACCTCCGCGGACGTGCCTTTCCGACGCTCCTCGAAGAGTACCTCATGGCGCTCGACGAGCCACACCCACAACGAAGAGGCGAGTGGTAGCCTCGACGGAGCGGACTAAAACGCGAGATGACCCGACGGATGCGACGTTATCGCATCTCGTCGAGGTCGACGAACGAGTCACCGGTCGCACTCACCCACTTCGTGAGGAGTTCTTCCGGCGTCGCGTCTTTCGGGTGAATCGTACACTCTTCTCGGCCATCGGTTCCGGTGACGATACGCGACGTGAGCGGCGGACGGACCGGAACCTCGGAATCCTTGTCCGGCGTGTGTGCCGATTCGGTTCCCATTAGTGCCCTCCTGGAATGTCGACTTCGAGGCCCGTTTCTTCGTCCAACGAGACGGTGACCGACTCCACATCCGACCGGTACTGATGGGTGTGCGTTCCGTTCATGCGTAACTGGAGTGTCTCTTCGAGGAGTCGAGCGTCTGAGAGACGTTCGAGTTTCCGGTAGGTCGTCGACAGGGGGATGTCACACGCTACGGAGAGTTCTTGCGCAGTCATCGGCTCACTCCTCCCTTGGACGGTGGTGAGTATCCGACGGCAGGCCCGGTCCGAGAGCGCGTCGAGGACCTGTTCGGCGTGCGCCTCGGTACGAGTCGGTCCGAGTGGATTGCGTCTGAGGCCGGTCTGCATGCTCATCTTGCGATTCGGGCCCCTCACCCGTCGAATCGTACCCCGCATATGTCGGGGGCTTTATCCTGCATGTCAGTCAGTAGCACGAACAGGGTGTCGTCCCGGACTGGGGGTGCCCCACGATATAAAGGCCCGAGATATCGAGGGTGTTTATATCAGGTGGTGGAGCCTCTGGCTAGATACATGACGAGCGCAGCGGGCATCAGAGCAGAGTTGAAAGTGACAGGGCCATCGGGCTGTCCCGTCGCATCTGTATCCGAAAACGAGAGCTCCGGATACGCGTTGTCGCGAAGCATGGCACCGAACCAAGACGGCGCAGTCACGGAGGAGTTCGTCTTCGACAGCGAGGATGGCGTCTCCGAGGAGATGGAACGACTGTTCGACTACGGAGATGGGAGCGTCTACCGATTCGCACGCGAAGGAGGAATCGGCTGTCCGTGCGAACAGATCGAGACGTTCGACTGTCCCGTCGTCGACGTGCAGACGCGCGATGGCGCACTGTTCTTGACGTTCCACGCACCGGATGTCGAGACGCTTCGAGACGTTGTCGCCTCGCTTCGGGAGTCGTCAGGATCTGTCGACGTTCGCCGACTCCTTCAGTCCTCGTCGGACGAGTCGCGTGACCTCGTGTTGGTCGAACGCGGCCAACTCACCGACCGGCAGCGCGAGGTCCTCGAGAAAGCACACGAGATGGGCTACTTCGACCACCCGCGCCGTGCGAACAAAGGCGAGGTTGCGACCGAACTCGGCATCACGACCTCGACGTTCTCCGAACACCTCGCGATGGCACAGAAGAAGCTCATGGGTGCCATTCTTCAAGACTAACGTGAGGCCCCGGCGAATTGAGGGGGTACGCCCTCGTGTCTTGAAAACATATCATCACGTGGTGAGCCTACGATGCGCGAATTCGACGTAACCTGCTCGGAGTGCGGGCAGGAGTACACGGTCAACGAACCGATGTTGCAGACGCTTCGGGAGACCGGTTGCGTCATGTGCACGGCACCGATACCCGACAGTCAGATGACTGCGTAACGACGACTCGTTCGACGATTGCGGAAGAACAGCTATTCGACGACAGTCAGGTGACTGTCCGTACCGACTATTCGACGACGACGATACCGACCATTCCGAGTGTCTCGTGTGGAACGCACACGTACCGATACTCACCAGTCTCCTCGAACGTGTGTTCGAACGTGGTACCCTCCAAGGCGGTGAGTTCGGACTCGAATTCTCCTTCGCGGTGGAGGACGTTGTGCGTCCCTCCGTTCCCCGTCCACTCCCAGACGACTGTCGTTCCGGGTGAGACCTTGATAGCGGCGGGGCCGAACGCGAACCCACCGCCGTTTCCGTCGGCGCCGACGGCGACTGTTACCTCGCTCTCGCCCGTCTTGTCGTGGACGCCATCGTAGTTTCTGGTTCGGTCGAACCACCCGTCGAAGTCGGGCATCTCTCGGTCGGGTGCCGGCGACTCGCTTCCGTCTGTGTCACCACCAGTTTCGTCGTCACTTCCTGCCGATGCACCAGTACAGCCAGCAAGGAGCGCGATTCCAGAAGCGCCTGCAGTCGCACGCAGGAAGGTCCGCCGGGAGAACCGTTCTGTCATTGGTCGACTGTACTGGGTTCCCAAAGAAGTCTAATGCTTCGATTCCCAGTGGATGAAAACAGGCGAAACGGGCGTATCCATCGGTTCCAAAGACGCTCCCATGCCCACGGACGACGACCCGCGGAGCAAACCACGAATCGACGGAAGCCGCCAGTGGGAGGTATTCTTCCGTGAGAACGACGCCGACCCGATGCGACACGTCGGGAGCGTGACCGCACCATCTCCCGACCTCGCGACCGAACAGGCGCGGACCCTCTTCGACTTCGCGGCGTCAGCGTTGTGGCTCTGTCCGGCGGACGAAATCCGTCGCCTCGGCGGGAACGACCTCGCCGCGAAGGGTCGAACGAACTCTGCCGACGACACCGATAGCGAGGTGACGCACGGATGATTTCCATCAGCAAGTTGTTGTGTGGGCAGACCGCCGAGGGCGACGGCCTCCGATACGACGACCCCGACGCCTCCATCGAGCAGATTCGCGAAGAAAAACAGAAGCGCCCCGTCGTCGTCTGGAACACGACTCGCCGGTGTAACCTCTACTGCGAACACTGCTATGCGGGCGCCGACCTCGACCCCGCACAGGGTGAACTCTCGACAGACGAAGCGAAGGGCCTCATCGACGATTTAGCCGACTACAACGTCCCTGTGCTGCTGTTCTCGGGCGGCGAACCGCTCGTCCGCGACGACCTCGTCGAACTCGTCGATTACTGTACCGACCAGGGCGTTCGGGCGGTCCTCTCGACCAATGGGACGCTCATCACCAAGGAGAAAGCACAGGCGCTCAAAGACGCTGGTCTCTCGTACGCGGGCGTCTCCGTGGATGGACTCCGCGAGCGTAACGACCGATTCAGAGGCAAAGACGGCGCGTTCGACGCCGCCGTCAGGGGCATCAAAAACTCCCTGTCTGTCGGACTCAAGACCGGCCTCCGGTACACCATCACCGAACACAACGCCGCCGACATGGAAGACGTGGTCGACATGCTGTACGACGTGGGCGTCGACCGCTTCTGTTTCTACCACCTCGACTACGGCGGGCGCGGCGGCGACATCGCCGACGCCGACTTGGACGACGAGGCACAGCGCCGCGCCGTCAACCGCCTCTTCGACATGACCCGCGAGTACCACGCCGAGGGCGAAGAGATAGAGACGCTCCTCGTCGGCAACTACGCTGACTCCGCGTACGTGGTCGAGTACGCCGACCAAGAACTCGGCAGCGACCACGCAGACGAGATTCACGAGTACCTTCGCGTCAACGGCGGCGACCCGACCGGCGAACGCGTCGCCGACGTGGACTACCGCGGCGACGTCCACCTCACGCAGTTCTGGCAGAGTTACAGTCTCGGCAACGTCCGTGACCGACCGTTCGGCGACATCTGGGACGACGAGTCGAACCCGCTTCTCGCCCGTCTGCGGGAACGCGAAGAACACCTCACGGGCAAGTGTGCGACGTGCCAGTATCAGGACGTCTGTCGTGGGTCGTCGCGGCTTCGCGCCCTCGCTGGCTCTGGTGACCTGTTTGGTCCAGACCCGCAGTGTTACCTCACGCCCGAAGAGCGCGGTGAGACGGCAGAACCAGCGGACTGAGGCGACATCCTGTCGTTTTCACTCGATTGCTGGATGCCGGAACGTCAAGACAGAGGACGCATGCAGCAGAGCGTTCTCCACAGAGGACTGGTGAATTGTGCGTATAGAGGGTAAAATCGGTGGGCGTCTGGATACTGCGTACCACTCGTGTGAGGTGAAGACGCCTCCGGGGCAGCCAAGTCGTAGGTTTGGGCGTCGCCGTAGTCAGTCACTGACCAATTTCGAGTAATCGATTGGTCACTTCCGAAGCGACCACGGGAAGTCACGCCGTCCCGGATACCCTATCGTCCGGAAGGTGTGAGAGGGCACGACGGAGCAGTGGCGGCGTTATTACAGAGGTGACGATGGCGACGAGCACGATGACGGCATAGACCGTGGGCGTGAGAACCCCTATCGCCAACCCAAACGCCGCCACGACGAGTTCCATCGCCCCGCGAGCGTTGAGACCGATGGCGAGGCAGATGGTCTCTTCTCGTGTGAGGTCCGTCAACGTCGCGCCGAGCACCACCCCGAGGGCCTTCCCAAGCACGGCAACGACGAGTGTAATCCCGAACACCAACAGCGTATCCAGCGTGAACAGTCCACTCAGATCGACCCGTAATCCGGCCGTCGCAAAAAAGATGGGCGCGAACAGCCCGAGGGTCACCATCTGAAACACCCGTTCTGTCTCGTTATCGAGTGGATTCCTGACCAAGACACCTGCCAGGAACGCGCCGAGAACAGCCTCCAGTCCGAGTGCGAGCGAGGCAACCGCCGTCCCAAGCCCGACGACGACGACGATTGAAAATCCGGTTAACGCGGGCGACCGAACGTAGGAGGTGATACCGAAGAGTGTCTCGACGATTCGCGGGCCGAGCACGGCGACGACGATAACGAACACGGCGAGGACACCGAGCGTTCGACCAACTGCTAACGGATTCGTCTGGCCCGCTCTTGCGATGTCGGACACGACTGTGAGCGCGACCCACCCCGCCGCATCGATGACGACGGCGACAGTGAGAGTGAGTTGTCCCACCGTTCGGTCCATCGCGTCGAGGTCGACCAGCACACGAACGGCGACTGGAACCGCCGAGATGCTCAGGGCTGTTGCAAGGAACAGCGCAAATGGGAGTCGCTGTTCGGGCGTGACGAGGTATCGTACGGGGAGCGACCATCCCAGGACGAACCCCAGAAGAAACGGCACGACCGAGGCCCCGGTAGCGAGGGCTATCGTCGGTTGGATGTAGCGACGGACCGTCTGAACGTCGACTTCAGTTCCAGCCATGACGAGAAGGAGGACGAGTCCGAGCGACGCGAGGGCTGCCAACTGGTCGGGGACCGGGACGACGATAGCCGTGACGTTCGGGGCGACGAACCCGAGTACCGACGGACCCAAAACCAATCCGGTGAGGAGTTCACCGACAACCGGTGCGAACCCCAGTCTGTCGGCGACCGTCCCAAGCGTATGTGCAGCGGCCAAGACGAGGGTCAGTCCGGCGAGAAACGTGAGTAACCCACCCGACTCGACGGCCATGGTAAATTCACACTCCGTGGGTCTGCAACGTACGATTCGTCTTCATTACTATCGTCACTCGAAAGTCTTCGTACCCATCGTCAGTAAAAGTCATCAAAATACACCCGAACAGTCTTCGACTGACCAGCGAGACGTAGCCATCTGGTCAGTGACCCCGGCTACTGAATCACGTTCGACGACAAACTAGAGACTCGGTCCCCAAGCGTCCGACCACCGAGTAGACAACTGACCGGCGTGTCGACGGTCAGGAAGCGGACTGCGACGGCGGGGTCGGAAGGTGGCGCACAACTGCGGCAGAGCGGTCAAAAAACAGTGTCAGTCGAACGGCGCCGAGACGCTTACTCTGCCGGCGTTGCGGCCTTCTTCTCTTCGCGTTCGAGTTCTTCGAGGTAGTCATCGGCGTCGAGTGCTGCTTTCACGCCCATGCCGCCGGCGGTGGCGGCCTGCTGGTAGTGGTAGTCGACGACGTCGCCCGCGGCGAAGATGCCGGGTTCGTCAGTCGCCGTCTGATTGGCGCCGGACCCACCCTTCGCGACGATGTAGCCGTCTTCGTCACGCTGGACGGCCGTACCTTCGAGGTAGTCGGCGTTCGGCGTGTGGCCGATGGCGTAGAACACCGCGCCAACGTCGAAGTCGAACTCTTCCGTTTCGGGGTCGTCGAGTTTGTCCGTCGGGTGGCCCTCGGGGTTGCGGACGAGTGTGACGTGTTCGACGCCTGCTTCGGGCGACCCGTGGAGTTCCGTCGCCTCGGTGTTGAGCATGAGCTCGATTTCGTCCTCGTCAACCTTCTCCATCAGGCGGTCGATCCAGTAGTCCTCGGCGCGGAACTCTTCGCGGCGGTGGACGAGGTAGACCTTCGACGCGAACTTCGTGAGGAAGTTAGCCTCCTCGACGGCGGCGTCACCGCCACCGATGACCATAATCTTCTCGTCGCGGAAGAACGCGCCGTCACAGGTCGCACACGTCGAGAGACCGTAGCCCATGAGGTTCTCTTCGCCGGGGATGCCGAGCGTGCGAGCAGAGGCACCGGAGGCGGAGATGATGGCGTCGGCGGTGTAGACGTCGCCGTTCTTCAGCGTGACCGTGAAGGGTCGCTCGGAGGCGTCTACGTCCACGATGATGCCGTGGCGAATCTCGGTGCCGAAGCGCTCGGCCTGCTGTTTCATGTTGTTGATGAGCTCTGGCCCGGAGATGCCCTCGGGGAAGCCCGGATAGTTGTCGACTTCCGTGGTGAGGGTGAGTTGCCCACCCGGCTCGTCGCCTTCGAGGACGAGTGGTTCGTTGTTGGAACGGGCCGCGTAGATTGCCGCAGAGAGACCGGAGATGCCCGAACCGGCGATGATGAGCTTCCTGTGTTCGACGAAGGAATCGGCGTCTTCTGTCATGTCTCGTTGTTCGCTATACCGGTGCCTTAAGCTTGCGCTGTATTGCGAGCAGCAGTACAACACCGCTACGTGGTTGCATACCACGAGTGAAACCAGCCCACCCTCATCCCGGTCCGGAGCGAAAGACCAGTATCGGTGGCCGACACAGAGTGCGCTATGTCCGCCGACCTCCGAGAGAAGACGAATCGATACGAGCAGATGCTCGCCGACGCGCTCGACGAAGCAGTCCAAGCCGTTCCAGCAGAGACACACCTCGGGAACGCCGCGGCGGACTGTCTGGAGATGGCCGAGTCGTACCTCGACGATGGCCGCCACTTCAAGGACGGTGACGACTGGGTGAACGCGCTCGCTTCGTTCTCTTACGGGTACGGGTGGCTGGATGCCGGCGTTCGAATGGGTCTGTTCGATATTCCCGACGACTCGCATCTGTTTACGATGTGACGACGACTCGGATTTATTTCGCCGTTCTGCGTACGTTCAGCATGAATTCTTCCGTGCTTTCCGCGACAGAACCACGAGTCACCGAGTTCCAGCGAACGCTCGAACAGCGGTTCGCAAATCCGGCCTTGCGCCGACTACTCCAATCACCACTCCATCCCCTCGTGAGTCGATGGTTCCTCCTCGTCTCGTACGTCGGAAAACGGAGTGGTCGACGGTACACGTTCCCAGTCGCCTACGCCACGGCGGGCGAGGACCTCGTGGTCGTCACACCGAAAGCCGACAGCAACTGGTGGAAGAACTTCCGCACGCCGATGATGTGTTACGTCTGGTACCGTGGTGACCGCCGAACGGTGATTGGCGAGGTGGTTACGGGTGAGACGGCCACACGATTGCTCGACAATTACGTCTCGGCACATCGACTAATGGCACGTGGACTCGGGTTCTCGGGCGACCAGTCGAACCGGGCCGCCGAACTCGACGACGCGCGGAAGGCACTAGCAGTCGTTCGGTTCTCACTCGGATAACGGACGAGAGTCGTCGTAGACGATTGGATAACGGACGAGAGTCGCCGCCGACGAGGCGCATTCACCTCGCGGTGGACGTGACGGCCCCTGACTGATTACTCGAAGCGGAACGTCGCGCCGTCAGCGCCGTCTTCGACGTCGACGCCGAGCGCTGTCAGGTCGTCTCGGAGGTCATCGGCACGCTCGTAGTTCCCTGCCTCGCGCTCTGCTTCGCGAACGTCCAAGACGAGTTGGACGAGGTCTGCCGCGATGGAGACGTCACCGTCGTCCGCTGCCTCGCCGAACGAGAGTCCGAACACCTCGCCACCGAGGTCTTCGAACGTCTCGATTGCTTCGCGGAGCGCACGATAATCGTACGTGTCGCCAGCGTCGAGGTGGCGGTTGACGGCGGTCGCCAGTCCGAGGAGTTCGGCCATCGCCTCACGAACGTTGAAGTCGTCGTTCATGGCCGAACGGAAGTTTTCACGGACCGATTCGACGGTCTCACGGAGGTCGGTGGCTTCGACCTTGGTCCGCGCGTCGGGACTGTCGCAGGCGGCGACAGCGCCCTCGTAGGCGCGTTCGAGACGGTCCCAGCGTTCTTCTGCCTCTGCAATCGTCTCTTCGGAGTACGTCTGTTCGGACCCGTAGGCCGTCGAGAGGTAGAACGTGCGAATCACGTCGACGCCGAACTCGTCGAGGGCATCGGCCACGTAGAAGTAGTTCCCGAGGCTGGAACTCATCTTGTCGCCATCGGTCTGCAAGAGGCCGACGTGAAGCCAGTATCGGGCAAACTGGTTGCCGGTCGCGGCCTCCGACTGGGCGATTTCGTTCTCGTGGTGCGGGAACACGAGGTCACGGCCACCGACGTGGATATCGATGGTCTCGTCGAGATGCGTCATCGACATCGCCGAGCACTCGATGTGCCATCCCGGTCGGCCCTCACCCCACGGCGAGTCCCACGTCTCTCCGCACGGTTCCGTGATTGGGTCGAGGTCAGGGTTGCGGTGTTCGGCCGCCTCTTCGGGCGTCACCGCGCCGGCTTTCCAGAGGGCGAAGTCTGCGGCGTTTCGCTTCTCGGATTGCTCGTCTCCCTCGGCCTGCGACTGGAGTTCGTCCAGTTTCTGGTTCGACAGTTTGCCGTAGTCGTCGAAGGTGGTGACGTCGAAGTAGACCGACCCGTTCGACTCGTAGGCGTGGCCGCGTTCGACGAGCGTCTCGATGAGGTCGATGATTTCGGGGATGTGTTCGGTGACGCGCGGGTAGACCTCTGCTCGCTTCAGGTTGAGGCCGCGCATGTCGCGAATGACGTCGCCGACGAAGTGTTCGGCGACGGTCGATTCGTCCGCTCCGAGGTCGTCTTCACCGATGCGGGCGGCGATTTTCTCGTTCACGTCGGTGAAGTTCTCGACGTGGTGGACGTCGTACCCCTCGTATTCGAGCCATCGGTGCATGATGTCCGAGTGCATCCACAGGCGGGCGTGACCGAGGTGGGCGTCGTCCGAGACCGTGAGTCCACAGACGTAGAGCAACACGTCGTCGTCGGCTTGCGACTCGAAGTCCTCGCGTTCTCCCGTCAGGGTGTTGGTCACGGACAGCGTCATTGCTCTCGGCTACTCGTGGGACGGTTTTCAACCCGTCGGAACCCGTCGCTTCGACGCGCGTCGGAATCCGACTATCACGTGGCAACCTCGTAGCGGAGTTCGACGATTCCCGCGTCGTACGTCGTCGTCTCGACGTGCTGTAGTCGATGCGTCTCACCGTCCGCGCCAAAGAGTGAGATTCCGCTCCCGAGAAGGACAGGAATGACCGAGAGCCGAAGTTCGTCGACGAGATTCTGCTGCAAGAAGTCGCGGGCGAGTTGTGCCCCGCCGACTAACCAGATGTGCTCGTACTCGCCTTCGAGTTCGGTGGCCAAGGAATCGACCGCGCCGTCGACGAACGTGACCGTATCAGTGGCCCGTGAGAGGTCTCTGTGTGTGAGGACGTACGTCGGCGTCTCACCGTACGGCCACTCGCCGAACGTGAGTATCTGTTCGTACGTCGTCGCCCCCATGACGAGACAGTCGATATCCGCGAAGAACTCCTCGTAATCTGCCACGATGTCGTCGTTCTCCCCGTCTTGTTCGAACTCGTCGAGCCACTCGACTCCCCCCTCGTCGTCGGCGATGAAGCCGTCGACACTCGCTGCGATGTAGAGGGTGATTTGGCTTGCACTCATAGCACTACTTGCGCTCGGATGAGCTAATAACACCCGTCACGGCTGCGACTCAAGTGTATATCGTACCGCTAGCCGCTTCGACGATTCGCAGGGTTGCTGCTCCCTGCCGTCTCGGGACGACGACGGCCAAGGCGTCTCCTGCGACACCCGCTGCATCGACGACGACGGACTCGGCGTCCAGTCGGGCGATGACTGTCTGGAGGAGCGCCGGGTCTACATCACCCTCTGCGATTATCGCGGTGAGCGGACCGCCCCCTGCGAGTTCGACACCGGCGACGGAGAGAATCGGGTCGTCGTCTGCCTCGTCGATATCTGTGCCGACGAGGCCGACCCCGCTTCGCATCGTGACCGTCACGTCGCGGGATTCTGTTTCGAGTTCGGGGAGGTCTTCGGCGAACCGACGGAGCGCTGCTGCGACTGCGTCGTCGTCGCCGAGGTCGAGGAAGGAAGCGGCGGCGGCGTAGTTGACGACGCCCGCTCGGAGCGCGGCGAGGAGAAACGGTCGTTCGCGAACGGCATCGCGTGCGTCGGCGGCGAGAGACATGCTCGATGGGTCGGTGGCCGAGCGCAAAAAACCGCCGCCGCGACCTGTACCTGAACGGGTGGCGAACGCGAGTTAGCCGAACGCCAAGATTCCTTTTCGAGATGCGAAGTCAATAAGACAGTCCCGTCGTAACCCCCGGACATGCAAGCGCTGGTCATCGTGGCGCACGGGTCGCACCTGAACCCGGATTCGAGCACGCCAACGTACGACCACGCGGACACCATCCGCGAGGTTGGCGCGTTCGACGAGGTCAGAACCGGCTTCTGGAAAGAAGAGCCGTCGATTCGTGAAGTCCTCCGAACCGTGGAGGCCGACGAAGTGTACGTCGTCCCGCTGTTCATCAGCGAGGGCTACTTCACAGAGCAGGTCATCCCACGCGAACTCCGTCTCGACGGATGGGACGTGGCCGACTGGGACTCCGATGGTCTCTCGGCGTCGCACGTCACGCTCACGGCCGACGACGTACCCGAGAAGACGGTTCACTACTGTGGACCGGTTGGGACGCACGAAGCGATGACCGACGTCATCGTCCGCCGTGCGGAGTCTGTCACCGGTGACCCGAACGTCGGAGAGGGATTCGGCCTCGCCGTCGTCGGACACGGAACCGAGCGCAACGAGAACTCCGCGAAGGCAATCGAGTACCACGCAAACCGCATCCGGGACATGGACCGGTTCGACGAAGTGCAGGCGCTCTACATGGACGAAGACCCGGAAGTCGACGACGTGACGGACTACTTCGAATCCGAAGACATCGTCGTCGTTCCGCTGTTCATCGCGGACGGCTTCCACACGCAGGAAGACATCCCCGAAGACATGGGCCTCACCGACGACTACAGAGACGGCTACGATATCCCCACCGAGGTGGACGGCCACCGTATCTGGTACGCGGGCGCAGTCGGAACCGAGGGACTGATGGCCGACGTGGTGCTCGAACGCGCCGCCGACGCCGGAGCAGAGATTGGCGACGCACTCGAACTCGTGCGTGAACGGACGCGGGCAACGCCACAGGCGGGTGACTAACGATGGGACACCACATCGACGCCCTCGTTGCCGCCGCCGCCGATGACGACGTTCGCCTCGACGGCCTGGAGGTGACGCAGAGCGACGACGGATACACGCTGGAGACACCAGACTCACACCACGCCGGTCTCTCAGAAGACGCACTCCGCGACGCACTGGGCGACTACGACGACTACGCCACGAACTGGTACGTCTGGAGCACCGTCGTCGGTGAGTCGAGCCCGCAGCGTCGGGCCTTCCTCCGGTGGGTCGAAGGTGCAGGCAAGTACGCGGTTCCGGAACGCTACGATGCGCTTCGAGACGGAATTCACCACGAGTGGGGCCAACTTCGCATCACGGCAACCATCGACGGCCACGGCGAGCGGTCGTACGACCTCCGCCACGTCGACGACGCCGACATCGACGTCGACGACCTCGACCCGTACCACGAACCACTCGCAGCGCGACAACTGGCGACGTACGACGAGAAGGGGCGCTACCGACCGCTGAAGACCGGTGCGAACCTCGCCGGTGGATGGGTGTTCCCCGACCTCGACGGCCGCGACCTCGTCGAGACGGTCGAGACGTTCTACCCTGCGTCAGTTCCGAACTGGTTCCGCGAGCGCGAAGGAACGCTCGACGTCGAACACTGGGAAGACACCATCGGCCGACAGACTGGCATGTACAGCGTCATCGACACGTGGAATCGCGGTGACGGCCACGAACACGTCAACTGGGTCGCCGAGGCCTGCTGTGACGACTCGCAGTGTGTCAAGCGCCGCGAGTGGGAGTACGACGACGAGACCGACCTCGACGTCGATGGCGGCGACGGTGTCTTCCCCTGCCGCGAACCCTGCTCGCTCGTCATCGCGGCGTCCCGCAAGTGGACGCGTCTCGAAGGTGAAGAGACGAAGACGTACGAGTTCGAACTCACGCCGTCGGAGAAACAGCAGGTCGAAGACATCATCGAGGCCGTCGCAGACGACCGTATCGACGAGATTCGCGAGGCAGACGTGTACGAAGGTTCCAACCGCTACCGGACGCGGTTCCTCCGCGCGAAACTGTTCGACGAGGACGGAAACCTCTGCGGCGTCCCGACTGAAGACGAGTAGCCGACTAACACTCGATTTTTAGCTGCGGCGTCTCCTCACCACACCGCCAGCACCAGCGCAGCGAAGACACCGCCCACGACGACGACAGCGCTGAGCGTGATGGCGGTGCTGTCGAACACCGACGCGACGACGAATGCGAGGACCAGTGCGACGCCGGCGAGAACCAAGAGCGGGGCCGCTCGGGGGTCGACGTCCGGAAACACGTCTTCGAAGACGCCCACGAGACCCTGGTCGGGTTCGGCCCGCGCGGGTTTCGAGAGCGTGTCGTCGATCTCGACCGGGGGCTTGCCACCCGTTCCGGGGGTGACGGTTACGTCCACGTACGCCGTCTGCGACCCGTATCCGGAGACGATTTTGAGCTTTCCAGTCACCGGTTCCGAGGGTGGAGTGACAGACAGCGTCACCGTCTTCGTCTGACCGCCGTTGACGAAGTGGTTTCCATTCGTGAGCGTCACCACTCGCGAGAGTTCGTCGTCGATGTTGAGGTGGACGTGGACGGCCTGCCCGAGGTTTTCGAGTTCGACCGTGAACGTGCCGGTCGTCGTGAACGACGGTGCAACTGAGAGGTCGTGAGGGCGCTCTTCGTTCAACGAGACGGTGAGCGGCGCGTTCGACACGATTTCACCGTTGATTCGGAAATAGAAAAACGTTCAGGTCCGGTCAGTCGTCTCGCATATCCGGCGGCAGGAGGTTCGGAATGCCGTCCTCGATGGGGTAGACTTCACCCGTGACCGTCCCGATGAGTCGACCTTCGATGATTTCGTCGCCGTCTCGCTCGTCGACTTCCAGCTCGAGTTCACTCTTGTCGAGGGGGTCACAGAGGATGTCCAACAGGGATTCTTTCATTGTCGTGACGGTGGATTCCGTGCAGTAAAAGCGTACGGGTTCGGCGCCGTCCGGACCTCCCTCAGGTTGGGAGTCGTTCGCTGTAGACCTCGGTGGACGGGCGCAGGTTCGACGGGATTATTGGTCGAACGGGTTCGCGAGGTGGACCGTCTGGGCGCGGTCTGGGCCGACACCGACGGCGTAAATCGGGACACCGAGTTCGTCCGAGATGTAGTCGAGATAGTCCTGTGCGGCGTCCGGGATGGCGTCGGCGCCTTCCTCGGCGACTTCGGTCCAGTCGACTTCCGGCCAGGTCTCGAACTCCTTGAGGACGGGTTCGCACTCTGCCCAGCGCTCGGTCGTCGCGGGCATGGTGAGACGCTCTTCGCCTTCGAGTTCGTATGCGTGTCCGACCTTGATTTCGTCGAGGCCGGCGAGCACGTCGAGGTGGTTGACGGCGATGCCGGTGAACCCGCTCACGCGTGCGGCGTGGCGGAGCATCGGCATGTCGAGCCATCCGATACGACGTGGGCGACCGGTGACGGTCCCGAACTCGCCGCCCTTCTCGCGGATGAAGTCTGCGAGTTCTTCGTCACGCTCGTCGTTCTTCAGTTCGGTCGGCATCGGTCCCTCACCGACACGCGAGAGGTACGCTTTGACGATGCCGACGACTTCGCCCTGTCCGACGACGGTCGGTCCGACACCCGAACCCGTGGCAGCGCCGCCAGCAGTCGGGTTCGAGGAGGTCACGTACGGGTAGCTTCCGTGGTCGATGTCGATGAGCGTCCCCTGTGCGCCCTCGAACATCACGTTCTCGCCTGCTTCGCGCCGTTCTGCGAGGAAGTCGCCACAGTTGACGGCCATGTCGTCTTTGCGGAGTCGACGGCCGAACTCGGTGTACTCCTCGACGAGGGCTTCGACGTCGCACTCCTCACCTGCTTCGAGACCGTACACGTCCTCGATGAGTGCCTTCTTCTGCGGAACGACGTATTCGAGGCGCTGGCGAAGCACGTCTGGGTCCAGGAGGTCGCCAACGCGGATACCGCGACGGCCTGCTTTGTCCTCGTAGGTCGGGCCGATGCCACGGCCAGTCGTGCCGACGACGAGGTCTTCGTCGGAGTCGGCCTTCGCTTCTTCCTCGATGTTGTCGAGGCGGCGGTGGTACGGCATGATGACGTGCGCGCGCTTCGCCAGACGCACGTCGGGTTCGAGTCCGCGCTCGCGCAGGTCGTCGATCTCGGAGAAGAGCGTCCGCGGATTGATGACACACCCGTTTCCGAGCACGCCCACTTTGTCGCGGACGGCCCCGCTCGGGACGAGCGATAGCTTGTACTCTTGGCCGTCTTCGACGACGGTGTGGCCAGCGTTGTCGCCGCCTTGATAGCGGACGACGATGTCAGCGTCGCCACCCCACAGGTCGACGAGCGCACCTTTGCCCTCGTCGCCGAGTTGCGAACCGACGATGGTAACAGTCATACGTCGGCCGTTCCCCGCCACGCACTAAACAGATTACGGTACTGGCCGAGAACAAATACACGATTATGTATACTTTGTCACTCCCGCTGTCCAAACCTGCCACGAACTCGCATTACCGTGGCGGCGTATAACACAACGGTTAATTAGTTTCCTCGATTAGGACGCGATATCTTATTATTCGCCGACGAAGAGGGCAAGGCTTAAAGCCTCCCAAGAAGAGTTAACAAATGGCATGATAGACCGACTTGAGAAAGAAGTCGATATGTTGGAGCGCCATCTCCAGGTCCTGAAGATGGTCATCGATAACGAGCCGATCGGCATCGTCAAGATGTCGAACGAGACTGGCTACCCCCACCACAAGGTTCGGTACTCGCTCCGCGTTCTCGAAGAAGAGAACCTTATCGAGCCCTCCAGCCAAGGTGCGATCAAGACCGAGCGAACCGACGAGTTCGTCGACGAACTCGACGACAAGCTCGACGAGATTGTCACCAAGCTCGAAACGATGAAGATCGAAGACGCAGCCGAAATCGAGAGCTAATTCCGTTAGGCGCGGCCGTTCCATATCCTGTTTCCCACGACGAGTCACGTCTGACCCGTCTCGGGAGCGGCCGCATCTACGATGACCGCTTGGTGCGGCCCCGTCCGGGTTCGAGACACGGGGCCGTACGAGGACCGAGTGTGACGTAGGAGTCGCACCGCCGTCCTTCGTTTCTCTCGGACACACTGACGAGCCTCTAGTCGTGACCACTGGTCACCTGCAAAAGAACCGCAAAAAAACTGCCCGAGAGACGAATCGCCGCCCGATTACAGGTCGGGGACGTTCAGATGGAACTCGCCGCTCCGGGCTTCGACGAGACAGAGATGGTAGCCCTGCTTCCGCGAGAGTTTCACGAAGCTCTTGCGCTTCGAGCGGCTCAGGAGTCCGCCGCCGGTCTCTTCGGTGGCCGCTTCGAGGGCGTCCGGTTCGAAGAAACTCTTCGTGACGACGAACGCCGAACCGAGGGACTCGTTGGCCTCGGCGACGGCTTTCGAGTCTTTGATGAGTTGCGTGACCATCGACTGCGTGGCCGGGTCGCGGGAGTCGTTCAGATTCGCGACGAACAGCGGGTTACCCATCTGGTCTCGGAAGATGACGTCGAACTTGCGAGGCTCGGTCTCGCCCTCGCCAATTGGGACCGAGACGGTTCCGTAGAGTTCGATACGGTCTGCTTTCGGAATGGCGTCGAAGACACCCGCGAGACTCGACCGGTTGCCAGTCTCGCCAATCTCGTAGAGCAGGTCGGTGACGGCCCACTTGGCGAACCCGAACTCTGGCGACTCGTGGAGGAACGATTCGTAGGGCTGCCCATCGACGCCGAGTCCTTCCGTGTCGAACGTCGTGTGGTGTTCGAGACGGAGGTTCTCGAAGACGTCGTCACGCTTCGCCTGTCCGGCGTGTGCTTTCTCCAACGTCGCGCCACTCTTGCGGGCGTAGCGGATGAACAGGTTAGTCCCACGAAGTGCCTCGTCGGCAGACATCGACCGGTCTGTCGATGCGATGCCGGCCTCGTCAAGTTCAGTTCTGAGTCGCTCGACTTCGGCTTCGAGTTCGTTCACCCGCTGTTCGAGTTCTTCTGCACGGGAACGGTGTTCGTCGCGCTCGTTCCGGAGCGAGTCACGCTCGGATTCGAGGCGTTCGCGCGTCGATTTCAGTTCCGAGAGCTGTTCTTTGAGCGCGTCGACTTCGCCGGTGGATACCGCCGATGCCGTTTGCGTCGACTGTTGGGAACTCTGCGAGGAGCTCGAAGACGAACGCGAGGTGCGCTTGGGTTTGGGTTTTCCTTGTCGCGAGGCGTTCCGCGTGCGCTTCGGTCGCTCCGCCCGCTGTTTGGCGTGGCGTGCGTTCCCGGGTCGGTCGCTGATCGTCTCACCTTCCGAGTCACGGGGGTCGAGCGACGGAATCGACCGCGCGTTTCGCCACTCTGCCTCTGCAGAGAAGACGTCGTCGTCGCTGGCGTCCTCGTCTGCGGACGAGTCAGAAGACGACCCGTTACTGCTTCCGGCACCGGTCGCCGCCGAGCTCGACGTAGTCCCAGACGAGCGTTTCGCCTCGGTCGTCTCGGCTTCAGAGACCTGTGTCGACGTCGGCGTCGCAGAATCGGCCGAGGTATCAGCCTGCGCTGTGCTCGGCGAGTCCGCAGGTGTGTCGGGCGTCTGCGTCTCTGTCTCGCCAGCGTCGTCGGTCGAGTCCGGCTGACTGGACGCCTCGGGAATCTCCACGTCCACTGTCTCCGACGCAGGTGCTGGTTCGTCAGTCGCATCCGCCGCATCTGAATCGTCGTCGCTTTCGGTAGACTCGGTCGATTCGGCGCTTGCGACGCCGGCGGTCGACTCGGATTCGGATGCCGCGTCGTCGTCCCCGTCGCCCGGAATCTCGACGAGGTCGATGTCGACGTCGTACACTTTGTAGATGCCAATCTCGTCGTCGGCGAGTTCGAAGGCTTCGTCGCCGGTGACGAGGCGCTTGCTGTTGCCGACGAACGCGGCGCTCATCGATTTCCCACCGTGGTAGACGACGTAGTAGTCACCAGAGAGGACGTTTTCAGAGAGTTCTACGAACCCTGTGAACCCTCCAGCAGAGAGCGTTCCGTCGGCGTCGGTCAGCGGCGTGTCTTCCGTGTAGTACTGCGCGCGCACGTCGCCACCAGTCTCTTGCATGGTGTACAACAGCGGCAACGATGCGTGTGGTGCGCGGTAGGCTTCGAACGATTCGTCGTCGAAGTCGGCTATCGTCCCATCGAAAACGCCGAGGAGACGACCGTTGAGCATGAAGCCCCACGTCATGCCGGCTACGACGGCACCGGAGAAGCCGTCGTCCGCGAGCGACCGGAGGCCACCGTAACCGCGACCCGTCGGTGCGGAATCCCACCCAGTCACCGCGTCGATAATCTCGCTATCCATTTGCCGTTACTTCACAGCAAGTGAATCAAATACTTTCCGGGCGATTCCACGTGATTCGTACTCGTCCGCGCGGGCCGGACGCTCAGTTCGGGGGGTTCTGGGGACGGGCGTCCGACAGACTCGTCGTGACTCGGGAGAACGATTATACCATCCCGACGTGACGAGACGTTCGTGACCAGACACGACGACCCGTTCGTTCGGTACCTCCGGTCGAAGGAGGCGGTGGACGACCGCGCACTCCACCGACCGACACTCGCGGACCTCGGAGACCGTCTGGAAGAACACGCGGAGTCGAACCCGGGAGAACCACTCCGTGTCGTCTCCGTTGGGGCGGGAACCGGTGCGATGTGCCGTCGACTCCTCTCGTGGGGAGTGTTCGACGCGCACGACGACATCAAGTACGTCATGGTCGACCGACGGAAGGGGATGGCCGACCAGGCGGCGAAGGAGTTCGCGAAGTGGTCCCACGCCGCCGGGTGGGCAGCCGTACCAACGAAAGACGGTTTTCGAATCGAGCGTCACGGCCGGCGCGTCTCACTCACGTATGTCACGAGCGACCTCTTCGACGCCATGTCGGCGCTCCCGAAGGCGATCGACCTCGTCATCGCGCACGCTGTCTTCGACCTCCTTCCCCTCCGGCGCGCAGTCGATTCACTCGTCTCTCGCCTCGTCGCTGGTGGCTACCTCTACGCACCGATTACCTTCGACGGTCGAACCGCGTTCGGCCCCCCACACGACGCAGACGACGACATCCTCGACGCCTACCACGAGACGATGCGAGACGGTGACAGCGCGGGGCCAGACACTGGCTCAGCCCTCCTGTCGGTCCTCCCAGAGTTCGGTGCAGACATCGTCTCAGCAGGCGGGTCAGACTGGGTCGTTCACCCAGAACACGACGACCACGAGCGCATCTTTCTCGACCGTATCCTCGGGTTCGTCGAACAGTCGGTCGGCGACGTCGACTCAGTCGACGACGACGAGCTCAAGCGGTGGCTCGCGACGCGACACCGCCAGTTAGAGTTCGGTGAACTCTCCTACATCGCGCACAACATCGACATCCTCTCGCAGCTCGACTAGTCTTTCGTCGGGGTCGTCGCGCGAACTCGTGCCTGTGGTTCGATGCGTCCAGAGACGTACAACCAGTCGCGACCGAACCCGAGGAGGAGCCCGCTCGCAGCGACGCCGGCGACGAACGGTATCCACGCGTCGGCGACGCCGGGTGCGAGTGCAACTGGAACGACCGCCATCTGGAGACCGGCGAGGACGCGTCGAGACGGCCGGGGAGGCAGGTCGAACGTCGGTCGGCCGGTTCGTTCGCGCCACCAGAGGCCGGCGACGAAGACGTACCGTGCTGCGCCGACAGAGAGGTACCACCACGGCAGCTGCCCGAGGACGACGCCCGCCAGCGGTGCGGCGAGGAGTCCGAAGGCGTCGACAGTAGTGTCGAGTCGCCCGCCGAGGTCCGTAACTCGGCCCAGTCGTCGTGCGAGAAACCCATCCACAGAGTCGAGGGCCGCGGCGAGGCCGTACGCGATTGCTGCGACCCATGCCATCCATTCGGTAGCGGGTCCGAAGACGACCATACCGGCGACTCCAGCGATACCTGCGACGAGCGTTCCTCTGACGAGCGTCACCGACGTTGGGAGTCCAAGTGTGTCGTACACGCGAGGGTCGTCGGTGTCCGACTGCTCAGCCGTGCGTGAGGCCACGTTCTCCGGCGCGTAGACGTACGTGTAACCCCAGAGACCTACGACGGCGAACATCGCCACGGCCGTCCACGTCGTCGCGCTCACGAGGCTCACAGACGATGTGAGAGCTAATCCAACACAACCTGTCGCCATCGTAGCGAGTACTCCGGTCCCGAGGACTCGCCGCTGTGTCTGTCGAGTTGCTGGCGAGGGCGACTCCTCAAACATCGTCGACGAGGGCGCGTGCACCAATGGCGGCGACTGTCGGCAGGCCAAACGCGATACCGACGGTGAGTGCGAGGAGGATGCCAGTCTGGAAGAACGGGTCCAGCGCACCCTGCACCCAGAGGCGGCCGACGTGGACCGCGAGTGCGATTCCACCGAAGGTGAGCCCCTGCACGACGGCGCGCCGAACAGACGTTGCGAGGATGCCGACGAGAACGCCGCCGAGGATGAGGCCGGTCCAATGGATGGATGCGGCACCGAGACCGACCAGCGTGGCGACGACCAACGCGAGTTCAGCACGGTTTCCAGTCCGGACCTCGGTGAGAACGCTCATTGTCCACCTCCGAAGACGATGTCGGGCGACCCAGCAGGTCGGTCGAGCGTGAGTGGTTTGTACGCACCGTCGGCCCACTGGTCGAGTTGGTCGTGGTAGTGTTCAGACCAGAAGACGCCGCGTTGACCGCCGGGAATGACACCGACTGAGTCGTCCTCGTCGGAGAAGTCGACGACCATCCGCCAACTACTGCCCGCCTGCGTCGACCCAGCAGAGCGGAAGTTGAACACGGTGTACTGCGACCCATCCATCGGGCGCTCCGGATAGTTCAGGAACGCGCGGTCGAACGGGTGGTTCATGTCGAGTGTGTTGAAGTCGCCGTAGGTCTCCCACCCTTCTCGGTCGAGTCGCTCGGCGGTGCGGTTCATCGCCTGCGCAGCGATGTCGTCACGAGTTTCTGTCTGCTCCAGCGTCGAGCGGTTGTCGTACCACTGGGAATCAGCGTCGAGGCGCTGTAAGACGGAGAGACGCGGGTAGTACGAGTCGTCCATCCCTTCGGGCTCGAACTCGTCGGCGAACGTCGCAGTTTGGAACTCGTCCACCCAGATGCGGTAGACGAGCGCTGCTCGCGAGTCGGCGCGCATCTGTCCGTCCCATCCGTCGAGTTCGGCTGTCAGTTCTCGTGCGTCTGGCGACATCTGTGCCACTGCATCAGAACTCGTCGCGTACGAGGTAAAACTGGTCGCTGCGTCGGAGCGAACGTCTCGTTGAATCTGTCGCATCGTCTCGGCAGTCACGTCGCCTTGTGCCACCGCCTCGTCCAGCAAGTCGTAGATACGCTGCCCTCGGTAGGGGTCGGCGTACGTCATCGACGTGCCCATGTAGAACGCCGGGTCGTCGATAGTGCGCTGGTTGGCCGTCGCGAGCAGGTCCGGATTTTCGACGTGAGGAATCGATTCGAACGGAACGAAGCCGTCCCACGAGGACTGCCCGTACGGTTCGTACCCACGCCAATCGCCTTCGCCGGCCGACCCGTCGAAGATGGTGTCGCCGCGAACGACCTCGCCATCGGTCACGCGAATCGGATAGCGACCGGCAGGGTAGTACAGCGTGTTCCCCGCGCGGTCGGCGGCGACGAAGTTCTGGGCGGGAACGTCCCAGATGCGCAGTGCGTCACGGATTTCGTCGACCGATTCTGCGTGATTGAGACGGTAGACGCCGAGTGACTCGTTCGTCGCCGAGAACCCCGGCCACGCGACGCCGACAGTCTTTCCGCCACGTTCGATGACCGGCCCGTGAACGGACTTTCGAACCTCGATATCTACGTCCTCCCCGTCGGCGACTTCGATAGTCTCCGTCTGGGTGTCGAACGCGCGAACCTCGCCATCGTAGACGTAGCCACCGTCGCGCATCTCGTACGTGTAGAGGTCGGTGAAGTCGCCGCCGACGTTCGTCACTCCCCACGCAGCGTCGGCAGTTCGGCCAATGACGACCATCGGGATCCCCGGGAAGCCGACGCCACGAACGTCCATCTCGTCGGTCGAGAGATGCATCTCGTACCAGATTGGTGGGACAGTCAGTGAGAGGTGGGGGTCGTTGGCGAGAAGCGGCGCTCCGGAGGCTGTGTGGTCGCCGGAGACGACCCAGTTGTTCGACCCGTAGGTCGGGTCTTTGTCGTAGGCGTCGGTCCACTCGGCGAGGGCACCGAAGTCACCGTCGACGGTGGCGCTCGGCGCAGACGCGTTTTCGACGACCGACTCGGGCGAGAACGGTGCGGCGTCAGAGTCCGCCGAGTCACGGATGATGGGAACGTCGTGGTCGAGACTCGCCGGATAGAGGGCAGACGCGTTCGGCCCGAGACGGGACACTGCCGTCGCTCGGCGGAGGTCGGCGAACGACCCCGAGAGTTGCCACGAGATGAGTTTCCCGACCAGCAAGGTGTCTGTCGGTGTCCACGCTTCGAACTCGGCATCGAGGAGGGCGTACTCGGGTGGGAGCGGACCCGTTCCAGCGTAGTGATTCACACCCGCGGTGAACGCCTCGATTGGGGTTCCCACGTCAGTGCCTCGAACCGACTGCCACGACGCCTCGGCGGCGGATTCGAAGTCGAGACTGCGGTAGAATCGGTCGGAGTCGAGCGTCGATTCGCCGACCATCGCCGAGAGTTCCCCACCGACGAGTCGGCGCTGGAGGTCCATCTGGAACAGGCGGTCACGGGCCTGCACGTAGCCGACGGCGAAGTAGAGCGCTTCCTCGTTTTCGGCTTCGATGTGCGGCACACCGGCATCGTCGTACCAGACACTCGCAGACCCGTACGGACTCTCTACCTGGGTTGCACCAGTTGGTGCGGCCGTGTCGTAGAGGTCACCAGACAGCGGTGCAGCGAGACCGAGAAACGACCCGCCGAGGACCGACGTGGCCACGAGCGCTGCGGTACACACGATGGCGATGACTGCGCGGGTCGTGGTATTCATACACACTGTGGCGGCCGGATTGCGGATAAGTATTCCTCACGTGATGTTTGTGAACGGGAGAGGAGTTCTACCGCCGCCCCGTCCATCGGTCTCTGAGTTCGACACTCGCGAGGAGAAGTAGATAGGTCGCGAGCGCTGAGAGGACGATAACCAAGATGTTCGCACCCACTGCCTCGACTGCGAGCGCGACCACGGTGAGTGTTGCCACGACAGTGACCACCTGAATTCGTGGACGTTCCCACACGGCGCGAACGCGAGACTGCCATCGCAACAGTGCTGCTTCGAGGGCGAGCGTGCCGAAGACACCGAGAAGAACCAGCGAAGGAGTGGCCTGCGGACGGAGGATGGCGACACCAACCACGACGGGGACGGTGACCACGAGTGCGAGTGCAGCGTCTCGCCGTCTACTCATATCGACTCTCCGGTGGCAGGACACTTTTAGACACCGGGGGCCATAGCGAGTGGTATGTCTATTTCGGGTGACGGCCCCGGTTTCTCGAAAGCAAAATCGCGACTCGGTCGTTACCTCACGGGTGCGGCAGTCTTGATGCTCTCGTACGCGGTGGTCTATCAGTGGGCGGTCGGATTCTTCGCCGGTGTCGACGTGAGCTTCTTACAGGCGACTCACGTCGTCGTCGAGACGTTCACGACGACCGGATACGGAGAACAGACGCGGTTCTGGGTCGACTATCCGCCACTCCTCGCTCTCTCGATTCTGATGCAACTCACGGGAGTCACGACTGTGTTCCTCACGTTGCCGTTGTTCCTCGTTCCGCTCGTCGAAGACGCCCTGCGGACTGCTCCACCGGCGTCTTCCGACCAGACCGACCACGTCATCATCTGTACGTTCACGCCACGCGGTGACGCGCTAGTCGACGAACTCGACGCCATGGACGTCGAGTACGTCATCCTCGAATCGGACCGTGACCTCGCCGAAGAACTGTACGGGCAAGGGTACGAAGTCATCCACGGCGACCCCGAGTCGGTCGAAGCGTTGGAGTCGGCGAACGCGGCCGAAGCACTCGCAATCGTCGCCGACGACGACGACGAGACCAACGCGAGTATCATCCTCGCCGCGAAGCAGGCCGCGCCGACGAGTCGCGTCGTCAGTCTCATCGAAAACCCTCGCGTCGCCGAGTATCACCGCTACGCCGGCGCAGACCAGGTCGTCTCGCCTCGTCGACTCCTCGGAGAGAGTCTCGCCGGGAAGGCGACGACCTCCGTCTCGTCCGCACTCGGCGACGCAATCGAGATTGGCGAGGACTTCGAAGTCGCAGAACTCCTCGTTCAGCGCGGGAGTCCCGTCGAAGGAGAGACCATCGCCGAGAGCGGAATCGCTCGTCTCACCGGCGTCAACGTCATCGGGGCGTGGTTCTCCGGGAAGTTCGTCTCACCACCCGCCCCCGACGACGTCATCGACGAACACACGATACTACTCGTCGTCGGCCGTGAGAAACGCCTCGAAGAACTGCGTGCACTCACGCTCTCGTCGGCCCGCCGGTTCCGTCGGGGGTCCATCATCGTCGCGGGCTACGGCGAAGTTGGCTCGACAGCGGCGGAGACGCTCGCCAGTTCGGGCGTTCCGCACCTCGTCGTCGACAAGGTAGACAAAGCCGGCGTCGACGTGGTCGGAGACATCACCGACCCGCAGACGCTCGCAGAAGCCAACGTCACCGAAGCACGCGGCGTCCTCCTCGCGCTCGACGACGACACGACAGCAGTGTTCGCGACGCTCGTCTCCGAGCGCGTCTCAGAAGAGACCGAAGTCATCGCGCGAGCGAACGAGACCGAGAGCATCGCCAAACTCTACCGCGCCGGTGCGGACTACGTGCTCGCGCTTTCGACCGTCGCAGGACGCATGCTCGCGTCGACGGTCCTCGACGAGGAAGTCATCGCGCCGCAGTCGCAAATCGAAATCGTCCGGACACAAGCACCACGGATGGTCGGGAAGACGCTCGCCGAGGCGGACGTTCGTGCCAAGACGAACTGCACCATCATCGCCATCGAACGCGGGGACGAACTCATCACCGACGTCGGACCCGACCTTCGAGTTCGGTCAGACGACGATCTCATCGTCGCCGGCCTCGACCAAGATATCTACCGGTTCAACGACCGCTACAGCTAACTCCCGAGCGATTCGGCCGTCGCGACGTTCAGTCTCACTCTTCCTGACACCTCGTTCTCGAAGTAACGAGTCACAGCGAGTCGAGCAAGCGGTCCGTGTTCTGGTTCCGCTCGACGGTGCCGAAACACGCGTCCGACGAACCATCGTCTGACCGAGGCAGACGGCCGACCGAAGCGCCGCCCGATGGAAGCACCGACTGTCACACAGCCCAGTCCAAACCGCTGGCTCACCGACGGAGTACGCAAAAAGGGATGGTCGCTGTCGAGGCGATTAGAGCGTGATTTCCGCACCGGCGTACAGGACGACGACGAGGAAGATCCAGACGACGTCGACGAAGTGCCAGTACATCGAGGCCGTGCTCACGGAGACGTGGCGTTCGGCGGAGTACTGACCGCGGAGCGCGCGGACGAAGACGATGCCGAGGATGACCGCACCCATGCTCACGTGGAGGCCGTGGAGGCCCGTGAGGCCGTAGAAGGCCGACCCGAAGAGGCCCGACGTAATGTCGAAGCCTTCCTCGATGATGAACACGTAGTACTCGTACACCTGCCCGCCGATGAAGATGATACCGAGGACCAGCGTCGCGGCGAGGCCGAGGATGAAGTTCCGGCGGTTCTCGTTACGGATGGCGACGTGTGCCCAGTGGAGCGTGAAACTCGACGCAATCAGGAGCCCGGTGTTTATCAACACCAGCGACCCCAAGAGGTGCGGGAGTTCCTGTGGTGGCCACGTTCCTGCACGGATGAAGAAGTAATAGATGAACAGCGCACCGAACGTCGCGAGTTCGGACCCGAGGAAGGCAATCATGCCCCACCGGAGTTTCGCTGCACTCTTCTGGTTCGCATCGCGCGACCAGAAGTGGCTCACGAAGGCGTGGTACAACCAGCCGTAGAGACCGGCCAGGAAGACGAAGATACTGCCGATGAACACGGCTGGGCCGAGCGCTGAACCGACGATTCCGTCCTGTCCCATGACGTAGAGACCGGCACCGGTGTAGATGCCCGCGCCTCCGACGGCGGTGACGAAGGGCCACCAGCTCGCCTCGCCGAAGCCGCGCGGCCAGTCCTGGACCGCCGGCAGGTGGTGGCCGTGGTCGTCGTGTGCTTCTTCGGTACTCATAGGCGCCCGTTATTCTTCGGTTACTAAAAATCCTCCCAAAACGCGCCCGTCACTCGGGGACAGATAACAGACGAACCCACCGGTGACCGCACAGATGAACAAGAGATGGTCGCCGTCGAATCGGCCACTCGAGTCGTCGTCGACTCGATACGTGGTGCGTACTCGACAGCGGTGATTCAGTCTGCGTTCGTTGCCGCCCGGTGGAACGGTTGCCGAGCGATGGCGTGGCGCATCTCTGCGAGCGATTCGGAACTCGCGTCGTTCATCGCCGTGACGACGGCGAACACTTCCTGCCGCGACACCTTGACGCCTTCACCAGTCACTGCGTGTTCCGGGTTCGCGAGCAGTTCACGCAAGGTACCGACCGCGAGGAGGAACGGAATCGCCCACGCTTCGAGCGTGTTCCCATCGCGCAGCGGAACCGTCTCCAGGTACGTCTGTGCGTCGTCGACGAAGGACTTGGCGTGCGTCGCCGTTCGGTAGACGACCGACGCGGTCTTGCTCAGGTTTTGCGGGTCGACGACTTCGTCCTGTGGCACGCCCTCTTCGTCCAACCACTCGGCGGGGAGGTAGACGTTGTTCTCGGCGGTGTAGTCGTCGTGGACGTCTTTGGCGATGTTGACGAGTTGGAGGAGCAGTCCGAACTCTTCGGCAGTGTCGTAGAGTCGGGAACTTCGTTCGCGGTCGACGTTGCCACGGGTGACGAGGTTCGTGATGAGGTTGCCGACGGTCCCCGCCGCGTAGTAACAGTACTCTTCGAGTTCTTCGCGCGACTGGATACGGAGTCCACCAGTTCCGGAGTGGCGTTCGACGAACATCGCCATCCCGGAGACGAGTTCACGAACAGGCGGCGTGACCGCCTCGCGAACGTCGTCCGGGAGCGCGGCGAACGTGCGGAACACGCGGTCGGCGTTCGCGACGACCATCCAGTCGTCGGAGCGCTCGTCTTCCGGAGGTAGGTGTGGTTCGACGGCCGTGACGAACTCGTCGATATCGGTGTCGTCGTCGGGGTCGAGTGCGCTGTCGTAGAGTCGAAGGAGGTGAGCCTGCTCGTCAGGCGAAATCGACGACGAGTCCTCCACGGTGTCGGCGACTCGGCAGAGGAGATAGCCAATACAGATGTAGGAAGACATCGGTTCATCAAGGACGTCCACGGTGAGGGCGAAGGTACGCGAGACGCCCTGAACTGCATCGTGACACCAGTCAAGGTCGTCGTCGGTTGCCGGTGGCCGGGCATCGGCGTGTCGAGACATTCGGAGTGTTCACCAATACGGTAGGGGGGATAAAAAGTCTCGTGGGGAAAACCTCCCCGCCGGTAGCAGAAACCATAAGGATAGTCGATGAAAGAACCAGACATGGACTTCACGCTCACTGCTGAGCAGAAGCAGATTAGAGATATGGTGGCGGAATTCGTCGACGAGGAGGTCAAACCCCGCGCGGCGGAAATCGACGAAACCGACGAGTTCCCCGCTGACCTCGTCGAGGAGATGGGCGAACTCGGCCTGATGGGGATGCCGTTCCCGGAGGAGTACGGCGGGGCGGGCCTCGACTACCACTCGTACGCGATTGGCCTCGAAGAGATTTCGCGCGGGTCCGGCGGCCTCGGAACCATCGTCGCGGCGCACACGAGTCTCGCGGGCAACATGCTCTACGAGTTCGGGAACGAAGACCAGAAACAGACGTACCTCACGCCGGTCAACGAGGGGACCGACATCGGTGCGTTCGCACTCTCCGAACCCGGCGCTGGCAGTGACGTTCCTGCCATGGAGACGACGGCAGTGAAAGACGGCGACGAGTACGTCGTCAACGGCGGCAAACTCTGGATTTCGAACGGTTCCGTCGCTGACACCGTCATCCTCTTCGCCAAGACCGACCCCGACGCGGGGAACAAAGGCATCTCCTCGTTCGTCGTCCGCCCCGAGGAAGACGACGGCTTCATCGTCGAAGGGACGGAGCACAAACTCGGTGACAAAGGGTGTCCGACCGCCGAACTCCGCTTCGACGACATGCGCATCCCCGAAGACCGACTCCTCGGCGACGAGGGTGACGGGTTCGTTCAGGCGCTCAAGACGCTCAACGGTGGCCGCATCACGATTGCAGCGCGGTCTATCGGTATCGCACGCGCCGCTCTCGACGACGCCGTGAAGTACGCCGGCGAACGCGAGCAGTTCGACCAGCCGATTGGCAAGTTCCAGGCAATCAAGCACAAACTCGCCGACATGGACACCAAAGTGCAGGCCGCGAAACTCCTCATGCACAAGGCTGCCGACCTGAAGATGCGCGACGAGACGTTCATCAAGGAGGCCGCGCAGGCAAAGCTGTACGCCTCTGAAATCTCCCGTGAAGTCGCCAACGAGGGCATTCAGATTCACGGCGGCTACGGGTACACCAAAGACTTCCCGGCCGAGCGCTACTACCGCGACGCCAAGCTCAACGAGATTTACGAAGGGACGAGCGAGATTCTCCGCAACACCATCGGCGACTGGGTGCAGAAGTAGTCGTCGTCAGTCGACGAGTCGTTCGTCCGCTTCTGCGGTCCGTTTCTCGCGGCGTTCTACGCGTTCGGTGAGCCACGAGTAGTACGATTCGACCCGGCTCGCGCCGCCATCGGTGAGTGCGTACACGTCGTGAATTCCCTCGGTCCGTCGTTCGACGTGACCCGAATCTACGAGCGCGTTGAGCGTTCCGTAGAACGACTGCGGGTCGAGGCGGGTGTCGTAGTAGCGCTCTAATCGCGTCTTCAACTTCTGTCCCCGGAGTTCACCTGCGTCGTAGAGGATGGCGCAGAGGTCACGCCGACGGCCGCTCTGAAACCACATACACTGTGGTCGGAGAAGGGACACACGTCACTTTCGTTCCAGCGTTCCGACCCGGATACTCGGCCCCGAGAGAACCGGTACTTTAGACACCACCCCGTCCCTAGCGGCGGGTATGAGTGAACAGGAGGCCTCTGCCAACGGCATCACTGCCCGATACTACGTCACGGAAATCGAACGCGTCCTCGAATTCGACCGGGAGGGTCGGACCGCCGCCGTGGCACAGAACATCGACGGGTACGCGATGCTCAAAGTTCGCCCGACGGTCGACGGCGACGAGTTAGAACGCTACTACGGGTTCGACATGGCCCTCGACCACGCTGCAGAACTCCTCGGTGTCTCCCCGCAGGACCTTCCCATCCCTGAAGATGCGGCAGACATGGGGATGTGAGCGTCTCGCTTCTCACCGACAGAGTCAGTTATCCCCAGTAGAACCGCGGCCCCAAGAACAGATAACCGAGCGCCAAGAACAGCAGTCCGAACGCGAACCCTTCTCCAAGCGACCCCGAGAGGACGATTGCGAGTCCTTGCACGACACCCATCACGAGCGCGTCCTGGGCGTGTAAATCCGGATAGGTCACGTCGGAGAGCATCAGCGCCGCCATGATTGCCGAGAGCGCGACGAGAATCATCGGGTCGACGAAGCCGACGAGCACACCCGCCGAGAGAATCGTGGCCGCGAGCGTCGTCGGAACACCGACCGTCTCGTCGCTCCCGCTGTCGTAGGCGGTGTAGAGGGCCAACCGAACTACCGCTGCCGCGACGAACAGCGCCGCGATTGCGACGCCGAGGACGACTCTGAGTTGGTCGAAGCCCCACATCTCGCGGACGACGGAGACGACGAGCAGTGCGGGGGCGACGCCGAAGGAAGCGACGTCGGCGAGCGAGTCGAGATACGGCCCTGCGTCGGTTCCGCCGTAGCGGCGGGCGACGACCCCGTCGAGTCCGTCGGCCATCGCAGCGAGGAGAATGACCTTCGCGGCGAGGCGAACGTCGATTGCGGTCAGCACCGCAGCGACGAAGCCAAGTGCCGCGTTGCCGGCAGTGACCACGTCAGCGGGGCCCAACCGGCCGACGAATCGGGGTCTCATACCGTTGCGATTGCGTACCTCCCCTTTGCCTCTTACGTTCCGTTCGTGTCGTCGGGTTCGTCGGGCGAACCATGCGACATTTATCCGTCGCGTCCCGAGAGTCGACTATGCGAGACGATGGGTTCTCAGACGGTCGCCAGACGCGGCGTCGGTTCCTCGCGGCGACGGGTACGGCCGTGACTGCCAGCCTCGCCGGCTGTGCGACGTCGCTGGCGTCCAGTGGTGAGTTCGACGTCGGCATGACCGCTGTCGCATTCGACCCGCCGGTCGTCACCGTCGAAGTCGGCGACGAAGTCGTGTGGCGAAACACGAGTTCGCGCGGTCACACGGTCACCGCCTACGAAGCGCTCATCCCAGAGGATGCCGAGTTCTTCGCCAGCGGCGGGTTCGAGGACGAACAGACGGCGCGAAAGGCGTACTCGAACTCACTGGGCGGACTCATCGACAGTGGAGAGACGTACTCGTACACGTTCGACGTGCCCGGTGAGTACGAGTATCTCTGCATCCCGCACGAACAGGCCGGGATGGTCGGCACTGTCGTCGTCGAAGAGTAACTCCGTTCTCCGTTCGGTTCGAGGGCGCTGCCGCTCACAGCGTCGCGTCCGAAAAAGTCGGAATTGGAAGTCGGTCCGCGAGTCGAGCGGACTTACTCGGCGTCTTCGTCGACGTCGACTGCGACGTCGTCTTCGTCGACGGTGACGGCTGCTTCTTCCTCGGCCTCGATTTCCGCGGGGCGTGCTTCGAGGGAGAACTTCTTGACTTCGACGCGGCGGAGCGGGTAAATCTGCTTCGCCTCGCCGTAGATTGCCGACGAGAGACGGCCTTCCGTGATGCTGTTGGTCAGGTCGTCGTAGGTTCGCTCGGTGATGGCCTCGCGGGTGAGCTCCATCATGATGCGGCGAATCTCGTGTTCCTGACTGCGGTCGGCTTTCTTCGTCGTGAAGGCGACAGGCTGGACCTGGACACGGAAGTCGTCCTTTGTCACAGCCGTGACGTTGGCTTCGACCTTCGAGGCGCCGCGGCGGACGAGGCTACGGAGGTAGTCTCGGGTGAGTTCCTGCTGGATGAACTCGGTGTAGGCGGCGTCGCTGCCGACGTCGTTCACCTTGAAGGTGAGCTTGACGTTGTTCGCGCCCTGGTCGTCGTTGAGTTCGCCGAGGGTCGCTTCGACGGTTCGGCCGTAGACCTTCTCGGGTTCGTCGGCGAAGGTTTCGCCGAGTTCTTGACGGTCAAAATTCTCGGGAGCGATGACCTTGTACCATCGCTTTCCGCGCTTCTGCTTAGAGACGGATCGTTCACTCATGGTTAGTGGTTGTGTGCGTTCGTGTTGCTGCGATGACGGTCTGTGCGACCGTCACGTTGACGACGTAATCATCGACCGTAGACTGGAGTCCACCGGTCGAATCGCGTTCGATTGTCGTGACGAGTTCGTCCCCTTCGATTGTCGTGTGCATCGACTCCGTGTTGTCCGGGCCGAGTGCCGCAGCGACGATGTCGGGGTCGTCGTGGGTGGTCCGCAGGGTCGCCCGCCGAGTCATCGGCGCACCTCCCTGACGGCCTCGACGACCGTTTTTGGCTCGACCGACGGGTCGAACCGCATCGTCGCTTCCTCGGGTGACCCAGTCGCGGACGCATCGCCCAGTTCGGTCGCGGCCGCGGCGAGGTCGTCGTCCAACCCGGCAGGGCCGGTCGAGACGAGTGCCGCAGCGCCGGTTCCAACCGCGAGCACGGTCGGTTCCGGCGACCGGAAGTCGCGGGCGAGTCGTGCGACTGTCGCGAGTCGTCCCGGAGACGAGAGGTCGCACGAGAGCGCATAGAGGCTCTCGTAGCGTCCTGTGGTCGCCTCGCGGAGCGCTGCGTGTGTCGCGTTCGCGTGGTCTCGCCACGCGTCGAGCGCCGCGTCACGAGCGTCGTGACCCAGTGCCAGTGCGACGGCGAGACCGGGGACCTCCCGAACAGTTGCATCGAGCACGTCGGCGAGTCCGCCGACGGTCGCAAACAGTCCATTCGGGGTTGCCTCCGGATGCAAGACGCGTTCGACCGCGGTCGTCGACCGCGGTGTCGCTTCACCACCCGTCGCTTCGAGTGCGACGAGTGAGGCGACGCGCCTGTGTGCGTCCACGTCGAGTTCGGCCGGGAGCGACAGTTCGGCGAGTGCCGCCTGTGTGCGCTCTTTGTCGGCCGAAAACGGCGCGTGGACGAGCGTCGAGTGTGCGAGTCCGTCGGCGAGGTCTGCTGTTGGAACAGCCACACCGGGTCGGGACTCGACACCCGCGTCGGTCGCGGCGTCTACGAGTGCGGTGTCGTCCTCCGGCGAGACACCGGCGGCGTGGAGGCCAGCCAGTGCGACCACCGGGTCGGGGTCGACACCGAGTTCGCGGACGATAGCGACGCCATCGCGTGGGTCGAGTTCGAGGTCGGCATCGGCGTCCGAGAGCCCCACGACGGCCGCAACGTCGTCGTTTGCGACAGTGTCGGGAGCTTCGGTCGCTCGGATACGGAAGGGAACGTCGAGTGTCTCGAGCGCCCGCCCGATGACGCCCGCTGCGGCGACGGCGGCACCGCTCGTGTGAACGCGAAGGCGAACGAACGTCGCCTCGCGAAGCATCGCGGCGTCCTCGGCAGCGGGAGTCTGTTCGGCGGGGCTCATAGACATCTAGTTACTTCTCGAGGAGTTCGACGGCGACGTCGTAGGTGTACTTGAAGTCGTCGTCGAGCTTGTTGCCCTTGTAGTAGGACACGAGACGGCGAATCTTCGACTCCGTGTTCTGGAGTGCGCGACGGTTGGACTTGTCCTGTCGGTTCTCCTCCATGTGGTCGCGGAGGCGAACTGCGCGTTCCATCAGGTTACGGAGGTCCTCGGGAAGGTCCGGGGACGCGTCGTTCTCTTCGAGGATGGTGGTGACTTTCTTGCCGGTGGCGAGTTTGACGTCCGGAACCGGGACGCCCTTGACGCCTTCGTCGCGCAGGGCCAGGCCAATCTGGCTTGGGTCGTTGCCCTGTTCGGCAAGTTCGACGACGCGTGCTTCGATGTCTTCTGCGTCGACGTCACTCCACTCCGGTGCTTCGTCTGCCACGGGCTTGTCCGAACCGGACGAGCCACGGCGGCGGGTGTGCATTCGTGCCATTGTTGCGGGTTGGAACCGCACTGACCGCAGAAACGAGTACCCCGTAGTCGCATTGGCGACTACCGGGGCACTACCGCAATCCCAAGCCCGCTCATGCGGGCGCGTCAGATTTGCGGCCGTGCTGGATTCCCGTTGGTTGCTCTACGCGCGTCGGGTTAAACCGTTTCGACTCGTGGCGCTTCGGAATCGAAGGGCTTCTAAATGGGTGGCGGCTACGAAGTGTTGAGGGCTCGTAGATCAGGGGTAGATCACTCCCTTGGCATGGGAGAGGCCCCGGGTTCAAATCCCGGCGAGTCCACTCACTTTCTTCCGTCGCTACGCTCCGTCAGTCGTTCGTGGACTCGCCGACCTTCGCAAACCTTCGGTTTGCTCAGTCCCGGCGAGTCCAGCAACCTCTGTCACCACAACCCCTTGAGGCATGCCTCCGTCCGGAGGCCGCCGAGCGAACACTGTCGTGACTGAATTGTCACCTGTCTAATATTTATAGATATATCGACAACTTCTGAGTCGAGAAGGGCTGTGCGGTGCGCGACGATGGCTGGTGTCAGTCTCGAAGTCAGAGTACTCGTTCGCTACGGGAATGAATCAGTAGACAGCAGTTAGATTGCAATATATGATATAATAAATCTAATACTGTATACTGTTAATGACCTCGATTGTTTATGTCTAATCATTACCAATATTTATATAGGATTAATGAATTGTGGCACCACACAACATGTCTAATGATAATCCTTCGCAGGATTCAGGATTGACCCGCCGACGAATGTTGGTAACGACTGCAGCACTTGGTGCCAGTGGCCTCGCTGGATGTGGTGGACAAAGCGGCGGCGACGGTGGCGGTGGAAGTGACGACAGCGGAAGCGGCGACAGCGGAAGCGGTGGCGGAAGCAGTGGTGGCGATGGCCGGAGCGTCGAGACGATGTTCCGTGGCGAGTGGCCTCTCGAGACGAAGAACAACGACAACATCCCCTTCGAGTACACGGTGACCGAGGGAGCACCTGTCCCAGCTATCACGGTCAACTTTGCATCCGACGAAGAACCGTGGATGCGGGAGCACGCGCTGATGATTAAACGCGCGTTCGAAGACATCGGTGCGCCGGTCGAACTCGACGACGTCCCGACGAACGTCATGTACGACGAGTACTGGGCAGCCGACACAGGTCACACAGTCTCAGTGTCGATGAACACTCACGGGCCGGACCCACAGCGTGGTCTCGACCCGAACCCGTTCTTGATGCGGATGCACCCACGGACGGGCGGCAACTACTACAACTACAACAACCCCGAAATCACGGAACTGCTCGAAGAGCAGTCGACCGAGATTCAGGACAAAGAGCGCCGCGTCGAACTCTGTCAAGAGATTCAGCGAAAGGCGAGCGAGGACGCCTACATCCAGTCCATCGCCTTCACGGACGTCATCATGGCGGGGAACACCGCCGACTGGGACGGGTACGTCCCCATGCCCGGTAACGGTACCAACCGTGACTCGTTCATCTGGACTCAAGTGAACCTTCAGCCAACCGGCGATTCGAGCACGTGGGTCAAAGGCGTGCTTGCGTCGATGGGTGGCCTCAACATCGCTTGGGCGGGCGGCGGTCCAGAGGCGAAGCGTCTCACGAACCTCTACGACGGTCTCTTCGACGCCTCGCCCCAGTTGGAAATCGTGCCGGCGCTGGCGGTCAACGCCGACGTCGTCGACGAAACGACGGTCGAGGTCGACCTCCGCGAGGGTGTCCAGTGGCACGACGGCGAGCCGTTCGGCCCCGAGGACGTGAAGTTCAGCGTCGAACTGTTCAAAGAGTACAACTCCCCCGAGATGGGTCCGTTCTACGAACCCATCGAGAGTGTCGAAGTCGTCTCAGAGAGCGGCGGCGGTCGTGTCCGGTTCAACCTCAAGCGTCCCGACGCGGCCTTCTTGACCCAGCGGATGGTTCGCAGCGTCATCCTGCCGAAGCACAAGTGGGAGGACGTCGACAACCCCGCACAGCACAACCCCGATAACCCGGTCGGTACGGGGCCGTTCCAGTTCTCGAGTTGGGAGCAGGGCACCCGCTTCGCAGTCGAGAAGAACCCCGACCACTGGATGTGGGACGAAGATACCCGCGAGGAGTACCTCGGCGAGTTCTTCACCCCCGGTGACGGCATCGACGGTATCGTCTGGGCCAACGTCGGTAACGTCGACGCGCTCATCGGTGCCATGCAGAGTGGCGACATCGACGCGATCGGGACGACGCTGTCGAACTCGCAGGCAGACCGTGCTGCCTCGGCGGACGGTGTCGAAAAGCAGGTGTCGAAGAACTACGCACCGCTCGACGTCCACACCAACCACATCAACCCGCTCATCCGGGACAAGGTGTTCCGGAAGGCGCTGAGCCACTCTGTCGACAAAGAGGGCTTCGTCGAGGGTGTCCTCGGCGGTCGTGGGACGCCCATCGAGGGGCAGAACCTCATCTCCGACATGATGGCACCGTTCTACACCAGCGACATCCCAACGTACGAGTACAACCCTGAGAAGGGTAAGCAGATGCTCGAACAGGCGGGTTACACCTTCGACGGTGACACGCTCGTCGCACCAACGGGCGACGCGTGGGAGGCGTTCGCCGAACGGGTAGAAGACGGGCACGCCGACCGGTCTGACCTAGACCAGCCTGACTTCTCCTGAATCAACAGAGGACACCCCACTTTCACTATTCCATGAGTTTCAGACGCTTCCTCGTCAAACGAATTGCCATCTCGTTAGTATTGACGCTCGTCTCCGTCTCGATCATCTTCCTCACGTTGCGGCTCCTTCCGGGCGACCCGTTCAGTTCGCTCATCGCCTCTGGAGGTCTCACACAAGAGCAGGTGGAGGCGCTGCGAGTCCAGTACGGGCTCGACGAACCAGTCTACGTCCAGTACATCAAGTACGTCCAGAGTCTCTTGACACTCAACTTCGGGTTCTCTATCGCGCAGAGTCGCCCGGTGAGCGAGATTATCTTCCCGCGACTGCTCAACACGATGATTCTCCTCGTGCCAGCGTTGGTCGTGACGGCCATCGTTAGTTCCGCCCTCGGCTCGTACGCAGGGTGGAACCGCGGGTCGTGGTTCGAGCAGTCGAGCATCGTCGTCACGACGTTCTTTCGGTCGACGCCGGTGTTCGTCACGGGAATCTTCTTTCTCATCATCTTCTCGTACCAACTCGACCTCCTCCCCGCGTTCGGGATGCGAAGCCCAGTTGCGAACCCCGAGGGGTTCGTCGAGACGTATCTCCATCCGGACTTCGCGATGCACTACTTCTTGCCGTTCCTCGCGACGGTGCTGTACTACAGTGGTGACTTCCTGATGCTCGCACGCAACTCGGTCGTCGAGCGGAAGGGGTCTGCATTTCTCACGCTCCACCGCGCGAAAGGGCTCTCAGAGATGGAACAACTCGCTCGAGCCGGTCGAAACTCGATGCTCCCGTTGTTGACCTACTTCGCGCTCCGGCTGGGCATGATGTTCCAAGGAGTCATCACTCTCGAAGTTGTGTTCGCGTGGCCGGGTATCGGCCGTGCACTCGTCTTGGCAATCAATCAGAAAGACTACCCGACGGTTCAGGCAGCCATCTTCATCATGGCCTTCGCGGTCATCGTGATGAACCTCCTCGCGGACGTGATGTACGCGAAGGTCGACCCGACGGTCGAAGGAGGTGACGTCTGATGTCGATCCTCTCGCTGTCGTCCGTTTCGGTCGACCGGAGTGTGGTGAAAGACCGTATCTCGGAGAACCTCACGCGGGCGAAGAACGTCATGGCAGTCGTGCTCAAAGACGACGCAGCGAAAGTCGGTGTCGTCGTCCTTCTCGCGTTCCTCTTCCTCGGGTTGTTCGGCCCGGCGCTCGCCCCATACGAACCCATCGAGGACACAGTCCAAACGGAAGACGGGGGAATGATGCGAACCGCCCCGCCCAACAGCGTGGCACTGCTCGGCACGACGACGTTCGGTAAGGACGTGTTGAGCCAGTTCCTCGCGGGCGCCCGCCCGACGTTCATCGTCGGCTTCTTCGGCGGAGTTGGCACAGGGGTGGTCGGGTTCCTCGTCGGCTTGACGAGTGGCTACTTCGGCGGTCGGGTCGACGAGGTGCTGATGCGCATGACCGACCTGACGTTCGCGCTCCCGTTCCTGCCGATGGCGCTGCTCGTGCTGACGTTCGTCCAACCGAACATCTTCCTCATCACCGCAGTAATCGTGGCGTTCTTCTGGAAGATGCCTGCACGGGTCATCCGCTCGGAGGTGATGACCGTCCGGGAGCGTACGTTCGTGAAGTCCGCACGTTCCGCAGGTTCGGGTCACTTACGAACCATGTTCTTACACGTCGCGCCGAACGTCATCGGCGTCGGGTTCCTGTACACCGCCTACGCCGTCTCGTGGGCGATTGCAGGTCAGGCGTCGCTCGCGTTCCTCGGCTTTGGCGACCCGACAGCGACATCCTGGGGCCGGATGCTCCAGCAGGTGTTCGAATCCGGCGGGATGCGCGAAGCGTGGTGGTGGGTACTCCCACCGGCCATCGGTATCGCAGCAGTGACTACCTCGGTGTTCCTCGTCGGTCGCGCCTTCGAGGAAGTCGTCAACCCCGAACTACGGAGTGAAGAATGAGTCTACTCGAAGTTGAAGATCTACGAATCAGGTACAAGACAGCCAAGGAAGACGTCCACGCGGTCAACGGCGTCTCCTTCTCGGTCGACGGCGGCGACAACTACGGACTCGTCGGCGAGTCCGGGTGTGGAAAGTCGACCATCGCTCACTCGATTCTCGGACTGCTCGACGACAACGCACGAATCGAGTCTGGAACGGTGCGGTTCGATGGCCAGAATCTCCTCGACCTCTCCGAAAAGGAGTGGCGAGACGTCCGCTGGCAACAGATTTCGTACATCCCCCAGAGCGCGATGGACTCGCTCGACCCCGTCATGACTGTCGGGAAGCAGATTCGACAGTCCATCACGACGCATCGTGACGTCTCGAAGGCAGAAGCGCAAGCACGGGTGGACGAGGTGTTCGAAATCGTCGGCCTCGACCCCGCTCGGACGACGGACTATCCCCACCAGTTCTCGGGGGGGATGCGTCAGCGAGTCACGATTGCGATGGCACTCGCCCTCGACCCGGACCTCATCATCGCCGACGAACCCACGACGGGACTCGACGTCATCGTCCAGGACAAGATCATCCACAAACTGATGGAGATTCAAGAAGAAATCGACAGTTCGTTGCTGTTGATTACCCACGACATCGGCGTCGTGGCGGAAACCTGTGACGACGTCTCCGTGCTGTACGGCGGAAAGGTGATGGAGCAAGGGGAGACCCGACACGTCCTGAAGAACCCGACGAACCCCTACACGATGGGGCTGAAGAACTCGTTCCCGGATATCGACGACTTCGACAGTCAAGCCATCTCCATCCCGGGGTCACTTCCCGACCTCACGGAAGAGCCCACCGGCTGTGTCTTCCGGAACCGCTGTCCGTTCGCCACCGAGGCGTGCGAGGATGGCCACCCAGAGATACAGACCGTCGAGAACCAGCGGTCTGCGTGTTACCACACTGACCGTGTCGAGCACCTCCGCACAGAAGCGACCGAACCGGAGACGTGGGGGCTCGAATTTGCAGAGCGCGGAGAGAGTGGCGACGTGGGGGACACCGTTCTGGAGACGGACGACCTCTCGAAGTGGTTCACGCAGACCCAAGGCATCATCGACCAACTTCGTGGTAACGAACCCAACTACGTCAAGGCAGTCAACGAGGTCGACCTCGACGTCCGCGAGAACGAAATCGTCGGTATCGCCGGCGAGTCCGGGTGCGGGAAGTCCACACTCGGAGAAGTTATCTCCGTGCTGCAACCCCGGACCGACGGCACTATCAGTTTCCGCGGGACGACCGTCGACGAATATCTCGACGGTGGGTCGAAGGAGTTCCGGTCGAAGGTGCAGTTCATCTTCCAGGACCCGTTCGACTCACTGAATCCACGTCAGACCGTCCGAGCGGCGGTGGCAGAACCACTGAAGATTCATGGCTACGACCGCGACACCATCGAGGAGAAAGTCCGCGAGACGGTCTCTGATGTCGGACTAAATCCACCACACAAGTACCTCGACGACTACCCACACCAGTTGTCGGGCGGAGAGCGCCAGCGGGTTGCAATCGCGCGAGCGTTGGTCCTCGACCCCGAACTGCTCATCTGTGACGAACCGGCGTCGATGCTCGACGTCTCACTGAAGGCCAGTATCCTCAACATCCTGCGACAGATGGCGGACGAACGCGACATCGGTATCGTCTACATCTCCCACGACCTGGCGAGCCTCTCACAGATTAGCGACCGACTGGCCGTGATGTATCTGGGGCGTATCGTCGAACTCGGGGAGACTCGTGAACTCGTCCAGAATCCGAAACACCCGTACGCGGCATCGCTGTTGTCGGCGTCGCCGAACGCTGACCCGACAGAAGAGCGCCGGCGAGTGCTCCTCCCAGGGGAACCGCCGAATCCAGTGAACCTCCCGGAAGGGTGTAACTTCGCGCCACGCTGTCCGAAAGCGACTGAGGAGTGCTGGAGTGTCGAACCTGAGCGAACAACCTATCAGGACGGCGACCACGAGGCTGCGTGTCACCACCCAGTCGAGCGAATCGAACACGAACTACTCGCGAAGTACGAATGACGGGGCTATCGACATGAGCAACGACACGACACACACCGCCCGCCCACGACGGTCTGCGCTGTTCACGCCAGCAGACGACGCCGAGATGCTCCAGAAGGCAGTCGGGACCGACGCAGACGCGTTCATCTTCGACCTCGAAGATGCGGTCCACCCCTCACGGCGAGAGACAGCCCGCGAGAATCTACGAGAGCACGTCCCCAACCTCGACGTGAACCGTGAGGTGGCCGTTCGAGTCAACGGGTGGGGGACAGAGGACTTCGCGTCCGACCTCGAAACCGCTGTCGAGGCGGGTGCCGACGCAGTCGCACTCCCGATGGTCGACTCCGGTCGCGACATCCGCGAGACGTGGCGGGAACTGACGGCGCTCACCGACGACCCACCACGCCTCCGCGCGACCGTAGAGACACCAACAGGAATGCACGCCGGCACCGACATCGCAGCAGCATGTCGGGAGACGGGCGTCGAGAGCCTCGGGTTTGGCTTCGCAGACTACTGTAAGGCCGTTGGGTCTCCGGGGACACCGGACCGCATTCGAAAACGACTCGAACTGCTCACGGTCGAATACGCCGCGATGGGTGGTGTCGACCCAGTTGCTTCCGTCCACCTCGACATCGGTGACGAGGCTGGACTCCGACGGGTCGCCGAGCGTGCTCGTGAGACTGGTTTCGTCGGGATGACAGCGATTCACCCGGCACAAGTCAGTGTGATAAACGAGGCGTTCACGCCGCCGCCAGACGAGGTTACACAGGCGAGACGACTAGTCGAGTCGTTCGACGCCTCCGAGCGTGACTCGCTCGAAGTCGAGAGTGTCTTCCTCGATACGGCGACCGTCGACCGCTACCGACGGTTGCTCGAACGCGCGCCCGAGTAGGCGGAAACACTCGTTCGACGGTTCTTTTTCACTGGTTCTCACTCACGCGTCTGGACGAGCGCGTCGACAGCGACTGGCCCGTCTGCCGTGACGAGCACCGGATTGAGGTCGAGTTCTGCGACGTCGGCCGAGGCGGCCAGGTCGCCGACTGCGACCACTACGTCGACCAGTTCGTCGACCGAGAGCGCGGGACTCCCACGGCGATTCTCGAGCATGTCAGACAGTGCCGTCGTTTCTATTGCTTCTCGCGCGTCGGCCCGTGAGAACGGAGGCACTAGCACTGCGCCGTCGTCCAGCACCTCGACGAGCACCCCACCTGGGCCGACGGTCACGAGGGGGCCAAACACCTCGTCTGACGACACGCCGACGATGGCCTCGACGCCGTTGTCGACCATCGGTTGGACGAGGACGCCTTCGATTTCCTCGTCGGAAGCGTTCTCCCGTGCGGCACTCATGATCGCGTCGAACGACTCGCGGGCCGCTTCGGCGGAGTCGACACCGACGTGGACGGCGCCGATATCCGTTCGGTGAGGGAGTGCCGGCGAGTCGACCTTGAGGACGACCGGGAAGCCGAGGTCTCTCGCGGCGGCCGCGGCCTCCTCGGCCGTTGTCGCCAATCGAGTGTCGACGACGGGGACGTCGAACGCAGCGAGCAGACGCTCACTTTCTTCCCACGTGAGGACGCGGTCTGTGGGCAGGTCGACCGTCGCTGTGTCGAGTTGGTCGGCGAGTTCTGCACGCGTCGGGCGTGAGGCGAGTCGGTCGTGGTCAGCCGCTGCGTCGACAAGCGATGCGACGGCGTCTAGACATCGAGCGGGGTCTTCGTACACTGGGACCGACTCTCTGAGGCGTTCGTGCGGTGGTGTCTCGGCGGGGTCGTCGGGGACTTTTCGACCAGTCCAGAGGACAACTACCGGGTCGTCGGCCCGCTCGACGATTGCTTCGAGGTCAGCGGCGACGCGAGCAGCGCGCTCGTCGACGGCGGACAGACCGATTGCGAACACGTACGCGTCGAACGTGTCGTCTGCGAAGAGCGTGTCGGCGATTTCGGAGAGAACTTCCGCACCATACCCACGGATGTCTGCCGGGTTGTGGAACTCGCCGAAGGTGAGTAACTCGTCCATGTCGAGGAGCGTCTGTTCGGTCTCGCCGGTCAGGTCTGGGAGCGAAAGACCTCGTTCGTCGGCCAAGTCCGCGAGGAGACTCGCGAGTCCGCCACTGGTAGACGCGATTGCGACGCGGTTCCCGTCGGGGGCGTCGTACGCTGCGTGGGCACTCGCCTGCGAGAGGAGGTCGGGAATGTCTGCGACACGCTGGACGCCAGTCTGTCTGAACACGGCCTCCCAGGCGTCGTCGTCTCCAGTCATAGATCCGGTGTGTGAGAGGGTAGCCGCCTCAGCAACGTCGCTCTGTCCGATTTTCACCGTGAGAACAGGCGTCCCCGCACGAGTTGCGGCTTCCGCGACGCGCATGAACCGTTCGGGGTCGGCCACCCCCTCGACGTACGCGCAGATGACGTCGACCGTCTCTTGGGCGGCCAAGTACGAAACGTAGTCACTCGTGGTGAGGTCGGCCTCGTTACCGGTCGAGACGATGTGGCTGAAGTGGACGTCAGCGTCAGCGGCCCGCTCGAAGAACGTGGTGAACGCGAGCGCACCCGATTGGCTGACGAGTCCGATCGAGCCAGGGCGGGGTTCACGCGAACACGTCGCCGTCAACGTCGCGCCGCGCGCAGACATGACACCGATGCAGTTCGGCCCGACGACGTGGATGCCCGCTTCGTCGGCCGCCCTCGCGAGGTCGGCTTCCAACTCTACACCCCGGTCGTCTGCCTCCGAGAAGCCAGCGGCGACGACGAGCGCGACGGGGACACCACGTTCGCCAGCAGCACGAACCACGTCGACCACGTACTCACGGGGGACGCTAACGACGACGAGGTCGACCGTCTCGGGGACGTCGTCGATGTCGTCGTAGCAGGTGCGCCCCCACACCTCGTCGCGCTTTGGGTTGACGGGGTAGAGCGTTCCCTCGAACCCATACGCGAGCAAGTGGTCGATGAGGTTGCCGGCGTAGAACGAGTCTGGACTCGCACCGACGACAGCGACGGTGTCTGGGTCGAACAGTGGTGCGAGGTCAGGTGCGTCGAGTGACATTACGTACACTGTTCACCCGGGAGTGAAAACATTTGACGTGTGTTGACTCTCCTCTCGGTAACGATATGCAATGGATAGATGACAACACGCGACACAATATTCGTGGCTGTCAGAGAGGCACGTACAGAATCGAGGCGAATCGAAGTGGGGCCGACCCGAATCGGCAGCGGCGATATACGTGTCTACGTTGATATATCACACATGAGTAGTTCGACGAAACGCCGCGCGTGGAGACTAGTCGACCCCGAGATGAGAAATCGCAGGGCACAACGCCTCGAAAACGCCGCGCTCGTACTCGCCTCGCTGAACGTGGTCGCGGTCGTGTTCGGGAGTGTCGAACCCCTCTACAGTGCGTTTTCCGTGTGGTTCGACTGGTTCGGTCACGTGTCTGTTCTTCTCTTTACAATCCTGTTTGTCATCCGTCTGTGGGCAGTCCCAGTCAAAACTGGAAGTCGAGGCTCAACGGGACGACTTCGGTTCGTTCGTCGTCCTTTCGTTCTCCTCGACCTCGTGGTAATCGTGGGCTACTGGTTCGGTGTCCTGTTCGTCCCCGGGTCGATTGGGTGGGTCCGTGTCCTCTGGTTGGCTCGCATGTTCAACTTGCCGCGATTACAGCGCTCACGAATCCGTTTCAGACGGGTGCTGGTTGCCCAGCGTGACGACCTCTCGATTGCGTTCATCGGGTCTGGAACGATTGCCCTCCTCGCGTCGACGCTCATGTTCTTCGTCGAGAGAGGGGCGCAACCGGAGGCATTCTCGTCGATTCCCGCCGCACTTTGGTGGGCAATCGTGACGCTCACCACCGTCGGCTACGGCGACGTCGTTCCGGGGACGCCACTGGGCCGTCTCCTCGGCGCGATAACCACGTTCGGTGGCGTGGCCTTCTTCGCACTCCCATCGAGTATTCTGGCGGCGGGATTCATGGACGAGCGAGCACGCGAACGACAAGCGTCGAACGAGGCGGACGATGCGGGGACGGAGTCGATACACTCGAAACTCGGGCACTCGCAAACTCGGTGTCCACATTGTGGGGAAGCGCTCGACTCCACGGGAACTGAACAGGTGTGAGCCTCGCGCTAACCAACTGGAACTCGGCGTCGTTCTACTGAGCTGGATATCCGATACGCTTCATCCATCGCCGTCTCGTTCGTAGGGTCGCCAGACAGGAGCTAACGAACGCAGTATACAAGCCGACGGTTACGTGCCGTCGTCGGAGACGACGATGTCTTCGGCCGCGAGGTCGGTCACGTGGCGGACGATTTCTGGGTCGACCTGCGCGATATCCTCACCGTCGTGTAACTGGTCGTTGTGCTTTCGAATCTTGTCTGGGACCTCTGAGAGTGGGATTCGCGACGTGGTTTCGCACTCCTCACACACGATGGGAACGAGTGGTGCATCGTCGTCATCACTTGGCATAACACACCAGTTTTCGCACCGATGAAAAACAGAATCGGTTCGCCGCTCGACCCGACTGCGTTCCCGACGAGTACCGAACGAGACACAGCGACAGTGCATCAACTTCGTAGCTTCGACGAACGAACTCGGCTCAGGCGTTTTCTCTTCCTTCTTGGTCGTCAGTCAGCACGTCGTCGGCCGCGTTGTACTGGTCGCCGAAGAGCTGGTGGTATTCCGAATCGGGGTCGTCAGTTGGCCCCCAGTCGAGGTAGTACTCAGTCAGTGTGTCGGCGACGATTTGCGCGAACTCGTCGAGTTCTTCTTCGATATCCGACGCGGTGTCCAATGGGAGGTCGTACCCTCCGTCGACGATGGGTGGAATCTCGTATTCGACGTTTCCAGCACCGGTGTCCCAGTAGAAGTCGAGTTTATCGAACAGTCCTAACTCGAGGGCAGTCTCGTACTCTTGCTCCGTCAGAAGCGTCTCTTCCAACCACTGTTCGTAGGCCTCTCCCCACGCATTCTCCAGTTCGAAGAAGGTCTGTATCTCTGCTCTCCGTTCTGCGTCGGTGTGATACTCGTCGACGTCGTGGCCGTCGTAGACAGACGGAGGGTCTGGCGGCGTCTCGGGGAGACTCATGCAAGAGAGACGTCAGTGAGAAGCATAATTGTCGCTACCCGCTGAGGTCCCAGACTATCACAGCAACCGTCGAGTCAGGTCAAAATAGTTGGACGACAGGGGATGTCGCTCAGGTTTCTGCTTCCTCTCCGCCAGTTGGGTCTGTGGACTTCCCGGCCAGCGCATCACGGGCGTTGTAGAGACGGTTCCGTGTCTCTTCGAGGTACTTTCGCGTCTCGTCTGTGGTCTCGTCGATGAGGCTGTCGAGGTCCGAAATCAGGCGGTCGATATCTGTGTGCAGATGCTCCGTCGCCTCCTTCGTGTCTTCTTTCGCGTCTTCGACGAGGCGAGAGACTCGGTCGGACGCGTCGCCGACGCCCTTGCTCACGTCTTCCTGTGCTTCGTCGAGGGCCCGCTTCATGCTCTCGCTCGCTTTCATCAGTTCGTCTCGTGCTCGAACCATGCTGGAGACAACGACGCCAACGGGGAAAGTAGTTGTCAAATAATCAATCTTTCTGACGGGTCACATCGAGAGAACGTACCGAGGCTCACGCTGTCCCGGTTTGCCTCGATACGCACCGATTCGACTCGTAGCCGGGTGTTCTTGGCACCAGTACAGACCAACGCAGAGGAACGTCTCCACGGACAATAGCTATCGTGTTAGTTGACGTATAGATACTGCTATGCTGGTTCGAAAAGAGGGCCAACGACGCATGCGCCTCGTCTTGATGGCCATCGCGCTCGCGCTCGTGGTGGTGACTGCAGGATGTGCTGGTGTTGGAACCGATCCGGGAGACGGAGCCAATGGAACCACTGACGAGCAGGTGACTGAACCCCCAGTCGAAGAGACGCCTGAACCGACGGAGCAACCGACTGAAGCGCCTCCTGAAACGGACGCACCAACGGAAGCGCCGCCAGCGACAGACGCCCCCGGTGGTGGTGAAGGCGGCGACGGTGGTGCAGGCGATGGCGAATCGAACAACCAGACGCTCCTGTTGCTAGGGGCGCTTGCTGTCTTTGCCGTCGGCTTCGTCGCCGCAGGCATCCTCCGCGGACGAAACAAGTCCGAGTCGAAGACGGAAACTGCTTCGACGACCACTGCTGCCACCGAACCGTCTCAGTCGGATTCTGAGCGTGTTATCTCGCTGCTACACAAGAACAACGGTCGGATATTCGAAGACGTACTGGAGGAGGAACTCGACTGGTCGCCGGCGCGTGCAGGACGCGTCCTCGACGGTCTCGTTGCGACAGGCGACGTCGAGCGCAGGGTGACAGATGGCGGGACGCTCGTCGTCTTCGCAGACCCGAATCGGTCGGGCGACGAAGAGTGATTCGACCAGTGGGTTTGGACGACGGTGCCACGCCTCGGACCCGTAGCAGTCCGACGATTCGAAGCCCTTATTTATTCGACCGAGGAATGGAAGAATGCGTTCGAGGGCTCGTAGATCAGGGGTAGATCACTCCCTTGGCATGGGAGAGGCCCCGGGTTCAAATCCCGGCGAGTCCATTTCTGAACGAAGTGAAGAAATTGACGAGCCGAGCGCTCGCTGTTGCGAGCGCGTGGATTTGAAGCCCTGAAAGTCGCGCACAGCGAGGAACGAGCGAGCACGTCTTTCTCCGGGTTCAAATCCCGTGAACTACGTTTACGACCTTCGCAAACCTACGGTTTGCTCAGTCCCGGCGGGTCCTCACAATATCTCTCTGGACTTCTGGTGAGTGTGACAAGCCCATCAACTTCGCTCGATACTGCTGGTGAAGGACTCTCTGTCCACGGATTCGACGTTGTTTGTGGAGTAAGAACGATTGTCGACATTTCCGACACATCTAGATAGCAGACTGTCACGTAGCCAATGAGGTTTTGGTGCCGGACGTTGTGAGACTACGTAATGAGCGGCCGCCCTCGCGTCCCCTGGCTCTATCGCGTCGTCCGTGACCGGTCGGGACAAGCATCTCCACTTGCTGTCGTACTTCTCCTCGGGATTACCGTCCTCGGCGTGACGAGCATCGTGACGCTCGGTGGGGCCGCACTCGACGACACGAAACAAGCCTCTAACGCCGCACGAGCAGAACACTCGATGACGTTGTTCGACTCGAAAGTGGCAATCACCGCACTCGGTGACTCTCAGTCGCAGTCGGTCGAACTCAGCGGGTCACAGAGTGGGCAGTACACCGTCCGAGACGACACGACTCGTGTCGTCGTCACGCACAAGGATTACGACGGGAACGGAAGCTCGCAAGAACTGTACAACGAGACCCTCGGAAGCGTCGAATACCGGACCGGTGACGTGACGATTGCCTACGAAGGCGGCGGAGTCTGGCGGACACAAGACAACGGCACGTCGATGGTGTCGCCACCGGAGTTCCACTACCGAGACAAGACGCTCACACTGCCAGTGATTCAGGTGACCGGTGAAGGGAGTTCGGGAACCAGCCCCACCGTCGATATCATCGAAGAAGAACAGGCTCGTCGCGTCTACCCGAACGAGAGTTCGACCTACAGTCTCACCGGCGGGACATACGACAACCCAGTCGAAAACGGGACCGTCGAAGTAACGATTTACAGTCCTCACTACCGTGGCTGGGCGCAGTTCTTCGAAGACCGCACGGAGGGAGACATGTCGCTCAACCACACGGAGCAGTCGGTCAGCGTGGAGTTGGAGGCGATCGGAGGCGTCGTCGGCGCCTTCAGAATGCCGAACGAAGGGAGTTCGGTCGAGGTTCGAGGAATGTCGCCCGACCACAACGTGTCGTCGTACACACTGAACCTGACGGCCGACGGCAACTTCCAGAACATGCACTGGTCGATGTACCACGACGGTCCGAAACAGGACGTAGAGTTCCACGTGTACTCGGAGAGCCAGTGCACGAGCGGGTTCGACGACGACATCGACATCAGCATCTACTACTCGAACGAGTCGGGCGTCTACGAGGGATGGCAGAAATCTGGCATCGACCCCACGGACCCGGATTCACCCATCCAGGTCGACTGTGGAACCGACCCTGCGACGATCACGCTGAACTTGACGAGCAACGCGACGAAGCTCGAATACGGCAACATCACCAAGACGGGGAACAAGAACAAGTGGTACTTCGGCGACGACATCGGTGATGGCACGACTCAGCCGTCGGTGACGTTCGACCAGCACGAGTCGTACCCCAACACGACGTACAACCGCGGTGACGAGGAGACGCTCTACAACCTCACCAACCACTACATGGCGCTGATGTCTCCGAGCTTCAAACTCACCGTCACCGACGGACCTGGCGGTAGTGAGCGCGTCAACGAACAAGCATCGACGGGGAATCTCGACTACGAACAGGCGGACGGTGGCCGGTACATCACCTTCCTCCACATCACAGAAAATCGCGTCCGCGTTCGCGTTCGGTAACGTCGTCAGTCGACCAACGAGACGTCTACCTGTTTTTCCACGACACGGACAGAATTGACGTTCGTGAGTTCACACGACACCATCGTATCGTTGACGAACGGGCACGTCACATCCTCGTAGGACTGGAGTTCGGTCTTCCAGAGTTGTGGGCGAGGCGAGGTGACGTTGACTGTCACATTGTATGGGCCGCCACTTCGAGACGCGATTCCGCGGTACTTCGCTCCAGTGTCGGCGACTTCTGCGCGGACGAGATACGTTCCCGACCCGCCGACCGAACTAACACTAGACCTCGACTTTCTGGCCGAAGTCGCCGAGACCACGATGGCGTCCTCCGAGAGGACGAATGCAGGATGACGAACGACGGTCATCGCCTCGTCGGTGCCCCTGAACACCGTTCCGAAGGCGTACACGAGGCGCTCGTCCGAGGTGTCCGAGGTGTAGACGAGGGGTTGTGTACGTATCGTCGCGTTGTCTACTGTCCCCCCGTTCTCCCATTCGACGGTCATCTGTACGGAGTCGTCGAACGAGATTGCCGAGTCGGCCAGTTTGATTTCAGTCGCTCGACTCGGTGCACCGCGAACCGCGATGTCTTCCATGTTGTCGTCGAGGATGTCGAAGGCGCGCTCGGCGTTGTTGATGCGTTCGACGTTACGGGTGTCTTGCAGGCCGTCCATCCCGACTGCTGTGACGACACCAACCGTCGAGAGAACGAGTGAGAACACGAAGATGAAGCCGAGTGTGTCGCTCACGGCACGGCGGTCAACCATTGGTCACCTCCAGTTTTCCATCGTATGTGACGGCGACGTCACCGGCGTCGACGGACCCGTTTTTGAGTTCGGTCTCAGTTTCGACAGGGATTCGAACTGTCACCTCGGGGTCGACCGACTGCAAGACGAGTTGGTTCGACGAGTTGTCGACACTGATTCGGTAGGTCGTGCCAGCGACTCGATTGGGAAGCTCCAGTCGAGTCTCGACGTTGCTGACTGTTTCGTCGCCGGACGATGCAACCACGCGGTCTGCAGCTTCGATGTTCGCCGCGAGTCGCTGTCCGACGACTTCGAGTTCGGTCTCCGTCACACGCTCGTGTTCTGCTGCGACGAAGCCTCCCGCGGCCACCATGATTCCCGAGATGAGGATGGTGGTGATAGAGAGGGTCAGTACGAAGCCAAGTGTGGTGGAGACTGCGCGCGAATTCATTAGAGTTCACCCGGTGCGATTCGAATCTCTTTCTCGACAGTCGTGCCACTGGACTGGAAGGTGAACGTTACGTTCACGTCGTAGAGCGCCGGTTCTTGGACAGGCCAATTCCCGCTTCCGGCTGTGGCGAAGTTCACAGCGTCGTACAGGTCACTGAGGACACCGCCATCGTCGGTTGCATACAGTTCGTACGTTCCAGTCACCTCGTCGGCGTTCTTGAACCGGAGGTGAACGTCGCCCTCGACCTCCTCGTGGGCGAGTTCGAGTGCGGAACAGTACTTCGTTCCGACGGTCCTGCTGCCGATATCGATGGTGAGCGAGTCGCCGTTCGTCGGTTCGACCGAACAGGAACGAGTCACAGTGTCGTTTTCGACGGTGACGATGACGTTCGTCCCGTCGGTGTGCATCGAGACGGTGGCCTTGTCACCCGGCGTATCGTCGTCGTCGTCGAGTTCCATGTAGAACGCGTCGGACTCTTCCGTCGAGAGATTGTCTCGGGAAATGTTGAACCAAATGCCGCGAACACGTCCATTGTGGACTGGCTCCCAATCATCGAAGTCTTCGTCGTTGGTGAAGTTCCGCGCTGGGTCGTCCTGATGGATTCGGAGCCCTTCGGTAGATGTTCCGGTGTGCGAGACGCTCGTTGTGAACCCGTTACTCGCTTCCAACGTCGCTGACGACTCACTCCAGTTCGACATCGAGGCGTCGAATTGAGTTTCGATGGTAGACGCATCGCCTCCATTCCGGTTCTCTGCGTCCAATATCTCGCCGCTTGCTTCGACTGCCGCGCGCTGTGAACTCGTCGCATCGTCCAGTTGGGTGTCGGTCGTCCGTGTGGCGATGTTCTCGGTGTAGATTGCCGTGTTGAGAATCAACGCGAGACCGACGAGAAGGACGGCGATTGCGAGCGCCGTGATGAGGAAGAGTTGCCCTCTCTCCTCGTCAGCGAACCGTGAGGGAAGGCTCACATCCGCCATACGACCACCTCGATTTTTAGGACAGACCACACCGGGTCTCCGTCTTGTCGCTCGTCGACGTAGAACGACGACGCCTCGTCGAGCGTGGTCGTCGTCGGAACCGCCTCCCCGCTGTCCACTTTGTGGAGCACGTCGGTGTCCATGAGCGTGACCAGACGAGAGGCGGACGCTGCGTGGTCACTCGGCTGGCCCATGTGGACGAGACCGATTCGGTTCAGGGCTTTCCCTTGCTGGTTCGACTGAACCGAGTACACGTTCACATTGAACGCGATACCTCGGTCTCGGAACGTGTCGTTGAGCATCTGGCCGAACACGGTCGGTGGTCCGCCGGAGATGTAGTTGTCACCTTCTGTGACACTGATGTTCTTGAGGAGGACTGTCCGCTTGAGCGACCCGTTCTCGGCGGCCGCATCGAGCAAGCCCTGTGCGACAGACGCTTGCTGGTTTTCGATATGCTGACTCGACGTACTCGCCGTCAGCGGCGTGACGGCCGTCACCTGAAGTGCAAACGTGACACTCGCGAGGAGGACCGTCGCGGCGACGAAGGCCTCGAGCGCGTGTGCTTGTCCACGGTCCATCGTTACCAGACCCTCACCAGCAGTTGGTGGAGCTTCCCGTCGACGAGCACCGAGCGACGGGCGGCGACGACCTGTCCGGAGTTCGGCACTGGCTCGCCGCGCGTCGCGGCCACCCCATCGAGCGACGCGACCGACCCGTCTCGCAAGAGCGTGACGTTCATGTCGTACGTATCATCGACACCCACGACGTCTTCGACCGGGCCAGGAGGGCCATACTGGCAGTCTGCGGGTGGTGTGGAGTTCTCGAAGAAGGCGACGGTGCACTCTGAGTCGAGGACAGTCTGTTCTCCCGGGGGTGAGAGCGCGCCGCCTGCGAGGCGGTCTGCAGCACGGTTCGCGACGAGTGGTTGGTCCTGTGCATCGTCGAATGGCTGGACGATTTGCGGGACCGTTCCGACGACCCACGCGATTGCGAGCAGGAAGATACCGACACCGACGGCGTAGTCGATAGTCGTCTGTGCTCGACTGCGCCCGTCGTTCGACGTTCGCTCGCGACGTGGCATCAGCCAACCACCATCCACACCGCGAGTGCGAGCGACTGCAGGATGACGACGAACTTGACCCCCGCGAGGAGGTCGGCGTTACGGATGTAGCCACTGATGAATCCAGACAGCACCGCCTGCAGGGTGACGCCGTGGAAGAACAGAAGCGACATCAGGTCCGGGTCGAGGGCGCCGCCGAAGCTTGGGCCACCGGAGACGCCGCCACCGGACCCCGACGCCTGCGAAGAGAGACCGGCCATCACGTCGAGGAACTGAGTCTTCAGGATCGCCATGACGGCGAGGAGCGTCACGTACGTCATGAGGATAATCGCGACCTGCATCCGAGTCCGCGCGATGCGCTCTCGTTCGATGTCGTCTTGGTTCTCAGAGGACTGCGCTGCCGTCGTCAGGACCTCCGTAATCTGACTCGACGCCTCCTGTGCCTTCGTGATGAGCTTCACCGTTCGGGCGAGGCGTGGAATGTGATACGTGTTGTTGAACTCGACGAGCGCCTCTCTGAGGCTCATCCCGTAGTTGACCTTCGCGTACATTATCTCGAACTCGTCGGCGAGTTTCCCCGAGGAGGTGTCTGCGACGGTTCTGAACGATTCGAGGAGCGTCTGCCCGGTGTCGTTCGCACTCGACAGTTTCCGAAGGTTGTCCGAGAGTTTCCCGGTGATGGCGGACCGAGAGTGGACGTTCCACTCGTGGAAGACTGCGAGCGGGATGGTGACGAAGTAGACGGGGACGTAGAACCAGATGACCGTGCCCCAGATTGGCTGAGAGATCATTCCGTCCCACGACGTGGGTGCAGAGCCACCGATGACCGCGACCGCGAGGACGACGATCGACGCGGGAACGGAGAGAGCGAGCGTGTACAGCGGATGTTGTTTGAAAAAGATGTGCGGTTGTCGCAGTAACTCCTGCGTTTTGTACGTCCCTTCGCGGTCTTTGATGCGCGAGAACAGGCTGAACTCACCGACGTACGACTCGATGAGCCCCATGTGGATGAGGCCCTCTTGTTGTTGTCCCTGCAGGCGCTGACTGCCGTTCGATGGTGAGAGGTAGCCGTCACCAATCTCGTCTTGCTTGACGGTCGAGATGAGGACGAGGAACCCGACACCGACCAACGGGATGAGACCGTAGATGGTCGCGTAGAGGAGTTCCTGCTGTGCTTGTCCGAGCATGCTCATGATGACGAGGATGATGATGAGCAACAGCGGGAACAGCGAGAGCGTCATGTACATCTCGCCGAACAGTTCCATCGTGTCCAGCGTCTGTTCTTGCTGTTGTTTGGCCGTCCGGAGGTGCTTGTCCTTCTTGTCCTTCAGGAACCCTTCCATGTCACCACCGGAGTTGACGATGGAGAGCATGTCCGTGAGGAACTGCGAGAGTTCGGCAGAGGGTGTGAGAATCGCCTGCTGACGGATAGCGTTTCGGTAGTCGGTTCCGAAGTATTCCGTCTCCTGGACGATGCTCTGGAACTCCCGTGAGACTTCGCCGTAGGTGTCGTCGGCGCGTGCCATCGCTTCCAGAATCTCCAGTTGGTTCAGCCCCCCGACGGACAGGGCGTACATGAACGAGATAGAGTCAGAGAGGAGCATGTTTATCTCCCGTTTCCGGGCGGACGCCTTCGAGTACGGCGTCCCGACGAGCGTCCCAAATCCGAGTGCGAATCCAATCGACCCGAAGACGATGCCGGAGACGACGACAGCGGCTGGCATCACGAGCGACCGGAGCAGTTCCGCAGTGGATTCGCTTGCGACGGGGATACCGAGACTTATCGACTCCGAAGAGACGAGTCCGAGTGCGAAGACACTGTATCCAATCGCCATACCGAGAATCCACAGCGTGATGCCGACCAGAACGCCCACGGCGAGCGCCCGCGAGAGATACAGTTCGACCGTGTTCGGCATCCGCGCCTGCTGAAGTTTCTCTTCGACGTCCGAGACGAACTCGCCGTCTTTGTCGAAGAGCAACTGAAACAGCGGGTAGAACGCGTCTCCGAGCGTGTCGGTGCTGCGGTCGAGCCCTGCGGAGTTTTCAGAGTCGATGTTGCTCATCTAATCGTCCTCGTCGCTCTCGACGGACTGTGACTCCGTCTTCTCCTCGTCTGGTGTGTCAGTCTCTGCAGCTTTGAAACCGCCCCACAGTTCGTCATCGTCGGAATCTTCCGCCTCCGCCTCGTCCGACGACTGGTCGGCATCACCGGGCTCTTCGATGCCGAACGCTCCGAAGAAGTCTTCGAGGTCGATATCGTCCTCGTTGGGGTCCGGGAACGTCGGTTCGCCCTCTTCGTCGAACCCGAAGTCGTTGGGTTCGCCTTCGACGTCAGCTTCGAGCAGTGACTCCCAGAGGTCCGTCGCGGCATCTTTGCGCGACTGCACGTCGTCTGACTCGTCAGCGTCCTCCATCGCTGCTTCGAGCGCCGGGGCCGCTTCTTCGCCATCCAGCGAAGATGGGCCGTCGTCTCCTTCGAGTTCGGGCGTCTCGTCACCCGAGTCGAGTTCAGACCGCGCGGACCCTTCGTCGAGCGCGGGGTCGCTCGTCGCTTCTTCGATGGAGTCGAGTTCGTCTCGCTCGCCGGGCGTCGCTTCGACGTCCGGTTCCTGCCGCATGTGCCCGAGTGCTTCCGCGACTTCACCGACGTCGCGGTCACGGTAGTCGGGGAACAGTTCTTCTTCGGCACGGCGGAGAATCTCCTTGGCGAGTTCTCTGACGTGTTCCGGTGGGTCCGGTCGCGGGACCATCGCCTCACTCTCGGGGTCGATGTCGATGAGGACCGACTCCATCTCGCGGAGGTCTTCGAGACTGCGTTCGAGGTCGTCGGTCGCCATCAGACCGATGATGGTGTCCTGGTCGTTGATGAACGCCTGGAACGTCGCTGCGACCTGCGTGTACGTGTTGAGGCCGCGGTCGATGAGGTACGCGAGGACGACCTCTCGTTTGAAAATCTCGAGTTCGAGTGTCTCGTGGTCCCACCCGCGGTCGAACTTTATCTCTTCGATCGTGTTCGACGACCCCATCTCGAGGAACTCGTCGGTCTCCGCTTGCCACTGGTAGACGTCCTGAACGTTGATTTCGTCGTTCTCGGGGTCGTAGTGGTTGATTTCGGTGAGCGACTTGTTCCGGCGCACCTTGTTGCCATCGACCCGCGTCGACGTCTGAATCGACACGAGGTCGAGGGCGGAGAACATCGTCTTCGAGACGTTGATGGGTGCCGTCGTGAAGCGCTTGAGGACTTCGCCCACAGAGTCGGCGTGGAACGTCGTGTACGTGGTGTGACCCGTGGACATGACCTGGAAGAGGGTCCGACCCTCCTCACCACGAATCTCACCCATGACGATGTAGTCTGGACGTTGACGCAGTGCCGCTTCGAGCAGGTCGAACTCGTCGACGTCACCTTTGTCGTCGTCTGCGAACGAGGGGCGAGTGACGGACGCAATCCAGTTCCGCTGTGGAAGCTCCACCTCACGCGTGTCCTCGATGGAGACGATTTTGGTGTTCGACGGGATGAAGAGAGAGACAGCGTTCAACGACGTCGTCTTCCCGGACGCAGTACCACCGGCGAAGATGAGACTCTTGTCGTTCTCGATACAGAGCCACAGGAACGCCATCTCCTCCAGCGAGAATGTCGACCAGTTGATGAGGTCGATTGGAGTGAATGGAACGTCCTTGAACTGACGGATGGTGTAGTTCGTCCCGTGGTCGGACACCTCGCGGCCGAGGGTGAGTTGTGCACGTGACCCGTCGGGGAGCGTCGCGTCGACCTGTGGCCGACGTTTCGAGATACCCTTCCCGGAGCGCTGTGCGAGTTTGACGACGAAGTCGTCGAGTTCACCCTCGCCGTGGTAGATGTTCGAGATAATCTGTTCGTAGTCGGAGTGGTAGACGAACACCGGCGAGTTGTACCCGTCACACGAGATGTCCTCGACGTTGATGTCGTGTTTGATGCCGTCGATGCGCTCGTAGCCGATGAAGTCACGCCTGAGGTAGTACTGTAACTTCTGGACTTGGTAGTCGTTCAGGTCTGCTTCGTCGTCGTCGAGGACGGCAGACTCCGGTCGGGCAGCGATTCCCTCGATTCCGCCGATTGGGGTGTCGTCGCTGTCTTTCGTGCGCCCTCCGGCGGCACCTCCCAGTCCGAGTCGTGACGCTACGCCACCGAAGAAGGAGGAACTGCCTCCATCGGTCGTCACCGTGTTCGTCTTCCCAGCGGATTCGTCGCTGCCACCGAACAGTCCACCAAGTCCGAGCCGGTCTGCGAGTCCCGGCGAGTCGTCCGTCTCGTCAGTTGTGAGTGCGGCTGGCGCGGGTTGGTCGTAGAGGTCGTATCGGGACAGCAGTTCGTACGTCTGGGCTTCGATGACGTTCCCGCGGTTGTCTTTCCCACCCTGAACGACGCTCTCGTCGCTGTATTTGATCGCGTTCCGGAGTTTGCTCGTGAGGAACTCCGTCAAGTCGTCTTCGATGCGGTTCAGGTACGGTTCGACTGCGTAGTACTTCTTCTCGTTTTCTTTGACGGAGTGGAAGATGACGACGAACGCGTAGGGCTTGTTCACCCAGTAGCGTTCGACCTCGCGGAAGTGCGTCTTCTTCTCCATCGGAACTGCCTTCTCGAGGTCGTAGCGGTTCGCGAGCGTCGTCGTCCCGTCTGCACTGGAGAAGAACTCGTCTTCGTCGAGTTCTTCGTTGACGTCGACGGTTCGAGTGTCGACCACCTCGTCGAGTTCTTTGGCACGCTTCCCTGCGCGGGCGAGCGCGTTCTCGATACAGTCAGGGTCGAACCCGAGGGCGTCTTCGGCGTCGAAGCGGTCGATTTCGCCGTCGCTGTCGCGCGGGCGGGAGCCATCGTCTTCGTAGTAGTACTCTCGCTTGTAGTGCTCCCACATCCACTCGTCTTTGACGACGGGCGTCGTCTCGGGGTCGCAGAACGCTTCGAACTGCTCGTGTATGTCTGACGCGTGCGCGCCCCGTTTCCCGACGAACTCGGCCACGTCGACCGGGTGGAAGTCCAGATAGCGCTCTGGGTCGAGCGTCACGCTCTCCCAGTCTGTCCGGTCTGGGGCCGGAGTCTCTTGTTCTTCGTCTTTTCCCCACCGTGAACTACCCGGTGTGTCTGTGCGGGTGCGCGGGTCGAAGCCATAGAGGGCCTCGACATCGCCGTCTTCCCCGTACTCGTCGAGGAAGTCGGCCCACGTATACTCGCCTAAACGGGCGTTTGACGCCTGGTCCGGGGCGGCATCGCCCTCCACCGGTGACTCTGCATCACCCTCGATCGCCTTTGGCCCGGATCCGTCGGCGTCTTTCCTTGCCATTGTCCCTCGGATATTCGGGTTAATGGAAAAGTCTTTTTCCCAGACTTTTTACATTATAGCAATCATTTAAGTCTGGTTTTTATATGTCTTTAAGTATTGAGTTGTAATCTGGCTGAGACTGTACGTCCCTAAATCGTTGGTTTAACAGACTGAATGGCGCTCGTTCTGGCGGTCGTGAGCGATACGGTGTCCAATACGAGGCGACTCACGACCGGAGAGGAGTCGGAACTCGAATTGGAGGGCAGACGCTGTGGCCAGAGCGATTCGAGGCCAAATCGCTGCACTGGACCACTCTCAGTGCGGTGCCAACCACTATGTTGCCTCGATGAGGTTTTCCTCTATGGACCCGTTCACACTGACCGTCCTGCAACAAGCGCCGATTACGCCGGGGGCAGACCCCAGTGCGTTCACTCGGTTCTTTGGGTCGACCATCTCTGCCGCAGGGACGTTCGTCGGGACGCTCATCATCGGCGCACTGCTGATTGCCCTCGCACCTGACTTCACTGAGAAAGTAATCGACACCATCGAGGACGAACCCATTCCGTCGTTCCTCTGGGGCCTCGGAATCTTCGTGGCGTTCATCGTCGCTATTATCCTCCTCGTCATCACGCTCATCGGCATCATCGTCGCAGTCCCGCTCGTCATTCTGATGATATTTGTCTCGCTGTTCGGCGGTGCTCTCGTCTTCATCTACGTCGGCGAGCGACTCCTCGAAGCCGCAAACGTCGAGACGTCTCGCTGGGGCCACCTCGTCGCCGGTGCGTTCGTCGCCACTGTCCTCGCCGCCATCCCCGTTATCGGCGGGGTGACGAACTTCGTCGTCAACACCGTCGGTGTCGGCGCGATCGTCTACCACTGGCGGAACAGCTAATCGAGTCTCATTCTGCGTCGTTTTGAGGACACTGTGGGCGCGACAGGATTCGAACCGTGCCAAGACTCGCTTTGCTCGTCTCGTCGCAGAACGGGCGCGGTGGGACTCCCGCGAGCGAAGCGAGTGGGAGTCAGGAACGCCCGCTTCACTCTCTTCGTTCGTTCAGCGGGCGTGACGGGATTCGAACCCCAGTCGCTCACTTCGTTCGCTCCCTGATTCGAATCCCTGTGCCGTCACTACTGCTCGCTGCTGCTCGCAGAAGGTGACGGGCGTGACGGGATTCGAACCCGCGATCGAGAGGTTAGGAACCTCTCGCCCTGTCCACTAGGCCACACGCCCTGTCGAGAACTCTCTCTGGTTCGACAAAAATCGCGTGGTTCGACCCCAGTGGGCCGAGAGAAAGCAAGTAAGAGTGGAGCTGCGGTTAGTTCTCCGCCTTGGCCGACGTCTTCGTCTCCGTGGCCAGTTCGTCGTCGTCGTCTTCGTCGCCTTGCATCTCTGAAAGCTCTTCTTCGATTTCGCTACGTCCGCGCTTGAACTCGCCCATGGCCTGCCCAGTGGACCGCGCGAGCTTCGGAATCTTGTTCGCGCCGAACAGCAGGACGAGCACGAGGAGGACGATGAGCAGCTCCGGCCCGCCTGGGAGTCCCGGGAACAAGGGGGTGATAGTCTCGAACATCGCTATTTCTGCGTTACCCAGTGGCAATTATAGGCTTTTTGCCTTCTACGGCTTCATCAAAAGATGACTATCGGACGAGTTGAACAGTCCTGAATTGTCTTTTCAGCCGTTTTGCAGCCATAATTCGGGGGAATCAGAACGGTGACTGCCCCCGATTCGACCACGTCGTGTCATCCGTCCCGCATCCGTCGCCGGGGTGCTGTGGCCCGGCAGTCGTACCAATTCCCGTGACTATAAGGTGACGACCTCAATATTGAGGTTGTATGGTATCTGTCGGAGACTCCGCTCCAGACTTCACGGCACCGAAGACGGACATCGACGGCGACATCGAGTCGTTCACGCTCTCTGAGAACCTCGACGACGCACCGGTCGTCCTCGCGTTCTTCCCCGCGGCCTTCACGGGCGTGTGCACCACGGAGATGTGCACCTTCCGCGACCAGATGGCCAACTTCGACGACATCGGCGCGACGGTGTACGGTATCAGCATCGACACGCCGTTTACGCTCTCTGAGTTCGCCGAGAAGAACGACCTCAACTTCGACCTCATCAGCGACACCAACCGCAACCTCATCGACGCGTACGGCATCGAGATGGACTTCGCGGACCTCGGTGTCTACGACGTCGCAAAGCGCGCCGTCTTCGTCGTCGACGCCGACGGCGAGGTCACCTACGAATGGGTCAGCGACGACCCCGGCGTCGAACCCGACTACGCCGCCGTCGAAGCGGCCGCGTCCCAGACGGTCGAAGAGGCGTCCGAAGCAGCGTAAATCGCTACGCCACACGCGTCTAGCCACCACGAGCGCCAATCCTTTTTTCTCCCTGCGAGAACTATCTCGGGTATGGCTAATTCTGAAGAGTCTACCAACGGTGGTCGAGTCTACGACCCCGATGCGGACCACGCGTTCCCCGACGAGAGACTCAACGAGATTCTCCCGGTCCTCCTCGAAGACGAAGAAGTAACCACGCTCCTCGAAGCGCAGAACGTGAACGCAGTGACGCGCAAGGGCTACAACGACCACGGACCCAAACACATCGAAATCGTCCGCAACCGCGCGCTCCGCCTCTACGACCTCCTCAAACGTGGTGGGTGCGAGTTCAACGGCGCTGCAGACCAGGGCCTCGACGAAGCGGACGAGGCCGTCATCATCGCGCTCGCGGCCCAGTTACACGACATCGGTCACGTCGTCCACCGCGACGACCACGTCTACTACTCGATTCCACTCGCATCAGACATCCTCGACCGGTTCCTGCCACAGTTCTACAACCTCGCTGACAGCGTCCGAATCAAGGCCGAAGTGCTCCACGCCATCCTCTGTCACCACAAAGAAGAGGACCCACTCACGCTCGAAGCGGGCGTCATCCGCGTCGCCGACGCCCTCGACATGGAACACGGACGGTCACGTATCCCCTACGAGAAAGGCGGGCGGGGTATCAACACCCTCTCCAGTCAGGCGATTAGCAACGTCGCGCTCAAAGAAGGCGACGACCGACCTGTCCTCGTCGAAATCGAGATGGTGAACGCGGCAGGCGTCTACCAGGTCGACAACCTCCTGAAGGCGAAACTCGACGGGTCGGGCCTCGAAGACCACGTCAGAATCGTCGCTGTCAACACGCGGTCCGAAGACCAACTCGTCGAGCGGATCGAGCTCTAAGCGGGTTGCGACCCAGAAAAATGGAATAGCCGAGACGTCGACGCGGAGGCGTCTCAGTCGTTCGACTGAACGACGCGGTCGGTCCCTGCGACGGATAGTTCGCCACTGAGCGTCCGGTTCGGGTACGGGATGTCGATACCTTCCTCGTCGAACCGCTCTTTCACCGACGTCACGTACTCGCCGCGCGTCTTGACGAAGTCGGCGCGACTGGGGTCCGCAATCCAGATTCGCGACTTGAGCGTGACCGACGAATCACCCAGTTCCGTCAGGCGAACCGACGGAGCGGGGTCCTTCATGATGCCGTCGTGCTTTTCGGCTTCATCGAGGATGATGTCGGTGGCGAGTTCGATGTCGTCGTCGTAGCCGATGCCGAACGGCACCTGCAGACGGAGTTTGTCCTTCGCGACGGGGTTCTTGATGACGCCGTCAGTGAGTTGCGAGTTCGGAACGGTGAGCAGCTCGTTGTCGAACGTCCGAACGCGCGTCACGCGGAAGGAGATGTCTTCGACGACACCGGAGTTCCCGTCCCACTCGATCCAGTCGTTGATGCGGAACGGCTTGTCGGTGAAGATGAAGATACCCGCGACGAAGTTGGCGATGACGTCCTGCAGTGCGAACCCAATCGCGAGTGTGGCCGCCGCACCGATGGTGGCGAGCGACTGCAGGATGTTTCCGAGTCCGGCGAGCGCGAACCCAGCGCCGAGTGCGACGAACGCCACGATGAGCGACACAATCTTCATCAGCGGTTTCTTGGCGTGTTCGCCCGCATCGCGTCGGTCGAGGACGCGGCTGAGGATGGACGACAACACGGCTTTCCCGACGATGTAGACGACGGCGAAGCCGACGATGAATCCAAGAATCGCACCGAGCGTACCCGCGTACGGGATGTTCTGCTGTGCGAGGATTCGACCAATCGCACCACCGTCACCCTGTAGCTGGAGCGGAAGTGCAAACAGGTTCATCTGTGGAAAACCGCCGTTTTCCCCCGTGTCTCTATCAGTTCAGCGTTCACTCGCTCTGCGAGGTCTGCTGCTGCCTCGTCGATGGTCGTTCCGCCGAGGGAGGCGCGGAGGAACTTCGCCTTGACGAGGTTTCGTTCGCCGAGTTGGTCGTTCAGTTCGCCGACGACTGCCTCGATGCCACTTTTGCCGACCCAGACGGTCACGTCGAGGTCGTGAGCTTGCTTTCGGAGGTCCTGCGTATTCATGCGTGGACTCTACTATGTGCGAGGGCCCTTCAATAGTAAGGCTTTGGGCGCTGCGTGGGGGCTTCACCCACGGCACAGCGGCACTTGGGGCGTCAGTACGGATAGCGTTTCGTCGCGCCGCAGTCACACCGAACGACGACGTGGCCGCCTGACTGCGTCCGGACGCGGGCGTTGACTCCCGGAATGAGATACGCATCGCACTCGTCACAGGTGAACCGCCGAAACTCCTTCGGGAGGCCACAGCGATTCCGCTCTGCGACGCGACGTGCGAGGCGAACGTACTCACGTGCTAGGTCGTGGTCTCGGTCGGAGGCCGCCTCGCGCGCCAGGTGGTGGAGTCGGTCGATTCGCTCCTCCGCGATGCTCATGGTAAGTCGGGAGAGTGGCCGAGACATAGGCGTTCCGAACCATCGGAGCGAACCGAGTGACCGCGAAGCCGGTAGGGTCAAATCCCGTCCGGAAGAAACGGCGAGCGTGCGCGTACTGAACTATCTCGAGTTCGCCTCGCAACTCGAACGGAGCGGTATCGGGACCTCCACCGACCAACAGCGGGCGGCACTGGCGACGACCGACGTAGACGTCGTCACGTCCCCGTGGCCCGACTCCCCGCTCTCTGCTGCTGCCAGCGTCGCGCGTGGCGACTGCGTCTTCCGCGACTACGACGTCGCCCACTGCAACCTCATCGGACCGGGGTCAGTCGCCGTCGCGAGACACGCGAAGCGAAACGATATCCCCCTCGTCCTCCACTCGCACGTCACCCGAGAGGACTTCGCCGAGAGTTTCCGTGGGTCGACCGCCATCGCACCGGCCCTCGGGAAGTACCTCAAGTGGTTCTACTCGCAAGCAGACGTGGTTCTCTGTCCCTCCGAGTACACAAAGCAGGTCCTCGAATCCTACCCAGTCGACGCGCCGATTCGCCCTATCTCGAACGGGGTCGATGCCGAGTCACTCGACGGGTTCGAAGCGTTCCGTGACGAGTACCGAGAGAAGTACGACCTCGACGGGATGACCGTCTTCGCAGTGGGCAACGTCTTCGAGCGAAAGGGACTGACGACGTTCTGTGAAGTCGCCAAACAGACCGACTACGACTTCGCGTGGTTCGGCCCGTACGACACCGGACCGCACGCCTCGAAGAAAGTCAAATACTGGGTCGAGAACCCACCGGAGAACGTCACCTTCACCGGCTGGATAGACGACATCCGCGGCGCGTTCGGCGCAGGCGACGTCTACCTCTTCCCCACGAAGAACGAGAATCAGGGCATCGCTGTCCTCGAAGCGATGGCCTGTGGAAAGGCCGTCGTCCTCCGTGATATCCCCGTGTTCGAAGAGTTCTACACCCACGGCTACGACTGCCTGAAGTGTTCGACCGACGAAGAGTTCCGTCGCGCGCTCGAACTGCTCGGACAAGACGCCGACCTCCGCCGCAGACTCGGCGAGAACGCGAAACAGACGGCCGCAGAACACAGTCTCGACCGCGTCGGCGACCGACTCGTCGAGACGTACGAAGACGTGCTCTCCGGCGCGCTCGCCAACTGAGCCGACGACAGCCGGCACTCGACCGTTCTTCGCGACAGGCTCACACGCCAGCGGAAAGTCACAACAGTTTATCCCATTCGCCTCACAGCACCCGCTATGCAGTCGGTCGCCGCCTTCACCGACACGTACCTGCCGACCGTCAACGGCGTCACGTACACGATTCAGACGTGGCGCGAGCGGTGGCACCGCCGCGGCGGCCGCATGGATGTCGTCTTCCCGAAAGACGACGAGTACACGCCCGAGTCGGGTGAGTTCCCCGTTCGGAGCCTCCCGTTCCCGTTCTACGAAGGCATGCGAGTCGGCGTCCCGCGCATCCCAGACGCCGTCGAAGACGCCGACCTCGTCCACGCCCACACACCGTTCGGCCTCGGCTTGGCAGGCCTTCGACTCGCACGCCGGCGCGACCTACCGTTCGTCGCAACCTACCACACGCCGACGAGCGAGTACGCCGAGTATCTCAGTTCGGTCGGTGCCATCGAACGCGGTGTCGAACGAACCGCCGAACGTTACGAACGGTGGTTCTTCGACCGTGCCGACGCAGTCATCGTCCCCAGCGACGACGCAAAGCGGCGTCTCATCAGCGAAGTCGGTGTCGACGCCGAAATCGTCGTCCTCTCGAACGGCATCGACATCGAGCAGTTTGCGCCAGCCGACGGCGACGGGTTCCGACAGCGATACGACCTCGGAGACGGCCCACTCGTCGGGTACACCGGACGACACGGCTACGAGAAGAATCTCGACGAACTCATCCGTGCCGCGTCGGGCCTCGACGTGACACTCGTGTTGGGTGGTGACGGCCCCGCCCGTGACGAGTTAGAGGAACTCGCTGCCGGCCTCGACGTCGATGCACGATTCCTTGGCTTCTTAGACCGCGAGGAACTACCGGCGTTCTACTCGTCGCTCGACGTGTTCGGCTTCCCGAGTCCGGTCGAGACGCAGGGCCTCGTCGCGTTAGAGGCCAACGCCTGCGGGACCCCGGTCGTCGGCGTAAACGAAGGGGCACTGGAAGACACCGTCGTCGATGGCCGGACGGGATACCACTACGAGTCGGGCGACCTCGACGGGTTCAAACGTGGAATCGAGCAGGCGCTGGCAGAGCGCGAGGAACTGAGTGCGCGATGTCTCGAACGCCGCGACGAGGTGAGCGTCGAACACTCGGTCGACAGACTCGCGGCGCTCTACGACCGACTCGGGAGTCAGTAAAAGACCGACTGGGAAGCCGCGTTAGTCGCGGTTTTCGAGTGCGTCGGCGATGCGGCGCAGTTCGCGGTTCACGTCACGGACTTCGTCGCGGAGTTGTCGGACTTCGCGCACGAGGGCCTCGTTGTTGCCGCTTTCCTGGTCTGCTTCGCGCTGCGCGCCGGGACCGCCGCCCATGCCGCCAGGGCCGCTGGGACCGCCGCCCATCATGCCGCTCATCATCTGTGCGAAGGGGTTACCGCCGCCCATGCCACCGGGGCCGCCGCCCATACCAGGGCCACCGCCCATCATCTCTTCGGGACTCGGTCGCTCGCCTTCTTCGCGCTCTTTCTCACGCCGCTTTCGAATCTCTTCGACCCGCTCGCGGAACGACTTCTCTTCTTCGCCGTTTTCACCGTCGTCGGGTGCCTGCGTCTCGTCTGCGGGTTCGTCGTCAGCCATGCTCGCGGGTTAGCCGTCCATCCGGAAAGTGCTGACGGTCTCTCAGAGGCCGTCAGTCGAAGGTGCGAACCGCCCGCCCTCACCCGAACGCGCCAAGGCTCGACTGGAGGTTTCGGTCCGTTCCGCCGCGTTCGAGTTCATAGCCGACCAAATTCCGCATATCGACGGCGTAGGTTGTACCTCCGTTGTCGATGACGAGCACGCGACCTTTGCTGCCGCGAACCGTCCCCGTCGCGATGGTCTCGGCGAGCGGTGCGTCGGTGAGGTCGAATCCGTAGTCGAACTCGAACGTGTCGATGGGGTCGAAGTCGGCGAGCAGTTCGTTCCACGCCGTTTCGTCTACGTCGCGACCGAAGCCCGAAATCTTGGTCGGCACGCGGACCCGGTCGACGAGCGTCTGTGCGAGTTCTGCTTCGTACTCGCGGGCGACGCGGCCGTCAGAGAAGGTCCGAACGTGTGCCGCACGGTCTGCTCCCTGCTCACGGAGGCGTGTTTCGAGTCGCCAGAGGCGGGTGACGCCGACTTTGAACGTGTTGGGAGCGAACGCGGCGAGATAGACGGCGTGGTCTTCGTAACAGTCCATCTCGTCTTTGAGACACGTCCCCGTGCACTTCGCACAGACCCACGTACTCCGGTGGTCGTCGCAGTAGGGCGCACGCTCGTTGAGGCACGAGAGGTGGGTGTCGTCGTGTATCGTGCCGGCGCAGTGGCGGTTTTCGAGTCGATAGTCGAGTTCGGTTCCGGGTTCGAGGTCGACCGAATCGAGGCCGTCGCTCGTACTGACAAAGAGGGCGGGCGTCCCGGTATCGTAGCCGACGACCTGCACGAATCAGGGTACGAATCGATGGTAGAAAGAGTCCTCGCTCTCGGCCAGTAGCGCGACGAGTCTTGCGATACAGTCCGCATCTAGTTCGATGATTGATAGTATATACTAGCTCTACTTTTCAGTCTTGATTTAAACATTCTGCCATTAGAATTATGACAGTATGGCACACTTTCACGTTCGTCATGGTATACCGTGGCGGAAAGACACGACGTGACGTACTGAAGGCGGCCGGCGCGGCCGTCGCGACGACCGGCCTCGCTGGAATGGCGTCAGGGAAACCGGGGGTCATCGAGGTCAACGTGGGCTACAGCGACGCAAGCGGCAAGCGCGCGGCGCTGGCCGAGGCGAACGAGGTTGTCCGGGAGTTCAACTTCGATGCGGTAACGGTCCAGGTCAACGAGAACGCGATTGCAGGGCTGCGAAACCGCCCCGACGTGCGCTACGTCGAGGTGAATGGAACGATGCACGCGCTCGCCCAACAGCTCACCTGGGGCATCGACCGCACGGACTCGGAAGTCGCTCACGCGAACGGTGACACCGGGGCGGGGGCCGACATCGCCATCCTCGACACCGGAATCGACTCGGACCACCCCGACCTGCAGGCGAACATCGGCGCAGGCAAGGCGTTCGTCAAGTCGAGGGGGAAATACGCGGAATCGTGGGACGACGACAACGACCACGGTACCCACTGTGCGGGTATCGCCAACGCCGCCGACAACAGTCAGGGCGTCAAGGGCGTCTCGACCGAAGCGACGCTCCACGCGGTGAAAGTGCTCGACAAGCGCGGTTCAGGGAGCTTCTCCGACATCGCCGCTGGAATCGAGTACACCGCCGACCAAGGGTGGGACGTGGGGTCGATGAGTCTCGGTGCCTCGTCAGGGTCGCAGACCGTGAAAGATGCCTGTACGTACGCTGACGACCGTGGCGTCTTCCTCGTCGCCGCGGCAGGCAACTCCGGGCCGTGTACGGACTGTGTGGGGTACCCCGCCGCGTACAGCGAGTGTATGGCGGTGTCCTCCTCGGCGAGCGACGACTCGCTGTCTGGGTTCTCCTCGACGGGGCCCGAGGTCGAAATCATCGCGCCCGGGACGGACATCTACTCCACGGTTCCCGGCGGCTACGACACCTTCTCGGGCACGTCGATGGCGACGCCGCACGTCGCCGGTGCCGCCGGGCAGTTGATGGCCAACGGCTACACGAACAGCGAAGCTCGCTCGCGGCTCAAGAACACGGCAGAGGATATCGGACTCGCGTCGAATCAACAGGGGAGTGGCCTGCTCGACACGGCCGCCGCCCTCGGCTACGATTCGAGCGACAACTGACTCCCTGTTCGATAGCACCGACCTGTAGTTTCTTTTTCGTGGCGACCACACGCAGCGGTATGGACGACACGCTCGATGCCACGCTGACAGTCGCTCCGGTAGCCGACGGTGTGTCGCTGACGCTGACGGTCGAGAACCAGGGACAGGCTTCGCTCGACCTCTCGTTCGCGAACGGCCAGCGCGCGGAGTTCGTCGCCGTCGACGACGACGGTTCGGAAGTGTGGCGCTGGAGCGACGGGCGGGCGTTTTCGATGGCGCTCGGAAGCGAGACGCTCGCGCCTGGCGAGTCGGTCGCATACGAGGCCGAGTGGTCGTCGCCACCCACCGGCGAGTACGAAGTCACCGGATCTCTGGCAGCCAGCGACGCAGACGCATCCGTGACGATGGCGGTCGTCGTTCCCGAGAAGGAGTGAACGGCGAAACTGGGCGACTAGGCGACGGTATCGCCTCGGGTCTTAGGCCAGTTCTTCGTAGAGTTCTTCGGCGGCGCGGCGGACGGCGTCGTCGCTCGACCCGTCAGGTTCCCAGCCGAGTGCGGAGAGTTTCTCGACGGAGAGGCGCATCTTCGGCACGTCGCCAGTCCATCCGCGGTCACCACCGGTGTACTCGTACTCGGGGTCCAGTCCCATCACGTCGGCGACGATGTTCGCGATGGTCGTCACCGAGGTAGTCGTCCGCGTGCCGAGGTTGTAGACGTTGTAGTCGCGTTCGGCGTTCTCGACGACGTGGCACATCGCCTCGACGCAGTCTTCGACGTGGAGGTAGGACTTCTCCTGTCGACCGTTACCGAGGATTTCGAGCGTCTCGGGGTCTTCCAGCAGTTTCTCGATGAAGTCCGGAATGACGTTCCCACGCTGTTTCGGGCCGACGATGTTGGCGAAGCGGTACATGTAGACCGTGAAGTCGTACGAGTGTGCGAACGTCGAGAGGAGACCCTCGTCGGCGAGTTTCGAAGAGCCGTAGATGCTGATGGGTTCGAGCGGGGCGTAATCTTCCGGCGTTGGACGCGGTGCCTCGCCGTAGACCGTCGACGACGACGTGAAGGCGATGTTGGTCACGCCGACTTCCTGCATGCGTTCGAGGACGTTGTACGTCATCTCGGTGTTCTCTTCGAACAACTGCCGCGGGTTGTGGTAGTTCGTGTCCGTGTAGGCCGCGAAGTGGAAGACGATGTCGACATCTTCGGTGACGACGGTGGCCACATCGTCGGGGTCCGTCATGTCGGCCTGGACGAACTCGACGCCGTCGGGGACGCGCTCACGAGTGCCTTTCGACAGGTCGTCCGCGACGACGACGTCGTTGTCGTCCGCGAGGTGGGCAGCGATATGAGAACCGACGAGACCAGCGCCTCCGGTCACGAGGACGCGCTTGTCAGAGAGTGCTAACGACATGGTACAGAAGATTCAACGGAGTGGTAAGTCCGTTTCCCCTCGGCCATCCGAGCGGGGGTTCAAAGTCGCAGTAACTCACGACCACGAGATTCCCGTCAGTTCCTCACTCAGGTCCCACAGCTCTCGGGCGAGTGTGTCGTCTGCCGCAGTGGCCGATGGGTCCGCGGGGGCGCACTCGGAGAAGTACTGTCCAGAGATGCCTTCGACCGCAGGTGACGCCGAGAGGTAGACGGACGTCGCCGCGCCAGTCGCGGGCGTCTCTGCGAACCCGCCGACGAGTCGCTGGGGCAAGAATGCGAGCAGTCCCACCCCGAGACGGACGGGAAGCGATGCCTCACGCCAGAGGTGACTCGACGGGACGAGACCGGGGTGACAGCAGTTCGCCGTCGGTCCATCGAGTCGGCGCGCGAGTCCAACGGTGAAGAGGATGTTCGCAAGTTTCGACCGGGCGTACGCGTCGAGGCCATCGTAGTCGTCCACCGTCGTCACGTCGAACGTTCCGTCGGCGCGGTGATGTACGCCGGAAGAGACCGTGACGACACGACCATCGTTCGGCAACAACTCGTGGAGGTCGTGGGTGAGGACGAACGGCGCGAGGTGGTTGACGGCGAACGTCTGTTCGACCCCGTCGGAGGTCAGGTGCCCCGCAGAGAAGTGTGCGCCGGCGTTGTTCACGAGGATATCGAGACGGTCGGTTCGGTCTCGAATCTCGTCGGCGAGGTGATGGACAGTGTCGACGTCCGCGAGGTCGGCGCGGAAGAAGACGGCGTCACCGCCTGCATCGTCGATGGCTGACGCGACCTGTCGGCCAGCGTCTCGGTCGCGCCCGTGGACGAAGACGGTCGCGCCGAGTCTCCCCAGTGCGAGTGCCGTCTCACGACCGATACCCGAGGTGGACCCGGTGACGAGTGCAGTTCGCCCCGAGAGGTCGACGCCGTCGACGCCGGCGTCAGCCTCCGGTCTGTGACTCATAGTCTGCGGTGGGTCGCCATCGGTGATAAACCTCTGGCGGCTGTGGGGTCGCGGCGATGGGGCCGTCCCGACGAGAGCGACGTTCCGAAAGCACCACTTTCCCCCGTCGTCTTCGAAGAGGCATGCAAGACGAACCCGAAGTCGCCGTCCTTCGGTACGGGCACCGACCGGGACGAGACGACCGGATGACGACACACGTCGGCCTGACGGCCCGAGCGCTCGGCGCCGACCGAGTCATCTTCCCCGACAACGCGGGGCAGTCGCTAGAGACAGTCGAAGACATCACAGGCCGGTTCGGCGGCCCGTTTACGGTCGAACTCACCGAAGGCCTCAACGGCATCATCCGCAACTGGGAGGGCAAAATCGTCCACCTCACGATGTACGGCGAGCGCGTCCAGGACGTCGAAGCCGACATCCGCGAGGCACACGCCGAAGAGCCACTCCTCGTCGTCGTGGGTGGCGAGAAAGTTCCCTTCGAAGTGTACGACGAAGCCGACTGGAACGTCGGTGTCACGAACCAACCACACTCGGAAGTCGCTGGTCTCGCGGTGTTCCTGGACCGCCTGTTCGACGGCCGCGAACTGGACCGTGAGTGGGAAGACGCCGAGAATACCGTCATCCCGATGGCGACGGGGAAGAAGGTCGTGCCGGCCGACGAGGAGTGAAGGTCGTCACGGTGGACGAGGCGTAGACGGGTCGAACGTCACGCCCCCGGGCAGTTCTCCGTGTGCGCGAGAGTAATAAGACTTAATGGCGTTCCTGACGCCAATTTCGACAATGGCTTTTGAGGAGTTACTGAACGACCCTGTTATCCAGAAGTACCTCCACGAGTTGGTTGGGCCAACGGGGATGCCAGTCGCAGCGGCACCCCCAGATGGTGAGGTCACCGACGAAGAACTCGCCGAAGAGCTCGGCTTAGAGCTCAACGACGTTCGTCGCGCCCTCTTCATCCTCTACGAGAACGACCTCGCGTCGTATCGTCGCGTCCGCGACGAAGACTCTGGATGGCTCACCTACCTCTGGACGTTCCACTACGAGAATATCCCGGAAAACCTCGAAGAAGAGATGTACCGACTTCTGGAGGCGCTCGAAGAGCGTCTCGACTACGAACGCAACCACGAGTTCTATCTCTCTGAACCCGCCGGTATCCGCTTCGAGTTCTCCGAAGCGATGGAACTGGGCTTCCAGTGTCCCGAGACCGGCGCACCACTCGAACCGATGGACAACGCCGACCTCGTCGACGCGATGGAACGGCGCATCGAAGAGCTTCGAGACGAACTGAACGTCGAAGTGACGGGTACGAACTAATCGATGGTCGTACTCGCAACAAAGTGCTACATCGACGGCGAGGCCCGTGAACGCGCACTCGACAGTCTCACGTCGCTCGTCGCCAACGACATCGGTGGCCTCGACGTCGACTACGACATCGGCGTCCGCGACGACGGCTTTATCTCGGTGACCATCTCGGGTGACGACGAAACCGTCGCACGGAACGTCCTCCGCGAGGAGTGGGGCGAGGTCACGCCGCACCTCACCGCCGGTGAGACGTACGTCGGAACGCTCGAACACTGGGACGACGACGGCTTCGTCCTCGACGCCGGACAGGAGATTCGCATCCCGACCGAAGAACTCGGCCTCGGCCGCGGGTCTGCAGTCCAGATTCGTGACCGGTTCGGTCTCGTCCAGCACATGCCGATTTCTTTCGTCTACGGCGGTGACGACGAGCCATCTCGGTTGGCCGACGACACCGTCGACACACTCTACGACTGGACTCGCGGAAGCGGCCGCGTCAACGTCAACAGTGCGACTCGCGGTGAGGTTCGCGCGACGGTGAACCGCGCCGGACACGCGAACGACATCGTGACCGTCGAACGACTCGGTCTCCTCGAACAGAGTATCATCTGCAAAGACCAGACCGACCCGCCGGGGCTCCTCGCGAGCATCGGCTCGTATCTGCCGTCGGAACTCAAGGCCGTCATCGGACAGTAAGACGATGAACAGGCGACTCCTCGTTGGCGTTGCTGGACTCGCCCTCCTCCTCGTCACCGCGGGGTGTCTCGGTGGCACGTCCAGCGTCTCGAACGACCGACTCGACACCGACCCCGACGCGTCGTACGCGTGGGACGCCGAGACTGACGCCCACATCACCGTCCAAGAGAACGGCCGATTCCGTGCGGTGTACGAGGTAAACTCGTCGTCGGTCGAACTGTATCGGTTCGATGGCTTCGGCAGTCGGACGCCGCTCTCAGTCGAATCGCTCCGGTACCAGTATCCCAACGGGACGGTGGTGAACGGGAGCGAACTCAAAGCCCGTGGTGGTGACGTCACCCAGAACAACCGAATCACGAACGTCACGCTTCCATCGGACGCCGACAGCGACGGGAAACTCGCCTTCACCTCTTCGTCGACGCCGAAGCGATTCTCGCTTCCCGTCTTCGTCGAGGGGTCGTACGAGGTAATCTTGCCGCCGGACCGCCGCGTCGACTTCCCAATCTTCGGGTCGGTCCGCCCGCAGGGCTACCAGACGGAACTCGTCGGCGACCAGTTGCACATCACGTGGAACAACGTGTCGGACGGGAGCGTCGTGGTGCAGTTCTACCTCCAGCGTGACCTCGGCATCTTCGCTGCTGTCGCTGCTGTCTCGCTCCTCATCGGTGGAGCCGGAATTCTCTACTACCGCCGGCAAATAGAGGCGCTTCGCGAACAGCGCGAAGAACTCGGTCTCGACGTCGAAGGCGGCGACAAGAAGCGATAGCCGTCACCGAAAACCGCCGGGGCGGACGCCTTTTTGCCTGTCACGACTCTAGGTTGCCCTATGCAAGTTGCCGTCGTCACTGTGGGAGACGAACTGCTCGCAGGAGACACCCAAAACACGAACGCGACGTGGTTGTGTAAACAGTTGACCGAGCGTGGGGTGTCCGTCCAGCGAGTGACGACGCTCCCCGACGACATCGGCGACATCGCCCGCGTGGTCAACGAGTATCACGCAGAGTACGATGCTGTCGTCGTCACCGGCGGACTTGGCCCCACGCACGACGACGTGACGATGGACGCCGTCGCCGCCGCGTTCGGCCGCTCGATGGAGCGACACGAAGAAGCCGAACTCTGGCTGGAGACGAACGGTGGCTACTCGGCCAAAGAGTTGGTCGAAGGAACGACAGACCTCCCTGCCGGGGCGCGGATGCTTCCGAACGACGAGGGCGTCGCACCCGGCGCAGTCGTCGGGTCTGTCTACGTCTTGCCGGGCGTCCCCCGAGAGATGAAGGCGATGTTCGACAGAGTCGCCGACGAGTTCGCCGGGGAACAGACGTACGTCCGGTTCGTCCACACATCTGAACCCGAGAGTTCACTCATCGAACGCTTCGAGGCAGTGCAAGCGCAGTTCGACGTCACTGTCGGAAGCTACCCCGGCGACCACGTCCGTGTGAAACTCGCTGGACGCGACGAGGCCGCCGTCGACGCGGCGGTGGCGTGGCTCGAAGAACGAGTCGACCTGTTCGAAGAAGCGTAGACCGGTCAGCGCTGGAGGTACCAGAGCCATCCGGCGGTCATCAGGATACCCACGAGGAGCACAGTTGCGGCCGTCTCCGACATCGGCAACACCTGTTCGGACATTTCTAACGGAATCATAGGTGACAATTGCTCCGTCCCATTCTTAAACAGTGAGGTTCCGGCGACAGTCAATCAGCCCAGAATACACGATGGACTGTGGTGACGTCGGCGACCGACCACCTCGGCATCGCGGTGTTTTTGCCACGGGCGTGGATTCGTTTCAGTATGCGAATTGGTCTCGTCGTCAACCCCGTCGCGGGAATGGGTGGCCGAGTCGGGTTGAAGGGTACCGACGGAAAGGTCGAAGAGGCCCGAAAGCGGGGTGCCAAACCGCGAGCACCCGACCGTGCCACGCGGGCGCTCTCCCAACTGTACGACGCCGCTCCCGAGACTGAGCTGTTGACGTGGGGTGACCCGATGGGTGCCTCTCTCGCTCGGGACGTCGGGTTCGACCCTGAAGTGCTGGGAGAGACGACCGGTGACGAGACCACGGCCGCAGACACTGCTGCAGCAGTCACGGCGTTCGTCGATGCCGACGTCGACCTCGTGTTGTTCGTCGGCGGAGACGGCACGGCGGCCGACGTTGCCGACGCCCTCGATGGGAGCGACGTTCCGATGCTCGGCGTCCCTGCTGGCGTGAAAGTCTACTCGTCGGTCTTCGCCGTCTCGCCAGAAGATGCGGCGGTCATCGCGACGACGTTCGAGCGGACCGAGGCCCGGGAAGTCATGGACATCGACGAAGACGACTACCGCGCCGGCGAGGTCCACCCAGAACTCAGGGCAGTCGCCCACGTCCCCGTCGCCGAAGACCTCCAGTCGTCGAAGCAAACGAGTAGTGGAACGGTCGAAGCACTCGCGGCGGGGGTCGCCGACGACATCCGGGCAGGTACAGGCGTCACGTACGTCCTCGGCCCCGGAAGCACCGTGGGCGCTGTGAAAGCCGAACTCGCCATCGACGGGTCGCCACTCGGCGTCGACGTGTATCGTGACGGCGAGGTGCTCGTCCGCGACGCGACAGAAGCAGAGATTCTGGCGAACCTCGGAGACGAGAACGTCATCGTGGTCACACCGATTGGAGGCCAAGGGTTCATCTTCGGCCGTGGCAACCCACAGCTGTCACCTGACGTGATTCGCCGCTGTGACGTGTCCGTCGTCGCCTCGCGGTCGAAACTGGACACGATTCCGGTCCTCCGCGTCGACACCGACGACACCGCGCTCGACGACGACCTCCGCGGCTGGACGAAAGTTCGCGTCGGTCGCGTCGAACGACGGATGATGAAAATCGAGTGAGGCACACGTCACCGACAGGGGAACTCTCCAGACACCTGCTCTAGTATGGGTCAGTGTGTGAAAGGAAAGTTCCAAATCATTGTTCACTAAGGTTGGCATATAGTGGGATTTAAGGTCATTGAATGGCTGTCACTCTCCATGGAAACCCGGAAAGTCCAGCGTCTCGGTCCCTCCACGCTGGCGATGACGTTGCCAGCGGAGTGGGCCAAAGAACACAACGTCGACAAGGGCGACGAAGTGTCCATTCGTACGAGCGGCAAAGGTACCCTGACTGTCCTCCCGGAGTCGGTGAGCAACGAAGATTCGAAGGCGACTATTCGCGCTGACAATCTGAACGCAGAGGCACTCGAACGCGCAATCGTCGCACAGTACGTCCTCGGGCGACGCGTCATCCACATCGAAAAGAGCGAAGGCGCGCTCGACTCCGACCACATCAACGCCGTCTACAAAGCCGAGACACAGCTCATGGGTCTCGGTGTCATCGAGGAGACGCCCGAGCGAATCGCGATTCGCTGTTCGGTCGACGCCGAGGACTTCACGCTCGACAACCTGCTCGAACGACTGGAGAACACTGGCAGTACGATGCGCGGAGAGGCCGTCAAGGCGCTCGCACACGGGAACCCTGACCTCGCACAGCGGGCCCTCAACCGCGAGCGACAGGCGAACAAGATTTTCGTCCTGTTGCTTCGCCTCATCTTCACCTCGTATCAGAACCCGAACCTCGCACGCGCCGTCGGCCTCGACTCTGGGTTCCCGCTCATCGGCTACCGTGCCGTGGCGAAGAACCTCGAACTCACCGCCGACAACGCCGAGGATATCGCGAACATCGTCATGGACGCCGATGGCCACACCATCGACGTCGACCAGTCCACGATGCGGCGCATCCGTGAGTTCACCGACTCTGTCGACGAAATCACGAACACCGCCGTTCGGGCCGTCGTCGAGCGCGACTACGACCTGACCATCGAGTGCCGCGAACTGTACCGAGAGATCGGTGACCGCGAGCGCGACATCCTCAACGACCTTCCGGAGATGGAGAACAAGAAACTCCTCCAGATTCGTGAAGTGCTCGTGAGTCTCCAGCAGACTGCACAGTACGCCATGCGGAACGCCGAAATCGCGGCGAACCTGGCGCTCAACGAAGAGTCAGAACACGTTACGCTCGACTGAGGGGGTCGCCTCAGTCGGCGACGATTTCTACTTCTTTCCGGCTCTCGACGGTCTCAGACTGCTTCTCGCCAGTCAGTGGGTTTCGACTCGCGATACGGCAGTCGAACGCTGGGTGTTCACCCAGATGCCGGATAATCATGTGGCGACGTGACCCGGTGATACCGGTCCGGCCGACGTCTTCTGCGGTAAACGTCTCGGGCAACCGGTCGTACAGGCGGCGCAGTTCCTCGAAGCTGGCGAACACCTTCGCGTTGCCAGTCGAGTCGGCGCCACGTCTGGAGACGACGTAGCTTCCGTCCTGTCGGTACTCACCGGCAGTCCGGAAGAACTCACGTTTCTCGGTCAGCGCCGAGCCGATGGCTTCCTGCAGGTCGGCAGCAGCATCACGGGACAGTTCACAGGTCTGGCCGCCGATCGTGAGGACGATGGATTCGTCGTCGCTCTCGACGGACACAGGGTTCTCATCACGGGAGAAGAACTCGATCAGGAGCGTGGGTACTCCGATTCATACTCATTGGTATCGTGGCCCCAGTTAAAGACTTGTCGGCTGAGCCAGAAATCACCAACGGATTGTCGGTATCGGCCGGCTAATTACAACAATCCGTCGTCAGTCGTCGTTCCGCCCGAATCTGTCGTCGTTGGGGTCGGAGTCGGTGTTGGCGTTGGAGTTGGAGTAGGCGTCGAAGTCGTGGTTTCCGTGTTCGACCCCGACTCGGTCGTCGTCTCGCCGGAGTCAGCCGTCGTCGTCTCACCGGATTCGGTCGTCTCTGACTCCTGTGACGTGGTCGTCTCGTCCGAAGACGTGCTTTCGGACGAGGAGTCGCCCGACGTACTCGTGTCAGCACTCGATTTGGTGCCGAAGATATCCGTCTCGAACGTCTTTTCGTAGGTTAGCGGGTCGAGCGGGACGGTGAACGTCGTGCCGCCAGCGTCGAGCTTCGCGTAGAAATCGATACGAAGGTCGGTGGTCTGATTCCGTTCGAGGTGGGTCACCCACCACTCGTCGAGGTTCTCGTTTTCGATGTACGTCGTCGCCTCGATGGTCTTCGTCGACTTCGCCGGGATGACGTACTCGGAGTTCGTCGTCCCCTCGCCCACGTCGACGTCGTTCATCGAGATGTTGTAGCCGAGTTCCGAGACGGCAACGGGGTACGATTTGGGGTTGTGGACGACGAACGTGAGTTTCAGTTCCGTGCGGTCTTCGGTCGCGTTGCCCCACTCGGCGCTCGTCTCGTTGATGTACAACACGGGGTCAGAGACGACGGCGGAGTTCGCGTTCACTTCGCGAGTCTCCGTGGAGTTGAACGCCGACAGGAGGTCCGTATCGATGCTGCGGGAAATCGCCGGTGCCTCGAAGGTTTTCCCGAGCGTGTCGGACGTGACGTTCGCGTCTACGCGGAGGTCCGTGTGCTCGTCGTTTCGAATGTGCGAGACCCACCACGCGGGGATGCGCTCGTTGTCGAGCGTCGTCCGGAGAGGAATTGCAGTCTCGCCTTTGCCGATGGAGACGCCGGCTTTGTCGCCGTTGGCCATCTCGAGACTGTTCATGTACACCGCGTAGTCGACGCTGATACCCGAGAGGTTCGCCGAAATCGGGTTGGGGTTCTCGACGTTGACGTCTGACTCGATGACGGTCGTCGTCTCGTTCACGTCTGCGAATTGGTTGTCGACACCGTCGACGCTCGGTGCACCGAGGACGCCCATCGCGAAGGCACCCCCGACGCCTCCTCCAACGAGGAGGAGTGCGACGAGTGCGATTCGGAGTTTACCGCCGAACAGCACGGATGTGATTCCCATCGTCGTGTGACACGAGGCTACTCGTACAAATGTCGAACGGCCGAAGACGGCGTCGTTGCGTGGTTACAGACCACACAGTTTCGGACGAACACAGGAACGTGTCACGTCGGGAGTGAACACGTCGGTGGCACCGACTCACGCGGCACGCGCTGTCGAATGAACTAAGTGCGCACCCGTGAAGTTCGTCGATATGGAAACCAAGACGGTGCAATCCGACAAGTCAATCGGCTTTGCGGCGTTGTTCGGCGTGCTCACGCTCGTCGGTGCAGGGCTGATGATTGCTGGACCAGACCAACTGACGCAGGCGATTGGCTTTGCGTTCGCAATTATCGCCGCTTCGTTGGCTGTCTCCGGCGTCCACATCTTCCAGTAGCGTAGAATACAAGTAACCGTTAAGAGCGCACATTCCCTAGACGTGGCGAGGATGACCGAGTACACCGACGAGGAACAACGCATTATCGCATACCTCCGCGATAGCGTTAGCCGCGGAGAGGGGTACTTCCGGGCGAAAAACATCGCCGAAGCGATTGGTCTGACCGCGAAACAGGTAGGTTCCCGTCTCCCCCAACTGGCTGAGAAGTCTGAAGATGTCGAAATCGAGAAGTGGGGACGTGCCCGCTCGACGACGTGGCGCGTCACGCTAAGCTAAACCGATTCAGCGGGTTTTTACTATCGAGGTGTGACGATATCTCATGACCGTCCGCGTGAAACGAACGTTCGAGTTCGACGCCCCCGGCGAGGACGTCTGGGAGTTCATCGCTGACCCAGCGAAGCGAGCCGGAGCGATTAGTGTCGTCGACCGATTCGACGTCGCCGCAGACGGACGCCACGCGACGTGGCACCTCGAGTTACCGATTCCGCTCGTGAGCTCGACCGTCAAAGTCGAGACCGAAGACGTCACCGTCGAAGAGCCGACGCACGTCAAATTCATCGGCCGGTCTCGCGTGATGCGAGTCACGGGCGAACACACTATCGAAGAAACTGACAGCGGGTGCCGGCTCGTCAACGAGTTCGTCGTCGACGGCCGACTCCCGGGTGTCGAGACGTTCTTCGAGCGGAACCTCGACCGCGAACTCGACAACCTCGAAGCGGCGCTTCGGCGGGAACTCGAAGCGACTGCGTAAGCCGGGTATTCTCGCGTTCTTGCGGTGCGCTATGTAGTGTTACGGTGGGTTTATACACCATGGCTCCTTAGCCCAAATCGCCGACGCAATAGGCGCTTTTCTCGCCAGACGTCGGCGACTCCACATCCGCCGCACTCGCTGCAACGTATCGGGGTCCGTTGTAGCATCCAACGACGTGGCCACGTCGTTTCACGCCCCCAAGCCCGGAGGGGGCGTCACCCCTCGCCTCGTCTCACTCCGCCAACTGGTGACACGAGCATGGCGGGAGGCAGATTGCCTCCGCCTTTTGGACACTGACAATCCGAGTGAGAACACTGTGTGTCGACCACGTACCGTCTGGCGGTCAGTGAACCGATCGTTACGACGGGTTTTTCAACGAGCGTATCGCAGTTTCGTACGAAGCAAGAGATTTGCGACGTAGGATACCGGAAATCTCGCGCTTCAATACTTCAGACGAGCAGTGTACCCCAGTCGACTAACGTGATTCGAGAGCGACGCGCTCGTCCTCAGTGAGCTATCGATATATCACGTACAGAACTGCGATGGGAGTAGACGTACCCAAAAAGTGGTTCGTACCGATTCGAGAGTCGGGGCCGAACGCGAGGCCTTACTCTTCGTCTTTCGTCTTGATGTCCGCAGAGAGACCCTGTGCCATGCGAATCTCCTTGGAGTTGTTGAGCGTCCACGCGGTGCGCTCGGTGACTGCCTCGATGATTTCGCGGGCCGACGGGTAGCCGTTGCCGGACTTCTTCACGCCACCGAACGGCAGGTGAACCTCGGCACCGATACACGGGAGGTTCCCGTACGCGAGGCCGACTTCTGCGTGGTCGCGGTAGTAGTTGATCTGGCGGTAGTCCTCGGAGATGATGGCGCCGGCGAGCCCGTAGTCGGTGTCGTTCTGAATCTCGACTGCCTCTTCGATGTCACCGGAGTACTTGAGCAGGGCGACGTGGGGACCGAAGACTTCCTCGTGCGTGCAGCGCAGGTCTTCTTTCGCGTCGGCCTCGTAGACGAACGGACCGACCCAGTGACCGTCTTCGTGGCCCTCTGGAATCTCGTCGTCGTCGAGTTCGGTGCGGTCGACGAGGACGTTCACGCCTTCCTTCTTCGCGAGTTCGGCGTAGCTTTTGACCTTGTCGAGGTGACCTTCCTCGATGAGGGGGCCCATGAAGGTGTCTTCGCGGAGCGGGTCGCCGACGGAAACGTCCTTGGCGAGTTCGACGTATCGCTCCTTGAACTCGTCGTAGACTTCCTCGTGGACGACGAGACGCTCGGACGAGACACAGCGCTGGCCGGTCGTCTTGAACGACGACATGACGGCGGAGTGAACGGCGATGTCGAGGTCCGCCTTCTCCGTGATGACGATGTTGTTCTTGCCACCCATCTCACACGCGGCGAGTTTGCCGGGTTGCTGGGCGACCTTGCTCGCGACTTCGTGTCCGACTTCTGCGGACCCGGTGAAGAGCACCGTGTCTACGCGCTCGTCGTCGACGATGGTGGCACCGGCGTCGCCGAAGCCCTGTACCATGTTGAACACGCCGTCTGGGATGCCAGCGTCTTCGAACATCTCGGCGATAATCTGCCCACACCACGGGGTCTGTTCGGCAGGCTTCCAGACGACCGTGTTCCCTTCGACGAGTGCGACGGCCATGTGCCAGAACGGAATTGCGACCGGGAAGTTCCACGGCGTGATACAACCGATGACACCGCGAGGCTTCCGGCGCATGTAGGCGTCTTTCGCAGGAATCTCGGAGGGGACGACGTCGCCCTTCGGGTGACGGGCGTCGCCAGCAGCCCATTCGACCATGTGGTACGCCTCGATGACGTCGGCACGGCCCTCGCTGATTTCCTTGCCACACTCTTTGGTGACGATTTCGGCGAGTTCGTCGGTGCGGTCACGCAGTTCGTGGTAGATGTCCCACAGGTACTCTGCACGCTCGATGTGCGAGAGTTCGCGCCACTCCTCGAACGCTTCGTCGGCCGCTTCGGCCGCGACGTCGATGTCTTCGGGGGTTCCGCGTCGGAACGTCGCCAGCGTCTCACCGGTGGCCGGATTCTCGCTTTCGAACGTCTCCTCACCGGAGCCGTCTGTCCATTCGCCGTTTATATAGTGTTGATAGACGTCCTGCGCCATGCTGGTGATATTTGCGGAACTTACATTAATAACCCCGGCACCTCCCATGGGAGGTATCCCACCCTCTCATCCAAACACCGGCCGAGTGACAGCGTCCGATTCGAGTCAGTCAGCTGTCATTCATTGTGCGCATAGACAACGTCTTACAGTCGGCCACACTACGCCGCCGTATGAGCGAGCGCATGGCAGGACAAGGCACGCGCTTGACGCTCGACCTCTGGCATCCGAACTGCTGGGCGATAGAGGCAACGAGTGAACAAGACGGAGGGATTCTCGCACACGCGATTTACGACGCACCGACGGGCGAGATTGCACGGGAGAACGGGCGAACGAACGGCCTCTTTACTGCGTACGGCGACTCAACCGAGGAAGTTCAGACACTCCTCGACACCATCGCCGACTCGGAATTGACCGGCGACGTGCTGGAGTTGCAAGAGCGGTTCGACTCCCGGGGGAAGCAGGGGACACCGGGGTCTGTCGCACGCGAGTTCTTTCTGGAGTACGACCCCGGAGATATGATAAATCCGTATCTCCTCGAACAGGGGTTCATCCACAGCGCCCCCGCACGGATACAGGAGGGACGTGAACTGTGGCAAGTCTGGTACGCCGGTGAACGGAGTGAAATTCGAGACCGAATCGCGACCGTGATGGACGAGAGTGGTGCGGACATCCGTGTCCAGTCTATCACCTCGGCAGAAGGCGCAGAACCCGAGCGTGAGCAACGACTCGACACGCTCACGCAGAGTCAACGACAGGCGTTCGAACTGGCCCGTGAGGAAGGCTACTACCGCTGGCCACGCGAAGTGTCGACCAGAGAACTCGCGTCGATGCTCGATATCTCGAAGACGACGCTGCTCGAACACCTGCGGAAGGCCGAATCGAAACTGCTCGACCCGCAGTAGCCACTACGATAGCACTAGGGTCGACTGCATTCTCCCGTCTCAGACAAGAGTCGAACGTGTGAACGTCAGTTACACTCCGACGACTGCACGGAGCGCGAACAAGGCGTTCTCCTTGCGCTCACGCACGCGCCGATAGAAGTATTGGAACCACTTGTCGCCGTAGGGGGCGTACTGCCAGACGTCGACGTCGTCTGCTGCGAGTTCGCGTTGTGCGTCTTCGCGGACGCCCATGAGCATCTGAATCTCGTACGACGTGCCGTACTCGTCGTGGAGGTCACGTGCGTACGAGAGCATCTTGGGGTCGTGACTCCCAACGGCGACTCCGTCGTCGAACTCGGCGAACATGTACTCGAGCAGCTCTTGGTACACGTCGTCCACTTTGGATTTCTTCTTGTGAGCGACGGACGCAGGCTCGTTGTACGCGCCTTTGACGAGTCTGACCTTCCCGGGGACGTCGGCCAGTCGTTCGAGGTCGTCTGGCGTCCGCTTCAGGTTCGCCTGCACGCAGACACCGACGTTTCCATCGGTCTGATGACCGAGTTCTTCGAAGGCGTCGAGTGTCACGTCGGTCGTCGTGTGGTCTTCCATGTCGACCCAGACGAAGACGTCTTCGTCGTTCGCGGCCTCCACGATTCGGTCGAGGTTCTCCCGGAAGACACCATCGCTGATGTCGATGCCGATTTGCGAGGGTTTCACAGAAACACAGCCATCGATATCTGCCTCGCTGATGTCGCGGACGAGCGAGACGTACGCCTCGGCGTCGGCGTCGGCACCTCGTCGGTCACTGTAGTGTTCGCCGAGTAGGTTCAGTATCCCCGAAATTCCCTCACGGTTCAACGACTCAACGCGCGAGACCGCACTATCGGCCGTCTCACCCGCCACGAACTTGTTCGCGATGGGGGGTATCATCGGTCTGCTCTTGTGAGAGTCTCACCCTAAAGGGAGAGCCTACCAAATTAATCTGACTATTTGGCCGTGGAATTTACTGAGTTCTCACGCCCGTCCCCGAAAAATCCCCCAATACCGACCATGGACGGTCACAGCTATATTTACCACAATCCGCGAGAAGTCCATGTTATGCCACCACAAGACATTGACCGCAGAACGTTGCTGAAATTATCCGGGCTCTCACTCGTCGGAGCGACTGCTGGCTGTCTCGAAGGTGAAGAAGAACCAACCACCACCGAACAATCGGGCGGCGGTGGCGGTGACAGTGGCGGCGACAGCGGTGGAGAAGAGACGACGGCCGAAAGCGACGACAGTGGAAGCGGGAGTTCCTCGTACACCATCGGGATGGTTGACTCGCTCACTGGGTCGCTCGCACCGTACGGCGAGCGCAACACCCGTGGCCGCGAACTCGCACTCGAAGCAGTCAACGAAGTCGGTATCGGCGACGGCGCGACGCTCGAAATCTCCGTCGAAGACGACGAGAGTACGAACCAGGGCGGTGTGAACGGTGCACAGAAACTCGTCAACCAGGACGGCGTTCCGCTTCTCATCGGGTCTGTCGGGTCCGGTGTCTCAATCGCCATCCACGACAGCGTCACGAACGACGCCGGCGTGGTACAGATCAGTCAGAACAGTACGAGCCCCGAACTGACGTCGCGTCCGAACCTGAACCGCATGAGTCCGTCCGGTGCGGCGAAGGGGACTGCCCTCGCCAACCTCGTCTACGACGACGGCCACGAGAACGTCGCAGTCACGTGGATCAACAACGACTACGGGACCGGCCTCTCCGACGTGTTCGCAGAGACGTTCGAGTCTGAACTCGGCGGAACGGTCTCCTACAACGAACCCCACGACCAGGGTCAGTCGTCGTACAGTGGTATCCTCACGGAGATGGCCTCGACGGACGCCTCCGCGTGGGTGTTCATCACGTACGCCAACGAGTACACCGTCATGGTCAACGAAGGGTTCGACCAGGGCTACAACACGGCAGTCGACTACTACGGTGCAGAGTCGACCGTCGCCGACTCCATCATCGAGAACACGCCGGAAGGCAGCATGAACGGCATGAAGGGTATCACCGAGAGTGCCCCACAGGACCAGGAGAACTACCAGAACTTCGTCTCCGCGTTCGAGTCGGCCTACGATACGACGCCGACGGTCTGGTCTGCGTACGCCTACGACGCCGTGACCGTTGCCGCACTCGCTATCGAGGCGGCCGACGAGTTCACGGGTGATGCACTCGCGTCGGTCGTCCGCGACGTGACCCGTCCGGACGGCGAAGAAGTGTTCACCTTCGAAGAGGCCGCCGCGATTCTCAAAGACGGTGGCTCTCCCAGCGACATCAACTATCAGGGTGTCAGTGGTCCTGTCGACCTCAACGAGAACGGTGACCCGCCGGGATTCTACCAGATTTACAGCGTCGAGAACCACGAGTACGTCTTCGGTGACTACATCACCAGCTAATCATGCACGCACGGACCGCGCGCCAACCGTCGGATAAGGAGGGCCCGAAGCGGTGATTCCCCTTCAGATTAGCCCCTTCCAATACGTCGTCAATGGATTGGTGTTCTCGAGCATCATCGTGCTCGCGGCCATCGGCCTGTCGTTAGTCTACAGTATCGCAGACTTCGCGAACTTCGCGCACGGCGACCTGATGACCGTTGGCGCGTTCTCCGCACTGTTTTCGGTGTCGTTCTTACAACCAGTGCTGGGCGACGTGGGTCTCTTCGGCCTCCCACTGTGGTTCTTCCTCGCCCTCGCGTTCGGGATGCTTTCGGCTGCGGTCATCGCCGTCCTCACGGACCGGTTCATCTACAAACCGATGAAAGGGTCCGGGTCGATTGGCCTCCTCATCACGAGTATCGGGGTCGCGCTCGTCTATCGGGCGTCGGTGTTCCTGTCGTTCGGTTCCGACTCTGATCGCTACGGTGTGGCGCGACAGGGGCCCATCCCGTGGGTCCGTGAGACGTTCGGTGTCGCCGTCACGCCGCGGAACCTCGTGGTCGTCACGCTTGCGACGGTGCTCGTGGTGGCCCTTCACCTGACGCTGACGCGGACGACGCTCGGCCGGAAGATGCGTGCCACCGCGGACAACGCGGACCTCGCACGCATCAGTGGAATTCGAACGAGCGAAGTCATCCTCGCGATGTGGCTTATCGGCGGCGCACTCGCCGCAGCAGGTGGCGTCTTCCTCGGACTCGAGGAACTCGTCCGGCCCCGCATGGGCTTCGACATCCTGCTCATCGTGTTCGCAGCAGTCATCCTCGGCGGTATCGGGTCGGTCTACGGTGCCATGCTCGGTGGCCTCGTCATCGGGATGGTTCACGAACTCGTCCCGCTGTTCAACCAGTGGGGTATCCTGCCGGTTGGTTCACGGTACGCCGCCGCCGTCGCTTTCGTCATCATGGTCGCAATCTTGCTCGTCAAACCGAGCGGAATCGTGGGTGAGAGCGGATGAGCGTCACGTCCTGGGTGAGCGACACCCTCGTCCGCGACCCGTCTGAGCGTCGCATCTTCGCCGTGCTGGGCATCGTCACCGCCCTGCTCGTCGTCGGTGTCCTCACCGGCGTCGTCGGGTTGAGTTTCCTGTTGTTCCAGGTCTCGCTCGTCGGGATGTACGCCCTGCTCTCGCTCGGACTCAACGTTCAGTGGGGCTACGCTGGGCTCATCAACTTCTCAGTCGCCGCGTTCTGGGGCCTCGGTGCCTACTGCGCTGCGCTGTTGACTGCGCCCAACTCTCCCCTCGGACTCGGCTTGCATCCTATCTACGGCTTCGCCGCCGCAATCGTCGTGAGCGCGCTCGTCGCGTTGCTCATCGGCATCCCGACGCTGCGGCTCCGCGAGGACTACCTCGCCATCGCCAGTCTCGGGTTGGCAGAAGTCATTCGCCTCATCATCCTGAACGAGCGCCAGTGGACCGCCGGGTCGAGCGGTATCAGCGGTATCCCCTCACTCCTTCCGTGGTTACCACTCACGAGACTCGCGACGACTGCGAGCGTCGTCGTCGTTCTCGGTGTGCTCATCTACCTGTTCCTTCGGCGCACCCACCGGTCGCCGTGGGGCCGTGTCCTTCGGACCATCCGGTCCGACGAGGACCTCGCGAAGGCACTCGGAAAGGACACCTACCGGTTCAAGATGCAGGCGTTCGTCCTCGGCAGCATCATCATGGCGGTTGCCGGGGCGTTCTACGCGCACCTGAACCTCTACATCGACCCCTCCGACCTCGTCCCCCTGACGACGTTCTACATCTGGATCGCCGTCATCCTTGGTGGGACCGGGTCGAACCGCGGGGCGGTCGTCGGCGCCGCCGTCGTCATCGCCATCCGCGAGGGGACGCGGTTCCTCAACGACGTTCCGGCAATCGGGTCGCTGGGACTCGACGTTGCACCGCTTCGCCTCCTGTTCGTTGGCGTCCTCATCATCCTCATCATGCGGTTCCGCCCAGACGGACTCCTTCCACCGAAGGACGAACTCATCTGGCCGGCCGCACGCTCGGACTCGTCCACCGCGAACCGTGGTGCTGCCGTGTCCGATGGAGGTGAGGACCAATGAGCGAAAACGGCGTCTACGAGGGTGCAAACCTCGGAAAAGACGACGTGGTGTTGAAGACGGTCGGGCTGGAGAAGGCGTTCGGTGGCCTCGTCGCCACCGACGACGTCTCTATCGAGGTCGAACGTGGAACCATCACGGGGATGATTGGCCCGAACGGCGCCGGCAAGTCGACGCTGTTCAACCTCATCTCCGGATTCTACGAAAACGACGCCGGTCGGGTCATGGTCAACGGGACCGACGTGACCGAGATGGAACCGCACGAACGCGCCCACGAGGGACTCGTGCGAACGTTCCAGACGCCACGGCGTCTCGAAGGGATGTCCGTCCGCGAAGCGATGCTCGTCGGCCCCGGACCACAGGCCGGTGAGTCCATCTTCTCGCTGTTCTTCTCGAGTGACGAGGTTACTCGCGAAGAGCGGGCGAACATCGAGCAGGCGCGCGAACTTCTCGAACGGTTCGAGATTGCACACCTCATCGACCAACCGTCGACCGAACTCTCCGGTGGACAGTTGAAACTCGTCGAGTTGGCACGCGCCTTCACGACGAACCCGGACATCTTGCTGCTCGACGAACCGGTCGCCGGGGTCAACCCGACGCTGGCGAACGACATCAAACGGTTCATCCGCGAACTCAACGAGGAGGGCCAGACCTTCCTCATCATCGAACACGACATGCCCTTTATCATGGACCTCGCCGACCCCATCATCGTCCTCGACCAGGGGAAGGTGCTCATGGAAGGTACGCCGGACGAAGTCCGCACGGACGACCGAGTCATCGAAGCCTACCTCGGAGGTGCCGGTCCATGAGCAACCGAGCACTCGACGTGGAAGGCGTCGACAGTGGCTACGGCGAGGTGCAGGTCCTTCGTGACCTCACGTTGCACCTCAAATCCGACGAAATCGTCTGTATCATCGGCCCGAACGGGGCGGGGAAGTCGACGGTCCTCAAGACCGTCTTCGGACTCCTCAAACCGTGGAACGGGACGGTCGAACTCGACGGCCGCGACATCGCGGGCGAAGAGCCAGAAGACCTCGTCCGAATCGGGATGGGATACGTCCCGCAGGTCGACAACGTGTTCTCGTCGCTCACGATCGACGAGAACCTCAAGATGGGTGGCGTCGCTCGCTCGAGCGGCCTCCAAGCACGTATCGACGAACTGTACGAGCAGTTCCCCATCCTCGACGAAAAGCGATCCGCGAAGGCGAAGACACTCTCTGGCGGACAACGTCAGGTGCTCGCGTTCGCTCGCGCCCTCGTCATGGACCCAGACGTGCTCCTCATCGACGAACCGTCGGCAGGTCTCGCACCGAACATCGTGCAGTCGGTGTTCGAAGACGTACAGAAGGTGAACGAACTCGGCACGTCGGTGTTGATGGTCGAACAGAACGCCCGCGAGGGCCTCGCCATCTCCGACCGTGGATACGTCCTCGACCAGGGGACCGTCGCCTACGAGGGCGACGCCGACAGTCTCCTCGACGACCCCGAAGTCTCGCGTCTCTACATGGGTGGCGCAGACTACGAGGGCGTCGAAGGACAGTAACACACGTTTCCACGACTCTGTCGTGGCTTTTTTCCAGACCGACAGTCGCTATGTCGCCTGTTTCTCGATTTCGCCTTTGAGCGCCGCAGCGTCGAAGTCGTGGTCGGGACGGATGTTGACGAAGTCGAGGAAATCGACGGCGTCGAGGAGTTCCTGCGGTTCGTACACCGCTGCTGCGGCGTCGACGGCGACTTTCGCCCCTGCGAGTGGTTCGAGGGCGGCCAACGCACACGCGAGGTCGTACGAGCGGGCGTCGTGCATTCCCTCGTCGTTGACGTTGGTCGCGTCGATGAAGTAGATACCATCGTCGCGGACGAGGACGTTCTCGGCCCGAAGGTCGCCGTGGGCGAGGTGGTTGTCGTGCATCTCGTGGAGGGCCCCAAAGAGGTCCGGCGCGAGTGAGACGACTTCCGCACGCGGGGCCGAATCGAGCGTGTGGAAGTCCGGAAGATACTCCAAGACGAGGACGCCAAGTCCCTCGACTTCGAACGCTTCGACAGGTGCGGGGGCGTTCAGGCCAATCTCACGCAGGTGCTTCGTCGCTTCCAGTTCGTGTTGGGCCATCTCGAGTGGCGTCCCGAAGTGTTCGAAGAAGCCTTCGGTCCCGCTGGAGAACGCACCGAGATTCCGACCGGTCGTAAACAGGGCGTGGACGAGTGAGTTCTGCCGAGAGATGACCTTCACGAACCACTCGTCGTCGACGACCATCGGGGTAGAGAGCCAGTTGTCTGCTTCGAGAAAGCGGACGTGGAGGGTCTCGCGGTCGTATCGGTGCTTCAGTTCGCGGACGACGGCCTCGAGACGAGGCCATCCGACACGGCCGCGGACGAGCCGACGGAGGTCCATAACCCCTCGTATGACGAGGGATGGCTTAACGTCGTGGGCTCATTCCGATTCCTGTCTGACAGTCAACACAGGAACGGGTGAACTTCGGACGACACGCTCGGCGACGCTCCCGATGAGGTAGCGGTCGAGGCCGCTCCGCCCGTGAGTTCCCATCACGACGAGGTCGATGTCGTCTCGGTTGGCGAACTCGAGAATCTCACTTTCCGGAGTGCCCTCCGTGACGGTCGCCTCGACGTCGACGCCGGCGGCCCGTAATCTACTGCCGACCCGTTCGAGGACTTCCTGTCCACTGTCGTGTAGTGCGTCCCGGACTCGTGTGGGAGAGACTGCGGGCGCAGCGTGGGCGACGTCGCGGACGTCGGCGACGTACAGCACGTGAACCGTCGCGTCGTACTTCTGGGCGTGGTCCAGTGCGTGGTCCAGTGCGGCGTCTGCACACTCGCTTCCGTCGGTGGGAAACAGGATGTGAGAGTACATACGAGTCGGTCGTCTCTGAGAACTGAAAGAACCGCCCGGACGTTCCCACACAGTGGGAGCCGAGAATCTTCATGGTCGTTCGATTGGTTTATGTCCTGTTCGGCGATAGTTGCTCTCATGGACTTCGACCTTCCGGCCGAACACCGGATGATTCGTGACACCGTCCGTGAGTTCTGCGAAGAGGAGATTGCTCCCATCGCACAGGATATCGAGGACGAACACCGGTTCCCGGCCGAGATATTCGACCAGTTGGCCGAACTGGACGTGATGGGTATCCCCATCGACGAGACGTACGGTGGTCTCGGCGGCGACCAGTTGATGTACTCGCTCGTGGTCGAGGAACTCGGTCGTGTCTCGGGCGGCATCGGCCTGTCGTACGCAGCACACGTCAGTCTCGCGTCGAAGCCACTCGACCTGTTCGGGACCGAAGAACAGAAAGAGACGTGGCTTCGCCCACTCGCGACGGGCGAACACATGGGTGCGTGGGCACTGACCGAAACGGGTTCCGGCAGTGACGCGAGCGACATGGACACAGTCGCCGAGAAAGACGGCGATGGCTACGTCATCAACGGAACGAAGCAGTTCATCACCAACGCGAACGTCGCCGGGTCGGTGCTGGTGAAAGCCGTCACCAACCCCGGTGCGGGATACGACGGCATCTCGACGTTCATCGTCGACCCGAAGAACGACGACGGATTCGAGGTGACGACGGTGTGGGACAAGATGGGCCTCAACTGTTCGCCGACGTGTGAACTCTCCTTCGACGACTGCTGGGTTCCCGAGGACCGACTCCTCGGCGAAGAAGGCGAGGGCTGGAAACAGACCATGAAGACGCTCGACGGTGGTCGTATCTCGATTGCGGCGCTCTCGGTCGGTCTCGCACAGGGAGCCTACGACCACGCCAAGGAGTACGCCGGGCAGCGCGAACAGTTCGGGCAGCCGATTTCGAAGTTCGACGCAATCCGCGACAAACTCGTCTCGATGTATCGCAAGACCGAGCGGGCGCGTCTCCTCACTCACAAGTCGGCGACGATGTACGACGCTGGCCACCGGGTCAGCAAGGAGTCCGCACTGGCAAAGCTCGACGCTTCAGAAGCAGCACGAGAAGTTGCCGAAGACGCAGTCCAGGTCCTCGGTGGATACGGATACACGACTGATTTCGCACCGCAGCGATTCTACCGCGACGCGAAGTTGATGGAGATTGGCGAAGGGACGAGCGAGATTCAACACCTCGTCATCGGTCGCCAACTCGGACTCTGAGACCACGGACTGGTCGCACTCAGGGACTGTTCGCACTCACGACTCGACCGTCGTTCCCGAAAATGGAATCTATTCAGTCGTCGTCATCGTCCATCGACGCGAGTCGGACGATGTACGAGAAACTCTCGAGGTGGTCTTCTTCTGTCGGCGCGTCTTCGAACTCTGACGGCGCAGAAAACGAGACGATTCGCTCGTGAATGGTCTTGTGAGCGTCGTAGCCGACCCACCCCATTCTCCGGTAGTACGAAACCATCAACAGTGCACCGCGGCCGCCTAATCGCTCGACGAGGTGGACACACCAATCGAGGAGGACCTTCTCTGCGCGTGGGGTTCGCGGAATCGATTCTAGGTACGCCTGTCCGTCTGCGGTCACCATCGCAGTCGTCGTGAGGAGTCGCTCGTAGACGGTTTCGCGCCAGGTTTGGCTCTCCAGTTCGTCGACCCAATCGAACGACGCGTCGCTCCGCTCGTCGGCCGTGTGGCGGCCGCCTGAAACGTCGTCGTGTTCTGGGTCGAGCACCATCTATCCGTGGTTGTGTATCCATCCGGATTAAGCGTTCGGGCCGGTGGACCGAGCGTGACAGGTAGGTACTAGCAGTCGGTGAGGCGACCCTTTCCGAGTGTGCCCATTTCAACTCTGATACCGAAGCGTAACTACGAGCAGAAATCTGGGCATATTCGATAGCAGGATTCGATATAATCGAGTACTCATTTACCAAGTCTGATAACCGGCACGAACGGCTTAAGTCACACACCCGTGTCACGAGTACTGTCGAACCGATGTGATATCCATCGGGAACGAACGGACGGACGAGAGCTACACATGTACACCACACTGAATTCATGACGAGCGTCGGCCTGTCGCCGTACGTGTACGCCCTGTTCGCCGCTGGCGTCCTCGCAAGTGTGGTTACAGTCATCGTCTTGGGGCGATTTCGCCTCTACTCTCGTCGCGTCCGGATACCGTTCGCACTCCTCTCTCTTTCCGGAGCAATCTGGGCCACTGCGTACGGATTCTCTCTTCTCGCGTCGACCGCCGGTGCTGCACGGTTCTACCTCGACATCGCGTGGGTGAGTTCCACGCTGGTGCCGACAGCGTGGTTCATCTTCAGCATCGTCTACGCCGGCGAGCGGCAAACTCTCAGCCGGCGGGTCGTCGCGCTGGTTACCGTCGAACCAGCGGTCACGATTGCACTCACGATGACGAACCAGTTCCACGGCCTCTTCGTCTCCCCGACGATACTCCGGACAGGGTTCGCAGAGAGTCTTTCTGTCGGGGGAAGCCCGCTATTCGTCCTCCACATCGTCTACACGGCGGGCATCGTGTTCGCCGGGCTGAGCATCCTCGCAAAGACTGCACTCAGTAGCAGTGGCGTCCATAGACGGCAAGCGACACTCCTCTCGATGATGGGTGGAATCCCCATCGCGTCGTTTGGGACGACGCTGTTTTGGCGGCAGGTGTCTCCGCTCGACCCCACACCCGCCTCGTTTGCAGTCAGTTCGGCCATCGTCCTCTGGGCACTCCTTCGGTACCGACTGTTCGACATCACGCCGATTGCCCGAAATGCGATTCTTTCGGAGATGCGTGATGCAGTCGTCGTACTGGACGACCACGACCGGATAATCGAGTCGAACGGTGCGGCGGCCGACCTCCTCGTCTGTCCTGAGGGCGAGTGTATCGGACGACCAGTTCTCGACGTCGTTCGACAGCCGTCTGCTGTGAAAGCGGTCCTCGACGGCCGTGACCGTGTCGAGACGACCATCGAGGACGAGCGTTCACGACGGTATTTCGAGATTCGGTGCAGCCCTGTGGGAGAACAGACGGGCAATCGTGCACGACTCCTCGTCTTCCACGACGTAACCGACCGACGCCAGACCGAAGAGGAGTTCCGCGCGCTCATCGAGAACTCCAGAGACGTGATTACGGTGCTCGACGAATCGGGCGTCCGCAAGTATACGAGCCCGTCGATGGCCGACGTTCTCGGATACGACCCCGAGTCGCTCGTCGGTGAGCACGTACTAGACCTCGTTCACCCCGACGACAGAGACACCGTCGAACGTCGGTTGGTGGATGCAATCTGTGGTGACGAACCGGTTCGGTCCGAGTTCAGGGTTCGCCACAAAAACGGAACGTGGTGTCGCTTCGAGACGGTTGGGGTCAACCTCCTCGACGACCCCGCTGTGGATGGAATCGTGCTGAACTCTCGTGACGTGACCAATCGGCACCGGTACGAACAGCGGCTCAGAGTTCTCAACCGTGTGCTTCGCCACGACCTTCGAAACGACATGAACGTCATCCTCGGGCACGCAGACCTCTTGCTCGACGAACGCATCCCTGTGGAGTCGAAAGACCACGCGCGGACGATCAAGCGAAAAGCACGCTCACTCGTCGAACTCAGTGAACAGACCCGGAACATCGATACGACACTCAACCGCAAATCTGAGGGACTCACCCCGGTCGAAATCGTCGCCCGAATCGAGAGCCACCTCGATACCATCGAGTCGGAATACCCTCAGGCCATCGTCCATCGCACCCTCCCGGACGAACAGTGGGTGTACGCCGACGAACTCGTCGAGTCGGGACTCAAGAATCTCATCGACAACGCGCTCGAACACAACGACCGAATCTTACCCGAGGTCGGTGTCAGCATCGAAGCGACACCCGTGTCGGACGACTTCGTCGAGATTCGGATTACCGACAACGGGCCGGGTATCCCCCAGGCCGAACTGTCCGTCCTCGAATCGGGGACGGAGACGCCGTTGCAACACATCAGCGGCCTCGGTCTGTGGTTGGTCCACTGGATTATCGACCGTTCGAACGGTCATCTCCGCTTTACGGAGAACGAACCGAGAGGAACTGTCGCAATCGTCCGACTCCAACAGTTGGACAAGTCGGCCAGGAGCAGTGTGCGTGCGACCACCGAGACGCAGACTGACTGAGTGAGTGTGTGACTGACTGACTGACTGACGAACTGGCTCGACAGACTAGACCGGCTCGACGACGGAATCCCGAAGAACTCATTCGTGAGCGAGGCTGCTGAAACGACTTCTGAAAAACCAGACCGGCGCTCAGTGTGTGGATGCGAGACGGTCGGCGATACGAAACGCACCTTCCGCGGCGGCGAGGTCGGGGTCGTCGGCGGTGACGACGGTCACACTGCGGTCGAGTTCCTCGCTCAGTCGACTCGCTAACTCGTCGGTGAGGCCGGGAATACAGGCCATCCCGCCGGTGACGACGAGTGGTCGTGTGAGGGAGAGTTGGTACGACCGCATGTGTTCGGTTGCCAGTCGTGAGAAGAACCCGGCGGTGAGTTCGTCGACGACGTCGTCGAGGTACGTCTCGAGTGGACCCATCACGCCCGCTTCGACGGTGAACTCGTGTTCGGCATCGTCGGAGTGGCTGACCACGTCGGTGAACGGTTCGAACGAGTCGAAGTCTGCGTGTGTCTCTTTGTAGCCACGCGCAACGACCGGGGAGAGTTCGACGCGTCCGTCCGTCTCTGCGGCGATGGCATCGACGATGGCGTGGTCGACGGTGTCGCCAGTCGCAGCAGTGGATGAAAACGGAGAGAGTTGTTCGCCGCGTCGATATGCGCACGCTTCGAGCGTCGTCGCCCCAAGGTTGATGGCGGCGAATATCTGCTCCATTGCGGCGAGGTCGTCGCTCAGGGCGGGAATCGACCCACAGAGTGACTCGGGGTATCCACGGGCGAGTACGTCACCGATATCGCTCGCTTTGACGAGGGTGGAGAGGTTTGCGAGACCGACTTCGTCGTCGACCATCGGGATGGCGTAGACGACGGCGCTGTGTTCGGGCAGGTCGTGGGCCGTACAGAGTTCGTGGAAGAACTGTTCTGTCAGCTCTGCTCGTGCTGCATCGCCCGGAAGCCCCGAACTGAGAACGTACGTCGTCTGGTCGGGGTACTGCGTCTCGGCTTCCTCACCGGAGGCGAGATAGTCATCGCTTTCCGATTCGTCGGAGACGGCGAGACACGAACGTGTTCGAATCGTCTCGCGCTTGCCGTCGTCCCTGCGGAAGACGACGACGGTTCTGTCACTGCCGAGTTTGACGCCGATTGGAGTCGGGGTCGGTTCGTTGTCGGACGTGGCTGAAGTGTCGACGCCGTCAGAAACCGACAGGTCGCTCTCTGACTTGGGTGGTGTCGAGTCGTCGGAGCCGTCGGGTTGCTGTGCGTCGGTGCATCCGTTAGCGACCGCTGCGTCGACAGCATTGTTTGCCATACGTTACCACCTGTGTCGGGGTTCGAAGGGTATGTCGAAGGAGTCAGTCATGATGGGTAAACTCGTTTACACAAGGAGAGACCGATATCGAGACCGGAACGCCGTCGTTAGACCATCGACGAGAGCCGGGCGACGTAGACGAGGCTCAGGAGGTGGTCGTCGACGTCGAGGTCCGTCGGTTCTTCGACCGCTGCCGAGAAACCGAGCAAGTAGTCCCGAAGGGTCTGTTCGACGTCAGCGGTGAGCCAGTCGACCGTTTGATAATAGCGAAGTGCGTCCATCGCCCGCTTGAATCCGCCCTTGAGTACGAGGAACTCGAGCCAATCGAAGACGACGCGTTCGGCGCCGTACTTGTCGGGGAGTGACCGAAGATACGGTTTCTCGACACCGTCCTCGTCGTCTCCGCGTGACTGGTGGACAAGTAAGTGTTCGAGCTGGCTCGAACGCAGGGCCTCCGAGGCTGGCTGGTGACTTCGGTCGAACAGCGGATTGTTGAAGCGGAACGGGCTTCGGTCCTCGAACCGAGAGTCTCCGTTTCGTCGCTGTTGTGGCGAGTCACGGGCGATGCGTCGAATTTCGTCAGGGTCGTAGTCGTCCGGGTCCAAGTACATAGGTCACCTCGTGGTAGACGGTACGACTTTCCCAAGTCCCCCGACCTGGGTTGGTAGCGAAGAACGCTACGTGAGATGTCACACGCGACTATCGTACCGTTTCGGTGAGAGAATTCGAAGCAGGTGTCATAAATCTACCCGAGCTGTTATCAACGATGATAATGGATTATTACGAACCAGCTGTCGGAACGGTTCTGGTGACTGGAAAACGTGACCGTTAGAGAATTTTATCGCCAGCGTTCGCGCTCCGGATTCGGAGGTCTCCGGTCGCTGCATCGAGTTCTAAGGACCGGCCGTGGTCACCACCGACGTCCATCGCGACGACGTCGACGCCCAGTTGTTCGAGCGTCTTTCGCGCCGTGTCGACGTTTCGCTCTCCGATACTTCCCATTCCGTTGGTCGACGTAAAATCGAACATCTTGCTTCCACCAGCGAGTTTCGCCACGATTCGGTCGGGGTTGGCACCAGCGTCCTGCATCTCCGAGAAGAGCGACTCGATACCGGTGTCGGCGTACTTCGCTGGGTTACTAGCGCTCGAGTCCGATTCTGGAAGCATCGCGTGAGCGAGACCGGAGACGCCCGTGTCGGGGTCGTAGAGTGCGACGCCGATACAGGACCCAAGTCCGCTCGTCGTCAACGTATTCCCGTCGCTGTCGACGGCGAAATCTGCGATACCGACTTTGACTCTGCCAGACGTCGCGGTGGGGGTGTCCGTGGTGTACACTTGCATTTCTGGGGTGCCTCCAAGACTGGGTCAGGCCGCGGGGGAGAGTTGTTCGAGCGCCTTCCGTAACTCCGTCTCGTCCGGGAGTGCGTAGATATCGCAGGTGAACTCGTCGTCGTTCGTCCGGATGGTCGAGTCGATGAGGAACGCGTACTCCTGCGACTGTGCGAGGTCGGTTGCGAGTGGGTCGATGATAGCCGACCCGATGTCGTGGACGTGATTCGGTGGCGAGATTTCGATCGTGGTTTCGAGCGCGTTCGCCCACCCATCGAGGAACCCCGAGGTGACGATGTTTCCAATCTCTTGGATTGCACTCTGTCGCATCGCTTCGTCGGCCTCCATACCCGGGAGCAGCGAACTCGCGATGTTCTCGGCAGAGGGTTCGTCGAAGAGAATCGCGATGTAGCCGCTCGGCGTTCCGGAGAACTCCAAGACGACACCGCGGCGAACCCCGTCCGTCAGCGACATGGGGACGCCCTCGATCGGGACGAAACTCAATCGACTCACTTCGACGGCAGTCTCGATGCCAGTCATCGCGCTGATGTCGTCTGACGCCTGATTCGCCCCGTCACAGATCATCTCGGAGAACGCGGCGAACGATTCGACCGGGAGTGCGCCGTCGTCACCACTGGCATCGACGATGGTGCCGATAGAACGAGGCGACGGGACCATGTACAGGTCGAACCCGACTGCGTCGTCTGCTGCTTCGAGTTGGTTCCGGAAGACGAGAATGCGCTCGTCGTCTTCGTGTTCGAAGCCCTCGGTCTCCACGCCTTCGAGTGGCCCCGAACTCCCGTCGGCGATGTACGTCGGGGTTGTGATGTCGATCGACGTGTCGAGGTAGTCGGCCCATCCGTCGATGAATCCACCGAGCATGATGTTGGCGACTTCCTTCAGACTGCTCGCGGCGAGTTCGCCATCGGCGTCAGTCGGGTCGATTTCTGGCATCAGTGCCTCGACGATGCGTTCGGCGGACGCCGGTGAAAACGCCAACACCGTGCGGCCGTCTAAGCCACCGCTGAATCCAATCTCGACGCTCACGAGGTCACGTTCGTTGAGCTCGTTTTCGACGTCTGCCTTCGTTCCCAGTTCGACTTTCGTGACGTTGACGTACGTGTCGATGCCGGCGAGGGTAGTCAACGACCCCGCCGCCTTCTCAGCGCCCGAGTGGGCGAGGCGGCTAAACGTGCGGAGCGACCGTACGTCGAGATTCATGCCTCTGCCTGAATGACGTCGGCGATCGCCTGGAGGACGTTCGGTTTCTGGAACGGTTTCGTGATGTAGCCATCCGCTCCGGCCTCGACAGCCTCACGCATCTTTTCTTCCTGTCCGACCGACGTACACATGATGACCGATGCACCGGGGTCTTGCGACTTGATTTCGGACGTTGCTTCGATGCCGTTTCGAATCGGCATGACGACGTCCATTGTGACGACGTCGGGGTCGAGTTCTCGGTAGAGTTCGACCGCCTCGACGCCATTTTCCGCCTCACCGACGACTTCGTGTTCGTCCTCTAGGAGTTGCTTGAGGAGGTTCCGCATGAACGCAGAGTCGTCCACGACCAGTACCTTGCTTGCCATACGTCGAAATTTCCAAAAATCAGCGTATAAAGCCTTCCACCCCATTATCAAGGCTGATACGGATAGGCGACAGTGTACCTGTTCGAGCGACGAACAGAGAACGAACGCTCACAGAGAGGGAGTTTCAGCGACGACTCCGCGGCGGGAACGACGCACCTGACTCCTCGACAGCGTCGAGGAGGTTGCCTATCGAGTCGTCTCGACCGAGTCCGTGAGACGCTGCGAGTGCTGCGACTGCACGACCCGGGTATGTGACCTGAACCTCAGAAGCCAAGAGCAGAATTCCAAGCACCTCGTCGGTGGGAGTTTCGCCACTCCCGACAGCGTTCGCGTACCAGTTCACCATCGAGTGGAAGACGTCGGTCACGTCGTTCGAGACGCTCTCGTGCCGTTCGACGTTTCCATCGACCAACGCCGTCGCAACGACCGCGTGGTCTGCCCGAATCGACCCGACACGCTCGGCGAGGAGCCGTCGTGCGAGAATCGCTCGCTTCCGTGGGTCCCGGGGGAGGACGACTTCTGGCCGGTCGTCGGTCTGGTCGGTCTGGTCGGTCTGGTCGGTCTGGTCGGTCTGGTCGGTCTGGTCGGTTTCTCCACCCTCGTCACCGCTGGTCTCCTCGGTGTCATCTGGGGAGTTCTGCGGTTCGGCTTCGTCTTCGTCGTCTGTCGAGAAATCTTCCGGACTCGGCGGTGTCCCACCGGTCGTGATGACGTAGCGCCCGGATTCGATTTGGGCGACCCGCTCGTCGTGGCTGATATCGAGGTCGTCAGTGTCGACCACGCCCTGTGCTCGTGGTCGACGCCTTGGACGCTCGTCGTCGTCCATCGCCGGATGCTCGGAGTGGCGATATATAATTCCATCGTCCGGACGAAGAACGGAACTTGTGTTTACAGTACTACAATTGAGAACGTGCCAACTCGGCAACCAACATATTAACAAGCCGTGCGAACCGAGTGAATTCCATCTATGGAGTCTGACAGGACCCTCTCTGCACTGGGAAACGAATACAACCCTGACATCCTCCGCGCCGCCGAAGAGCCACACTCGGCACAGGAGTTTAGCGAGATGTTGGATATCCCCATCGCAACCTGTTATCGCCGAATCGAGGAACTGACGGCAGCCGGGCTTCTTGAACTTCACGACAGAGTCCTCTCGGACGAACACCGCCGGACCAACGTGTATCGGCGTGAAGTCGACGAAATCGTCGTCCGGTTCGAAAGCGACGACTACACTGTGAGTGTGACCGAGCGCCCAGAGGTCAAGAACAAACTCGACGACGTCTGGCGCAAGATCGCACAAGACTGACCCTATTCGGCTCCGTACTCTTCTCCTCTGCTTTCTGAACTGTTCGAGTTTCTACCCTCGCGTGAGCGCCCGAAGTATTCTCTGTAATTGCGCTACCGCACTTCGATATCAGAATTGATATTGAGGGCCGTATCGTTATGTACACCCTACTCAAGTGAACAGTCGAAGGTCGCCGCTCGCCAGAGTGCGGCCCCCACGACAACCCATGTTCGAAAACATAACTGAAGACCGGGGTCAGGTCGGTATCGGGACCCTCATCGTCTTCATCGCGATGGTTTTGGTCGCCGCAATCGCGGCGGGTGTCCTCGTCAATACTGCTGGCTTCTTGCAGGCCACAGCACAGGACGCAGGACAGGAAAGTGTAGACAAAGTCACCAACCGCCTCGACGTCGTGTCGACACACGGAATGGTCAACGACAGTGGTAGCGGGCTGGCTGTCGACAGCATCAACCTCACCGTTCGCCTCGCAGCAGGTTCTGGCAGTGTTAGTTTGGAAGATACTAGCATCAAGTACCTGAGTGGCGAGACCGCACGAAACCTCGTCTACAACAACGAGACTGATGCGACTGGGGACACGCTCAGAAACGTCAGTGCCTTTTCGGGCGGTGCTGCTGGTGAAGGTCTCAACCGGACTGAATTCACAGCCCACAAGCTCGACGACGGCGGCGACACCTCGTTCCCTGTCCTGAACAACCAGGCAGACCGCTACGAGATCATCATCAACGCGTCGGTGATCGAGGAGAACGGCGAAGGTATCTCCACCGGTGAGACGGTGAAGCTCGAGATTACGAGTCGCTCGGGTGGCTCGACACAGGTCATCCTGACGATGCCGCAGCAACTCGCTGGGAAGCAGAACAACAACCCGGTGGCTCTGTAGGAGTGATTACAATGTTCGATAAACTCAACAACGAAGATCGCGGTCAGGTCGGTATCGGTACGCTCATCGTCTTCATTGCGATGGTTCTCGTCGCTGCGATCGCGGCGGGCGTCCTCGTGAACACGGCAGGATTCCTGCAGGCGACGGCTGAAGACGCCGGGCAGCAAAGCGTGAACAAAGTGACGAACCGTGTCGAAGTGCTGAACACCCACGGTACGGTGGGCGGCAACGAAGACATCGCCAACATCACGATGACGGTCCGTCTCGCCGCGGGGTCGGACGCAGTCGACATGAACGAGACGTCGATCAAGTACCTCAGTGAAACCGAGGTGACGACGTTGACGAACAGTACGACTGCAGAGACGTACGCGACGGCAACCTCGTTCAACCTCACCGAAGTCACTGACGACGACAACTCCTTCGGTGTCCTCAACAGCATGAACGACCGCTACGAGGTCAAGATCAACAGTTCCGCGATCGAGACGAACACCGGCGGCCTCTCCACTGGTGAAACCGTCAACCTCGAGATTACGAGCCGTACCGGTGGTACGACGCAGGTCATCCTGACGATGCCGCAGCAACTCGCTGGGAAATCCGAAGGCGAACCGGTCGAACTGTAACCACGGCCACGAGCGGTTTTTACTTTATTTTACGTCCCACTGAGCGGCGGCGCTCGATGATGACTCTCAAAGCGTGTCAGTCGTCTCTGTGTGATTCAACGTCACTGGACTCGGGGTAAAGCGAAATAAAAACGAACGCCAGTCGTTATTCGGTCTCTTCGCCGAACCACGGCGGGGACTCGCCGACCATCGAAAAGCCCGCCGCTTGCTCGTAGATTTTGATTCCGCCGTGTGCAATCTCCAGCGGGAACATGGAGTTCTTGATGCTCTGTTTGCGCATCTTAGCGACCCAGATGTATCGGTTGCTCGTCGCGCCGGCGGGACTCTGGATGAGGTAGATGTTCCCGTCGGTGAGGAAGTTCTCGAGACCGATATCCGTCTCGGGGAAGATTGCGGATTGCTCTGTCGTCAACAGCGACGTGAGGCCGCTGTCTTTCAGGATGTCGATGAACTTCAGGAGATACTGTCGTTGTTCCTTCTCGTCGTCGAAGAAGAGTTGGAACATCGTGAGTGAGTCGAGGACGAGTCGGTCGTAGTTGGTATCCTGTAAGTCGTCGAGGATGCGGTCGAGCGTCGAAGAGAAGTCTCCGTCACGGAGGAGCGTTCGCTTGTCGTAGACTTTGATATCTCCCGATTCGACGTACTCGTGCCACCGGTCGAATCCGATGGACTCTGCCGCTTCCCGAATGTCGTCTTCGGCCTCTTCGAACGTGAGATACAACCCACCTTCGTCGAACTGGTCGACGCCGTTGTAGAGGTACTGCAGCCCGAGAATACTCTTTCCTGTCCCCGGGTTGCCGCTGATGAGCACTGCGGCGTCCTTTACGATACCGCCGTTCAGGATGGAATCGAGTCCTTCGACACCGGTCTTGACTAGTTCTGTCATAATTTGATTGAGACGAGTGCTGACTGTCGAACGACCATCTGTTCCCCCGCCGGATAATTCTTCTTACCGGCGCTACGCCTCCATCAGACTTTTATTATGTGGCTGGGATATTGAAATTCTCTCCTGCCTGAATATCTCTTCTGATAACGGGACGGGAACTTTCTTGTATCGACTTACGTACCTTGCACTAATGTTACCTGCTCCCTCGGGTCTGTCGGCCGTCCCCGGCCGGTCCGACGACCTGGTGGGTGACAGGCAGCCACTCGGGGAGAACACGCCACACGCAGTGTGGAGGTGTCCGCCCCGAGCATGATGGAACGGATGAACGACACGGAGACTGCCGACGCCGGGGACGATGCTGAAACGGAAGACCAACATATGTCATCAGACGATGGACTTGGATTCGAGGAGGGGATAGACGATCTCTCCGACGAGTTTGGTGACTTCGGCGACGACCTCGACGACGGATTCGACGACGGTGGATTCGGCGGATTCGACGACGGAAACAACGAGGAACTCGCAGAGCTCGAGGACCGAGTCGGAGAACTCGAGAACGAAGTGAGCGCCATCTCGTCAGGGATGAACACCGTCCGCGAAGAGAACAAACAGATCGGCGAGACGGTCGAAGAGCTCGAAGATACGATTCGAAAACTGCTCGACATCTACGAGATGGTCACCCGCGGTATCAACCCGTTCGTCGACGACGCCCGTGAGATGGGCGGCCTCGACGGTGGTGGCTCTTTCGGGCTCTTCGAAGCGGAAGCAGAAGACGAAGAGCACCTCGACCCCGAAGTGGCGAGTGCAGACGCAGAGTCGTTCTTCGACGACGACTTCGGCGAACTCGACGCCGAGACTGGCGAGAAAGAAGCCGAACTCGCGGCCGAAGACGAACTCACCGACGCAGAGCGTCAGAGTCCGGCAGATACACTCGACGACGGGTTCGAAGAGAACGACGATTCGGGCGCTGGAACGGCCGGTGGCGCGAGCTTCGACGACCTCAAGCAAGAGTACGAGGAGTCCGGTGGCTGGGACGACGACGAAGACGACGGCGCTGACCTCGACGAGGTCGAATCAGAAGCCGAGTTCGACGAACCAGTCGTCTCTGACGACGACGGTGACACGCCGCCGACCGACGAGCAGGTCGAACCCGAGGTCACTGCCGAAGAGCTAACCGACGAATCCGACTCCGTGTCTGGCGACGACCACGACGACATCGAACAGACCCTCGACGAACTGGAAGCAGAGTACGCCTCTGCGGCGATGGCAAAAGAGGAGTTGGGCGCCAGTTCGGACGAGGACGACGAACCGACCGAGTCCGTGGAAGCAGCCGACCCGGTAGACGAACCGTTCGAGGCCGCCGTGGTGGAGTCGAACGCGTATCTCACACAGTTACCCGCGAGCTACGTCGCCGAAGTGCTCGTCATCGAATGGGCCGAACACCTCGTCTCGGTCGGCGGTGCGCTCGGTGCCTCACGCGCACTCCGCCAGTACCGCGAACAGGAGTGGATTTCGCGTCCCGTCGAGAACGAACTGAACGCGCACGTCGGACAGATCGCCGCGGCGATAGACACCGAAGACGACACGGAACTACGCATCGAGGACCACCAGACGAGTCTGGCTTACGTCAGCAGACTCGCCGACGGCGTTCCTGCCGGACGACTGTTCGAAGAGGTACTCGCCTACGGAGGGGAAATCGATGGGATTCGGTGTTAGTGGTTCGACCGCAATCATCTTCTTGGGCGTCCTCATCGCGACAGGGACGTTCTACACAGCGACGTCTCACGCGGCAGAGAACCTCGTCGAGGCGCGAGACGCCGACGCGGAGTTGGCCCTCGAACGACAGAACACCGCGATCTCTCTCACGAACGCGACCTACGACACGGGAACGCTCACTGTGAACGTCACGAACACTGGTGCCGAAACGCTGGCAGTCGACGAGACGACGTTACTCGTCGACAACAACTTCACGGCACCCGACACCACGAGCGTCGACGGCAGTCAGGCGACAAACCTGTGGCATCCCGGTGGGACGCTCTCCATAGACGTGGCAGAGCCGAGCGCACCGACCCGTGTCAAACTCGTCACTGGGAACGGCGTCGCTGCGACGGGAGTTGTGAGCTAAATGGCTGACATCTCCGTGCCGAGTCTCATCCTGTTTATCGCCAGCATCGTCGTCGCTGCCGGTGTCTCCGGCGTACTTATCGACACGGTCACTGGAATCAGCAGTTCGGTCGACGAACGTGGCGGTGACGTGAGTTCAGAGATCCGAACGGATATCGAAGTCATCAGCGACCCGGAAGGCGGCGTCTACGACACCGGGAGTGACACCCTGTCCGTGTACGTCAAAAACACCGGGTTACGGACGCTCCCAGCGACGGCCAGTGGGTTCGATCTCATCGTCGATGCACAGTACCAATCCCAGTCAGACGTGACCGTGACCGTCGAAGACGGCACCGAGTGGCGTCCAAGCAACGTCGTTCGACTGGATATCACCAACCTCAGCCTCTCGCAGTCCGCCGACCATCGACTGAAAGTCGTCGTCGACGGTGACGAAGAGGTGTTCGAATTCTACGTACCATGAGCAGTCAATACTCTCTCGGATTATCGGGGCACGACCGTCTCGAAAAGGAACTCGGTGGCGGCATGCCGAAGGGCGCAATCGTCCTGATAGAAGGCGACTACGGCGCCGGAAAGAGCGTGCTCTCGCAGCGATTCAGCTACGGGTTCTGTCAGGAAGACACCGTCACGACGCTCGTCTCGACGGAGTTGGGCGTCCGTGGCTTCCTCGACCAGATGCACTCGTTGTCGTACGACGTCGTCAAACACCTGTTGAACGAAGAAATCCTGTTCTTACAGGCCGAAATCGACAGCAGTGGCGCACTCTCCGGCGGTCAACAGGAGCGAAAGCAACTCCTCCGCCGGTTGATGGACGCAGAGACGCTCTGGGACGCAGACGTCATCATCATCGACACGTTCGACGCCATCCTCCGCAACGACCCGCAGTTCGAAGCACTGGTTCGACAGAACGAAGAGCGACAGGCGGCCCTCGAAATCATCTCGTTCTTCCGTGAGTTGACGACGAAGGGTAAGACCATCATCCTCACCGTCGACCCGTCGTCGGTCGACGAAGGCTCGATCGGACCGTTCCGGTCGATTGCCGACGTCTACTTCGAACTCGAGATGGTCGAGGTCGGAAACGACGTCCGTCGGAACATTTTCGTGAAGCGATTCGCGGGGATGGGCCAACAGGTCGGTGACCGCGTCGGCTTCTCCGTCCGGTCAGGAATCGGGCTCGTCATCGAGTCGAGGAGCGTGGCATAGATGGCGACCGAACACGGCTCTGCCAGACTCTCGGACGACCTCAAGCGCCTCGCCATGAAGTGGCCGCACCTGCGGGACCACCTCAAGCGGTTCCGACAGATTACGGGTGAGTTTCCGATGCTCGTCGACGAACCCGGCGACTACGAGTCGCGTCGTCCGAACATCCTCTACCATCTCGGTGGCCCCGTGTTCTGCCAAATCTACGGCAACTTCGGTGAGACGACCAAGTACTACGTCATCGAACCGGAGATGGACGACGACGAACTCGAGGTGTTCGCTCGGGTGAAAGACAAACTGCTCGAACGCAGTGTCTCCAAGCCGGCACCCGAAGAGAGTGCCGACTACGAAGAGCGAATCGAAGAGCTCCTCGAAGAAATCGTCCGTATCGAAGGCGAAGACCACGGGCCACTCGAATCGGTGGCGAAACGACTCGACGTCGCTGGTATCGAAGTCTCGCAGGTGACCTACGACAAAATCGAGTACCGATTGGTCCGCGACATCGTCGGTCTCGGCCCGCTCGAACCGATTATGCGCGACCCGGAGAACGAAGACATTCACGTCATCGGCCCCCGACAGGTCGACGTTGACCACGGGACGTTCGGGTTGTTGGAGACGAGCGTCGAGTTCGACAGCAAAGAACAGTTCGACAACTGGCTTCGCAACATGGGTGAGCGCATCGGTGACCCCGTCTCCGACGCCCACCCCATCGTCGACTCGACGCTCCCAGACGGGTCGCGTATCAACATCATCTACTCCGACGACGTGTCGCTGAAAGGGTCGTCGCTCACGATTCGTCAGGGTGACGATGTTCCGCTCTCCATCCTGCAGATTACGAAGTGGGGGACGGTCTCACCCGAACTCGCGGCGTACCTCTGGATTGCACTGGAGAACGAACGGACCGTGTTCGTCGTCGGGGAGACGGCGTCGGGCAAGACCACGACGCTCAACGCCATTCTCTCGTTCATCCCACAGGATTCGAAGATTTACACCGCAGAGGACACCGCCGAAGTGTTGCCACCGCACGATACGTGGCAGCAACTCCTCACGCGTGAAGGGCGTGGCTCTGACTCCGAAGTCGACATGTTCGACCTCGTTGCGGCGGCGCTTCGTTCCCGTCCCGACTACATCATCGTCGGGGAGGTTCGTGGCGAGGAAGGCCGCATGGCGTTCCAGGCAGCACAGACCGGTCACCCGGTCATGCTCACGTTCCACGCATCCGACATCGTCTCGATGATTCAGCGGTTCACGGGCGACCCCATCAACGTCCCCGAGACGTTCATGTCGAACTGTGACATCGCGCTGTTCCAGAACCGCGTGAAGCGTGGCAACGACATCCTCCGACGCGTGACGAGTGTCCAAGAGATAGAGGGGTACTCGAAGGAGATGGGCGGTGTCGTCACTCGTGAGGTGTTCTACTGGGACCCCGTCAACGACGAGATCGTGTTCCAGGGGATGAACAACTCGTTCATCATGGAACAGAAAGTCGCGACGCTCCTCGGGTACGACGACACGCGGAAGATTTACGACGACATCAAGTTCCGGGCAGAGCTCATCCGCCGTGCGATACAGGAGAACGTCCTCGGCTACCACGAAGTGAACGAACTCATCGAGGACTACTACCGAGACGGCACCGAGGGACTGCCGTTCGACATGGCGAGGGTGTAACCAGATGGCCGGGGAAACGAACGCGTCGGTGCAAGCGGTTCAGGTTCGAGACTTCGTCAGCGACGTCGTCGAGTCGTACGAGAAGATGCCGATGGACCTCTCGCGGTACCTCGTGTTCGTGCTTGGACCCGGTATCGTGGCGTTTCTCCTCTCTATCGCCGGTGCAATCGCACTTCCTCTCCCCATCCTCGTCCGCATCCCCGTGTTCATGCTCGGGGCGCTGCTCCTCGGGGGTGCAGTCCTCTACCCGCGTCTCCTCGTCGAACAGACCCGGCGAAGCCTCGAAAACCAGATTCACCTGCTCATCACGCATATGACGGTGCTTTCGACGACGAACATCGACCGCGTCGCCGTCTTCCGCACGCTCGCGCGTGAAGAAGAATACGGTGAGTTGGCGACGGAGATGAACCGCATCGTCCAACTGGTCGACGCGTGGAATCAGTCGCTCGACGACGCCTGTGTCCGACGCGCACGCGAGGTGCCGTCGAAACCGCTCTCAGACTTCCTCGACAGACTCGCGTACGCCATCAACGCCGGTCAGAGCATCGACGACTTCCTGCTCGGTGAGCAGAACGCGATGATTCAGAAATACATCACCGTCTACGAGAGCGCCCTCGGGAACCTCGAGGTGATGAAAGACCTCTACCTCTCGATGATTCTCTCGATGACGTTCGCTATCATCAACGCCATCGTGCTTCCCATCCTCACCGGGACGGACGCGACGATGACGATTGGTGCAGTCATCGTGCTCTTCGTCTTCGTCCAGCTGGGCTTTTACTTCGTCATCCGGACGATGTCCCCACACGACCCCCTGTGGTACCACCAGCGAGACTACCGAACGAAAGCCGACCGCCAGATCGACATCACCCTGTACGGTGCTGTCGGCCTCTCTATCGCCATGGTGTTCGTCCTCGCGATGGGAACGTTCAATCTGACCATCGTCGGCGAAATCGTCCGCCCAATCATGGTCGACCTGCCGGTTCCGCTCCTCATCTCGACCCCACTGACGCCGCTGGCCGTCCCGGGTATCGTCGCCCGGCGTCACGAGAAGCAAATCGGCGAACGCGACGACGAGTACCCCGGATTCATCCGTGCGCTCGGGGCGTCCGAGACGGCAAAGCAGAGTACGACGACGGCCGTGTTGGAGACGCTCCGGAAGAAAGACTTCGGGGTTCTCTCTCGTGAAATCGGCCGTCTGCACACCAGACTTCGGATGCGTCTCGACCCCGACCGGTCGTGGTTCTTCTTCACCGCCGAGTCGAACTCCTACCTCATCCAGAAGTTCAGTGAGATGTACAACGTCGGCCGGTCGATGGGTGGGAAGCCGAAACTCCTCGGTGAACTCATCAGTCGGAACATGAACGAGATTATCAAACTCCGTCGGCAGCGCAAGCAGTCGACGATTACGCTCATCGGTGTCCTCTACGGCATCACGGCGTCTGCGTCGTTCGCGTTCTTCATCGGCCTCGAAGTCGTCGAGATTCTCGCGTCGTTTTCGACGCAGATGAACCTCGACAGCCTCCAGTTCGGGACGCTCATCTACGCAGGCGTCTACGACGTGCCGTTCATCGAGTACATGCTCACCCTCATCATCCTGTTCAACGCCCTCCTCTCTTCGCTCATGATTCGGATGGTCGACGGCGGCCACAAGGCGAACGCGTACCTCCACTTCGTGGCGCTCGTCTGGGTCGGGTCGCTCATGGCAGTCGCCACCTCGTCGCTCGCAGGAGCGCTGATCAGCATATGACGGACGAACCAACACAGCCACCAACGTCGAACACAGGTGAGTCGGGCGACCAGATGGTCGAACAAGCACGTGCTCGAACGCCCGAGGGAGGTGACGTCGCAGAGAGCGAACTCCTGCAAGCGTATCGTCGGCAGAAGTCCGAGCCAACGGACAAACGCGAACAGAACGAACGGAAGCAGTCGAAACAGCGCCAAGAAAAGCGCACTGCCAACGGAGAGTCTATCGTCGTCGACTTCGTCGCCAGTTTCGTCGCCGGTGGCAACGCATCGTTCGAACCCGTCAAGGGGCGCGTCCTGATGAGTCAACGTCGACTCATCCTCGCCACCTCGAACTCGAAGACCGACATCCCCATCACGTCCATCTTCGACATCGCCGTCGGACAGGTCCCACCGGAAGTCGAGGAGTTCTTCGACTACACGGTGATGGTTGGATACATCATCGGGAGACGCCGACGAACGACCGTCATCGGTGGTGACCGCGAGACTATCGAGAAGTTCACCCTGTTGTTGTTCCGTGCGGTACTCAACGGGTCGCAAGCGCAGGTTACACATCCTGCCCGAATCGGAGGTCGCGTCCTCGATACACCGCGCCGACCCTCCGGACTCCACCTCGACTACGAGGCAGTCACGTTCCCGGACAACGACGGCCCACTCACTGAACACGGCGAACCGTTCCACATCGACCTCGCGAGCGTCATCTTCTTCGAAGTCCTCGAACGGACAGTCGACGACGAAAAGCGGCTCGTCCTCTCGGTCCAGCACGTCGAACAGGGGAAAACGGTCACGTCCGAGATATCCCTCAAATCCCGGCGGAAGATGAACATCCTCGGGCGCTACCTCCGACTCGTCTACCACTGGATCAAGTCCAACGTGCGCGACGTGGAGGTCACAGAACAGGGCCTCGAAGTGCTCGTCGGTCTCTACTCCGCCGGCGAGATGGCCGCAGAAGTCGACTTTAGCGAACTCCTCGGCGTCGAACAGGCAGTCCTCGACGACGCGCTGGAGACCCTCAACGACGAGAAACTCATCGAAGACGACTCGCTGCCAACCTCGCTCACGCCACAGGGTCGGTTCGTCGTGAACGAAGAGATAGAAGACGTGAACGTCTGAGGGCACTGGGGCTGCGAGAACTCAGTGGTTCTGTCGGAATTGCTAGCGGTTGAGAGATGTGGTGTGCTGAATGCAGAGGGTGTGCCCATCACAGCATCGATGAAAATTGAACAAATCCTTGAACAAAAGATTATGCTCTCAGAGTCCAACTATTAATAGTAGAAATGCTATTAGAGGAATCTACGAGAGTACACGCCTCTCCGGAAGACATCTACCGCTTTTTCGAAACGATGGATGAAAATTACGAGCGATGGCATCCAGATCACATTGAATTCAGATGGACCGACGGAAACGGGTTAGTGCAGGGAGCAGAAGCCTACTTCGAGGAACGAATCGCGGGAAAGATACAGCAGAAGACCGTGCGGTTCACGGACATCGTTCCTTGCGAACACATCGAGTTCACACCAACATCACGGCTTGTTGGGCTACTCATGCCATCAATTAGCTTTACTATCGATTCTCACGAGGACGGCTGTGACCTAACTCAGCGAATCAAGGTCCGCACTGGACCGATCGGTGCTCGACTCAACCGGCGTGAATTCGATGCCGTTCGGGAACATATAAAAGAAGAAGGTGAGAATTTGAAGACCATCCTTGAAACCGAAGCTATCAGTACTTCCTAAAGTACCATGAAAAGCATCTCTTCGTAAGCGAGTTTGACAGAGTGGCTCTGCGAGATATGCACACTCTATTCAGCACGACGTCACCAAACGATTACACTCCCTCAATTTCGACGAGCCATAGCATCCATCTCCAGCAGAAGACGTGAAAAAGCAACAGACTGCTACTGCTCGTTGATGGCGTCGGACGCGATGTTGCGGCCACGGGCATTCAACTGCACTTCGTGCCGTATGCGAACTTCTTCGACGACGTTGTGGTCGATGAGGCGTTCGAACAGTTCCTCTACTTTGTCGACGTCGAGGCCGAGGAAGTCAGGGATATCGAACGGGGCGACCCCAGAGTAGAGCGCGGTGAGCACCTGCTTGTCCGTCTCGCTCAACTCGATAGAGGTCTCCGAGAGTTCCTCGCCTTCGCGTAAGAGTGAGTAGAGGAACGTAATCGCTCGTTCTGGCCCGGAGATGTACGTCTGGAGACTCGTCCCTTCGTCGTCTGAGTGTTCGACTTCGATGACGCTCCGAACGTCGTCGTCGACCTTCCGTTCGCCCGTCTTGATTGCGCCGATGTCGTCGAGGCGAATCTCGACGAACTTGCCACCGACGGTTGCCATACTCACGGCCTCTTCTTCGACTTTCAGTCGTGAGTTCTCCCACTCGGTGTTCTGGACGACGCCACCAGCGACCGCCGGGTGTCGCGCGAGGAACTGCTCGGAGTTCAGCAGCGCACCGAAGAAATCGGTCTCGAACTCGTCGTAGTCGACCGGTGCGAGGAGGACGACGCCCGATGGGATTCGGAGGCTGAAGTAGTCAGAGACGGTCGCGATTCGCTGATTGACGTCGAATCGGCCGCCGAGTTTCTCGATATCCCCGAGTGGGATCGTCCGTTTTCCTGCCGTGCCTGCGAGGATGAGCCGTTTGTTCGACAGGAGAATCCGGCCACTCGTCCAGTCGACGTCGTGTCGCTCCCGGCCGTTCTTGATAACCTGGAGGAAGCGTCCGCGAGTGTCTCCAAGTTTGTGTTCACCGGGTTTCATCGCTTATCTCTGAGCCGCGGCGTCGCTCGCGCGGTAGATACGCAGTCGTTTCTCGACGGGGTCGAACTGTGTTCGAACGCGTGGCGGAATCGTCTCGGTCATCCCGATGGTGAGGTAGCCGTTCGGCTTGAGGGCCGACCCGAGCGTCTCGAAGACGGCACGCTTCGACTCGGCGTTGATGTAGATGAACAGATTCCGACAGACGACGAGGTCGAACGTCCCCGGAGGGTCTTCACGGATGAGGTCACGCCTGCTGAAGCGGACCATGTCCGTGATTTTGTCTTTGACGCGGAAGATGTCGCCATCCCGGTCGACGTAGCGGTCCCAGCGCCCGATTGGGTCGAGTTGTTCGGCGATGTCGTTCGTCTCCGAGGCGCGGTACTCGCCGTTTCGTGCAGCGCGGAGTATCTCGCGTTTGATGTCGGTACCGACGATTTCGATTCGTCGTTCGTCCACGTGGTCGTCGTCGTGTGCGAGCATCGCGAGGGAGTACGCCTCACGGCCGTCCGAACAGGCGGCGCTCCATACCTTGATTGGGTCGTGTCTGCTTCCCCTCGAACTCAGGTCACGAAGGACGTCTCGGAGTGCGTCCCAGACCTTCGGGTTTCGGAAGAAACTGGTCACGTTGACAGAGAGCGCGTCGAGGAGCGCGGCCTGTTCGTCGTCTTCCGTACGCAACAGGTTCTGATACTCGTCGTACTCGTCGACCCGTCGCCGACGCATTCGGGCAGAGATACGCCGGTCGAGGTAGGCGTCGTTGTACGAACTCGTCTGGAACCGCAGCGAGTCTTCGATGTACTCCAAGAGTCGTTCGAAGTCTGCATCCCCAGCACTGGACGAGGACATCAGTCTGCCGCCTCCTCGACGGTGTTCGGGAGTTCACTCGGGTCGAACTCGCGCATCGCGTGCTTCCCTTCGGCGGGGAGTTCGAGCGTCGAAACGTCGAGAATCGGGATGACGTTTCCGTCGCCGATGACGGCGGTGCCGGACAGTCCGTCGACGCCGGAGAGCGGCCCTTGGAGCGGCGTCACGACGACTTCTTCCTGTTTGGTCACGCCGTCACAGTGAAGTGCGACCTGTCTGTCGTCGGGGCGGATGCGAACGACCATCCCGTGGTCGAGTTCGGGGGCGTCGATTTCCAGTGCTTCGCGAAGGCGAATCAGCGGGAAGATCGTGTCTTCGTGGACGATGACTTCCGCACCGTTGACCGACTGCACCCGTTCACGGCGGCTAATCTCGTCGATGTACTTGATGGGAACGCCGAACTCGCGGTCGTCGACCTGCACGAACAGGACCTTGATAATCGCCACCGACACGGGGAGTCGGATGTTGACTGTACTCCCCTGCCCGGGTTCGCTCTCGACCGAGACGGCCCCGTCGAGCGACTCGACAGTGGTCTTCACGACGTCCATCCCGACACCACGGCCGGAGACGTCGGTAATCTCGTCGTTGGTGGACAGGCCCGGATGGAAGATGTAGTCGTACACCTCTGAGTCGGGCATCGCGTTCATCTCTTCGCGGGTCTCGACGCCCTCAGCGACGACTTTGTCGCGGACGGCGTCGGCGTCGATACCGCCGCCATCGTCTTCGACCGTCACGATGACAGTGTCGTGTTGTCGCTGTGCGGAGAGTCTAATCGTCCCCATCCGCGGTTTGCCGTTGGCTTCGCGCACGTCGGGTTCTTCGATGCCGTGGTCGACGGCGTTCCGGAGCACGTGCATCAATGGGTCTGAAATCTCGTCGAGGATGGTCCGGTCGAGTTCGATATCCGCGCCCTCGACGGTGAACGAGACACGCTTGTCCTGTTCGCGTGCGAGGTCACGAACGAGCCGTGGGAACTTGTCGAACACCTTCTTCAGCGGGATGAGGCGCATGTCCATGACGGTGTTCTGGAGGTTCGACGAGATTTTGTCCAGTTCGTCGAGCGTGTCGAGCGCCGTGTGCTGTTCTTCGTCGATGGCGTTTCGGAGTTTGATCCGACTCGTCACGAGTTGCTCGACGAGTTCGTGGAGTTCGTCGAGCTGGTCGACGTCGACACGGACGGACTTGACTGCGGAGATGGACTGTGCCTCCTTCTTGTCGTTCGATTCGCCGTCGTCAGCGTCAGCGTCGTTGCTGGCGTCTTTGTCTCCGTCATCGGCGTCGGTTTTCGTGTTCTCGTCGGCGCTGGTGTCCACGCTCTTCTCGTCACTGGTGTCCGAACTCTGGTCGGTGTCACTGTCGGTGGTGACATCGGCGTCCGAATCGTCGCTGAAGAGTCCGCTGGCGTCGTCCGCCGACGGTTCGTCTGCGGAGAATTCGTCAGTGTCCGCGTCTGCTACGTCGTCGGCAGGTTCGACCTGCTGGCTTGCGTCCGCATCGACAGCCTGTTCGGTCGCGTCCGCATCGACAGTCTCGTCTGAATCGGGAACAGCGGACGCAACACCGTCGAGTACGTCGGAGACGTCGGTCGCGTCGACGGATTCGACCTTCCAGAGGTCGCCGAGTCTCGATTCGACTGCTTTGGGAGCGAGGTTGGCGACGAACAGGTCGAATCCGTCGTCGAACTCGCCACATTCGATGGCGTCTCGTGACGGAGAGAACCCGACGACATCGACGCGCTCGGGGATGTTGCTGAGGAAGATGCCGGCGTCGACACTTTTCATCTGGCCCGCGCCGAGTTCGACGTAGGCGTGTGCGAGGGTTGCCGCGTCGATGGCGTCGACATCCACACGCTCGGCAGCGAGTGAAAGGAGGTCGACGTCTTCGCGGGAGGGGCCGTCAGATGCCACCTGCTCCGAGTTTCCCGTGTCACCGCCGGTCTGGGCGGCGGCACGAATCTCTTCGACCGTCTCGGTGGGGTCGGTCGTCGATTCGCCGTTCTCCTCGATGTCGTGGAGGATGTCCACGATGAGGTCCATCCCGTCGAAGACGAGGTCCATCCGCTCGGCAGTTACGTCGAGCCGTTCGTGACGAATCTCGTCGAGGAGGTCTTCGACGGCGTGTGCGACCGTCGCGGCGTTGTCGAAGCCCATCGCACCGAAGTTCCCCTTCAGGGTGTGTGCCTGCCGGAAGATGTCGTCGATGGCGTCGGTGTCGTCGGGGTTGGACTCTAACGACAGGAGGGAGTTGTTCAACTGCGTGATGCTCTCTTCGCTCTCGGTGATGAATGCCTGGTAGAGTTCTTCGTCCATGGTCAGGTAGAAATCCCGCGAAGTGTTTCGTCGGTGATGCGCCCGTCGGGTGCGATAACGTCGACACAGCCTGCTTCGATGGCTCGCTTCGGCATCCCGAAGATTGCTGATGTTGCTTCGTCCTGTGCGACCGTGTGACCGCCTGCACGACTGATTCGAGACATCCCCTCGACGCCGTCGCGACCCATTCCGGTCAACAGCACACCGGCGAGCGGTGCGTCGACAACTTCGGCCGCCGAGGCCATCGTGAGGTCGATTGCTGGTTTGACGCCGTGGAGTGGTTCGTCGTCGGAGAGGTGGAGGGTGAGTCGGCCGGCACGGTCACCGGTGACGAGGAGGTGTGATCCACCCGGCGCGATTCGAACCTGCCCGGGGCCGATTCGTTCGCCATCTTCGGCCTCTCGAACGTCGTAGTCACAGCGACCGTCGAGTCGTTCGGCGAATCGGTTCGTAAAGCCCTCCGGCATGTGTTGGACGACGATGACCCGGAGCCCCGCCTCCGCCGGAAGTGCAGCGAGGACTCGTTCGACCACGTTCGGCCCGCCAGTCGATGCGCCGATGACGAGCGTCGACCCCTCTTGCGGCAGTGCCGTGAGAGAGGGTTTCGGCGTCGTCGACTCGGATTTGGGTCGGCGTTTCGTCTCGGTCTTCGGTGGGCGTGACCGTCGTTGCGTGGCGCGGAGGTCCACTGCCGCGGCGGACTGAATCTTCTCGACGAGTTCGCGTTTCACGCGAGGCATCTCGGAGGTGACTTCGCCACCGGGTTTGGTCACGAAGTCCACTGCGCCTCTGTCGAGTGCTTCGAACGTGACGTCGGCGTCCTCTTCGGCGTGGGCCGAGAGCATGAGGACGGGTGTCGGACACTCGTCCATGATGCCTTCGACCGCGTCGAGGCCGTTCATCTCGGGCATCTCGATGTCCATCGTCACCACGTCGGGACGGTGTTCACCGACAACCGAAATCGCCTCTCTCCCGTTGCTCGCGTCGGCGACCACGTCGACGTCTGCGTCTTCGAGGAGTGTTCGAATCAGCGTCCGCATGAACCGTGAGTCGTCGACGACGACGGCACGGGTCGGCCCACCGGCGGGAGACGTGCTCATCGTCTCCACCCGGAGAGGCCACGCCGAGGCGACACGAGAGGCGTCGGGAGCGCCCCCTGTCGATGGCTGGTAGAAGTCGTCGGAGTGCCGTTTCGTTGACCGCTCATCTACTGTCGAGGTTCGGAAATCGGATATATAAACGCTCGCCGAGGAGAATCACGGCTGATAATCGGGTACGTACCTTTATGCACCGAATCTGTCCACTGTGAGGCAGACAGACGGCGGTGTGCACCGCCGAATTTTACCATGCGACAGGATGCAATCACGCCCGACGTGGCAGCGGACGACGCGGATGAAGACTCCACAGAAGAGGTGCAAGTCCTCGAATTCCAACTGGGGCCGGAGACGTACTGCGTCGATATCGAATACGTGAGCGAAATCGTCGACAAGGGTCAACTCACGGCCGTTCCGAACTCCCCCGAGTACGTCGAGGGCGTGATGGACTTGCGCGGCCGGACGACATCCATCATCAACCCGAAGTCGCTGTTCAACATCGACGACGAGGGCGACTCGAAGCGCATCGTCATCTTCGACCCCAACCGGTTCGAAGACGAAGCAGCGACGGGATGGCTGGTCGACGAAGTGTATCAGGTCGTCCGCGTCTCGATGAACGACGTCGAAGACCCACCGTTAGAGAAAGACGACTCCATCGAGGGCGTCATCAAGCGTGATGGGGAACTCGTCGTCTGGATTTCGCCGGTCCACGCAATCGAGTAATCACTGGGTCGAGAGCAACTGGCCCCGCACTGATTTTTCGCCCGACGACCAGACGACGACGAGCGCCGTCACGACGATTCCGCCAGCGAGTGCGAAGGCGGTGACGTATCCGAAGGAGGTGGCGACGACACCGCCGAGTGCTGCCCCGATACCGCCGCCGAGGCTTGCGAGCGCCGTGTACGCGCCGAGCGCGTCACCTCGAATGCGGTCGGATGCGAGGCGGGTGACGATTCCCGTCGCCGTCACGGCGATGACGGCCCACGTGACACCGATGACGAGGAACGTCGCCCCGAGGACGAGGAAACTCGTCCCTGCCGTGAGGCGCGTTCCGACGACGGCGACGAGCGGAAACGCGAGTCCACGCGTCGCCAGTGCGCCGACCTGTAACTCTCGTGAGTCGTGTGTCGTCGTCAACGACCCGACGCGGGCGTAACTCAGGGCCGACCCGAGACTCGAGAGGACGAAGAGGATGAACACTTCATCCGCCGACCGACCCGCAGCGATGAGATACGCAGGGAGTGGGCCGAAGAAGACGGAGAACCCGACGAAAAAGAGCGTCGCGGCCGCGAGGTACCGAAGCAAGGTTGGGTTCACACGAGTCCGTAGTTCCGAGAGGTCCAGTCCGTGCAGCGCCCAGTACATCCGTGATGGACCGTACGGAACCGCCCTGACCGAGCGCCCGATGAGGCCACTTTGTCGGCGGATTCCCGCTGAGAGACGCGCGAATCTCTCGGCAGACACCGTGGAGTGTTCGGGGTACCACACTCGAACCAAGACTGCTCCGACCGCGGCGGCAACTGCCGAAATCAGGAGGAACCATCGTTGGACGGCGAGTGCGTCGAGGCCGAGCAGTCGTGGCGCGAGCGCCGACCAGACTGCGCCGACGACGAGGCCACCCAACCAGCCGTAGCCCTGATAGTGGTTGAGAACGCCGAACCGTTGGTCCCACCGATGCGAGGGTACGCCTTCGACGACGATGAGGTTCAACACGGGCGCAGCGGCCGCGACGACGAACCACAGGAGCGTATTTGCGGCGAGGACTGCTGTCGGTGAGTCGACGGCGGTGAGTAGTCCGAGCACGCCGGCCGTCGAGATGAGTGCGACGAGAACGAACGGACGTCTGCGTTTCGCTCGGGTCGCGAGTCGGCCCCAGAGTATCGCACCGGGTGCCCCGGCAAACGCCGCGGTGGCCGCGATGAGACCGACGAAGAGGGCGCTCGCACCCAACTCGATGGCGTAGAGTGGAACGACGAGTGACGATGCACCGACGGCGGCGTAGCCGAGTGCCCACCCGATGAGCCACCGGTCGCGGGCCGAGTTCTGAGAGGACTGTCGGTCGAACATGGGCCAACAGTCAAAACGGTGAAATATAGTCGTTGTGCCCCGGTCACACGAAAAAGTAGGACATATATACCACCAGTGGAATGCTGGAACAACCATGCTCGGGAGAAAACCGCCGCATACGGGGGGATGGTCGTGACGGACGACTCATCACCCTCTTCATTCGTGCAGTACGGTATCGACGACAAACCACCCCTCCCAACCGCTCTCCTTCTCGGCGCCCAACACTATCTCACGATGGTGGGCGCAAACATCGCTGTTCCCCTCATTCTCGCTGGAGTCCTCGGAATGCCCGGCGACGTCGTCCCACGCTTCGTCGGGACGTTCTTCGTCGTCTCCGGCATCGCGACGTTGATGCAGACGACGTTCGGGAACCGCTACCCAATCGTGCAGGGGGCACCGTTCTCGATGCTCGCACCGGCAATCGCCGTCATCGGCGTCGTGAAAGCCACCGACCCAGCAGGAGTCGCGTGGCAGAGTGCGTTGCTCCAACTTCAGGGCGCCATCATCGTCGCGGCGGGCGTCGAAGTCCTCGTCGGCTACTTCGGCTTGCTCGGACGCCTCCGGAAGTTCATCTCGCCGGTCGTCATCGCGCCGACCATCGCGCTCATCGGTCTGTCGCTGTTCAGCGTCCCACAGGTCACGTCGGCCACCAACAACTGGTGGTTGCTCGGCTTGACGCTGGCACTCATCGTCCTCTTCTCGCAGTACCTCGACACCACTCACTCGGCGTTCAAACTCTTCCCCGTGCTCCTCGGTGTCCTCGTCTCCTACATCGTGGCGGCGATTCTGTCTGTCACGGGCGTCATCGCCGCGGGTGCACCGGGGTACGTCAACTTCCAGTCGGTCCTCACCGCACCGGCAGTCATGCCTATCTACCCCTTCCAGTGGGGCTTCGCAGGCGGTGCTGGAACGATGGAAGTCGCGCTCCCCGTCGTGGGTGCTGTCGCCTTCGGTATCCCGCAGTTCACCACCTCGTTCATCATCGGCATGCTCGCCGGCGTCGCCGCCTCGATGGTCGAGTCCTTCGGTGACTACCACGCCGTCGCCCGGTTGTCGGGTGTCGGTGCACCGTCGAAGCGCCGCATCAACCACGGCATCGGCATGGAAGGCCTGATGAACATCTTCTCCGCGACGATGGGCGGCAGTGGGTCGACCTCGTACTCCGAGAACATCGGTGCAATCGGTCTCACGGGCGTCGCGTCTCGCTACGTCGTGCAGGTCGGTGCTGCGCTGATGCTCGTCATGGGCTTCGTCGGCTACTTCGGGCAACTCATCGCGACGATTCCCGGCCCCATCGTCGGTGGCCTGTACATCGCCATGTTCGGCCAAATCGTCGCTGTCGGCCTCTCGAACCTGAAGTACGTCGACCTCGACTCCTCGCGCAACATCTTCATCATCGGCGTCGCCATGTTCGCTGGACTCGCAATCCCAGCGTACATGGGCAACGTCGGCAGTGCTGAAGCCTTCCGGCAGGGGATGAGTCAGGTCGCAGTCGTTGGCGGTATCCTCGGGACGCAACTCATCGCCGACACCATCTTCGTCATCGGTTCGACGGGCATGGCAGTCGGTGGCCTGTTCGCGTTCTTCTTCGACAACACCATTCAGGGAACTCGCGTCGAACGCGGCCTCGAAGAGTGGGAAGACACCGTCGAAGAAGACGGCGAGTTCGAGTCTGCGTTCGACCGCATCCGCGGCAACGAGACGTCCTGGTCCGACTAATCGACGACGGCCTCGTCTCAACCCAACTGCCTCGGTTTCGACTACCTTCTCTTCGCGCCAGATTCGACCGACAGTCGTCACTCATCGACAATCTCCGTTTTTCCGTCGGTGCTGCTGCCGGCACTCGAACAATCGACGTCCTTATCAACGTTTAGGGAGACCAAAAAAATCAGTAACAGGAGAGAGTCTCAACGCACGGCACAGTTTTAGGCTGGCCTAAAAATCGAAGTCCTTTTATTAGTTTAGGCAAGCCTAAAATCATGAACTACTCCCGACGGACGCTGTTGAAGACGACGGGGCTCGCGGTCGCATCCGCCGGCCTCGCCGGTTGTAGCAGCCAAAACAACGATTCGACGGAATCCGAGACGGCAGCGACGGAGACTGCGGAGGGAACCGAAGCCGGCTCGTCAGTGACTGTCGATGCGACGGTTGCCGTCGCGGCCGAGTGGAACGCCATGCGTGCGCGACTGTACGATACGGTTGCACTCGCCTCGGCCGGCCGTCTCGGTACTGCCGGTCGTGTGGCCGAAGACGTGTTCGCCCGGTTCGAACAGGCATCTGGCGAGTGGAGTGCGCACGAACAGCTGGAAGCGACGAACGAGCAGAACTACGAGACGTTCGAACGACACCTCGGTGGTGCGGCAACTGCCTTCTCCGAAGGCCACGCCGACGAGGGGACCGACCTCGCCATGCAAGCGGCCGACAACCTTCTCGCTGCCCAGCGCGGACGCACCGACCCCGCAATCGTCGATGCACTGGGACTGTTTTCCTTCGCTGCCCGCGCTCGCGACGTCGAGATGCTCGCGGCCGCCGGTGAAGGAGACGCCGCGGCGGAACTCGCACACAGCATCTACGAAGCGTTCGAAGACGCGCCCGCACACGAAGTCATCGAGGAGGCATCGCACGAACTCTACGAGACGTTCGAGGCGGGCATCGAAGGCGCGGCCGACGCGAGCGACGCGAGCGCGATTCGCCAATCCGCTCGCAGTGCCGCCACCGCGATGGTCGATGCCAGTTACGAAGTCGCCCCAAAATCCGTCAGCGGTGCCGGACACCTCGCGCTCATGCAAGCAGTTGGCTTCGACGCCGAAGTCCTCGCTGGCCTCGGCGGCCCCGGTGACGAGTACGCCCACGCGTCGGCACTCACCCTCTACCGCGCCCGCGCTGCCGACGTCGCGTGGCTCGTCGCGCAGGGTGAGACCGACTTCGCCGCGACGATTGCCGGTGACATCTACGCGCACTTCGAAGGCGCACGCGCACACGAGGCTCTCGAACACGCCGACCACGACGCGTACGAAGGCTTCGAAGGTGGCCTCGAATCGCTGAAGGAAGCAGCCCAGTCTGGTGACCTCGAAGCGACCGAAGAGGCACTCGTGACTGTCGACGAGAACCTGCTCGCCGGTGTCTCAGCACTCGTCGGTGGCGACGCGGCGACCATCCTCGAAGCGGCGTTCTTCCGTGCCCGACTCGCCGATGCTCGTGAACTCGTCTCTCTCGGTGCGACCGACCGGGCCGCCTCCGTCGCCGAGCACCTCTTCGAACGGTTCGAGGAGAACGAAGCCAACCTCCACGAAGCCATCGAACACGAGTCTGAAGACCTCTATCACCGCTTCGAAGAGGAACACCTCGCCGGTCTCGTCGACGCCGCGACGGCAGGCGACACCGAGTCGGCAGTGACGCACGCCGAGGGTGCGATGGACGCGCTCTTCGAGTTCGAGACTGCAGTCGGAACGACCGCCGAAGTGTCGGCCGCCGAAGCAGCGTTCTTCGGTGCCCGAGGATTCGACGCGGCCGGACTCGCACAGCTTGGGTCGACCGACCGCGCCGCGGCTGTTGTGGAGTCGGCGTACGGCTTCTTCGAGGAAGGGGCCGGTGGCTACCACGAGGCGCTCGAACACGCCGACCACGACCTGTACAAGTCGTTCGAAGGCGCACTCGAAGGAGTCGGAACTGCGGCCGAAGAAGGCGGCGACGCCTACGGCCCGGCCAAGACGTACAACCAGAAGGCCATCGACTCGATGTACGCTGTGGTGGCAACCGCCGCCGCAGACGCAGGCCTCGCGGCCGCTGCATCTGCGCGCATGAGCGGTGTCTACGAAACGTTCGAAGGAGCCCGCGTCCACGAGACGCTCGAAGAAGCCGACCACGATGCCTACGAAGGTTTCGAGAAGGCACTTTCGACCTACGTGGGTGCGCTCGAAGAGGGTGCCGAGACCGACACGGCGGCCAACGCGTACGCCGCCGCGACGCTTCGCGCACAGTTCGCTGTCGTCGGTTCCCCCGACAAGGCACCTATCGACCACTCGTCGCACGACCACGACCACGGAGGCAGTGAAACTTCGTACTCAGGCGGACCGAACGTCGTCGAGGGTGTCCCCGAAGACGTGGACCACGTCGTGAAGATGAACGCCGTCTCCTTCGACCCCGACGAACTGACAGTGAACGTCGGCGACACGGTCGCCTTCGAACACGCCGCTGGCGAAGCACACACGGTGACCGCTATCGGGAGCGACCTACCCGAAGGTGCAGCGTACTGGGCCTCTGGTGGATTCGAGTCACAGGATGCGGCCGAAGCAGGATGGGACGAACAGAAGGGCGCGGTCCAGTCCGGTCAGTCCTACGTCCACACGTTCGAGACGGCGGGCGAACACCCGTACTTCTGCATCCCTCACGAGGCTGCAGGCATGACCGGAACCATCGTCGTCGAAGAATAAGGGACACACGTCGCTGTCTCACTCGGGTGCCGAGTGGTTCGGTCCTGGTCAGTCACCGCTCCGCCCGGCCCTGCCCGAGTGCGACGAGAACGAGATATCCCACGAGTCCGGCGGCGAACAGGAGGACTGGGATGATGAAGGGCCCGAACGTCTGGATGAGCGTGTCCAGCGGCCCGAGTTGGAGCATACCTGACGAAGGGCCGCCCGAGGGTTAACGTTCCCGGCGGTTACTCGTCGTCGGCTTCGCACTCAGTCGTCTATGAGGTCGTCGTATGAGTCGTCTTCGGCGTCTTCTGCGTCGAACTCGGCGTCTGCTCGCGACGACGAACTCCCGCCGTTTGTCATCTCTGAGACCATCGACTTTTGGGCTGGCTTTTCACGCTTCTCGGCAGTGTAGACGTGAACCTCCCGCTGTGGGAACGGGATTCCGATATCTGCAGCGTTCAACCGTTTGTAGATGGCGCGGTTGACGTTGTGCGTCGCCTTCCCTCGTTTGAGTGGACTGTTGACCCAGCAGACGAGTTCGTACTCCAGTGCGTCGGCACCGAACCGCCGGAGTCGAGCGCGTGGTCGGGGCGAATCGAGGACGAGCGGTTCGTCGATGGCGATGTCGACGAGTATCTCTTCGACCTCGTCCACGTCGGTGCCGTAGGCGACGCCGATGGGGACCTTCATCCGACGACGGCGGTTCGGCGCCGACTCGTTGATAATCTTCGCAGCGTTGAGCACAGAGTTCGGGACGGTGACGCGGAGTTCGTCACGGGTGAGGAGCGTCGTCGAGCGAATTCCGACTTTGATTACCGTTCCTGCCTCACCAGAGTCGAGGACGACGTAGTCGCCAATCTTGTACGTGTCGTCGAAGTAGAGTGCGATTCCGCCGAAGAAGTTGGCGACGGTATCCTTCGCGGCGAACCCGACGGCGATGCCAGCGATACCTGCACCGGCGAACAGTGGAGTGATTTCGATGCCCCAGAGGTACAACAGGGCCGCGATGGTCCCCGCGGAGACGACGATCGTCCAGATGTTCGAGAACACCGGCGCGAAGTCGAATCGACTCCCTTTGTCTTTGACCGACTCGACGATGCGGTTGACGAGACGGTTCAGCCCCCACGCCCAGACGACGATGCCGATGGAAATCGACGGCAGTCCGAAGAAGGTGTTGAGAAACGCTTCGTCGACGACGAGCGCTGTCGCGACTGCCGGGGCTTGCGCAAAGAGGTAGATGCCGGTCAGTGAGACGGTGACGACGATGGGCCACCGGAGTTCCTGCACGATGATGTTGTCGAGGCCAGTCTCTGTCCGCTTCGTGTACTGCAACAAGAGGCGGATGACGACGGCCTCCATCACGAATGCACCACCGATAGAGATGAGTAACACGAGGAGTGTCGCCTCCACCGCCGACAGTCCCGAAAGGAATCCAGAGAGGTGCTGGCTCATAACGCGCACGACGCGGCCATCGCGGTTAACCATTGTTCCGAGCGGCTGACACTCTGGCCACGGTGACGCTCTTCGGGCCGAAAGGTTATGTACGATACCGCCACCAACACGAGTCAGATGTACCGACTCGGCCACTGGGGCGTCTCCCTCCTCGTGTTCGCCCCGCTTGGATTCACGCTGGTGCAAGCAGGCTCTCCCGAACTCGCGTTCGTCGCCGGCGCGGTGATGTGCTGGTTGGCGATGCTTCCCGATTACGACGTTCGTATCCCGGGTATCTCTCACCGTGGGCCGACCCACACGCTCCTGTTTGCCGCACTCGTCGGTGCCGTCGGCGGCGGCGGTGCCTTCTTGCTCGCGAGCAACGCGGGACAGACCGAAACCACAGCACTGACCCTCGGTGCGTTCGGGTTCGCCGTCGGCGCGCTGACCATCGTCGCCCACCTCCTCGGCGACGTGCTCACACCCATGGGAATTCGGCCCCTCTGGCCGCTTTCGTCGCGGAAGTTCACGCTCTCCCTCTGGACTGCAGACAACACACTCGCCAACTACGGCCTGTTCGCAGTCGGCGTGTTCGCAGTCGCCGCCGCCGCGTATCTCTCGGTCGCTATCTGACTCGGGCGGATTGCCACCGGCTGTATCGTCTCTCGAATCTGAGGAATCGTTAAGGTCTGTCCGAGTGACCACCGACGCATGGACGACGACGCGATGCGACGGTTCCCAGTTCCGGACCTCGACGAACTCCCAGACGACCTGCGCGAGCGAATCGAAGACGAGACAGAACGAGCAGGCTTCACCCCGAACGTCTTCGCCGGGTTCGCGTACAAACCGTCACACTGGCGGGCGTTTTTCGACTATCACGACGCCCTCGTCGACGACACCGACTTGGAGCGCCACGAAGTCGAGATGATAATCGTCGCCGTCTCGGGAGTCAACCACTGTTACTACTGCAACGTCGCACACGGTGCGCTGCTGCGAATTTACGCGAAAGACCCACTGCTCGCGGACCAACTCGTCGCCAACTACCGGTCGGCGGATATCTCCGAGAAGCACAAGACGATGCTCGGCGTCGCCGTCAAACTCACCGAGCGCCCAGTTGAAGTCGGTGACGACGACCTCCAGCGACTTCGTGACGTGGGGTTCTCCGAGGAGGCCGTCTGGGACATCGGTGCAGTCACCTCGTTCTTCAATCTGAGCAACCGCATGGCGATGTTCGCCGATATGCGGCCGAACGAGGAATTCCACTCACTGGGCCGAGAACGCCGCGACTAACACAGTGTCTGCCTGCAGAGACCACGTGGATTGGTGTCAATTGGCGGAACCCTTATCAGCTTCTCTGCCGACATTCGACACGCAATGGCGAAAGGTAAGGTTGCATTCTTCAAGTCCTCCGGTGGATACGGATTCATCGAGACGGACGACGCGGATGACGACGTATTCTTCCACATGGAAGATATCGGTGGTCCAGACCTCGAAGAGGGTCAGGAAATCGAATTCGACATCGAACAGGCGGACAAAGGTCCCCGAGCGGTCAACGTAAAGCGGCTCTAAGGCTGCGACTCCCGACCGGAGACTCGAGCGCGAACAGAACTTTTCATTTTCACACGGTGAGCGACTGCGCCGGGACGTTCAGAGTGTGCCGTCCCGTCCCATCTGCCGAATTTCTGTCGCACGCGCGCTGATTTCGGCCCACTCGTCGTCGTCTTTCCGGTCGACGTGTGAGTACATGAGCCCCATCCGACCCGTCCCACGCAACAGTTCTTCGTTCTCCTTCAGGAAGTCCCAGTAGAGCGCGTTGAACGGGCACGCGTTCGACCCAGTCGTCTTCGACACCGCGTAGGGGCACGACGAGCAGTAGTCGGACATCTTGTTCACGTAGTTCCCCGACGAGGCGTAGGGCTTCGACGAGAGCACGTCTGTCGCGAACGACCCCATCCCGACGACGTTCGGCGTCGTCACCCAGTGGTACGCGTCGACGAATCCGAGGTGGAACCATCGATTGAGTTCCTGTGGGTCGACGCCGTAGACGAGTGCGAAGTTCGAAAGCACCATCAGGCGCTCGATGTGGTGCGCATAGCCGTGGTCGTAGACGTGGCCGACCGCCTCAGAGAGACACTTCATGTCCGTCTCGCCGGTCCAGTACGCCTCTGGCAGTGATTCCGTCTGACCGAGTTGGTTGGCGTCGGCGAGCTCGGGCATCGACCGGCGGTAGACGTGGCGCATGAACTCTCGCCAGCCGACGACCTGCCGGACGAAGCCTTCGACGCTGTTGAGCGGTGCCGTACCATCTCTGTAGGCGTCCTCGACGACCTCGACGACCTCGTGCGGCGTGAGCAAGCCGAGGTTGATAGACGCCGACAGAAGCGAATGACACAGCGCCCACTCGCCGTCGAGCATCGCATCCTGATACGGGCCGAACTCGGTGAGTCGCGTCTCGACGAAGTGGTCGAGTGCCTGTCGTGCCTCGTCACGGGTCACTGGCCAGACGAACTCGTCGGCAGACCCCCACGCCGCAGGGTAGCGTTCGCGGACGAACTCGATGGCCTCCTGTGTCACGTCGTCAGGGAGGAATCGCGGCGCTTCGGGAGGTGTCCAGTCGTCGGGTGGCGTCTCTCGGTTCTGGTCGTCGTAGTTCCACTCACCACCGGCCGGGTCGTCGCCGTCCATCAAGATTCCCGTCTCTCGCCGGACGTGACGGTACCAGTGTTCCTGCCGGTAAGACTCCGCGTCGCCCGCCCACGAATCGAACTCCGCGGGTGTCGTGAGAAAGCGGTCGTTTTCGACGAGCGTGAGCGACCCTCCACGGGATTCGACGAGGTGCCGAAATCGCTCGCCTGCGCCGTGACTCGGCGGGTCCATCATGACGAGGTCTGTCCCGGGAGCAGCGTCGTAGAATCGGTCGAGGCCATCGGCGAACGTCTCCGCTTCGATGTAGGTCACCTCGTACCCGCGCTCACGAAGGTCGTCGCGGAAGTGGCGCATCGCCGAGAACACGAGCGCCAGTTTCTGGGGGTGATACGGCAACCGCTCGCCGAACGCGTGTGCCTCTATCATGAGCACGTGGTCGTCGTGCTGGAGGGGTGTCGCGTCTGGAGAGAGTTGGTCGCCGAGGACCCAGACGGTCATCTGCGCTCGCCCGGTTGCGGGTCGACGTGCGCGGGTGCCAGGAGGTCGTCTATTGGTTGCGCGTCAAGCCATTCGAGGAGCCGCACGAGTTGGTCGGTCGCGGCCTCGAACAGCTCGGCACCGGCGTCTGGTGTCGCGTCGGTCTGGTCGCCGAAGACGCCGTTTTCGGCGTTCTCGATGGCGTCGTAGTAGGTCCGGGCACCGTACTCACGGAGGTGGTCTCCAGTGAGGTCGACGGTTCCCCCGTCGCGGGCGTCTTCGAGTCGGTCGTCTCGGACGAGGTCGCGCGCGATGTGCATAATCATCGCCGTCTCCTTCGGACCGCCGTGTGGCCCGGGGTGGTCGAACAACTCGCTGACGAGGTCTGGAATCGACTCGTCCCACATCCACTCGATGGCGTACATCGTCCCGTCGTCGCGCAGTCTGCGACCGACTTCGCGGAGGTGTTGAACGTTGCCGCCGTGGGCGTTGACGAACACGACGCGGTCGACACCGTGGTACGCGAGGTTACGCGTCATTGACTCGACGTAGTCGCGGAACTGTGGCGCGTCGACCCACATCGTCCCGTGAAACTGTCGGTGGTGGGGGCTCACGCCGACGTTCACTGTTGGCGTACAGAGGTGACCGGTTCGGTCGGTCGCAGCGCGTGCCAACGACTCGGCGATGAGGTGGTCGGTGGCGAGTGGGAGGTGTGGGCCGTGTTGTTCGGTCGAGCCGAGCGGGACAACCGCCAGCGACTCCGAGGCGACGTAGTCACCGAGTTCGGGCCACGTCTGGTCCGCGAGGTACATGTCAGTCACCACGGAGCGACACGTAAAGAATGTGAACCGTGGGGTAGTCCCCTGAGAGGGTTACTTCTCTTGGGAACGGAGTTCGATACGGCGAATCTTCCCCGAAGAGGTCTTCGGGAGTTCGTCGACGAACTCGATTTCGCGTGGGTACTTGTACGGTGCCGTCTGCTCTTTCATGAACTCCTGAAGCTCGGTGACGAGGTCGTCAGAGCCTTCGTAGCCGTCGACGAGGACGACGAACGCCTTGACGATGTTCCCGCGTTCGTCGTGCGGGCTCGCGACTGCTGCTGCTTCGGCGACTGCCTCGTGGGACACGAGTGCGTCTTCGACTTCGAACGGGCCGATGCGGTAGCCCGACGAGATGATGATGTCGTCGGCGCGCCCTTCGAAGAAGAAGTAGCCGTCTTCGTCGCGGGAGGCGAGGTCACCGGTTCGGTAGTAGTCGCCAGAGAACGTCTTCTCGTCGAGGTTGGGTTTTTCGTAGTAGCCGTCGAAGATACCCGGACAGCCGACAGGGACCGCGATTTCACCGATTTCGCCGTCGTCGACTTCGTTCTCGTCTTCGTCGATGATAGTTGTTCCGAGGCCCGGCGTCGGCTTACCCATACTACCGGGTTTCACGTCGATACCGGGGTAGTTCGTGAGCAGGGCGACCGTCTCGGTCTGGCCGTAGCCGTCGCGCGGGATGACGTCGAACGCTTCGCGGAACGCTTCGATTGGTTCGCGGTTGAGGGGCTCGCCGGCCGAGAGGACTTCCTTCAACTTGAGGTCGTACGACCCGAGGTCACGCTGTGCGAACATGCGGTACTGCGTCGGGACGGCACAGAGACGGGTGACGCCTTCTTCTTCCATGAGTTCGAGGAACAGGTCCGGTTCGAAGTCGCCGCGGTAGATGAACTGAGTCGCACCCGTCGTCAGGCCGACGCCGACGGGACTCCAGAACCACTTCGCCCACCCGGTCCCGGTGGTCGCCCAGAGCAGTTCGTCCGAGAGGTCGTCGTCGGCCGTGACGCCCCACCAGTAGGGTGCGTTGATGAGTTCGAAGCAGCGCATCCAGCGGTGGCGGTGTCGAACGGGCTTCGGTTGCCCAGTCGTCCCGGAGGTGTAGTTGATGGACATGCCATCTTCTGCCTTCAGTTCGGGGCCGTCGTGCTCGTCAGACTCGCCGTCGACGAGGTCGGCGAAGTCTGTCCACCCGTCGGGCGCGCCGCCGAGCGAGACGAAGTTCTCCAGTGGTGTGTTGTCGCGTACGTCGTCGACCATGTCGACGAGCGACTCGTGGACGACGGCCGTCGTCGCCTCACAGTCGTTCGCGCGGAACTCGATGTCCTTCGGCTTGAGCATCGAAGAACTCGGGACGAGGAGCGCGCCGCGCTTGAGCGCGCCGAGCTGGATGGCGAACACGTCGGGGTCCCGCGGAAGCAGATGAATGACGCGGTCACCTTTGCCGACGCCCATCGATTCGAGCGCGTTCGCAAATCGGTTCATGTCCCGTCGGAGGTCGTCGTAGGTCCGTTCTTCGCGTGTGCCCTCCGCGTCACGGAACTTCAGTGCCACCCGGTCACCGAACGAATCGGCGTGGGACTCGATGACTGCCGGAATGTTGTAGTCTTCCGGGATATCCCACTCGAACAATTCCAGTTCGGCCTCGTAATCGACTGCCATAACTCGACAGACAGAGAGGACCATAATAATTGTTCGTCCGCTATTTTGTGGGGTCGTCGAACCGCCGTCAGGTCATCGGAGAGCCTTCTTGCGGTCCTTCGTCGGGCATGCTCACTGTTTCGTCGCCTTCGTCACCGGACTCACCGCGGAGTGCCAGCGCGAACGCGCCGAGACCCACGAGGAGGACGACGAAGTCGACGATGCCACCGAACGGGACGAAGTCCAGCAGCGCCAGGATGAACAGCCCTGCGAACAGGGCGACCCAGCGGTTGTCGTAGTCCGCCAGTGAGAGCAACCACGTCCCGAGGACGAGTGCCCCGTAGATGCTCGCGACCCAGAGCACCAGGGCGAACCCGACGCCACCAGCGAGTGACAGCGGGATGCCGATGATGGTCAGGAGTAAGACGAGCAGGACGATGGGGACGGCGACGATGAGGAGGAGACCAGTCCCACCGCTGCGGAGCGCCTTCTTCGTCCCGAGGCCCGTCACACGAGTGGCGAACGTGGGTGCCACGAGGACGATAATCGCACCGAGGACTAAGTTCGCGATGAGCCAGTACCCAGTGAACACCCACGCCGGGATGATGGGGCCTTCGAACTGACCGACTGGCACACCGAAGACGGGCGGGCCAACGACTTCGAGGTCGTCCACCTGCGTCGCGCCGCCAGCGATGGCCGCACCCGAGTCAATCGACGCAGTCGCTGCGTTGTACTGCATCGCCCCGCCAATCTGTACGGCTGGGCCGACGACGAGCGTCTCAGCGGTGACGGTGACGTCGCCACTGATGGCTCCGTCGAGTCTCACATCTCCGCCTGCAGCCTCCATCGACCCGCCGACAGTGGCCGTGTCGCGGACGAAGATGGCACCGGCGGCGAGGTTCACGTCACCGTTGACTGTCCCCTCGATGGTCACACTGCCTGCAACCCCTTCGAGTGAGCCAGTCACGACACCGGTTTCTGCCACGAGGACGCTACCTGCTGCTGTTTCGACGTTTCCATCTACTGTCCCCGCGATGACGACTGTCCCACCGGTTGCTTCGAGGTCACCGACGTAGGTTTCCCCTTCGTCGATGACGATGGCACCGCCGGCAGACGGTCCCTGTTGTGCAGTCGCCACACCCGCGACGGACCCAATAACGAGGACCGCGAGGAACAGGGCGACCAGCTTGGTTCTACTAAACATCGGAATCACCGAGGCCTTGCCTCAGTTTGATGATACAACGTGTGAGGGGATAAACAGGCGTAGAGAGTCTCATTTCGAGGGAATGTGGCGATTATTGGGAACTTCGTCTCTACAAGTTGAACCGAACTGTCCGGGTGGTCCACCTTTTTGCCCCTGCCCTGTGTGCCTGCGGGCATGGAGTACACGACACTTGGTGACACCGGCATGGAGGTTTCGCGTATCTGCCTCGGTTGCATGAGTTTTGGCACCCCCGACTGGCGCGAGTGGGTCTTAGACGAAGAGGCGGGACTGGAACTGGTCGACCGCGCCATCGACCTCGGTATCAACTTCTTCGACACCGCAAACATGTACTCCGACGGCGAGTCCGAACGCGTCCTCGGCAAGGCACTGGAGGGACGCCGCGACGAGATGGTCGTCGCGTCGAAGGTGTACTTCCAGATGGACGAGAACGACCCGAACTCGGGTGGGCTCTCGCGGAAGGCCATCGAGCAAGAACTCGACAACTCACTCGACCGACTCGGGATGGACACACTCGACCTGCTACAGATTCACCGCTGGGATTACGACACGCCAATCGAGACGACGATGCGCGCTCTCGACGACGCAGTCCGTCGTGGAAAGACGCGATACGTCGGCGCCTCGTCGATGTGGGCCCACCAGTTCGCCGACGCGCAGTACACAGCGGACGCACTCGGTCTCGACCGCTTCGCGACGATGCAGAACCACTACAACCTGCTCTACCGCGAAGAAGAACGCGAGATTCTCCCGCTCTGTGAGCAGCAGAACGTCGGCGTCATCCCGTGGTCGCCACTCGCCCGTGGCTATCTCACGCGCCCGCACGAGGAGTTCGAGGCGACGACACGCGGCGAGACGGACGAACTCGCGAAGGGGCACCCCTACTTCGAAGGCGGCGGCCGCCAAGTCAACGAGCGCGTGCAGGAACTCGCCGACGAGAAGGGCGTGAAGATGGCACAGATTGCGCTGTCGTGGGTGCTCCACAAAGACTGGGTCGACGCACCCATCGTCGGCACGACGAGTATCGAACACCTCGAAGACGCCGTCGAAGCACTGGACATCAAACTCTCGAACTCTGATATCGAGTATCTCGAAGAGCCCTACGAACCGGTCCGGGTCTCTGGCCACGAATAGGGGAACACACTTTACTGCCGTTCGAGAGGTTCGACCGTGCACAGGCAACTGGTCCGAGTCGCCCGCGACGACCCCGAGAGAGTAATACTTGGAGTCGAGTTGGTTCTCGCAGTATCGACGCTTCTCGGCGTCGCACTGACGCTGCTCTCTCCAGTCGTCACCTCGGTGGACCTCGCCGATGTCGGACTTCCGATTGCGATGGTCGCAATCTCCGTTCTCACAGTCACGTCGCTGCTGGCGGCCTCGCGGCGAATCGTCCGCCTCGTCACCGGCCGGGGCGGGCTCGCTATCGAATCGTTCTGGCGACTGCTCGAAGTGCTGTTCGCCTTTTTCGTCGCCGGTATCGCTGCCCTCGCCATCGAACTCGGGCAGTACATGCAATCGATCTCGAATCCGCACGGCAGCGGCGTCTTCGTCGGCCTCTTTCTCGCGTTCATCCTCTCCGGAGTCGCCCTCGCAGTCATCGTCTGTCTTCGCGGGATGTGGCGGGTCGTCGACGCCGAACTTCAGTCTGCACTCACTGGGGGCTGACCCGCCCCGACCCGGTCGAGCCGTTTGACCGCCCGGAGCGCGATGACCGCGATTGCGACTTCTGCGAGTCCAACGACGAGGAACGACGGGAGGTAGCCGACGGCGTCGGCGACGACGCCCCCGACGACGAACCCTGTGAGGAAGCCGAGACTGCCGAAGACGTTGAAGCCTCCGAGCGCCGCGCCGCGTTCACCAGGTGGTGCGAGATCGGTCACGAGCGCCATCGTCGCGGGTGCGACGAGGGCACCGAAGACGCCGACGACGACCATCAGTCCCGCCGCGAGTTCGAACGTCGGTGCGAGACCCACAGCGACGATCGCGACACCGTACAGCATCGACCCCACGACGACCGGTCTAAACCGACCGACGCGGTCAGAGAGCGACCCAAACGGGTACTGCAAGATAGCAAAGGGGACGAAAAAGAGCGCGAGCACGCCCCCTGCGACAGCGGCGTTCACCCCGAACGTCTCACGGAAGTAGAACACGCCGACGAGTGCGAAGAACCCGGCCGTCATCCGGTCGATGAAGCCGAACGCGTAGGGAACGCTGAACGCCGGTTTCGCGGCTAACTTCCGGAGGACGGTTCCGATGCCGACGCGGACGGAGTCCGGTGCTCTATCGGGAACCGTCGCGACGAGAAGTGCCACACCGACGAGGACGGCCGCCGCGGCGTAGAGCGGTGCGAGTGGGTCGAACGTCGAGAGTCGACCCCCAACGACCGACCCGAGCGCGGCACCGAGACCGATAGCGATACCGGCCGCACCCATGTTTCGGCCGTTCCCACCGGAGAGGTCTGCGAGCATGGTAATCGCCAGCGAGAAGGCACCGATGGTCATCGCACCGCCGAACAGTCGGACTGCGAGCGCGATACTAAACGGCATCCCGAGACTCGGAAGGGCGGCGAGGACGAGGTAACTCGTCGCACCACCGAGGGCACCGACGACGATGAGCGACGTTCGCCTGCTGAGTGCGTCCGACGCGGCACCCCAGACGCTCGCGAAGGTGACGAAAGCGGCGAATTCGGCGACGAGGAACAGCATCCCTGCCGAGATGTCGCCGCTCCCCCCGAGCGCCGAGACGAGGTCTGCGACGCCCGGGTAGAGTAACACTTGTGAGACGAGCACTCCCCAGACGGCGAGGGCGAGCGTCACTCGTTCACGGCGCGTCGCGGTCATATACGAGAGATAGAAACTCGGCCAAAATAGGGCTGTCTACGTGAGACGAACGGTGTCGAACTCCAGAAACGCCGTCTCGTAGCCCTCGTGGCGGGCGACTTGCGGCGGCGTGTCGACGAGAACCTCGACCGCGTCGTCGTTCGAGAGACTGGGGACCGTCGCGCCGTAGTGGAATCCCAGTTCGGGGTCGAGTCCGGGTTCGAGCCTGTCGTCGAATCGGACCAGTCCGCCGCCAGAGACAGTCGCCGAGAGGCCCATCCGCGGGACGACGAGGCGGTTGTACGGTGTCTGTACCGAGATGGCGAGATACGGGTCTTCGCCGAACCTCGGTGCAGAGATGGCTGTCCCGACCAACCGGAGACCACTCGCCATCCCGGATCCGAGTTGGTCGCCGGGGAGTGGTTCGGGGGCGCGCCCGAGGGGAACCATCTCCATCTCCATCGGTTTGACCGCACCCGGGTCGCCTTTCTGGTCGTCAAGCATCGTGTACGGAATGTCGTCTCTGTCTCGCGTACTGAACTCGAAGTCGAGCGTCACGGTGGCCGGCGATTCGAACCGTCCAGCCAACTCACCGTAGCGATTCAGCGACGCAGCGCCGACGTTCACCCGAACGTCGTACGTTCCGTCACCGTCGAGGCCGAAATTCGCGCCGTAGTGGAATCCCATCCGCTGTGAGAGCATGGCGTAGATGACCTCCTCACTCACGAGTTCGCCGTCACGGCTGAGTTCGACAGACAACCCGGTGTCGGGGACGACAGTTCCCGTCTCGGGGTCCCACACAGACGCCATGAGGTGTACGTCGTCACCCGGTTCGACGGTCGTCTTGCTCGTTCCGTAGTCGCCGTCTTCGTCGTCCAACACCCAGAAGCGGTGAGGGTAGCTATAGAAGAGGCCAACGCGGTAGTCGCCGGCGTCGGCGGTTCCGGCCATCTTCATCCCCTCGACGTGAGTCGGGATGTACACCTCGTTCGGACGGTTTCTGACGACGGGCGGTTCGTCTGAGGTGTAGAGTCGACCGAGTTCTGCGAGGCATCCAGAGAGTCCGACTGCCGCGGCAGTTCCTGTCGCGGTGAGGAATTGCCGCCGTCTCATCACGCCTCCCGAAGTGCGGTCAGGTCGTCGATGAGCGTCTGTTCGTCCGGTTGGTTTCCGCGGTAGGTTCGCTCGACGTAGCCGTCGCCGTTGACGAGCATTACGAGACCGAGGTGCGTGAACATGTAGTTGCCATCCTCGTTGGGTTCGTTTTTCTCGAAGAAGACGCCGAACTGGTCTTCGACGACCGACTTCGCTTCTGCTTCGTCAGCGGTCCTGAGGAAGTGCCAGTTGCCGACGTCCATATCGACGTTCATCTGGTCTGCTTCCTTCTGGAACGCTGCTGTGTCGTCGCGGGCGGGGTCGAACGTGATGGGGTAAAAGGACACCTCGTTGGCGTACCCCTCAGTGACCGAGTGAATCTGTACCTCGCGGAGCGCGCTGATGAGGACCGGACAGACGGTCATACAGTTCGTAAAGAAGAACGTGTGAAAGTGCGGTGTGTCGATGTCGCGGACGGCGACTTCAGTCCCGCGAATCGGGTCCGTGAGCGTCACGTCGGGGACTTGCTGGCCCCACGCGGGGTACGGAAGGTCCTCACTCGAGATGTCGTTTTCTCGGTCCGGCTTGGAGAGCGACACGTTCGGATTGCCGCTCCCACCGAGACAGCCGGCGAGTCCGACGGCCGCGCCCGTTCCGACCGCACGGAGGTAGGTTCGTCGCTGCATTATCTCCCACTTACGGCCAGAGCCTAAAATGCCGTTTGGTGTGTGTTTCGAACGCACAGGCGGCCGATTTCGGTTCGAGAACTGAACCAGTTCTTCGACACGCACACCAGAACGGACTTGCCGAAGAACTCCCTAGCCGACGTATGTTCGACGGGTCTCCGTCTCGCCGGGAGTTTCTGAAAGCCGCTGTTGCGACGGGTGGTGCAGCAGCGCTTTCAGCCTGCCTCGATAGGACACCTGACGACTCCGTACCAGCCGGAACCGACGACTTCGACGCGCTCCCAGCGAGTCAGCACGCGTGGAACGACGCCTGCCAGACCGACGAGTACGGCAACGTCGAGATGCCTCGCCATCAGGTACTCCTCTACCTCGAATTAGACCGTGACGGCCCACCGACGGAATCCGACCGCTCGACGGCCGAGAACGCGTTCCGCGTCCTCGACCGGGCGTACGAGCGGAGTCACGAGGGACTGTTGTGGTCGATTGGCTACTCACCGCGCTACTTCGACCGATTCGACGACCCACTACCGGAGGACATCGACCTCCCCGAACCGCGGGCGCTCTCGCCGTTCGAGACGCCGGCGTTCGACCGACAGGATGCGCTCGTCCACCTCGCATCGGACCGCGCCGACGTCGTGCTGGAAGCCGAACAGGCGCTCTTCGGCGAAGTCGACACGGCGAACGGCATCACCGTCGACGCCGACCTCTCTGGCGTCTTCTCGGTCGACGCCCGGCGGACTGGGTTCGTCGGTGCTGGACTCCCAGCAGAACGCCAGTCGGAACTCAACGGCATCCCCGACGGGAATCCCGTCCCCGAACACTCGCCGCTGTTCATGGGCTTCAAGGCCGGATTCGCCAAGAATCAGGCCACCGAGGAGTACGTCACCATCCGAGACGGCCCGTTCGCCGGCGGGACGACCAAACACGTCGCGAACGTCCGCCAGCGACTCGGTGACTGGTACGACGAAGAAGACCAGTATCACCGCATCATGAAGTTGTTCTCGCCGGGACACGCCGAACAGGGTCTCGTCGAGGGAATCGGCGAGAACCTCGGCGACGACAGCGGTATCGACGCGATGCTCGACCGTATCCGCGACGACGCCGAGCAGTTCGGCCACGTCGGCCACGCCCAGAAGGCCGCGCGCGCCAACCGCGACGAGGACGGCAACGTCAAACTCCTTCGGCGACACTTCGAGTCAGCCGACGACGGTATCGCCAGCCTCCACTTCCCGTCGCTCCAGCGCGGCATCTCGGACTTCGAGGCGGTTCGAGAGGCCATGAACGGAACCGACTTGACCGACATTCCGACCATCCGCCAGCGAGTCAACAACGGTATCTTGGAGTACCTCTTCACCAAGCACCGTGGCAACTTCCTCGTGCCGGCGCGTCGGATTCGGGCGTTGCCGACGACGAACGGGGAAGTGCCGATAATAGACGACTGACGAGAGAACGGAACGGCCGATTCTTCAGACGTAGCCGAGGAACGAGAACGCCAACCAAATCTGCCAGACGCCGGCGGCAATCATCACGACGGCAGCGACTTTCTGGACGGACCCGACGTACTGCGAGAGCGACCGGATTCGGTCACCACCGAGGGCGGCCAGCACCGTCACGATTGCCAGCGGCAGGGCCGCCGCAGTCGCGTACGCGCCGAGTGAGACGACTGTCTGCGCAGTTGGGAGCGCCAATGACTGGGCGACGACGCCGAGGAAGATTGGGACGACACAGCCAGCGGCCGCTAGCCCGTAGACTGCTCCGAAGATACCGAAGCCAGCGACCGACGAACGGTACTCGGGCAGAACGACGTGCAGACTCGGTGCCCGGCCTGTGAACAAGAGGAGGCCAAAGACGACGAGAGCGCCGCCGACGATGGGTTCGAAGAGTGCGATGTGTGCCGCAATTCGACCCCCGATGAGGGCGAGAAGGACACCGATTGCGGCGAGGGCGGTGAGCGCGGCGAGCGATGCAACACCGCCGCGAGCGACGGCCCCACCGAGGTCGGCGTCGTCGCGCGAGAGATAGTACCCGACGTAGCCCGGAAGGAGCGGATACGCACAGGGCGCGAAGAACGTGGCGACACCAGCGCTGAGTGCGAACGCCAGCGTGCCGGCGAAGGCGGGGTCGAGACCGAGCATCAGCGCGCGTCCTCGATAGCTTGGCGGAGGTTCGACTCACTCGCGAGTCCGCGGTGGGTCCACGTTATCTCGCCAGTTGCGTCGAACACGACGAGGAACGGAAGACCGCCCGCTCGGACGGCGCGCATCAGTCGACTCTCTGGGTCGTGGCCAACGACCCAGTTGCCGTCGTGTTCGGACCACCAGTCGCGAATGTCGTCCATCGTGAGGCCGCCGCCGAGTCGTTCGTTCGTCACGGAGACGAACGCGACGTCGCCACCGAACTCAGTGTGGAGGGACCGGAGTGACTCCATCTGTGCGACACACGGCGCGCACCACGTCGCGAAGAGGTCGAGAACCGTGGCCGTTCCCTCGACGGGTACCTGAATATCGCCGGCAGTAGACCCCTGCGCGTCGATGGTATCGACGACAAGTGGGAGCTCTCCAGCGTCGGAGTCGGAAGACGAACCTGTCGTCTCGGTCGCCCCACTCTCGGACCCCTCTGTCGTCGCTCCGCCAGACCCGCTGGTACCCCCGCCGAGACACCCCGCGAGACTAGCAACACCCGAACCCGCGAGGAGACCGAGTACGTCGCGCCGGTTCATCTATCACCACTCCGGCGCGTTCCGACAGACGCTGGCATCGCTCTCATACAACTGGCTAGTGAATCTCGACCTAAAGAACCGCTGGTGTCGTGCGCGAATCATGCGCGAGAGGTAGTGTGCGCGTCGAATCCGGTTATCGGGCGTTCTCGATAGCCGTTTTGAGGTCTTCCCATCGAGGCGCGACTTGCTCGCCGTTCACGAGCACGGTCGGTGTCCCCTGGAAGCCACGGTCTTCGACGGCGTCCTTCCGCTCTGCTTCGATGAGAGGACGATATCGTTCGCGTGCGGCGGCCGCTACAATAGAACAGCCATCGAGTCCTACGTCGTCCGCGATGCCCTGCAGCGTCGAGAGCGCCTCCTCGTCGTCGCTTTGTCGGAACGTCGACTGCTGCTCGTAGAGCGTCTTGGAAACGTCGAAGAACGTCTCGTCGTCACCCTCGTCCTGAACTGCACGGGCGCCGGACGCGCCGACCCACGACCACCAGTCGTCGACGGGAATCGGAAGGTCGTGGTGGCGGTAGGCGACGATGCCTTCGGAGACGTACTCTGACTCGAGTTTCGGGAGGACTTCGAGACTGAAGGTCGCACAGTGAGGGCACGCGAAGTCTTCCCAGCCATCGACGACGACTGCGGCGTCTTCGGGGCCCATCCGTGGCGCGGGGAGGGAATCGACTGTCGCTCGTTCGGGGACGTCACAGCCAACAGCAGCGACGGTTCCGTCGTCAGTCCCGGCACCACCACCGCCAGACCCTCCGAGACACCCTGCAGTGCCGAGGGTCAACGCACCTGCCGTCGCGGCGAGATACGCACGTCGTGTTTGTCGCATGAGTTGATGGAAGGATGTGTCGTACTTCAACTCACCGGGGATACGTCGCCACGTCTCGACACCCCCGAGAGTGTGACACGGAGAACGATACGACTTAAACCACGTGCGTTCTCTCGGTGGACGTGCCAACCGTCCGCTTCCGTGGCCGCGAGATTGCCTGCGACCGGGGAGACGTTCTCAGAGACGTCCTTCGAGCGGCCGGTGAGTCCCCACACAACGGGAACTCGACGTGGTTCAACTGCCGTGGTGGCGGGTCCTGTGGGACGTGTGCCGTCCGGATTCGAGGCCCCGTCACGTACCGGACGAAAAAAGAACGGCGGCGACTCCGATTCCCGCCTCACGACCCCGATTCCGGCCTTCGACTGGCGTGTCAGACGCTCGTCTTGGGTGACCTCACCGTCGAGAAGTACCCCGGATTCTGGGGACACCACGTCTCAGACGAATCGACCGACTGACGCAGTTTCTCAGTGGGACCCGTCTTCAGTCGTCGGCGACGTGGTCGAACCACGCTCGGAGGTCCGCCCGGTCGCGGGTATCGGCCGGAACGTCGTCGACGGTGAACCACCGGGCCGCAGAAATCTCTTCGTCCGGGTCGTCGGCCGACGGAACTGATTCTTCGGTGGCGCGGGCCTGATAGATGGGCATGATGCCCCACGTCTGGTGTCCGCCACACCGAATATCGACTCTCGTCGCCATCGCGAGGCCACCGTAGGTGGCTGAGATACCCGCTTCCTCTGCGAGTTCCCGGCGAGCCGCCTCTCTGAACCCTTCGCCTTCGTCGACGCCGCCGCCGGGGAGAACCCACATGTCGACCCCCTCGTGCCGAACCAGCAGGACTTCGTCGTCGCGTCGGCGGACGACGGTGTGGGCGCCGTACGGTGTTCCGGTGGCTTTCACGCGCGTCGCTAACGTTCGGAATCGGTCGCGTGAGACCCGGCGTGTGTGGACGGGTTCGAGAAAGTCAGCGTGGCCTCGTCGCAGTCGGTGATACGCCTGTTCGGCCCGTTGTCGTGCCTGGTCGGCGAGGAACCAGAGGTCGTCGACCGTCATCGAAGTTGGTCTGACGGCCGGTTTCTGCGCGAACGCCTCAGCATAGGTGACGTTTGGAGTGACTCCACAAATTGGCTTCGACACTCCGCTGACCAGCGTCTGCGATTGGTCCGTGGCACGCTGTACTACTGTGCTCGCGGTTAACCATCGCCCTTTTATTCGGTGGCGCGGAACCTGTGTCTATGAGCTTCGAGAAAGACGACAAAGTCGTTCTGCACGACCAGCACAGCGAGTTCGACGGCGAGACCGGAACGGTCACGCAGGTCATCGAGAGCATGTTCGGTGAGCCGACCTACACGATTAGCTTCGACGAGGGCCAGGAAGTCGGCATCGCCGAGAACCAGCTCGAAGCCGTCGAAGAAGACGAAGAGTAACCCCACCACACTCCCGCCTCCGAGAAGACCCCTACAATGCCACGCGTTCCGTTTCACTACGTCGACCTTCGAGCGTTCTGTTACGAGACAGAAGACGAAAAGCGGGTCGAGGAGGCGCTTCGGACGTTCCTCCCCGACGACTTCGAAGTAGACCGTATGGAGAGCACCGGCCACCACGGCGACCGAATCGTCGTGTTCTCGGCGCGCGCCGAGCGGGCCGACGATATCCGCCACATCCTCGCGAAGATTCGCGAACTCCCGGACTTCGAAGAACTGTTGGACGAACTCGACGACCGAGTCACAGAGAACACCGAGTTCTTCTTGCGACTGGACAAACAGGCCGCGTTCAAAGGCGAGGCCCGCCGCGGTGGCGGGCTGACGCTCCGAGCGAAGGTCGAAGCCTACCCGGCGAAGAAGGACGCGGCCGTGAAGAACGCCCGTGAGGCGCTTCTCGGCGGCGAGTAACCCTCACTCACACAGTCGCGAGTGGCGAGTCTTACTCGCTTTTCCACTTGATAGAACAGCCTTGAGAGGGATATTCGTCGATTGGGATATCCTCACCGGCGAGGAGGGCTTCGACGGCCTCGCGCATCTCGTAGGCCGTCACCTCGTCGTCGGGACTCATCGCGTCGTCGATTCGTGAGTGGAACACGAGTTCGAACTCGTCGCCCGTGTTTTCGAAGAGGAACGGGTCGGGTGTGCAGACGGCACCGTACGACGCGGCGACTTCCTGTGACTCGTCGTAGAGGTACGCAGTGTACTGAATCGTCCCGTCGTCGACGAGTTCTTTCATGCGCTCGAACGAGTCGTCGGGGTAGGTCTCGGCGTCGTTCGGGTTGATACCGACGACGGCGAGGTCGTCGTACGCCTCGGCGAGGTGGTTCAGTTCGTCGAACTTCGCTTTCGCGTAGGGACAGTGGTTACACGTGAACACCACGAGCAGGGCGTCGTAGTCGTCGAACGATGCCAGCGAGTACGTCTTACCGTCGGTTCCCGGGAGGTCGAACTCGGGTGCAACGTCACCGCGTTCCAGTTCAGAGTCGGATTCGAGCAGTACCATACACGGGGTTGGCCCGCGAGCGACAAAAGCAGTTGGCCCGAGAGCAGTTGGCCCGAGAGCGAGCGACCACGTTACTCGACGGAGACGAGGAAGACGGCGAGAACCGCGAGCAGGATACCCGCGACCTTTCGAATCGTGACGGGTTCGCCGAGGGCGACGATTCCGACGAGCGCCGAGACGGCCAGAAACATCCCGAAGATTGGCGCGACGATAGACACGGGGCCGAGCGACAGTGCCCGATAGTACGAGAGGATACCCACGGCCAGACAGACGCCGGCAACGAGAACGTACGGAAGTTTCGGACTGACCACCGAGTCGGAGACGCTCTGTCCGGAGACGACGATGACACCAATGGTCGCCGTGACGAGGATTCCGTTTGCGATGAGTGCGGCCACGTCGCTCGGAATCTTTCCTTGTCCGGTCGTCGCCACTTTCATCAAGGGGGCGACGAGCGAGTAGGCGGCGAGCGCGATAACGGCCCACGAAATATAATTCACCGAGAGTTCACCGTTCGAGTACCGGACGCGGAGCGTGTATAGGGTTACGGTTCGGGGATAAAGCGAAATTCTTCGTTGTATGTTCAGGTGTAAATTCGGCACGAGAATAATACTCTGTTTTCAAATTCCCGAATGGAGCATAGATTTATCAAGTATTATCGCATAACGGTAGACATGTCCCAGGAAGTATCCCCCTCGGTGATTGCACACACGTGGGACGACCCGACTCGCTGCCCGTTCTGCCTCGCCAAACTAGAGAGCGAAGGTGCAGGCTTCATGGACCACATCGACGAGAGTCCAATCTGTCGACAGGGGTTCGGAATGTGGCGCGATGCAGTCGCCGACGACGTCGGCGGCGAGTGGTCCGGCTAAGCTGCGGCCACTCAGCGCACTGATTTTTTCGAAAAGAGACCGTGCTTACTCGGGAGTGAGACCGAGTTGTGCCATCATCGTCATGATGTCCGTACTGTTCCACTCTTCGACGACGAGGCCACCTTCGACACGAACCTCGTAGAGGCCCCACGTATCCATCGTATTGTTCGTCGCTGGGATGTCACCTCGTGCGCTGCGGAGCGTCCCGTCGTGGGTGCCAGTGAGGCGGTACCGTCCATAGACGTGGTCGTCGATTGCCTTCACGTCGGACGCTTCGACGTGGAGGTCAGAGAACGCGTCGTGGTACTTTCTAGCCCAGTCTTTCACTGCCTGTGTTCCGACGATACCCTCCGGTTCGGAGAACGCGTGCGCCTCGACGAGTGGGTCGTACTCCTTGTCGATGATGTCGTAGTTTCGTTTGTTCCACAACTCGTCGATGATGCGGAAGGACATCTCGCGGTTCTGTTGTTCCTGGTCGGTTAGTTCAGCCATCTGTCAACACCAGTCGTATAGACGCACCCTGTCGACATAGTTATGTATTCATTCCATCATGAATGCTGGTGGTGAACAGAAAAGTCGGTCTGCTGTTGGCGGTGCTTCGTTCGACCCGTCGCTCACTCGGGCATGACACCGAGTTGTTCCATCATCCGTATGCCGTCCGTGCTGTTCCACTCTTCGACGACGAGGCCACCCTCGAACCGCATCTCCACGAGGCCCCACGTGTCCATCTTCCGGTGGGTCGGCGGGATGTCACCTCGTGCACTCCGGAACGTCCCGTCGTGTGTCCCGGTCATGTGGTATCGTCCGAAGACGAAGTCGTCTTTCGCCGTCACGTCGAATAGTTCGACGTGGAAGTCGGAGAACGCGTCGTGGGGCATTCGGGCCCAGTCTTTCACGGCTTGTGTTCCGACGACAGCTTCGGGCACGTTGGCGTGGACCTCTACGAGCGGGTCGTACTCTTCGTCGACGATATCGTAGTTTCGCTTGTTCCACAACTCTTCGGCGAGCCGGATGCACGTCGTTCGATTCTGTTGTTCTTGTTCGGTAGTCGCAGCCATCTCTCCCACCACTAGAGAGGACGCGAGAGAGTAGCTTAGTTATGAACTCTTAGGCCCATGAACGTCGGCAGAGGAGAGAACTGGGGGTCGTGAGTTGCGGCGAATGGGCTGGCGTCAGTCGCCTGCAGTCGCACTCGTATCTCGTGCCGACCCATCGACGTGGCCCAAGAGCCATCGTGTGAGTCCGAGCGAGACGACGCCGAGGACGGCGACCACACCGAACGCCACTTGGACGCTCGCGAGGTCGATGAGTGCGCCGAATGCGGGAGGAGCAACCGCACCACCGAGAGAGATTCCAATCGTGACGACGGCGAAGTTCTTGCCGAGGTCACTCCGCTCGGAGAGTCGGTCTGCGAGCGTCGAACGCGCTGGTCGTGAGACGCTAATCGTCCCGCTGAACGGGAGAATCAAGACGAGCAACGCGAGTGGAAGCCACCCGCTGGCGAGAAGCGCGGCCAATGCGGCGAGGGCTGCGTACCCGCCGAGCGCGACGTCTCCGGGGCCGATTCGGTCCGTGAGTGACCCGCCGAGAAGGATGGTCCCAGCGCCCGTCACGAGCATGCCCGAGACGAGGAGGTTTGCCGTGCCCGGCGCGAGACCGTACCCCCCGGAGAGCAGTTGTGGCGAGTACGTTCGGATACACCACGCGGCCGCCGAGGTGAGAAACGAGAGGAGTGCGAGTCCCATCAGTCCGGACGATTTGACGAGGCTGACAGCGCCGCGACGGACTCCCGCGAGCGTTGGGCGAGCAGTCGGACGGTCGGACACTGCTGGTCGTGCGATTTCCGGTGGGAATCCGCGGGCGACGGGGAGCGCAACGAGTGCGAAACCTGCGCCGAGGATTGCAACGAGGCCGATGACCCAGCGCCAGTCGAGGCCGAGGTAGCCAGTTCCTGCGGCGATAGCGTACGGGACAGCAAAGCCGAGCGACCCGCCGAGGGCGTGCAGCGAGTACGCGCGCCCACGATTCGTCTCCGACGAGGCCGTCGCGAGCAGTGGATAGTGTGCAGGGTGGTGTCCGGCGATACCGACGCCGAGGAGCGCCTGTGAGACCAGAAGCCAGCGATACGAGGGTGCAAACGCGGTTGCAGCGATACCGAGCGTCCCGACGACGAGCGAGATGGTGAGGACGAGTGTGCGGCTCTTCGAGTCAGAGAGGTAGCCAAACGGGAGTTGCAAGAGCGTCACGACGGCCCCTTGGACGCCGATGGCGAGGCCGACCGCGGCGATGCTCACGTCGAACTCCGCCGCGACTGTGCCAATAACTGGCGCGAGGGCGACGAGATAGGCGTGGTTGACGACGTGCGACCCGGCGACGAGGCCCACGACTCGCTGTTCGTGCGTGTCCGTCACAGGAGAGTGGACAGATTCAGTCGTGAAAAGCACGCCGTCCGCGGTGATTCCATCCGCAGCGCACGATGTGGTCGACCGTCACCGCCGTCCGCGTCGTTCGCCTCTGAGTCGTGCACCCAACCAGAGCGTGGCGAACGTGTCGAAGAAGTCTGTGCCCGTATCGACGAGCGTGTGCTCGACGCCGAGTAGCCGACAGCGTTCGTCGACGGCGTCGAGGTGGTCGCGAAGTCGCTCTCCGTACTTTTTCGCGGCGGTCCCGCCGAAGTACGTCCGCCGGGTCTCGTCCGACTCCGGGTCTTCGAAGATTGCGTCGCCTGTCGTCGCGGGGCCGAGTTCCTCCGCCGTCAACACCTGCGCGACGAGTACGTCGTTGCGAGTGAGTGCACTGAGTCCGTCAGCGATGTCGTCCGGGTCGAAAAGCAGGTCGCTGATGATGAGGACGAGCGACCGTGAGTGAATCGTGTCGGCGTACGACTCGACGGCCGCCTTGAAGTCACCGTCGCCACTGGGTGTCGTCTCGTTGAGGTGGTCGATGAGTCGAAGCACCTCGCCTTGCGTCGACGTGTCGGTGTCGATTCGGTCTGGAACGTCGTCGATGAGAGAGAACTGGAAGTCGTTGTGGTCTTCGGCCGTGAGGTGGCAAAAGCCCAACCCGAGTTTCGCCCCGTACTCGAATTTGTTGTGGGCACCGTCGCCGAAGTTCATCGACGCAGTCGTATCGAGGAGGACGTGGACGGTCAGGTTTCGCTCGGCCTCGAACCGTTTGATGAACAGTTCTTCGGTCCGCGCGAAGACTCGCCAGTCGATGAGTCGCGGGTCGTCGCCTGCGACGTATCGGCGGTAGTCACTGAAGGTGAGGCCTTCTCCGACGTCCGGCGAGCGCTGGTCGCCCTGAAGCGGCGCATTCGACGTGCGCTTCAGCGCAGTGTCGAACCGGTCGAGTTCGTCGAGGAAGTCTGGGTCGATCATTCCAACAGTCGTTGAACCACGTCGTCCGCGGTGAGTCCCTCACGTTCCGCCCGGAAGTCGAGGATGATGCGGTGGCGAATGACCGGTGCCGCCATCTCGGTGACGTCTTCCCACGAGACGTGCGTCCTACCGTTGACGAACGCGCGGGCTTTCGCTGCGAGGACGAGCGCCATACTCGCGCGCGGACTGGCGCCGAACTCGATTGCCTCGTCCTCGCGGGTTCGACGAACTAACTCGATGGTTCGGTCACGAATGTCGTCGGCGATGGGGACGTTTCTGACGAGCTGCTGGGCGGCGAGGAGGTGTTCCTGCGAGAGGACGCGTTCGATGTCTGGAACTGCTGCGCCTTCGGCGTACTGCTTGACAATCTGCCGTTCGTCGTCGAACGTCGGGTAGTCGACGACGATTTTCATCAGGAAGCGGTCCGTCTGCGCCTCCGGAAGTGGGTAGGTACCCCCCTGGTCGATGGGGTTCTGGGTCGCGAGGACGAAGAACGGTTTCGGAAGCGTGTACGTGTTTCCGGCCGCCGTCACCTGCTTTTCCTGCATCGCTTCGAGAAGGGCAGACTGGGTCTTCGGCGTCGCCCGGTTTATCTCGTCGGCGAGGACGACGTTCGCGAAAATCGGACCACGCTCGAAGACGAACTCGCGTCCGTCAGGTGTCTCTCGAATAATTTCGGTTCCCGTGATGTCGGATGGCATCAGGTCGGGGGTGTTCTGCACGCGCGAGAACTGCAGGTCGGTCGCTGCGGCGAGAGTACGAACGAGCGTCGTCTTCCCGAGCCCGGGGTTGGATTCGAGCAGCGCGTTGCCATCGCAGAGGACACAGACCAAGAGCCGTTCGACGACGTCTTCTTGGCCGATGATTCGTTTTCCGACTTCGTCTTCGACGGCCGCGACGCTCCGCTGGAGGTCTTCGATACTCATGTCCGCAAGTTCGGCAGTCTCTCCACTGCCGTCGTTCGATAGCGTCGCGTCTACGTCGTCTTCGGGGTTCCAGTGTTGGTCGTCACTCATCGTCTTGGTCTCGTATCTTGAGGGTGTAGTTGCGAATCAGTTCGGCTTCTTCGAGCGTGTCGTCTTCGAGGTAGCCAGCGCGCTGGCTTTCGACGCCAGACTCACCGCCGAAGCCACTCGAATCGTAGGCGGCGGCCGACGAAGACGGCCCATCTCCGGATCCTGCGACGCCGGAGAGTGTCGCATTCAACTCTTCGGAACCGGCGGTCACGTTCTCAGGGTCGCCGAGGATGGCACTCCCGTTCTGGAGTTCAGTCGGTCGGTCTTGGGCGTCGAGGTCGGAGCCGTTCCCGTTCTGTTGCCCACCGGGGACGTTGATTTGGATGTCTTCGATGGCGACGTGGATGCTCGCCACCGAGAGCAGGAGTGCAAAGACGAGCGTCACGGCGACACGCCGGGTCGGTAACAACTCGACGGACGACGTCGATTTCAGTCGTGTGAGCACGTCGTCGTACAGTGCGACAGCCATCGCCGAAGTGCCGTCAGTCGAAATCGTGTCGCGGGCAGTTCGCAGTGCTTCTGCAACTGGGGGGTTCGCGCGCTCGAACTGGGCGACTGGCGGTTGCCACATCCGAACTGTGTACTCGACGACTGCGACGAGGATGCCGAGTGCGAGCGCAATCGGGACGGCCACGTGGACGGTCGTGCCCGGGTCGACACCGGGAAGTCCCCCGAGCGAAACCGAAGTGGAGAACGGCAGTTCCACGACGCGAAACACGACGTTCGCGAGAAGCGTCACGGCCGCAGCGTCGACGACACTGGGGACGAGCGCGGCTTTCTTGACTTCACGCCGAACCTCGCGGACCGCGGCGGCCATCTCGGTACGGCGGTCGTCGGCAGTCGCTGACTCGGGGTCAGTTGGTCCGTCGGTCGAAGTGGAGTTAGACGCCATCACATGCAGGAGGTTTCTCGCCCTCTATCGCGGCACACGCCGACCGAAGGTCGGATTCGAGGTCGTCGACCTGCCGCTGGAGGTCGTCGATATCGGTCTCGAGGCTGTTGATCTGCGTTTCGAGGTCGTCGTTCGCCCTTTGGAGGTCGTCGTTCACTCGTTCGAGGTCGTTGAGCTCGTCTTCGAGTCGGGATTGAATCGCTCTCCGGTCGTTCAAGTCGGCGACGAGGGCGTCGATTCGGTTCCGCGACTGGGTGAGTTCTTCTTCAGACTTCTGGAGGAGTAACTGGGTCGACTCGAGTTCGGTCTGTGTCGCTTCGAGTCGAGCCTCGGTGTCTTCGAGATTCGTCGAGACCTGCGAGACGTCGCCTCGTGTCCGTTCGAGACTGGTGTTCAGTTCCGCCAGTTCTGAATTGGCCGCCGACAGGTTCTCTTGTGTCTGTGAGAGGTCGTTTTCGAGCGCCTCGTTTTGCTCGCGCAACTGCTCGTTTTGTTGGTCGAGCGAGTCGACGGAGTACTGGTAGAACATCGTTGCACCGACGGTACCAGCGGTCAGGAGGACGACGAGGGTGACGAGGCCCAGATTCAGGGGTCGGCCGATGGAGCTCATATCAAACCACCTTCACTTTGGGTTCGCCCTCGGTACACTTGAACTCGCCGGAGGAGCACCTCTGAGAGGTATACGAGGAAGGCAAACAGGACGAAGTAGATCGCCCAGTCGTCGCGAACGGGTTTCACACCTGATGCATTGTCGCGAGCAGACGTGGCTATTTCGGCGGCATCACTCGGGGAGTAGAGACTCCCACCGGTGTCGGCGACGGCGGCGGCGAGTTGCGTCGACGTTCCGAATCCGCCGTACTCGACAGGGTAGTTCACTGCGAACGCGCTGTCGAGTACGTCTTGGTAGCCCTGTTCTGTGGGGACGATAGTCGCCTCGTAGACTCCCGGGCTCACCGCCGAGAACGTGACGTTCTCCGTGTCTTCAGGTCGTGCCTCGCCGCGGTAGACGACGGTCACGGGCGACCCGACGCGGGTGTCGCGCACGTCAGTCACGCCAGACGCCTTGCGCTCGGGGTCGCCGATGACGTAGTTCGTCGACTTCGTGAGGAGCAACGAATCCGGTCGACTGAGGAGGCCATCGAGTGACCCGTCTGCGCCGTAGGACGTGATGGTCGCAACACGGCCGAGGCCGTAACGCCACGTGGCGACGGCGGGCGTTCCATCGTCTGCCGCCACGAGGAAGTCCGCACCGCGTCTGATGGCCACGTCGTTGACGTTTCCAGGGTTCGACGTCAGCTCCACGCCGGCGGTGACGAAGTTGTTCTGGTCGACGATGGTCAGTCCGTCGCCGGCGTACTGACGGTTCGCGCCGCCGAAGAGGATTCGGAGGCGGTTCGTCTCGTCGGCACGGAGGTAGTTTCCACCCGACGCCCGCGCGATTTCGCGGAGCGTCTGTTCGTTCGGACTCGGGCCGGTACCGATGGTGATGACACGAACGCCACTCCGACCGAGTTGGTCCGCGACGGTTGCCGCGTCCTCGAATCGGTCGTGGCCGTCACTGATGAGGATGACCGTCCCCCGTCGTTCACCGAGTTGCTGTGCAGCGCCTTTGAGACCGACGGCGATGTCCGTCGCACCGCCGGATTCGAGTCGCCGGATGAGGTCGGCAGTCGACTCCCGGTTCGAGCCGATTGGGCGAAGTGGCGCAACCTCGTACGCGCGGTAGTTGAACCCGACGATGCCCACTTGGTTGTCGTCACCGAGTTGGTCGAGTGCGTCGAGCGCCACGCTCTTTTGGACGCGCATCCCCGACTCTGCACTCCCGGACACGTCGATTGCGAAGACGAGGTTCGTACTCTGTGATGCACCCTCTCCGGTCGTCACGGGGAGCATCGACGCCAGACTCGACCCGTCGTACTCACCGTTCTCGAAGGAGTTCCGGCCACCGACGACGAGGAGTCCACCGCCGTCGATGACGAATCGCTGGAGCGTGTCCACGTTTCCAACGTCGTTGGCGTTCATATCCTGGAGGACGACGGCGTGGTACCGCGAGAGGTCAGAGGGAACTCGGTCGGCGGTGTCAACTTCGTACAGTTCAGAGAGGTACGCCCGGAACGGGAACGAGGTTCGAGAGACGTACAGAATCTTGGGCGGTTCGACGACCCGGACCGACTTGTGGAACTCGTTGTTCCGCTCGAACTCGTCGTCGCTGTCGATGCTGGCAGTGATGCGGTGGACACCGGTCGTGTTGAACGAGCGTGTGAATTGGATGCTCCCACCCGACGACGGGAGTGTCTCGCGTCTGACTTCCTCGCCGTCGATTTCGAGAACGACCTCGATGTCTTCTGCCTCATCCGGGACGACACCACTAACCTGCGCGAGGAAGGCGTTGTCGACGCCGACGCTCGTCTTTGCGGGGCCACTCAGCGAGACGTACTGTTCGGTCTCGGTCGTCGTCGGTGGGACAGCACTCACCGTCGCGTTCAGGTCGCGGGCTAACGTGGCGGCAGAGGCGAGACTCCGTCCTCTCGTCACCTGCCCATCAGAGACGAGGACGACGGTCCCACCGGGACGGAGATTTGCCGCCAACGCCTCACCAAGCGCCGATTCGTCACCTCGTGCGACGGTAGACACGGTCACGGGGACGCCCTCTGCTTCGATATCGTCCGCCAGTTTCGACGCTATGCTAGACGAGACGTCCATACTGTCGGATTCGTCGACGAGGAGCGTCACTCGCGGGTCTCCGTCGGTCTGTCTGGTCGCGACTGTGTACGGGCCCGCCGCTGCGACGACCAACAAGAGTGCGACGAACAGACGTGACGCGAACAGGAGTCGTCGTGACCGGACCCCCGCAGTACCCGTCGCCCCGCGGAAGATGAGGACCCACGTGAGGGCGACTGCGACCGGGAAGACGACGAGGAACAGCGGGCGCTCTAACCCGACCGTGATGTCTCCCAGTTCGGTCGTCCACGCGATGAGCGTCATCAGAGGTCACCTCGACGACGCAGGTAGCCCAGTTCGACGAGCGTAGCGCCGAGTGCGACGAGGACCGCCCACTCGGTCAACGCGTCAGGAACCAGTCGTTCTTCGACTCGTGTCGGGAAGTTTGCTGGCGCGTTCTCACCCGTCAACGGGGGTGCGACCACGTCGGACTCGGACTCACTGAGGAGTGACGCGGCGACCCGCTCGTTTCCAACGCGGTAGAACCCCGCATCAGCGAGTCGTACCTCAGGGCCGGTAATCTCTCCAGACGGCCCCTCGACCGTCTGATTCGGACTGGCTCCGATAGACCCACCCGTCGGTTGGTTCAGTTCACCAAGTGTCGAGCGCCCGGCGAGATAGAAGACGGTGCGTTTCCAGAACACCGGATACTGGTAGTTGAACTTGAACGCCGACTGCTCTTCGATGAACCCATAGTAGACGAGGCGACCTTCTCCGCGTTCCGAGATGGCGATGAGTGACGTGCCATCGGTCGCCGTCACCAGCGACTCACCATCTTGGAGGGACCCAACGACGTACTCGGTCGGTGGGGGGAAGGTGATGTCCCGAGTCAGTTCGTGCGCTTCGACGGACCTGATCGTCGGAGTCGTTCCGATTCGCTCCGGAGAGACGAGGAGGAGGTCGCCATAGTTCGGTGGCTCTTCTTGGGCCTGAATCGCAACGCCGCCGCCATCAGCGAGGGTATCACGTCCGGCATCGACGTTACTCCTGAGTATGCGACCAGGGTTGACGTTACTGTAGATGATGACGTCGTACGACGAGGTGATACTCGTCGGCGGGTTGTCGACCGTCAGCGATACCTCAGGGATGACCGACAGCGCCGCAGTGAGGTACTCGTTCTCGTCGTTCGTGAGGACGAGTACGTCTATGGACTCGTCTTCCGGTGCCGCGATGTACAACTCGTCGTCGGTGGCGAAGCTATCGCTCGGTGAGAGCGTGACGCGTCCACCGCCCGCTGGAACCGGAAGCGTCGCAGTCGCCACGTCACCAGCGGCGAGTTCGACCTGTCGGCTCGTCCCGGCGAGTGAGACCGTGCGTGTGGCTGGCGTGTCTCTGTAGTTTTTCACGGTGACGGTGACGTTCGTCCCCGAGAAGCGCCGGTCGACGATACCGACGTTGTTCTCGCCGCCACCGGCGAACTGCTGGAGTTCCACGACGAGTCCTCTCGCGCGGGCCTCACGAACGGCGTCTGCCCACGGTGAGTCGTCCGCGAAGTCGCTGAGGACGACGATACGGGCGTCTTCGCCGGCAATCGACGTTGCTGTCGTGACCGCCGTGCGGAGGTCTCCCGGTGAGTCGGTCACGGTGAGTCCGTCGAGTGCTGCTCTCGCGTCGATGCTGCTCCCACGCCTGACCACGACATCAGCGGACGAGGAGGCTGCGACGACGGACGTAGTTCCAGTCACTTCGTCACGCGCGGCGCTGAGCGCCTTGTCGAATCGCGTCCCACCGTTGTCACGGACCGCCATACTCGCACTCGTGTCGAGAACAAGAACCGTCTCGGAGACAGTCTCTGCCTCCGGGACGAGAACGTACGGCGTCGCAAGCGACACGACCAACGTGACGATTGCGAGGAGTTGGATGAGAAGGAGCAGACTTCGGAGCAGTCGGTCGAAGATTGGATTCGATGCGGTTCGCCCTGCTGTCTCTGCGAGGAACCGAAAGGTTGGGAGGGTCCGCCGGGCCGGCTCCGGCCGCAGAAGATAGAGAACGATGAGGGGGATAGCGCCGAGGAGCGCTACGAGTCCGAGAGGGGCTAAGAAGAACTCGTCGAGGACCATGCTCATGTCCTCGCGCGCTACGGGCATTGAACTTTCCCTCGTTGACATGTTCTCGTACAGAAGACTGTCAACAATCGAGGACAGAACAGCTCGAAGAATATTACTAGAAAACATTTTCCTGTCAATAGTAAATACGACATTGCATAACAATGCGCTTGAATTATAACACAACACAATTTTATGCTCCGAAGTTATTTGTCGAACTACGATGGGAACTGATAGTTACACGCCACGGTCGTTCGACGACCTCTCGCCGGAGAAGCGCCCAAGTTTCCTCCAAGCGCTCATTCCGGTCGTCGGGCTCGTCGCGTTCCTCGGCCTCGGCTCGGCGTGGCTGAAACTCGACCCACACATTCCGCTCATCTGGAGTATCGCACTCGTCGGCCTCCTCGGTCGCTACGTCTGGGGATACACCTGGACCGACCTCTACGAGGGTATCGAACGAAGTCTGTCGATGGGCCTGCAGGCAGTGTTGATTCTGTTCGTCATCTACGGCGTCGTCGCGACGTGGGTGTCCGCAGGGACGATTCCGACGCTGATGTACTTCGGCCTCGACCTGCTCTCGCCGGAAATCTTCCTGCCCGCAACGGCCATCCTCGTCGGCATCACCACCTTCGCCATCGGTTCGTCGTGGACTGCCGTCGGCACTCTCGGTGTCGCGTTCATCGGCATCGGCTCTGGACTCGGCGTCCCCGAGCCGATGACCGCCGGTGCAATCCTCACTGGTGCCTACGCGGGTGACAAGCAGTCACCCCTCTCGGACACGACCAATCTCGCTGCTGCGGTCACGAACACCGACCTCTACGACCACATCCGAGCGATGCGCAACGGGACGCTCATCGCGTTCGGACTCTCTGTCGTTGGCTTCGTCGTCCTCAGTCTCGGCTTCTCCGGGGCGATTCCTGCCGGCCAAATCACCGAGATTCAGACTGCACTCACCTCCTCGTACAACATCTCGCTCCTCGCGTTCATCCCACTCGCCGTCACCTTCGGCCTCGCCGCCGCGGGATACCCCGCGCTCAACGTGCTCCTCGCCGGTGCCTTCGCAGGCGCCTTCACGAGTCTCCTCGTCCAAGGTACCACGTTCGTCACGGCGTGGCAGGTCTTCATGCGCGGAACCAGCCCCGAAACCGGGTCTGAACTCGTCAACAGTCTCCTCGCCGCCGGTGGCGTCTCCGGGTCCGCGTGGACCATCGCCATCGTCGTCGCCGCACTGACGCTCGGCGGCCTCCTCGAACAGACTGGTGTCCTCGCCGTGCTCGCACACCGCCTCGAACAAGGTGTCAAAAACACCGGGTCGCTCGTCGCCGCGACGGGTGCCTCCGCGATTCTGACCAACGCGCTCACGGCCCAACAGTACATGAGCATCGTCGTCCCCGGCATGACGCTCCGGAACACCTACGACGAGTTCGGCCTCGACAGTTCGGACCTCTCGCAGGCCATCGAGTCCGCAGGAACCCCGACGGGTGCACTCTTCCCGTGGCACGCCGGTGGCGCGTACATGTCGGGCGTTCTCGGTGTTGCCACGCTCTCGTACGCCCCGTACTACTTCTTCGGTTACCTCTCACCGCTCGTCTTGTTCGCCTTCGTCGCCGCTGGAATCGGTTTCTCCGGGAATGCGACGAGTTCGGGTGCCGCCGCCACGAGTCCGGCAGACGACTGACGGCCTCGCAGGCGACAGGCGACCCACCTGTTATCTTCTGCTGCCTGAATCGACGAGAACGAGCAACTGGACCCCGTCACGACTCGCTTCTTTTCCCGTACGTGACCGCGTCTCGCGATAGCTTCGACACCTGCTGGTGTCAAGAGGTATGCAGTTCGCCGTCGTATGAACTGCATGGGAACGCGAGGAGACCGTCTCGAACCACTCCCTCTCCGTCGACGTGGGACGGTCGATTACATGCGAATGGCGGGCCGGAGAAGCACCGTTCACGGCCTCGTCGAACTCGACGTGACCGAGGCGAGAGACCGCATCGAGACCAACGAGGAGGAGACGGGGGAACAGATTTCGTTCACCGGTTTCATTGTGTTCTGTCTCGCACAGGCCATCGACGACCACCCACACATCAACGCGTATCGCGATTGGCGTGGTCGGGTTCACGTCTTCGCCGACGTGGACGTGAACGTCCTCGTCGAGACGACGATTCAGGGGAGTCGAATCGGCGTCCCGCACGTCATCAGAGCGGCCAATCGGCGGTCGATCCACTCTATCCACGACGAGATACGAACTGCACAGGAGTCACCAGACCCGACAGAACTCTCACGGTGGAGTACGCTGGCACTCCGACTGCCAGGGGTTATCCGGCGACACGTGTGGCGTCTGCCACAGTTGTTCCCCCGGCGGTGGAAGTCGATGGCGGGGACTGTCAGCGTGACTTCCGTTGGAATGTTTGGGAACGGGGGTGGGTGGGCAGTCACGCCGACGAACTACACAGTCCAACTGACCGTTGGTGGCATCAGCAGAAAACCGAGACTCGTCGACGGAGAACTCAGCACGCGAGAGTTCCTCGACCTCACGGTGACGTTCGACCACGATGTCGTCGACGGCGCGCCTGCCGCTCGCTTCGTCCAACGGCTCGGAGAACTCATCGAGAGCGCTCACGGGCTGCCGAATCCAAAGGGAGAGTGACCGACGACGACCGTTCTGGAGTCGCTATTCCAGCGCAGTTCGGAGCGCGCGAACCTCGTCGAGGACGGCAGTCCACTGTTCGACGGTCCCCGGCAGTTCGTCGCGGCCGAGGCGCCCGTCTATCACGGTGCGAACTTCTCGTGGGTCGTCCACGTCCTCGAACTGTATCTCTCCGCCACCTGCGGCTTCGACAGACACTGTGCCGTAGTCGAACAGCGACCCGGTGATACCCTGCGAGAAGGTGCTGTTCTGCACCCGGTCGAGAGAGACGCGCTGGACGGTCCGCGAGAAGACGCCAGTCTTCCGGTACAGTGCGCGGTTCGTGACGACGAATCGTGTGTTGGTGACGCGGAGGTACGACCAGACAGGAAAGAGGAGTCCGAAGAGCGCGAGCAGTCCGACGAGTGGTTCGTCGATGGTTGTCGCTGCGGCGAGCGCACCGCCGGCCACGACGACGCCGACGCCGATAGACGGAAGAATCGTCTGAATGCGTGGTCGCCCCTCCCAGACGACCGTTTCGTCCGCTCCCCGGGCCATCCAGTCGTCGACGCTCATCGCTCGTCCGTCACCGACGAATCGAAGTCGAAGTCGTTCGGTTCGACCGACTCGGACGTGTCGTCTGTCGATGCCGTCGCGGACTCCGTGTGCGTCTCGCCGTCGTCCTCGACTGCCGCCCGAATCGCACGGAGTTCGGTGAGGATGTCGTCGAGGACGGCAGCTTTGCCGTCTGCATCGGCGTCACGGCCGCCGCGTCGTTTGATTCGCTCGTTGACGAGCGTCTGGAGCGACTGGGGTTCCGCGACGTTCTGGAAACTCATCTCGATACCGCTTCCTCCTGCAGTGCTGATGTTCACCGACCCGTAGCCGAACTGCGCGCCGAAGAACGTCTGGCTGTACGAGGTGTCTTGGACCTTGTCGAACTCGATACGCTGGACGTTCCGCGAGAGGACGCCCGTCTTCCTGTAGAGCGCATCGGAGGTGACGACGTAGTTCGTGTTCTTGAACGAGAGATACCCACCGACGAGGATGGGAATCCCGATGAGGAAAAACGAGAGCGGGATGCCGATGATGAGTACCGAGACGAGGCTGTACGGGTGCGGGGTGTCCGCCCAGAGAACCTCCTCGTCGGTATCGAGGGTGAGCCAATCGAATTCTGTCTCCATAGCACGCACCTCTCAGTCCCGACTAGAATAGTTTGTGTCGCGGCGTGACTCCGGTGGCGTCGATACTGAGAGACCGTCACAAAATATCACGACAAATCATCGCGATTGGGCAAACCATTTTACTGATGACTGCAACGGACTGTCCATGGACAAGCAGTCACTGCTCGACCTGCTGCGTCACGACGCTCGAGAGAGTGTAGACGACATTGCCCGACAACTGGGCGCAGACGCCGATGCAGTGGCAGCAGCGCTCGAAGAACTCGAAGACGACGGAGTCATCCGAGGCTATCAGGCGGTCGTCGACTGGGACCGCGTGGACGAAGAGCGGGTGCGCGCGCAAGTCGAAGTCGACGTCGAACTCGACCGCGAGACGGGGTACGAACAGATTGCCCGTCGTATCGCGCGGTTCCCCGAAGTCGCGACGCTTCGACTCGTCTCGGGTGACTACGACTTCTTCATCGAAGTCGAAGGCGACTCGATGCACGACGTCTCGAACTTCGTCTCCGAGCGCATCGCGCCCATTCCCGAGGTCACCAAGACGGTGACGCACTTCGTGATGGACTCCTACAAAGAGGAGGGCATCGAACTCGGCGACGGCGACGACGACGACCGGCTCTCTGTGTCGCCATGACGATTGGTGACCACATCTCCAGCCGCGTCGAACAGGTTCCGCCCTCGGGTATCCGGCGATTCTTCGAACTCGCCGAGGAGGTAGACGACGTCATCTCTCTCGGTGTGGGTGAACCAGACTTCTCCGCGCCGTGGGCCGCCCGAACTGCGGCTATCGACTCGCTCGAACGCGGGAAGACGTCGTACACGTCGAACCGTGGGATGCGCGAACTTCGGGAAGCCATCTCCGAGCGCGTGACTCGCTACGGACAGGAGTACGACCCCGACGACGAGATTATCGTCACCACGGGGGCCAGCGAAGCAGTCGACCTCGCGTTCAGAGCGTTCGTCGACGACGGCGACGTCGTCGCCATCCCGCAACCGTCGTACATCTCGTACACGCCGGGAGCAGTCTTCGCCGGCGGCGACCCCCTTCCGGTGCCGACGCACGCAGAAGACGAGTTCAAACTGACGCGCGACGCCCTCGACGCGGCGGGTGCCGACGAAGCGGACGTCCTCGTCCTCTGTTATCCGAACAACCCTACCGGTGCGGTGATGACCGACGACGAACTCGCCGAAGTGGCCGCGTTCGTCGAGGAACACGACCTCCTCGTCCTCTCTGACGAGATATACGCGGACCTTCGATACGAAGACGAACACGCCTCTATCGCGACCCATCCGGGGATGCGCGAACGGACTATCGTCTTCAACGGCTTCTCGAAGGCGTACGCGATGACTGGCCTTCGCCTCGGCTACGCGATGGGACCGCCAGAAGCCATCGACGCGATGAACAAGGTCCACCAGTACGCGATGCTGTCGGCACCGACGACGGCGCAGTACGCGGCGCTCGAAGCGTTGCGGTCGTGTGACGACGCCGTCGAAGAGATGCGGCGTGAGTACGACCGTCGACGACGGTTCGTCCTCGCACGCTTCGACGAGATGGGAATCGACTGCTTCGAGGCCAAGGGTGCGTTCTACGTCTTCCCCGAAGCACCGGATGGCGACGACGAAGCGTTCGCCGAAGGACTGCTCGAAGAACAGAACGTCGCACTCGTGCCCGGAAGCGTGTTCGGGTCGGGCGGCGAAGGCCATCTCCGCGTCTCGTACGCGACGAGTATGCGAGAACTCCGCGAAGCGATGGACCGAATCGAAGCGTACGTGAGCGACTAGTCGCTCACACACCACGGAGAGTTCTCCGTGTTCTGCTGTGCGAAGGGTTCACACGTTCTGGGCGCGAATAGTAAGGAATGTACGAGGAGATTTTGCTTCCAATCGACGGGAGCGCCGCCGGTGAACAGGCGATTCCCCACGTCTTCGGCCTCGCCGAACGGTATGGCTCGACGGTCCACGTCTTGTTCGTCGTAGACGATACCCGCGACAGTGTGAGCGTCATGGGTGGGTCGATACTCGACACCCTCGAACAGGAGGGACACCGCTTCGTCGACGAAATCGTCGCACGCGCCGAAGCGCGAGGAATCCCCGCAACGGGAGACATCGTACAAGGAACGCCATACGAGGCGATTATCGACTACGCAAACGACCACGGAATCGACGTCATCGTGATGGCGACACACGGACGTCGGGGTATCGAACGCATCCTCCTCGGGAGCGTCACAGAACGTGTCGTCCGAACGTCGTCCGTCCCCGTGTTGACGGTTCACGCTACGGAGTGATTCCTTCGGCGGGACGTGGTACAGACGAACACGAAGAGCGGTGGCCTCACACCCAGTCTGGGCGTGTTACCACTACACACATATCGGCGCGGCAACACGCAAAGTATTATTAAATATGGTTTCGTCGTCACAGACGAATGGTGTCGAGAGGTGACATGGACGCGCCCGCCGCAGAGGAGACGTCCACATTCCACCGTGGACTGGACGACCTCAAGCGACGCGGAAGCGCGCTTCTCGTCGTCGGGTCCGTGCCCACGGAACTCTACTCGGAGGCGTCGAAGCAGATGCTCGGTGCCCCGACCGAGCAACGCCGTCGCCTCGTCGTCCTGAACGAGTCCGCCTCTCTCGACACACGCCTCGACCCCGCGATTCGCCGCTCGACGGAGTGGACGCGCGCGATTCGGTACACGACGCTCGAACGAAGCGTGGCGACTGCGGCGTCGAGTCCGATGCGCCCCGGCTACGAACGCCGTGTGAACGGCGGAATCGGCCGACTCGGTGCAGAGATTGCCGAAGACATCCACGAGTTCGACAGTTTCGGGAACGTACTCTCACCCGCCGAACTTCGGGTCGCGTTCGACTGTCTGCCTGCCCTCCTCTCGAAGTACGACCGCGAGCACGTGTTCCGCTTCCTCCACGTGATGACGGCACACGTTCGCTCACGGAAGGGAATGCTTCACGTCTGGTCACCCGGAGAACGGGACGACGAAATCAACCGAATGCTCGCGCCGTTGTTCGACGCTGTCGTCGAGTTAGACGTCGACGGGACCGAAGCGAAACAGCGCTGGCACCTCCTCGATATCGACGTCTCGTCGGGCTGGTTCCCCCTGAACGGCTGACTTTCAGTTGACCAATACGTTTTTTACCTCGAATTGTGTCACGTACACACAATGGACGAGTCCGGGCAGAGCGAACAGTCCACTGAGTCCTCTACGTTAGAGGTTGGATTTTCGCTCCCTTCAGATGGCACTGGGTTGGTCGTTCGTGACAACGTCGAACGGCACCAGTTCCTGTTACGGACTCCCTCGTCGGTCTCCCCTGAACCGGCAGACGAATCTCGATTCTCCCTCCCAACAGACGCTGCAGTTCGCATCGAAACGACGGCTATTGGACTCGCCGCGAACACGGTCGTGTGCGTCCGCGACAGCTCCGGTTCGATGCTCGCACAAATCGACCAACAGGGAGCTGAGCAGTTCGGCGCAGGGACGTACAGCATCGAACTCTTCGGCGCAGTCAAGACGTACCTCGAAGTCGACGGCCCGTTCACCATCGACGCGAAACCACTCGAAACGGTGCTCTCCTTCGAGGAGAGTCAGACTGTTCTCGTCGGTGGGCGGTCGTCTCACGAGAGTCCTGCGACGACGGTCACGACGACCGACGACCCTCTCGACGTGATGCGTGCCATCTCGGTGCTCAGTTCGGCACTCAAGACGACGAGTGTCGAACGGTCGTATCCGACGCTTCGGGGACACCCACCGCTCCTCGAACGTGGTGACGAACTCCACATTCCCGAGGGGCTACAGGCCCCGGAGACGGGCGTTCGTATCGAGCTCCCACCGACGCTGAGTCATATCTTCGTCGCGACGCCGCTCGCGTACTACCTCGGCGCGACGCTCGTCCCCGGTGAGTCGCCCAGACTCGTCACCGACACCGGGTTCGTACACGAGTTCGACGGCCCACACGGATTCGAAGAAGGCGTCGCCCGGGCGCTCAAGCGAACGTTCTTCCTCGACTGTGTGGTCCGAACCGAGGGAATCTACGACGTCGAACTCCACGAACGACAGACGGTCGAATCTCGGACGGACCTCGACGTCGAGACCCTGTACGATAAACCACTCAGCGAGCAGTTGGAGTCGTACTTCGAGGTTCCGTACGAACACATCGCAGACCTCGTCCCCGAGTGGAAGTTGACGACGCACGTCGCACCAGACGCAGCCAACGTCGAGTTACTTCCGTTCGTCACCAACGACCTCGCGGTGGTGAGGACACCTGACGGGACGAGCGTCCCACACTCGGAGGTGCAAGCGACCGCCGTCACCGACTTCCTCCGAGACGACATCGTCCGAAGCGCCGGAACGACAACGGCGAGCGAGACGTACGTCCGCCCGAGTTCGGACAACTCCGTCGAGCAGGCGTGGGTCAGCGACGGGACACCTGTCGGTGCGACCAAAACGACACCGACAGCGTATCAAAACCGTCTCCAGCGAGAGCCCACAACTGGCGACATCGGTATCACCGTCATCTGTAACGACCAGGAGATGCTCGCCGAGACTGACATCGTCGACGACGTGTACGGGTCACGGAACGGACTCTCGTTCGACGTCGATGCGCACTACAACCTCAGCCGGGCAGAACTCCGCCAGATACTCGCTGAACCGACGGACTTCCTCCACTACATCGGTCACATCGACGACGACGGCTTCCAATGCCGTGATGGAAAAGTCGACGCGGAGACGCTCGACCACGTTGGGACTGGGGCGTTCTTCCTCAACGCGTGTCAGTCCTACGACCAAGGGCTCGCGCTCGTCGAAGCAGGTGCAATCGGTGGCATCGTCACACTCAGTGAAGTCATCAACAGTAAGGCAGTTACCGCTGGGAGAACGATTGCGCGCTACCTCAATCGCGGATTCCCACTGCAGGCGTCGCTCCAACTCGTCCGCAAGTACGGCAGCGTTGCCCACCAATACGCTGTCGTCGGGGACGGGAGCCTCTCGGTCGTGCAAGCCGAAAGTGGATTTGCAGTACTCTGCGAAGTAGAACGGGTCGACACGGATACGTACGACCTGACGTACAAGACGTACCCGACGTCTCGCTGTGGCCCTGGCTCGTTAGTCATTCCTGCATTCCCCGGCCAACAAAAGTACCACCTCGGCTCTCAACGAATCACAGAGACAGGACTGTCTGAGGAGGAACTCAGGGATTTCCTCTTGTTAGAACAAGTACCGGTTGTCTTCGAAGATGCAGTCTACTGGAACTACGAATTTCTCTCGTGATTACGGACCGTAGATGTACCCTGCGTTTCCTGCTGCTGCGCTTCCCGCCTGCGTGAGCAGGAGGATGAGCGTGAACAGGACGCCCATCATACGGGGGTTCTGGCGGAGGTACGAAACCATCGTGCTGGATTCTTCGGACATGTGCAAGTAGTCCGAGGAGCGACTGCAAAATATAAATTTTCGTGTAATTCTGATATAAAATTAAATCAATTAATATGTCGCCTATTGTAAGAAATCCGAAAGAGGGCGCCAGACGGGCCCCTACGCTACGAATTCGGCCACTGAGGATAGAAAAGATGGTTCCCGGACCGGACGTGCGTCGTCAGGAGTCGTCGGACTGAGCCGAGTCGCCGATGTCGCGGTAGACCGCAGAGAGCCCCTTGGTGTCGTCGAGTTGACCGAGTGTCTCGTCGAGCTCGCTTCTGAGTTCGTCGAGCTCCTTCGTGAGGGTCTGATACTCTTCGTTGTCCCCGAGCGTCGCCTCGTCCTTCTCTGACTCGAGAAGGGCCTTCTTCGAGGCGAGCGAGAACAAGTCTTGAATCCCGACGTCGTAGGCGTTTCGCAAGATGAGATTAGAGACAGTTTCGGTCAGCGCTTCCCGAGAGACAGGCTTGACGAGATAATCGTCGAAGCCCATAGCGATGATGTCGAAGTCCGGTTCGACAGCAGTCACCATCGCGACGCGGCAGTCGAAGCCGCGGTCACGAATCTCCGTGAGCGCTTCGTCGCCCGAGAGGTCGGGCATCCGACGGTCGAGGAGAACAACGTCGACCTCGTCGTCGAGCTCGTCGAGTGCCTCTCGGCCGCCGTATGCGACACGAACGCGATAGTCGTCCCTAAGCCAGGTTGCGTACAGATCGGCGAGGTCAGGCTCATCTTCGACGATGAGCACCAAGGGCTGTTCTGCACTCATTGGTAGTGTAGTGGTGTTCCGGGAACACTCACGAGACAGAATGTCGCACGGTGGTATATCAAAATACCCCTTGTCGAGTGCGTGCCCGAAACGCGTCTTGTACCAAGTATGAGAACGGGAAGTTGTTATACATTCCGGCAAGGGGGAATGCTCACTTTGTAGAGAGGTTCAGGAGATGGACTCGACGGTGATGCGGTTCGCCTCGACTTCTTCTAACACCGCACCCCACCCGCCGACGGTGTACGTTTCGTCGTCCGTCTCGATAGTCAGACAGACCTGCCCTGCGAGTTCTGAGAACGACAACGTGTCTTTTGGTTCGGACACTGCAGTGTAGTAGATGTCTGACAGATTCCCCACGATATCGACTGGCTCGCGGGTTGTGGTGTCGTAGCCGTTGATGTGAGTGAGTATCTGCTTCCCATCTTGGAAGAGTGGTTCGGCGTCCTGAACGAAGTGCCGAATGTCTGAGTAGACGATGGGTGGGTCGGGCGTCTGTGCGGTGTAGACGACGTCCCACACCTCCCACAGTGCAGTCTGGAAGTACCAGTAGAAGACGTACGTGAGGGTGTAGTCGTCGACGAGCACGCCGTACTGGTTCATCGAATCGACGTGGGGCGCGAAGCATGCTCCAGTCCGGTCGACGATTGCGACGAACGGTGTCGGAAGCGTCCGATAGCGAACTTCAGAGGCGAGGCCGTGGTACGATGTGTTCTTGACATCGTCTACCTCCTCTCCTTGCTCTGGGTGGAGCGAAATCTTCACGAGTGCTCCGTTCTCGTACGCCTCTGACAGCGCGGGACGCAGTACCTCGAACTGCTCGGGAGTCACGGAGAGTTGGACCTCACTCGTCGCGCCTCGAATCAGTTCTTCAGCCCGGTTGAACACGGTATCGAACCGCTTTACGATGCTCAGCATGTGGCGGTCGACTGCTGGTTGTTGCCACCGAGCTTCGATTTCTGAGGCCGCCTCGTCGAGTTGGACCGACCGTTTCTGGAGGTCTTCCATCACTGATTTTGGGTCACACGCACGGGCGTGGAGACTATCCTGTTCGTACGTCTCGATGTACCCCTTCGATTCGAGGTCTCGAAGTACGTCGTAAATCCGTGCTGTGGGGACAGCACATGCATCGGCCAATTCAGTTGCACTCGCTGCACCTAACTGGAGGAGGGCCACGTAGGCTTCCGCCTGATATTGAGATAACCCAGCGTTCCGAAGGGCAGTGCGCAGCTCCGCAGTATCCATCGCTTGTAAGTGCACATCATACATCCCTATTAATAATCCCCATATTCTCGTCGCGTTAGAGGGACATCGAGACAGACAAATTACACCTGGCGGTGATACGTCGTGGATGCGTTGTCTCGTCAGTCGGGAGAGAAGCAGCGTGCGTCTGGTCGAAAAGCGAACGCGAGTTCTGCGAGATTACTCGTTCGGGCTGTAGTTCGGTGCTTCGTCGGTGATCATCACGTCGTGGGGGTGCCCTTCGGTCTGGCCCGCCGCAGAGACGCGAACGAACTTGGCGCGTTCTTTGACTTCCGGAATCGTCTTGGCGCCGACGTAGCCCATCCCGGACTGCATTCCACCGACGAGTTGGTGGAGTTCAGACGCGAGCGAACCCTTGTACGGCGTCGCGGCTTCGACACCCTCGGGGACGTACTCTTCGTCTTCGTCGTCGTCCTTGAGGTAGCGGTCGGCACCGCCGGAGCGCATCGCACCGACAGAGCCCATTCCGCGGTACTGCTTGTACTTCTTGCCGTTCATCGTGATGACGCGGCCGGGTGCTTCGTCGGTGCCAGCGAAGTAGGAACCGAGCATGACGGCGTCGGCGCCGGCGGCGATTGCCTTGATTGCGTCGCCGGAGTAGCGGATGCCACCGTCGGCGATGACGGGGATGTCGTAGTCGGCAGCGACGTCTGCGACCTCTGCGACGGCGGTAATCTGCGGCATACCAGACCCGGAGACGACGCGAGTCGTACAGATAGAACCGGGGCCGATACCGACTTTGATACCATCGGCGAAGTCGACGAGTTCTTCGGCGGCCTCACGCGTTCCGACGTTCCCGACGACGACGTCGGCTTCGACGGTCTCTTTGATTTCTCGGGCGGTGTCGATGACGTTGAGGTTATGCGCGTGGGCGCAGTCGATGAAGATGACGTCGGCACCTGCTTCGTCGGCCTTCTGGGCGCGTTCGCGGTCGAACGGACCGACAGCGACACCACAGACGAGACGGCCGTCTGCGTCGCGGGCGGCGTTCTCGTGTTCGCGGCGCTGGAGGATTCCCTGCATCGTGACGAGGCCAACGAGGTGGCTGTCTTCGTCGACGATTGGGACGCGCTCGATCTTGTGGTCGTACATCAGTTCGAGGGCTTCACGGGCGGTCACGTCGCGCGTCGCCGTGATGACCTCGTCCGTCATCGCTTCGCTGACCTCGTCGGATTCGCCGACTTCGAGGTACGGGCGGATGTCGGTGCCGGAGATGATGCCGAGGACGATGTCGTCGTCGTCGACGACGGGGGCACCAGAGACACCGGCGCGTTCCATCATCTCGTCGACGTCGCGGATGGTCTGTTCGGGGTTGGCCGTGACCACGTCTTCACGCCGGATGACGAGTTCGTCGGCGCGCTTGACGCGTTCGATCTCGTGGACCATCTGTTCAGCGTCCATGTTCCGGTGGAGGACGCCGAGGCCACCCTCACGGGCCATCCCGATAGCCATCCCGCTCTCGGTGACAGTGTCCATCGCCGCAGAGAGAATCGGAATGTTGAGTTCGACGTTCTTCGAAACACGCGTCGAGACGTTTGCATCGTCAGGTTCGACACGGCTCTCCATCGGTCGGAGCAGTACGTCGTCGAACGTCAGGGATTCGGGTACCCGAAGCTTCTCAGAGAAGGGTTCTCGGTCAGGAACGTCGTTCGCCATATCAAGCGTGGTTTCGGCGACGACAAAAGGGTTGCGAGATAGCACGGGCGTGTCGATGTGTGGCAAACGCCTCCGACGATGTATGCACAGTAGTGGATATCTGTCCGCGAGTATCTCGACTCTGGTCACGTGAATTTGTGACGGAGTATCGAATATCGGGACCCTCGTGAATAATCACCATATTCACGTTCGTGTATCTCGGTTTCGTAGAAATAGGCCTCCATTATCCTACGATTTGTAGCTCCTTTTTATAACAAGGCCAGAGATGTTCGTGTCCCATGCGGTCGTATCCCACACAACGTTTAATACTCCTGTCCTAAATTTATGCTGTATGGACTCCACGTGTCCCGCCGCATCGCGTATTGCCGGTCAACTGACCTCCGACTCCGGCATTCTCTTTACACAGATGTGGACGACATTTAAACGGGAGTTCAATATTGGACGAAAAGGACACTCGGTACACTCCCTTCGTACTCCCTTGTCCGAATTGCGTCCATATCGCCGCTTAGGCCATGGTGAAGGCCAGTAACATCGAATGAGTGTTTCACGCCATCCAGTCGCGCTTCGTCTCGAGCAGCAGGTCGGTGGTGCCACGCGCCTGCTCGCGACGGTCATGGGTCTGCCCCTCGTCGACGGCATCTTCCCCGCGCTCATCATCGCGGGTGCGTTGACCACGGCGGCAGGCGACCCATCCATTACGGGCATCCTCCAGACGGGCCTGCTCATCTTCGGTGGTTCCGCGACCGTCGCGGTCATCCTCGCGGAGATGGACGGCACGCGCCGCGAGCAGCTCACGTCGATTCTCCTGCTCGGCGCGCTCCTCATCCCGGTGGCAGTCGCAGAGGCGGCCGTCGCCGAGACCATCGAGACGCTGCTCAACTTCGAGGTGTTCCACCGCTTCGCTGGCCTCGTCATCCTGGCAATCGCCGCGAAGACGGCATCCTCGAAGGTCGGTGAGTATCTCCCGTCGCCGAGCGTCATCATCGGTCTCGGCCTCGTGGCGAGCTTCAACCCCTCGGGCTTCGAACTCATCGTCAGCCCCGACCCGATTCGCCTCATCAGTGCCGCCGCGGCCGCTGGAACCGGCGTCGCGTTCGCCGGGTCGGTCGCCCTGCTCGCACCCCGCCTGCGCGGGTCGGTCGACATCGACCTGTTCCGCTTCGGGAGTTCGGTCGCTCTCGGGATGCTGGCGCTGGACGTCCTCGGCCTGATGCCGACGAAGGCTCCGGTCGCCCTCGGCGTGCTGGGTGTCACGGCGCTGTTCGCCTTCGACCCTGCTGGGGCGAGCGAAGACGCCTCCGACTTCGACGACCTGACGGTCACCGACGGCCCCGAACCCGACAGTGCGATGGGAACTGGAGCAGTCGCAGACGGCGGCGACGACATCGGCGCTGCTGACGCCGTCGACGAAGAATCCATCGCGGCAGACGCCGACGACGGGGACGACGTCTTCGACGAGTCGTCCCAAGACGCAGACGACGCCTCCGAACCGGGATACGGCTACCCCGGTGAGGAAGGCTCGCGCGCGCCGTGGCTCTGAGCGTCGGCCGATTTTTCTCTCCTGTCGACGAACATCGTCGTATGCGACGAACCTTCGATATCCGGACCGAACGGCGTCTCCAGACGCTCGACGTGACGAACCACGTTTCTGACGCCCTTCCCGACGATTACGACGGCGTCTGTACCGTCTTCTCGCGACATACGACGACCGGCGTCTGTGTCAACGAAGCCGAGTCACGGCTATTGGAGGATATCGAGTCCATGCTCGCCGCGAGCGTCCCCGACGAGGGATGGCGACACGACGAACTGGACGGCAACGCGGATTCACATCTTCGTGCCCTCCTCGTCGGAAACGGCGTGTCGATTCCGGTCGTCGGCGGCGAGTTGGACCTCGGCACGTGGCAGTCGGTCCTCCTCGTCGAGTGTGACGGCCCGCGGACGCGGACGGTGACGGTTGCGACGCCGTAATCTGACGACTGGTTCGGTCTGTCGGTGACGGAGGGCTTACGTTACTCGGGAGAATTCGTCGGAGTATGAGCAACCGCGTCGTACAAGGTCGGATGGTGACCCCCGAGACACTCGCCGAACTCGTCGAGGGTGAACGCCCGCTGGAAGCCGAAGCCATCGAAGACGCCGACTTCGACTGTCCGGAGTGCGGAGAAAACGTGATTCAGGTCGGCTACATGCCGAGTGTGACCGAGTTCGTCGTCGCCTACAAGTGCCAAGAGTGCGACTGGGCGGACGACGACCGCGACGAGTAGAATCGAAACCCCTTTAAGAAAAATCGCCATACGAGAGAGTGCAGACAGAACGGAACGGGGCTGTGGCCAAGCCCGGCATGGCGACTGACTCCAGAGGCTTGGCGCCCGGGACGACACTCCAGCTGATATACTGAGCGGCCGACTGATCATCGGTCGTGTTGACGACCCTCTGGAGTTCCGAGGTGCCCACCGGAGATATCAGTCGATCGGGGGTTCAAATCCCTCCGGCCCCACTGTAATCTATTCAACAAAGAGACGGCGAGAACGACACGGAATCACCGCCAATACACCACTAACGCAATCAACAACACAACCATCAGCGGCACGACCGAAACCACCGCTTCGAGCGGGCCCAGAAGAAGCACAATCGCGGCCATGGCCACGAACTCCAGTGCCACGAGAACACTGATGACTTCGAATGGCTGCGCCATCGTCTGAAACCACTCCGTTGGAAGAGACTCACTCTGTGCGCTAATCAAATTGGTGGCTAGCTGACAATATCTCCCTTCGTTCAGAGACCTCGTCCAACTCACCCATCCCCGAGCGTCGTCGTCCCCCCAGTCGGCGTCACCGATACACTCGCCGTGCGGTAGTCGTTCCCATACGTTGAGAAATACAGCAGTCGATAGCACAGTTTGAGGCGTATCTACGCTGTGGTGATGACAGATGCGACCTAAAGAGGACGATATCATCGACGACGCCCGAGAGTCGGAGCTGATCTCTGCGTGCCGAACGACCATCGGAGACCAACTTCGGTCGATTACGTACTTCACGAAAGACAGATACGAGCAGATATATCTCCGGTCTGACCTCGAATCGGATGCAGACCTCGCTGGGTTCGTCGATTACGAGTCGTGGGGGTTCCACGCGCACACGGCGTACTCCGGGTCCGAACTCGGGAACTACCGGTTTACCATTCGCGTCTTCGACAACGGATTTCTCGTGCGGGTTACCACCCCGACCGAGGGCGTGTTCTTGACGACAGACGGACTCACACTCCGCGATTTCCAGGAAGTTGCGATGGCACTCCGTGGCCTGTTGAACGAATAGCGAAATCCATCGCCCTCCCCAGGAATGTGGTTCGAATTGTGTGACTGCGTAACCAACTGGTGCTGAGTTCGAAGTCGGGTGAAAAATGTCGAGTACGTATTCGTGGTGTCGAACGAAGTCGTCGCCGAGAGACTATCCGTTCGTTCCAGACAGTGTGTACTCGATGTACGTCGCCCAGTTTCTACCGGCGAAGTCCGGACCGTCTCCCCAGGCGGTCTCTTCACGGAACTCGCACGGGACGGGGTACGACCCGAGGACGACCTGTCCGATGATATACTGGCTATTTCCGGGGACGAATATCACTGCGACGTAGTCGCCACAGCCGGGAACGAACCCTTCGCCGTTCGCCTGTGCGTCCGCAAGAATCTCGTTGACGCGGTCCTGACTCCACGAGCCAAGTCCAGACGCGCTGAGTTCGTCTTCGATGAGCGTCCAGATGGCTCGCTGGACGTCACCGTAGGTGTACGTCCCGTAGCCCCCTGGTGATGTCTTCCCCGGCCAACTCTGGTTGATGATGTAGTTGACCAGGTCGAGGTTCTCCGGGAACTCGACGATTCCCGACGGAAGCGACTCGTAACTCGAGTATACGTCTGCGGTATACGTCGCCCCCGGCGATATCGTCCGGTCAGTGTCGATGCAGAAACTGTCGTACGTTCCGTCGAGACTTCCTGCATTGCTGACAGTGAGGTTGAAGTAACTGTCACCGCCGGGGAACGCAACGCGAACACTCGCGGTCGACGGGAGCAACTGCGCGAAGTAGTCGAGTGTGCCGAACGTCTCTACGACAGTGTGCACTGCGACGACGAGTGTGCCGTCGTTCGGCGACGGTATCGGAATCGTATACGGTACCGACGTCACACAGTCGTGTGACCCAGAGTAGTCGAATCGACCGGGAATCGGATTTCCGTTGCCAGCGGCCGGGACGTCACCGACCGAATCGGCCACGTGCACGTGGGTCTCTGTGAGACACCAGTAGCCGTCCGTCTCGATGGTGATAGAGAGGTCCATGCCGTCGTCCGAAATCGACACAGAGCCGACTACTGGCCCGCTCCCATCGCCGTTGTCTGCGATGAGGTCGACTGTCGTTCCTCCGTTTGCTGCTGCAGTTCCCGCAGTGCCGACCCCGACAGCAGTGAGCAACGTCCCTGTCGCTGCACTTCGGAGTACTGTCCTCCTCGTTAGCCGAACCGTGTCAGATATTGGTTCCATATTCCTCCCCCTCCTGCCTTATGGAAGGTATATACTGTTGGTTTGCAATATTATTATACTTATCTGATATCAATCATGATTGTTGAATATCATATTCTCCAATATGTTCGGCCATAGTAGTCGCCATATGCTGGTTCTGGCGAATCTTCGGAGGAAATACAGCTACCTCAGCACGAATAATCTCGAATATACTCTTCATTATTATCAATTATCAGTAATATCGCTGATGGGCAACCGAACCTCACAGCGAGACATCGTTCTGAATCCTCGTCTCGAAGGAACGGGAGAAAACAATCTCGTCGATACGGAAACACTGTCACTCATTCACACGGACTAAAGCACGTTCGGCCCAAAGGGTACCGCATGGTCGTCTACGCCGAGATTTCAGTCGCAGCAAACGGGTTTCGGATTGGCCAAGCGTTCAGTGAGTTCCCGGACGTTCGCGTCGAACTGGACCGCGTTGTTCCGACGTCGAACGCCGTCGTTCCGTTCATCTGGGTGCAGGGTCCGAGTCCCACTGAAGTCGCCCGAGCGACGCGTGAGCATCGCGCTGTCGAACAGATTACCGTGCTCAACGAAGAAGAGGGACGGACGCTGTATCGCGTCGTCTGGAACCGAGCGTTTCAGGACACCATCGTCTCGATTGGTGATTCGAATCTCGCCTTACTGTCGGGGATTGGGACCGCAGACGAGTGGCGCTTCGAGTTCCGGGGCAGTAGCAAGGCTCCGCTCTCGGCGTTCATCGACGAGCTCCGAGCGGATGGCATCCGAATGAACGTCATACGGCTCGCAGAAGACCGCCCTGAGCAGGACAGAACGCATCTCACTGGTCCCCAATTCGAGGCGTTGCAGCTCGCGTACGTCGAAGGGTACTTCGACGACCCACGGCGGACCACGCTGGACACACTCGCACAGGAGCTTCGAATCTCTCGTCAAGCGCTCAGCGGGCGACTGAGACGGGCATTCGACACACTTGCCGCCGACGCGCTCGACGTGTTCAGCGAGTGAACTACGTACTCTTCATCGAGCCCTGTGGCTCCTGTGTGTTTGTCGACCCCTGAAAAGGCATGTTACATGTGTAAGAGCAAGGCTCACCCCCGCTGGTGGTGAACTTCTCGTGATGAGAGACTCCCAGCAACTGGACACACCCCACCGAAGCGTCGATTGCACAGACGTTGTCAGAGCAGTTGCCGAGCGGGAGGGCGTCGACCCGACCAACCTCGAACCACGGCTATACGACGTCATCAACCCCGATGCCCTCGACACCCTCTTAGCGACAGCGACGACGGACGCCCAGTCTCCCATCATCGTGAGGTTCGAATACGCCGGGTACACCGTAGTCGTCGATTCGGACGGGACACTCGTCGTCGAGTGAGTGCGAACCCACTCGATAGAGGAGTGACGTAGGGCTGGAGGGCCCGTATTCTGTAGTCGCCACCGCCGTCTGACGTAACCATCATTGTCGAACGGCCCGTCTGTCCGATGATGGAACTCGTCTCTGTTGCCGCACTCTCCGAGAACTACGTCATCGGGCAAGACGGCGAAATTCCGTGGCACAGCATCCCCGAAGACAAGAAGCAGTACCGCGGCCGAATCGCGAACGACCCGGTTATTCTCGGCCGAAAGACGTTCGACTCGATGCGCGCGGACCTCCCCGGAAGCGCCCAAATCGTGTTGAGCCGAAGCCAACAAGCGTTCGACGTGGACACCGCACACCACGCGAGAGACGTCGAAGAGGCCATCGACATCGCAGAATCACTGGATTCCGAGACGGTCTACGTCATCGGCGGCGGGAAAATCTACGACCTGTTCCAACCGCATCTCGACCGGATGGTTCTGAGTCGGGTCCCCGGAACGTACGAAGGGGATTCGTTCTATCCCGAGTGGAACGACGACGAGTGGCGACTGGAGTCAGAGACACCCTACGAACAGTTCACGCTACAAGAGTGGGTCCGAATTGACGGTGAGTGAGAGACGAGGACAGATTACCCACCGTGGTCCACGACCGTCGTCAGAAACGACCGAACCGTCTGGGCCATCTCGTCCCACGTCTCGTGTTCGACGAATCGGTCGCGCGCTGCCAGCGAGTGTGTGACGAGTCGGCGGCGATTTCGGCACAGCGGGGCGACAGCATCGGTAATCGACGCCGTATCGACCGGGTCGACGAGGAAGCCATCGACGCGATGGGTGACGAGTTCGCTCGCACCACCAGCCGACGAGACGAGAGCCGGGAGACCGAACCCCATCGCTTCGAGGGCCGCGATTCCGAACCCTTCGTAGTGTGACGGGAGTGCGAAGAGGTGCGACTGTCGAAGAATCGTCGCGAGGTCGCTGTCGGAGAGTCGCCCCGTGAACGTTACCCAGTCGGAAACACCGAGTTCGTCGGCAAGTGAGTGTAGCGACTGTTCGTACGCCGTATCCACGGGTGCACCGACGACGGTCAGCCGCCACTCGCCGCTGAGTCGGGCAAGTGCGCGAAGCAACCCATCGATGTTCTTTCTGGGTTCGAGGTTTCCGACAGCGACGACCCGGAGCGGTCCCTCGACGGCGCGCGACCGGATTTCGTCGTCGCCGAGCGGTGCGCCGTGTGACGAAAACCGGTTGCCAGCGGGGTAGGCGACGACGTGCGGGTCGGCGTCGGCGACGGCCGCGACAGAGGCTCGGGTGGTCTCACTGTTGAACACGAACGCGTCGACAGACCGCAGATACCGAGTCTCGATGGTTTGGCGGAGATGCTGTCTCCACGGTGGGTGGTTCTCCACCGAGTTGAGATGGTGGACGACCGAGACGACCGGCACCTCGTCGTCGAGGCGCGCATTCACGGCTGCGAGGGATGGATGACACAGTTCGTCTTGGAGAACGACATCGACGTCGAGGTCACGGAGTCGGCGGGCCGACGTGACGTTATCGCGAAGTCGCTTTCGGTACGGTCGCTCGGGGAGTGAGACGACGGTCACCTCGTCCCCGGCGGCACGGAGGCCGCGAGTGAGTTCGAGGTCGTACCGATAGCCACCTGAGCGCCCATCGAGTTCGCCGTAGACGACGAGACCAACGTGCACGTCAGAGCGACGTCTCGTAGGTGGCGCTCGCGATGTCGTCTTCCCAGATTCGGACCGAGACGTGTTCGGGTTTCGTGAGCGTCGCGGCCTCGACGAACTGTTCGCACACGTGGCGGGCGAGGCGTTCGACGCTCGGGTTCTGTCCGGCGAACTCGACGAGTTCGTTCATCGTCTCGTCGCGGTATCGTGAGAGCGTCGCGTCGAGTGCGGCTTTCACGTCGTCGATATCGACGAGGTAGCCGTACTGGTCGAGTTCAGGGCCGGAGAGCTCGACCTCGACGGTGAACGCGTGTGAGTGAAGTTCTCCTTCCGGACCCGGGTTGGGGACCGTCAGGTAGTGCTGGGCGATGAGTTCCCGACGAACTGAGACGCGATACATGAACTGTCAATCGTCCGTGTAGGTAAAGAGGATTTGGACGGCTTCGTTCGGGTCGTCTTCGAGTAGTCGATACGCGCGAGGTGCGTTCTCGACCGCGACGTGGTGTGTCACGAGCGAGTCGAGCGGAAGGTCGCTGAGATGCTCCCACGCGAGTGAGAAGCGCCGGTCGGCGTCCCACCGGCCACGGAGTTCGGGGGCGATGGTGCTCACCTGACTGCTCTCGACGCTGATTCGTGACCGGTGGAACTTCCCCCCGAGGTCCAGCGTCACCGGTTTGGTTCCGTACCACGAACCCACGAGGACGCGACCAGCGTATCGTGTCACGTCGAGGGCGTCGTCGAGGGCATCTGGGTTTCCGGAGAGTTCGAGTGTGAGGTCTGCGCCGTCGGCAGGAGGGTCGAGAGCCTCTGGATGGACTGCGTCCGTCGCACCGAGGTCGAGGGCGCGCTCGCGTCGTTCAGCGACACAATCGGCGACAGTGAGACTCCCCAGCGGGAACTGGCTGAGTAGCGCAGTCGTCACGAGGCCGACGATACCTTGCCCGAACACGACGACGTGTTCGCCGATGCGCGGGGTGCCGTCCATCACGAAGTTGAGGGCAGTCTCCATCGTCGGCAACAGAGCGGCCCGGGTGTCGCTCACGTCGTCAGGGATTGGGTAAAGTTCGCTGGGTGTGGCGAGAAATCGGCTCTCGTGGGGGTTGAACGCGAAGACGCGGCGGCCGAGCCATCGAGAACTAACGTCGTCGCCGACGGCTTCGACTTCCCCGACGGCAGCGTATCCGTAGCGAAGTGGGAACGACAAGTCACCGTCGAGGGCGGCGATAGATTCGTCGGCCGAGAGGTCCGTTGGTGCTTCACCGCGGTAGACGAGCCGTTCGGTTCCGGAGCTCACCGCGGAGGTTCGCGTTCGGACACGGACTTGGCTGGGGCTAGGGTCTGGGACGTCGTGGTCGCGAACTTCGACGCGTTCTGGACCGACGAAGTAGACCGCTTGCCCCAGCATCGCTCAGTCGTTGACTGGTTCGACCGGTGCGTCTGCGAACTCGACTATCGTCCCGTGGTGACGGCAGTCTTCGAGCGCGTGTTTGGCGGCGAAGCCCGCTTCGTGGGCGTTGCTCGCCGTTCCGACGCCGACTTTGAGTTCGACATCTGCCTCGGCCTCGACGTGGTCGATAGCCGCGCGGTACTGTTCTGCAGAGAGGTCCGGCGTGACGGCGATGATGTTGTCGCCGCCGACGAAGAACGACAGTGCACCGTGTTCCTGACGGAGGTGCCGCATGAGCGAGGCGTAGCCCTGCTCGATGTGGATGAACGTGTCGAACTCGTTGAGTCGGTCGGTGTACTTGCCGGTCGCGTCGTTCACGTCGAAGTGCGCAATCTGGACGTCGGAAGGGGTCCGGTCCGCCTCGGCGAGTGGGTCTCCCGAGAGGACTTCACGACGGTCGCCGTCCTGTGCGCTTCCGGCACGCTGGACACCGTCGGTGGCACGTTCGAGAGCGACTGCAGGGTTCCGGTCGGTGCCGATTCCGAGACTGAGCGTCACGGGATATCGGTTGCCGATAGATTCCTGCAGAAGTTCGTGGTCTGCACGGTCGAGGCCGTTAGTGACCGCGACCATGTTGTCGAAGCGGGTGAAGAAAACATACCCGTCTCGAGAGCCGACGAACTGGGCCAAGTCAGCGAACAACCGCGATTGGAGCGTCTGGAGGTCCATCTCACGTCGCGGGTCCGGCGTGACCGTCCACGGCCCGTAGTTGTCGATCTGGACGAGCGTCAGCTGCGTATTCGTCACGGTAGAGTGGTGGGGGTTCGCGCATATCGTTCTTTGGTTCTGGGACGAACCGGCCGGGACTCGGTCAGGACCCTACGACTCGTCGCTCGTCGGTGGTTTTCGGACGAATTTACTGGCGAGAACGTCGAGAATCGCCCACGTCACGAGCCACACCACGATGGCGGCAAAGAGTATCGTCGTCGTCGACAGCAACGGAACGACGACCGACAGTGTCGCGACCATCGAGTACGTCAAAAAGAGCGCGACCATCGCCGTCACCAGCCCATACACCCCCATCGCGCTATTGCCAGTCGCGGGACCCCGTAGCCACCCGACCAACCGCTTCGAAGAGACACCCATAGTTTGAGGTACGTCATCATTGAACATAATAGTTCTCCGGGCGAACGTTCAACAGCGACGAGACCCTACTTCGGTCGATGGAATACCGAGGTGTCGTCCTCGACGTCGATGGGACAGTCGTTCGCGGCGACGAAGCGATTCCGGGTGCACTCGACGGTCTCGCGGCCATTTCCGACGCCGGACTCGACCGTCTGTTCGTCTCCAACAATCCGACGAAAGCACCGCCCGCATACGAGGCGCGACTTCGCCGCGCTGGCATCCACGCGGACGCCGACGAAATCGTCACTTCGGGGACGACGACCACGGCGTACCTCACCGAGAACCATCCGAACGCACGCACCTTCTGTATCGGCGAGTCTGGCTTACACGACCAGCTCCGCGACGCGGGGCTCGAACTCGTCGGCGCCAGCGACGACCCAGACGTCGTCGTCGTCGCTATCGACCGCGAGTTCCACTTCGACGACTTGCGTGACGCCTACGTCGCCCTCCGCGACGGTGCCAGGTTCTACGGAACCGACCCCGACATCATCATCCCGACCGCTGCAGGTGACATCCCCGGGTCTGGGGCGATAATCAAAGCCGTCGCAGGCGTCGCCGAGCGCGAACCAGACGCGATTCTCGGGAAACCCTCGCGGGTCGCACAACGGTTCGTCCTCGACCGACTCGGTCTCGCCCCCGAAGACGTGCTGGTCGTCGGCGACCGACTCGATACGGACATCGCGTTTGGCCTCGACGCAGGGATGAGTACCGCAGTGGTTCGAACCGGCGTCACCGACGACGCAGCACTCGCGAGAAGCGAGTACGAACCGGACTTCGTCCTCGACAGTCTGGGCGATATCGAGCGACTGCTCTCCGAGTAATCGGCGCGACTCGTCAGTGGGCAGTCGTGGCCAGCCCCCGAGTGACTGGCTCGGCATCTCTGGCACCGAAATGAGCCATAGAGCGACTGCCACGGCCGCAGACGACTGAATAGAACCCCATCACACCACTTACCACGTGTGAGAATGTCTGACAAAGCTTTTTATTAACTGATGCATAGAGTCTGCCATGGAAGAACCGAACAGCCCATATTTCCGCGACCAGGTCGACGACGTCGTCGAAGCAGACCCGCAAGACGGCGAGGTCATTATTGTGGAAGGAAAGGCAATGAGCCTTCGAACATACCGGCGTCAGGACTAATCAGTCCGACGCACTGGGCTGTCGACACCGGAGCTCACGACTCTTCTGCGGTTTTTTGAAAAGAAACGGAGAGAGCGACGCTTAGAACGCGTCGCCGACGACGGTCACGTCGGCCTGCAGGTCGTCACGGAGCGCCGAGTGAACGTGGCAGATGTCTTCGGCGAGGTCAGCAATCTCTGCGAACTCGTCGTCAGAGAGGTCTGCTTCGACGTACACGTCGAACTCGATGGTCGAGAGGTCGTCGGAGTCGTCGAGTTCGGCGTCAGCGTCGATCTGAATCTTGCCGAGGTCGTCGAAGCCAGTCTTCTGGCCGCCGACACGGAAGGCAGGGAGGAAACAGGAGGCGTACGTCGCGACGAGGGCCGCGTTCGGGTTCGGGCCGGATTCATCGAGCGCGTCGATCTGGAGATCGAAGTCGCCGACCTGACTCGTACACGAGAACCCTTCGTCACTGACGGTTGAAGTTTGAATGTCGGACATCCATCGGGGAAAGGGAGTAATCGCCCCTAAAAGTTGTCCACTCGGGCGCTCTCGTGCACAATCGACCGTGAAAAAGCGGAGGGTTCGGTGTTATTCGAGCGTGAACGACTCGTCTGCTTCGAGGACGTGTACTTCGGCCTTGCTGCCGGCGGCTTTCACTTCGTGCTCGAAGTCACGGATGTCGATTTCGATGGCCGGGAACGTGTTGTAGTGCATCGGGAACACGTGGTCGACGTCCAACCAGTCGGACGCGATTGCGGCTTGCATCGGGCCCATCGTGTAGTGGTCACCGACGGGGAGCGCTGCAGCGTCGGGTTCCAGATACGGTGCAAATATCTCGCGCATGTCGGTCATGAGGCCGGTGTCGCCGGCGTGATAGAACGTCGTCGTGTCGTCGTCGGACTCGTGTGACGGGAGTTTATCGCTAATCACGTACCCGCCCGGCATGCCCGCGTCGTACTCGTAACTCGTGTTGATTCCGTTCGTGTGGTCTGCGCGGACCATCGTGACGAACGCGTCGCCGAGTTCGACGGTTCCGCCGATGTTCATACCGATGGTGTCGTCGACGCCCATCTCGGCTTCGACGTAGCCGACAATCTCGGGTGTGCCGACGACCGTCGCGCCGTCGAACTCGCCTGCGTCGGCGATGTGGTCGGCGTGGCCGTGCGTGAGAAGGACGTAATCCGGCGTCTCGATGTCGCTCGGGGAGAGCGACGTAAGGGGGTTGTCGAAGAACGGGTCGATGAGGAGTGAGGTGTCTCCGACCGTGACGTACCACGTCGAGTGACCGTGCCAGGTGAGTTCCATAGCAGTTCGAAGTTACACACGAAATACACAAAAAGCTATTCGCGGGAGCGGTGCGAGCGGCTGTGGTCGTGGTTCTGTGGTTGAATTCACTGTTCGAAGCTCCGGCACACACGAGGTACAATTTTCAGCTTCCGACCACATTGTAACCGTGATGTCCCCTGGCGACGAGGGATACCGACGCAGGAGTCGGCACACCTCCCTCGACGAGCGACACGGCGGCCTCGACGCGTGGCTAGACGCCATCGTCTACTATGGACTCGGGCAACACCTCCTCCTCGCAGTTCCGGTACTCTGGATTGCGTTTCAGGCTGTTACCACGCCCGTCGCGGTAACGACGAGTGCCATCGTCGCGTTGAGTGTGGCGTCGCTGACCATCGGTGCGTTTCGGATGGGCGTCATCTCGGTGGGGGTGCCGTGGCGACGAATCGAAGACAACGACCTCGGACTCGGCCCAACCGGAGGGTACGGCTTTTTCGCGCGACGTGCGGCGTACCTGAACGCGACACTGGGACTCGGAACGTTCGCGGGGGCACTCGCCGACACTGCGGGGGGACTGGGGAGCGCAATCCTCGTCGCCGGCGGGTTCACACTCGGTTCGTTGCTCGTATTGCCACATATTCGAGGGGCGAGTGGCACACGAACACTCGTTCGGGCACTCTACTACGGTGTCTCGTTGTCGGTAATCGCCGTCGGCGGCCAAGTCTTAGACCTGTCCGTCGGTGCACCGAGCGCCGTCGTCGCGTTCGGACTCATCTGTCTGTTCGTCATCGTCGACATCGGATTGGACGTACGGTGACTATTCGTGGTTACTCCGGCGACGAGTAGACGGTCGTCCCCGTAGAGACACTGCGAACAGTGACCAAGTGGTCTGTGGCGAGTTCGTGTCTGTCGGCGGCCCGTTGGGCGAACTCGTCGCCGATTACTCGTTTCTCGAACTCACAGTCACGACACTCGACGATGTACGATGAGGACATACGAGTACAGTGGCGACACAGAGAGATAATGTTGTTCTAACTACACACTACTAGTCGCCAGACAGTCGAACGAACCAGAACGGGAGGTGCACGCTCAGGTTCGACTGCTCGTCTACGTCGAGTGATACTCGATTCGTGCGACGGCGGGACAACTTCACCTGTGGTGTCTGTGTCGGCCGAATACAGTGGGATGTAAAGACCTATCACGCCCGAAACAGAGTCGTCGGTTATGCACCACGTTCGGTTTCGTGACCCAGCAGGCGCAGTTCGACAGGGCGAATGGCACGGCGATTCGGTTTCCTTCGGCGGCGAGACGTACGACCTCGGCGAAGTCGACGTCCTCCCACCGTCAGAACCGACGAAAGTCGTCTGTATCGGTCGCAACTACGCCAAGCACGCCGAAGAGCGCGACGAGGAAGTCCCAGACCGACCACTGCTCTTCCTCAAACCGCCGAACGCCGTCGCAAGTCACGGTGATACGGTGACGCTCCCCGCTGGCAAGGAGAACGTGGAACACGAGGCCGAACTGGCCGTCGTCATCGGCGAGCAGTGCCGAAACGTGTCGGCTGAAGACGCCGAATCGGTCATCGCTGGCTACACTATCATGAACGACGTGTCTAACCGCGACGACCAGGACATCGAGTCGAACTGGGTTCGCGGCAAGGCGTTCGACGGCGCGGCACCACTCGGCCCGGTCCTCGCCGACCCGGACCACCTCCCCGAAGACGCACGCATCTCGCTTCGCGTAAACGGTGAGACGCGGCAGGACTCCAGCATCGAACACCTCATCTTCTCCATTCCGGAACTCATCGCCGAGATTACGACGTATCTGACGCTCGAACCCGGTGACGTCATCTCGACGGGGACGCCCGAAGGCGTCGGCCCACTGGAAGACGGGGACCACGTCGAAGTCGAAATCGAAGGCGTCGGTGTCCTCGAACACGACGTGCGACAGGACTGAGCGCGTCACACGCCTCACGTTTCCACCGCGAGACGACCACGCCAGAGGACAACGCATAAGTTTAGGCTGGCCTAATCCCCGCCAAATGCGACTGACGCGACGGGACGCGCTCGCGGTTCTCGCCGGACTCGGTGTCGTCGGCAGCGGAGCAGTCGCCGTCGACCGGTTCGACCCACCGACGGCAGAGACAGGTGGAACTGAAGGAAGCGACGAACGCCCGACGACTGCCATCCTGCCGACGATGGTCGCCGCAGGCGAAGTCGTCTTTCCGAGCGAAACGAGTGGTGTCTCGACGTTCGTTGAGACGTACGTCTACGGGCGTGTGAGCGACGAGGAACGTGAGACACAGATGCGGGAGGCTGTCGGCGAACTCGACGGCGCCGCACGCGATTGGTACGGTGCACCCTTTTCAGACCTCTCTGTCGAGGAGCGAGATTCGCTCCTGCGTGAACTCGGTGTGGCGACTGCCGACCCGGTGCCAGATGGAACCATCTCCGAACGAATCCGGTTCCACGTCGTGAACGAACTGCTCTACGCGTTCTACGCCTCGCCGACCGGCGGTCGCCTCGTGGGCATCGAGAATCCAATCGGGCACCCCGGCGGAACAGAAAGCTACCAACGCGCGGCGATGGAGATGCCCGCGGACGACGAGGAATCAGACGATGGCTAACGAGCACGACCGAACACCCGTCGAAGACGCAGACGTCTGTATCGTCGGTGCAGGTCCCGCAGGCGGTATCGTCGCCCACCGACTCGCCGAGTCGGGTGCACGCGTGGTCGTCCTCGAAGCAGGTCCGCGGTTCGACGGCGACAGGCGTGAGCAACTGGAGCGCCACATCCGGCCCGGACTCGGAGGCCCGTGGGAGATGGGTGGCCCACGAGACGAGTTCTCGTCGACAGGTGAGTCGTTCTACCCACTGAACGCCGCACGTGTGAAGGGTGTCGGCGGGAGCACACTCCACTGGCAAGGGATGGTCATGCGACTCCACGAGCGCGACTTCGACCTCGCGTCGCGCCACGGCGTCGGCGTCGACTGGCCCATCTCGTATTCCGACCTCAAACCGTACTACGCCAGCGCAGAGCGTGAACTGGGGGTCGCGGGGGCAGTCGACAATCCGTACGCTCCGCCTCGGGACGACCCGTACCCTCTGCCAGCGTTCCCACCGTCACACTCCGATTCTATCTTCGCCGAAGCCTGCGAGCGCCTCGAAATCGACATGCACTCGGTCCCAAGCGCTCGCAACTCCGAGCCGTACGATGGCCGGTCGCCGTGTGTGGGCTACGGAACGTGCAAACCGGTCTGTCCGTCAGGGGCGAAGTACACCGCCGAGTCGCACATCGAGAAGGCTGAAGCGGCGGGTGCACGCGTCATCGACCACGCCCGCGTTCGCCGTCTCGAACACGACGAATCGGGAGCGCGCGTCGTCGCCGCGTCGTACACCACGCCCGACGGGGAGACACACCGACAGGAAGCAGCCCAGTTCGTCGTCGCCTGTGGCGGCGTCGAGAACGTCCGACTGCTCTTGCTCTCTGACTCTGCCCAGTATCCCGATGGCCTCGCAAACTCGTCGGGCGTCGTCGGTCGGTACTTCATGGAGCACCTCTTTGCCGGTATGGGCGGTCGGCTCGACAGACCGACCAGACAGAACCACGTCGGATTCAACACCAGCGAGACACACCAGTTCTACGACGACACCGACCCCGTCAACGGCCTCAAGTTGGAGTTTCTCAACTACGCTGGCCCGTCACCGGTCATCGACGCCCTCCACGCCGACACGTGGGGTGACGAGTTACGAACCCAGTTAGACGACGCGTACGGAACACACATCGCGATGGGCGCACTCGTCGAACAACTCCCGCGCGAAGACAACTACGTGACCCTCGACACGGAGACGACCGACGATTTAGGAGACCCAGTTCCGGAGGTCCACTGGTCGGTGGACGACCAGACGAAGGCCGCTCTCGCCCGCGCGAACGAGATTCAGGCGTCGGTGCTGGACGAACTGGGCGTCGAAGCGGAGTGGACCGTCGGTCCAGAGAACACCGGTCCGGCGTTCCACCACATGGGGACAACCCGAATGGGCGACGACCCCGACACGAGCGTCGTCGACGCCGAGTGCCAAACGCACGACCTGCAGAACCTGTGGATTGCGGGGTCGAGCGTCTTCCCGACGGGCGGGGCGATGAATCCGACGCTCACCATCGCCGCGCTGTCGGTTCGTCTCGCCGAGTCGCTTCGGCGACGAATCGTGTAACCGAATCCGATTTCAACATCGTGAGAACGATGCCAGTGTGATTTACGTATCGAAGCAAAACCCCGAACTAATGCTGAGGCGACGATTCATCCGGTCAGTCGGCGCGGCAGGCGCACTAGGGCTCGCTGGGTGCCTCGGCGGCGACGACCGTCAAGGAGGTGACGGTGTGGCGCTCAGTGGAGGCCGAAGCGACCCCGCGGGCGGTTCCGACACGGACGGCGGCGCTCGTTCCAGCGACCTGACGCTCGCGACGGCGACGACGGCCTACGATACGGGTCTCCTCGACGTTCTCCACGACGGGTTCACAGAGAAGTTCGGCGTGCGGGTCAAGACGCTCGTTCAGGGGACTGGCGCGGCGCTTCGGACCGCCGCAGACGGCGATGCAGACGTCGTCATCACACACGCCCGGAGTGCAGAAGACGAGTTCATCGAGGCCGGCCACGGTATCAACCGCCGTGACCTGATGCACAACGACTTCCTCGTCGTCGGCCCAGACGACGACCCGGCCGGCATCGAACGCGTCGGGAACGACCCCGTGGCGGCCTTCGAGGCCATCGCGTCGTCCGACTCGCTGTTTCTCTCTCGGGGCGATAACTCGGGGACCCACATCAGAGAGCAGACGCTGTGGGAGCGCTGTGGTTCCAGCCCTTCTGGCCGATGGTATCAGGCAACCGGCGACGGCATGGGCGACACGCTCAGACAGGCGAGTCGCCGCGGTGCGTACACCCTCGTCGACAGAGGCACCTACTACGTGATGTCGGACTCGACGTCGCTCGTCGAGTTCGTCGAAGGGCCACTCGGTGGGGGGCCGGACCTGCTCCGAAACGAGTACGCCGTCATCCCGACGAACCCCGCCAGACACGACGTGAACTACTCGCTGGCGATGGCCTACGTCGGGTATCTCACCGGCCGTGAGGGACAACGAATCATCCGTGAGTTCGGCGAGACGACGCTGTTCGTCCCGGACGCGCTCGACGACGACCCACCGTTCGACCAGTACCAACCGGAGTCTGACGACGAGTGAACGCTGCAGTCGGGAGTGGGCGCCCGACCCAGAGTACGCACCCTTAAGAACCGCGACCCGCATCGTTCGACCATGCAACCACGGGACCTCTCCGCGCACGCTCCCTACGTACCCGGCCGCGGGACAGAGGAGGTCGCCCGCGAACTCGGGATGGACCCCGAGGACCTGACGAAACTCTCCTCGAACGAGAACCCGCACGGCCCGAGTCCGAAGGCTATCGCGGCCATCGAAGACGCCGCATCGACGGTGAGCGTCTATCCGAAGACCGCTCACACCGACCTGACGGAGACCCTCGCCGACAAGTGGGACCTCGACCCCGCACAGGTCTGGGTCTCTCCCGGTGCCGACGGGTCTATCGACTATCTGACCCGCGCGATGCTCGAACCCGGTGACGACATCCTCGAACCGTCGCCCGGCTTCTCGTACTACTCGATGAGCGCTCGCTACCACCACGGCGACGCCGTCCAGTACGAGGTGTCGAAAGCCGACGACTTCGAGCAGACTGCGGCCGCAGTGCTCGACGCCTACGACGGCGAACGCATGGTCTACCTGACGACGCCGCACAACCCGTCGGGGTCTGTCCTCCCGCGGGAGGAACTCGTCGAACTCGCAGAGTCGGTCGAAGAGCACACGCTTCTCGTCGTCGACGAAGCGTACGGCGAATTTTCGGACGAACCGACAGCCATCGACCTGCTTTCGGAGTACGACAACATCGCCGTGCTTCGAACGTTCTCGAAGGCGTACGGCCTCGCCGGCCTCCGAATCGGCTACACCTGTGTCCCCGAGGAGTGGGCCGATGCCTACGCCCGGGTGAACACACCGTTCGCTGCGAGCGAGGTGGCCTGTCGTGCCGCCCTCGCCGCACTCGACGACCCCGACCACGTCGAGAAGTCGGTCGAGTCAGCGAAGTGGGCCCGCCAGTATCTCCGCGACGAACTCGACGTTCCGACGTGGGAGAGCGCCGGCAACTTCGTCCTCGCGGAAGTCGGCGACGCGACTGCCGTCTCCGAGGCCGCCCAGCGAGAAGGCGTCATCGTCCGCGACTGCGGGAGTTTCGGCCTCCCCGAGTGCATCCGCATCTCGTGCGGCACTGAAACGCAGACGAAACACGCCGTCGAGGTACTCAACCGAATTCTCTCGGAGGTGCCCACAGCGTGAGACTCGTCGTCACTGGCACGCCCGGAACCGGGAAGACCACCGCGACCGACCTCGTCGCCGACGAACTCGACGCTGCGGTCGTCCACCTCAACCAACTCGTGAAAGACGAGGACCTCTGGACCGAACGCGACGAGGACCGCGACACGCTCGTCGTCGACCTCGACGCCGTCAGAGACCGACTCGGTGCGTGGGACGGCATCGTCGAGAGCCACCTCGCCCACCACCTCGACGCCGACCGTGTCGTCGTGCTTCGCTGCCGGCCGGACGTGCTCGAAGACCGCCTCCTCGAACGTGGGGAATCCGAAGCGAAAGCACGCGAGAACCGTGAATCCGAAGCACTCGACGTTATCCTCGGGGAAGCAGTCGAGTTCCACGGCGAAGATGCCGTCTACGAGATAGACACGACCGACCGCGACCCACAGGCGGTGGCCGACGAAATCGTCGCCGTCGCCGAAGATGAGCGCGAACCGTCAGCAGGAACCGTCGACTTCATCGAATACCTATGACGCTAGACCAGTATCGCGACACGGCAGACAAACTCCTCGCACCGTTCGTCTCGGCGGCCGACACCGCAGGACTGTCGCCCAACGGCGTGAGCGTCATCGCCTTCGGCTTCGCCGTCGCCGCGGGTGTCGCCTTCTCAATCGCCGACCCGTTGTGGTACGGACTGGGCGCACTCTTCGTCTTCCTCAACGGTTGGTTGGACCTCGTCGACGGCGCACTCGCCCGCGAACAGGGCGTCTCTTCGAAGGCCGGCGACATGCTCGACCACGTCCTCGACCGCTACGCCGACATCGTCGTCCTCGTCGGCCTCGCCGCCGGCATCGACTCGTTCGGCCTCGGCCTCCTCGCCGTCACTGGTGTCCTCATGACGTCGTACCTCGGGACGCAGATTCAAGCAGTCGGCCTCGGGCGGGCCTACGGCGGCCTCGTCGGCCGTGCCGACCGACTGGCACTCATCGGTATCGTCGGGTTCGCGTCGGCGTTCTACACCGGCACACTCGGCGGGTTCACGCTCGTCGGTTGGTTGTTGATTTTCTTCGCCATCATCGGCCACTTCACCGCACTCCAGCGGTTCTGGGGTGCGTGGAGCGACCTGACGTAACCGGTAGCTTCGTCGGTGAATCACACGACGACGCGGTATTCTCGTTCTGGGTGAGTGACCGGTGGCGTGCCTTTTATACGCGGCGGGGCGGTACGTGAGTGTATGCCTCAGTGCGAGATGTGTGGCTCCAACCAAGCCTCTCTGAAGACTGTGAAGGTCGAAGGCGCAGAACTGCAACTGTGCGATAACTGCGCCCAGTTTGGCACGGAGGTCCGCACCGAGTCGACTTCCAGTGCGAGTTCGAAGTACTCTACTTCCTCGTCGAGTGGGAAGGCCAAACGCTCGTCTGGGTCGTCTTCGTCCTCGTCGTCGAAGACGCGCCGACGCCGCGACATGTTCGACGACATGGACGAGATTGCCACCGACTACGACTCCCGTATCCGACAGGCGCGCGAGTCGCGCGGGATGAGTCAAGAAGAACTCGCCAGCTCGCTCAACGAGAAGGCGAGTCTCATCCGCAAGCTCGAACGCGGCGACATCATGCCGCCGGACACTGTCCGCAAGAAAATCGAGCGCAAACTCGACATCTCGCTGGTCGAAGGCGAGAGTGACGACGACTCCGAGTGGTCTGGCGGCGGCAGCACGACGACCACGCTGGGCGACGTCGTCAAGCGCAAAGACTGACGACCGTCTGCACGCGACTCGGCGAGCCCTCGCCGCGACGTTTATCATAGTTCTTCTCCCGTGAGACGCCGTCTCGTGGCAATCACGGCGGTGAAAACCAATTTATTAGTCTCGCCAGACCCCACTTCGAATGTGTTCATCCTAGTCAACCTCAAGGCGTACCCGTGCGACCCCATCGAAGTAGCGACTGCCGCGCGCGACGTCGCCGAGGAGTCCGGCGTCCGCATCGCAGTGTCGCCCCAGGCGGCCGACATCTCGCGCGTCGCCGACACCGGCGTCGAGACGTGGGCACAGCACGTCGACCCGAACGACTACGGGAGTCACACCGGAAGCACGCTCGCCGAAGCAGTCGCCGAGGCGGGTGCAGTCGGGACACTCATCAACCACTCCGAAAAGCGGATGAAACTCGCCGACATCGACGGGTCGGTTCAGGCGGCCGAACGCGCCGGACTGGAGACCTGTGTCTGTGCGAACAACCCCGCCCAGATTGGCGCTGTCTCCGCACTCGGACCTGACTCTGTCGCCGTCGAACCGCCGGAACTCATCGGCGGCGACGTCTCTGTCGCGACTGCAGACCCCGGCATCGTCACCGACGCCGTCGACTCCGCAGCTAACGTCGACGAAGATGTCGACGTGTACTGTGGCGCTGGCATTTCCACTGGCGACGACGTCGTGACCGCAGAAGAACTCGGTGCGAGCGGTATCCTCCTCGCGTCCGGTGTCGCCAAGGCCGACGACCCGCGCGCGGCCCTCGAAGACCTCGTCTCCGGACTGTAGACGACGACAACACTACGAACGCACACTGCCGACCGACGATTACTCGGCGGCGGCGTCTTCACGTTCTTCGTCGACGAACGACGCTTCGATAGCGGCGACTGTCTCTGCGAGTTCCTCGGCATCCAAGAGGTCCGCGTACTCGTCGCTAACGAGGTCGGGCAAGGCGTACTCGTACTGGCCGCGGCCGGCGTGGCGGATGAATCCCGCCCGGCGAAGTGAGCGATTGCGACCGTAGGCGAGGTGCTGGTCGCCCGTCTCACCCGCCGCAACGTGTGCTGCGAGTGGGTCCGAGATACCGTATTCGCGGTAGTGAGCGAGCATCCCGTGGTGGACCTCGCCGAGCGCGTTCACGATGGCGGTCATCCGGTCGACGACGTCACGTCTGTTTTCGGCACCCGGTGCGGGTTGCAGGTCTGCAGGTTCGAAGTCGCCCATATTAGCGGCGGCCTCCCACGCGTCGTCGTCTCCCGAGTCACCCTCTGTCCCAGTCGGTACGTCGAACCCGTGTGTTGGCCACGGAGGACCGTCTGGCGCTTCGAGCGGTGGTCGTGGGTACGGCCGTGACTCGCTGTCCGTGTCGTCGGCGTTCTCGACAGCACGGGCGACGTCGTCCGGGGTCGCAACCTTCGGGGAGTCGTCCTCGTCGTCTGCAGCACCGTACTCGCCGAGTGCGGCCTGCTTCTCTTCGGGACGGTTGAGATTGCGCCCTTCCCCGCCGCGGTAGGGAGCCTCGGCTTTCTGGAACATCGCTTGAGCGAACTGGTCGGCCATCCGTGAGAGGTCACGCGCCTCTTCGAGTTCGCGTTCGAGCTGTCGAATCTTCGCCTCCTTCTTTTCGAGTTGTTGGCGAAGGTCGGCGATTTCGCTCTCGCGACGCTCCTTCTCGTCGGATATCTCTTTCAGGTCGGAGACGAGGTTTCCGTCGACCGACTTCAGGTCGGGACGTTCGAAGTCGTCGAGGCCGGGTGTCGCACCCGCGTCGAACGTCTGCTTCTTGTGGAACTGCACGCGACGGATAGATTCGGACCAGTCGGTGACGAGAAAGCCCTCGCCGTTGCCCATGTCCTCGATGGCGTCGGCGTACTCCGACCCGAGGATGCGGCCGACGACTTTCGTGTCGTTCCGCCAGGTGAGTCGGTGCCAGACCAGCCAATCACACTGCGTGATGAAATCTTTCTTCACGTCGGCGGGGCGCTGCGAGATGCCGACGACGCCGAGGCCGTGTTTCCGCCCGCGCTTGCCGATTTTGATGAGCATCTTGCCCGCTTCGTCCATCCCGCCCTTCTCCGGGATGTACTCGTGGCACTCCTCGATGAGCATCAAAAACGGCTTCTTGAGTTTCTTCTCTTTAGCGAAGAGGTGCTTTGCGACTTCGGTCACCAACTCGTCCGCCGCCGCGTCGTCGAGATAGCCCGACACGTCGAGGATTATCGGGACGTTCTGTTCGAGTGCGAGCGTCGCGAGTCGTTCGGCGTGTTCGGGACTCACCTGAATGTCGCACTCGTCGTCCGCGCCCGCGTGCAGGAGTTCGAACTCCTGTTTGAGACCGTAGTACTCTCCGTCGGTGTCGACGATGAGCACCGGAAAGTTCGACGACAGCAGATTCTCTATCAACACCGACGCCGTGTTCGACTTGCCAGACCCGGACTTCCCCGTGATGAACCCTCGTCCGGTGAGAATGTCGACCACTGGAAGGTCGACAGTCGTCCCCGGGTCTTCTGCGCCCACTCCCCCTGGTCCGTCACTGATCTCGGCGACCGAGATCGTTTCCGTGTCCGAATCCGTCATTCGGTTTTTCCGACAGTCCCAGAGGTGATAGTTCCTGCCCTCCGCGACACTCACCGTCGCCAATCAATCGAACTCCACGAGCGACGACTGTCCGCGACGTTTTCGTCGTGGTTCGGACGACGAGCGTTCGTCGCTCCTCGCAGAATCGCTGGCCGCAGTACGCTCCGACTCGCTGTCAGCCTGCTCATCCGACGTCGTCGCCGCGTCAGACTCCCATCCGTCGAGGCTCGACTGGTCTGCCGACGCAAACGAGAGGTTCGAGACGCGCACACCGAGTTTGCGGACTCGCTCGTCGGCGAACTCAGCGTCGAGTAACTCCAGTGCCACTGATTCGACGAGGTCGGGGTCGTCGACGGGGCCGGGGAGCGACCGCGCCCGGGTGTTGATGTCGAACGGCGGGACGACGACTTTGATGCCAATCGTCCGGTACATCGCTCCACGTGACTGTGCACGGTCGGCCACGTCGGCCGCGAGCGCACGGACCACCTCGCGTTTGTCTTCCATCTCGGCAGTGGGTTCGGTGAGCGCAGACTCTCTGGAGAGACTCTTTGGTCGCCCCGTCGGGGTGACGCGCCGGTCGTCGGAGCCGCGTGCTCGTTCGTGGAGTTCGCGGCCACGCGACCCGAACTGTGATTCGAGTGTGGCCGGGTCGGCCGCTGCGAGGTCACCCGCCGTCTCGATATCCAACTCTGCCATCTTGCGGGCCGTGACGGGTCCCACGCCGTGGACCTCCTCGACAGGAATCGGTGCGAGAAATGACTGAACCTCACCGGGCCTGACGACGACGAGGCCGTTCGGTTTGTCGAAGTCTGAGGCGATTTTCGCGGTGGACATGTTGGGTGCGACGCCGATGGACGCCGTCACGCCCACCTCGCGAGCGATGCGCTGTTTGACGTACCGAGCGTAGCCCTCGGCCAGCGTCCGGTTGCCCGACGGGGCGACGTCCCACGCCGTCCGGTCGGTCACGTCGAGGTACGCCTCGTCGATACTCACTTCGCGGACGACGTCGGCGCAGTCGTGGAGAATCTCTTTGACCTCTGCCGCGACGGATTTGTAGAAGTCGATGTCGACGGTACGGTAGTACCCCGTCCCGGACGGGTCGTCGCCCGGGTCGACATCTGCGCGGCGCGGCAGTTTATCCAGGGCCGTCGAGATTGGTTGCGCACTCCCGACACCGAACTCACGGGCTTCGTAACTCGCGGTTGCGACGGCACCGTGGCCTTCGCCGGGTTCGTAGCCCATGCCGACGACGACCGGTTCGCCGACGAGTTCGGGCTCGCGGAGGCGCTCACAGGACGCGTAGAAACAGTCCATGTCCACGTGGAGGACGATACGGTCGATCTCGTCGTCCGATTGCGTCCCCGGAAGCGTCTCCTCCGCCATCACAGGATGGTAGACGGGCGACGTACCTGAACCTTCAGGTAGCGCGGTGAAACTGAATTCACCGAACAGAGAACTGAGCGTGGTTACTTCAGTCGTTCTTGCAGGAAGGACGGGTGAGCGGCCTCGATACCCTCGATAGAGAGAATCTTCTCGGAGATGACGTCACCGAGTGAATCGCCGTCGACGGCGCGGACTTCCGCCATCAGCATGTGGTCGCCAGACGAAGTGTAGAGTGATTCGACGTCGTCGAGTTCCTTCAGGGCCCGTGTGACCTCCACGTAGCGTTCGCTGGCGCATTCGATACCGACCATCGCAATCGACTGTCCAGCGAGTTTCTTCGGGTCGACGTCTGCGGAGTATCCGATGATGACGCCATCGTCTTCGAGTTTACTGATGTACTTTCGAACCGTCGGCTTCGACACGCCCGCTCGGTCTGCAATCTCGGCGTACGACGCTTTCGCGTCTTCTTCCAAGACTGCGAGGATGCGTCCCTCCGTGGACGTGGTTTCCATGCCCGTTTCTTTTCCTACGGGAGAAAAATATCTTGCGAATCCGTAAACGCAACTCCGTCACGTCGAACCGGTGAGAGAACCGGGTCGCCGACGTGGCGGCGGTTCGCGTTACTTGTGCTTTCCGAGGAACTTGTCGTAGGACCGTTCCCACTCGTAGGAGTCGTCGAAGTACCGCTCAGCGAGCGGTTCTTCGGGCATCTCGCCGATGCGCTGTTTCTCCTGCTGGTAGGATGGACGGCTCTCGTCGACGTAGTACCGGCCGGTGAGGACGGTACCCTCGTGAAGCGCGTTCTCCGTTTCGAACATCATCTCGGACGCCTCGGCTCGACTCGTGTTGTCGAACTCGTAGTCGTCGGACTCGTTGATGTCGATGTACGGGACGTACTGGCGTGCGTCCTTGTTCCACGTCGGGCACTGCGTCAGGAAGTCGACGTGGGAGAACCCGTCGTGCTCGATCGCTTCGACGATGATGTCTTTCGCCTGGTTCGGGTTGACCGCGGCCGTACGGGCGACGTACGACGCACCCGCGTTCAGCGAGAGCGAGAGCGGGCGAAGCGGCGTCTTGGCCGAGCCGTGCGGCTGGGTCTTGGACTTGTGGCCCATCGGCGACGTCGGGGACGTCTGTCCCTTCGTGAGGCCGAAGATCTCGTTGTTGAACACGATGTACGTGATGTCGTGGTTCTCACGAGCGGTGTGCATGAAGTGGTTGCCACCGATACCGTAGCCGTCACCGTCACCGCCGGCTGCGACCACGGTCAGACCGGGGTTCGCGAGCTTTGCGGCACGGGCGATTGGCAGCGAGCGACCGTGGATGGTGTGGAAACCGTAGCTGTTGAAGTAGCTGTTGAGCTTACCGGAACAGCCGATACCGGTCGTCACCATCATCTCGTCGGGCGAGAGGCCGAGTTCGGCCGCCGCACCCTTCAGAGCCTTGAGCACACCGAAGTCACCACAGCCAGGACACCACGTCGGCTGGGGTTCGAGTCCGGGCGTGAACTCGTTTTGGTCTTTCTCCGTTTCCTCACCGATTGCGCTGAATGCACTCATGATTTATTCACCCACCTTGGGGACGAACTTCGTACGGTTGTCTGGGAGCTCCTCGCCTTCGAGGAGCGCCGTCTCGAAGCCCTCGACGATGTCGGCGGGCTCGAACGGGTTACCGTTGTACTTGAGGAGGCTCGACATGACGTCGCCGTAGCCACCGAGTTCCTTCTGGACGAGGCCGCGGAACTGGGCGGAGGCGGTCATCTCGACGACGAGCGATTCGTCGACGCTGTCGAGGAACTCCGAAACCTGCTCTTTCGGGAACGGCATCAGTTCGGAGACACCGAGGACCTTCACCGAGTGACCGTTCTCGTTGAGGACGTCGGCGGCCTCTTCGACGGTGCCCTGCTGGCTGCCGAAGGTGATGAGGCCGTAGTCGGCGTCTTCCGGACCGTAGACCGTGTTGAACTCGCCGTCGTCGTCGAGCTCGGCGCGGATGGAGTCGACCTTCTGCATGCGGCGGTTCATCTGTGCGATGCGGTTGTCGGGGTCTTCCGAGATGTGCCCAGCGGGCATGTGCTCGTTACCCGTCGCGAGGTAGCGACCACCCTTCTGACCGGGGAGCGAGCGCGGCGAGACACCGTTCTCGGTGTCGTGCTGGTAGCGCTGGTACTTACCCGAGTCGTCGTGGGGTGCGTCTGCGAGTTCTGCTTCCGTCAGGACCGAACCGAGGTCTGGGTTCGGTTCTTCGTCGAAGACGGAGGCAGGGACGTTCGAGAGTTCGCCACCGAGCTTCTGGTCGTAGAGGACGATGGACGGAATCTGGTACTCGTAGGCGAGCTTGAACGCCTTGCGCGTCTGGTAGTACGCCTCGGCAGCGGTGCCGGGGGCGAAGACGACGCGGTGGGAGTCACCCTGCGACGTGTACAGGACGTGCTCCATGTCGGACTGCTCTGGCTTCGTCGGCATACCCGTCGATGGGCCGGCGCGCATGGCCTCGACGAGGACGATCGGCGTCTCGGTAATCTCGGCCAGACCGAGCGGCTCGGACATGAGCGAGAACCCGCCACCGGACGAACCGGACATGGCCTTCACACCAGCGTGCGAAGCACCCATGGCCAGCGCCGCGGCAGCAATCTCGTCTTCGACCTGCTCGGAGATGCCACCGAGTTCGGGAAGGTTCTGGGACATGATGACGAACACTTCCGTCCACGGGGTCATCGGGTAACCCGAGATGAAGCGGCAGCCTTCGTCGATTGCACCGTAGGCGATGGCGTCAGAACCGGAGAGGAGAACCTGCTCTTCGTCGTGTTCGCCCGACGGAACCGAGATGTCGGGGGCGTCGACGTCGAACTCCTCTTGGACCATCTCGTAGGCGTCGTCGAAGACCTCGAGGTTGGGTTCGAGAATCTTCTCCGGCATCGCGTCCGACATCAGGCTCTTGATGACGTCGGGCTCGATGTCTGCGATGGCGCAGGTGACTGCGACACCGGCGGTGTTACGCATGACCTCACGGCCGTGTTCACGGGCGATGGTGCGGAGGTCGATGTCGTAGACGTGCCAGTTGTTCTCTTCGACGCGCTCGTCGAAGTTCTCGATCTCGTCGGTGTCGAGGAGACCAGAGTCGTAGACGATGACACCACCTTCGACGAGTTCGTCGAGGTTCTCCGAGAGCGGCTTGATTTCCTCGTTGCCGTAGTAGGCACCCTCACTCGGGTTGCGAGCGAACGAGTCACCGAGCGAGAGGAGGAAGTTGTACCCGTCACCACGCGACTTCACGGGTTCGTCGCTGACGCGTACTTCCGTGTACGTGTGGCCGCCGCGGATGCGTGATGGATAGTGTCGATGCGTGAAAACGTGTAGCCCCGCTCGCATCAGGGCTTTTGCGAAGTTCTGGCTGGTCGAGGCGATGCCGTCACCGGAACCCCCTGCGATGCGCCAGATAAGTTCGTGGTCAGTCATAATTTGAGCTCACGGCCCCGCTGGGGCGCTGTTTGAAAATTTGGGGTTGGTCCGATTAAAGACTTTGCTATGGATTGACAAGGAAAGATAATGAAGGACTTAATATTGTTAAATTGGTCTGCCCACCCGTACCCGAAAATGGACGAATGGAGAGTTCAGAAGGGAGTCTAGCGGAATCGAGAACTCAGAATCGAGTGACCTATTGGTTCTCCGGGCTCGATGGATGATACGGCGTGTCATACTCGCCGACCTTCCCATCGAGACGGTCGGGGTTGATGTACCCCGTCAGGAGCATGAAGTCGAGGATGGTCAGATACAGCATCGCCTCCACGACCGGGACCCCACGTGGGGGGAGAACTGGGTCGTGTCGGCCGACGACCTGAATCTCCTTTTCTTCACCCGTCTCCCAGTCGACCGTCCGCTGTTTCTTCGGAATCGACGTCGGCGCGTGGAGCGTCATCTCGCCGTAGATTGGCTGGCCGGTCGTGATGCCGCCCTGAATGCCGCCGTGCTTGTTGCCGACTGGCCGCGGGTCGCCCGCGTCGTCGAACTCCCAGTCCTCGTTGCGGTCCGAACCGGTCCACTCACGCGCCTCTCGTCCGAGTCCGAACTCGAAGGAAGTCGCCGCAGGCACGGACATCATCGCCTGACCGAGTCGCGCCGAGAAGGAGTCGAATCGGGGAGAGCCAAGACCACGGGGGACGCCCTGCGCTTCGAAGTAAATCGACCCACCGATGGAGTCGCCTTCCTTCTGGTACTGCTCGATGGCTTCCTGCATCTTCTCAGCCGTCTCGGGGTGTGCACACCGGACGTCGTTTTCTTCGGTGTGTTCGAGCATCTCGTCGAACGAGACTGGCGGTGCTTCGATGTCGCCAATCTGGTTGACGTGGGCTTTTACCTCGATGTCGTACTCGCTCTGTTCGAGCACTTGCTTCGCGACGGCTCCCGCCGCAACCCAGTTTACCGTCTCGCGCGCGGACGAGCGTCCGCCACCTCCCCAGTTTCGCGTCCCGAACTTCGCCGAGTACGTGAAGTCACCGTGCGACGGCCGAGGGGCGGTCACGTACGGTTCGTACTTCCCGGAGCGAGCGTCTTTGTTCTGGACGACCATCCCGATGGGCGTCCCCGTCGTGTAGCCGTCTTGCGTCCCGGAGTTGACGACGACGGCGTCTGGTTCGCCGCGACTCGTCGTAATCATCGATTGGCCCGGTTTTCGTCGGTCGAGTTCTTTCTGGATGTCTTCGACAGAGAGTTCGACGCCGGCGGGGCACCCGGAAATCGTGGCGCCCATCGCGTCGCCGTGGCTCTCGCCGTAGGTGGTCACCCGAAAGAGGCGACCGAATTCGTTCCCGTTCATTACCGCACCCTCGGGTGTCCGGCCATTTAGTGTTTGTAGAAAGGTGCAATCGTGGGCGGTGTTCAGCGTGCGGAGATTCATACCCGAGTGCGTCGAACGTTCCCTATGGAACCGACATCCGACGGAGGATTCCGCGGCCGACTCGAAGCGACGTTCTGGGAGCGACACGCGAATCCGTGGAGCGCCGGGACGCGAATCCTCGTCTATCCGGTGTTCATGTACGCCATCTACAAGCGCGACGCGAAACTGTTCGCGGCGACGCTGGCGTTCATCGCCGTCAACCCGGTGCTGTTTCCCCGCCCCGAGCGCACGGACAACTATCTGAGCAGAATCGTCCTCGCGGAACGGGAGTGGTTGGACGAAGGAAAGGGGACGATGGGACTGGACTACCCGAACGTCCTCAACGTCCTCAACATCCCCGTCACGTTCTACGCGTTCGCCTCGGCGTTCCGGCGAAAGCCGGTCGGGACGCTCCTCGGCACGCTCGGCGTGATGGTCATCAAACTCTGGTGGACCGACGCCATCATCAGAAAGACGGGCGTCACCGGTGAGGGACCGTCCGATAGCACTCTCTCGGAAGCGACTTCACTCGCAGAGTGAGTCGAGCGTCGCTGTCGCGAAGGGAATCAACATCTCGTCGGGGTGGAGTCCACCGTGCATGGCGAGGAAGTCCAGTTTCCCCACGTCCTCGTCGCCGTACCAGACGCTGCTGTCGCGGTGGACGACGACGAGGTCACCGAGTCTGTGCTCGAACGTCTCGGAGGGGTTCGGACCGAACAGGTCAGCGTCGAGTACCTCCTGTTTCCGGAGTACTCTCGCGTCGAGTTCGGACGTGAGCGTCTCGTAGACGGCGTCGATTCGGTCCGGTCGGAGGTGCAGATGGACGTTTCGAGCACTCCCCGAGTACCGAATCGGCGTCCCGTCGGTGAGCGTCTGCAGGTCCGAGACGATGTCGAACGGAGGTGCCGAGATATCGACGTTTCGCTCCCGTTCGGTGTCGATGAGGCCGTGGTCGGCGGTGAGGCAGACGAGTGTCTGCCCTGCGTCGTCGCTGGCGGCTTCTCCGAGTCTCTCGATTGCCTCGGAGATGCGGTCGAACGTCTCGACTGCAGTCTCGCGGTACTCGTCGGAATCGACGCCCTCCCCGTGTGCGACGGCGTCGGTCTGCGGGAGGTACGCGAAGATGTACGCCGGGTCAGACGCCTCGTGGGCGGCGTCCGAAAACGCCCCCGAGAACGTCGAGAGGTCCTCGGGGTCGTAAGGGTGTGCAACCGTTCCGTCGTTGGGAAACGGCGTCACCTGATGCACTTCGATGCCCGCGTCGGCCAGTTCGGGATAGATGCTCTCGGCGTCGGCGACGTCCTCGAAATCGATTCGCTCCGGTCGAGTCCCATCTTTCCGGAGGAACGGAAGCGCCTCGAACTGTTCGTCCGAGTCGGGGTCGTAGACGTACCACCCGACGACGCCGTGTTCGGCGGGCAGGGCGGCCGAGTGGAACGTGTTCATCGCGGCGGCCGTCTCCGAAGGATAGACTGTGGTGAGCGGAGTCACCCGACCCGCTCGCTCGAACTGCCGCAAGAACGGGATTCGCTCGCGCTCGCCATCCCACTGGGCGAGGCCGAACCCATCGACGAGAAAGACGACGACGCGGTCGATGTCGTCGTACTCGTCGGTGGCCGCGTCGGGGAGGCGCGGCCCAACGTCGGCACCGAGCAGGTCGGCGACTGTCCCCGGAATCCGAGAGAAGCACCAGTCCTCGTATGCAGGGAGGAGGTAGTCACCGTCCAGTTGGCGCTCGCGCAGTTCCGACACGTCGAGGTGCTGCATGCCCAGTTCGCCGGACAGCGCGGGGAAAAAGATTCCGTCGAGTCAGCCAGCTATCTCTTTTACGGCGAGTCAGTCCTTGCGCATGTTCACACCGAGGTCGAACATCGCATCGAAGAAGTTGGGGAACGACACGTCGACGTGCTCTGCACCGGCGATGGTCGTCTCGCCATCTGCGACGAGGGCGGCGACGGTGAGTGACATCACGATTCGGTGGTCACCGCGGCCGTCGACTTCTGCACCGACGAGGTCGGTGTCGCCGCCGTGGATGGTGAGTCGGTCCTGTTGTTCGGTGACGTTCGCGCCCATCTTCGAGAGTTCCTCGGCCATCGCAGTCACGCGGTCGGTCTCCTTGTAGCGGACGTGTTCGCAGTTCTCGATGACGGTGTCGCCGTCGGCGATTGCGCCGAGCGCGGCGATTGTCGGGAGCAAGTCGGGCGTGTCACCCACGTCGACTGTGGTTCCCGTGAGGTCCGCAACAGAGACAGTGAGTTCGCCGGCGTCTTCGTCCCACTCGACGTCGGCACCCATGTCGCGGACGATATCGACGATTGCTTTGTCGCCCTGCGCGGAGGGGCGCGCACCTTCGACGATGACAGGTTCGTCTTCTGCGCCTGCGACAGCGCCCGCGGCGAGGAGATACGATATCGACGAGAAGTCACCGGGGACGCTGTACTCACCGCCTTCGGGTCGGTACGACTGCCCACCTGCGACCGAGAATCCGTCGTCAGTGCGCGTGGCCTCGACACCGTAGTCGTCGAGCACTTCCAGCGTGATATCGACGTACGGTGCGGACTTGAGTTCGGTCGTGAGTTCGATATCGATTCCCTCCTCGGTGACCGCGCCGGCCATGAGAAGCGCCGTGATGTACTGCGAGGAGACGTCACCGGGGATTTCGACCGTGCCGCCGGTCATCCCATCGCCGACGACGAGCGGTGCCTGTCCGTTTCTTCGCGTGCTCTCGGCTCGGCCGTCGAGGTCGAAGACGGCGTCGAGAAGTGGGCCTTGTGGGCGCGAGCGGAGCGACTCGTCACCGGTGAGGATGGTCAGGTTCTCGCCGAGGCCCGCACAGGCAGTGACGAGTCGCATCGTCGTCCCCGAATTCGCGCAGTCGATGACGTTGTCTGGCGTCTCGGGTCGGCCGTCGAAGCCGACGATATCGACCGTCTGGCCGTCCCGGTCGACGGTTCCACCGAACGCTTGGACTGCACGCATGGTCGCTTTCGTGTCGGCGCTGACGAGGGCGTCGCGGACGACTGCCTCGTCACTGTACCCTGCGGCGAGGAGCGCACGGTGTGTGTAACTCTTCGACGGCGGCGCTCGGATTCGACCCCGAACCCGAGACGGCGAGATGTGAACGTCCATACGCGGGCGTCGTGAGGACGTAGTATCAGGGTACCGGACGCGGCGACGTTCTCCCGCTCATCGGCGAGCAGGAATGACCCACCACGCACACCCGAGTAGGACAACGACAGGTGTTCCCGAGTCGTTAGAATCACGAGTATTCCTTTGGCCTCACCGAACGAATCACAGGTATGCTCGTCAAGGATATCGCCCACACGGACGTCGTCACTGTCGAAGTCGAAACACCCATCGTCGACGTCGCTCGAACGATGCGAGACGAACGCGTCGGGAGCGTGGTCGTCGTCGACGGAAAAGGAGTCGTCGCGGGGTTGCTGACTGACCGTGACCTCGTCGTCTACGGACTCGCCGGAGACCGACCGGTCGGTGACCTCGTAGCCAACGACATCTTCTCGACGAACGTGTTCTGTGTGGCCCCCGACGATGGCATCACCGAAGTCGTCGACAAGATGCACGACGAGGGTGTTCGCCGAATCCCCGTCATGGCCGACGGCGACCTCGTCGGCATCGTCACGCTGGACGACCTGCTGTGTCACCTCTCGAGAGAACTCGAAGAACTCGCAGACGTCGTCCGTGGCGAGTTCCCGCGGTAGACTCGGAGACTGTCGTCTGCCCGATGCGATGCACTGGGGACCGAAACCGGAAACCGCCGTCCGCGACGCGAGGGCTTTACTACCGACCGGGCGAACCCCGGCATATGGAACCAGATTTCTCACCGCTGGCCGAGTTCCTCGGCGACGACTTCGACGGCTATCTCATCTCCGCTGACGGCAGTGACTCGAACCAGTTGTACCTCTCTGGATTCGACGCACCGGACCCGTACACGACGTTGTATACGCCCGAGGGGACCCACCTTCTCGTCTCTACCCTCGAATACGGACGTGCCAAAAAGGAGAGTCGTGCGGACACCGTCTCGCGACTCTCCGACTACGACTACATGGAGAAGTACACCGAATACGGCCCGGTCGTCGGGAAGGCGAAAGTGCTCGCCGAATTCCTGGCCGACCACGACGTCGCGTCGCTCGCGGCCCCAGACGACTTCCCACTCGCCACCGCCGACGCCCTCCGCGACGAAGGCGTCTCCATCGAAGGGGAAACGGACGACGTGCTGACGACGATTCGCGCCGTGAAGGACGACGACGAAATCGACCACATCCACGACGCGCAGAAGGCAACGCAGGCGTCGATGCACGCTGCGGAAGACCTCATTCGCGCCGCCGACGTGGCCGACGACGGCACCCTCCGCTACGAGGGTGAACCGCTGACGAGCGAGCGCGTGAAAGAAGAAATCGAGGTCACGCTCCTCCGCCACGGGTGCGCCCTCAACGAGACCATCGTCGCGTGCGGTGCCGACGCCGCCGACCCGCACAACCGCGGAAGTGGCCCACTCTCCGCCAACGAAGCCATCATCATCGACATCTTCCCGCGCAACAAGGCGACGAAGTACAACGGCGACATGACCCGGACGTTCGTGAAGGGCGAACCGACCGAGGAGGTTCGCGAGTGGTTCGACCTCACAGAAGAAGCGTTCAACGCCGCCCTCGACGCCGTCGAACCGGGTGCAACCGGCGAAGACGTCCACGACGCAGTCTGTGACGTGTACGAAGCGGCCGGCGAGAACACGCTCCGCGCCGACCAGTCGGCCGAGACTGGGTTCATCCACAGCACGGGCCACGGCGTCGGCCTCGACGTACACGAACTCCCACGCGTGAGTCAGAACGGCGAGGAACTGAAACCGGGCCACGTCATCACTATCGAACCCGGCCTGTACGACCCAGAAATCGGTGGGGTCAGAATCGAGGACATGGTCGTCGTCACCGAAGACGGCTACGAGAACCTCACCGACTACCCAGTCGAACTCGTCGTCGAATAAGAGACTGCACGGCCTTCCCCGGGACCGAATCGCTGATTAGCTGTCGAGTGCGCTGCCGCCGGTGGTCGGGTCGACTCCCGAGGCGTCTGTCCATCCGGAGTTGACGTCGCGCCACTGCTTCAGGAGGTTTTCGAGCGCGTCGGCGGTCTCAGGCGTGAGAACGCCGGCGGCCTGTCTGACGACGCTTCCGTCTTCGATGAGAAGTGCGTAGATGTTCCCTTCCCCGAGGAGTCCAAGGCGGCGCTGGAGTGCGGTCTTGTTCACACGTGTGACGAGTGCGTTCTCGTGCGGTCGGCTGCGAGCGGCACCGGGTGACATCCCACCGCCTGCGAGCGGCGGCATCATCCCGCTTCGGCCGCCGAGCACGAGCAGTTCGTAGTATCCGAAGTGGTTGTAGGTCTCACAGAGTTCTTTTGCAAACCCTCGCCACGACCCCACGAGCGACTGCTGGCGGCGGTCGAAACTGATGAGCACGAGCGTCTGTTCACCCTCGAGGTCGTCGGGGAGAACGACCTTCTGGCCGTTCGTATCTCGGGACGGCAGGCGAGGGAATTCCATGCGCTAGGCGAAACCCCAATGGGATATAAGTCTAATTGCCGATTCAGTAAAATATCGCGTCGTGAGCAGTGGTTCCGGAACGTGCGTGACGCGAAAACTCATTGACCGTGGTCTAGCGTTCACACACATAAACCTCTGGGCCCAACTCTCAACTCCGATACTAAGCGGAGTTACCGTTCGTAGTCGGGGTCGAACAGTTGCGCAGACATCGGACCGGGGTCTGTTCCCTCGACGACGGCGTACGAGGAGAAGTCCTCGACACCGGCGTCTTCCAGAATCTCTTCGTCGTAGAAGGCGTTGCCCGTGCAGTCCGTCGGGTCGCGGGAGAACAGTTCGGTCAGGGCGTCACACATAATCTGCGGGGTTCGCCAGTCTTCGGGCGTTCCCATCCCGAAGTGACGCGTCGCCTCTGACTCGATTGCCGCAACGGGCCAGAGTGCGTTCACGCCGATTTCGTCTCGTTCGAGTTCCTGTGCGAGCGACTGTGCGATGAAGGTCATCCCGTACTTCGAGAGCGCGTACGCAATCTTCCCGGGTGCGGGACGGGCAGGCATCGGTGGTGAGAACGTGACGACGTGTGCGTGGTCGCTCTCGCGGAGGTGTGGAAGCGCGGCGTGGGTCGTCGCGTACGCGCCGCGGGCGTTCACGTCCACGAGGAGGTCGAACCGCTTCGGTGGCGTGTTCTCGAAGTTCGCGATGTGAATCGCGCCCGCGTTGTTGACGACGAAGTCGATGCCGCCGAACGCGTCGACCGTCTCGTCTATCGCTGCCTGGACGGAGTCGTCGTCCCGAACGTCGAGTTGACACCAGATAGAGTTGCCACCGCGCTCACGAATCTCCTCAGTCGTCTCCACGATGGTTCCTGGGAGGTCGTCGCGCCCCTCGACGGTCTTGCCCGTCGAGACGACGTTCGCACCTCGGTCGGCCAGGTCGAGTGCGATTGCCTTCCCGATCCCTCGACTGGTTCCTGTGATGAAGGCCGTCCGCCCCTCGAAATCAACATCATCGAATGCCATAGAATCACATTGTCAAACGGCCACTTGATGGTTCGTACACGGGGAGTGCGTTCACCGACGTTTGCCCGGTCGGGTGTTCACTCGGAGTTCGCGGACAGTGCGTCCGGGACACCCCGTTCGCGGAGTCCGCCGGCACCGATTCTCTTTTGGGCGGTCCGCGTCCACACCGTACCGATGAAACTGCTCGTCGTCGGCGCCGGTGCGATGGGTCGCTGGTTCGGCAGGACGGTCGACGCTGACCTCGCGTTCGCAGATGCGAACCCAGAAGCAGCAGTCGCTGCGGCCGACGAACTCGGTGGCCGCGCCGTTCCACTGGACGGCGACGAGCAGTTCGACGTCGTCTGTCTGGCGGTTCCGATGAGTCTCGCGGCCGACGCCGTCGAAGCTAACGCCCACCGTGCAGAGAACGCGATGTGCGACGTAACGGGGTCGATGGCTGCCCCCGTGTCGGCGATGCGCGAACACCTCCCGGACCGCGAACGACTCAGTCTCCACCCGCTGTTCGCTCCACAGAACGCGCCGGGGAACGTCGCTGCCGTCGTCGACGAAGCGGGACCATTCAGTGACGACATCGTGACAGACCTCGCTGCCGCTGGCAACCACGTGTTCGAGACGACGCCGGACGAACACGATACGGCGATGGAGACGGTACAAGCGGCGGCCCACGCCGCGGTCCTCGCGTTCGGCCTCGCGGCCGACGACGTCCGCGACGAGTTCGCGACGCCCATCTCCGCCGCGCTCGACGAACTCGTCTCGTCGGTCTCGGGGGGGACACCCCGTGTGTACGGCGACATTCAGTCAGCCTTTGGCGACGGAACCGACCGCGTCGCTGACGCTGCACAGGAACTGGCGATGGCCGACCCCGAGGAGTTCGCCGCGCTCTACCGCACCGTCGCTCGCGGGCGGGACGAGACCGACAACCACGACCCTACCGAGCGATGAGAGAGGGTAGACGCGACCAACTCGTGCAGAGAGTGGCCCCGAGACGCTCTGCCGACATCTTCCAGATTTGACCTACGATGATAGATAGAGACGCTGTCCGCGACAACGCGAAGTACCTCAGAAACGTCCGCCCAATCGACCCCGAAGAGATTGCCGAGTACATCGACGGCGCGCCACACCCAGCAGTCGTCAAACAGACGCTCCGCGAGGAAGCCTACGACCTTGGCCTCTTCGAGCAGGACGACGGAACGTTCGTCCCGGCGAACGAAGACGACGTGACGCCACCGGGATGGTCGCCAACGCAGTTCCCCGGTGACTACTCGTTCGCCCTCGAAGACCTCCTCATCCAACGCTACGGCGCGAACTGGCACGTCGGCGACTCCGGCGACCGCCTCCGCCAGCGCGTCCGCCAGTTGAAAGAAGACTACTATCGCGGAAATCCCGTCGAGTACGACGACGACGCCGCACTCGGGTACGCCATCTACCACCTCCCGGACTACTACGCCGCCGTCGGCTACGTCCTCGACGATATCGCGGAAACCGGCCTGCTCTCACGTCGATTGCGTGTCCTCGACGTCGGTGCAGGAACCGGTGGCCCGGCCCTCGGCCTCCACGACTACCTCCCAGACGACTCACTCGTCGACTACCACGCGGTCGAACCGAGCGCCTCCGCCGACGTGCTCGAACGAATGCTCGGCGAGACGCGTCGGAACTTCCGAACGACCATCCACGACGAGACGGCAGAGGCGTTCGAGCCGGAGGGTGAGTACGACCTCGTCGTCTTCGCGAGCGTCCTGAGTGAACTCGACGACCCCACCGCAGTCGTCCGGAAGTACCTCGACGTCCTCGCCGACGACGGAGCCGTCGTCGCCATCGCACCCGCCGACCGGAACACGAGCATCGGTCTCCGAGAAGTCGAACGCGAGGTCACACCCGTCGACGGCGACGTGACGGTTTACTCGCCGACGCTGCGCCTCTGGGACGGCTATGCGCCCTCGGACCGGGGCTGGTCGTTCGACGTCAAACCGGACCTCGACGTACCGGGGTTCCAACGCCGGCTCGACGAGGGACGTGACGCCGAGGAGGACGAAGGAACGTTCGTCAACGTGGACGTGCAGTACTCCTACAGTATCCTCAGAACCGATGGGAAGCGTCGCCTCGGTATCCGTGCAAACGCGTCACGGTTCGCCAAGATGGCGGAGATGGACCTGCACGTCACGAACCGTATCGACCTCCTCGCGGTGAAACTGAGCCACAACCTCTCGGAGGGGGGCAACCACCTGTTCAAAATCGGTGACGGCAGTCAAGCAGTCGACCACTACGCCGTCCGAACCAATCCGACGGTCCTGAACGCCGACCTCGAAGACGCAGCGTACGGGGACGTACTGGCCTTCGAGAACGTCCTCGCGCTGTGGAACGACGACGAAGAAGCCTACAACCTCGTCGTCGACGGAGAGACGATCGTCGACAGAGTGGCGTAAGCGAGACGCCGAGCGCGGAAACTGGACTAGGTTCGACGGGTGGCTTTTTGCGCGCTCCCTCCGGAGTCCAAGACATGAGCGAACCCGCCATCCTCCTCACGAACGACGATGGTATCGAGAGTGTTGGATTCAAAGCACTCTACGATACCCTCTCAGAGTTCGCCGACGTGACTGCCGTCGCGCCAGCGACCGACCAGAGTGCAGTCGGCCGCAAGATGTCGACCGACGCCGTGGTCGCCGAACACGAACTCGGGTACGCACTGGAGGGAACGCCCGCCGACTGTACAGTCGCTGGGTTGGAAGCCCTCTGTCCCGACGTCGACATGGTCGTCTCCGGCATCAACAAAGGCGCCAACATCGGCGCGTACGTCCTCGGTCGGTCGGGAACCGTCAGCGCCGCCGTCGAAGCGGCGTTCTTCGACGTTCCTGCAATCGCTCTCTCGATGTACGTCCCACCGGGCGGCGACGTTCCGTGGCACGAGAAGGCGACTGACCCAGGCGACTACCGTGACGCGACGCGTGCGGCGTCCTACCTCGTCAAGCACGCCGAACCCGCAGGCGTGTTCGAGCAGTGTGATTACCTGAACGTCAACGCGCCGATGGCCGAGCCGAGCGGCGAACCTGCGGACATGGAAGTTACCTACCCCTCGGAGATGTACGACATGACCGCGAGTTACGACAACGGGACCGTGAGACTCCACGACCGTGTCTGGGAGCGGATGAGCACCGGTGACATTCCCGACCCCGAGGGGACCGACCGTCGCGCCGTCGTCGATGGCAAGATTTCGGTCTCGCCGCTAACTGCGCCGCACACGACACACCACCACGAAGCACTCGACGGGCTCACAGAGGCCTATCTCGACTGAGCCGCGTCGAACGATTTTCCCGACTCAGGCGGTTCGACTGTCGACCACGACTTTGTACGCAATTGCGACGAGTCCAGTGGCGACTGCGAGTCCTCCCGCGAGGAAGGCGAGCACTCCAGCGACGAACATCATCCCGAGCGTGTCGCTGTTGAACGCGAATCCAGCGACCGTCACGAGCAGCCATCCACCGAAGACGACCCCATAGAGTGCGACCATGCTGTCTTCGGTGGCGTAGCGGAGGGCAGCGCGAGCCGAGACCGTTTGCACGACACGCATGACAGACCACTGCCAAATATTCGTTTCGACCCGCAGACGACGCTCTCGAGCATCGCTTTCAAACTTCACTCTCAAACACCGCTCTCGAACGCCGTATCACACGTTTTGCAGCAGTGCAATGCTAACATATATCATTGTATCTATATTCTCCAGAGAGTCGTAGAGTCATATGGGTGTGGCATATGGCAGCAATTAGCAAACGGGCGAATGTAGAGATACTCGAAGACGCGTACGAGGCGTACAACGAGGGAGACCTGGAGACCGTCGTGTCCACGTTCGCAGACGATATCGAGTGGGTCGAACCGGAAGGTGGATTGGGCGGTGGAACGCACCGCGGCCCCGACGCCGTCTTGAACGACATCTTCATGCCAACGCTGGATGCGATGGACGAGGTCGCGGCCAAACCAGAGCGCTTCATCGATGGCGGAGACACAGTCGTCGTCGTGGGGAAGCTAACCGGGACAGCGAAAGGAACTGGCACCCGCCTTGCAGTCCCGTTCGCACACATCATCGACATGAAAGACGGCAAGATCAGCAAGTGCGTGAACAACACGGATACGGCGCTGTTCCAGCAGTTGTTCGAGGCATAAGGCGACTCACGGTGAGTCTGTCCGTGCTCCCGAACGGCGGTTTTTCGAGGAAGAGGTCGCGAGTTCTGTGAGAGCTATCGCCGAGGCCCGAACAGGCGAGGAGAACATTGAAACAGACCCCACGTGTCAGATTTCGCATGCCTGAAGCAGATGCTATCGAAGCCGCAGACGAACCGAACACGGTCTCGTCGCTCGCTTCGGATTTCCGTCGCCTCGGCATCGACGCCGGCGACACCCTCCTCGTCCACTCATCGTTGAGTTCGCTCGGCTGGGTCGTTGGCGGCCCACAGGCCGTCGTGGACGCGTTGCAGGCGGTACTCACCGACGACGGCACGCTCGTGATGCCCACTCACAGCGGCCAGTACACAGACCCAGCAGGGTGGGAGAATCCACCAGTTCCGGACGACTGGGTCGAGACGATTCGCGAGACGATGCCGCCGTTCCGGCCCGACGTGACGCCGACGCGCGGGATGGGTGCGATTCCTGAGTGCTTCCGAGCCTATCCCGGTGTGGTCCGGAGCGACCATCCGACGTTTTCCTTCGCCGCGTGGGGTGCAGGAGCAGACGAAGTCGTCGCCGACCACAGACTCGACGACGGCCTCGGCGAACAGTCGCCGCTCGCGCGAGTCTACGACCGCGATGGCCACGTGTTACTCCTCGGTGTCGGCCACGACCGCAACACCTCACTCCACCTCGCGGAGTACCGTGCTGACTTCGAGAAAGAACGCATCCAGTCGGCCGCTCCACTTCTCCGTGACGGTGAGCGAGTCGTCTTCGAGTACGACGATATCGACATCGACTCCGACGACTTCGAGCAACTCGGCGCAGACTTCGAATCGGAAGTCGGTCTCACCGAAGGGCCCGTCGGTGCGGGCACGGCGAAACTCGTGAACCAGCCGACGATAGTCGACTTCGCCGTCGACTGGTTCGAAGTACACCGATAGCACTCGACGATTGGTGGGGTGCCACTGTCGGTGGGGTCCCGATATAGTGAGATACCGCTGTAGGTGTGGGACCGCTGTACTGGTCTTCGAGGCCGCCACGTCAGCGCAAGACGAGAATCACTACACTGCACTCCACAGCGCGAGCACTCCGAACCCCGCGATGACGACTCCGGCGAGTTGGTTCACTCGGCGCATCACTGGCCGCGTGAATCGCGTTCTGAAGAGGCTCACACCGGTGCTCAAGACGAGCCACCAGAGTGCAGACCCCGTGAAGACGCCAGCAACGAGGACGGCAGCGTCGAGATAGTTTCCGGAGGTTCCGACGCCCAATCCGGCGAAGATGCCGACGAACGCCAGTATCGTCACGGGATTCGTTATCGTCAACAGGAACGTCGACCCGTAGTCGTGAGCGAGGCGCTCGGAGTCAGTCGTCGCCGCAGCAGTCTCCGCGGGTTCGGCCCGGAACGACTGCACCCCGAGGTACACCAAGAGCAGTCCACCAGCAACCCTGATTCCCGTCTGGTAGTCCAAGAGAATCGACGACAGCGCAGTGATACCGAACCCGGCGATAACTCCGTAAACGGCGTCTGCGGACGCCGCGCCGAGTCCGCTGACGAAGCCAGCGCGTCTCCCCCTCGAAAGCGTTCGCTGAATACAGAGGACGCCGATTGGGCCGACCGGTGCCGCGATCGAGACACCGAGAACGAGACCCTGCAACAGAACGTCGGTTGTCGTGGTTAATACGCGTCACCTCGTTGCGTCCCCCGACGAACCAGTGCGGTAAAACCGTTCTGTAGAGGTGCCACTCTCTGTGGGGTCGTCGTCGGAAAAATATCGGTGTCGGTTCTGTGCGACGGAGTTAGCTCAGGAGCGTCGCGTCGAGCGTAATCTCCGGGCCAGCCAGTGCCTTCGAGACCGGACAGGTCTCTTTGGCTTGCTGCGCAATCTCCTCGAAGGTGTCCTCGTCGATGTCTGGGATGTCGGCTTCCAGTGTCAGTTCGATTTGGGGAATCTCGAATCCACCACCGTCTGCGGGTCTGAGGTGGACATCTGCCACAGCGTGGAGTTCGGTTGCCGTATAGCCTTCTCCTTCGAGAAGCGCCGTCAGTTGCATGCAGAAACATCCAGAGTGTGCTGCGCCGATGACCTCTTCGGGGTTCGTCCCCGGTTCGTCCTCGAAGCGAGTCGGGAACGTGAACGTTCCTTCGACCTGTCCGCTCTCGGTGCTGAAGTCACCGCTCCCATCTTTTCCACCTTGCCACGTCGTTTCGGCTTGTCTTTTGACCATTCCACCCATAGTATGGAACTCCACCAGTATGGAAATACCGGCGGGAGCAGAGATGGTTCTCAGACGAACGTGACCGTGATGCTGTCGCCCACGAAACGAGGGCCGAACGCTGTCTCTCCCGAAAAAAGCCGTTTCACCGCGACTACGATGTCGGTGTGACGTTCTGGTTCATCCGGAACAGGTTCTCCGGGTCGTACGTCTTCTTGATTTCGACGAGTCGGTCGTAGTTCTCGCGGTACGCTGCTCGTTCTTCACCCACGTCTTCGGGGATGAAGTTGACGTAGACCCCACCAGTCGCGTGGGGTTTCATCGCCTCGTAGCACTCGCGTGCCCACGCGATGCACTCGTCGTCTTGGGCTGGGTCTTCCCAGCGAGTGTGGAGGTTCATCAGGAACTCGGCGTCGCGGTGGGGGTACGCTGTTTCCTCGACCGAGACGTGGTTGATTGCACCGCCGAGTTGGGCGACTGCAATCTCACTGAGCGGTGTCGGCATCGACGCCGCGTACTCGACGAACGTGTCTATCATGCCGTCGGTAATCTCTTCGAAGTTGTGTGACTTCCAGTAGTTTCGGGCACCGGGGCCGAGGAGTCCGTCGAACGCCTGTTGCCACCCTTCGTACGGGTGTGGTCCAATCACGTCGACGATGGGCGACCCAATCTCGCGTAACGGTTTGAGCGCCTCTTCGCCGTCGGACATCGAACCCGCGTAGAACGCCGCGAGGATGAGGACCATCTTTCCGTGCCACTCCTCAGGGATGAATTCGAGCGGCGGTGCGTGTCGGAAGACCATCCACGCGGTCACGTCGTCGGGAACAGTCGCAACGTATTCGCGGTACGCACGCAGGACGTCTGCGGCATCATCGAACGGGTGGACGATGAGTCCAGACAGCACCTCGGGTCCGACTGCGTGGAGGTCGAACTCGAACGAGGTGACGATACCGAAGTTGCCGCTGCCGCCGCGAACTGCCCAGAACAGGTCCTCGTTTTCGGACTCGCTGGCGTGTCGAAGTTCGCCGTCTGCAGTGACGATATCGACCGAGCGGAGGTTGTCCGCAGTCAGTCCATACTTCCGTGAGAGCCACCCGAACCCACCACCCAGCGTGAGTCCAGAGATACCAGTCGTCGAATTGTATCCGACCGGCGTCGCGAGGCCAAACGCCTGTGTTTCGTGGTCTAACTCGGAGAGAATCACGCCCGGTTCGACTCGTGCGGTCTTCGCCTCGGGGTCGACTCGCACCGACTTCATCGGTGAGAGGTCGATGACGAGGCCGTCGTCATTGATGGCGTTCCCGGCGATGTTGTGCCCCGCTCCTTTCACCGAGACGAGTAGGTCGTTCGTGCGCGCGAAGTCGACTGCAGCCCTCACGTCTGCAACACCTGCGCACTGTGCAATGAGCGCCGGACGGCGGTCGATCATCGCGTTCCAGATGTTTCGTGCTTCGTCGTAGCCTGCTTCTGTGGGTTGAAGCAACGTCCCACGGAACTGCGTTTCTAGTTCAGAGACTATACTGTCGTCAATCGGTGTGCTAGCAGTTGCCATAGCATCGCTAGTGCATTCGCCGTGTCAACCCAAATAAACCTACATTTTTAATCGTGATGGTCTGTGTGTCGGGAGTGTGACGTGGGAGAACAGGTCTGTAAAATGACCGCATCCGTCCAGTACTGGGCGTGTCTACATATCGTTGGAGTGAGACGAGGGGTGTATGAATCGAGGACAGCAGCCAAATACCCGCGCTGCGGGCGGGTGGCGGCGAGTCGGTCTCTTTCTCGTTCTCACGTTTGGGTGGTCCTGGGCGTTCTGGATTCCAGAGGCGATTGCGGCGGCAGGACTCGTTCAAACAGTTCCTGACCTTCCAGAACTGGGCGCGTTTGGGCCAACTGTCGCTGCGTTCGTCATCGTCGTCTACACTGGCGGGCTTTCGGGCGCTCGACGCCTCGCGAGGCGTGCAATCCAACTCGACTACCCGAACCGATGGCTCGTCTTCACGGTGCTCTTTACTCCCGCGATAATCGCCGTCTCACTCGGTGTTGCATTCGTCACTGGAACGACGCCGTCGTTTCCGTGGGCGGGAAACCTGGTCGTGCTCCCAATCGCGTTCGTGGTCGTCCTCCTGCTCGGCGGACCGATTCAAGAAGAGTTCGGGTGGCGCGGCGTCCTCCTCGATTCACTCCAGAACCGACTCGGTGCGCTCTGGAGTGGTGTCGTCGTCGGACTGGTCTGGGCTGTGTGGCATCTGCCCCTGTTCTACATCCCGAGCGAGACGATTTACTACCGGAATCCGTTCGTCGGGTTCGCCGTCTCGATTACACTCCTGTCTGTCCTCATGACGTGGGTGTACAACAACACGAACGGGAGTCTCTTGCCGGCGCTCCTCTTTCACGCGTCGTTCAACTGGTCGCAGGTGATGTTCCCCGTCCTCGACTCCGACCCGGCGAGTCTCGCGTTCGTCGTGCTTCTCGCGGTGAGTACGATTGCTGTCGTGGGCTACTCGGGAGCGAAGACGTTGGTTCGTGGTGGGGGTGAACCACCGACAGCAGCCCGATAGCGTAGCTACCGATTCTGCCGCTGCTCAGCCTTGTTTATCTCGATGAGCAACCGGAAGATTGCCTTCACGAGGTTCGAATCCACTTCGAAGTGGTCGGCGTTCTCACCGGCGCGTTCCATCACGCGCTCTTCTTGGGACTCGTCTGTCGTCGGCAGGTTCTGTTCGGCTTTGACCTGCGCAACCGCGTCGGCGACGTAGGTTCGCCGCGCGATGAGTTCGACGATGCCGCGGTCGATGTCTTCGATTTCCTCGCGGAGTTCGTCGAGAGTCATGTCCTGAATCGATTCGGTTTCGTCTGCAGTGTCGTCTGTCATAGGATTCGTGCTCCGTCTGTTCGGGTGGTGGTCAGTCGTGTCTCGCCGTCGCGGGCGTCCCACCGTCGCTTGACCGCTTCGAGGTCGTCACGGTCGCCGACTGCGACGACGCTCGGCCCGGTTCCAGAGAGCGAGACGCCGTCGGCGATGGGCATCGCTTCGACGGCAGGGTCGGTCGGGAAGTCCAGCGCGGCCGAGAAGGCGAGGCCGTTGACAGTCATGGCTTCGGCGTAGCGTCCTTCGAGGGCGAGTTCGGCGACGAGGTTGGCCATCGACGCGACGTCTTCACACCGAGAGACGTCGGCGTCGGCGCTGTAGGCGCGTTCCGGCGGCGTCCACACGAGAACGTCCCAGTCGACTTCGTCGCGGACGACGAGTTCGTCTTCTGTGTTGTCGGTGACGACGACCCCACCGAGCATCGAGGCGGCGGCGTCGTCGAACGCTCCGGTGACAGTGACGCCCACTTCACGGGCCGCGCGGACACCGAGTCGGCAGGCGTCGATACGGGAGATGTCGTCGTCCGGTGCGGGGCCGACCGAAGCACCGACTGCGTCGAGTGCGGCGAGAATCGTCGCGTTTGCGGCAGCGCTGGAACTCTTGAGGCCAGCGGCCATCGGCACGTCGCTTTCCGTCTCGACAGCCCCGGCTTCGCCGTCACCGAACTCCTCGACGACGAGTTCGACGCAGCGCTCGATGAGTCGCGTGTCGGCGTCTGGTGCCTCCGCGATGGTCCCGCGAACGCGGTCCGATTCGTCTAACTCGACCGTCGCGGTGGTCTCTGCGTCGATAGCGAACGCGGAGCCAGTGCCCGTCGCGAGGGCGTTCAAGACAGTTCCCGCTCCGAGGGCGGTGGCTCGGCCGTGCATACCTCTACCGAAACGAGCGGAGAGAAAGAAGTGGCGGTCGGTGCCATATCAACCGGTGTTGGCTGGTGGTCTCTCTGCCGACTCCGAGTCAGTTGCGGGCGGCACATCGCCACCAGTTCGATGGGCGGTATCGCGTTCCTTTTCACCGTTCCGGCGTTATCGCGTGGTATGAGCGCCCGGAACGATATCGCCCCGAGTACCCTCGGCATCGAACTCCACGACTACGGCGTCGAAGTGGAGTACATCGACAATCGGTCGACAGTCTACCGAGGCGTCCCCGAGGCAACCACGGGCACGCTGAACACGCCGCCCGGAAAGGAAGTCCACGTCCTCGTCACCGACCCGACCGAGACGGAAGGTGTGATGATGTACGTAAACGACCTCAAGACGCACGACGACGTGCTCGAATCGAGCGGTGTCGGCCGCGTCATCCTCGCCGAAGGCGAAGAAGAAGAACTGTTCCCCGGCGTCGTCGTCCGTCGCCTTCCCGGCCACCGATTCGAAATCGAGGCGGAGCCAGACGTCGCTCGTGGCCGTGTGTTCGTCTTCGTCGAAGACGATTGGAGCGAGAACGCCTACGAGTTCGTCTCTGAGTGATGCTCCGGAAACGATGGGAGCCACTGGAGAAGCAGACGATTGGGAAGGCGCCAGAAGCCTACGGCTACTACGAACTCGGTGACGCAGATGGCGAACTCGTCGGCCGCGGCGTGGGCGTCCTCCGTGACGAGTTGAAAGAAGTACTCGCCTACGGCGATGGCGAGCGCGTCCGATGGGAGCGAGCGACGTCCCTCGAACACGCAGAGCGAATCGCCGCCGAACACGACCCCGAGTAGTCTCCCCACAGCAGACTCCCACGTCCTCCCGTGGGCGACTTACTGCAGGTACGACGGGCTATCCGTGTCGCAGTTCTCTTCGTGTGCTTTTGCGTCGACTTCGACGTCGAACAGCATCCCGCACTCTTCACACTGGAACCACGTCTCACCGTCTTTTTTCGTCGTGGTCACCATGTGTAGAGCTATCACACGAGTCCGGAAAACGGTTACCCCGGGCGAACCCTCAAGGCTCGTGGTGCCGAAACCACTGCTATGACCGAAGACGGGGTGACACTCGTGGTCCGCGCCGCTGAAAAACGCGACGCGGGTCGCGGCATCGCCCGCCTCCCGGAGACTGCACGCCGGGAACTCAGCGTGTTGAGCGGCGAGACAGTGGTCATCGAAGGGACTCGCGAGACAGTCGCGAAGATGTGGCCTGCTCGCCCCGGCGCCGACGCCGGCGAGATTCTCGTCGATGCCGACACGCGAGCGAACGCTGGCGTGAAAATCGGGGACACCGTCCGCGTCCAGAAGATAGACGTCGACGACGCCACGGCGGTGACACTCGCCGGGCCCAGCGCGTTCGAGCGAACTAGCGTTAGCCGCGAGACCATCGAAGAGGTGGTGAAATCCGAGATTCGGAATCGGCCCCTACGGGCAGGTGACCGCGTTCGTGTCGAGCGCCTCGGCGGTGCCGCCCTCGTCGTGAGCGAGACCAAACCGAGCGGTGTCGTTCGCGTCACCGACGCCACGAAGGTCTCTGTGACCGCGACAGAGTCGAAAGGTGCGAGTGAGGCAGTTCGAGATGCCGTGAAGAGTATGACGGGCAGCGATGGTGAGGGGAGCCAGGGGCGCGCGACGGGCGTGACCTACGAAGACATCGGTGGCCTCGACAACGAACTCGACCTCGTCCGGGAGATGATAGAACTCCCACTTTCGGAACCGGAGGTATTCGCTCACCTCGGCATCGAACCGCCGAAAGGCGTGCTCCTCCATGGCCCGCCGGGGACCGGAAAGACGCTCATCGCGAAAGCCGTCGCCAACGAAGTCGACGCGACGTTCATCACGATTTCGGGGCCCGAAGTGCTCTCGAAGTACAAAGGCGAGTCCGAAGAGAAACTCCGAGAGGTGTTCAAAGAGGCTCGCGAGCGCTCGCCGAGCATCATCTTCTTCGACGAAATCGACTCGATTGCGTCGAAACGTGACGACGCGGGAGACGTCGAAAATCGCATCGTCGGACAACTTCTCTCGCTCATGGACGGCCTCGACGCCCGTGGAGACGTGGTCGTCATCGGCGCGACGAACCGCGTCGATAGCCTCGACCCGGCGCTCCGCCGCGGTGGACGATTCGACCGCGAGATAGAGATTGGCGTCCCGAACGTGGCCGGCCGACGTGAGATTCTCGACGTGCACACCCGCCAGATGCCGCTGGCAGACGACGTCGACATCGACCGACTCGCCTCGCGGACACACGGATTCGTCGGTGCTGACCTCGAATCGCTGGCGAAAGAGGCAGCCATGACTGCACTTCGTCGCTCCCGTCGGTCCGGTGACGGCGTTTCGGTCGCCGACCTGACGGTGACGCGGGGCGACTTCGAGTCGGCGATGGCGTCGGTCGAACCCTCTGCGATGCGTGAGTACGTCGCCGAACAACCGACGAAGGGCTTCGAGGCCGTCGGCGGCCTCGACGACGTGAAACGGACGCTCGAACGCGCCGTCACGTGGCCGTTGACCTACGCACCACTCTTCGAAGCGGCAGCGACGGACCCGCCGACAGGCCTCCTCCTCTACGGCCCACCGGGAACAGGAAAGACGCTCCTCGCCCGCGCGATTGCGGCCGAAAGCGAGGTCAACTTCATCCACGTCGCAGGGCCGGAACTCCTCGACCGCTACGTCGGCGAGTCTGAGAAGTCCGTCCGCGAGGTGTTCGACCGTGCCCGACAGGCCGCGCCGAGCATCCTCTTCTTCGACGAGATAGACGCGCTCGCGACGAACCGAGACTCGATGGGGTCTGACTCCGGCGTCACCGAACGCGTGGTCTCGCAACTCCTGACCGAGATGGACAACGCCGCGGACAACCCGAACCTCGTCGTCCTCGCGGCGACGAACCGGCGTGACGCCCTCGACCCGGCGCTCCTCCGCCCCGGGCGACTGGAGACACACGTCGAAGTTCCTGCACCCGACATCGAGGCGCGTCGGGCGATTCTCGACGTTCACGTCCGAGACAAGCCCCTCAGTTCCGATGTCGACCTGAACGACGTGGCCGCTCACATGGACGGCTACACTGGCGCAGACGTCGCCGCAGTCTGCCGGGAGGCCGCACTCAGGGCCATCCAAGATGTCGCCGACGCCTACGAAGGGACGACTGCAAACGAGCACGCAGACGAGATTCGCATCACACGCGACCACTTCAACGCGGCGCTCGGGTCGGTCTCACCGACGCTCTCCTGACAGCGAAAACTATCTTCTCTGCCGACCAATCACGTGTCATGTTCACATGCAACAGTGGTGTGTCATGAACGCCGCGTGGCGACGAAAAGTCCGACGCGAGTTGAATGCGCTCACTGGCGGTCCGCTCTCTGCGGGGTGGTGGTTCACGAAGGCGGGACTCAGAGTGGCGTTCGCCGAGGTCATCTTCATGTTCCTCGTGCTGATGAACAACGATTCGGCAGCGGTGATGGCGGTCAACGCCGGACAGGCGTCGGTTTTCTCACTCGTCGTCCTCGTCCTGACGACGCCTTCCTATCTCGTCATCGCGGCCATCGTGTTCGTCGTCGCGTTGTTGCTCCCGTTCCTTCCCCGACGGAACGAGGCGACGAATCGGTGGGAATAGGGCGAGTACAACCCCGAAAGTTAGCGGATTCGTGCCCTGTAGTAACTCGATTTGGTGGTGGGATAGTGAACGTGCTCTACGTCCAGACCCGCAGCACCTGCGGCCGTTCTGAGGCGGTCCGGTGAGAGCAGGAGAAATTCGAGGTCAGGTCCTCGCAAGCCACCGTATTCGACGTGGAACGTCCGACGAGCGAGTCCGGGCCGTGGGTCAGGTCTGTACCCAAAAAACTCGTCGGGGACGATTCGCGTCGGGTCGTACGAGTCGACGACGAGTTCTCCTTTCGACGTCGTACACGAATCCAGCGACACCAACAGGTCGGCGAGGTGCTCGAGAGTGGAGACGAGTCCGGTCTGTGTCCCATTTGCGAGAACTGTCTCGAACTGGCTCGTACAGAGACTGCGTTCGAACATATCCCCGACGAACACCGTCTCGACGCCCCGTTCCCGTGCCGTACGAACTGCGTTCGGACTCACGTCGAAGGCAACCACGTCACCGCGTTCCTGGACGGCGAGCGCGTGTTGACCCGCGCCACAGCCGACATCTAGCATGGGAGTCCGCAGTGAGCCGACGAACTCCCACTTCTCGTCAGGCCAGCGCTCCTGTGGGACCAGATAGTGTTCGTAGATGTGGGCGTCGCCAACGTCGTCCCCGTCACGGTAGACACACTGCGCGCGAACGCATCCGCGCATCCGGTCGAGCATCGCCTGTCCGAGCGCATCGTCGGGCATGACGACGTACAATTCGTGAGAATGTCAAAAAAGTGTGATGAGCTAGTTGGTAGCGATGAGCAATCTAGTCGAGTCGCTCCAACTCTCCGTAGAGTTCCCGGTTCATCACGTCGGCGACGAAGAGGCGGATTCGTTTGCGTAGCTCTGCTTCGTCGTCGTACGTCTCCACGCGGAGGTCCCAGCGCGCTCGTGCCGCACGAATCATCTCACTCGTGACCGAGGCTTCGTGGACGAAGACGATTCGGTCGCCGTGCGTCTCAGAGAGGCGTTCGAGGACCGACCCTGCTTCTTCGCCGACGCCGAAGTTGTGCCCGAGGAAGGGGAGGACGAACACGGTTGCGTTGCTCGCCCGCGCGAAGGCGATGCTCTGTGTCGCGGCGTCGACTTCGTCGGTGTCGATATCCACATCGACGGCGAGGAACGCGTTCACGCCCGGGTCGGCACGCAGTGACCCTTGGAGTCTGCGAAGGAGGGCGAGCGCGTCGTCGATGTCGTCGCGTGCGGCGAACAACCGCCGAATCGGCCCCGGAAGGTCCTCGATGTCGATGTCTCTCAGTTCCTGCTCCGAGAGGACGTAGTTCAGGTTGAACGATTTGTAGGGACCCATCACGTAGACGAGAAACCGGTCGTAGGTGGTGCGTCCGAGCGACGCTCGAATGTCGTCTCGTGTGATGGAGTCGCGCATGTGAGGCCGTACTGACCGAACACATATATAAAAAACGGCCTTTTCAGTGATGTTCGACTCAAGAACTGTTAAGTCGAGTTACCGCATCTATCGAACTGAGATGGCGACGAACTCACCGGTCGACTCGGACGGACTGCCCGAAGACCCCGCCGAGTTACTGCCGTCGACGAGCGTCCTCACGCTGGACGAGTACCTCGACATGCAGGCGGCACTCGGTGATAGAACTCGATTTACCCTCCTGTACCGGTTGGTCCATTTCGGCGAGCGAAGTCCGAAAGAGCTGGAAGACGCCCTCGACGTGCGGGCGAACACGCTCCACTACCACCTCCGGAAACTCGTCGACGTCGGCCTCGTGGAGAAGCGAAAACGAACTCGCGCTGACGAAGACGGGTTGTTCGCCTACTACCGCGCGACGTCGCTCGGGGCGGACATCCTCGAATACGGCGTCGAGGAACTCATTCGACGAGAGCGTGACTACCGCGACGCTTACTCGTCGGAGTGAGACGGGCAGGCGGCACCGACCGCGTCGAAGAGACGACGCCCACTGACACGTCGCCTGCCGGAGGCGCCGCCTATTTGGTAGTTGGTCACACACCGGACACTGATGTCAAATCTGCTCCCCGAGGAAGCACAGCAAAAGCTGATTTCGACGTGTCGAACGGCCGCTGGTGACAGTCTGCGGTCGCTGACGTACTTCAACCGATTCGACTACCTGCAAGTGTACCTCCGCGGCGACCTCGAACAGGAGGCCGACCTGAACTCGTTCATCGGAAACGAGTGGCACGACTTCAAGATGACACAGGATGCCTATCGCGGGTCCGAACTCGGCGACTATCAGTACACCATCCGCGTGTTCGAAAACGGCTACCTCGTCCGCATCACGGTCGAAGACATGGGCGTGTTCGTCACGACGGACGGCATCACGATGCAGGACTTCGAGGCGCTCAGAACCGCCGTAACGGCGATTCTCGACGAGTGGGCGGTCGCAGAGTAATCGGTCTCAGAATCAGTCCCAGAACGATTGCGTCCGGGCGTACTCTCGCTCCCGTTCGAGAATATCGCGGTAGAAGTCGTCTTCGTCTTCACGGAGTTTGTTGATGATGCGTGCCGCGTTGTGCGGGCCGACGCCCCGCGCTGCGAGGGCGATGACTGCTTTCTTGCCGTGGGCCTGCACCAGACTCGCCGAGCGATACGCGCGTTTCGTGAGTCGCTCTTGTTCTTCGTCCTTCTCCGGGGCACGAACCGCCTTCACCGTCTCTTCGTCCCACGGGTTCAGCGCGGCGATTCGCGTCGCCCCACACTGCGGACACTCCGGTGGGTCCCTGACGCGCTCGACCTTCGTCTTCCGCGTCCACTCCTTACAGTGGAGACACGCGAGCAACACCCGGTCGTTCTGAATCCGGTCCCGAATCGTCTGGATGACGCTCGCGTCGGCGTTCTCTGGGACGAGCAGGTCGGTTCCCGACCCGCGGCCACCGGTCCCGATTGGCGTCGGTTCACGGGCGACGACGAGTTCTACGTCGCCCTCGTGGACTCGCCGGAGGAGTTCGACCGTCTCCTCGACGGCGAGATCGGTGTGGAACACCTCTCTGACGGCCTCGTCGTACACTGGCGTGTCTTCGAGCGCGGCGAGCAGTCGGTCACCGCCGAAGCGACCCTTCCCCTGCCAGCGTTTGAGCGCCCCGAACTTCGCGGCGACCTGCGCGAGCGTGAACTTCAGCGAGTCGGAGCGCTTGAGCGCCAGTTCGAGGAGTGCCTCGACGTGCGCTGGGTCCGTCTCACGAAGGACCTCGGCGAACGTCGTCGGACTCACCTTCCCCGGCACGTCGAACTCGACGCGGTACGGGTCGACTTCCATCCCGACCGACGACCCGGTTCGCTGGCCGATGAGCGCCGAGAGGAGTCGGCCGAGCGTCTCGTTCACCCGGTGGCCGTAACAGGAGTTCAGCGTCACCTTTCGCGGTGAGCCTTCGAGGACGAGGCGAGTGGCGGTCGGAATCGGCGCATCTGCCTCGACCTGTCGTTCGATGGGGCCGAGCGCAGTCGACACGGTTGCCGCGTCAGTCGGATACCGCTGTGCGATGTCGCGGGCGACGCTGTCTCGGTCTGCCCCGGATTCGAACTGCGGTGCTGCCACGTCACGGAGTTCTCCCACCTCGCCGGCGACCGGTGCGGGGACTGGAATCTCGGACCCGACCCACGACGGCACCTCGCCGCCGGGGTCTTCGATTGGCGAGACGTTCACTCGTGCTTCCTCGTCGTCGACGTCGTTGACGCGCCACATCTCACCACGTTGGATGAAGGTCGCGCCCGGCGAGGCGAAGTTGAGGACGAACTTCTCGTCGAGCGTCCCGATTTGCCGCCGTGAGGAGATGTCGTGGACGTCGTACGTCTCCTCGTCAGGAATCATCGAGAGGTTCGCATAGAAGTACTGCCACGTCCCACTCGACTTCTCTAAGAGGTCCTTGTCTTCGTCTAACCAGAGCAATCGATTCTGTGAGAGTTCGCGGACGACGGCGCGGAAGTCGTCTTCAGAGAGGTCACGGAACGGGTACGCCCGAGTGACGATTTCGTAGGTTCGCCGGGCAGAGACGTCGCCGTAGTCCATGACGACGCCGACGATTTGGTTGGCGACGGTGTCGAGACTGCCGTGGTGTACGCGGGCGGGTTCGACCGCCCCTGACTCCGCCCGCCGGGCGATAGCGAGGGCCTCCATCGTGTCGTCGGGGTGGTCAGTGATGATGGTCCCACGGGAGACGACGCCGAGTCGGTGCCCAGCGCGGCCGACTCGCTGGAGGAGTCGGGAGACTTCACGGGGACTGTTGTATTGGACGACGTGGTCGACGCGGCCCACGTCGATGCCGAGTTCCATCGACGACGTACAGATGAGCGCGTCCAACTCACCGCTTTTGAACCGGTCTTCGACGTCGATACGGACGTCTTTCGAGAGCGACCCGTGGTGGACTTCGATGGGATCGTCGAGCGCCTTGAACCGCGACCCGAGTGCTTCCGCAGTCTGCCGGGTGTTGACGAAGACGAGCACCGATTCGTGGCTTTGGACGATGTCGCGTATCGTCCGGACGTGACTCGCGATCTCGGGGTCGGTCGCGAGACGGCCTGCGAGGCGTTCGTCTTCCTTCGTCACCTCGGGACGGACCACGTCGAACTCCACGCGGTTGTCCACGTCGACTTCGATGATTTCGAAGTCGCGGTCCCCGGTGAGGAACTTCCCCACTTCGGCGGGCGACCCAACAGTTGCCGAGAGACCGATTCGCTGGAAGGGTCCCGCGAGTTCCCGAAGACGCTCTAATCCGATGGTCAACTGCGCCCCGCGTTTGGCCGAGGCCAGTTCGTGAACCTCGTCGACGACGACGTGATGCACGTCGGAGAGGGCCTTCCGCAACTTCTTCCCCGTGAGCATCGCCTGCAACGTCTCGGGCGTCGTCACCAGCACGTCCGGCGGGTCGTTCGCCTGCTTCTGTCGCTGGTACTGTGTGGTGTCGCCGTGTCGAACGTCGATATCGATATCGAGTACCGCTCCCCACCAGTCGAGCCGCTCGCGCATGTCGCGGTTCAGCGCCCGAAGCGGCGTGATGTAGAGTGCAGAGATACCGAACCGGTCCTCGGCCTCACTGATGGCCGAGAAAACAGGCAACATCGCCGTCTCCGTCTTTCCGGTTCCGGTCGGTGCGATGATGAGCCCGTTTTTTCCATCGGCCAGCGGTGGAATCGCCCGACGCTGTGGCTCTGTCGGTGTCGTGAATCCACGTTCCGAGAGCGCCGCACGGACGGGTGACGAGAGCGTCGTAAACGCGTCCATCCCAGCGGCGGCCTCGCCGTCTGACATCGCCCGAGGTTACCGTTCGAGGTGATTAAGCACACCGCTCGGGGCGGGGGTGACCGGAAATCGTGTGCGGAGGTTCGTGAGGGTAGTGAGTCTACACCCGCCGATAGTCACCCAACCGCGTCCCGTCCAACAGGTACGCCTCACCATCGACGAGTCCATCCGGCAGAAACGGTGAGAGGAATCCCTGACCGGGGACGTTGACCCACGTCCCACCGGAGGTGTTGTTGAACGCCGGAAACATCACGAACTCCGGGTCGTGCCACTCCAGTTCGGAAACGTCTACGTCGAAGTGTTCCGCGAACACGTCCGGGACGAGCGACCCGCGGAGCCAGACGCGCTCTTTTCGCGCCCCGCCGACTTCGTCTTCGAGTCTGACCGCCGGGTGTTCGTGCGCCGAACAGACCACGTCGGCGGCGAGGACGTCCCGAGAGGGCCACGTGTGGCCGTGACAGAATCCGACGTCGCCGAGTCTGACACCAGACCGGTCTGTCACCTCGACTCGGTCGTCAAAAAAGTCCGCGAGGCCGCCGTCGTGGTTGCCGGGGACGAGCGTTATCTCGGCCCGGTCGGTAACGGTCTCCACGAAGTCGGTCAACTCCTCGGCTTCCGCACCCTTCGGCTCGCCGATGCGGTGGCCTAAGTCACCGAGGACGACGAGGCGGTCTGCACCTGTTCGGTCGAGAAGTGAGCAGAGTCGCTCGCGACGAACCGCGGCGTTCGACGGGAGTTCGACCCCGCGCTCGTACCGCAGTCCAGCCTCGATACCGGCGTGGTAGTCGGCGATGACGAGCGACCGCTCTGGGAATCCGCGGCGAGTGGTCTGCGCGACGGCAGCGGGTTCGCCGGGAATCGGTTCGACGAGCGGGCCGGACACGGCCTCAGATGGCCTTCAGCACGTCGTCTTGCGGTTCGTAGCAGCGACCACCGAGGAGCGCGTCCTGAATGGCGTCTTCGACCGAGCCGGGGTCGACGCCGTACTCGTCGACGACGGCGGCGACGACGTCGTCGTGTGCCGCACCGTCGCCGTCGTCGATGTCTTCCATCGCTTCGACGACTGCCACTTCGAGGTTGACGTCTTCAGCGGGCGTGTCGTCATCGGACTCGGGTTCCGCGTCGGTCGGTTCGGACTCGGTCTCGACGGGCTCGGAAACGGGTTCAGGGTCTGCTGCCGGTTCAGGTTCGTCTTCCACCTGCTCGGAGAGTTCTTCGACGTCGGGGACGTCGATGTCCGCCTCGCCGGCGGGGTCGACGTCCGACCCACTCGTGAACTCCGTGCCGAACTCGGATTCGATTTCGGCGCGCTCGTCGTCGTCGAGTTCGTACATCGCCGACGGGTCGGTTGCTTCGGTCGCCGAGTCTGCAGTCGTGTCGTCGACCGACTCCGTGTCAGCCGCTGCCTCAGCAGTCGAGTCTTCCGTCTCAGACACTGGGTCGGTCTCCACGTCGGCCTCCTCGATGTCTGGGAGGTCGTCGTCGAAGTCACCCAACTCGTCGAGTGAAGGTTCGTCGAGGGGGTCGTCGTCTGCGACGACGTCGTCTTCGAAGTCGCCGAGCGAACCGCCCGTCGACGACGTGTCCGAGGGTTCAGACTCGGGTTCGGGGTCTGGCGTGGCAGAGGCTGCGTCCGGTTCGGTGGACACGGATTCCGTCTCGGCCGTCACGGGTTCCGAGTCAGCAGTGGTCTCGGACACAGGTTCTGCTTCCGCCGTCCCAGCGGTCGTCGCTTCAGCAGCGACGGGTTCGGCATCCGCTTCGATTTCGGCGGCTTCGGAGGCCTCGGCTTCGGAGGCCTCGGCTTCGGCTTCTACAGAGTCCGCCGTCTCGGGTTCGGCCTCGACGGAGTCTGCTGTCTCAGGCTCCGCCGTTTCAGACTCTGCTTCGACAGATTCGGACACCGCTGCGTCGTCCGATTCTTCGGCTGCTGTCACCGTTTCTTCGGGAGCAGGACCGATGTCGACGCTGTCGGCCGGCAGAAGGTCGAGTTCGGGCAGGGACCCGAGCGTCACGTCGCCCTCGTCGCCCGGCGACACTGCGAGGTCTTCGACCTGGTCGCGTTCGCCCGCAACCAGTTCCAATGCCTCGACGGCGAGCGTTCGGACTGCTTCGAGGTACGCACGGGTCGTCCCGTAGTGGTCGATTGCCCGTGGGATACCCGCTGCGAGCGTCGATTCGACGCCTCGTGCTTCGAGGACGCGGCGAAGTTCGTCACCGCGCTGCGGCATCGAGAGTGCTTCGTCGAACACCGCGATGCGTTCGAGCGTCGCCTCGGCCGTCGAGACCAGCCATCGGTCCCGCACGTCGGCGTCGATGGTGTTGATGCTCTCCGGGCGAATCGACGTGTAGACGACGTCGGAGTCGTCCGGTTGGTACGTCCGGGCCTTCCCTGCGAGTGCGACGAACGCCGGCGGCGTCGCCTGGTCTAAGAACGCCATCGGGTCGGGTTGATACTGCCCGGCGTAGGTGACGAACGCGCCCGTCGGGTCGGCGATACGACCGCGGAGCACCTCGTCGTTGACATGCTCGACTTCGGTGAGCGCGCCCGCGACGAACGTCCGGTTGAGGCGCGCACCCGTCGGCGTGACGACGTAGTTCGGTGCGCGCTCTTCGTCACTCTCGGAGTACGAAAGCGACGCGTCGTCGAACTCGGCGGCGAAGACGCGGTAGGCGACTTCGCGCGTTCCAACGACTGGTGAGGAACTCATGCACCCACCTCCGTGAGGATGGCCATCGCACGGTCGGCCGGGTCGTCGTCAGACTCTTCGAACTCGTCGGCTTCGAGGTTCGCACCGTACTCGTCCACCGAGAGGTTCCCACGAACGCGGTACTCGCGGCCGACGAGTTTCGACGCGATTTCGTCGGCGACGACTTCCTTGTCCATCGCGTCGCGGGCGGCAGCCATCGCATCTTCCATCGTTCCGCCGTAGACCTCGGTCGTGAGGTCGTGGTCGAGGATGGCCGTCAGCGTGCCGGTGCCGTCGTCGAGAATCGCTTTCACGCGCATGTCGTCTTCACCGTCGACCTCGCCGTGCTGTCGGCACTGGCCGTTCTGGATGACACGGCCACAGTCGGGACAGCGTTCGATGAGGCCGGACCCATCGCGAACTTCGAGGACGTTGCCGAGGACTTCCACGTCGAACATGCCGCCGGCGTCGACGGCCTCGCCAATCTTGAGGCGTGGCGCGGAGTCGGTCACTTCGACCGGTTCGTCGAGCGTTTCGAGCGTCGTGAACTCAGAGAGGTTGACCTGCGGAACGCCGCGGAACTCACGGACGTACACGTCCGAGAGACGGAGGCTGGCGCCCTCTTTCACGTCCGGTCGAGGCTTCCAGTCGGTGAACGGGAGACGGCCCGTCTCGTCGGCGAGGACGCCGGAGAGAATCGTCGTCTCGCCGTTGCGACCACTGATGGTCCGCGACTCGACTTCGAGGACGCGCACGTCGACGACGCGGCCACGGTCACCGGCCTGTAGGTCGATGAGGTTGGCTTCGCCGCCGATTCGGTCGTCGTAGGGCGTCTCGACCGTCTCTTTCTCGACGCCGACCGTCGAGGCCGCGCCGATGTTGAGTTCGGGATTGCCGTCCCACTCGCGGACACCGGCGTTCCCGATGACGACCGAGTCGCCGGGTTCGAAGCCGAAGTCCTGCCACGCCGTGTAGGAGATGACACCGGATTCGTCGGCGAGTTCACCTTCGCGGATGGTCTGTTCGTCACCCTGGTAGACGATAGACCGCGTACCGACGGTGAGCACACGAACCGTCACCGAGACGTTCCCGTCGTTCGGGCCGATGTCGCCGATGCGTTTCGTCAACGGGGCGGCGTCGCTCGCGGAGGAGCTTCCACCGTGTTTTCGGCGGACGCTCTGTTTGGCTTCGTCCAGTGGGACGCTGTACTGCAAGAGGTTCTGCAGGTCTGCTTTGACCTCCTCTTTGTCGACACCGAGGGCGGAGGCAAGCTCCTCGGCATGGTGGTCGATATCCATCGGTCAGCCATTCGCCCCCTTTGGATAAAAAGGATTGCCGGTGTCTGGGGTGGCCCCCACCGCCGGCGTGTCGATGTGGGCGAATCACTAAGTGTTCGGGTGTCAGTTGGAGACGTATGACGAACGACGAAACACCCGAGACTGACGAAGACGTCTCCTTTTCTGTGACCATCGAAGACGGGTGGACGACCATCCTGATGGAGGGCGACAAAGACACCGCAGTCGTCGTCCGTTCGGAGTCGGGCGAGCGAATCTACCTCCCGCCAGAAGACTTCGCGTCTGCCGCCTCGAACGACAGCCCGTATCAGCGCTCGGATAGCCCGTATCAGTCGTCGTACGACTCGCCGTACCAGTCGGTCCAGAACGACGACTCACCGTACCAGTCTGCGCGCGGGACGATGCCCCGCGAAGGGATGGTTCCGACCCGAACTGGCTACCGAATTCGACATCCCGAACCGGTGACGGACCTCCGTCTCCTTCGGTAACGAGTCGACCAAAACCACCGAGCGCGACGCTCGGTCTTACGCGTCTTTGTCTTCGAGAACCTGGTGGTAGAACTCGACTGTCTCGTCGACGACGCGGTCCCACGTGTACGGTTCGTACTCGGGTTCGCCGTCGAGCGACAGGCCGTATTCGATACCGTCGGCGATCGACCGAGAGTCCGGTTCGACCTCGATGACACAGTCTTCTGGGAGGACCTCCGCCGCGCCGCTCTCGGTGGCGACGACGCGCGTGCCGACCGAGAGTGCTTCCACGATGGTGATGCCGAACGGTTCAGAGAGCGACGGTGAGACGAAGAGGTCCGCAGCGGAGTAGTAGTCGCCGAGTTCCTCTTCGGGGATGTAGCCCGCCCACTCGATTCTGTCTTCGACGCCGAGGAGTTCGGCGAACCGCTTGAGCTGGTCGGTGAGGTGGCCCGACCCGCCCATGACGAGCGTCACGTCGTCGCGGTCGAGTTTCTCCAGTGCGTAGACGAGATGAGAGATTCCTTTCTGGTCGGTGTGTCGGCCGACGAAAAAGAGCATCTTTCCGTCGATGCCGAGTTCGTCTTTGATGTCACGTCCCGTCGTCTCGACCTCCGAAAACCCGTTGTAGATGACGTGGCAGTCGCCGCCGTACTCATCTTTGACCTTTCCGGCGAGGAGCTTGCTCACTGCGAGCAGGTGGTCACACCGCTCGGCGATTCGGCGTTCGGTCTCGACTTCGCGCTGCGGTGGGTCGATGTTGCGGTCCGACGACAGCGAGTGGAACGTCGTCACCCACTCGACGTCCTCGTTGTTCGACTGTGCGCGAGAGCCCGGACCGTAGCCGAACCAGTCGTGCGTGTGGACGATGTCGGCGTCTGCGGCCCGTTCGGCGAACGTCGTCCCCAGTCGACCGATTCGCGTGATGATGTCACCTTCGCCCGTCGGGACGCCGGTGATACCCTCGCGGTCGGGGGCGTACTCCGCGGGTAAGACGAGTTCGATATCTACGTCGTCTCGGTCTTCGAGTCGCTCGAACATCTCGCCGACGTGTGTGTCGAGTCCACCACTGACGTTCGGCGGGAAGCCCCAGCCTAACATGAGGACCTTAGGTTTCATTGATGCCACAATCTACCACACAACCCTATTTAATTCCTGTCCGACAGCTACGACACCGACACGTCACCGAAAGGCGTTTTCACCACCCCACCGACCCTCGGGTATGCACGTCCACGTGAACGCTGCCACGAGTGCCGACGGAAAACTGTCGTCACGCCGCCGCGAGCAGGTGAAGATTAGCGGCAGCGACGACTTCGCTCGCGTGGACGAGGTTCGAGCGGCTTCAGATGCGGTGCTCGTCGGTGTCGGCACCGTTCTCGCCGACGACCCACACCTCACGCTCGATGATTCCTCACTCATCGATGCACGCGAGTCGCGGGGAGAGTCACCCCATCCCGCCAGAGTCGTCGCCGACTCGCGTGCCCGGACACCGACCGACGCGCGAATTCTCGACGACGAAGCGACGACGTACGTGCTCGTCTCCGAGGACGCGCCCGAAACACGTTGCGAGAGCCTCGAAGCTGCCGGCGCAGCCGTCGTGGTCGCGGGCGAGGAGCGTGTCTCGTTCCCAGCGGCGTTCGACGCGCTCGAATCGCACGGCGTGGAGCGACTGATGGTCGAAGGCGGTGGGGAAGTTATCTTCTCACTGTTCGCGGCCGAGCTCGTCGACGAGCTCACGCTCTACGTCGGGTCGATGATTATCGGTGGCCGCGACGCGCCGACGCTCGCCGATGGGGAGGGATTCGTCGAAGAGTTCCCCCGACTGTCACTCCAGTCGGTCGAACGAGTCGACGACGGCGTTCTCCTGACGTACACCTGTTGAAACGGGCGAGGAAGAAGGATTAGCGCACAATTTCGCGGTCGTGCGGCCTCGTGCAAACGGGCGCAATGGGTAAGAGTGTCGCGTGGATAGAACTGTGCATGAGCACACCCACATCGACCAGCGCCCCCATCCACGTCGAGAGTTCGGACCACCTCGACGAACTCATCGCGGACAACGACATCGTCCTCGTCGACTACCACGCCGAGTGGTGTGGCCCCTGCAAGATGCTCGAGCCGACCGTCAAGGAGATTGCCGACGAGACGGCCGCCATCGTTGCGAAAGTCGACATCGACGAACTACAGGAACTCGCCCGTGACAAGCAGATTCGCAGCGTCCCGACGCTCCAGTTCTACGCGAACGGCGAGAAGGCCCACCAAGTCATCGGCGTCCAGAGCAAGGACGACCTCGTTGGCATCATCGAACAACTCGCCTGAGCAGTCTCGACACCCTTTCTCGGCCGCCTATTTTCAGTAGCGCCGCCCGTTTTTCAGCAGCGCCGTCTGTCGTTACGACACGATAGCCTTCGCTGCGTGCTGAAAGCAGGGTCGATAGCCGGGAAAAACGAGCGAAGAGTGAAAGAGAAGCATGGCTGACCACGGCGACGGCCGCGGAGTCACCGCTCAGAACGGCGCGTCCGAGACGTCGGGTTCAAATCCTGCGCCCGGTTCGTCGTCGTAGAAGCCACCGGTCGAGGCGTGGACCGCGTCGATCTCGTCGAACTCCATGACCATCCGCGACTTGAGCGCCTGAATCGTCATCGGCGAGATACCGCATCCAGAACACGCACCGGTGAGCGAAATCCACACTTCGCCCGTCTCCTTGTCGATGGCTTCGATGCCCGCGCTCCCGCCGTGCATCTGAATCTGTGGGAAGTTTCGGCGCATGAACAGTTCGAGGCGTTCTTCGAGTGACTTCTCCGAGGCTTGCGAACTCATACTGAGTCGTGGGGGTTGTGCGAGCATAACGGTTTCTTCGGTCCGTGAACCGGTCGATTTCGGCAGCCCACACTGGGGACAGTCGGTCGGCGAGGGCTTTTTACCACGGAGAGAGTATCGGAACCTATGATTTCACTCGACGAGGCAGTCACCGCCCGCCTGGAATCTCACGGCGCGCGCTTTGAGGTGCTCATCGACCCCGACGCAGCACTGGCTATCAAACGAGACGAGTTCGACGGAGACCTCGAAGATGTCATCGCCGCCGAGGACGTGTTCGAAGACGCCTCTCGTGGCGACCGCCCCGCCGAGACCGACCTCGAAAAGGTGTTCGGGACCACCGATCCGATGCAGATTATCCCCGAAGTCGTGAAGAAAGGGGAGATTCAGATTACGGCCGACCAGCGCCGTGAGATGCAAGAACAGAAGCGCAAGTCGCTCATCAACCGCATCGCCCGCAACGCGGTCAACCCGCAGATGAACGACTCGCCGCACCCGCCGGAGCGCATCGAGCGAGCGCTCGAAGAAGCAGGGTTCAAAATCGACCCGATGGAACCCGTCGAGTCGCAGGTCGACGACGCGCTCGAAGCGCTCCGACCGGTGTTACCCATCAAGTTCGCTGAAGTCACCATCGCCGTCCAACTCCCTGCCCAGTACGCCGGGAGCGGACAGGCACAGATCCGGAGCTACGGCGACCTCGAACGCGAGGAGTGGCAGAACGACGGCTCGTGGGTCGGCGTCATCACCTTCCCCGCAGGGATGCAGAACGACTTCTACGACAAAGTGAACAACATCACGAGCGGCACGGCAGAGACACGAATCGTCAAAGACGAAGACGACCTCTGAAGCCGCTCGGTCCGTCCTCGCTGTTCGACCGGCGGTCGACGACTATCCTTTCTTGAATCCGACGAGGAAGCCGCCGGAGAAGCCAGCAGAGATAGAGAGGGTCGATAGAACCGTCGATATCCAGTCCGGTGGCGCGCCCGTCGCCGCATCCTGTGTAACCTTCACCAGTCCGCCGCTGAGACGCTCCCAGTCGACTTCGAGGATGCCGCGCGATTCGAGGAACTTGAACACGGCGAGTTCGAGACCGACGATGACGGCGATGATTTTTGCCACCTTCTTGGCGGCGAAGCCGATGATACCGCCGATGACGGCCCCACTCCCGAATTCGAGTCCCAGTTGTTGGGGGTCGAGGCTTAGTTGTAAGGGGTCCATACGGCGAACATCCTGCGCGTTCGTATAAGTGATTTGTGGGGACAGTCTCGCACAGTGACACTGTTTGTCGTGCCACGTGCGAACCTGCAAGCGGGGCTTAAGTGTCTCGGGCGGGTAGTACATCGTGACACAGTGCAGGCAACGTACCACACAGTCGAGGTGCGGCGATGACGCGCGTCATCGTCGCGAAGCGTGTCGACCGCGGAGACGCCGAACTCACCGAGATAACGGACCTCGCCCGCGCGGCGGGGTACGAGGTCGTCGGACGCCTCTCGCAGACCCGCGAAGAGGATGCGGCCTACCACTTCGGTGAAGGGAAGGTCGGAGAGTTAGCGGCGCTTGTGGCCCGTGAAGACGTCCAGGCCGTCATCTTCGACAACCGACTGGGCCCGTACCAGACGTACAACATCGCCCAGAAGCTTCCTGAAAACGTCGAAGTCATCGACCGCTTCACGCTCATCCTCGAGATATTCGGACAGCGGGCGAACACCCGCAAAGCGCAGTTACAGGTCGAACTCGCCGGGTTGCGCTACGAACTCCCACGTGCCGAGGCGAAAGCGTCGCTGGCGAAACGCGACGAACGACCCGGGTTCATGGGTCTCGGCGAGTACGACGAGAGTCGCGAACGCGACATCAAAGCGCAGATTTCGCGCATCAAGAACGAACTCGACGCCATCGCGGACAAAGAAGAGACGCGGCGCGAACAGCGCCGTGAGTCTGGCTTCGACCTCGTGGCACTCGCGGGGTACACGAACGCCGGAAAGTCGACGTTGATGCAGCGACTCGCCGACGACTTAGAGGTCGGCCAGAACGACGACTTACATCCCGACCTCGACCCAACTGCCGAATCGCAGGACAAACTGTTCACGACCCTCGGGACGACGACCCGCCGGGCCGAGACAGGCAAACACGACGTGCTTCTCACCGACACTGTCGGGTTCGTCTCCGACCTGCCACACTGGCTGGTCGAGTCGTTCAAGTCGACGCTCGATTCCGTCTATCGGGCCGACCTCGTGCTCCTCGTGGTCGACGCCTCGGAACCCATCGAAGAGATGCGCGAGAAGCTCATCACGAGTCACGACACGCTCTACGAGCGCAACGAGGCACCCATCGTCACCGTGTTCAACAAGATGGACAAGGTGGACGCCGAGGAACTCGACGAAAAGCGCGCCGCGCTCTCGGCGCTCGCGCCGAACCCCGTCGCCGTCTCGGGACTCACCGGCGAGAACATCGCCGAGTTGACCGAGCGCGTCGAGGCCGAACTGCCCGCGTGGGAGCGTGAACGACTCTTGCTCCCGATGACCGACGACACGATGAGTCTCGTCTCGTGGCTCTACGACCACGCGCACGTCGAGACAGAAGAGTACGAAGGCGAGCAGGTCCACCTCGAATTCGAGGCGCGCCCCGAGATCATCGAGAAGGCGCGGTCGAAGGCGGCAGCGTTGTCGGTGACGGCTGACTAGACCTGAGCGCACCGACTCTGTCGATGGTCGTTTTCAGACACTCGACTCGTTGACACCGACGAGGTAGTTCGAAGAGACGACTACAGCGAGAGCGACGCGTCTCGTTCGAGGACACGGTAGCCCTGTGCGGAGAGAACGTCGTCGCGGTAGCGTTCGGTGACGAACCACTGTGGGAGCTGTCTGAGTTCGAATCTACGGTCTGATTCCCACTCGACGTCTACGTGTGTCTCGGCATCGCCCTCGCGTATCGAGAACGAATACGTTGCCCACGGTTGCCCTCCCGCCGTGACCGCCAGCGTGAGTTCGGTAGCGGGCTCGCTGTCGGCGGGTTCGCTCTTAGCCGGCTCGCTCTCAGGCGATTCGCGTGACTGTACCTCGGTCTCGACAGTCACCGACCGGAGTCCGAACAGATACGAGAGTTCGTACACTGCACCATCCGTTTCCGAGTGGATGCTGTCGGCGATACCCCACTGGAATGCCAGCGGCGGCGGGGTTTCACTCTCGAATTCGTCAACGACCGTTTCAGTCGCGGCACTGGATGCTAAGTGGGCGGTGCCACTGCTCTGGAAGAACGGAATTCGAAGCAGTGCGACGATGGCGACAGCGATGAGGAGTCCAACGAAGAGGGGGAAGAAGAACAGCGCCGCTGCGACGACACCGACAGCGAGGAGTGACACGACACCACTCAACGGGCGTTCGAGACGCTGATAGCGTCGTGCGACCGCTGCTGCGTCTGCTGGAGCGTCGACGGTGGGACCGGAATCGGGCATAGAGACAGTTCACGAGACCAACAACTTACACGTTCTGCTGGTGGGTCTGGACTGCGCCGGAAGTTCGACAGACTCGCCGGACTTACTCGACCGTCTCTTTCTCCTTCGTCAGGACTTCCACATCCGTAATCTTCGTTCTCGGATACTGGCCGTCGTCGTCTTTCTCGGCGGCTTTCACCATATCCCAGACGACGTTGAGGCCGGTCGTCACGCCCTCCAGTGCCTCCATCTCACACCCGGTCTTTCCGGTCGTCCCGACGGTGACAGAGAGCGTGACCGAGTCCTCTGCCACGTCGAACTCGGTGTCGACGTTCGTGATGGGAATCTGGTGGCACATCGGAATCGTCTCCCACGTGTGTTTGACCGCCTGAATCGCGCCGATGCGAGCAGTGGCAAGGACGTCGCCCTTCCCGATTTGGTCGTCGCGGATGGCGCGAATCGTCGACTCGCTCAGGTGAATCGTTCCGCGTGCGACGGCCCGCCGACGGGTGTCTGGTTTCGCCCCCACGTCGACCATCTGGACGTTTCCGTGTTCGTCGACGTGCGTCAGTTCTCGTTCGTCGCCGCTGTTCGACTCGTCTGGGTGTGTGTCATCGCTCATTCGTCATCACTCCGGAGGGCAGCAGGTAGTCGTTCGAGCAGGTCTGTGGCGACGAGTCCGCCGTCGAACTCGTCGGCGGCGAAGTCACCTGCGCGGCCGTTCGCGTACGCCGCGACCGCGGCCGCGTCGAGCGGGGGAAGGACGCTCGCGAGTGCGCCAGTCGCCCCAGCGAGCACGTCACCGGTTCCGCCGACGGTCATCCCGGGGTTGCCGGTTCGGTTGATTCGGACTTCGTCACCGTCAGAGACTACGTCGTAGGCACCTTTGACGAGGAGGACGTGACCGAGGTCTGCGGCGAACTCCTGAACGAGGTCTGCCCGCGTCTCCCAGTCTGCATCCGTCTCGCCGCCCATCTTCTGTAATTCTCCTTGGTGCGGCGTACAAATCAGCGTCGCCTCGGTGTCCACGTCGGGGACGACCTGCAAGGCGTCGGCGTCGACGACGGCGGTTCCGTCGTAGGCGTCGAGGAACTCACGAACCGCTGCGAGTGACTCGTCGGCGTCGCCGAGGCCGGGGCCGAAGACGACCACGTCGCGGTCGGCGGCGAAGTCGAGGAGGGCTGGGACGTGGTCGGGTTCGAGGTGGTCTCCCTCGAATCCACGAACGATGAGATTCTCCGAGTAGCCCTGAACCTCGCGAGCGACGTGTCCGGGGCAGGCGACACGGGCGAGGTCGGAACCGGCCCGGAGGGCGGCCTGTGCGGCTAATGCAGGCGCGCCGGTGTACGGGCCGCCGCCGATGACGAGTACGTCGCCGTGGTCGCCCTTGTGACTCTGGGGGTCGCGGCGGAGCGATAGGAGGTCACCCGGTCCAGTGAACAGTTCGGCGGCCGCCGGAATACCGATGTCTGCGACTGTGACGTCGCAGCCGAGCGACCCGAGGCCCGGTTTGTCGTCGTGGAAGGTGACGACGTGGTCCGCGTCGACGGCGACGCCTGCGGCCTCGCCCGTGTCGGCATCGACACCAGAGGGAACGTCGACGGCGAGGACTGTCGCCGACGAGTCGTTGAACGCCTTGGCGGCGGTCGCTTCGGGTTCTCGGAGTGCGCCGGTCACGCCGGTTCCAAGCATCGCGTCCACGACGAGGTCGGGGTCGCCGAGGTCGAACGTCGAGGAGTCGCTGACGGTTCGAAGGTCGGCCTCGCTGGCGACGAGTGCGTCCCAGTTCTCGCGGGCGATGTCGGTCGAGATAGTCTCTGGACGACCAAGCAAGTGGACGGTTACGTCGTACTCCTTCAGAAACCGGGCGGCGACGAGGGCGTCGCCCCCGTTGTTGCCCCGCCCGGCGACGATTGCGACCGACGACCCGGGGTCGGCGAGGTCACGGCAGACCCGAGCGACGGCGTTCCCACTCGACTCCATGAGTTGTTTCCGCGGGACGCCGAGCGACTCGGCGTTCACATCGACCGCGGCCATGCGTCGACTCGTAATCATGATGAGTCGTTCGCCCGGCCCCGCGTTAACATGTGTGGTCGGCGGTCACTTCCGCAACGTTTGACTCACGTCCGGGAAAACTGGTGGCAGTGACCCGTCGTCTCTTCGGAACTCTCTGCGGACTCGTCTTCCTCGTCAACTTCGGTCGCGTCGCGTTTCCGCCGCTCGTCGAGACGCTCCAACTGCAGTTCGGCGTCGGCCCGGCGACCATCGGCGTCGTCACGAGTCTGGTCTGGTTGGGAACGGCACTCCCTCGCATCCCAGTCGGCTACCTCCTCACGCGCATCCCGAGAGACCGCGTCGTCCTCGGGGCAGGAACCTTGCTCGTCGCTGCCGCGGCGTTCACCGCGAGTGCGACGTCGATTCTGACACTCCAAATCGGCGCGTTCGGCCTCGGCCTCGCGTCCGGTGCGTACTTCGTCTCGGCAGTTCCGCTCGTCGGCGAACTGTTCCCCGAACGCGTCGGCCGGATGGTCGGCATCCACGGCGCTGCGAGTCAGGTGGCGGCCGTCGTCGCCGCGCCAGTCGTCGTCGCAATCCTCGCATCGTTTTCGTGGCGTGAGACCTTCTGGGCGCTGTCGGTCGCTGCGGCCATCATCACCATCACGCTCTTCGTCGTCTCTCGGGACGGCAGTACAGAGACGGGAACCGGCGTCGACCGAGACTTCTCTGCCGCGCTCGGCCACTGGAAACTCATCCTCACAGGTATCCTCCTCATCGCCCCCGCCGGGTTCATCTGGCAAGGCCTGTTCAACTTCCTCGTCTCGTACATGACACAGGCGAAAGGGTTCAGTCCGGCAGTCGCGAGCACGATGCTCACGATTATCTTCGCGGCAGGTGTCCCGGCGTTCTCGGTGTCGGGGCGACTCGCCGACAAACTCCCGCACGTGCCCTACATCTTCGCGCTCCTCGTCGCGTTCACGGGGTCGCTGTTCGCCCTCACGTACGCGCAGGGGTTCGTCGTCGTGGCCGTCGTCGTCGCCATTCTGGGATACGTCGTCCACAGTTTGTTCCCCGCACTCGACACGTTCATGCTCTCGTCGCTCCCGGACGATGCTCGCGGGAGTGCCTACGCGGTGTTCAGTGGTGCGGCGCTCCTCTTGGAAGCCAACGGGAGCGGTGCTGTCGGCTTCCTAACAGAAGCCGACTTCGGATTCGAACTCGTGTTTCGGACGTTGTCAGTGAGTCTCCTCGTCGTCGTCGCGGTGCTCGCACTGCTCTACGCCGTTGACCGACTTCCTGGCCTCTCTCGCCACGAAGAGTCGGTAGTGTGATGGTCCCGAAACGGTTTACTTACTTCACCTGATTTTTCATATCATGTCAGGGTTGCTACCGTCCGAAGGAAACGTCGACGCCGGTGGTGAGGGGACCCCTCGCGTCCACTGGCTCGACGACGACGAGACGGAGCAACTCATCGGGTGCCTCTCGTGCGACACCGCTCGCGACATTCTCTCGTCGCTCCACGACTCCCCCGCGACGGCGAAAGAACTCTCGGAGACGGTCGATACCTCCATTCAGAACGCGCGACACCACCTCGGAAACCTCGTCGACGCCGACTTAGTCCGGATTGCGGGGACGCGATACTCCGAAAAAGGGCGCGAGATGAAGGTGTATGGCCCCACAGACGGGCCGCTCGTCGTCTGCGTCGGTGGGAACGAGGGGAACCGGGAAGACTTCGCTGACGCCATCTCGTCGTTCCTCGAGTGACTCTCGGGCGCGAACCCCCATCTCCTGCGAACGTTCAAGTACGAATCAGCGGCCACTCACCGACACCCCTATGGCCGTCGCAACTGGACCTGAGAGCGTGACCTGGCAGGAGGTGTTCGGCCACCCGGAGGCGTATCCGGAGCAGGCCGACGGAATCGAGACTGCGATAGCAACCGCCCGCGACGACGGATTCGCCGTCGTCGAAGGCGCGTGCGGGACTGGCAAGACGATGCTGGCGCTCACCGCCGGCATCGAACTCGTCCGCGACCCCGATTCCGACTACGAACGGGTGTTCGTGCTGACGAGCGTCAAACAGCAACTCCGGCAGTTCGAAGCCGACCTCCGAACCATCAACGAGAACCTCCCTGACGAGTGGAAACCCGTCTCCGGACTCACACTCGTCGGGAAAGCAGACGTCTGTCCGTACAGCAGAGAACGGTGCGGCGGCATCGACGAGTCGAGCGTGTACGACCGCTGTGAAGGCCTCCGCGACCGAACCCGTGGGCTCGTCGGCGACGGCGGGCGCACCAGTGCCGAGGCGTTGGCGAAAGACGCACGCGAGCAACAGACTGGCCTCCTCGACACCGGCGCGACGAATGCTGGCCCGTCGTACCTCGAAACCGCGGACGAACCGACGCCCTACCCGAAGTCGATGCCCGAGTACGAAGACGTGGAGTACTGCCCGTTCTACGCGAACTTCCTCGCCGACCTCCCGGAGGATGGCGACCCTATCGAAGCGGTCCCGTTCGAGTTCGACGACAAGGGACTCATCACCACGTCCGACCTCGTCTCGCTGGCCGCGGGGGCAGGGTCGTGTCCGCATTCGGTGATGGGCGCGCTCTTGCCACACGTCGAAGTCGTCGTCGGCAACTACTACCACGCGTTCGACCCCACGACAGTCGGCACGTTCACCGGCGCGCTCGTCGACGACTCGACGTTCGTCATCTGCGACGAAGCACACATGCTCGAACCTCGCGTCCGCGACCTCGTCTCCGTCGGCGTCGGCGACCGAACCCTCCGCGACGCAGAGAGCGAGTTCACGCGCGTCATCCAACCCGTCGAGTTCGACGACGCCGGAAAATCGACCGCCGATGCCGACCTCGTCCGCGGCGAGTTGAAAGAGGCAGACGTGACGCTCCGCGAACTCAAAGAGACGCGCGACTTCATCCGTGACCTCCGCGAGGAACTCGACCGACGTGTGACGGCCCACCTCGATACGGAGTACGTCGGGTGGCGCGCCGACATGACCGAACTCACCGACGAGGAGATTCCGCTGCGCGACCCAGAAGAACCGGCCGTCGACGAACTCACCGAGTGGGCGGAGGATACCGGATACGACGAGGGAACGTGGGTGCGCGCCGAAGCGACTGGGTCGGCCGTCGCCCACATTCTCGACTCGGTCGAAGAAGACGACAAGCGGCGGGCCGCACCCGCCGCCGGACGCGCGCTCGCGACGTGGGCCTACGCAGACCACGAGAAACACTTCCGCGCCATCGACCTCGAACGGACGTGGGACGAACTGGAACCGCCCGAGTCGTGGCGCCGTGCCTACAACGCCCGACTCTCGGTCCACAACTGCGTCCCCGGTGAGGCCATCGCCGAGCGACTGGGTGACTTCGGTGGTGGCGTCCTGATGAGTGCGACGCTCGAACCAATCGACGTGTTCCGGCGCGTGACCGGCCTCGACGCCCTCGCCGACGACGGACGACCAATTGCCGAACGGACCTTCGGTCTCGGCTTCCCCGAATCGAACCGCGCCAGTTTCGCCGTCGACGTGCCGAAGTTCACCCACAGTAACCGCGGGCCGCCCGGTGAAGAGAACGACACACGCCTCGCGTACACCGACGCCGTCGTCGAAGTCTGCCAACGCTCACCCGGAAACGTCCTCGTCGGGATGCCGAACTACGCGGAAGCCGAGTGGATGGCCAGCGCGCTCGAAGACCGAGTCGACAAACCGGTCCTCTTGGACGAAGCGTCCGACGACGGCGCGACGGAAGACCTCAAGCGGGATTTCTTCGGTGGGACGGGCAAAGTCCTCGTCACGAGTCTTCGGGGGACGCTCACCGAGGGTGTCGACTACAGCGGCGACAAACTCTCGGCCGCCGTCGTCTGCGGTGTCCCGCTCATCAACACGTCGTCGCCGCGGACGCGAGCGGTGAAGACAGCCTACGACAAGGAGTTTGGAGACGGATTCGAAACGGCGCTGACCGTCCCCGCCGTCCGGAAGGCGCGACAGGCCATCGGACGGGTCATCCGCGGCACCGACGAAGTCGGTGTTCGCGTCTTCGTGGACGCCCGATACGCGCGTGACTCGTGGAACGGCGTCCGCGGCTACTTCCCCGCACAAGAACGAGACGAATTCCGCCCTGTCAGCCCGGACATGCTCGGGTTCGGCCTCGACCAGTTCTGGTCGTCAGTCGAGTAAGCGCCCGTCTATCGTTCGTCGTCCCACCCGTCTCGGCACTCGTCGTCACAGAAGTGACGGTACTGGACCGCACCGTCGTCGTCCACCCACGTGACGACGCGGTGTGTCGGGACGTTCACGATTGGGTCGCCGCACGTCGCACAGGTTGGCGCGTCTTCGGGGTCTACGTTCTCTTCTAAGTCAGACGTGGGATCAACCATCGACCCACAGATGTCGTGTCAGGGCACTTCAAGCCGTCTCCGCCGGCAGAAGTCGCCCCGCGCGTGTTCGTGTGTGACTGCCCGTTTTCAGGCGAGCAAGCCACGATACTCGCTAAAAACTGCAGTCCTCAACACTGGCGCACGTCCGCTCACCATCGTCGGGAGTATGGTGGAATCTGTCGATATTGTCAAAGCTTACCACACTTAGTGAAGGTTATGTAAGCACCGTCTCCTCTGTATACGTGACGGCGAATGTCCGAAGTGCCCGCCTCTCAGGATTCGGTTGCAGGGACCACTGACCGCTCCGGTTCGGACTCGACCGGTGATTGCTTCCTCCATAGTGTCGTCGTAACGTATCGAGGGAGTGCCGACCAAGTCACCGTCTATCCCCGGCGCGACAGTTGCTGTGACCAGATGGAGGCGTGGTTGACCGCCAACGTCGATGCGTTCGTCTCTCTCGACGAGATGCGCTAATCGACAGACTCGACGGTCACCACTCGTCACCTCCCGTGCCCGCTCATCCGGCGAACTCTGCGTCGGAGAGTGTCTTTTGTACCGCTTCCTCGCCGACTGCTGCAGCCAGTGCTTCGAAGCCAGCGCGTTCGGCGCGGGAGCGCGCGTTCGCCACCAACCGCGAGACGATGAACTCGGGCGTGGACTTGCCGACGGTCCCGAACCGAGGTTGGTAGTCGACACGAAGTTCCAACTCGTCGGTCAGTCCCTCGGCGAAGATGCCGTCGATGCGCGCTTCCGACGGCAACGGACTCAGTTCGTCGGCGAGGTGGGTGACGTAGACGCCGAAGGCGTCTCTGTCGACGGTGAGATTCACCAGCCCGTTGAGCAGGTCTGCCGCCCGGCCGGGTTCGGTGATTGCCTCGAACTCGTCGACGAGCATGAGCGTTCGCCCCTCGTCTGAAAGCGGCGGAACGATGGATTTGAGCGTCGATTCGAGGACACCGGCGTTGAAACTCGCGTGCCGACGGTGGAACACGAGCGAGTCGAAGCGACCGACGAGTGCGGACTCTGCAGGGACCGGCAACCCCATCGACGCGAGGATGGCGACTTGCGAAAGCGTCTCCAAGAGTGTGGTCTTCCCACCACTGTTCGCCCCCGTGAGAACTGCGACGCGGTCACCCGATGGGGGAATCAGCCCCGACGAACACGAGAGGTCGTGGTCGCCGACGGCGTAGGAGACTGGTTGGGGGTCGTCCAGAAAGAGATTGCGTGCGCCACAGACCGAGAGGCCCGTCTCGGTGACGACCGGTTTCGCGAGGTCGTACTCGACTGCGAACCGCGCAAGTGAGAGCGACAGCGCCACTTCGTCGACTGCTTCGACGGCGATATCGACGTCGTCGCGGGCGGCCCAGATGCGGTCACGGAGTTCCTCTGCGACCGTCTCTTCTCGCGCTTCGACGTCCGTTTCGAGTTCGGTCACAAGCGACCGAAGCGACGTACTCACGAAGTCGGTCGCGTCACGAGCGTCGTCGGCGACGGCCGACTCGACTTCGCCGCGCGCGAGGTCGGTCTCGTGAGCGACGTACTCGACGAAGGCAGCACGGAAGTCGTCTAACGACCTGACGCCGCGCTCCTGGATGGTTTCGAGTACGTCGAACGCGCTGGATTCGAGTTCTTCGACCGTGGTCAGCCGGTCACGCATCCGGTCGAGTCGCTCGTCGGCACCGGGTGCGACTGACCCGTCGGGGTCGACGTATCCCAGTGCGCCGAGTGCGTCTCGGAGCGCGTCGGGGTCCGCTTCGTCGAGTGCGTCGAACGTCTCACCGCGGAGGCCGGCGTCTCGGAGTTCGAGTGCTGCCTTGACCGCGGCACGCTCGGTTTCTCCTTCTTCGTCGTACGTGTCGAAGGCCGACTCGACAGCGTTGCGGGCGTCGTCGGAGAGTGCGGACCACGCCTCACTAGCGGCGAGAACTCGTTCGAGTCGGTCACGACGTTCGTCCACGGTAGGGAGCGGCGTCAACACGCGGATGCGGTCGGCGGCGTGTTCTGTGAGCGCGCAGTCGCTCGCGAGCGTCAACAGGTCGTCGTACACGTCTCGCGCGTCGCGAGTGGCGAGCGTGTCGATACCGCTGTTCCCGTCGGCGCGTCGAAGGATGCGAACCGCGCGCCCGCGGGTCACGCCCGCTTCGACGAGCGCCCGGACGTCGGCCGACTCGATAGCGGCAACTGCGCCCTCCCTGCCGAGTGCGGATTCCAGCCGAGTCGACGTCTTCGGGCCGACCCCCCAGTAGTCTTCGAGTCGCATACCGGGGCGTCACACTGGTACGTCTTAGGTCCTCTCGTCGTCGGGTGCTCTCGCTCTCGAATCAGCAGACTGCAGAGAGAAGAGTAATCAGTGAGAACGGACGCGCTGGTCAGTTTCGGGTGTCTCGGTGTCCTCTGGGAGGCGAAGCAGGTGCTGCCCGGGGATGTCGCTCGTCTCGCGTCCGAGGTCACGGGCAGCACAGACGGCGAGTGCAGTCGAGAGCGTCCTGACAGCGACTTCGTGGTCGTCACGACAGGACCGAAGCGCCATCGGGCCGATTTCGAGACGGTGGTACGGTTCGAGGTCTTCGCGTGTGGCAGTCCCTCGATCGAGGAAGTCGCCGGCGATTTCGACGAGCAGTGTGTGTAGGTGAATGAGCTCGTTCTTTCTCATGTGTTGCACATATGTGCTTATCAGGCGTAAAGAGCGCGGTAAAGCATGTATTTAGTCTTGTATCTGAATGGGCTAGAAATGAATGTAATAGATATAAACATGAAAGAAACCATGGTAATTTGTACTTGACAGTCTGTCTAACGTGTGGTGTCGAACTCGTTTTGGACGACTCACTGGCCTCGAGCGAGTCACAGATTTCAGAGTACTCACTGCCTCCGGACAGTTCCGAAGAGAACACCAGTCGCTCAGTGGGCAGTTCTTCGAAGGGAGTTGGGGTTTGGGCAGGGACACGCCCCCAGGGCGGACAAAGGGGGGTCGGGTTCGACAATCCGCTGGAAGGGGGGCGTGCGGGCACGACGAGTGACCCGGGCAGGTCACTGTGGCCACCTAGATGAACGAATGCCTCGCTACTAATTCACGGCCCTACGTAGTTAGGGACTGCCCGACGGAACCGGGAAACGCACAAGTCGGTGGGCGAACGAGTCGGGAGTACATGCACCCACAGAGGCGCACTGGATTAGGGGACCTCCGCGGATGACCGGCGAGACGAATCTGCCGGGCGACGAGTCGGCAACCGCACAGAGCGAACTCGAAGCGCGCCTCGACGTTCTCGCAACGTTCAACGAAGTCATCGCCGACGTGACCGAGACGGTCGTCGCTGCATCGGAACGTGAGGATATCGAACAGCACGTCTGCGACAGACTCGTCCAGGCGAAGTCGCTGCAGTTCGTCTGGATTGGGACCGTCGACGAGGAGACGACGACCATCACACCAACCACGTGGGCGGGCACAGAAGACGGGTTTCTCGACTCTATCGACCGCTCTGTAACTGATTCAGACTCGACCGGGAACGGCCCTACTGAGCGTGCAGTCCGTACAGCGGCGGTCCAGACGACCAGCAGTATCGCCGACGACTGTGGAGACGGTCCGTTTCGGGACGCTGCACTCGAACACGAGTTTCGTTCTGCGGCGTCCGTCCCGCTCACGTACGACGGGGACCGATACGGCGTCCTCACGATGTACGCAGCCCACGACGGAACACTGGGAGACGAGTTGGCCGACCCCATCGAGAACCTCGGCAACGCGGTCGCTCAGGGCATCGAGTCACACGCCAGACGCGAGCGAGAGCGCGAACTCGAACGCCGTGAAGCGGCGTTTTCGCGAATCGTCGAAGACATCGAGGAGTACGCTATCTTCCGTCTCGACGCCGAGGGGTGTGTCGAGAGTTGGAATCGCGGTGCCGAGGCCATCAAGGGATACACGACCGACGAGATTCTCGGTGAACACGTTCGGACGTTCTACACGGACGAAGACTGCGAGGCAGAACTACCGAATCGACTCCTCACTACCGCGCGACGCGACGGCCGTGTCGAAGACGAGGGGTGGCGAGTCCGCGCCGACGGCTCTCGGTTCTGGGCATCCGTCGTCATCACCTCATTGACCGACGACGATGGGAACGTCCTCGGGTTCTCGAAGGTGACCCGCGACATGACCGAACAGAAACAGCGAGAGCGACACCTGAACGCAGTGTTCAACAGCACGTTCCAGTACATGGGGCTTCTCAACCGCGATGGAACGGTCCTCAGGGTCAACGACGCCGCACTGGAGTTTGCCGACACCGACCGTGATGCTGTCGTCGGCTTCCCCGCGTGGGAGACGCCGTGGTGGCGCGGTGACGACCAGCGCGTCGCCGACCTCAAAGACGCCATCTCACGGGCCGCCAACGGCGAGTTCGTCCAGTACGAAGTCGAGGTTACCGGTGGACCGGACGAACCAACCGCGACCATCGACTTCTCTCTCACGCCGGTGTTCGACGACGATGGTGACGAGGTCGTCTTGCTCGTCCCCGAGGGACACGACATCACCGACCGAAAAGAGCGTGAGCGTGACCTGCGACGCGAACGAGAGCGGTTAGAGTTCGTGAACCGAATCATCCGCCACAACCTCCTGAACGGCCTCAACGTGGTCGGCGCTCGTGCCGACATCGTCGGCGACTTCGTCGACCCAGAAGGCGAGTCACACCTGCAGACGGTGCGGAGTAGAGTCGACGAGATGACCGAACTCGTCGGCACCATGCGGACGTTCATGAAGGTCATCGTCGAACGAGAGTCCCACGAGTTCGAACCCCGGCCACTTCACGACGCAATCGACCACGGCGTCTCGACACTCCGTTCGGAGACGGACGACGTGGAGGCGTCCGTCGGGAGTGTTCCCATCGTACTGGTGATGGCCGACGACTTGCTCGACGAAGTCGTCGAACATCTCCTGAAGAACGCGGTGCAACACAACGACAAACCCGCTCCGGAAGTCCACGTCGACGTGACGGTCGGTGACGAGACAGTCGACCTCTGCGTCTCAGATAACGGTCCCGGAATCCCGGACGAAGAAAAGCGCCGAATCGTCGACCAGCGAATCGAAGACCTGTCTGACCCCGGGAACGGATTCGGCCTGTTTCTCGTCCGCGAAATCGTCGACGGGTACGGTGGCGACGTTCGTATCGAAGACAACGACCCGACTGGGTCGAGGTTCGTCGTGACCTTGCCACGAGCGTGAGAGAAGCGCAACTCCCGGACACACTCCCGGTGCCGTGCACCACCATCCCGAACGTCTCAGGATGGTCGCTGGGGAGAGTAAATTCCACCTTCCCCGATGGGTAGATATATATCTGTCCGATGAAACTGTGTGTTCGATACGATGGTCACCGAACGCTCGGCGGGGGGGCACCCGGACCACCGGGTTACCGAGCAGACTGTTCTCGTCGTCGACGACGACGAAGACCTCGCTGACACCTGTCGATACTGGCTCGACGGCGAACGCTTCGCCGTCGAGACTGCCTACGGAGGCGAAGAGGCACTCGACCGCCTCGACGACAGTGTCGACGTCGTCCTTCTCGACCGACGGATGCCCACCGTCTCGGGTGACGACGTCCTCGACGAGATTCGGGCCCGAGACATCGACTGCCGCGTCGCGATGATGACGGCCGTCGAACCGGATACGGATATCGTCGACATGCCGTTCGACGCGTACCTCGTCAAACCCGTCACCGAGACGGAGGTGAAAGAGACCGTCGAGGAACTCCTCTTTCGGTCGAGTTTCGAGTCCGAAGTCCGTGAATACTTCGCGCTCGAATCGACCGAAGCAGTCCTCGAAAGCCGTGAGGTCGACGAACTCCGCGAACCTGACGCCCTCGACGAGTTACGCAGCAGACTCGACACCGTTCGTGCCGAACACGAGGCCGCGATTCGGAACCGCGAACGGCAACTCGACCGCCTGAGTCGCGTCAACGGACTCATCCGCGATATCGACAGGGCGCTCATCGACGCACGGACACGAGACGACATCGAACAGACCGTCTGTGACGCCGTGGCGAACGCCCACGAGGCCGCCTACGTCCTCCGGCGAACCGCGGCCGGCGGACTTCGATGTACCGCACAGACGGGATTCGACTGCGAACCATCTGCGGTCGACCACAGTTTCGTCGATGCCGTCTTCGACGCCACCGACCCCGACGACGTGTACGTCTTCGACGACATCTCTGCTGCCCACCGAGACGCCGTCTTCGGAGACCGAGCAGACGACGTCGGCGACGTATCGGGGCTCTGTGTCCCAATCGCCTACCAAGGAACGCTGTACGGTGTGCTCGCCGTCTACGACGAGCGAGGGGAGTTCGACGACGAGTCGGCATCCCTGTTTTCCGACCTCGGTGCGACCGTCGCAAACGGCATCAACGCCGCAGAAAGCAAGCGTCTCCTCAACGGCGACAGCGTCGTCGAACTCGAATTTCGCGTCGGTGCAGACGCGGACGTTCTCGCGGCACTGAGCGCGGACGCCGGGTGTGACATCTCACTCGACGGTGTCGCGCAAGTCGGCGACGGCGTCACCTGTTTCGTCACCGTCGGTGGCGTGTCGGCGAGCGACGTCGTCGAGAAGGCCGTCACCTACGACGAAATCACAAAAGTTCGAATCGTCACCGACGGAACCGACGAGTCGGTGTTAGAAGTTCGAATCGACGAGGCGTCGCTCCTTCTCACGGCAATCGACCACGGTGCGAGCATCGAAGCGCTCGCGCTCTCCAACGGGAGTGGAAGCCTCGCACTCCACGTCGCGGCAGACGCTGACCACGGCGCGCTCGTCGAGGCAGTCTCCGGGTCGGCACCCAACGTGTCCGTCGTCGCCAAACGAGAGGTCGAACAGACGGCGCAGTCGACAGAGTCCTTCCGCCACGAACTCGACGGAAAACTGACCGACCGGCAGAAGACGGTCCTCGAGACGTCGCTCGTCTCGGGATACTTCGAATGGCCACGCGGGAGTACGGCAGAAGAGGTCGCCGACTCGCTCGGCATCTCGCCGCCGACACTCCACGAGCACCTCCGGGCCGCAGAGCGGAAGCTCATCGAGACGTACTTCGAAGAACTGAATCCGGCTCCAGCAGACGACTGACCGTCCGCTTACTCGACTGCGACTTCCTGCGTGTCGCCAGTAAATCTCGCGACTGCGTCGAAGATATCTGTCTTCGTGACTGGTTTGGTGAGAACGGCGTCAACGGGGAGTTCAGACAGTTTGTCGCGTGGCGTGGCACTCAGCATGACGACCGCCGGTGGGTCGGGGTCAGACTGGCGGTGTAACTCTTGGAGGACCGTCTCACCGGGGAGTCCGGGCAAGTTTCGGTCGAGAAAGACGACATCGACGTCTTCGTCGAACGCCTGGAGGGCCTCACGTCCGGAGTACGCGACTCGAACGTCGAACTGTCGCTCGAGCCACAGCGCCAGACTGTCAGCGAGTGCTACCTCGTCGTCGACGAGGAGGATGGTCAGCGCGTCAGTGGATTGAGCGTGTGTCATCTCTCGAATCGGTGGAGGGGCAGGCGATTCACCCGTCGGTCCTGTGCCTGGGAGGCCAGTACCGGGTCGAGCAGCGTACTCACGCGTCGTTCATGCGCTTGGCCCGCGTGTCACCGCACCGAGTACACTGCGTCACCCGGTACGGTTCGCGCGAGAACTGGCGGTTCTCGCGTTTTCGACTCTCGGTCTTTATCTCGATAGAGACATCGTGCGGCGTCCGCGACTCACAGGATGGGCATTCTTCGACGAACTCGTTGTGACGGGGACTGCTTTTACTCTTCGACATAGAGGGGTCGTGGTAAAAGCTACGGGCGCTGACGGGTTGAACGCAGAGCCTAATCAGTTTGGGCCGACAGAATGTTTCGAGAAAATCCGGGCGCCGTCGGCCAATCGAACTCACTCTGCAGCGACTATTTTCTCGTCGTACTTGTCGCGGAACTCTTGGATGAGCGTGCCCATCTGGGCGTACCAGTCGTTGAGCATCCGCTGCATCTCGTCTGCGACCTCGTTCGGGTCGGTCGGGAGGTAGACGTGGTAGTAGCCGCCGTGTTCGTAGTTGACCTGTTCTTTCTTGATGAGTCCAGCCTGGAGGAGGCGCTGGATGGAGCGGTACGCAGTCGAGCGTTCACGCTCTACGGCCTCTGCGACTTCGTCGACGGTCATGGGGTCCTCTGTTTCGACGAGGACCTCGAAGCACCGTCGGTCGAGTTGTTTGAGTCCGTGGAGACACTCGAGGAGCCCCTCACACTGCATGTCTGATTGCAGATATTCGACCATCGAGCTAGCCATTATCAGGTGGCGGTACGTGGCCAGCCTTCAAAAGGGTTTGTATGCTTTGTACAACACCGACTCGAAAAACGAGGCCGAATTAGGAGTGGGTGCGGCGCGGGTTCCGAGTTAGTCCGCAGTGGACGTTGTGGCAGTCGTGCGTGCTCGCATGCTCTTGAGGGCGCTGTAGACGACGGCGCCAGCGACCATGAGCGCAGACCCGAGAATCAGCGCGAGGCTGACGTAGTCGAGAACGCCCATTCCGAGGTAGTTCCCGGCCTGGCGGACTGCAACTGCGGTTGCACCGAGCAGGAGCATCAGACCGAAGTAAATCTTGATCTCGTCTTCGTTGACGATGGAGGTCGCCGCAGAGCCAACGCGGGCACCGAGGGCGGAACCTGCTAAGAGCGGTGCGACGATCGAGAGGTCGACACCACCGGACTGCGCGTAGAGGAACGACCCGATACCGCCCGAGAACATAATCTCGAACAGGTCGGTCCCGACGGCAATCGGCACGGGAACACCAATCAGGTAGAACAGCGCAGGCATGCGGATGAAGCCGCCACCGACGCCGAGGAAGCCCGAGAGGAGACCGGTCGCGAACGCAACGATGAGGATCATCCAGAGCGACACCTGAATACCGCCACGGAGGGTAATCATGGGCGGGAGCGAGTAGCTCTGAATCTTCTTGGCGATTTCTGGGATGTCGTCGGCGTTGATTTCGGCGTCGGCGTCGACGTCGTGGCTGACACCACCGTCACCGTTGCCGCCCTTCAGGGCTTCGTAGGTGACGAACGCGCCGATACCACCGAGCAGCAGCACGTACGTGATGCTGATGATGTTCCCGGCGAGGCCCAGTTCTTCGAGGTGGAGGACGATTTCTTTCCCGACTTCGAGGCCGATCGTCGTCCCGATAATCATCGAGACACCGAGTTTGTAGTCGACTTGCCCGAGGTCACGGTGTTTCAGCGTCGCGATGACGGAGGTCCCGAAGACGAACGCGAGGCCAGAACCGACGGCCACGCGCGATGGATATCCCATCACGAGCAGCGCGGGTGTCACGAGGAACGACCCGCCCATGCCGAAGAACCCGAAGAGGATGCCGATAAGGAGGCCAAAACTCGCGAACATCGCTAGCATCGCGGCCGAAATTCCGAAGAGTTCGAACACGGCTATTCTCCACCGAGAAGCTTCATCACGGCCGAGCCAAGCGCGCTCTCTAACACGCCGTACCCGACGTACAACACCATCGCCTCGACCAGCACGAGACCGACGAGTGCCGCTGCCTGGGCATTTCCAGACAGCGTTTCGATTCCGAACATCTTACCTGCACCCCGCGAGGGGATTTGCTGATATTGTACGAATCATGCTTTCCTGTACAGTGCTGGCTAACCGGAGAGAGGATATAACGCTTTTGGGAACACCGTACAATACTATATCGCTATTGGATATGCATAAGTTATGAATTGGACATAGAAATACCGCCAATACTCGCCTAAATTTGTACCACAGAGTGTTACGAACAGATTTAGCCGCTATCTATGACACAGTAATATTTCATGTCATGTGCAACACTCTATCACTGCTCGATGGCGCCGGTCAGGTCCCTTCACAGCGAACACGGTGAATGAAGTGTGAGTAAGGAGAGATGGGGTGAGGTTGGGTGAGGTTGGGTGAGGTGGGGAGAGGTGAGACAAGGTGAGGCGAGATGAATTGAGATTACGACGAGACGAACGTGCCGAGCGAGCGAAGAACGAGGCTGTGGGAAGATGTCTTGCGACCGGTCGGAGAGCCGAGGTGGTGGCGAGTGGAAGAACAGAGTCGGTGTGATGGGTCCGACGAAGCAGATCGAGTAGGAGGCGAGTCGGAGAGAAGTGAGTCGGAGACCGCGGGTTGCTTAATCGGCGGAGGTTCCGCGGGCAGCACTGTCGGCTCGTCGAGCGCGCCACAGGCCCTGCAGATATGCACCGGCGAACATCCCACCGATGGCGATGAGGATGGGGTAGTTGCCGACACCGATGCTCGCATAGGCGGCACCGGGGCAGATACCGGAGATACCCCACCCGACGCCGAAGATGACGCCACCGACGACGACGTTCTTGTCGAACGACTTCAGGCGGCGGCCGTACCTCGCACCGGTGAGCGGTGCCTTGTCACCGAACAGTTCGGCGAGTGCGAAGACGGTCCCAGTGACGACTGCGGCGCCGCCCATGACGAAGACGAGGCCGAAGTCGTCGAACTGGAGGAAGTCGATGACGACTTCCGGTCGAGCCATGTTGCTCAACGCGAGCCCGAACCCGAAGATGAGGCCGCCGAGGATGACGACCAGCATGAATCCGAGGCCGTGTTCGTCGTCGCTCATGGCGACACCCCCATCGCCTGCAGGAGTTGTGCCACGCCGATGGCGACGAGCATGAAGGTGGCGACGTTGACGAACGAGGTACGCGAGCGAGAACCGACGCCGCAGACCCCGTGGCCGGACGTACACCCTTTCCCGATGCGGGTTCCGATACCGACGAGCACGCCACCGACGGCGAAGCGCCACGGTTGGACGTCCGAGACCCACCATCCGTCACCGAGTGTGACGGTGTAGATGGCGGCACCGGCGATGATGCTCAGGGTGAAGACGACGCGCCAGTCGCGTGACGTGACGTACTTCGCCTTGTTGAACCGGGGGAGGTCGGACACGTACGAGAGCGTCGACTCGAGGAACGTGCTCGCACCTGCGATGATGCCCGTCCCGAGGTAGATAATCGCCGTCCCCAGACCGATGAGGAGACCACCGAGCGCGTAGTGCGCGATTCCGTTCGGGAAGAGGCTATCGACGAGAAGCGGCGTCAGTCCCGTCATTTAGTTCGTGAGAGCTTCGTTGCTGGCCGCGCAGTTGTTCGGGCCAAGCTCGAGTTCGAACGCGCGGTCGTCGTCCGACGTTTGCACACCGAGGTTGGTCTCGATGATGTCGATGTAGTTGGCCGGGCGAGGTGGCATGTCCGAGAGGATGAACTCGACGAACTCGTCTTTCGGCAGTGAGAGTGCGCCCATGTTTTCCTTCAGTTCCCCGAGCGTGGCCGTGTAGCTGCCGTCTTCGGCGGGGATTGCCGCATCACTGAAGTGAGCGGAGGCGACCACGAAGTGGTCGTCGTGGCTCAGGACGCGCTCTTGAAGCGAGTCGTAGAGCATGCCGGCGGCGTCCGGGGCACCCTCGTCGCCGTCTTCGAGGTCGGGGCGAGCGACCGACTCGATGAAGAGGCCGTCGCCCGTGAAGAGGACGTTGTCGACTTTGTAGGTCGTCATGCCGGTCGTGTGGCCGGGCGTGTGAACCGCTTCGATTTCCGTGTTGCCGACGGTGAGCGTCTCGCCGTCTGCGATGGTCTCGTACTCGACGTCGTAGTCGACGCCGCGGCCTTCGGCGGCTTCAGGGATGACGCCGGTGACGCCCTCCTCTTCGACCAAGGTACGGACACCGCTGATGTGGTCCGCGTGGATGTGCGTGTCGATGGCGTATTTGAGTTCGGCGCCCATCGCCTTCGCGTCTGCGACGTACTCGTTCGAGAAGTAGCGAAGTGGGTCGACCACAGCGGCCTCGTCGCCGTCGACGATGAGGTAGGCGAGACAGCCACTGGAGGGGCGCTGGTACTGTGCAACGACGGCGTCGCCGTCGGTCTCCAGTTCGGTGTACTCGTAGATGCTAGCCCACCCGTTCATCCCGCGTTCGAGGGCGACTGCGTCGTAGCCCTCCTGGATGAGCAGCCCGGCGACGTACTCGGACGACGAGCCCTTGGCACAGAGGACGACGAACTCCTCGTCCTCGGGAAGGTCCTCGTAGATATCGTCGCTGAGGTCCTCGTCGAGGAAGTCGAAGTACGGAATGTTCACGTGCGAGACGTTTTCGCCCTCGATGCGCCACTTCTCGTGTTCGGATGGCACGCGGTTGTCGAGGATGGTGAGTGCTTCACCGTTGTCGATGCGCTCTTTGAGCGTCTCGGGTTCGATGACGGGGACGTCGGTTTCCAGTTCCGGGAGGTCTGGAGCAGTCATGTATGCATCACCCACTATTAGATGCCTCGACTTAAGAGTTTGCATAGTCGTTCGTCTTTACTACAATACTAAATCGGCCGTGAGACCACTCACGAGTAAGTTTGATTGCGCACTCGTAATGCGCTGAATGGTTCTACTTGGCGATTGAGAGGGATACTGGAAATGAGATGCGAACTGAACTGGATATTGTATAGTCTACCCAAGAACCGACACACTTTTAGGAAACACCCTGATATTGTGGGATACACCCAACACAGGTGAACGCAAAAATGAGTGAGTACGAACCTACCGAAACCCTCGACGTGAAAGGACTGTCCTGCCCAATGCCTGTCGTCAAGACCCGCGGTGCGGTCGACGACCTCTCGTCCGGAGAGATTCTGGAAGTCGTCTCGACCGACTCCGGCAGTATGAGCGACCTGAAGGGCTGGGCTGACAGCACCGACGGTGTCGGCATGCTCGACCAAGAAGAGTCCGAGGAAGACGGACAGGCACTCTTCCTCCACTACATCCAGAAGGAATGAGCGCAGACGCCGACGCCCCTGTCGATACGACGAACGCCTCCATCGAAGAACTCCAGGCTCAGATTCAGGCGCTGGAAGACGAGGTCTCAGAACTTCGCGAGGCGACCGACGACAGTGGGCAGAAGTCGATGACCATCATCGCGACGAAAGGCACGCTCGACATGGCCTACCCGCCGCTCATCCTCGCGAGCACGGCGGCTGCCTTCGGGTGGGACGTCGTGGTTTTCCACACGTTCTGGGGGCTCGAAATCCTCCACGAGGAGAAGTCGAAGAACCTCAAACTCAGTGCAGTCGGCAACCCGAGTATGCCGATGCCAAACGCCATCGCTGCGTTGCCGTTCATGGACAACGTCGCGACGAGCATGATGGAAAAGAAGATCAAAGAAAACGGGACTGCGACCATCGAGGAACTCATCGAGACGTCCCTCGACATGGGCGTCGACCTCCAAGCGTGTCAGATGACCATCGAACTGATGGGTTACGACGAAGACGAGTTCTACGACGGTGTCACCACCGGCGTTGGCGCGGCGACGGCACTCCAGCACATGGCTGAGGCCGACGTCCAACTCATGATCTAATCGGCGTTCGTCACCTGACGCTTCCCCCACCCTCCATCGACCACTTCAGCTCCCACCACCACCACCGCTCCCACCACCACCACCGCTCCCACCACCAACCGTCTCCGAAACCGTCGCAGGCGCGTGCTTCCTCCGCGCCCGCTTAGACGTTCCACCCACCGTCGAAAGAACGGAACCGGTCGAGGTCGTGTCCGAACAGGACGTCTCCGCCGGTCCGCCGTTCCAACTCTTTTACTTTCTGAAGACTGTCGAACCAGTGACGGTCACTCCAGAGTAATCCGGGGCCGAGCGGCACCTCGTCCGTGTAGTTCCCCTCCACGTAGCACTCGTCACCGGCAATGAGTACGTCGCCCTCGGGAGTCTCGATGTGCGCACCCATCACGCCCGGAGTGTGGCCCGGCAGGTGGTAGAGTCGGAATCCGTCGAACAGCGTGTGTTCGTCGCCGTGGACGACGTTCCAGTTGAGTTCGTGGTCGAAGTCCGAGGCGAGGTAGGCAATCGACCCCTCCGTCGTCTTCGCGGAGTAGTACGCGAACTTCAGTTCTTCCTCGTGGACGTACACTGGCACGTCTGTCCCGGCGAACTCGGCGAGACCACCGGCGTGGTCGAGGTGGAGGTGGCTCATCACCACGCCGTCGATATCGGCTATCGAATAGCCGACCGCGTCGAGGTCGGCTTCGAGCGTGTGTTCTGCGGCATCGACGTGCGAGAACGCTTCGTACAACGGTGCAGGCCAGTAGCCGTTCCCTGCGTCCGGATTCGACCCGGTGTCCCACAAGAGTGTTTGGTCAGAGCCGTCGATGACGGCGTTCCAGACGACGAACTCGGCCATCTCGTGGTCTGGGTTCGGATTCGATGCGCTGCCCATCGAGTAGCCATCGAGGACGTATCCCATGTCTGCGTGGACGCGACCGCGGTCGACCAGGTGGACGCTAATGTCACCCATACCCACACTAAGGATGGAGCAGGGATAATTGTTAGTTCAAAAATAGGTTCCAGCAGTTTAGATGACGTTCTGGAGGATACCACCGTCGACGACGACAGACTGTCCGGTGATGTTCCGGTTCGTCGCAAAGAACACTGCGAGTCTCCCCATGTCTTCGGGCGACTGGTCACGGCCGAGTGGGATGACCCGCTCGATGGTGTCTTTGTAGTCCTCTTCGAGCGTCGGCGTCAACACCTTGTTCCACATCGGCGTGTCCACGATACCGGGACAGATTGCGTTCACCGTCACGTCGTCACCGGCCAGTTCGAGCGAGAGCGACTTCGTGAACCCTAACACGGCGTGTTTCGAGGCGCAGTAATGAGCTAATCCCGCCGCACCAATCGACCCCGCAATCGATGCGGTGTTGATGATGGTCCCGTTCGATTCTTTGAGGTGTGGAATCGCCGCTTGCGACACGAGGAAGACGCCCTTCACGTTCACGTCCATCACCGAATCCCACTCTCCTTCTTTCATCTCCTCGACTGAATCGACGGTGATGATGCCTGCGTTGTTACAGAGCACGTCGATGCCGCCGAACTCGGAGACGGTCTCTTCGACCATCGCGGACACTTGGTCGGCGTGTGTCACGTCGCACTCCACGATGTGGGCTCGCCGGCCGAGTTCTTCGACGCGTGCGGCGACCTCTTCGGCGCGTTTTGCACCACCGACTTCTTTCGAAGACTGTTGGTTGTACTCCGTGTCGAGCACGTTCACGTCCGCGATGACAACGTCGCTTCCTGCTTTTGCGAGTTCTACGGCGATTCCTTCGCCGATTTGGCCACCTGCACCAGTTACAATCGATACCTTACCACCGAGTGGGCTGTCTGTTGACATTGTCCACAGCACGTTACGAGAACCTTAATGGTAAATGATGATATTGTGGCAAACGAGGTGTTGAGACTGAGACACAACAAAATTCCTGAACGGCAAGGACGCGACTGATTCCCTGTCGACGGTCAAAGCCTGACGGGGGAACTGCGTTACTGGCCCGGTTGGACTTCTTCGTACGGCTGGACGATGACGAACCCGTCGTTGCCCGCGAACTGAAGCTGGTACGTCTCGCCGGACGACCGGCCGAGGAGGCTCTTGATGTTCACGTCACGTTTCGTCGACGGCGACGCGTTGCCGCTCCACGCGACTGTCGCGTTCGGGTCGGTGCTCACGGGTGTCTCCAAGACGATGGGCTTCCCGTGGGTCGTGATTGCGACGTGGCCCGGGCCTTCGAGGAAGACGTTGAACAGTCCGCCAGTCGACGCGCCGGCGATGCTCTTCAGCATCTTGATGTCCCAATCGATGCTGGACTCGAACGCGAGGACGTCGTTGCCGTTGACGCTAATCTCTTGGCCGGCGTCGAGTTCGAGAATCTGGACTTCTTTCCCCTGGTCGGCGAGATAGAGGTGGCCCGCCCCGGAGGCTTCCATCATCACGTCACCTTCGCCGGTGGCTTTCTTCTTCAACATCCCTTTCAGGCCGCCAGCAGACTTCCGTTCGAACGAGATATCACCGGTGTAGCCGACCATCGACCCGGCTTTGGCCATGACCGAGCCATCGAGGGTGATGTCGAGGAGCTTCGAGTTCTCCAGTTCGAACGTCTTGCCACTGTCCTTGGGTGCGTGTGTGTCGACGAATTCTTCGAGTTGCATGATAGTCACCGAGTCTGAATCGACTCTGGGTAGACGACTCTCTGGGCACCGTAAAACTCTGTTCGCCGGAAAATGGTGAGGTAGTGACGAGTTAGAGACTGCCTTGCCGGTAGATGAGGTTGCGCTGAATCTCGTTGGCACCCTCGTAGATGACCGGAATCCGGACGTCGCGGTAGACGCGGGATATCTTGTACTCGTTGAGCACCGACCGCCCGCCGTGGAGTTGCATCCCTCGTTCGGCGACGTCGACCGCCATCTCGGTCGATTTCGTCTTGGTTGCCGCGGCCCAGAAGCCAGCGTCCTCGTTGTTTGCGACCTTCTCGGCGGCACGCCAGTTGAGTGCGCGCGCCGATTCGAACTCCATGCGCATGTCGGCGAGGATGTGCTGGACAGACTGGAACTCCGAGACGCTTCGACCGAAGGCCTGTCGGTCGTGGACGAACTCCCACGCCTCTTCGATGGCGGCGGCAGCGAGTCCGATGCCGTGGCCTCCAACGACGATACGGCCGTGGTTGAAGAAGTCTGCGAGCATGTAGAAACCGCCACCCTCGGTGCCGATGAGGTTCTCTTCGGGAACCTCACAGTCGTCGAAGACGATGTGCCCCTGTTTCGACGCGCGCATACCCATCTTCTCGGGGATATGTTCTGCCTCGTAGCCCGGCGTGTCGGTGGGGACGATGAACATCGAGTAGTTGGAGTAGCGGTCGTCGGAGTCGCCGGTCTTGGCGTAGACCGTGAGCCAGTCTGCTTCGACGGCGTTGCCGACCCAGTACTTCTCACCGTTCAGGACGTAGCCGTCGTCGGTCTTTTCGGCCGTCGTCTCCATGCCGGCCATGTCAGACCCGGTCTGGGGTTCGGAGACGGCGAGTCCCGAAATCTGTTCGTTCTCGGCGACAGGGCGAAGCCACTGTTCTTTCTGTTCTTCCGAGCCGTAGTGCTGCATAATCTCGCACCCGAAGGAGGCGAGTTGGAGCGTCAGCGCGATGCCGGCGTCGGCACGATAGAACTCCTCAGAGATGGCGAGAATCTGCTGGAGGTCGAAGCCTTTCCCACCGTACTCCTCGCTGATGTCCTGTGCGACCAGTCCTGCGTCCATCCCCGCCTGGAGGACGTCGTGCGGATACTCGCCGGATTCGTAGTACTCCGCTGCGACGGGTTCGATGTGCTCTTCGGCGAACTCGCGTGCCTGTCGTTTGACGGCGCGCGCGTGCTCGGGCACGATTGATTCGTCGAGTAGTTCCATACACCGTCGTAGGGCCGAACGGCCAAATACTGTATGGAACCAGTACAAACTTCAAACTAATTTATTGTGTGCCACGGGACACGGTGACGACGCCTGAAAACGACTCCTGAAAAAATCGAGGGAGCGTCGACGCCTCAGTTCTGGTCGGGCGCGTCCTCGTCGGGCGTCTTCCCTTCGATGAGCGACGAGTCGTCGTACTCCTCACGGAGCACCTTCTTGTCGAACTTTCCGGTCGCCGTCTTCGGCACCTCGTCGATGAAGACGACTTCGTCGGGCGTCCACCACTTGGGGAACTCCGAGCGCACGAGGTCGACGACTTCGCCTTTGAGTTCGCCTTCGTCTGTTCCCGCCTTCGGGACGATGAAGGCGACGGGGCGCTCTTGCCAGCGTTCGTGGGGTACACCAACGACTGTCGCTTCTGCCACGCCGTCGTGGGCCATGATGGTGTTCTCCAGTTCGACGGAGGAGATCCACTCGCCGCCAGACTTGATGACGTCCTTCGCACGGTCGACGATTTTGACGTAGCCGTCTTCGTCGACAGTCACCACGTCGCCCGTCTTCAGCCAGTTCCCTTCGAAGTCCGTCTCGTTCGCGTCGGGGCGTTCGAAGTACTCTGTCGTCACCCACGGACCGCGGACCCACAGTTCGCCGAAGTCCTCGCCGTTCCACGGCACCTCGTTACCGTCGTCGTCGACGACGCGCATCTCCAGTCCGGGGACGAGGAGTCCCTGCATCCCGCGCTTGTCGTACTGTTCGTCCTTCGAGAGTTCTTCTTCCATTCCCGGTTTGAGGTGGGCGACGGTGCCGACCGGCGACATCTCGGTCATCCCCCACGCGTGGACGACTTCGACGTCGTACTCTTCGTCGAATCGTCGGATGACGGATTTGGGCGCCGCCGCGCCGCCGATGACGATGCGTTCGAGCGACGAGATGTCCGTGTCGTGTTCGTCGAGATAGTCGAGGAGGCCAAGCCAGACCGTCGGCACCCCTGCGGTCATCGTCACGCCCTCTTCTTCGATGAGTTTCGCGAGGTCTTCCGGCGTCGGTGACGGGCCGGGATAGACGTGTTTCGCACCGGCCGCAGTCATCGAGAACGGCAGGCCCCAGGCGTTGACGTGGAACATCGGGACGACGGGCATGACGACGTCGTCTGCTCCGATGTCGAGCGCCGACTGCGGGAGTGTCGCCATCGTGTGTGCCCAGAGCATCTGCTGGGAGTACTCGACACCTTTCGGCTTGCCCGTCGTTCCGGAGGTGTAGCACATCCCCGCCGGTTGGTCTTCCGGCAGGTCCGGCCAGTCGTACTCGTCAGAGTGGTCGCCGATGAACGACTCGTAGTCGGTCACTGGGTCGAGGTCGGTGTCGGGGACCTCCGACGCCATCACGACGAACTGCTCGACAGAGGTGAAGGCGTCTTCGTCGACTGCGCCGGCGAGTTTCGGCGTGAGCGAGGGGTCGACGAAGATGATGCGGTCTTCCGCGTTCTCGACGATGTACTGGATGTGGTGGTCGGGGAGAAGCGGATTGATGGTGTGGAGTTGCGCGCCCATCGACGGGATACCGAAGTAGGTCTCGAAGTGTCGGTTGTGGTTCCAACAGAACGTCGCTACTCGGTCGCCGTCGCCGATGCCCGCGTCGGCGAGTGCGTTGGCGAGTTGGGCGACACGGCCCTCGTACTCCGAGTACGTGTAGCGTTCGAGGCCTTCGGCGGTTCGAGAGACGATTTCGCGGTCGGGGAAGAGTTTGCCTGCACGCCACAGAAACGGTCGAAGTGTCTGATTGGTAGCACCTACCATGTGTGTCAGTTGCGGTAAAACCTAATGATTGTTTGGACGGATACCGGCAAGACGCGGGCTATTGATTTTCCAGCACGCGCTGGAGCGTTCACTCTTCGTCGTGAGTGAGTGACGCTGCTCCGTCGTTCGTGGCGTTCTCCGCAGTGGACTGTCCGTCCGTGTCGTCGGCAGTGCGCTCGTCTTCTTCCTCGAAGCTTTCGACGGTTGCGTCGTCTGCGTTCGCGCCAGTGGTTGTATCGTCTGTGTTCGCGCCAGTGGTTGTATCGTCTGCGTTCGCGCCGGTGGTTGGGTCTTCTTCGCCTCCCTCAGTCTCGGTTTCGGCTGCTTCACGCTCAGCCTCGACGGAGCCCTCGTCGTCGTGTGTCTCGTCGGCGACTTCGTCTGCAGTCTCTTCTTCCGCCTCAGCGACACCGTCGTCGCTCTCTGCGTCGTCGACAACCTGCAGGTCGCTCTCAGACTCTGCGTCACCGTCGCTTCCTTCGCCAGTCCACTCCGGTTCCGCTTCCGTGACTGGCCGGGCGTCCGTCAGCAGTTCGCGGACTGCTGCTCGGTCGATGGTCCCCGAGACGGTCCGCGGAAGTTCGTCAGTCGGTTCGACGAGACGGGGAATCTTGAACCCGGCAAGTCGCTCGCGGCAGAACGCATCGAGTGCGGACCGGTCGAGAGACATCTCGGGGTCGCTGAGGACGACGAGGGCGCTCACGCGCTCTCCCCACTCTTGGTCAGGAATTCCGAGTACCACCGCGTCGTCGATGGGTGGGTACTGACGAAGGACGTCGACGACTTCGCCGGGGTCGACGTTCTCGCCGCCGGTGATGATTCGGTCGTCCTTGCGGTTGAGGACGTACAGGAGGCCGTCTTCGTCACGATAGCCGATGTCGCCAGTTCGAAGACCAGCGTCGGTGAACGCATCTGCCGTCGCGTCGGGGTTCGCGTAGTATCCCGGTGAGACGGTCAGTCCGGAGACGACGATTTCCCCGGCGGAACCGGGTTCGATGGAGTCACCGTTCTCGTCGACGATGTCGAGGTCGACGAAGTAGAGTGGCCGTCCGACGGTTCCAAGCGACGAGAACGCCTCACGAGGGGTCGCAGTCGCGATTTGCGAGGCCGTCTCGGTCATCCCGTAGGTCGGGTAGACCGGAACCGAGTAGTTCCGACAGCGCTCGATGAGTTCGTCCGATGCAGGTGCACCACCGAGGAGGACGACGCGGAGCGAATCCGAGAGCGTCCCTCTGCTGTCGAGCATCCGTTTGAGCATCGTCGGAACGACAGAGACGCCCGTCACGTCGTACTTTCCGATGTCGTCGGCCGCGCCGCCAGCGTCGAACCCTTCGCGGAGCACGATGGTCGTCCCGTACAACGGACTTCGGAGAATCGGTCCGATGCCACCCATGTGGTGCAACGAGAGTGTGACTAACCAGCGGTCACCCGGTGTGAGACCGAGTCTGAACGACGACGCCATGGCGTTCGCCAGAATGTTCCCCATGGTGACTCGGACCGCCTTCGGGGTCCCTGTCGTCCCCGACGTGAACAGGAGCAACATCGTCTGCGAGAGGTCCCACTGGGCTGGTTCGATACTCTTCGGGGCGATAGACGAGAGGTTGATGACGCCTTCCCAGCGAGGCTCGTCGACGGAGACGACAGGGACGTCTACCGTCGCTTCGACGGCAGTCGACTCTGTCGACTCGCCACAGACGAGTACCGTCACGTCTGCGAGTTCGAGGTTTCGAGCGACTTCGTCCGGAGTCAACCGCTCACTCATCGGAACCAGCGTCACACCGAGACGACCGGCCGCGTAGATGAGTCGGACGTAGTCGATGCCCGGGTCGAGGATGACACCGAGGTGGTCACCAGCCTTGACACCGAGTGCGGCGAGTTGCCCCGCCGTCTCCGTGACGAGTGAGTCGAGTTCGCGGAACGTCCACGAGTCACCGGTCGGTGCGTGAATGAGCGCCCGTTGGTCCGGCGTCGTCGCGACGCGGTGTGAGAGCCAATCGCGTGTCGGGCCGGAGAGGCCCGTCGTCGTCGGCGTGTCGCCGTCATCTGTCGTGTGTTCTGTCATCGGATAACTCCGTGTGTCCGGGAGGCCGCCGGTCCGGGGACGAGGACCGACGACGAGTGAACCTGCCGTGGAGGGCGGCAGCCTACACTAATGGGAGACGAACTCCACGAGTACGCCACCAGTCGATTTCGGGTGAAGGAACGCCACGTCGTGTCCCCACGCTCCCGGGCGCGGTTCCTCGTCGATGAGAGTCACACCTGCGTCACGGGCGGTCTGGAGTGCGCCCTCGATGTCGTCGGTTTCGAGAGCGATGTGGTGGATGCCCGCGCCGTTCTTTTCGAGGAACTTCCCAATCGCGCCGTCTTCGTGGGGTTCGAGCAGTTCGAAGTACCCGTCTTCGAGTTCGAGGAAGACGACGGTCATCCCGTCGAACGTCTCCTCGTGGGCCACCGGTGCGTCGAACAACTCCTCGAACAACGCAGCCAACCCCGCGGCGTCCGGTGTGGCGATTCCGATGTGGTCGAAGTGCATGCCTGCATTTCGTTGGGCACAACGGATAAAGCCAGACGATTCGTTAGTCATGTCATGATAGTAACCACAACAGAGACGGTCGCGGGTCGAGAGATTACAGAATCTCTCGGAACTGTCCGCGGGAACACGGTTCGTGCGCGTAACGTCGGCCGCGACATCACACAGGGGCTTCGAAATGTCGTTGGCGGCGAACTCAAGTCGTACACTGGTCTCTTGGCCGACTCGCGTGACGAAGCGACGGACCGAATGATAGAAGACGCAGAGTCGATGGGTGCAGACGCCGTCGTCAGCGTCCGGTACGTCACCGCAGAAGTCGCACAAGGTGCCGCAGAAATCCTCGCCTACGGGACCGCAGTGAAACTCGCCGAACAGTCGAACGCCGATGTCGCGTAAGCGGGGATAGCCTGTGGGCGACAACCGTGACCCTGCGAGTGAGACGGGTCGGTTTACGTCTGCCGTCCTGCGAGTAGCTGTCGCCCCCGAGACGTTCGCCACGTTTCTCGTTCTCGCCCTCGCGTGGGTCGCCGGCTTTGTCGGCGTCCTCCCGAAAGAGGTGTGGGTCGTCGATTTCCCCGCACTAGCTGGGGCGCTCTTCTTCGACACGCTCGCGTTCAACGAGTTCGGGATTCGGGAGAACGCAGTGTTCTACCCAGCACTCGTGGTGTTCGGGTATCTGGAGGCGATGGTCGTCGTGGCGGGCGTTCAGTACCTTCGGCGTCGGCTCGGCCGGGTGAATCTCGCTGGCTGAAGCGTATCGTTGGTTGGACAGTCAAAAACTGAGTGCGGGAGGGCCGAAGCGTGGGACGGATGGAGGGCCAAGCGACAGCGGGTGGAGAGACCGGCTGTAGCGAACGTGGGTGCCGGCTTAGTCGCGGGTCGTCCGCGCAACCGTCACCTCGACCGGCAGGCCGGGAACGGCGACTTTCATCGTCGACTGTTCGAGGCGAGAGACGACGACGCGAACGACGGCCACGAGGCCGACGAACGCAGTCGCCGCGACGAGCGACAGCACGGGGTAGCTAACGACGACGACCACACCGACAGCGAGTGCCAGCATGATGGCCTGCACCGTGAACGACGGTGCGGGGCGATGGTGTCGTGGAGGGTAGTCGGAGACGGTACGAGAGGTTCTGGAGTGTCTTCGTGACATCTGTGTTCTGGTAGGGACAATCGGATACGATACCGGGGGCTCTCGGGTGATGAGAAGCCCCACGACGCGCCGGCCGAGCGGCTGTGCGCCGCTATAGTGGTTGGAACCGCGATAACAGCGGGAACGACCGGGCGTGTAACAGGGGGGTCAGAATCCAATAAGAGGCATCGTCAATCCTCGTTAGTGGCCACTCGGGCGCCGATATTATATTTTATTAGCTGAGTGAAAGTATAAAACGAGTGACTAGTTGTCGCGGTGCGTGTGAGCTATGCTCACGCCATTCCGGGGTCGTGTTCGCCGAACTCTTCGCGAAGGACGCCACAGATTTCGCCGACAGTAGCGTACGTCTTGACTGCCTCGACGATGGGTGGCAGGAGGTTCTCGTCGGAGTTCGCGGCGGCGCGCACGGCTTCGAGCGCGTTCTCGACGGCCTCGCTGTCGCGTTCGTCTTTGACTGCCTCGAGTGACTCGACCTGTTTTTGCTCTTCTTCTTCGGAGACTTCCTGTACTTCGACCGTTGGCTCCTCGTCGACCTGATACTCGTTGACGCCGACGATGATGCGCTCGCGCTCTTCGACTTCGCGCTGGCGTTCGTAGGCCACGTCCTGAATCTCACGCTGAACCCACTGGTTCTTGATAGCGTCGAGCATCCCACCGCGTTCGTCCACCTCGTCCAAGATATCGAACGCCTCGTCCTCGATTTCGTCGGTCAGTGCTTCGACGTAGTAACTTCCAGCGAGTGGGTCGATGGTGTCGGCCGCACCGGACTCGTGGGCGAGAATCTGCTGGGTTCGAAGCGCCGTCCGAACGGATTGCTCCGTCGGCAGCGACAGTGCTTCGTCTTTCCCGTTGGTGTGGAGCGATTGCGTGCCACCGAGGACGGCCGCGAGCGCCTGATACGCCACGCGAACGACGTTGTTCTCGACTTGTTGGGCGGTGAGCGTGGAGCCACCGGTCTGCGTGTGGAACTTCAGTTGCATCGACTTGGGGTTCTCCGCCCCGAAGCGCTCTTCCATAATCTTCGCCCACATCCGTCGGGCGGCGCGGAACTTCGCCACCTCTTCGAGGATGTTGTTGTGCGCGTTGAAGAAGAACGAGAGTTGGGGGGCGAAGTCGTCTACGTCGAGGCCGGCATCGACTGCGGCCTGCACGTACTGGATTCCGTCGCCGAGCGTGAACGCGACTTCCTGTGCTGCCGTCGACCCCGCCTCACGGATGTGGTATCCGGAGATGGAGATGGTGTTGAACTTCGGCGTCTCCTCCGCACAGAACTCGAAGATATCGGTGATGAGCCGCATCGACGGTTCCGGCGGGTAGATGTAGAGGTTCCGCGCGACGTACTCTTTCAGAATGTCGTTCTGGATGGTCCCACGGAGTTCTTCGCGGGGAACGCCCTGTTTGTCGCCGAGTGCGACGTACATCGCGAGGAGCACCGACGCAGGGGCGTTGATGGTCATCGAGGTAGAGACGTCGCCGAGGTCGATTCCGTCGAACACCGTCTCCATGTCGTGGAGACTGTCGATGGCGACGCCCGACTTCCCGACTTCGCCGGCGGCCATCATGGCGTCGGAGTCGTACCCCATCTGGGTCGGCAGGTCGAACGCGAGCGAGAGACCAGACGACCCGTTGTCGATGAGATATCGGAAGCGCTCGTTCGTCTCGGCGGCCGTGCCGAACCCCGCGTACTGCCGCATGGTCCAGAGTCGGCCACGGTGCATCGTCGGGTAGACGCCGCGTGTGTACGGCTTCTCACCCGGGAATCCAACGTCTTCCTCGTAATCGAGGTCGACGTCTGCTGGCGTGTACAGTCGGTCCACGACGTTGCCACCCGTGTCCGTCGTGAACTCGTCTGCTCGTTCCCCGAACCGTTCGAGTGTCGGCGAGAGCGTCTCGTCCTCCCACTGGGCTTTCGCCTCCCGAATCTGGTCGAGTTCGTCGGGATCAAACATGGTCGAAGATGAGAGACGGCCTAACTTAAGCGTAGGCGGGTCACCGGAGTTCGGTAACGATTGCCACATTCGATACGGGAGCGTGTGCTGATTCGTGCTGGATTTTGGGGTGAACACCCGAATGAGGAACCTGAAGGCCCTATTTCGTGGACTCACGTCAACAGAGTGTGAGATTTATCGGTGATGCGAACGCGATACTCGTATGGATATCCTTCCCGACGAGACCAAGCGATTCCTCACCGCAACCGCGCCCGACCACGACGAGATACAGTCCGAGATGGCAGCGTACGCGGCCGAGAACGGCTTCCCAATCATCGGTCCCGAGGCGGGCGGCGTCCTGCGCTTTCTTGCCCACCTCGCAGATGCGACTCGACTGTTCGAGTTTGGCTCGGGGTTCGGCTACTCTGCGACGTGGTTCGCCAAAGGAATGGCCGACGACGCGGAGTTGTTCTTGACCGAACACGACCCCGACGAACTCGACATGGCCCGTGACTTCCTCGGGCGGGCGGGACTGGCCGACCGGACGACGTTCCTCGAAGGCGACGCAGTCGAGTTGGTCGACACGGTCGACGGCGAGTTCGACCTCGTGCTGTTCGACCACCAGAAGCACCGGTACGCCGAAGCGTTCGAGACGGTCCGTGACCGGGTTGCAGTCGGTGGTGTGGTCGTCGCGGACAACGTGATGCGCGGCCCCATCGACTTCGGGGCACTCGTCGAGTGGGGCGATGGTACAGCCAGAGCGCTCGATGGGACCAACGCCGACACGCGCGGTATCGCGGCCTACCTCGACGCCGTCCGTGCCGACGCTCGATACGATACCATCGTCCTCCCCGTTGGAAACGGCCTCGCCGTCAGCACCCGAGTCGAGTAGTCGAGTTCAGGGAACGACGAGGGTCGCGTCTGTAGACACGTCGCCAGCGACGTTCGCCACGCTTTTGAGAGCCGACCCCGACCCTTCGGGTATGTTTGGAGGCGGCGGGATGAACCCGCGAAAGATGAAGCAGATGATGAAGCAGATGGGTATCGACGTCACCGAGCTCGACGCCGAAGAAGTCGTCATCAAGACGGCCGACGAAGAGCTCGTCTTCACCGACGCGCAGGTCACGCGCATGGACGCGCAGGGCCAGGAAACCTACCAGATCGTCGGCGAACCCGAGACGCGCGAACTCGGTGCAGGCGACGACGACGCAGACGAAGCGGCAGCCGATGCAATCCCGGCAGACGACGTCGCCATCGTCGCCCAGCGTGCCGGCGTCCCTGAAGACGAAGCGCGCGAAGCGCTCGAGGCCGAAGACGGCGACCTCGCCGCGGCCATCGCACGACTGGAGTGATACTCCTCGTTCACGGCGACCGGGAGTACCTCCGAGCGCCTGGTGACGAGTTACACACGGACCTCGGGATGCTGACCGTCCCCGAGGACGTCGAAGCTGGTGAGACGCTCGAAACCCACATCGGTGAAGCGTTCCTCGTCCGCGAACCTCGCGGACCGGACCTGTTCAACCACTTCGAGCGCACCGGTGCCCCGATGATGCCGCGCGATATCGGCCTCATCGTCGGCCACACCGGCATCGCCGCAGGTGAACACGTCCTCGACGCGGGGACAGGAACGGGCGTCCTCTCGGCGTATCTCGGCCGACTCGGCGTCGACGTGACGACGTTCGAGCGCAACGCCGACTTCGCTGACGTCGCCCGCGAGAACATGCGCCTCGCCGGTGTCGAAGAGTTCGTCGACGTTCGGACGGGAGACATCACCGACGAACTCGACGACCTTCGCGACCACGATTTCGACGTGCTCACCCTCGATACGGAGAACGCTCCGGAAGTCGTCCGTGAGGCACCGGACCTCCTCGTAACGGGAGGCTACGTCGCCGTCTACTCACCCTTCGTCGAAGGGACGCGTGCGACAGTCGAAGCAGCGCGCGAAGCAGGCCTCTCGGACGTGGAGACGTTCGAGACGATTCAGCGCCACATGGACTTCGGCGAGCGTGGGTCGCGCCCGTCGACCGCTGGCGTCGGCCACACTGGCTACCTCGTCTTTGCTCGCAACGAATAGCCGACGGCGGACCGCTGCGAGGTGAGGAACGCCTCACTCCATCCGTCGAATCACGCGGAACAACTCTTCTCTGAACCGTTCCGGGTCGAGTGCGTCGTGGAGTGCGTCGGCAGTCTCGCTCGCCCCGTCGAGAACTTCTTTGGGATACGCGCCGCCCAGTAGCAGATACTCGCCCTCGTGGGGAGTGACAGCGAGGTAGGCGTCTGCCGCGAGTCGAACACCGGCGAAGGTGACCGTCGTCTCGTAGTGGATAACTTCGGCTTCACCGTCGGGGACTGCGAGCGAGCGACGCCAGTTTTCGTGGATGGCTGAGAAGCCGCGCTCGGTGAGTTGGTCTTTGAATCCCGAGGCAGCACCGTTCACGACGAGTCGGGTGAGCGCCTTCGACGGCGGAGTTCGCGGTCGGACTTCCAGACGGGTCGCAAAGAGGAATCGCCACGGACCGTCCGCGGTGGCAGGGACGCGTTCGCGAATCGAGGCGTCTTCGTAGATGACGGTCCGCGCGAGAACGTGGATAAACCCGAGTTCGAACGGCCGGTCAGTCGATTCGTCGACGCGGACCCATCCCTCGAGGGGAGGAAGTGTCGGTGGGGGCGGCACATCGGCCATGCACCCACTACGGACGGAGAGAGGAAAAAGGCGAACCGCTCAGTGGTCGTCTTCGCGCCACTTGTGGTCGCACTCGACACAGGTGAAAAAGCGCGTCTCGGACTCGTCGGCCGAGCGAATCTGCTTCATCTCGTAGCGGGCCACGTCGTGGCCACAGCTCGGACAGATGGCCTTCGTCGTCGGGCCGATCTCGCCGGCGTCGACGTCGGACATATCGACGACTTCGCTCGACTCTTGGCCCTCGGTGGTGACCATCGTCTTCTCTTTTTCACTGTCACGTGCCTTCTCGTGGCCGTTCGAGCAGACCCAGACACCGTCCTGCGGTGTCATGAGGGACCCGCATTCGTCGCAGAACTCCATGATACTACGTCCTACCGCTTGAGGAACTTAAGCCTCCGGGTTGCGTTACGGTGAAAAGGGATTCGGAACCGGTGTCGAGCGTAGACGCGCTCAGGCGTCGCCCTCGGACTGGCCCGGTTCGCCGACCGCTTCGATGGGCATCGCCATGGTGAGTTCGTAGTACAGTTCCTTCGAATCGGCGAATTCGTCGGTGTAGCAGCCACGGATGACGTCACCCAAATCGGTGCTTCCGTCGGCGAGCAGGAGTGTCACGCCGTCGAATGCAGCGGCGGCGTCTCGTCGGGTCGTCGGGTACGAGAGGTCGTCGAGAGCGGGTTCGACTCGACTCAGTTTGATGCTATCCTGCATGATTATTCATTATACATAAGAGTACTTAGCAGTAGTAGGATGCGTGTTAGCACAATTCAACTCGGTTGTCAGGAGCCGCCCAACAGTGCCAATATTTGTTCAATTCAATAGCCAATATCGCTCGTGATAGACGGCGTGAAGGATTTATTGCACATTTTTTCATCGCACGAGATAGGCATGCAGACACACAAAACTCGGGGGAGTCTGGGCTGGGAGCCTGACGACTCGATGAGCGAGACGGCACGGCTGGAGACGGAGCGTGATTTCTGGAAGGGGCTCTTCGAACAGGTAGTCGAAGAACTCCCCGAACCGACGTTCGTCGTCAACGACGAGGGGTATCTCACCCACATCAACGAGCGCACGTTCGAAGCGTACGGACTCGACGAGACGGACGTCGGTAAGCGCGGCATCGACGCGTTCGGAACAGAAGGGAAAGACGAGATTCTCGCGGAGACGATTGCACGAACTGACGAGGTCATCCGCGAAGACCACTATCGCCGCGTGCCAGCGGCCGATGGCCACCTCTGGAACCGGTCGATGGGGCTGCCGTTACACGCACCCGACGGCACCGTCGTCGGTGCGCTCGAACTTACCACCATCACGACGGACATCGTCGAGAAGAACCAGCAGATGGCCGCCGCGCAGGAACAGCTCTCAGAAGAGGTCTCTCACGCGACTGAGCGGGCGATGACATCCGCAGACGAAGTTGCAGACAGCGTGAATGCCGCCCAAGAGATTGCGAACGAACAGGCAGAGGCGATGGAAGAGGTGTCAGGGGAAGTCGGGTCACTGTCGGCGACAGTCGAGGAGATTGCGGCCAGTGCTGACGAGATAAACAAACAGAGCACGGAAGCACAGCGACTCGCCGAGGAGTCCCGAAAGAACGGTGAAGTCGCCGCTGAAGCGATGGACCGCGTCGCGGACGGTGGCGAACACGTCGCCGAACGAACACACGAACTCGCCGAACACATCGAAGAGATTGGTGATATCATCGAAGTCATCAACGACATCGCCGACCAGACGAACATCCTCGCGCTGAACGCAAACATCGAGGCTGCACGCGCAGGGGACGCAGGTGCTGGCTTCGCCGTTGTCGCTGACGAAGTGAAGTCGCTCGCGAACGAGGTACAACAGGAGTCCGAGCGCATCGAGGAGATTATCAGCGAGACACGGGACGACGCCACCGAGACTGTCGCGGGTATCGAATCACTCACCGAGGACGTCCGAGACGGTGCACACCGCATCGACACGCTCATCGAGAACCAAGCCGAGATTGCGACGACGGTTCGCGAGGCGGCGAGCGGAATGGACGACATCGCCGACGCCACAGACGACCAAGCAGTCCGAACCGAAGAGGTCGCAAGCATGGTCGACAACGCGTTTAAACAGGCGACCGACGTGCAAGAACAGACGGCCGCAGCAGTCGATGCGAACCACACGCAAATCGAAGTCGTCGCCGAGATATCCGAGTCGATTCGTGACCTCGAATCGGCGATGGCCGACCTCGGAGATACCTGAGACGGTCGTCGGAGTTACTCGAACTCAGGGTCGCGCTTTTCGACGAAGGCGTCCATCCCTTCTCGCTGGTCGTGCGTGCCGAACAGGCCACTCCAGACACGTGCCTCGAAGTCGAGGGCAGCGTCGCGGGGAGCGTCGTGGGACATGTTGATTGCGGCTTTCGCGCCGGCGAGGGCGTGCCGTGGCTTCGCCGCGAGGTCTGCGGCGAGTTCCTCGACGTGCGAATCGAGTTGGTCGTGGGCGACGACTTCACCGACGATGCCGTACTCGTGTGCGTCAGTCGCGTCGACTCGCTCGCCGAAGAAGATGAGACGGCGCGCGAGTTCGTCACCGACGAGTGCCGGGAGCCGGATGCTGCCACCCCATCCCGGCATGATACCGAGGTCGATTTCGGTCTGCCCGAGCAGGGCGCGCTCGGACGCAACGCGAAGGTCACAGGCGAGTGCGAACTCCATCCCACCACCGAAGGCGTAGCCGTTGATGGCGGCGATGGTCGGTGCTGGGAACTCTTCGAGGCGCGAGGCGATTCGGTGACCTTGCTCGGCGTACTTCTGCGCCTCGGGCGTCCCGATCTCCTTCATGTAGCTGATGTCCGCGCCCGCGATGAACGACTTGTCACCGGCGCCGGTGAGGACGAGCACACGTGCCCCCTCCGCTTCGGCCTCGTCGAGCGCCTCTTCGAGGGCGTCCAGCGTGTCCGTGTTGAGGGCGTTCATCCGGTCCGGGCGGTCGATGGTGATGGTCGCCACGTCGCCGTCCCATTCGAGTCGGAGTGTTTCCCAGCTCATGTCAGAGGCGACGAGTGGTGGAGGGATAATAATTAACGATTGCTACCCTCTGCTGGGGATTCCAGAACAACGTTATACTTCCTGCGTCGAATCGTCCGAGTATGACGCTCTCCGACGAGGCGAAAGAACGACTCGCCGACATCGTTCGCCTCCAACCGACGAAGAACAAGGAGTTACAGAACCGGTGGGAACTCGACAGTGGTAGCGAAGTCCACCAGTATCTCGAATCCGAGCTCAAAGACTACTACTACCGCGACGACAACAGTCTCATCCGAGCGACGGGCGAGGCCGCGGAACTCGTCGGCGTCGAGCCGGGTGTCGAGAGTGACGGTGACGAAGAGTCCGTTCCGAGCGTCATCCGCGTGCCCGCCCTCGAAGCCCGCGTCTTCGAAGTCGTCGCCGGCCCCGACGACCGCTCCGAGAGCGTCGTGAGCGTCCTCAACAAACTTCGTGCCGAGTTCGATATCGACCCCGACGTTGACGACGTTCGCCGCGCGCTCCAGAGCCTCCGCCGCAAAGGCGTCATCGAAGTCGTCTACCGAACCGTGCCGACGTTCAAACTCGCCGTCGACCGCGACGAAGTCGACGTCGAAGTCGTCTAACCGCGTTCTGAACACTCAGTCGTCGCGTGTTCTCTCCTCGATTATCCGTTGTCTGGCCCGCTCTCGACGTGCTTCGAGAATCTGTCGCAATCCCTTCCCCGGACCACCCTCGATTGGCCATCCTTTCATTCGCCACGACGGCGGTTCGGGTTCGAACTCGGAACACGAGTGTGCGCACTCGCGCTGACTTTGATAGCAGTCCTTGGCTGCACACCGAGGGACGAGTGCCATTCCTCTCCGGCGCAGTTCGAAGTGTCTGCAGTCTGGGCGCATCGTATCGAAGTACGTCCGCCACCCGCGGTCGAAGGCACGTTCTGCGAGGACGAGTCGCCGGCGGGCGTCGGCGGCGTCCGGCGTGAGTTTGCTCGGGTGCCAGAGCACCTCGGTCGAATCGTCGCCGACCGAGAGGATGCCGACTTCGACGGGAAGGTCTTCCAGCAATGCGGGTTCGACGCGCCTTCCAGTCGCTTCAGTCGCGACCCACACCTCGTCCGCGAGCGCCCGCGACACGTCGTGTTCCAACTGGTCGGCGAGCGCGCGGGCAGCGCTCGCATCGAGGTTCGGTTTGTTCTCGATGGCGACGATTCGTTCAACCCAGTCTGGGTACGGTGCGACCTGTTTGTACTCGACGCGATTCCGTGACCCGCGGCGCTTTTCGACCAGTCCGAGTCCTGCCGCGCGGTGGACCGCCGGGACGACGTGTCGCCACGGAAAGTCCGGTTCTGGAATCGCGTCGCGGTACCACTGCCAGTCGGCGGGGGCGTGTCGGACGACGCGCAAGAGGTCCGAGTCGAACCCGTCGGTCGAGAGCGCGTAGCGGGCGGCGAACGCCTCGGGGTCGACTTCGACGACGACGGTGTCCCAGCGACGGTTGCGGGTGCCGAGCTGTCGGGCGACGAATGCGGGGCGCGGGCCGTCGGGGTGCCACGCGCGCTCTGCCCAGCGACAGACGCGGAGTTCGAAGGCGAACTCTGGGTCACGGTCGGCGGTGTCGCTCACGACAGGGACTCAGTGTGGGGAAGTGAAGTCGTTTCGGTCCACGAACACGGAGACGCGTCGCTCACGAACACCGGGCCGAGCGCGTCGAGTCGTGAGCCCGACGCTACTTCAGGTACTTGTGTTCGCCTTCGTTCGTCGCGGCGAGTTCGTCGAGGAACTCGTGTGCGCGCTCGAATATCTCGCGCGGACCATCCTGCGTGATGGTGTTGATGGCCTGTTCGTAGTCGCGCCACTGCAGGTCGCGGTGTTCCGTCGAGAGTTCCGCGGACGCTTCGAACGAGCGCGCGATGAACAGGTGAACTGTCTTGTGGATGGTCGTACCGTTCGCTTCGAAGACGTAGCTGTAGTCTTCGCGAAAGCCATCGATGAGACGGAAATCGTCGATTCCCGCCTCCTCTTTGACTTCCCTGATTGCCGTTTGCTGGAGCTCCTCGTCCCCTTCGACCCCGCCCTTTGGGAACTCCCAGTCCCCGGGACGGCTCTTCAGGAGTAAATACTCCCTCCGGCCGCGGGTGTCGCGGAAGAGGATGGCGCCAGCGCTGACCGCTTCGACTGCCATTACCCGAAATAAATGTGCCACCCTTTAAGAGGGTATCGGAGGATGTACCGTGTTCACACGGTCGTTCGTTCAGGTTCCCCGTGGGACTGCGTGCCGCCCCACGTCCGTGTAGATGCGCTTTTACCGTCGGAGCATCCAACACATTGGTAGTACCCAGCTATGACCTTCGTCACGAAACTTACCTTTCAAAGCGGTGACAAGGCTGTCCTCGACAGAGTCGTGGGCGACCTGAAGCAGTTCGTCGAGCGAAAGGGCGCGGAGTGTCGCGGCCCCCACGCCGACCAGCCAGAGCGCAAGAACGTCCCACAGTACCGGACGCTCCAACCCGGCGACGAGTTCCCGTCGTGGAGTTACACCGTCTACACGCGCCGCATCGAAATCCACGGCGCAGACCACATCGCCCGCGAAGTCGGACACAAAGAGTTCCCCGACAGCGTCCACGTCGAAATCGAAGTCGAACAGAAGAAGCCCCTCGGACACCGCCGGAACTGACGCGTCGTCACCGACGACGCTCGTGACGACGGTGCCGGCGCTGTCGACGACTGACTATTTGCTCTCTCAACCAACGTATTTCCCACCACAGCAGACGTATTCTCGACCATCACCGACGTATTTCCCACCACAGCAGACGTAGTTCCCGACGGCACCGATGATTCTCACGACCAGCCGTTTCTCACCACGCAGATGGTTCTGACGGTGGGTCTGGATGGCTCGAAAAATATCTGAATCGTGTTTCTCTGCTCGGGGTCGCCTTAGACGCCCGTTTCGAGGACCTCGACGACGTCACCGGTTCCTTCGTTCGTGGCTTCGTCGAACGAGGTGACCTTCAGGCGAACTTTCGCCTCGACCGCGACGCCGTCAGCGTCGCCGATGCGGATGACGGAGTCACCGACGCGGACAGAGAAGCCGTCCGCATCGCGGTGTGTCACGTATGCAGTGATGACTTCACCCGCTTCGAACGAGGGCGTCGCAGTGCGGAAGGTCCAGCCAGCGAGCAGTTTTTCGAGACGGCTCATACGCGGCTCACCTCCTCACTGACGCGGTCAGAGACGTACTCGCGGCCGTAGCCAGTCCACGCGGCGAAGAGGAAGACGGCCACGAGGAACCAGCCGTGGAACACGTACGGCCAGACGGTTGCAGGGTTCACGACCATCTGCTGGGTGAACCACGGCGTCGCCTCGCCGCCGACGAGTCCTTGCATGGCACCGAGGCCAGCGAGAAGGCCGCCACCCCACGGGAAGATGTACCCGAGCGCCGAGGTGTTGGCGTCGAGGATGTTGGCACGGCGGTAGCCGTTGATGTTGAAGCGCTTGCCGAGCGTGGCGACGTACGGTGCGATTGCGATTTCTGCGGCCGTGTTGATAGTGACCGTCGCGTTCACGAGTGCCGTTCCGAGAACCATCGTGGTCTCAGCACGGCGGACCGTCGTCGCGATGCGGTCGATGAGGAGTTCCTGAATCGCGTCGAACCCGCCACCGGCGCGCATAATCTCCGCACCCGCGACGAGCAGGAGCGTCAGGACGATGAGCGGGAAGAAGCCCGCTGCACCGGAGTAGATGCTCCCGCCGACGCCGACCTCCGCGAGCGGCACGGTTTCGACGAACGCGCCGACGACTGGCAGAGACGCGACCGCTTGCGTGAGTCCGTTCTGGGGCGCACTGAACAGAATCATACTGCCGACGGACACGTCGACGAGACCCGCAGCGCCGAGTGCGACGTTGAACAGTGCAGCGGCGAAGAGGCCCCACGAGACCGCCTCGATGATGTGACGGCCGCGAATCGCGAGCACGATGACTAACGCGATGTCGAGCAGGTGGATGAGCCCCCACGGCGAGACACTCGCGTCGACCTGACCGGTCACGTTCGCGTGCGGCATCCCACCCCACACGCCGGGGATACCGAATCCGGCGACGAGGTAAGCTGCGATTGCGAGTGCCGCCGCGACGACGGCGTACTTCACACGGGACGCGACGACGCCGCCAATGTCGGCGTCTTGGGTCACGGCAGAGACGATTGTTGTGTCACTCACAGGGGCGAGGTTGTCTCCGAAGACGGCGCCTGAGAGGATGGCGCCGAACAACAGTACGGGGTTCGCACCGAGGAGGAGCCCCGCAGGGAACACGAGGCTCGTGAAGGCAATTGCGGTGCCGTAACCAGTGCCGATGCCCGTCGCCAAGAGCGCGGCCAGCAGGAACGTCACAGCCGGGAACAGCCCAGCACCGACGTTCAGGATGGTCGCCGCCCAGACGAGGCCATCGACGAAACCGCCTACCTGGATTGTCTCTGCGAACATGCCCGCCCAGAGCCACGCGACGACGGCCGTCGCGGCGACTCGTCGAGTCATGCCAGCGAAGATAACGTCCGCATAGTCCTTCCAGTCTCCCCGGACGAACAGCATTCCCACGATGAGTCCTGTCAGCATCCCCGCGACGAGTCCGGTCGTATCGCCGATACCGAGGATACCGCTCTGGAAAATCGCCCACGCGATGAACAGGGCGATGGGGAGCGCACTGACGAGTCTCCCTCCGCGGAAACGAAGCTCGATGTCCGGTTCTTCTGGCATCATTTGTCACACTTTTGGTCGCGAATATAAGGCACACGAATTGCCGCCAACTACGCCTCCTAAAGTTGGATTTCTCGACAGGTTGTCGGGAGTGTTTATCAGTGACCACGAGGAAATTCGAGGTATGAGTCAACAGGCGACCCTCGATGACCTCGTCTCTCTCCGACGCGACCTCCACAGACACCCCGAACCCGCGTGGCGCGAGTTCTACACCACCGCCCGCATCGTGGACGAACTGGAGACGCGTGACCTCGACGCACTCTACGTCGGTCCAGAGATACTCGACGCCGACGAGCGGATGGCCGTCCCCGCCGACGACGAACTCGACGAGTGGTTCGAGCAGGCACGCGCAGCGGGGGCACGAGAAGACATCCTCGACCGACTCGCAGGCGGATTCACAGGTGCGGTTGCCGTCCTCGAACGGGGCGAGGGACCGACCATCGGCCTTCGCGTAGACATCGATGCGCTACCCATCACCGAGTCTGACGACGACGACCATCTGCCGGCGGCAGAGGGATTCCGCTCCGAGCACGAGGGCTTCATGCACGCCTGCGGTCACGACGCTCACGCGACCATCGGCCTCGGCGTCCTCGACGCCGTCGCAGCCTCTGACTTCCAGGGGACGTTCAAGGTGTTCTTCCAACCGAGCGAAGAGCGCGTCGCCGGTGGCAAAGCCGTCGCCCAAGGTGGTCACCTCGACGACGTCGACTACCTTCTCGCGCTCCACGTCGGCCTCGACCACCCGACGGGTGAAGTCGTCTGCGGCGTCGATGGGTTCCTCGCTGTCTCGCACTTCCGAGCGGACTTCACGGGCGCGCCGGCACACGCCGGGGCGAAGCCAGAAGAAGGCGACAACGCGAACCTCGCTGCCGCTGCGGCCATCCAGAACCTCTACGGAATCTCTCGGCACTCCGACGGCGCGACCCGCGTCAACGTCGGATTGATGGGTGGCGGCACCGCCACGAACATCGTCGCAGAAGAGTCCTACATCGAGGGCGAAGTCCGCGGCGCGACGACCGAACTCATGGAGTACATGGAGGGGCGCGCACACACCATCATCGAGTCGGCCGCCACGATGCACGACTGCGACGTCGAGATTTCGGTCGAAGGGAAGGCACCGAGCGCCCGAAGCGACGACGCACTCAGAGCACTCGTCGGCGTCGTGAGCGAGGGGGTCGAGGGCGTCGATTCCATCGTCGACAGCGACGAACTCGGTGGCAGTGAAGACGCGACGTACCTCATGCAGTACGTTCAAGACCGCGACGGCCTCGCCGCCTACGTCGGCGTCGGGACCGACCACCCCGGCGGTCACCACACTCGGACGTTCGACGTCGACGAAGAGACCATTCGAATCGCCATCGACGTGCTCTCGGGGAGTATCGACCGTATCGCGGCAGAACAACCCTGAACCGGTGGGTCGAGAAGTCAGTTCGGAGTGCGTTCGGTAACGCGGTTCGACCCCGAACCGCCAGCGGTTATTTGTCCCCCCCGTGCATAGCCGCCAGCGATGGGGCCGCTCCGAAGTGAATCGACAGAGGACGCTGGCCTCCGACCGACCCTCGTCGCCGTGGGGGTCGTCGTCGGAGTCGCCGGTCTGCAGGTCGTCCTCTTTCCCGACGCTTCGGACGTTCCGTGGGCACAGTTCGTCGTCGAGTTACTTTTGGTTCCGATTCCGATTTTCGGCACGTACGTCATCTCTGTCATTCGAGAGCTACAGGCCATCTGGCGACCGCTCTACGCCGGTGCCATCCTCGTGAGTGTCTCCGCCGTGACCGACGCGCTCGACGAAGTCGTCGTGCAACCCGACCTCTTCGCCCTCGTCTTCGAGGACAGCACCCTGCTGGTCGGAACAGTCGCACTCGTCGTCGGTGCGGTTCGATGGACGTCACGACGGAACGCGCACGAAGAAGAACTCAAACGCCGGAACGAGCGGCTCGACCAGTTCGCGTCGGTGGTGAGTCACGACCTGCGGAATCCGTTGAACGTCGCGCAGATGCGCCTCGAACTCGCCCGCGAAGGACACGGCACCGAACACCTGTCGACCGTCGCAGACGCACACGACCGGATGGAGGCGCTCATCCAGGACGTGCTGGAACTCGCACGGACCGGTGACGCCGTTGGGCAGACCAAACCGGTCGGCCTCGCGAGCGTCGCGGCGAACGCCGTCGCGAACACGGGCCTCGACGCGGCGGGACTCACCGTCGAAGCGGACGTCGAACTCATGGCCGACCCAGAACGACTCACCGCAGTCTTCGAGAACCTCTTTCGGAATGCTGTGGAACACGGTTCCACAGACAGCCGGAATTCTTCCGGCAACGCTGTCGAGCACGGCTCGACTGGCAGTCGTGCTTCGCACGACGACGCCGGCGAGTACGCGCGGTCCGACGTTCACGTCCGCGTCGGCCCGCTCGAAGACGGCTTCTTCGTCGAAGACGACGGGCCCGGAATCCCACCCGAAGAACACGACCGAATCTTCGAATCCGGCTACACGACCGACCCCGAGGGAACCGGCCTCGGTCTCGCAATCGTCTCGGGTGTCGCCGATGCCCACGGCTGGTCGGTGTCGACGACGACCGGAGAATCCGGGGGTGCCCGGTTCGAGTTTCGCGACGTCGTGTTCGAAGACGAAGTCAGTACTTCGGGTCCGCGCCAGTGACTTCGTAGATTTCGTCCATGATACGGTCGCGTTCGTCCTGCCAGCCTGCGAGCGCGCTCGGCCGGCTCGGGTAGCGCTCGTAGTGGGTGAGTAGTTCGTCTGCGAGTCGCTTCACCTTGAAGAAGTTCAGAATCTGGCTCCAGTGGCCGTAACTCGACGCGGCGGTCTGGAGGAGGAGCAGCGGACTGAACGAGGTGGTCCCAGAGTAGAGCGCTTCGGCGAGTTTCTCACCGGGGAGCGAGGCGATGAGGCCCATCAGGTCGTCCACGTCGACTGCCGTCGAGAGGATGTTGTACACGTCGAGACTGGCGTAGCGGCCGCCGAAGTGGTCCATGACACGCTGGTTGTAGCGCCAGAGCATCTCTTCGCTCACGTCGCCTTCTTCGAGTGCGATGACGGCCTGTTCACCCGCGTAGGAGCCGGCGTACGCTGCACCCGCGATGCCGCCACCAGTCGTGGGGTTGACGTGTGCCGCGGCGTCACCGACGGCCATGTAGCCGGGTGCCGTCGCCGAGTCGTACGGACGGCGGGTCGGCAGCGCCGCGCCGAGTTTGTCGATGACTTCTGCGCCTTCGAACTCCTCGCGGTTGCGCAGGTCCTTCTTCAGGTCGTCGACGAGTTTCATCGGCTCTTCGGTCATCTGGAACCCGAGGCCGGCGTTGATGATGGTCTCCGTCCGGGGGAAGTACCAGACGTACCCCGCTGCAATCTCTGCGGGCTTGAACACGAGTGCGTCGGACCACTCGACGGGTTCGGGGACTTCGACGACTTCGCGGTACGCAGAAGAGAAGTGCGAGTAGGAGACGTTCGTGTCGAAGGTGGACCCCGAGAAGTCGACTTTGTCCTGAAGGAGCGAGAGCGACCCGGCGCCGTCGATGACGATGTCGGCGTCGAACTGGACGGTTTCACCCTCGTGTTTGCCGACGATGCCCGTCGCGCGGCCGTCGTCGTCCTGCAGCACGTCTTGAACGACAGTGTCGTAGTGGAACTCTGCGCCCGCTTCGTCGGCACCCTCGATGATGAGGCGGCCGTACTCCCAGCGGTCGATGACGGCGAGTTCGCCGGGGACGGGGATGTCGAGGACGGTGTCTTCTTGCGGAATCTCGAAGCGACCGTGGTCGACTTCCGTGTTCGTGAAGGCCGGTTCGATCTTCGACTTCGGAATCGCCTCGGGGAAGGCGTCGGCTCCCTTCAGGGCGTCACCGCAGGCGATGTGTCCTGCTTCCTCTGCGGACTTTCGCTCGACGATTGCGACGTCGTAGCCCGCTCGTGCGATAGTCGCAGCGGCGTAGCACCCGGAGGTGCCTGCACCGACGACCACCACATCGTACTCGTGTGTGGACATGGTATCACCTCCATATCGTGAACTGAAAACTCTTTACTCCCGCGTCGGTTGCGGTTTTGTCACTGTTGGAACAGGTGCGCGGCTGGAAAGAGCGAACGTGAGAAACTGACCTTCGAAAAAACGGGGGGATTCGACGTCGATTACCGGTTGTCGTCGCCCGTGTCGTAGTGCTCGCCTGCCGCCGCCGGAATACGGGTCCGGCCGACGAACGCGAGGACGACGATGACCATCACGAACGGGATGATGCGGATGAGTTGGCGAGGCAGGCCGATGCCCTGCAGTTGCAAGACGGTCTGCATCGCGTCGAGACCGGCGAACAACAGGGTCGAGAAGAACGCCCCGACCGGGTTGTAGTTGCCGAAGAGGTACGCCACGATGGCGATGAACCCTTTCCCGTTGACCATCGTCGGGCCGTTCCCGGTGAACTGCCCGAGGTCGAGCGAGAGCGCCGCGCCGCCCATCCCGGCGAGGACGCCGGACAGAAGCACCGCCGCGTAGCGGATGCGCGACACGTCGACACCGGCGGTGTCGAGTGCCTTCGGGTTCTCACCGCTGGCGCGGACCCATCGGCCGAACGTCGTCCGGTTGAGGACGTACCACGAGAGCGCGACGGCGGCGAACATCAGGTACACCGTCGGTGACGCGTCGAACAGCGCCCCGAAGAACGGGATGTCCGAGAGCACTGGGATGGCGATGGTGCCGGGCGTATCGACGCTCGGGGAGTTCGGACGGCCGTAGATGACCTGCGACGCGAACGGCGCGAAACCGAGGGCGATGAGCCACACGGCGAGGCCGGCGATAATCTGGTCGGCGCGGAACTCGATGACGACGACTGCGAACAGGAGTGCCAGCAGCACACTGGCGACGACACCGCCGGCGAACCCAACCCAGACACCGCCGGTGATGTCGGTGACGTAGACTGCGGTGAACGCCGAGATGATGAGCAGGCCTTCGAGGCCGATGTTGATGACACCGGACTTCTCGGCGAAGATGCCACCGAGTGCCGCGAGGGCAATCGGCACCGACAGGCGGAGCGCGGACGACAGCGTCCCTTCACTCGTCAGGATGTCGGTGAGCGTTCCCGCAATCGAGTCGGGGAAGACGATTCCCAGTCCGAAGACGACGGCGAGGCCGATGACTGCGACGCCGACGGCGGGTGCCCGCGAGGAGAACTCACCGAGGTCACGGCCGAAGAACGTGGTCGTGTTCTCTTCACTCATCGGACTCACCTCCATCGGTGGCGACGGTTCTTGGCTGGTCGTTCTCCGGCAGGAAGCGCCGGCCGATGAGACGGAAGAACTCTGGCATTGCAACGAAGAGGATGATGAGGCCGCGCAGGACACCGACGAGCTGCGGTGGCACGTCGGTTGCGAACTGCACGACAGTCGTTCCGCTCTTCAGAACACCGAAGAGGAGTGCGGCGAACCCAATTCCGAGTGGGTTGTTGCCGGCGAGGATGGAGACGGTGATGCCGTCGAATCCGTAGGCCGGGACGCCCGACTGGAACTTCCCGATGACCATCGTCACGTAGAGTGCACCCGCGACGCCACCGAGGGCACCGGAGAGCGCGAAGCTCGACACGATGGTCTTGGCGGCGTCGACGCCACCGTACTCGGCCGCTTCGGGTTGAATCCCACTCGTCCGCACGTCGTACCCGAACGAGGTGTACTCGAGCAGGTAGTACAGTGCGAACAGCATCGCGACACCGAATAACAGCGCGTACAGCGAGAAGTCCTGCCGACTGCCGAACAGCACGGCCGGGAACTGCGCGTAGTCCGGCAGCGGAATGGTCTGGTTCGCAGGACTGTTGGGGTCTTTGAACACGTCGCTGACGAGGTAGAGCGTCACCCCGGCGGCGATGAAGTTGAGCATGATGGTCGTGATGACCTCGTTCGCCTCGGCGTACGCCTTCAGCATGCCCGGAATCGCACCGTAGAGACCGCCGAAGACAGCACCCACGAGGATGCCAAACGGAACCAACACGAGCGTGCCGGCGACGCCCGAGACGAACGAAGACGCCCAGAGTGTCCCCAGCGCGGCGGCGAGGCCGCCGACAATCATCTGTCCCTGCGTTCCGATGTTGAAGATACCTGCGCGGAACGCCATCGCGACGGAGAGCCCAGTGAAGATCAGGAGCGTGGTCTCGCGCATCGCGATCGAGAACTGACCGTCGGGTGACCAACCGCCGCGCAGTGGGTCACCGAGTGCCCCGAGGAACAGTCGGTCGAACACCAACACGGGGTCGTAACAGAACCCGACGTTGAAGTAGTACACTGCAGACTGAGCCGTACACGTCGTCATCCGCCCGGCGACGAGGATGAGGACCGTCCCGACGAGCATCGCGAGGACGAGCGACGCGATACTGATGAGGACGCGTTCGGCCGCCGACGCTTCGACGAGGCGAGACAGGACGTCCCGTGCGCGGTCACCGGCGCTCACTGGTTCTCACCACCCGTGGCAACGCCGTCTGCGTTGGGGGTCGCAGCGTCAGTTTCGGCCTTTTCGGGGTGCTCTCCGGCCATCAGGAGGCCGAGTTCTTCTTCTGTCGTGTCGCTTGGGTCAACCACGTCGATTATCTCTCCTTCGTACATGACGCCGAGTCTGTCCGAGAGCCCCTGCACCTCGTCGAGTTTCGAGGAGATGAGGAGGATGGCGACGCCGCGACTGCGAAGTTCGAGGAGTTGCTCGTGGATGAACTCGATAGACCCGACGTCGACGCCGCGGGTCGGGTGTGCGGCGACGACTAACGACGGGTCGCGTTCGAACTCACGACCGACGATGAACTTCTGTTGGTTCCCGCCGGAGAGCGACTCAGAAATCGACTCTGCGTTCGGGGGTCGAACGTCGTACTTCTCGATGATGTCTTCGGCGTGTCCGCGCGTAGACTGCCAGTCGATTCGCCCGCCCGATTCGAACTCTGGGCTGTGTTGACTGCCGAGGATGGCGTTCTCGATTAGATTGAAATCCATGACGAGGCCGCGTTCCTGGCGGTCTTCGGGGATGTACGCCATCCCAGATTCGATACGTTCGCGGCGTGGGCGGGTCGTCACGTCTTCGCCGTTGAAGTCGATGCTGCCCTGCTTCAGTTTGCGAAGACCGGTGACCGCTTCGATGAGTTGCGACTGCCCGTTGCCGTCGACACCGGCGATGCCAAACACTTCGCCGGCACTGACGTCGAACGACACGTCGTCGACGGCGCGAACGCCTCTGTCGTCGTTGACAGAGAGGTCAGACACCGAGAGGACGACGTCGCCCGTCTCGGTCGGAGGCTTTTCGATGTCGAGGAGGACCTCACGGCCAACCATCAGGTTCGCCAGGTCCTCACGCGTCGTGTTGTCGGCCTCGACGGTACCGACGTTCCGTCCATCCCGAAGAACGGTAATCTCGTCGGCGGCGCGCATCGCTTCGCCGAGTTTGTGCGAGATGAAAATGATCGTCTTTCCTTGTTCGGTCAGTTCTTCGAAAACCTCGAACAGTTCCTCGACTTCCTGGGGCGTCAAGACGGCCGTCGGTTCGTCGAGGATGAGTATCTCGGCACCACGATAGAGTGCCTTCAAAATCTCGACTCGCTGTTGTTCACCCACGGAGATGTCTTCGACCCGAGCGTCCGGGTCGACGTCGAACCCGTACTTGTCAGAGAGTTCGACGACAGCATCGCGGGCAGCATCGCGGTCGACGGCGAGGTTGCCCCACTTGGTTGGTTCGTTTCCGAGCGTGATGTTTTCGGTGACGGTCATCGGGTCGACGAGCATGAAGTGTTGGTGAATCATGCCGACACCCGCGTCGATTGCGTCACGCGGTGACTCGAACGTTCGTTCCTGGTCGTCGATGACAACACGCCCCTCTGTCGGTCGGTAGAGGCCGTAGAGGACGTTCATCAACGTCGTCTTGCCAGCCCCGTTCTCGCCGAGGAGTGCGTGTACTGTCCCGCGCTCGACGGAGAGGTCCACGTCGTCGTTGGCGATGACGCCGGGGAACCGTTTGGTAATCCCGTCGAGATGGACGGCTGTGGCCATATGTGTGATTCCGTGGGTTCGTTGATAAGCGAATAGGTTCGTCTTTGTGCCGATTCTTAGACGTTTGACGGGTTTCCCGTCTTAGCCGTTCGACGGGGGTGCCGCCTTAGACGTCCGACGGGTCGGTCGGGACCGTCACGTCGCCGGCAACGATGGCCTCACGCGAGGCAGCGACGTCGTCTTTGACCGAGCTCGGAATCGAGTCGCCGAGAGTGTCACCGTAGACGATGTCGACACCGTTCTGTTCGAGGCCGAGCGTGACGATGCCGCCACCCTGGAAGTCCTCGTTGACGACGTTCTCGATGGAGCTGAAGACGGCCGTGTTGACGCGCTTGACCATGCTGGCGAGGATGACGTCCGTGTAGGAAGCCTTCGTCACCGACTGGTCGCGGTCGACACCGATGGCGAACTTGCCCTGCTCCTGGGCGGCCTGGAAGACACCCGTCCCGGTGTTACCCGAGGCGTGGTAGACGATGTCGGCGCCGTTGTTGTACATCGCGAGTGCTGCTTCCTTCCCTGCTGCGGGGTCGTTGAAGCTGCCCGTGTAGTTCGTGAGGACTTCGACGTCCTCGTTCGCGGCCAGTGCACCGGCTTTGAATCCGGCTTCGAACTTCTTGATGAGGTCGGACTCGACACCACCGACGAACCCGAGGGTCGTGGAGTCGGGAGAGGTGGAACCGCCGCCGGCGGAGAAGTCTTCGGTCGTCAGGAGACCGGCCATCTGACCGACGAGGTACGAACCCTCGTGTTCTGCGAACACGTAGTTTGCGACGTTCGGCGCGTCGACGACGCTGTCGACGAGCATGAAGTTCTGCTCGGGGTACGCACCGGAGGTCTCGGTCAGTGCGTCGGTCTGCAGGAAGCCGATACAGCAGATGAGGTCGTAGTCGGGGTTCGTCGACTCAGCGAACTGCTGCTGGAACGTCTTGAACTGCGAGACTTCGTCGGGCTGGGACTCGTCGAACGAGATGCCCAGTTCGTCGCGAGCGCGGATGGCACCCTGCTGAGCCTGGTCGTTGAACGACCCGTCACCGAGGCCGCCAGTCGCGTAGACCATCCCGATGTTGGTCGTGTCCTCTGCGGACTGCGTCGTCTCTTCGGCTGCCGTCGTCGTCTCCTCGCCACCGTCCCCGCCCGAGGCCTCGGTGGTCGTCGTTTCTTCGCTTTCACCAGGGCCGCCGGTACAGCCAGCGAGTCCTGTCAGTCCTGCGAGTCCGGTCACTTTGACAAAAGAACGTCTGTCCATGTCTATGAACACCTACTGAGAGAAGGGAGGCGAAAATCGGTTAAAGGTGTCGTTTCGCGGCGTATGCGAGCCGTTCGCAACAAATCCGGGTAAACCAACGGATAGTTTTGCCACCCGACCTGCCGATTAGGCGCGAGAAATCTCGGCGTCGACGATTTCGGTGACGTCCGCGACGAGGGCGTCTACGTCGTCAGCCTCCGCGTAGACGCGGATGTAGGGCTCTGTCCCAGACGGGCGGACGAGCGTCCACGACGCGTCGGCGAATTCGAGGCGCACGCCATACTCGGTGTCGACGGACGCTGGGTCCATCGCATCCGGCAGCGACGATTCGAGGGCGTCCATGGCGGCTGCCTTCTTCTCGTCCGGACACGAGACGCTCACTTTGCGATACGGTCGCTCCGTAACGGGTTCTCGGAGGCCATCGAGTCCCGATTCTGCGACGAGACGCGACATGAGCGCCGCCGAGGCGACACCGTCGATCCACCCACCGAGCGAGGGGTGGATGTGTTTCCACGGTTCGGCCGCGAAGACGACGTCGCCGCCGTCCGCACGGGCGCTGGCGATACCTTCGTGGAGCGCACCGAGGCGAACGCGTTCGACACGGCCGCCTGCCTCGCCGACGCGTTCGTCGATACGACCCGACGCGTTCGGCGTCGTGACGACGACTGGGTCGGCAACGTCACTCGTTCGGACGTAGTGTTCGCCGATGATGGCGATGACTGTGTCTTCGTGGACGACGTCGCCGTCTGCGTCGACGATGACGATGCGGTCGGCGTCGCCGTCGTGACCGATTCCGAAGTCGAAGTCGCCGTCGGCGACGAACGCTCGGAGGTCTTTCAGCGACTCTGGCGTCGGTTTCGACTCACGACCGGGGAAGTGGCCGTCGATTTGTGCGTTCAGCGTGACGACGTGTGCACCCATGTCGCGGAGCACCTGCGGCGTCCCGAGTGCGGACATCCCGTTTCCGCAGTCCACAGCGATGTTGAGTCCGTCCGGGTCGGCACCGTGGCCGCTGGCGAACTCGATGACTGCGTCGCGGTAGTCGCCGAGCACGCCCTGTGTGCCGCTTTCTCCCCACTGGTCCCACTCGACGGAAGTCGCACCGTTCTCGACGCGCGTCTCGATGTCTTGTTCGAGCGAGCGGTCGTACTCTTGTCCGTCGACGAACATCTTGATGCCGTTGTCGGTCGGTGGGTTGTGCGACGCGGTGAGCATGACGCCACGACGACCCTGCGACGCGTACGCGAGCGCCGGGGTGGGAACGACGCCGATGCGACTCACGTCAGCGCCCGCAGAGAGGAGGCCTGCCTCGACAGCGGAGACCAGTCCTTGTCCGCTCGTACGACCGTCGCGACCGACGACGAATTCGGCCGTCGAGTCCGATTCGAATGCGGCGAGACCGGCGGCGCGGCCAACGCGAAGCGCGAGTTCCGGCGTGACGCGCTCGGTTACACTTCCGCGGATACCGGCGGTGCCGAAGAGTTCCATACCCCAGCGTCGTCCGGGCCACACTTAGATGCTGACGGTTCGGACGATGCGTGAGACGCGCCCTCACGGTGGGTTCGCGGACACGAGCGTCACGTCGAACACACGACTTGTCGGTTCGGCGTCGACGGAGCCCAGTGACTCGCCCGCGAGAGACCAACTGAGACGACACGTGTGTGAGACCGAGAGACAGCACGCCTTTGACGCCGGAGGCCGAATCACACGGTATGAGTGACAGTATCCGTTCGCGTGCACACGTGTACGTCTCCGGCCACGTTCAGGGCGTGTACTACCGAGCGACGACTCGCGATACCGCTCGCGACCTCGGGGTCGACGGATGGGTGAAGAACCTCTCTGACGGTCGCGTGGAGGCGGTTTTCGAAGGCCCTCGCGACGACGTCGAGTCGATGGTTCTGTGGTGTCACGACGGGAGTCCCATGGCGAGCGTCGACGACGTCGACGTGACGTACGAAGACCCGAAAGGGGAGTCCGGGTTCCGCGTCGAGCGGTAGATGAGTCAGTGAGACGGCCAAATCGTTCAAGAGGCCAACGGGTGGAATTGGTCGCATGAGCTTCCGGAGCGACACACGTGGTATCGGCGTGGCAAAACTCTTCTTTACCATCGTCACAGGCGTCGGTCTGGGCCTCTCGTTGGGGACCGCGTTTCTCATCGTCCGTGGCCCGTTCTTCGGTGGGCCGGCACTGGACCCGTTCTTGATGATGGGCGTGCTCGCAGTGTTCATCGTCGGCATCCTCGTCGTCTCGTGGGGGACGACACGGCTCTTCGGCGTGGGGGCGAGTGCCTGAGTCAGACCACGGGACACGAGTGGGTGGCATCGAGGAAAGGTGGTTCCGGGTTCTGATTTAAATCTACGTGCGTGCGGAACGTCGTCAGTCTGCGGTCGGCATCGGCCCGGCGTCGATGTCGGTGCCGCCCAGTGGCACGACGGGGTCGTTGCCGCTGAACCGGTCCCAGAGCACGAGCGCCGACGGTAAGACGAGCACCGACGCGAGGAACGAGTAGACGATACTCGCGGCAGTGAGCAGGCCGAACTGCCCGAGGATAGAGAGGACGGCGAGGACGAGGACGCCCAGTCCGAAGACGGTCGTGAGCATGCTGCCGGCGAGCGCGCCACCAGTTCCGCGAACCGTCCGGTCGAGTGCGGTTTCGAGGTCGTGTTCGCGGCGTTCGTCGATGAACCGGTGGACGATGTGGACCGAGTAGTCCACACCGAGTCCGATGGTCAACGCGAGTACGGTCGCGGTGAAGGCGTTGAACGCGATTCCCGTGAGGCGCATCGTCCCGGCGACGAAGGTGACGGCGATGAGGATGGGAACGAGGTTCGCGAGCGCCAGCGAGGGACGGCCTTCGAGCCACCAGTAGACGAAAGTGAGGAAGATGCCGGTCCCAATCATCGAGATGATGAGACTCTGAATCGCCGAGTCGAGGATGAGGTCGGAGATGGCGGAGAAGACGACAGTCGCACCCGTCGCCGTCCCTTCGGTGCGGAAGCGGTCGGCCATCTCTCGGGTGTCGGCGACGACGGCATCGTCGTCAGCGTCTGCTTTCACGCGGTAGTCGACCCGCGAACTCCGGTAGTCTTCGGAGATGTACTCGGCGGCACGGTCCGCTGATTCAGTCGCGAACAGGGCGTCGTACACTTCGATGATATCCCGGTCAGGGATGCCGTCGCCGTCTCTGTCGTGTCGAGCGACGAGGCGAGCGAACTCCTCGTTCTCTTCGGCCTCGTCTTGAATCACTGTGAGGATACTCGTCGAGTCAGCGCGTCGGTCGACCGAGATGAACGTCTCTGGTGGGTCCTGTGCGACTCGGTCGAGTTCTTCGAGGAACGCGTCGTCTGTCGACCGCCCCTCCAAGAACACCGTCACGACGCCACTTTGTGAGGACGAAAAGCGCTCTTCGAGGAACTCGATGTCGGCGACGACGCTGTACTCACCCGGCGCGAACGGTTCGGGGAGGACCGTCAGATACGCTGGGGCCTCAGCAGGCGGCAGGAAGTCTTCTTGACCGAACTCGGTGTCAACCCCTGTCGCGTACCACATCGCGCTTCCGGAGAGGACCAGTGCGATGACGATGACGACGGCAGGTGCACGCAGGGCGGGTCGAACGCCGATTCGGAGCAGCTTGCCGAGCGAGCTTCCCTCGCTACCGAGCGGTGTCTGACTGAACGTCGGAATCGGGTAGCGCTGTCGGAGTCGGTCGATTTCGACCTTCGCAGCGGGGAGGAAGACACCGAAGACGAAGAACGTGAAGATGATGCCAATCGCAGCGACGACACCGAAATCACGGATTGGCGTGAGGTCACTCGCGAGATTCGAGAGGAAGCCGATGACCGTCGTCCCGGTGACGATGAAAAACGCCACGAGGAGTTGGTCGGTGGCCTTTCGCATCGCTTCGCCGACGTCATTGCCTTCGGCGCGGTCCTCGCGGTAGCGGTTGACCGCGTGGATACCGAAGTCGATACCGACCGCGAGCAAGAGCGGTGGGACGGCAATCATAATCTGGTTGAACGGGATTCCCGCGAGTCCGAGGAACCCGAAAGTCCAGACCAGTGCCATTCCGAGCGCCGCCGCCCCCAACAAGAGGTCCACGAGGTCACGATACGCGACGACGAGGAACAACACGATGAACAACACCGCCGCAGGGACGACGATGATGAGCGAGTCGGTGATGACCGTCCCGAACTCGTCGGCGATGACACCGGACCCGAAGACCGAGATATCCCCGCCGACGGTCGCGACGATTCGCGTCGCTTTCTGCTGAATGGGGCTCAACGGACTGTCGCCACCTTGTCCAGCACCAGACTCGTCTGCGAGTGGAATCGAGTGTGTGACGACGCCGATGGTCGCAGTCGCTCGCGGTTCGGTCGGGTTGAAGTCGTCGGCGAGGAGGCCGACGAATCGCGGGTTGTCTTCGTTTTCACGGACCGCCGCGGCGACTTCTGCGTCGGTCGCTCGTTCGAGTGCCCAAATCTGTGTCTCGAGCGTCTCGGCGTCGGGGTCGAGCGTCTCCGCGACGACAGACGCGGCGCTGGCCGTCTGGATGACACGCAGGTCCGAACGGTCTTCGAGCAGTTTCTGTGCTTCGAGCATCCGCAACAGTTCGCGTTTCGTCAGGACGTTCGGCGCGCGCTGGATGAGTTGTGTGCTGCCCGTCCCCTCTTGGAACCGAGGCGAGAACTCCTCAGAGATTCGTGTGAACGCTTCTTCTTCGGGGACCTCTTCGGCGAACTGGTCAGTACCAGACTCCGTCTCGACGGCGCTCAGTCCCGCCGCGAAGATGACCGTCAGGACGAGAAACGTGAGGATGACTCGTCGTGAGTGGTTGACGATGCGGTCGTCCGCCCAGTCGATGAACCGCTGGGGGTCGAGTCGGGCCACGACTCAGCGCCGCCCCCGTCGGCGAACGACGAGGAACCCAGCACCGCCAACCGCGACGAGGAGGACGGCCGCACCGACGATGGGGAACGAGAGACCGAACGGGAGTGGCCCGCCGTTTTCGATTGCTTCGACGCGAACCGGGACACGGTAGGCGTCGGAGATGGTGGTATCACCCGACTCGTCTTCGTAGCGGAAGTCGAGTTCGACCGGGTATTCCTTGTTCAGTGCGTCACCACTGGCGGCAACGTCGAAGACGAGTGTCGCCGACTCACCGGGTGCAAGTTCGTCGACGAACGCCTCGGAGTCACCGGACGACAGGGGGTCTTCGAGGTAAATCTTCGCCGAGATGTCGCTGAGCGTCTCGTCACGTTCGTTGACGATGGTCAGGCGGAGTTCACCGGACCGCCCCGGGACGATTGTTCCCTCGTCGACAGTCACGTCGAACTCGGGTGACGACGCAGCGACGTCGACGCGAAGGTCGAGGTCGTCGGTCGTCCGACGTTCACCCTCAGTGTCGCGGTAGGTGATCGTCGCCGTGTACAGTCGCGGACCGGCGTCGGCCCCGTCTGCAATCTGCACGTCGAAGGAGAACGGCGCACTCGCACCGGGTTCGAGGTCACCGACAGCGTACTCGGTCTCCGTCGCTGTCGCGCTTCCTTCGGGGAGCGAGAGTTCGACGACGACGTTTTGAGCGAGGGTCCCACCGTCGTTCACGACAGTCCCGACAATCGCGCCGTCCCCTCCGACACGGAGCGTACTTTCGACGTTCTGGAGGCTGAACGTTTGCTCTTCGGTTGGGAGGAATCCGGCGGCGAGCGGCGAGTACTGTATTCGTGCGCCGTTGGGGTCTTCGTAGACGATGTCGACCGCGAGGACGTAGCCGCGAGTCGAGCCATTCGCGCTGAGCGACGTGTCGTAGACGAAGGTGCGGTTCTCACCGACTGGCCAGTTCGGCGTGAACTGCGTCGCCGTCTGTGTTCCTTCGAAGGTCACCTCGGGAGACTGCGAGGTGACGGCGACGACAGTGTTGCGTGCGTCGAGTTCGCCGACGTTCTGAATCGTGAGTGCCACCGCACCTTGTCCGCCGACGGGAACCGTAGAGTCAGACCCCACGACGGCGAACCGAACGCGTTCTTCGACTCTGAGGGTGACGTCGCGCTCGTAGGTTCGGCGCTGTGCGTCGTCGTACTCGTAGCGGATTCTCAGTTCGAGGTCGTACTCGCCGGCTGCGATGTTCTCCGGCGCTTCGACCGCGAATTCGACTTCACGAGTGTCGCTGTCGTTCATCGTCCCGACGAACACCTGTCCGGTTCTGACGACGAACGGCGTGTTCCGTGGGACGAGTTCGACGCGGACGTTCTCGGCCGTCTTCGCCACGTCTTCGGGGTCACCCGGGTCGTTCGTGAATCCGACGCGGACCATCGTCTCGACGCCGGGTTCGACGACCGGATTGACGACGAACGCCCGGAATACGGGAGGTTTGTTCGGCTCTCGCTCTTCTTGCGCACCTACTGTCGCAGGGACCGAAGAGAGGATGAGCAATACGGCAAACAGAATTGCGAGGTGACTCTTCATTGTACTTTCCGGGTGTGTGGGGGGCGGGCCGCGTCCCGGGCCGCGGGTCTCCATGGAGGGCGCCGGAGTGGCGACCCAACTAGCCACTGATACGTCGCGGGCAGAGAAATATCGGTATGGGCCTTATTCCAGACAGTCAGCCTTCGCTGACAGTGTTTGTGGTCACCGCACGACGCTGGCGGGTCACCGCACGACGTCGTCTACACCGAGTTCGTCCATAGCGCGAACGACGACGTACGCCTCGACGAGGTCACGCCGTTCGACCATCGGGTCGTCCGCGTTGGCGATGACGTCGGTCGCGTCGTCGAGCAGTCGCCGTTCCTGTTCGGTCTGGTCGGGGACCTCGCGGACGCGGTTCAACAACGCCTCGAAGTCCTCACGAATGCTGAAATCCGCACGAGCGACGTTGCAGCGGGACAGCGGATGCATGTCGAGGTCGAGCACTAACTCCGAAACGAGCTCCCAGTCGCTCTCGCAGAACTGAATCGTCACGTCGCCGACGATGTCGCGCCACGCGATTGGGTCGGCGTTTCGCATGAGTGTCACTGCGCGTGGAGGGACGGCAATCCGTGCGACGGTCTTCGGGTCGTCGCAGAGACAGCACGGTTGGTCCGTCCTGCCGGTGTACATGCGCGGTGTTAGGAGTGTGTGAAAATGTACTTTTGGGGCCTCACGACCGGTATCGCGACTCCTCCGCGGGAGTCCGAGACGGTCGGTGAGCGGCGGTCCGAGAGGGCCGAAGAGACTGACACGTCACGGGCGAGAAGGCACAGATTCGACGCCCGAGGCAGAGGGCGTCCAATCTACATTGGCAGCGGGAGGCGCGACCAACCGAAAAACTGGCACTGAATCACACTTGGGGCAGGCGTTCTATGGCTGTCACAGCGGCCACGCCATCTCATAAATTGTTAACCAGCCATAAAAGTCTTCTCGAAGTAGCCATACGTTAGAATATATTGTCCTATATACTAGCGTGTGAACACTTATCTGTGAGTATATTTTGGGTATGTCAAGATAGTTTCCTGCCATCTGATTGGACGCGTGGGACGTGAATCGCCATCTGGAGGCCAGTCGCGTCTCTGGGCGGTGATTCGGGGAGTGTGTCGAGTGGGTGTCTCGCCGCCGCCGCGAGGATAAGGGCGTCGAGGATGTCGTCGCGGGCGACGTCCCGTCGGAGCGTCTCTGCGAGCGTCTCGTGGTAGACCGACGCGACATCGTCGTCGGGGAACGCAGTTCGAAGGACGTCGAGGCGTCGCTGGCGTCCCTCGGGCGTCGACTTCGACTCAGTGAGCGGTTCACCGGCGAATGCGGCGAACGCGAGTTCAGGGTGCGCCTCACGGACTTGACGACGAGCGAGAGAGTCAGACTGAAGAACCGAGTCGACGGCCCGAATCTTCGGAACCAGATTCCACGCCTGAATCGAGAGACCAAACCCGGTCGAATCACGGTTTCGTTCACTCGCACACTCGTGTGACGGTGCATCGAGGACGCTTCTGACAGGTGCAAAAAAGACGGTCGAGGCGCGCGCGCCCAGTCGCCTGCGAGCCTCGTAGTCACATTGCCGTCGGTCGTCTGTGGGGAGTCCGATGGGGATGTCCACTACCACGACGTCGGCAGTACGCGCGCGCTCCCAGACGGATTCGAAGTCAGGTTCGATGCGAACGGAGAGACCGTCGGCTGAACGGACTGCACAGACCCATCCCGCGCGGCATCCATCGACACCGACGACAGTACGTGAACCTGCCACGGCCCGCCGTTACGGGCCGGTCAGGAAAGAGTTAATCTGTCTCTGAGTCGGCGACAACTGGGTTCGTTACGCGAAGACAGTGGTTCGCAAGTCCCTCGACTGCGGTGTCGAACGATTTGTCGAGAGACACGAGGATCGTTATCTCGTTTGCAACGGGAATACGCACCACGACGGCATTTTCGAGGCCGATTGCGATGTACTCCGGTCCACCAGTTGGTAACTCGTTTAGTGGCTCATCGAGCATTTCTTCGTTGACGAGTGTCGAGACGACCGTCTTCACGGTCTCTTCGTCGTACTCATTGCGGAGCGGTGCCGACGAGAAGTGGACCCACGCCCGGTCCGATTCGCACCAGGTGACGGCACGGAGTGTGTCGCCGTGAATCGATTCGAGTTCTTCGATTAACTCTGGTGAGGGGAACCCGTCGGAGTCGACGACTTCAATCTCGACTTGTTGGTCCAACGCCACTCGGTCGTATGCGAGTTCACCGAGGTCGGTTAGTCCGTATAGTCGCCCTTTCTGTTGCGATTCGGGAACAAGTAGTTCGACGATACCCTGGTCCCGCAACTCGGAGAGTGCCCGAGATACGTGTGGCTGTGCGAGGTCGGTCTCCACTGCGATACGGGAAGGGAGACCAGACCCATGTTCGGAAAGATACTCACACACTGTGAGTCGGTATCGAGAACTTGCGATGTAGCCTGCGGAGTCCCATGTCTCAGTCATGGCTCACAGTCTCTGTTGTTTTTTATCATTACTGACACGTCCCAATTGTATATCACAGTGAGGCCGGGTATATCTTTCGTGCGTGGGTGAACACTACCAGTTGCATACCAGTTCTCTATTTTTTTCTGAAAAGAAGGCAACTGCGGGTAGGTCAAACAACTAGTCACGGAAATAGCATCAGCAAAACGTCATGTATAATATATCACAAATCGGTTGTTTCGGTGTTACCGGGTACGCTATCGGCCACCCGGTTACATGATTGTCAGTAAACATATATGTCGGTTCCAGTCCGTACCAGTTGTCGTAATGTTAGTACCATTCGCGGATACGGCCCAGCACACAACCATCGCAGAAACGGAGGGGTCGGCATGAGCGTCGCACTCCAGTTTAGTGCTCCCGGAGCAGACCTCGCGTTCCTTGTCGCCCGCGTGCTCTTCGGCGCATTCATCGCGTTCATGGGCCTCAACCACTTCATGAACGTCGACCAGATGTCGGGATACGCCGAGATGAAGGGCCTGCCAGCACCCCGTCTCGGTGTCGTCTTCTCCGGTGGGATGCTCGTCTTCGGTGGGGTCGGTATCGCAGCGGGCGTATTCCCGGCGCTCGCCGCGGGCGCAGTCGCGCTGTTCTTGCTCGTCAGCACGCCGCTGTTTCACGACTTCTGGGCCGTCCCAGAAGACCAACAGCAGTCAGAGATGACGAACTTCCTCAAGAACGTCGTCATGTTCGGCGGGTCGCTCGTCTTCCTCGCGTTGAGCACCGTCTCTTGGTCGTACGCCGTTGGTGTAGGGCTGTTCTGACGACGTGACGCGCCCCTGAGACGGCACACACCATAGATTCATTCCGCGCACTCCCCTTTCCACTGCATGACCACTCACTCGTTCGAGCAGTTCCAAACGGCTCACTCTCCGGAGGCACACTGATGGACGGCGAACCGACCGCGTTCGGTTCTGCGTACAGATTACTCTCCGGGGCGGTCGTCCCGCGGCCGATTGCCTGGGTGAGTTCTCGTGGCGACCACGGAGACAACCTCGCGCCGTACAGTTTCTTCACCGTCGCCAGTATCGACCCGCCAGTCCTCGTCTTCGCGCCCGTCGGGCACGGTTCGTCACTGAAAGACACCCCACGGAACGCCATCGAGCACGGCGAGTTCGTCGTCAACGTCGTCACGAGCGACCTCGTCGAGGCGATGAATCAGACTGCCGCCACAGTTCCCGCCGGTGTCGACGAGTTCGACCACGTCGGTATCGAGAAAGTCGAAGCCGAACGCGTCGATGCGCCGCGCGTCGCCGAGGCCAAAGTCTCCTTCGAGTGTACCCTCTACGACAGCATGGAGGTCGGGTCGTCTACGCTCGTCCTCGGCGAAGTCGTCTATGCACACGTCGCCGACGACGTGCTCACCGACGGAAAACTCGACACGACGAAGCTCGACGCGATCGGTCGACTCGCCGGGAGCGAGTACACGCGGACCGACGACCGTTTCGAACTGATTCGTCCGGAGTAGCGCGAAGCTTTATTTCGGGGTGTTTTGTCTGTCAGCGTAATGAGCGACGTGTCGTTGTCGAGCGTACTCTCGTTTCTCGATGCTGACGATGTGGCGACGGTCGTCCGACGAGTCCACGCTGAACGCGAGGAGCGAACGAAACGAAGTGAACGAGACGGACGGACGTATCTCTTCGTCGCACCACCCGGAGAGAGCAAGCCGACTGACGTCACGTGGGTCGACGCCGCGGCCGAGTTCGACGAACGGTCAGTCGAAGTGTTCGCCGAGCGCTGTGAGTCTCAAGGCCTCTCAGGCACGCTTCTGACGACCGGTGACGAAGCGGACGCAACTGAGACACTGGCCTTCGCGTTCGCCACCGAAGACCAACTCGAAGAACCAGAGACCGACGAAGACGAACCTCACCTGCTCGTCGCCCCTGACGAGGTCGACGTGCCGATAACGCTGGAGACGTTGGACGACCTGGTCGAAGCAATCGAATCGGTCGGTCTCGCGTCGGCCGTCATCGACGAGTACCACGAACCACACCAACCGGAGTTCGAAGAAGTACTGAACGAAATCGACGCCGAAGAAGCGGCCACCGAACGCGACGAGGCCGACGACACAGGTTCGGGGATGGGCCTCGTCACCGTGCTCGTCGCTCTCGTCGTCCTCGCTGTCGTTGGCGGACTGTTGTTCGGGCTCGTCTGAACCCCTCGTCCGGCCCTCTCGTCCCGTCTACGCCGACTGCTGTTCTGTTCGTTCTGCGCGTCCGACCCGGTCTGCCGACGTCGCGAGCCGTTCGATTCGCCGAAGCGCTGCGGCACAGACGACGGCATAGGGGCTGGCGGCGACCGGAATCTCGAACGCGACCGCACACCGGTCGACGCCGGCGGCAGTGACTCGGTGGCCGGTCGCTGGAACGCCGGCAACACGCCACGTCCACCGGTGGTCGGCGCACGTTTCGATGGTAAACGGTACCCAGACGCCAGCGACTCGCACGTCGCCTTGACTGCCAGCCTCGATTCGACCATCGACACCGCGAACTGCCGAGACGCTCGGCCCCCACTCGGGCCAGTCGTCGACGGAGACCAGCACGTCCCAGACGACTGCTGGAGGCGCAGAAACGACGCGAGAGACGACGAGACGCGCTCCATCGGGGGTTCGTTCGAACCGAGTCCGTGTTCCTCGCCGGCCGAGTTTCATGACCCTAGTATGCTAATAAGTCGTAATATAATATCGGCGAAACGCTTATCTTCGAATCGTGGTAGGAAGTAGCAAGGCAAACACGATGAACGCAGACAACCGACCGAAACCGACGATGCGAGACATCAGCCACACACCACCGACAGGTGAGAGCGTCACGAACGTCTGGGAACGCGGCAACGAGTTAGACAGCGACGAAGAATAACCACCTCGAGCACAACCATCACCGCTACTGTTTGGAGTCAGTAGCGCTCCTACCACTGTACAACCAACCGTCTCCGGCACCCTTGCGCCGGAGGCACCACCCGTTTTTGTGGATTCGAACGTTCGACACCTATCGGGACGTTTAACCCCCAGTCTGACGGCCTTTCGAACATGAAGGCCACCGCCAAGGCCCACCCAATTCAGGGCCTCGTGAAGTATCACGGGATGCGAGACACGGAGCGCAGGATGCCGTACCACGACAGCATCAGCGTCTGTACTGCACCGAGTCACACGAAGACGACGGTCGAATTCCTCCCGGACGCCGACGAGGACGTCTACGTCATCGGTGGCGAGGAAGTCGACGGGCGCGGTGCAGAGCGCATCCAGTCTGTTGTCGACCGAGTGCGTGAGCTCGCTGGCTTCGACCACCGCGTTCGACTGGAGAGTGAGAACTCCTTCCCCTCGAACATCGGATTCGGGTCGTCGGCATCTGGGTTCGCCGCCGCGGCGACGGCACTCTCCGAGGCGGCCGGCCTCGACCTGACACACCCCGAAATCTCGACTATCGCCCGTCTCGGGTCGGCCTCCGCCGCTCGCGCCGTCACGGGTGCCGTCTCGATTCTCTACTCGGGGATGAACAACACCGACTGCCGGTCGGAGCGCATCGAGACCGACCTCGAAGACGACCTGCGCATCGTCGCCGCCCACGTTCCCGCGTACAAGGAGACCGAACAGGCACACGCCGAGGCCGAAGACAGCCACATGTTCCAAGCGCGGATGGCTCACATCCACGCCCAAATCGACGACATGCGTGATGCGCTGTACGACGCCGACTTCGACGCCGCCTTCGAACTCGCCGAACACGACTCGCTGTCGCTCGCGGCGACCACGATGACTGGTCCCGCCGGGTGGGTCTACTGGCAACCGCGCACGATTGCCGTGTTCAACGCCGTCCGCCAACTCCGCAAAGAAGAGGACATCCCGGTCTACTTCTCGACTGACACGGGCGCCAGCGTCTACGTCAACACGACGGCCGAATACGTCGACCGTGTCGAGGAAGTCGTCGCCGACTGTGACGTCGAGACCGACGTCTGGACGGTCGGCGGTCCCGCCGAGGTTCTCGACGACTCCGAAGCGCTGTTCTAACTGCGACCGACGAGCGCCGGTACTGACGGGCTGACGCCGTCACACCTTCCGACGCCGTCACCCTCTTTTCTCTCGCGCCCGACATGAGAGACATGCGTGTCCTGGTACTCGGTGCCGGGTACGCGGGCCTCACACTCGCCCGTGAACTCGAACGCCGACTCCCCGCCGACGCCGATTTGACCGTGGTGAACGACTCCCAGTATCACCTCGTCCAACACGAAGTCCACCGGGCGATTCGGCGTCCGTCCATCGCCGACCCGATTCAAGTGCCACTGGACGAGGCACTGACTCGTGCCGAGGTGGTCGTCGACCGCGTGACGAACGTAGACACCGAGTCTCGACGCGTTCACCTCGCCGAGGGAGAGTCCCTCGCGTACGACTACTGCGCCATCTGTCTCGGTGCAGAGACCAACTACTACGGCATCCCCGGCCTCGAAGCGCACGCACTCCCGCTCAAGCGCCTCGAACACGCCGAGACAATCCGCGCGAAGTTCTTCGACGACTGCGACGATGGCGGTACAGTCGTCGTTGGCGGTGCTGGCCTCTCGGGCATCCAGGTTGCCGGCGAACTCGCGGCGCTCCGCGACGAGGAAGGTGCCCACACGGATATCGTCCTCGTCGAACAGTTAGATACCGTCGCGCCGGCGTTCTCCGAGGAGTTCCAGCGAGCAGTCCGAGACGAGTTACTGGACCGAGGCATCGAGCTTCGGACCGAGACGACAGTCCAGTCTGTCACGGCCTCGACCGTCGAGACCGACACTGGCGACATCGACTACGACATGCTCGTCTGGACCGGCGGGATAACCGGTGACGAGGCCATGGGGGATGAACGTCCCACAGTCAGAGCCGACCTCCGACTCGACGACAGAACGTTCGTCGTCGGCGATGCCGCGCGAGCCATCGATGCCGATGGAGAACCCGTCCCCGCAAGTGGGTCTGCGGCGCTCCGTGAAGCGAAGGTCGTCGCCCGGAACATCGCAAAGCAAGTTGGCTACGAACAGTACGGCGACCCTGACGACTTCCCACCGCGTCCGAAACCGTATCGGTTCGAGGTTCCGGGGTGGATTGTGTCGGTCGGCGACGGAGCAGTCGCACAGGTCGGACCGAGCATCTTCCGTGGAAGCGCCGCGAAGGCGATGAAAGCGACTGTCGGTGCGGGCCACCTCACGTCGGTCGGCGCGGTCTCACGGGCGGTGACGCTCGTCGAAGAAGAGATGAACGCCTGAGCGCGCCACCGCGCAGCACGTCGTTTTTCACGGTGGCAACGACACCGGTTCGAACTCTCGGAGACCGAAGTACGTCACGAGGACAGCGCCGAGAGCCACGACGAGAAGAACGAGTTGTACCGCACTCCCGACGACCGGAACTGCGCCGATAAGTTCGAACGTGACCGCAACCACGACGACACCGACTGCTGACGCACGGTCCGGGCGGTCGATAGGTATGCGTTGGCCGACGAGATAGCCGAAGACGAGGTAGCCGTAGGCCACCGTCAGTGCGCCGACGCCGACGCCGAGGATACTCACCGGGATGAGGATAATCGTCATCGCCATGAACACGACGAGCGCGAGCGACGTGGCGGTGACCAAGAGGCCGACGACACCGCTCACGACGGGGTGGGACGTGACCGCTCGCCCGACCGTGGCGAAGGCGAACTCGAATCGCCGAACGAGAAGCGCCGCCGCGAGTGCGAGTGCGAGCGTCTGTATCGCTGCGAACGCTGGTCCCCTCCCGGATGTCGGCGAGTTCGCTGCCAGCGTCTCGGCAGTCGTCAACGATTCGAGTTCCGCGCCGTCGGCGACGGCAAGCGACCCGGCGATGTACTGCGTGGGACCGGTGACGACGGCCGACGACGCGAACGACAGATTCCCGCTCAACTGAGTCACGTCGCCGTCTATCGTCCCCGCCACGTCGGCAGTACCCCCGATGACGTACACTGACCCCGACACCGAGGTGTCGTTCGGTATCGTCACCGCCCCGCCACCGACGACGTACACGTCGGGAATCTCGGAGACAGTGTGGGTTCCGTCGGTGACGATTTCCATCGATTCGACCGTGCCACCTTGGACCCCGACGAGGAGGAACACCACGACGAGGAGTGGAATCAGTTCAATTGGGTTCGCCATGGCGTCCCTCCCAGAGTGTGTGCATTCGTCCGACGTACACGCCGACCGTGAGGCCGACGAACAGCAGTAGTGCGAGCGCGTTCACGAGATTCAGGTGGTCGAGGAGCGTCACCGACGTGCTCTGAAAGTACAACGCGAGTGCAGTGCTCAGAAACGTCGAGAGGAACCCAGCGAGACCGATACCGATTGCCGAGTGCGTGCCAATCGTCTCCGGTGTCGAGAGGTCGGGCCAGAGCGCGAAGTTGAGTGTCGTGTAGAAACTGACCGCGAGCGCGTAGAACACCGGGTTCAACGGTGAACTCGGTCCGGTCGAGAGCGACGGGAACCACATCGCGATGCGGATGTCGAACGTGTACAGCAGGTGGGTAAAGGAGAACAACCCGAACGTCGCGAGAAAGAGGACTCGCCGGTCGAACGTCGTGTACAGAACGCCAGCCATCACCGCGCCGACGACGTGGACGACGGCCAAGGTCAGGTGAACCGAGAACTCGGGCGACTGCCACGACGCGAGTACCAACGAGGGCGTGTCGAGGATTCGAAGGAATCCGAGGCTGTCGATGAAGAACACACCGAACATCAACACCAGTGGCACGAGAAACGCCGCCTCTCGCATCGAAACGCGGCCGGACTGGCAGAATCTCCCCACTCCGAACCGTTCGTGTTGGTGTGCGAGTCGGTCGAGGAACCGCGGTGGCCTGAACACGAGAACACCGAGGAGGACGACACCGGGCACCATCGCAGCGACGACGACCTGACTAAACGACTCGATGCTCCATTCGAGTGGATAGACGTTGGCCAAGAAGTACGTCAGGGCTGTCGCCGCCGCTGCAACCGCACCACGGTCACGCACCGCAACGAAGTCAATCGTCAACGCGAACGTCGCCGGAAATCCAACGCCCATCGAAATCGAGGCGAGGATAATCCACGCGCCGAACTGGGGAGCAGTTCGGACGAACGGTGCAACAGACGTGAGAAGCACCTGCGCGACGACGACGCCGAACAGAATTCTGAGTTTCGCGTGCAGGGACGACGACCAGCGCTGCCGGTCCATCGTGACACCGAAGACGACCGCGGTGGCGAGCGTCACGAGCGCGAGCGTCGCCATCCACCACGAAACTGCCGTCTCTGACAAGCCAACGAGTCGCGTCCCGAGGTCCAACAGGCCGAGTTGGACGAACGTGACGTTGTAGTAGTAGCCGCCGGTGAGAAGTGCGACGAAGAACGCGTACCCAAAGACGGCGTGCCAGTCACCTCGTCGGACGGCGGTTACGATACTCATCGAGTCGCCGTTCGGTCGCTCAACTGATAAATTGTGACTCAGCGTTCCCCCGGCCACGTTATCTCCGGGGCGCTCCCCCCGGCGTTACGTGGTCCCCTGCCCCTGTTCTCGTCGCTGAATCTCGACTGCGACTTCGTTCGTCCGGAAGAACGGCAGCGTCGACGGCGGGTCGTACTGCATGAGGAACGGGACGCCAGCGGTGGTGACGCCGTTGTCTGCGAGCGTCTCCAGCAACGAATCGATTTCTCGCCGGGTTCTGTCTCCAGTTGCGTACCACGAGAACTGGCGGACGGCGAGCGTTCGTGCGGAGTGTTCGACGAGTTCGACGTCAGGGTTGGTCGGTCGCGGCGCGCTGTCGTAGTCGTACGCCTCGGGGAGGTAGAACGCCATCTGCACGCCACGCTCGGTCGTGTCGGTGGCCACTGGGGCGGTCATCGGAATCTTCTCACCAGTCTTGGTCGCCACCGGGGCCGTCATCGAAACTTCTTCGCGACGCTGATTTGCGCCCGAGATGTAGCCAAAGAGTCGCTGAAACGCCACGCCGGTGTTCTTGGCAGTCGTCTCGACGGTCACTGTCGTCGGATACTGTCGAATCTCGACGCCGTCTATCGTCTCGATGACCGTGTAGGGAACCGTCTCGGTGTCGGTGGAACGGGACGCCCGGGAGAGCGCTGTGGCAGTCAGGGCGATGCCGAGACCCACGAGGAGAACCTTTGTGCGGCGTTTCATGGACAGGATACGTCAGCGAACGGTAAGACAGGTTCGGCAAAACGGACGAAAAAGGTGGCTCGTGAGTCAGTGAAGACCGCTGGTTCAAACCGGACGGTCAACCGCGGCGTCGCCCACGGACAGCGAACAGACCCATCACGCCGAGAACTGCGAGGACTGGGGCCGCCCCAACCGGCATCTCTGTGGAGGACGTGGTCGTCCCAGTTGACTGGTCCTCGCCCGACTCCGTGGTCTCGAACGCGACCGAAACTCCGTCGAGCTGTTCGCTCGTGTTCCACGCCACCTCACTCGGTGACCTCACGTTCGGACTCGGAGATGCGGACGCGAGTTCGTACCCTTCTGGGGCGCGAACGACGAACGGTCGGTCTGGATTGAACCCGGTATCGAAGGGTTCGGCGAGGACGATTCGTCCATCGCGGTGTGTCGCAACGTTCGTCCACGTCACAGACAGTTCGACGACGCCTGTCGACCCCAGTTCGGAGAACTGTGCGGTCTGGTCGCGGATGGCCATCTCTCGGCCAGTCTCGTTCGATGCGCGTGCAGCGAGGGGTTTCAGTCGTGTCGCGTACGACGTGGCAAACTCCGAGGCGTTCGCTTCGAGACGCTCGAACCCAGCTCGTTCTTCTTCCGCCGTCAGGTCGTAGGTGAGACGGAGCGTCACGCGAGCAGACCCGTTGGGTGAGAGTGCAACGACGAACGCTGACGTGTCGTTGCTCACCACCGTCGACGACAGGCCAGTCCTCGAGTCAACCGCGTCGTGCTGACCAGTCCCAGTAGAACTCGACAGGGCAGTTACCGACCCGGTCAACGCGGTGGCAACGACCAATCCTGCGACGAGGAGGCAGATAGTCCGAGTTCGACCGTCGGGTGACATCACTCGTCACCACCCCGTCGACCTCGTGTGAAGAGCGCGCTTTGGCTACTCACTGTCAGGTGTGTCCGTTTCTTCCTCATCTGGTTCGTCCGTCTCAACTTCGTCGTCGTCTTCCTCTTCTTCTTCCTCTTCTTCCTCTTCTTCCTTCTCGTCGTCTTCTTCCTCTTCTTCCTCTACTTCGTCGTCGTCTTTCTCGTCATCTTTCTCTTCTTCCTCTTCTTCCTTCTCGTCGTCTTCTTCCTCTACTTCGTCGTCGTCTTTCTCGTCATCTTCTTCCTCTTCTTCCTCTTCTATTTCGTCCTCTTCGTCGTCCTCGTCAGGCGATTCGATCTCGGATTCGAGGCGGAAGACCGTTCCAGACGACCCATCGACGCGGACCTCTGCATCGCCAGTGGAGTTCGTCCCGGTGAGTTCGAACTCGAACTCGTAGTAGCCCGAGTCGGTGTGTTTGTCACTCTCGATGAGGGACCACGACCCGGTCGGAGGCGTCCCGAGTTCGTCGCGTGCCGTGTCGAGCGCGGCCGATTGGTCGACCGTGAAGTTGTGGTCGTCGTCACGGTCACGTTCGATTTCACGCGACTGTTCGCCGTCCTCGCTTTCGACTTCGATGGAGAGTCCGTTCTCCGATTCGATTTCTATTTCACCCTCGCTGAGGCCGGTGAAACGCAAGAGCAGGGCTCTCGCACCGGTGCCCGTGACAGATTCGAGTGAGTTGTTAATCGTCTCGAGTTCGGATTCGTTGAATCCAGCCGTCTGCAGACTCGTGTTCGAGACGTTGTCCGAACGTGCGTCGAGGCGAGCGATGCTGGAGGTGAGCTGTTCACTGCGGGCGTTCAGCGTCGCGATGCGTTGGGCGTACGCAGACCGGCTTATCTCGCCAGATTCGTACGCCTCGGTGACTTCTTCGTACTCCTCACGAATCTCCTCGGCGCGCTCTGCGAGCTCCTCCGCTCGTTCGCTGATGGCCTCGGCCTGTTCGTCGTCATCGCTCGCTTCGAATCGAACTTCGAAGGCACTCTCTTCGACTTCCGTTCGGACTTCACTGTCCGTCTGTGAGACGATTGTGGAGAGTTGCTGACCGACGGTCACCGTGACCGTTCCGTTCGACGAATTCGAGTCGTTCGACGAGCCGGATGACGTGGTGTTCGCCGTCGTGTTGTTCGCTGCGAACCAGCCGGCGCCCGAGTCGAGCGCAGTGGGTTCGACGGTCTCGTCAGGAGGTGCGGTCGTCGCCACGGCTGACGGTGCAACAACACCGGCAACCAGGGCACCGACGAGCAGTACTGTGAGTATTTTCCGGAGCATCGTTGCTCGGCAATCACGGTGGAACCCCCATAAACCGGGAGAACGGTGGCGGTGTTTCTCGGTGTTTCCCGAGTCGTCCCAGACCGTTTCAAACCGTTTCAAACCGTTGTATCCGCTGAATTTCACGGATTCGAGTGTTCTCCGTGACACTCACCACTGCTGGACTGACAGCAACAGAGTGCCTCTCAAAACCGAGAAACGGTCCACGTCATTTATCTAGGTATCGCCGGTACCCGAACTCAGCGAGATGGCTCGGTCGTACGCGCAGTTCGTGGTTGCCCTCGTTGTCGTCCTGAGTCTCATCGGTGGAGTCGTATTCACCGACGGTGCCCGCGCACAGACGCAACCTGACGTCGATACGACTGTCCTCCGCATCGAACTCCACGAAAACTCGACGGCGACGTGGGAGTTACAGATTTGGACTCGATTGCGGACGCCCACAGACGAGACCGAATATCGTTCGTTTCAACAGCGGTTCGAAAACGACACGGGCGCGTATCTCGACCCCTTTTCGGAACGAATCAACGGAACCGTCGGTGCAGCCAGTGAGGCCACCGGTCGGCAGATGACCGCGACAGGGTTCGAGGCGTCGACGAGTCTCCAGTCGCTCCCACGCCAGTGGGGCGTCGTCACGTACCGATTCCACTGGACCAACTTCGCCGCCGACACAGACGGACAACTCGTCGTGGGTGACGTCTTCGAGAGCGGCCTGTTCATCGCCGAAAACGACTCACTCGAAGTCGTTGCTCCTGCTGGCTACCACGTCGTTTCTGCGACACCAAGTCCAGTCGAGCGTGACGATGGCGTCCTGACGTGGGACGGCCCCGAATCGTTCGCCGACGGGGAACCACGAGTGGTCTTCGAACCGAAACCGCCCGAGGAAGCGAGTAATATGACGACGTCGACGCAGTCGAACGGCGATGGCGACGGGTCTCTCGCCGGGCCACTGGGCGCTGTATTTCTCGTTGGTCTCGTGGCGGCCGGTGTCTGGTGGCGACGGTCGAACAGCGATTCGAACGACTCCGCCCATTCCAACGATGACGCACAACTCGACAACGACACCGACGCAAATCGGTCAGGAGCGACCGACACAGGCGGTGTGCAAACCACAGTCACACCTGACGACAGCAGTCGACCACGCGACGAAGCCCATCGCGGTGCCGAGACGACACTCGGAACAAGTTCGATCGTGACCGACGAAGACCGTGTTCGAACCCTTCTCCAAGCATCAGGCGGTCGAGTTCGGCAAAAGGACGTGGTGACGGAACTCGACTGGTCGAAGTCGAAAGTGTCGCGGGTCCTCTCACGGATGGAAGACGACGGAACCATCGAGAAACTCCGGTTGGGGCGTGAGAACGTCATCGACCTCGTCGCCGAATCGGACGACGACGAGACTGACACCGAGATTTAGCCGCAGTTTTCCGAGTCGGGGAGTTCACACGAAGTGGCGAGTTTCGGCCGCTCACCACTATCCAGTAGTACACTCCCAAACTGCGTTTCGTTTCAATTCGTTCTCCGTTGTTCCGAGTGTGACAAACATTATTGGTCACGTTTGTGTTTATCAATCATGGACTTCAATCTCTCAGACGAACAGCGAGCCATCCGAGACGAGGTTCGCCGATTCGCCGAGAACGAGATCGCTCCCGTCGCGAGCGAGTACGACGTCGAAGAGAAGTACCCCTACGACATCGTCGAGAAAGCGGCCAAGATGGGTCTGACCGGGGCGCACTTCCCAGTCGAGTACGGTGGCGTCGGCTACTCGTCGCTGGAGAACGCGCTCGTCACCGAGGAACTGTTCGCAGTCGACCCCGGTATCGGCCTCTGTATCACGAGCGCCGGGTTCGGTGCGGAAGCCATCATCGCCTTCGGGACCGAAGAACAGAAAGAGGAGTACCTACCGCCCATCGTCGATGGTGAGTCCGTCATGGGTGCGGCCATCAGTGAACCACAGGCCGGGTCCGACGTGACCTCCGTGAAGACGCGCGCCGAGAAAGACGGTGACGAGTGGGTCCTCAACGGCAACAAGATGTGGATTACCAACGGGAGCGTCGGTGACTACTTCGTCGTCATGTGCCAGACCGACCCTGACGCCGACGACCGCTACTCCGGATTCTCCCAGATTATCGTCGAATCCGACCGAGACGGCTTCTCGGCCGACAAAATCACGGGGAAGATGGGTATCCGCGCCAGCGACACTGCCGAACTCATCCTCGACGACGTTCGCGTGCCCGAAGAGAACCTCGTCGGCACCCGCGGGATGGGCTTCCTCCAACTCATGCAGTTCTTCGACGAGACCCGGACGGCCGTCGCCGCACAGGGTGTCGGTATCGCCAAAGGTGCCTGCGAACAGGCACTCGCCTACGCGAAAGAGCGCGAGCAGTTCGGTCGCTCCATCAGTGACTTCCAGGCCATCCAGCACAAACTCGCCGAGATGCACACCAAGACCGAGGCGGCCCGCCAACTGACCTACAAGTCCGCGTGGAGCGTCGACAACGACGAAGGGCAGTTGACGGCACTCGCGTCGATGGCGAAGGAGTTCGCTTCGAACGTCGCGACCGACGTCGCCGACGAGGCTGTCCAGATTCACGGTGGCGCTGGATTCGTCAACGACCACGACGTCGAGCGTCTCTACCGCGACTCGAAGATTACGCAAATCTACGAGGGCACCACGGAGATTCAAAAGACCATCATCGCCCGCGAACTGCTCGGCAAGGGCTTCTAAGCCCCTCGCTCACCGTCGAGCAGAGACGCATCGTTAAGCCGTTTGAACGTCAATTTCTTCACATGAGTACCCGAGACGATTCCGAAGACGAGTTCACCTGTGACCTGTGTGACGACCACTTCGCCACGGAAGAAGAACTGAAAGACCACGTCTGGGAGTATCACGAGTTAGACGGCGACGTCTCCCCGTGACGAGTCTGTGGCCGCTTCGAAACGAGCAAGTGGCAGCATCGTAACGACTCTGTGTTCTCGCTTCGTACCGAGCCAACTCCAGGTTCGTAACGGACGCACAACACGTCAGGACGAACGTTTTATCCTCCACACACCTAGTTCGGGGGTGGCATCTTTCGACGCGATTCTGTTCGACCTCGACGGGACACTCATCCAGAACGACCAAGACAGCGAGACCATCTACACCGGAGCGTTCTCTGTTGCCGGTATCGACCGATTCGGAGAGCCATCGGACCTCTGGCAGGCACTCGATGGGCCACCGCACCCCACCGATCCGGAATCGTATCTCGCCGCGGGATTCGACCGCGTCGCTACTCAGTACGAACGGGCGGTCGACACACGCGCGTTGGCCCGTGGCTTCATCGAGACTGTCGACCACACGGCCGTCTCGTTTCGGCCGGGTGCTCGTGCGGCCCTCGACACCGCCCGCGACCACGGCCACGTCGGACTCGTGACGAACGGGCCCGAACGACGACAGTCGGTCAAACTCGACGCCCTCGACATCACCGACGCGTTCGACGTCATCGTCTACGCTGGCGACATGCCACGCCGCAAACCGCATCCGGATCCGTTCGACCGGGCACTCGGAACACTCGACGTCCCCCCAGCAGCGAGTCTCCACGTGGGCGACTCACTCGAATTCGACGTCGGCGGGGCGCACGGTGCCGGACTCGACGCGGCGTGGTGCCCGCGCGAACGAGACACCGTCGAGACTGGGTCGTACTCACCAGAGTTCGTCCTCTCGACGCTCCACGAGTTCGCCGACATCCTCGACCCGAGGTAGTACCCTTCGATGTGCCTTTGTCTGTCTCGGACCTATGGGAGTGCGATGGACCACGTTGCGGCCGTGCTGGCACGCGAGTTCCCAGACCGTCCGGTTGCGTCGGTGACGCCGGCACAGCGCGGGAATCACAAGCAAACAGCAATCGTCGACTTTAGCGACGGTGGTGCAGTCGTGGTCCAACTCTCGGCCGACGTCGACGCAGTTCGTCTCGAAACCGCCCTCGCACAGGCGGTCGGCGACCGAACGTCGATTCCGGTCCCACAGGTTCTGGCGACTGGGACTGTTGCCGACCGAGGATACGCGGTGGTCGAACGAGCGACCGGAGACGAACTTCACGAACGGTTCGTCCACCTCGACGAGGAGGAACAACAGTCTCTCGCTCGTACCTTCGGCCGCGGACTCGCTGAACTCCACGAAACATTCGCGTTCGATGGCTACGGGCCAGTAACCGCCGACACGCGTGGTGCTACCGTCGAGTTCCGGGTCGCTGAATCGACCGATTGGCAGGCGTGGTTCTCGGCGTACGCCCACAGTGGAATCGACGCCTTGCCACCTGCCTTCGACTCGATTCGAGACCAACTCATCGAGACCGTCGAAACTGCGTCACTGCCCGAGCGTCCGCCCGCCAGTCTGTATCCGTGGGACCTCAGACCCGGGAATGCGCTAGTCGGTGGAGACGGCGTCACTGCAGTCCTCGACTGGGGTGACCCCCTCGCTGCTGTGCCGGAGTTGGCTGTCGCAAAAGTCGAACACCTCGTCGCCGACTGGTACGTTTCTGATGGCACGCCACTTCGACGGGCGTTCCGCGATGGTTACGACGCAGTTCGGCCGTATCCGACTGTCGACCCCATCTACCGAGTCGCGGCCGTCCTCCGGTCGGCGGTCGATTCGACCGGTGAGGTGACGCGACCCGGCTATCCAGAGCAAACCGGAGCTCGTGCCGTGTCGTTTCACCGACAGCGACTCGAATCCCTGTTGTAGGCGTCGGTACGGCGGTTCTCGGGGGGTTGGACGGTCTCTAGGCGACGATATCGTGTCAACTCGAAGAATGTGTGACGACACGAACTACTAATTTGGAGTGCGTGGTAGAGGCAATCATGGTCCGAGAAGATGGTAAGCGAAATTTCGTCCTCGTGGAGGACGATGGCGAAGAGACCAGCGTCTTCAGTGGTAAGTACCCCCGACAGGCAGCGTTGAAGGCTGCTCGACGACTACACCCCGCCCCGAGTCGCGACGAAATCGATGGGCACGCGACGCTCAGACTCCGCGAGCGTGGAACCGACAAAGTTCACATCTACGAAGGCTGGGCGTGGACCGAAGAGAAAGGCGACGACGCCCCCGAGTGGATGGACGACTACGTCACCCGCTCGAACGTGTCGAAACAGGGCATCGAACACCTAGAGGAGTAACTGCGTCGCATCTGCGACTGCGACATTGAGCCAACCAATTTATCGGGTGGCTTCGGCGCAGTGTACGAGTCAGCGGCAGCGACTGCAAACGGTTAGAACGGCGCATCCTGGTCGGCGAGTTCGATGAGCCAGTTGTCTTTTCCACTGATGTTGTGACCTCCCAGATACCACTGGTCTTCGGCGTCGTCTACGATTGGTCTGGTGACCAGGTGTGTCTTGTTGGTCACTCGTGACAGTGGGAATGCGTGGTTGCTGAGGAAGTCAAATCGTTCGAGAATCGAGTCCGGGAGCGAATACCCACTCACGCGAATCACGTCGACGTGTCGGTGGTCGTCGACGACGGCGTCGAGCACAGCAACGAGCGCATCGGTATCTCGGTCGACGGCCGTCGATGGCAGGACGCTCATCAAGACAGTTACCGTGATTCCATTCGCCTGCCGTGTACACGCGACGAGACCGGTGACTGGACGGCCATCCCGTCGCGCCACGTACGAGACGGTGTCCCACGTGGGATTGCCGAACCGCCATCCAACGTATGCCCTGTCTTTGACGACGTGGACTCGCTCCGGGACGTTCTCCTCGTACAGGTCGACGAACAGGTCGACAGGAACGTCGTCGTATCGCTCGACGTCGATGCTCGGGTCACAATCTGCAAATCCGCGACGGATTCGACAGTGGCCTTTCGCGACGGTCGTCGCAATCCGAGATGCCACCGGCGTAATCGAATCCGGAACTGAGCCGTTGAGCAACGCGACCGGGTGCTGAAGACGGAAGCACGTTGGCATCGTCCCGACGTCCTCCCAACCGAGTTTCGTGAGCGCGGGAAGCGCCGGCGGGGTGGGGAAATTGAAGAAGAACTCTGCATCGCTCTCGCGGTAGTGGTCAATCGCGCTCGTCAACGTCCGACTGAACAGACCGTTCCGTCGATGTTCCGGGTGGACCATCGCGTTCGCCGGTTGGAGGGCGAGCGCCGCGGTGTCGCCTGCAGCGATTCGAAACGGTAAGAATGCGGTTGCACCGACGACAGTGTCTGCATCGTCGAGTGCGACGAATATCGGAATCTCGTCTAGATACGGACTGTTGTACCGCCAGTCGAAGAGTTCTGTCGTCGGTTCGCCGCCATACGTGAGTTCGTGGAGAGATAAGAAACCGTCCAGATTTTCTGCCGAGAATTGTTGGACGCGGTACCCATCAGTTCGTTGGTCCCGCTGATGAAGATGCCCCATCTCGTATGGATATTCCAAGACAGACTGTATTGTTATATATCGTCTATCCTGAGCAAGTCGAAGAATACTGGACAGACGAGCCATAAAACGGACGAGTAGTCAGTCCGGAAGAACCCCCGCACGGTCGCTCGTACTGACTCCCTAACTGGGTTGTAGGGATGTCGAAACCACTCCGTCGGTTCGTCGAAGAAGAGGTAGATGGGTGGCGTGGTCTGGACGGTCGTCTGCGCTTACCCACCCAGCGCCCCGGGACGATTCACGACAACAGGCTGTCCCAGTGTGGAACCCCTACGAAATTCGGGTTGGGTGAGACGGTTCTCGGAGGGAAGTTCGTACAGAACCCGACGTTTGCGAAGTTTGAAGGTTGCCTCTCGGTTGAGGATGGGAGCGACATTCCATCGACGTGGCCGAGGTCGAAAGAGTAGCCACGAAAAGACTCGGATTACTCGTACTCGTCGTCGACCGAGTCGTGGAGTTCCCGTGCCTCTTCGAACGTCGTGGTAATCCACTCTGCGTCCTCGTGGAGTTTGATTTGGACCATACCGTCCGGGATGTCCACGTCGACCGTTCGGGAGTGTTCTTCGACGAGGTGTTCAGCGTACTGTGTCAGTGCAGCATCCGCAGAGGGGGCGATTGCCTGCCACGAACAACCGGGATGCGAGCAGTGCTTCATGTGCTAATTTCGGCTTCATTGGACAGTATAAGAGCCTTCCCCTCCGCGTAACTGGCGCACTATTTTGATTTCTCTGTGACTGGTTGAAGGGGGACGTACTGCCGAGTTGCATCGTGATCAGTAAACAGCGTCGACACCCGACGGGCGTCTGAACCCGTTGGCCAGTCGTCTTTATTCGCCATCCTGCCGTAGTTTTACCACGATGACGGCCGAGGGTGAAATCCAACACAGAGGGACTGTTGGTGAGTTCGTCGACGACGTGTTCTGGAGTCCGCACGCGAATCCCCGGAGTGTCTGGGCGTTCGTGGCACTCTATCCCGTGTTCATTGCGGCGATTTACCGCCGAAGCCGGCCACTGTTGGCCGTGGCGCTCCTCTCGATCTTCGCGAACCTCGCCGTGGTCTCACCACCAGAGACAGACGACGCGTGGGCGACTCGCGTCGTCTTAGGCGAGCAGGTGTGGCTCGAACGTGGGTTGCTGTCCGAGACGGGTGCCGTCGGGATTACTGCACTCGGTGCGATGGCCAATCTGTACACGTTGCGTGCGGCCGTGAAACGTCAGCGGCTTCGAACAGCGGGTGGACTGTGTGTGTCGATGGTGTTCATGTTCGTGTTCTTCGACCGGATGGTGAAGTTGTACGATGCGGAGGGGTCAGTGAACTCGGAGTTGGAATCGCCCGCCGAGCGAACGCCGGTGAGCGAATAGTGAATCGTTCACCAACCAGCTACTGTTTATACACGTGACACGTTCTTTCGAACGATATGAGTCGGTGGAAACGAGGGGCCGTCGTCGTGTTTGTCGTTTTTATCGTCCTCGGCGGCGGTGCAGCACTCTACTTCTCGGTTCCGTATCACGGAACGCCGTCGTCGGTCCAAGAGGTCGTGGACGACCCACAGGTCTCCGTCGAGACGACAGATGGTGTCCACGTCCTCTCTCCCGTGAATGCCGACTCGACTGTTGGGCTCGTGTTCTATCCGGGTGGTCGTGTCGCTCCTGACGCCTACTACAGTACGTTCGCACCGGTGGTCAAACAGACGAACGTCACGGTGTTCATTCCGGAGATGCCACTCAACACTGCACTCCTCGACACCGATGCCGCTGCGACGATTCAGCGTCGCAACCCCGCGATTCAGACGTGGTTCGTCGGTGGTCATTCACTTGGGGGCGTTGCCGCCTGCCAGTACGCCAGTTCACACGAGGTACAGGGCCTCCTCCTGTTCGCATCCTACTGTAACGTGGACCTGAGCAACCAGTCGGTTGCTGTCCTGAGCGTCACCGGGAGCGCAGATACTGTCCTCGACCGCGAGAACTACCAAGCGGCGCAGGCACGATTACCACCGACCGCGACGAGCCACGAGGTTCAGGGGATGAACCACACGCAGTTCGGTTCGTATCGAGGCCAGCGCGGGGATTCGCCTGCTTCGATTTCGTACGACGAAGCGCATCGACGACTTGCTGAGGTTGTGGTTCCGTGGGTGGGTGGGTGAGGCGGGGGGCGCGTCCACAGCACTCGTTGGTGTGGAGTAGTCGAATCGAAGACTCGTCACGGGTGGACTCACGGGAAATCGGTACTAGACGAAGACCCACATTCCATCTACGGAGACGGGTCTCTGCGTAGGTTGGTTCGTCGAAGGAAGATGGGCGCTGCAGGATTGTGAACTACGCCCGAGAACCTGCGCTTCGCGCAGAACCCCGGTCTAATTCAAATCCTTCGCGGAGATGATTCTCCGCTCACGTTGTTCGCGGAAGAATCATGGGCGCTGCAGGATTTGAACCCACGGCAACTTGGTCCGAAGCCAAGCACTCTGTCCAGACTGAGCTAAGCGCCCTACATTCAATCGTGTGCTGCGGTCATGTTTAAATGAATTGATTCGCGGCGGCGACTCCGCGCGATTTATACGGGGCGTCCGAACACTACCCGGTATGTCTCTCGGAGCGCGGGCGAGCGGGTTCGTCGAACTCACCCGGCCAGGGAACGCGATCGCCGCGGGCGTCCTCACGTTCACGGGGGCGTTCGTCGCCGGCGCGACACTCAGCGACACCCTCGCAGTCGTCGCGGCTGTCCTCGCGACGGTCTTTGCGACGGGCGCAGGGAACGCGGTCAACGACTACTTCGACCGCGACATCGACCGCATCAATCGCCCGGACCGACCCATCCCACGTGGTGCAGTCACGGCGGCCGAAGCCAAGTGGTTCAGCGTCGCGCTGTTCGGCGGCGCCGTCGTGTCGGCGCTCGTACTCCCGCTCGTCGCCATCGCCATCGCAGTGGTGAACCTCGTCGCACTCCTCGCGTACACGGAGTTCTTCAAGGGACTCCCCGGAGTCGGAAACGTCGTCGTCGCTGCGCTCACGGGGTCGACGTTCCTGTTCGGTGGCGCAGCAATCGGCAACCCGCTGGGTGCGCTCGTCCTCTGTATCCTCGCCGCACTTGCGACGCTCACTCGTGAAATCGTCAAAGACGTCGAAGACATCGCCGGCGACAGAGAAGAGGGGCTTCGAACCCTCCCCATCGTGGTCGGTGAGCGACCGTCTCTCTGGTTAGGGGTCGCTGTCCTCGTCGTCGCCGTCGCTGCGAGTGCAGTTCCATTCCTCAACGGTGAGTTCGGACTCGCGTACCTCGGGTTGGTCGTTCCCGCCGACGGTGTGATGCTGGTCGCGTCGGCACAGTCGTTCGAGAACCCGAGTGTCGCCCAGCGCCGACTCAAACAAGGGATGCTCCTCGCCTCCTTCGCGTTCATCGTCGGCCGTGCGACGACACTCCTCGCCATCTGAGAACTATCGGATTATTTCATTGACAGGAAAGATGAGTGAAATATCCTCACACCAATCAAAAAGAATATTACCGGCTCACCGAATGGTCGTACTATCCGATGACCCCCGGCGAGCGGAAGCGTCATGCGTTAGTACACCTCGGAGTCGACCCTACTGAGCCGAGGTACTCGTATGTATGACCTTGGCTCGGAACTCGGCGTCGAGGTCGAGCCGGGGACGAATCTTCTGATTAGTGGCCCACCGCTGACTGGCAAGCGGTCGTTGGCTCTCGATATTCTCGCGGAGGGAACCGAACACGGTGAAGGTGCCATCATCGTCACGACGAAAGACGGGGCAGACCGCGTCCTCAAGGACTTCGCAAAACGGGTCGATTACGAAGACAAACCGGTGTCGGTCGTCGACTGCGTCACCAGACAACAGGGAGTCGGCGAAGTCCGCGACGACGACCGAATCAAGTACACCTCCTCGCCGGTCGATATGACTGGAATCGGAATCAAACTCTCCGAGGTGCTACAGGAGTACTACCAGGAGCGCGGCCTCGAGCAAAATCGCATCATGCTCCACTCACTGTCGACGCTCCTCATGTACGCCGACCTCCAGACCGTGTTCCGCTTCCTCCACGTCTTCACCGGTCGCATCCAGAGCGTCGGTGGACTGGGACTGTTCGCGATCGACGCGGACGCTCACGACGACCGAACGATGAACACCATCAAACAGCTGTTCGACGGTATCATCACGACCTACGAAGACGCAGAGCCGAGCGTTCGCCTCGCTAGCGACTGACGACGCAGGCCTACCGACGGTCGAGCGTCGCTCCAGCAGATATCGACGTCACGTGTGACTGCACGAGCGACGCACGCTCGCCCGAGTCTTTTAGCCACGAACCGCGTTCGTGTAGCTATGTCCATCACGAATACCGACGAACTTCGCGCAGTGCTCGACTACGAGACCATCGCAGTCGTCGGCTGTTCGGCCACGCCGGGGAAGGCCGCGCACGAGATTCCGGCGTACATGCAGCGCCACGGCTATCGAGTCATCCCGGTCAATCCGTATCACGACGAAGTTCTGGGAGAGAAGGCGTACGACTCGCTGGCAGACGTCGAAGAAGACGTCGACCTCGTCAACGTGTTCCGGCCGTCCAAGGAGGCGGGTGGTGTCGTCGACGCTGCAATCGAACGCGCAGCAACGCGCGGTGACGTCAACGCAGTCTGGCTCCAACTCGGTATCCGCGACGACGAGGCCGCAGCGCGGGCCAAAGAAGCAGGTCTCGAATTCGTCCAGGACCTGTGTTACAAGGTCGAACACGCCAGACTCGCCGTCTGACGACAGACTACCCGTGAGGTCGTCTTACCCTTCCCAGGAGTCGAAGTCGCCGTAGACGCCCTTCGAGAGGTATCGCTCTGACGAGTCGGGGAACACCGTCACGACAGAGTCGTACGGCAAGTCGAGTTCGCCGGCAGCAGCACGCTCGGCCACGTCGAGCGCAGCGAGACTGTTTGCTGCGGAACTGGACGCGACGAGGTGGCCCTCTTCTGTGGCGAGTCGTTGCATCTCAGCGTGCGTCTCACGGTCGCCGATTTGGACGATTTCGTCCACCAAATCGGGGTCGAACAACTCGTTCGTCGCGGGATTGTGCGTCCCGATACCCTCGGTCTTGTACGCACCCTCTTCGACGTCGCGGCCGTGAAGCGTCGAGTAGAGTGACCCCACGGGTTCGACGGCGGTGACGAACGTGGATTCGTGATTCTCGCGGCCGTAGCGGGCCATCCCCATCAGTGTTCCAGCGGTTCCACATCCGGCGACGAGGGCACCGACTTCGCCGTCGAGTGCGTCGTACACCTCTGGTGCCGTGGTCTCGTAGTGCGCTTCGGGGTTGAGCGGGTTGGAGAACTGCTGTGGGACGACAGCGTCGTCAAGTTCTTCGGCGAGTTGGTGTGCTCGGTCGATGGCCCCACCCATGCCGTCTTCGGTGGGCGTGTTCACGACGTCGGCGCCGAGGGCGCGCATGAGCGTCTGTTTCTCGACGCTGAATCGCTCGGGGACGACGAACACCGCACGGATGCCGAGTTGCCCTGCAGCGACGGCGAGGCCGATACCGGTGTTGCCGGCAGTCGGTTCGACGATGGTCCCACCCTCGGGCAAATCACCCGATTCGAGCATCCGTTCGAGCATGTACTTCCCGATGCGGTCTTTGACGCTCGCGCCGGGGTTGAACGACTCGAGTTTGGCGTAGACGGGAACCTCGTCGGGGGACGCGTGGACCCTGACGAGTGGTGTCTCGCCAACGGTGTCGAGCACCGAGTCGAGGGGTTCGCGGTGCGTGGTCATACTGGGGCAAATGTTGCCCCGTGTCCTGAACGTTATCATCCTGCCGCGGGGTGGGCAGAAAACAGTCCCTTACTCTTCGGTCGTCTCGGTGTCGTCGGACGCCGATTCGTCCGATTCGTCCGATTCGGCCGGTTCTTCGGCTTCGGCGATGTGTGCGTTTGCGATGACCGCGTCGGTGTCGATGTCCTGCTCTTTGGCGATTGCTTCGAGAATCGCCCGTTGCTCGGCGTTTTCGGCTTCGAGTCGGTCGACGCGTTGCTTCGTCTCGCCGACAGTCTCACGGACTTCGACGATTTGCTCTCGAAGTTCGTTGAGCTTCTTGTAGACGTCTTCGGCCATCTCTGCGACTTTCTGGAGTTTCTTCGCAGTGCCTCCGATTCCCATGTGTCGCCCGTTGAACTCCGGGCTTGTACGCCTTCCGGTGCAACGTCACAGGTCTGTCCGCGATACGACCTCCGAATCGGCCCGACGAGTCACCCGAGTTCGTTCGGGTCGGCACCGTCGACGACGACACGCAGGCCGAGAAGCGAGACGAGTCCGACGACGACGAGGCCAATCACGGCGAGATAGGCGTCGAGGCCTGCAGTGCCGAGTGCCAATCGGGCCGCAGTGTTCGCGGGGTTGAGCGGGAGGAGCGACGTTCCCGCGAAGACGAGGAGAACGCCGAGTGAGTAGAGGAGTTGTGCAATCCGGCGGTCGGGTGCCGTAATCGCGACTGTCGCACCGAGCGTGACGACGACTGCTGTGAGACCGGTGACCATCCCGAACAACCACGTGATGTTGTCGATTCCGGTACCGTTCAGTTGCAAGAGGAGCATCCACGCCACCGCCTGAATCGGTGCCAGTCCGCCGGCTGCGAGGAGTTTACCGTCGACGACGGCCGAGAAGCTCACGGGGGCGACGCGAAGAAGTTCGAGTGTCCCTCTGGCGACTTCTTCGGTGAGCGAGTCCACGACGAGTGACCCTGCGATGAACACAGGGAGGAACAACAGGAGCGGGACGAGCACCGTGTAGGTGAAGCTGAAGTACGGACTCGACTCCGTCGCCGGTGGGACCGGAAGCGGGTTCGTCGTCAGGAACTCGCTCCGCTGGGAACGCTCGGTCCGTTCCAGTGCGCGAAGTGCGTCGCGCAGGCGGACGACGACGGCAGTCGTCTCCACACCCGAGTCGGGAGCGATTGCGACGAGTTGGACTCGCCCATCAGGCCCAGTTGACGCCTCTACGACCGCGTCTACCTGGCGCTCCTCGAAGGCCGTCATCGCGGCGTCGGTCGACGCGTACGGACGTGCAGTGAGACCAGACTCGCTGCTCACCGCCCGGAGCAGGTCGTTTGCATCTTCACCGCCAGTGACCGCGACGTCAACCTGATAGGTCCCTGCACCGGGGTCGTACAGCGAGACGAGGCCGACGACGAGGAACGACGAGAACGCCGCCACGAACAGTTGAATGGCGAGCGCGAGGACGATTGTCTTCTCCTTTCGCAGACTGCCGAGTTCACGCCGTGCGATGGTGAATCGTGGATTACCCAAGGTGCGCCACCACCTGTAAGTTGTAGACGACGTGGATTCCAATCGCCCCGACGAGTGCGAGGCCGTACGCCGATTTCCCCCGTCTGGCACCGAGTGCGGTCACGCTGGCCGTCACCGCGTGAAGGACGAGTGGTGCGACGAGCAACCCTGCGGCGGTGGCGAGACCGATGCCGGAAGGAGCGAACGCCGCCTGACCCAACGTGAGCGACGGCAGTCCAACGAGTTGGACGATGGCGGTGAACTTCTCGCCGAGGAAGAATCCGAGTCCGGAGAGGCCACCGAGGAGGAGCGAGATACGAACCGTCCGTGCGAATCTGGCTTTCTCGAAGGCGGCGTACACGTGGAGGCTCTTGGCGAGTTCTTCGATGACGGCGACGGCGACGAGGACGAGCGGCACCGTCACGTCCACTGGGAGGACGAACAGCACGGCGATAGCGAGGAGTTCGGCGATGAAGACGAACGGAATCGACAACGCCGAGAGGGTCGCAATCGACCGCGGGCGCGAGATACGGCTGTCGAGCGCGTCGAGGAACTTGAGCGGCACCGACCGCTGGGTGAACATGTCCTCTTCGCGGTAGACGCCGGTTCCGAGGAGGAACAAGACGAGTGCAGCGAGGAGAATCGGCCCGGTAGAGAACGCGAAGTCACCGAGTGAGATCGCGTCGCCGCCGAGGTCACGGACCACGAGCGTCAACGGCGAGATGAGCGCAATCGGCGTCACGTTCGTGAAGATTGCTGGAACGAAGGTGTACGTCGTCAAGAACACCGAGACGGTGACCGTCACGAAAGTGAGTTCCTTGAACGAGCGCGCGAACATCGCCCCGACGAACGTCGACGAGAGGAACAGCAACCCGATGGGAATGACGGCGGCAACAGAGACGGGACCACCGCCGATGGCCGCGGCGATGGCGACGGTGATTCCGACCATCCCTGCGAGGTACGGAAGGGTCTTCCCAGCGACGATGTCGCCCGGTGAGATGGGCGCGACGAGTAAGAGTTCACCGCGGCGATTCACACGTTCGTTGAGGATGCTCGACCCGTATGCCTGAATCACGAAGTTCATCGGGACGAGGAAGGCGAACGCGAGGACGAGCGAGGCGAAGGGGAACGGCGGATTGATACTCGCCGGAGAACCGCTCGTGTCGCCACCGAATATTTCCGCCATCCCGCCGAGCGACGAAGTGCCGATTCTGTCGTCGTCAGCGGCCGCAGCGTCGGACGAGTCCACTCCAGTTCCGGCCGACTCGTCGTCCGTGTCTGCAGACGAGGCACCTCCGTCAGCGGTTCCCGACGAGTCACCGGTCCCGCCGAGAGTGCCAGACCCGTCGTTCCCCCCACCGTCGACTCTGCTCCCTGCAGGAACCAACGCGCCACGGTCTCGGTACTGGAGGTTCACGACGACCGGAAACGCCGCAGATTGGTTCGGTTCGCGTGCCATCTGGCGTTCGTTGTACGACTGAACTGCCTCACGGAACGCCCGGTACGCTGCCTGACTGGACTGTGAGTTGGTGTTGAGGGAGATGTGTGTCTCGCTGACGACGAGTTCGACGTTCCGGTCCGATATCGGCCGCGGTTCGAGGACCGACGACTGCTCGACTGCGTCGTAGTACGGACTATCGGCCGCGATGCCGACGCGGTAGAGATTCTGGTCGAGGGCGACACCGCTTCCAACTGCACCCGCGGCGATGCCGGCGGCGACGAGCGCAGCGACCAGACCGAGTGCGATGGTTTTGCGGTCGACGGTCCCAGCAGACCGCGAGACTTCCCATTGGGCGATACGCGCGACTGCCCGCAGATGCGAGACGAGACGGGTTCGAACGTCACCGACTCGGCTCTCCGACGGGTCTCGACGGTCCGAATTGCGGTCGGTCACGACCGCCCGCGACCCCCTTCGGCGGCGCTCGTCGTGGGCGACTCGCGCGCGAGACGGAGGAAGATATCTTCGAGTGATGCTTCGTCGGTTCGGATGTCAGAGACGCGCCCACCGGCGGATTCGGCCGCTTCACGGAGTGTTTCGACGGCCGCCATGTCGGCGACTTCCGCGACGAATCGGTCGCCTTCGGGTGTCGTCGCTGGATGGTCGTCAGTCGCTGGAAGTTCGACCGTCGTGTAGACGTGGTAGGTCGTCTCGCCGTGTTCTGCGCGAATCTCTGGGACCGTTCCACGGGCGATTATCTCACCACGGTTGAGGATGACGACCCGGTCACAGACCGACTCGACGTGGAACAGGTTGTGGGCGCTGAAGACGACGGTCTTACCTTCGTCACGGAGTTCGCGGACGAATTCGAGGACGACGTTCGTCGTCAACGGGTCGAGTCCGCTCGCGGGTTCGTCGTAGATGAGCAAGTCGGGGTCGTTGACGAGCGACCGGGCGATTGCCACCTTGCGCTTCATCCCTTTCGACATGTCGCCGAGGCGCCTGTCGCGGTATTCGAGGTCCAGTCTGTCGAGGACTTCGCCGGTTCGCTCGTCGGCGACGTCGCGGGGAACGTCGTAGAGGTCTGCGAAGAATCGGAGGTACGACCGGGGTGTCATATCCTCGTACAGCGGCGACTCCTCGGGGAGGAAGCCGAGTTTTCGACGCATCTCGGGGTCTTCGGGGTCGAACCCGAGCACCTCCGCCGTACCGGAGGTGGGTTCGACGAGTCCGGCGAGCATCTTCAGAGTCGTCGTCTTGCCCGCGCCGTTGGGACCGACGATGCCGAACACCTCGCCCGACTCGACCGAGAAATCACTGCCCACGACGGCGGGGAAGTCGCCGTAGGTCTTTCGGAGGTTCTCGACCGTTATCATTGGCAGACCTTCACGCGGGATGGAATAAAAGGGTTCGCGCGCGATTTCAAAACTGAGAGCGTTCCTCTCTGTGGGACAACAGCTTCGTCTCTCGGAATCCAATGGACGAACATGCCCGCTGACGACTACCTCACACCGACGTTCGTCCTCTTCGTCGGGGGCTTCGTCGCCGCTATCTTCTTCTTCGGTGCGGTTCTCGCCTACGTCGCCAGCGGCGGCGTGGAGGCGGTAACAGGGTTGGCACTGGGATTGGCTGGAATTGGCGGCTTGTTTCTGGCGGTCGGCGTCGTCGGTGCTGGCGTGCTCCGCTACTGGAAAAAGTCGTAGCCAGCGGTTCTGTTCAGCGTCTCTCGACGGACACCTATTCGTACTCGTAGAACCCTTTGCCCGTCTTCTTGCCGAGGTCACCGGCGGCGACCTTACGCTTGAGCAGGTAGGCAGGCTTGTAGCGGTCGCCGAGTTCCTCGAAGAGCGTCTCTGACGCGTCCAGACAGATGTCGAGACCGATGTGGTCGGCGAGCGTGAGCGGCCCCATCGGGACGTTCGTGCCCAGCGTCATGCCGCGGTCGATGTCCTCCTTCGAGGCGACACCCTCGTCGTAGGCGCGGATGCCTTCGTTCAACCACGGCATGAGGATGCGGTTGGTGACGAAGCCGGGTTTGTCGTCGGACTCCCACGTCTCCTTGCCGAGGTCCTCAGAGAACTCGTGGGCGAACTCGACGACGGCAGGGTCGGTCTTCTCGCCACGGACGACTTCGACGCCTTTCATGATGGGAACCGGGTTCATGAAGTGCAGGCCGACGACCTGTTCTGGTCGGTCTGTGGCCGAGGCGATGGTCGTAATCGAGAGCGTACTCGTGTTCGTCCCGAGAATCACGTCCTCGGGGAGGAGGTCGTCGAGATCTGCGAAGATAGACTGTTTGATGTCCATGTTCTCGACGGCCGCTTCGACGACGAAGTCACAGTCTGCGAGTGCGTCGAAGTCGGTCGTGCCCGTGATGCGGTCTTTGGTCGCCTCGGCCTCGGACTCACTCAGTTTGTCCTTCGAGACGAACCGCGAGAGACTGTTCTCGATGGCCGAGAGCCCGCGTTCGACGTACTCCGATTCGAGGTCACGCATGACTACGTCGTACCCCGACATAGCCGCGACCTGTGCGATTCCGTTGCCCATCGTCCCAGCGCCGACGACGCCAACCGTGTCGATATCGTTCATGCCGCGCATACGCTGGACTCCGTAAGGGGGTAAGGTAAAACTTGCCGACCCATCGAAAATAATGACAAATTCGTGACTTTCACGGAAACAGTCAAGTTACGGCCCTGACTGGTGACATGCAACGGTGACTGGCGAGAACGACACGGGCAAACGCGACGACGACGCCGCCGAGGAGCTCCCAACGGACACTGAGGAATCGAGCGAGGCGCACCCAACGAACACTGACGAGGCGATAGAGCATCTGCTCAAACCGCATGCAGAGTCTGAAACTGACCCCGTCCCCGTCGAACTCCAGGACCTGAAGTTCATCGGGCCGGCGACAGAGGACTTGCTGGAATCGTCAGATATCGACGTCGAATCGATCGTCGACGGCGAGGTGTGCTATCGCGACCTCGTCCAAGCAGGCGTGAACCCCGGTGTCGCTGCCAAGATTCGCCGGTGGCACTCACTCGCGTGGTCGTTCAACTCGGGGGACGACTTGGACCGCCGGTCGTCTCAAGTTCGTGGATTGGGCGACGACGAACGCGCGTGGGTCGCAGCGAGTTCTGGCAACTGGGACGCCGACGACGAAAAGGAATCCGGCGACTGGACACCGACTGGAACCTCGGACCAGTCGACCACCTCGTCGAACGAGAGTCCGACTCGGGACGGAGATTGGACACCGTCTGGGTCGACGTCGGGAGGCGAACGGCAGACGCAGTCGGGCGACTGGACACCGACTGGTGAAACGGGCACAGCCAAAGAGCAACCCAACCAGCGTGGTGACTGGACGCCACGCGGCCGTTCTGGAACATCCGCCGACGGGTCTGGTGACGCCGTCGCCGCCGAAGCGGCGTGGCGTGAGCGGTCGAAACCGACGCCGCTCACGACGCTCGAAGGTGTGGACGAAGACGACGCCGAACTCCTCGCCGAAGCAGGCGTTCGCTCGGTCCGCCGACTCGCGACGTCGGACCCAGAGCACGTCGCAGATGCGCTCCAAATCGACGAAGCGACCATCCGCGAGTGGAAATCGCAAGCACGCGATGCCACGAAGTGACCGACCTGCGACCACCGACTCTGTAGCCGAATATTTACTATTTGAGTAGTAAGTTGAATTCGGTTCAAAATTACACGCAAGATTCGGTTATGAACTCCCTAATGCCCAAATTCGGCATCCTACCCACACTCCACTGAGGCAGAGTCTTTAAATATCTGGTTACACGATTTTGAACCAGATGATGTCCGGCGCCGACACGACCGTCGTCCCCCCGCAGACGACCTCCACGTCTTCGATTGCCCCTGGTCCGGGTTCCCGTCTCTACGGGCCCGAGTCGCGAACACGTCACAGTTCCGCCGGGAGGTGTCTGTGATGGCGACCAAAGACGTCAACACCGCGAGTTCTGCACGCGACGTACGCACCATCGACGAAGTCGTCGAGGTCATCGCGACCACTGCTCCCGAGATTCGCACGGGACTCCCAAGTCGCCGTGTCGCGGCCGAAGACCAGAACCCGAGCGGCGAGACGCAGATGGCTGCAGACATCTGGGCAGACGAACTCCTCTGTGAACGAATCGGCGCTCTGGAAGGCGTCGGTGAGTACGCCAGTGAGGAACGACCCGAGTCTATCGACGTCGGCAACGGCCCGCTCTCTGTCGCGCTCGACCCCCTCGATGGCTCGTCGAACCTGAAGCCCAACAACACCGTTGGCACTATCTTCGCCGTCTACGACGCGCCGCTGCCGGCACACGGCCGCGATATCGTCGCCGCAGGCTACGTCCTCTACGGACCGGTGATGACGATGATCGTCGCCCGTGACGGCAGTGTCGACGAACACATCATATACGACGACGCGAGCTACGAACTCGTTCGCGAGGACATCTCGCTCCCCGAGAACGGAAGCGTCTACGGGTTCGGCGGACGCGTCCCCGACTGGACCGACGAGTTCGAGGCGTTCGCTCGTGAGGTCGAACAGGACGACTCCCGAAAGCTCCGCTACGGCGGGTCGATGATCGGCGACGTGAACCAGATTCTCACCTACGGCGGCATCTTCAGTTATCCTGCACTCGAGTCCGCCCCAGAGGGCAAACTGCGCGTCCAGTTCGAAGGCTACCCAATCGGCTACGTCCTCGAAACTGCGGGTGGCGCCTCGTCCGACGGGACGAAGTCGCTTCTCGACGTCGACAAGGACGAGCTCCACGCCCGCACACCAGTCTACATCGGCAACTCGGACCTCGTAGCCAAACTCGAAGCGGCGTTAGAATAACTCCCAGCCGAAGCGGCGCTGAACTACCGACCGAGTTCGTTTTCGACTGCGCTCACGAGTCTCGTAGCCGTCGGGTTCGCTGCCTCTGCGAGTGTTCGGGCGGCGACGTAGTGGGCGTACGTCTGTGTCGCAAACTTAGTGGTTCGGGCCCCGGTTCTCCGCGCTTCGTTGGCGACGTTCTCCAGGTCACGGTCACCACGCACTGCTTCGAACTGTGCCTGTCGAACACAGGTTTGCTCGACGGGGCCACCGACGTTCGAACGCGACTGCTGGAGTGCCTCGATAGTTGCACGCCGAGACGAGACCAGTGCCTCGCTCAACTCTGGAACCGACAGCGCGTCAGTGTCGAGTAAGTCCCGGGCAGTGAGTCGTTGCAGTCGCCATCGAAGGTTCGAGAGCGCCGTCGCCGGACGGTCCGCGCCGAGCGCGTCTCGAACGTCGCGCGGTGGCCTGACGGACAGTTCGTCGAGTACCTCGTGGACGACCCATGGCCGGTCGTCCGCGGCCAGTGTCACCGATTCGATGTCTGCCTCGGTCGTTTCGAGGAGGCTCCGCGCCGCGGCGGCAATCGGGTCTCGAAGTGAAGGTGTCCCTTCGAAGACGTTCTCGCGTTGCCCGCTGATGACGGCGTATGCGTCCGCGAGCGCCGCACGGGCGTGTGCGACTTCGGCCGCAGCAGCGGTGAACAGTCGAGCGCGTTTCTCGTCGTCGTCGGTGCTGTCGACGCCGTCCAGTGCCCGGTCGACCGATTCGGGCGAGGACGCCGCTTCGAACAGAAGATTCTCAGACTCACCGGCGACGTAGATGCCGACCGGAATCGTCGTCGCCCGATACTCAACGTCTGTCCACGAACGGGTGAGCACACGACTGAGGTCGGTGGCTTGCTCCCTCAGCCCGGCAGTCTCCATCGCTCCCACGGCGGCATCGAGCCATCCGTGACCTTTTCCGAACGTAGTTCGTGCCTCTCGAATCCGCCGCATCGCGTCGGTGGACTGTTGCTGGGTGCTCTCAGAGATGGCTGCCCGACCCCACTTCAAGTGGTTCGACGCTCGCTCGACGGAGGGACTGTCCGGTGAGACGTCGTCGGGAAGCGAGGACAGACGGTCCGCGAGTGCCGACGCGCTTCGTTGGGCGGTGCCACGTGCGCTCCCGAGGTAGCCCTCGGGGAGCGGAAGGCCAGCCGGTGGGACTCGTGTAATCGGGTCTTCCAGCGCTGCTTCGAGTGCCGCCGTGTCGTAATTATGGCGGCCGAGACAGCCGGAAACGCTTGCGAAAACGGCGGCACCTGTCGCGTGGAGGAACGCCCGCCGAGAGGGAGTCGATGGAGGGGACACGCATCGAGTGTCAGTCAGTCGATGCCTATCAGTTTCGGATAGGTGGCAAATCGTGCATGGAAAACCATTTTGAATACGGTGCCACATCCCAACGTATGAAGGTCAGAATCGGCGACGGCGCGACTGGCGAAGAGGCCGAAGCCATCGCGAGCGCCCTGGCGCGGCATCTCGCAACGGACGTAGACGTGTTCGTCGGTGACGGCGAGGAATCTGTCGCGAACGCCGAACCACCCGCAGACACCTTCCCGCTCGACGACGACATGGAACCGACCGAGCGAGAGGAGAAACTCCGAGAGGAGATTGCCGACATCCTCGGGGGCGGTCCACAGAAGTACAAAGACCGACTTCCCGAATCGGGCAAACTGTTCGTCCGTGACCGCCTCGACCTCTGGTTCCCGGACGGGTTAAAGTTCGAAGACGGCAAGTTCGCTAACTTCGACTCGTGGCACGAGAACTCACCCGAAGTCGACGAAGGAGACCCGAACACGCGACTGCCGGGCGACGGCCTCCTCACCGGTGCCGCCGAGTTCGACGGTCGTGACCTCCATTTCATGGCCAACGACTTCACCGTGAAAGCGGGGTCGATGGCCCGTCGCGGCGTCGAGAAGTTCCTTCGGATGCAACAGCGTGCCCTCAAGACTGGCAAACCGGTGTTGTATCTGATGGACTCCTCAGGGGGACGCATCGACCAACAGTCTGGCTTCTTCGCTAACCGCGAGGGTATCGGGAAGTACTACTACAACCACTCGATGCTCTCGGGATACGTCCCTCAGATTTGTGTCCTCTACGGCCCGTGTATCGCCGGCGCGGCGTATACACCTGTCTTCGCCGACTTCACCGTCATGGTCGAGGGTATGTCCGCGATGGCTATCGCCTCACCGCGCATGGTGAAGATGGTCACCGGCGAGGAGATTTCGATGCAGGACCTCGGTGGCGCGCAGATGCACGCCCAAGAGTCCGGAAGCGCCGACCTCGTCGCCCGCGACGAAGAACACGCCCGCGAACTCGTCTCCCAACTCATCACGTACCTCCCGGACAAGGCCGGCGAGAAACCACCGCGGTCGGAACCGAAGCCCCCTCGCTTCTCTCCGGACGGCATCGACGAACTCATTCCCGAGTCGCCGAACCGCCCCTACGACGTTCACGACCTGATAGAGCGCATCGTCGACGCCGAGTCGGTCTTCGAACTGAAACCCGACTACGGGAAGGAGATTGTCACCACGTTCGCCAAAATCGACGGTCGGCCGGTCGGCATCGTCGCCAACCAACCGACAGAGCGCTCGGGTGCCATCTTCCCCGACGCCGCCGAGAAGGCCGCCGAGTTCATCTGGACGTGTGACGCCTACGAGATTCCACTGCTGTACCTCTGTGACACGCCGGGATTCATGGCCGGGTCGCAAGTCGAGAAAGACGCAATCTTGGAGAAGGGTAAGAAGTTCATCTACGCGACGTCGTCCGCGACGGTGCCGAAACAGACCGTCATCGTGCGCAAAGCCTACGGCGCAGGTATCTACGCGATGGGTGGCCCCGCCTACGACCCAGACAGTGTCATCGCACTCCCGTCGGGCGAAATCGGCATCATGGGCCCGGAGGCCGCCATCAACGCAGTCTACGCGAACAAACTCGCGGCCATCGACGACCCAGACGAACGAAAGACGCGCGAAGACGAACTCCGCGAGGAGTACCGCGAAGACATCGACGTCCACCGGATGGCGAGCGAAGTCGTCATCGACGAGATCGTCCCGCCGTCGTCGCTCCGTGACGAACTCGTCAACCGCTTCGAGTTCTACGCCTCTGTCGAGAAGTCGTTACCAGACAAGAAGCACGGAACGATTCTCTGAGTTAATCCTCTGTTTTTTCGACGGGAAACTTCTCGATAATTGGCCTATGCAGTCGATACTGAGGTAGACGGCGCCCGATTGGAGGTGTATCGCACTCTGGTGCACCTACAATGAGTCATGGAACCCCGCAGGTCGACACGCCCTCCTCCACCATCTCGCACATCCTCACTGACGACCACATCCTGTGGGTCGTGACTATGCTGGCGTTGGTACTCGACGTGCTGACCACACTGTACGGACTCGGCCGCGGACTGGCGGAACTGAACCCAGTCGTTCTCGCGTTCATCCCGACCCTGGGAGTCGTCGGGTCGCTCCTCTTCTTGAAAGTCGTCGTCCTGACCGTCGCGCTCGTGGCGTGGGTGAGTCTCCCGAAACGCTACCGAGCAGCGATACCCATCGGCGTCGCCGTTCCGTGGGGCATCGCCGGCCTCATGAACACCCAGCTCATCCTCGTCACGCTGTTCGGGTAGTCCGGGTGAGCGAATCGACCAAGACAGCCCACGCCAGCGCTGCGAGGCCGATGTCGCGAGCGAGCACGTCACCGAATAAGCCCCCTTCGAGGACGAACACGACTGCGAGGTAGAGACAGGTCGCAGTGAGTGAAACGGCCGCAACGGCGCTCGCGAACGTGGTGTACCTGTCGGCGACGATGGCCGCGCCGAACCCGAGTTCCAACACCCCATTGAGGAGCATGAACGAGACGGGCGAGACGACGAGGAACGGTACGAGCCAGTCGACGACGTACACCGTCCACGCGAGTGGGTCGAGGAGTTTGTGAACACCAGCAGCGAACACCATCGACCCGAGGCCGACTCGGGCGATGGCTACCGGTCGGGGGGCGCGAGACGCGACCATCGAGAGGCGAGTAGAGAGGGCAGCGACATCCATGACTGACCTAGTGACGCCGGAAAGAAAGCGGTACGGATGGAATCGGTACAGCTGCGTCGAGGGAGTGAGACCGTCGGCCGAGTTACTCGGACTCGACGTTCGCTTTCTTCAACGAGAGTGCAGTTCGCTCGAACTCGCAGACGAGGTCGTCGTCTTGGTTGAACACTTCGAGTTTCATCGTCACGACACCGCGTTCGCCGTCGGAGGTCTCACGCTTGTCGAGGACTGTCGTCTGCGCGCAGAGCGTGTCGCCGTGGAACACCGGGTTTGGATGCGAGACGTCGTCGTAACTGAGGTTGGCTACGATAGTCCCGTCAGTGGTGTCGGGAATCGAGAGACCGACCGCGAGACTCATCGTGTAGAGGCCGTTGACCAGTCGTTCGCCGAACTGCGTCTGCGACGCGAACTGCTCGTCGAGATGCAGCGGTTGCTGGTTCATCGTCATATCACAGAACTGCTGGTTGTCCGACTCCGAGACGGTACGGCGCTTCTCGTGTTCGATGGTCTGGCCGACTTCGAACTCCTCGTAGTACAGACCGGTCATGTCCGAGGTTGTGTAAGACCATGATAAAATCGTGCCGGTCGAACACCGTCCGCGTGCCGTGACAACTATTGCCTCGAGCATAAGCAGATAACAACCATTATAATTATCCACAATCGAGAGTCGCGAAAGCGCTCACTGGACACCTCGAAACTGCGGTCCAGTGGACGTGTGCGACAGCAACCGGGCCGACCGGCATCGCCGGCGAGAAACCGGCACGAATGCACCATGGCATCTGCAGCATCATCCAACGCGAAAGACGACGAACCGACGGAAGAGACAGCCCTCGAAACAGCACGCCGACAACTCCAGCGTGCGGCAGCACACCTCGACGTTGACCCCGGTGTCATCGAGCGCCTGAATCACCCGAATCAGGTCACTCGCGTCTCTGTTCCCCTCGAACGTGACGACGGCACCACCGCTGTCTACACTGGCTACCGTGCACAGCACGACAGCGTCCGTGGCCCCTACAAAGGCGGCCTTCGGTTCCACCCGGACGTGACCGAAGACGAGTGTATCGGCCTCTCCATGTGGATGACGTGGAAGTGTGCCGTGATGGACCTCCCATTCGGTGGTGGCAAGGGCGGTATCGTCGTCAACCCCAAGGACCTCTCGACGGACGAAAAAGAGCGTCTGACCCGCCGCTTCGCGGAAGAACTCCGCCCCGTCATCGGCCCCACGAAAGACATCCCGGCGCCCGATATGGGCACGGATGCGCAGACGATGGCGTGGTTCATGGATGCCTACTCGATGCAGGAAGGCGAGACGCAGGCCGGCGTCGTCACGGGGAAGCCACCGGTCGTCGGTGGTAGCAAGGGCCGTGACACGGCCCCCGGCCGCTCGGTTGCCATCATCGCACGCGAAGCTATCGACTACCTCGGATGGGATATCGAGGACACCACCATCGCAGTACAGGGCTTCGGGTCTGTCGGTGCACCCGCCGCACGCCTCCTCGACGACTCCGGTGCGACGGTCGTCGCCGTCTCCGACGTGAACGGCGCAATCTACGACCCCGACGGCCTCGACACCCACGACGTGCCGACCCACGAGGAAGAACCCGAGGCAGTCATGAAGTACGACGCCCCGGAGACGATCTCGAACGAGGACCTCCTCGAACTCGACGTGGACGTGCTCATCCCGGCCGCAATCGGCAACGTGCTGACCGCCGAAAACGCCCACGACGTGCAAGCAGACCTCATCGTCGAAGGGGCGAACGGTCCGACCACCTCCGCAGCAGGCGAGATATTCGAAGAACGCGGTATCCCGGTCGTCCCGGACATCCTCGCCAACGCCGGCGGTGTCACCGTCTCGTACTTCGAATGGCTGCAGGACCTCAATCACCGCTCGTGGTCGCTCGAACGCGTCCACGACGAACTGGAGACCGAGATGCTCCGCGCGTGGGATGCCGTCCGCGAACAGGTCGACACCCACGACGTGACGTGGCGTGACGCCGCGTACATGGTCGCACTCGAACGCGTCGCCGCCGCCCACGAACACCGTGGTCTCTGGCCATAACTGAGGCTCGCCCCCTCACTGTCACGCGACCCCCCCACTGTCGCCACACATTTTCCATCCCACACGACACGAGACCCCCCGCGAGTCGAGACGACACTAGACTCTTCACCTCTCCACACCACCCCACTCCCACCTATGCCACGACGGAGCGTCCTGTTCTCACCCGGAGACCGACCCGCACTGATGCGAAAAGCCCCCGGCGCTGGTGCCGACGTCCTCGTCTTCGACCTCGAAGACGCTGTCGCACCCGAACGGAAAGCAGAGGCCCGCGATGCCGTCGTGGACGTCCTCTCTGACCCCGAGTTCGACCCCGATGCGGAAGTCACCGTTCGCGTGAACCCCGGTGATGCTGGCCTCGACGACGTTGCGGCCATCTGTGGCGAACACCCGCCTGATGCACTCGTCGTGCCGAAAGCGACGAGCGCCGACGAGGTAACCCGGGTTGCCGACGCGGCGCGGGAGGCAGGGACAGACTGTCCTGTCATCGCCATCATCGAGAGCGCCGCCGGTGTGCTGGCCGCCTACGAGGTTGCCGCCGCCGAGGATACCGTCGCCCTCATCTTCGGTGCAGAGGACTTCGCAGCCGACCTCGGCGCGACGCGAACAGACGACGGAACCGAAGTGCTCTACGCCCGCGAACGTGTCGTCGTCGCGGCCGCGGCCGCTGGCATCGACGCAATCGACACGCTCCACGTGGACTATCAGGACGACGCCGGCCTCCGCGAAGACGCCCGATTCGGCCGCCAACTCGGCTACGACGGCAAACTCGCCATCCACCCCGCACAGGTCGGCCCCATCAACGAGGCGTTCTCTCCCGACCCAGAAGACGTCACGTGGGCCAGGAAGGTGCTTCGCGCCCGTGACGAAGCGGCCGCCGAAGGCCGCGGTGTCTTCGGCGTCGACGGCGAGATGATAGACGCACCGCTCATCAAGCAGGCGGAGAACATCCTCGACCGGGCGGACGAATCGTACTAATACGCCTCCGACTATTCGTTGACACCTATTACCAATGCCAATGAATATTATGATTATAGTATGGTAAAATCTCCGCTACGCTTAAACGGATGCCGGGAGCGTATTAGACCATGGCACAAGAGGCGAATCCATTCGAGAGTTTACAGGAGCAAATCGACGATGCAGCAGCCTACCTCGACGTGCGCGACGACGTCATCGAGCGTCTCAAAAACCCAGAACGAGTGCTCGAAACGAACCTGTCCGTCGAGATGGACGACGGCAGTATCGGACTCTTCCGGGCCTACCGTTCTCAGTTCAACGGTGACCGAGGGCCGTACAAAGGCGGTATCCGCTACCACCCGGGCGTCACGCGTGACGAAGTGAAGGCCCTCTCGGGGTGGATGGTGTACAAGTGCGCCATCGTGGACATCCCCTACGGCGGCGGCAAGGGTGGAATCGTCATCGACCCCAAGAACTACAGCGAGAGCGAACTCGAACGCGTCACCCGGTCGTTCGCCAAGGAACTCCGCCCGTTCATCGGCGTCGACCGTGACATCCCCGCACCGGACGTGAACACCGGTCAGCGCGAGATGAACTGGATCAAGGACACGTACGAGACTCTCGAAAACACCACCGCACCCGGCGTCATCACCGGGAAGGCGCTGACCAACGGCGGCAGCGAGGGTCGCGTCGAAGCGACGGGCCGCTCGACGATGCTCACCGCCCGTGAGGCGTTCAAATACCTCCAGCACGACATCGAAGGCGCCACCGTCGCCGTCCAAGGATACGGGAACGCCGGGTCCGTCGCGGCGAAACTCATCGAAGACCTCGGCGCGAACATCGTCGCCGTCTCCGACTCCTCTGGTGGCATCTACGACCCCGACGGCCTCGATGCCCGCGACGTCAAAGCGTTCAAGAACGAGACTGGAACCGTCTCCGACTACGAGGGCGCCGAAGCCATCACCAACGAAGAACTCCTCACGCTCGACGTCGACCTCCTCGTCCCTGCGGCACTCGAAAATGCCATCGACGGCGACCTCGCGAAGGACGTACAGGCAGACATCATCGCCGAGGCCGCCAACGGTCCGCTCACGCCGCGTGCCGACGACGTGTTGACCGAACGTGACGTCCACGTCTTCCCCGACATCCTCGCCAACGCCGGCGGTGTCACAGTCTCGTACTTCGAGTGGGTCCAGAACCGCCAGCGCTTCTACTGGACCGAAGAACGCGTCAACGACGAGCTCGAACGCGTCATCGTCAACGCGTTCGACGATCTCGTCGACGCCTACGAGACACACGACCTGCCGAACTTCCGCACTGCGGCCTACGTCGTCGCCATCCAGCGCGTCGTCAACGCCTACGAGTCGAGCGGTAACTGGCCCTGAGAGACGGCCTCACTACCGACTCACTGGGTTGTCGGTCCGCTCGCTGACACGCGTTTGCTCCTTAGTTTGGGAACGTTGTACACACCCTTGTATAGCAAGTGCGCCAACCGATGCCGGGAGATTCAAGTCGGTGTAGGTCTCTGACTTCATCGATGCGTCAGGACCACCTCATCTCCGCGACAGACCTCTCGCGGGAGGACATCGAGGCGGTGCTCGACCACGCGGCAGAAATCGATGCGAATCCGGCGGCGTACCGGCAACAGCACGCCGGGAAAGTTCTTGGGCTCTGTTTCTTCGAACCGAGCACACGAACACGGATGAGCTTCGACACCGCGATGAAACGCCTCGGCGGCCAGACGGTCGATATGGGACCGGTCGAGTCGTCGTCGGTCAAGAAAGGCGAGACCCTCGCCGACACGGTTCGTGTGGTCGAAGGCTACGCCGACGGCCTCGTCCTTCGCCACCCGAGCGAGGGTGCCGCCCAGATGGCGTCCGAGTTCGTCGACGTGCCACTCATCAATGCGGGCGACGGTGCGGGACAGCACCCGAGCCAGACGCTCCTCGACCTCTACACCATTCGGGAGAACGCGGGACTCGACGACCTCACCATCGGAATCATGGGTGACCTGAAGTACGGTCGGACGGTTCACTCGCTGGCCGAAGCGCTCACTAACTTCGACGCCCGCCAGCACTTCATCAGCCCAGAGAGCCTCCGCTTGCCACGTAACGTCCGGTACGACCTCCACGCCTCGGGGTCGCAAGTCAAAGAGCACACGGAACTCGACGAGGTTCTCCCGAAGCTCGACGTGCTGTACGTGACGCGCATCCAGCGCGAACGCTTCCCCGACGAGAACGAGTACCGCAAGGTCGCCGGTGAGTACCAAATCGACGCCGAGACGCTCGAAGCGGCGTCCGACGACCTCACAATCATGCACCCACTGCCACGTGTCGACGAAATCTCGCCCGACATCGACGACACCGACCACGCGACCTACTTCGAACAGGCACACAACGGCGTCCCGGTCCGGATGGCGCTGTTGGACATCCTCCTCTCACAAGACCGATGACAGAGAACCACGAACTCCGCGTCTCGAAGATTCAGAACGGTACCGTCATCGACCACGTCGCCGGCGGGCAGGCACTCAACGTCCTCGCCATCCTCGGTATCGACGGCACGAGTGGCGAGACGGTCTCTGTCGGGATGAACGTCCCTTCGGACCGCCTCGGCCGCAAAGACATCGTCAAGGTCGAAGGACGCGAACTGAGCCAGTCCGAAGTGGACGTCCTCTCGCTCATCGCACCCGCGGCGAGCATCAACATCGTCCGCGACTACGAAGTCGTCGAGAAGAACCGCGTCGTCCGGCCTGACGTCGTCTCCGGTATCATCTCGTGTCCGAACACCAACTGCATCACCAACGCCGACGAACCCATCGAGGCACGGTTCACCGTCCTCTCTGACGGCGTTCGCTGTGAGTACTGTGACAGCATCGTCCGCGAAGACGAAGTCGCGGCCAACCTCACCGTCAACTAACCCTTCGTCGACCGGGTTCACGTTTTGCTGTGTACTGACTGTGTACTGACTGACCGTGTTCGTTCTGACTGTGTACTGACTGACCGACAGAGCGCGACGCGCACACGAGGGGTTCGCTCACCGCCAAAACAAATCATGTCGTAATCACTTAGTGCGGGGCGGACGTAGGGTAGTTCATGTCCAAGAAAGCCAAACTCGTGTTGGTCCTGGCAGTCGTCGCGCTTCTGTACACCGTCTTCTCTGGCGACGGTGAATCGGTCGAAGTCGAAATCGAAGAGTAAGCGTTCTGTTCGTCTCCTCGGCCATCTTTCGGCCGAGTGCTGTGTCTCGTCTGTGAGTGACGATTATCGACGTTCTGTTGTGCGACATCGAGAGTCGGGAGCGAACGACTTACCCGAGGGCCACCCGAACGGGTGAGCATGTACGGGGTCGTCACGCGCAACGCAGACGAAGTCGACTGGCCCGAGTTCGACCGCGGATTCTACGAGGTCAAAGACGTCACCGGCCGAGCAGCAGAACCGCTGTCGAACGCCGTGAACATGGTGTCGTGTTTCGGCGACAACGCCGCCGCGAACGAGAATCCGGACCTCGTTCCCGTCGACGGCGACGGCAACCTCGCCACCCGAGACCGGACGTACTTCGACTGGGCGTACATCTGCCCGACGAACGAGAAGTACCGTGCTGGCCTCCTCGAAATCATCGACGACGCGGTGAGTGCGAACGGTGACGTGCGACTCGACGACGTGGGGTTTCCCCGCGACGAGTACTGCCACTGTGACCGGTGTACGCGCCTGTTCGGCGAGTGGGCCGACGAACACGGCCGAGACGCTGATGACGAAGACGCCTGGTTCGAGTGGCGTGCGGAGGTCATCACCGCGTTCGTCGCCGACGCTGCCGACCGAATTCCGGGCCGCGTCTATCTCACGCTCTATCCCGACCCCTACCCGGGTCACCTCTACCGTCGTGCCGGCCTCGACATCGAGGCCCTCGCGGAGTACGTCGACGAGTTCGTCGTCCCGCTCTACGACATCGACTACGGAACGACGTACTGGCTCGAAACGATTGCGAGAGGGTTCGTGTCGCTTCTCGACCCGTACGACGTCGACTTCTCTATCGAACTGTACGCCGTCGACGTGGACGTAGACGACCTCATCCACGCGCTCGAAGTCGCAGACGAGTACGCGAAAGACGTGCTGTTCGGGTACGACGCGAGTAACGCCGCGGCGACGCTCCGTCGGATGACTGCAGACGGAAAACAAGGGAAGACCTTCCGTCCGGAAGACGCGACACGCTAGCCGAACGGAGTCGCTTCGTTCGTTCGTCTGCGCTTCGGTCGTCGCTCAAATCACGCCGGAGAGGAATCCAATGACCACGATTCCGAGAAGGAAGATGAGTGTCGCCACCGCGAACAGGACGAACATGAGCCGTCGCTGTCCACTCGTCGGTTGTGCCATGTGAACACCTCAGTACCGAGGGTACTTATCGTAGTCGGCAGACTGTCAACTTCCGACCCGTGGGCAAAAAGAACGTAACTGGGGGGTCTGCTCACGGAACGACGTACCCGCCGTCGACGACCATCGGGTGGCCAGTGACGAACGAGGCGTCGTCGGAACAGAGGTAGACGACGGCGCTCGCGATCTCTTCGGGTCTTCCAAGGCGGCCGATTGGTTCGTCCTTGAGCAGTGCCTCTTTAGCCTCCTCGTTCCCGGCAGTGAAGCGCTCTATCATCGGCGTCTCGATGACGCCCGGGAGGACGGCGTTGACGCGGATGTTATCGGTTGCCACTTCGAGGGCGGCAGAGCGGGTGAGACCGATGACACCGTGTTTCGCCGCGTAGTAGTGCGAGAGGTTCGGCCCGCCAGTCATGCCGGCGACAGACGCGGTGTTGACGATGGCACCACCGCCACGTTCGAGGAGTCGTGGAATCTCGTACTTCATGCTGAGGAACACGCCAGTGAGGTTGATGTCGATGACTCGCTGGAAGTCATCGAGGTCCATCTCCGCGATGGACCCAACCGTGCCCTCGATACCGGCGTTGTTGTGTGCGAAGTCGAGGCCGCCGAACACGTTCACTGTCTCGTCGACGAGTCGGGCGACGTCGGCTTCGTTCGAGACGTCGGCATCGAGGAACACCGCATCACCACCGGCGTTTTCGATCTCGCCGGCGACCTGTTCGCCAGCGTCTTTCTGTACGTCCGAGACGACGACTTTCGAACCTTCTTCGGCGAAACGCAGCGCTGTCTCTCGTCCGATACCGGATGCAGCACCCGTAACGAGGGCGACCTTTCCTTGGATTCCTTTCATGATATCACCACGACCCGACCACCACCGTGCGCAGTCAGTGTCGTCCCGTGTGCATTAGTTGCATAGCAAAATAATCGCTTTTCAGGAGTTTCATACCCTCAGCAAAGCCGAAACGAACAGATTCCGACTCCTCAGTCGAGGTCTTCGAGTGGGTCTGCGTTGCCGAAGTACGGGTCGGGGCCGTCACCGGGTGCCGCCCAGTCGACGGCGTTGGTGAGGACGGTTCGAATCTCGGGTTGCTCGTAGATTGGGTACGTCTCGTGACCCGGCCGGAAGTAGAAGATACGGCCCTTCCCGCGGGTGTAGCAGCACCCACTTCGGAACACCTCGCCACCTTCGAACCACGAGAGGAAGACGAGTTCGTCCGGTGCGGGGATGTCGAATCGTTCGCCGTACATCTCTGCCCGTGGCACTTCGAACGACTCGGGGAGGCCCTCGGCGATGGGGTGACCGGGTTCGACTGTCCACACGCGTTCTTTCTCCCCTGCCTCGCGCCACTTGAGGGAACACGAGGTTCCCATCAGGCGCTTGAATGGCTTCGAGTAGTGACCAGAGTGGAGGACGAGCAGTCCCATCCCACCGCGGACGCGGTCGGTGACGCGGTCGACGATTTCGTCGTCTACCTCGTCGTGGGCCTTGTGGCCCCACCAGACGAGCACGTCCGTCTCGTCGAGGACCGATTCAGAGAGGCCGTGTTCGGGTTCGTCCAGTGTCGCGGTGTTCACCTCGTTGCCTCCCTCGCGGAGGGCGTCGGCGACGACAGTGTGGATGCCATCGGGGTAGACTGCGGCGACGTCTTCACTCTCTCGTTCGTGTCGGAACTCGTTCCAGACGGTGACGGTGACCATACACTCGCCGTCTCCGGGTGGCGACAAGTATGCTCCGACCCTCGACGGATCCGCCGACGTGTGAGGCGGATTCGACTCCGTTACCGTCCGTCGAATTCGGGGTCTCGTCGCTCCATGAACGATTCGACACCCTCCGTGTGGTCCTCCGTCTCGAAGATGACGGCCTGTGCCGCCGCCTCGTGTTCGATGGCGGCCTCGATGGAGTCGTCGGGACGGCGCAAGAGTCGCTTCGAAGTCGTGAGTGCCTTCGTCGGCCCGCCGGCGATTCGGTCGGTCAACGAAGCGAGTTCGTCTTCGAACTCGTCCGCACCAGCGACGCGGTTCACGACGCCGAGTTCGAGTGCTCGCTCTGGGCCGAGCAGTTCCCCGGTGTAGACGAGTTCCATCGCGACGTTCCGGCCGACGAGTCGGGGGAGGAGGTACGAGAGTCCCGAGTCGACGGCGAGGCCGACACGGCGGAACCCGAACCCGATGTGGGCGTCTTCGTGGAGGAGTTGGATGTCGCAGGCGATGGCGAGTGCGCCGCCCGCACCGACAGCAGCGCCGTCGATGGCGGCAATCGTCGGGAGGTCACACTCGTAGACGCGGCGGACACAGTCGGCAGTGTCGTGGACGACGTGGTCGACAGCGTCCGGAAGCGACAGCGCGTCGGCCTGTAACTCCAGCATGGCGTTCACGTCGCCGCCGGCACAGAATGCACCGTCAGCTCCACGGAAGACGACACATCGTGCCTCGTCCGGGAGAGACGCGAGCGCCTCACGGACACCGGCAGTAACCTCCATGGTGAGGGCGTTTCGTACCGCTGGAGCGTCGAGCGTCACTGTGGCGACGCCCGCTTCGATATCGAGTCGCACTGCGTCGGAGTCGAGTTCGACCTCGGTCATTTTCGACGCAGACGTGCAGAATCGTGAAAAACGTTTGGTCCGTGGAGAGTTGATGGGTTCCGGTGACGGGGTTCAGTCGAGGAGGTCAGCCACGTCGATGCCGAGACCGGGACTATCCGGAACCTGCATCGAACCATCTCGAACGGGCGCGGGGTCCGGAGCGAGGTCAGTTTCCAAGAACGATGCCGTTGCAAGCCCATGTGCGCGTTCCCCGGGGACTGCGGCAGCGACGTGGAGTGCACCGACTCGGCCGACGACTGCGTCGATGGTGGTCGTGACGACGACGTCGACACCCACGTCGTGGGCGCGTTCGGCGACCGAGAGAACCCGGTCGGGGCCCCCGAGCGCCATCGGTTTGCAGACGAGGACGTCCGCCGCGTTCGAAGCGATGGCCCGTTCGGGGGACACGGCAGCGAGCGACTCGTCGATTGCGAGGGGTGTGTCGTGGAGTCGCCGCAAGACAGCGTGTCCGTCGAGTTCTTCCGCCGGGAGTGGTTGTTCGAGATATTCGAGATTGAGTGGTTCGACGGCATCGAGGAATCGGTCTGCCGTCCAACGGTCCCACGCGCCGTTCGCGTCGGCCCGAAGCGAGACGTCTGGGCCGACGGCGTCCCGAACTGCCCGGAGTCGGTCGATGTCGTCGTCGAGACTCCGTGCGCCAACCTTCAGTTTCAGACAGTCGAACCCCGTCGAAACGGCGTCGACAGCGGCCTCGACGGTCGATTCGACACCTGCGTCACCGAGCGTCGCGTTCACCGGAAGCGAGGTGTGTGAACGCGTGGCTAGCGTCGACGCGAGAGGGCGGTTTTCTGCGCGAGCAGTGGCGTCCGCGAGGGCGAGTGAGACGGCGTATCTGGCCGCCGGAGTTTCGTCGAGGGTTCCATCGTCGAGTGCAGTCTGAGGGTCCCCGACCGATTCGAGTACGTCGCGACACTCGGCGAGGGACTCGGTCCACCCCGGAAGCGGCGTTGCTTCACCGACGCCAGTGGTGCCCCCCATCTCGACGGCGACGAGGATTCCCTCTCGGCGGTCGATGTCGCCCTTGGCAGTGCTGAGTGGCTGCCGTAAGCCGAGAGAGAACTCGCGGAGGCGCATCACGCGAAGACCAGTCCGACCGAAAAGAGGACGGCGTAGAGCGCGAGCAGCTTGCCGGTGTTTTCGAGTGCTGGATTGAGTTCTGCACCTTTCGTCTCCGTGACGACCGTCCGGGCGATACGCGCCGCAATCGGCATCGAGAGGACCGGTAGGAGGACGAACCACTCGAATCCGAACTCGGACCACAGGACGACCGGGACGGCGTAGGCTACCACCAGCATCGCGACGTACTCGGCACGCGCGAATCCGTACCCGAACCGAACGGCGAGTGTTCGCTTCCCCGTCGTCGCGTCTTCCTCTTTGTCACGGACGTTGTTCACGACGAGGATGTTCGTGGAGATGGCCGCGATTGGGAGACTGGCGAGGATGGCGACGAGTGGAACGGTTCCCGGTGGGATACCCATCGACAGCGGTTCCGCGAGGATGCTCACGGCCTGCACGTAGTACGTGCCGACGACGGCGACGAGGCCGAAGAAGACGAAGACGAACAGGTCGCCGAGGCCGTGGTAGCCGAGTGGGTACGGACCGCCGGTGTAGGCGATGCCCGAGGCAACAGAGAGGAGGCCAATGACGAGGATGGGAACGCCGCCGACGTAGACGAGATAGGTCCCGAGGACGATGGCGGCAGCGAACGTCAGGTACATCGCGCGCTTCACCTCGGCCGCCGGGATGAGACCGCCTGCGGTGACGCGGGTGAACCCTTCGCGGGCCTCGGTGTCTGCACCCTGAACTGCGTCGTAGTAATCGTTCGCGAAGTTGGTTCCAATCTGGATGAGGAACGCACCCACGAGCGCCGCGAGCGCTGGAAGCGGGGCGAAGACGCCTTCGTGGACCGCGAGCGCGGTTCCGACGAAGACGGGCGCGGCGGCCGCCGGAAGCGTCTGCGGCCGCGACGCCATCACCCACGCCTGGGTGCGAGAGATATCCTGCGTACTCATTGCGTTTTACTCAGGGACCGGGGAGGGTCAAATTTTGCATTCGGCGACGCGAGACGACGAACCGACTGTCGGGGCGAACACCTATTAAACTGACAATCAGACATCAGCTATGGCACTTCCCGAATCGGTCGCATTCGCCGTCGGTCTCAGTTCGGCGCTGACCATCCTCGGAACGCTTCTCGTGACCATACGCAGTTCGGCCTGGCACTTCTGGCCACCGGGTGAGAAGTCGTGGAAGTACCGTCTTCACTGGGGGTGTGTCGCGGTGTTCAACCTGTCTCTCGTCGCCACTGCCATCTTCGATTGGAACTCGTGGATTCTCCCACGTCCGTCGAGTTTCGTCGGTGGAGCACTCCTCGCCGTCGCCGGTGTGGTCATCTTCGTCGCCAGCGAGCGGTCGTTCGAACGGCACGAGACGATGGGGCTCTCCGGAGACTTACACACGTCTGGTCTCTACGCTCGGTCGCGAAACCCACAGTACGTCGGGATGGTCGTCGGCATCGTCGGAGTCGCTCTCGTTGTCAACTCGCTCTTGGTTACGGTTCTGGCGCTGTTACACGTCTCGTGGGTGCTTCTCTTGCCGTTCGCGGAGGAACCGTGGCTTCGAGAGGAGTTCGGTGAGGAGTATCAGACGTACAAACGGCAGGTTCCGCGGTTCGTCGGCGCCGAGACGTTCAGGTCGGAGTGAACTGCCCCGCTGGAATCGCCACTCAGTACCGAGTTTTCGAGCGTGTGCTGAATACGCCGCACGTGTCGGTCGCGAAGGTGCCGATTTGGGCGGCCCGTTAGGCGCCTACTCCAACGTCCACTGTGACGTAGACACCAGTAATTTCCGTCTCCTCGACAGTCAGCGTCACCTCGTCGTCCTCTTCGGCAGGCTGGTCAGTCACGACGGTTACAGCCTCGATTGGATTCCGACGGATGAACGCCCAGATGAGGTCCAGTATCGAGGGGTGTCCACCTTTCCGAAGGACGAGGACGTAGTGCGACTCGGCTAACGCGTGGAGTTCAGGGTCTAGTTCGTGTTCGTCCAGTTCGTCTGGTGGGATGACGTGGAGGACGTCGCCCTGAATCGTCTCGGTCATAGTCGGAAAATGAGTGCGAACAGAAAGAAGGGTGCGCTCTCGAACGAACGCTGGGTCCGTCCAGATTACCGTCGAAGGTCTACGATTCTGCGGTTTTTCCCTCCACCGTGAGACGCGACGCGTCTCACGAGCCTTCGTTCGCTGGCCCTCACGAAGACAGGTTTTTGCAGGGGTTCAAGCGCCGCGTTGCGGCGCGAGGACCTCTCGAAAAAGGTGGGCTAGTAGTGCCAGGGGTAGTCGCGGAAGCGCGGTTGCCGCTTTTCGAGGAATGCGTCACGGCCCTCTTGCGCCTCCTCGGTCATGTACGCGAGTCGGGTCGCCTCGCCGGCGAACACCTGCTGGCCGACCATGCCGTCGTCGGTCATGTTGAAGGCGTACTTGAGCATCCGCATCGCCGTCGGCGACTTCTTCGTCATCTCGTCGGCCCACTCCAGTGCGACGTCTTCTAACTCTTCGTGTGGAATCGCCTCGTTGGCCATGCCCATGTCGACGGCTTCCTCGGCGGAGTACGTCTTGCCCATGAAGAACACTTCGCGGGCCTTCTTCTGGCCGACCTGCTTGGCGAGGTACGCCGACCCGAAGCCACCGTCGAAGGAGGCCACGTCGGGGTCGGTCTGGAGGAACTTCGCGTGTTCTTCGGACGCCAGCGTCATGTCGCAGACGACGTGGAGCGAGTGACCGCCGCCGACGGCCCATCCGGGGACCACGGCGACGGCGGGTTTCGGCATGAAACGGATGAGTCGCTGCACTTCGAGGATGTGCAGTCGGCCGGCTTTCGCCTCGCGAACGAGCGGGTCGTCGGATACGTCCGCTTCGTCGTCGTCGCGGTACTCGTAGCCCGACCCGCCGCGAACGGACTGGTCGCCGCCGGAACAGAACGCCCACCCGCCATCTTTCTCCGATGGACCGTTGCCGGTCAAGAGGACACAGCCAATATCGGCGCGCTTTCGAGCGTGGTCGAGCGCCGCGTAGAGTTCGTCCACCGTCCCGGGGCGGAATGCGTTGCGAACCTCCGGGCGGTCGAAGGCGATGCGCACCGCTGGCACGTCGACGGCGCGGTGGTAGGTGATGTCGTCGAACTCGTCTGACCCCTCGACCGGTTCCCAGCGGTCGGGGTCGAAAATCTCCGAGACCATATCGAGAGGCGGCGCGGGCGGCGCAAAAAGATTCGCTTGCGTGGGCGAGTCCGAGCAGGCCGAGGATGTGGCACTCGTCCCAACCTATACTACCGCAGACGGTGTTCTTTGAGGACATGTCCTCCCTTTCGGCCCTCCTCGTTCGGTTCGTCCACGTCGGTGGGATGGCGCTCCTCCTCGGCGGCGCGCTCTTCGTGTGGAACGCGCTCCGGACGGCAGGGTTCGGCTACGACAGCGTCCAACTCGCCTCTCAGTACGAGTGGGTGTTCTGGGGGACGATGGGGGCGATGCTCGTCACCGGCGTGGGGAACCTCGGCGAACTCGGTGCACCGGGTCCGGCGACCCGCTGGGGGACGGTTTTGACCATCAAACTCGGCGTCGTCACGGTGCTGGTCGTCGGGTCGTTCGTCCGGACCGTGGTCGTTCTCACTGCACGGCGGAGCGGTGTCAGGGGAGTCGACGAGACGTGGTTCAGGCGATTTTACGGTGCAACCTCGGGGATACTGGTTCTCGTCGTCGCGCTCGCGGAGGTGCTCGCCCATGGCTGACGTGGACGCGCTCGAACTGTGGACCATCGCCACGTTCAACCTCGTCGTGTTCGGTCTGCTGAGCGTCCTCGTCGGTCACACGAGCGGGTCGTTGGCAGACATCCTCGCTGGACTCGGCACCGTCGAAGGTGTGCTGGTGTTTGGGTATCTGTGGGCCCTCACGGTTCTCGCGACGCGATGGGTGCTCTCCGAGGGTGGTCTCGACCGAATCCGCGAAGGAGAGCTTTCGTCACTCGTGGTCCGTGGCGGGCTCGCCGGTGGGCTCATCGGTGCGGGGTTCTTGGTCGGGGTTATACTCGCCGGTGCGCTCGTCAACCTCGTCACTGGGCCGTGGTCTATCCGGTTAGATGGCGTGCTCCCGTTCGTTCTCATCGTCGTCGTCGCCGGCGGCGTCGCCGCACTCGTCGGTGCAGTCGTCGGTGGGGTGTTCGTCATCGTCGACGCCGCGTTGTACCGCCTCTCGTCGTCGTTCGTCCTCCGTCAGTCGTCGTGATTCTGGGTGACTCGCTCGGTTCGGACGGGGCCGTTTGGACTCGTCACCCACGACGTGAGCCCGACGAGAATTGCGGCGCAGATGCCGACGAGAAACGCAGTCACGCTGTAGAGCGTGCCGTATGCGACGAGACCAGTCGCGACAAACCCGGTGGTTAGCGAGCGACGACGACTCCGTAGGTGAACACTGCGAGGCCAGCGAGCGTGGCGACGAACGGGGAACTCAGTCCGTAGTGAGGGTGGAAACCGGAGGGCATACACCCTCCATCAAATCCGCACGTGAAAGGTCAGTTGGTCAACTGGTCGACGACTCGTTCTCGAAGGTCCTCACGGACCCGATGCGAGGACTCGGCGTCGGTACGGACTTCGATGACGTCGGTGCCGTCGGAGGCAACCGATTCAGCGTACACGTCGCGGAACTCGTCCATCTCGACCGATTCGAACGATAGGTCGTAGAGCCCCTCGGTCGCCGAGAAGTCGAGTCCGTGGGGCGTCTTGAACTGGTCCGTGAACGGGGGTTCGTAGTCCTCGATGGGGAGCATGTGGAAGATGCCGCCACCGTCGTTGTTGACGAGGACGATGGTCGCGTCGACTCCGAGGCGGCCAAGCGCGAGGAGGCCGTTCATGTCGTGATAGTACGCGAGGTCACCGGTCAGAAGCGTCAGATGGTCCGTCGACGCCGACCCGGCACCGAGTGCTGACGAGACGATACCGTCGATACCCGACGCACCACGGTTCCCGAGGACCGTTCGGGCCTTGGTCGAAGGACGAGCGAACCGGTCGAGTTCGCGGACCGGCATCGAGTTCGACACGAAGATGGTCGACGGTTCGGGTGCGAGGTCGGCCACGTCGGCTGCGAGTCGCCCCTCGAACGCGTCAGTTTCCGCGTCGACGGCATCCCAGTGAACGTCCTCTGCGTCCGTCCACAACTGATTCCACTCGGCGTCAGGGCGGTTGCGGATGAGTTGCGAGAGGCGCCACGCGAGTATCGAAGGTTCGGCCTCGACGAGGTCTGTCGAGGTGAACTCCGCTTCGCGCCACTGACCCGTCGGGTCGACGAGGTACTGTCGTGCGTCGGTCCGCGCGAGGTACTTCCGAAGGGGCTTGGAGGTCGGTGACGCACCGATGCGGACGACGACGTCCGGGTCCGGCCAGTCGGCGGTGACGCGCTCGTCGAGGTAGGCGTCGTAGCCACCGAGGACGGTCGTCGTTCGCGTGTGACCGCCGAATCGGAGGCCCGAGAGTGGGTCAGCGACGATTGGGAAGCCAGTCGCATGCGCGAAGGCGGCGAGTGCCTCGGTGTTGAACCCCGGTGGGTCAGCAGGTCCAGCGACGATGAGGCCACGGTCGACTGTGAGTTCGTCAGCGAGTTTTCGGAGATGGTCTTCGGAGAGTTCGGGTGCGCCGGTCGTCGTCCGAACGTACGGCGTGCTCCCGTCGCGGCCATCGAGTGCGTCACGGTCGAGGTCGGCGGGGACGTCACCGTCGACGTGCGTCGGTTCCAGTGGTTTCCGGAAGGGGAAGTTGAGGTGAACTGGGCCAGCGTCGACGCCTGTGGCTTCGGAGATGGCCCGCGCGGCGGTCGTTCGAAGGCTTCGGAGTTTCCGGTCAGTGGCCTCCGGTTCAGGCATGTCCTTGTACCAGCGGACAGCGTCGCCGTAGAGTTTCTCCTGGTCGATGGTCTGGTTGGCGCCGCTGTCGCGAATCTCTGGCGGGCGGTCGGCGGTGAGGACGAGCATGGGAACGCGCGCCTGTGACGCCTCGATGACCGCGGGGTGGAAGTTCGCTGCAGCAGTTCCAGACGTACAGACGATAGGCGTCACCTTCCCAGTCCGCCGTGCCCGTCCGAGAGCGAAATAGGCGGCCGAGCGCTCGTCGAGATGTGAGAACGTCTCGATGTCGTCGTGGCGGTCGAACGCCTCGACGAGCGGTGTCGACCGACTGCCGGGTGCGATGCACACCGCGTTGATTTCGGTGCGTGCCAGTTCGTCAACGAAGGTTCGTGCCCAGAGGGTGTTGCGATTCGGGTGTGTCATCTCGTATCGTCGCAAGTCGTCGTGTGGTGAGGGTTGTTAGAAAGCGGTCCAGAATCGGTCACTCGTCGCGTTCGAGTTCGTCGAGGATGGGCCGGTACTTCAGTTGTACTTCGTCCCACTCGGCGTCGGGGTCGGAATCCGCGACGAGTCCGACACCAGCGAAGAGCGTCGCCATCGTATCTTCGACGGTTGCCGACCGGATGGCGACTGCGAAACTCCCGTCGCCGTCGGCGTCGAACCACCCGACTGGGGCGGCGTACCACCCTCGGTCGAACGGTTCAGTGTCGCGGATGACGTCGAGGGCCGCCTCAGGCGGTAAGCCACCGACTGCAGGCGTCGGGTGGAGTGCCTCGACGAGCGAGAGGACGTGTTCGTCACGTTCGAGCGTCGCGTCGATTGGCGTCCAGAGGTGCTGAACGGTCGCGAGTTTTCGGACGCCGCGTTCGCCGACGCGAATCTCCGCCGAGAGTGGGTCGAGTTGCTCACGAATCGTCTCCGCGACGAGTTCGTGTTCGTGGTTATCCTTGTCGCTCGCGAGGAGTTCGTTCGCCAACCACTCGTCTTCGTCGTCGGTGTCGCCGCGACCGGTCGTGCCAGCGAGTGCGCCAGTCTCGACCTCACGACCGCGGAGTGAGACGAGTCGCTCGGGCGTCGCACCGAGGAAGCTCGCACCCATCTCGGGTTCGATGAGGAATCGGTGACACTCGGGGTACGTCTCACCGAGGCGTGCGAGGAGGTCGGGCACGGACGCAGGTCGGTCGAGTTCGACCTCCAGCGCCTGTGCGAGGACGACCTTCCGTAACTCACCTGCGCGAATGCGCGAGACTGCGGCTTCGACACTCTCGCGCCACGCGTCGACCGACGTGGTTCGGTGTCGTGCCGAGACGCCGGGTGGCATCTCGGGGGGCGCATCTTCGAGGCCCGTGAGTGTCGTTCGAACCGCTGCGAGTCGTTGTTCGACCGTCTCCGGGTCGGTGTCGACCGCGTTGACGGTTAGCCACGCCGCGTCGTCTTCGAAGACGAGTTGCACTTCGGGGACAACGAAGCGCGCTGCCGGGAAGTCGGCCCACGGGTCGCGTCCGGTCGCCGCTTCGTGAAACGCAAACCCACCGAAGAATCGGGGTCGGGCGGCGACCGAATCGTCGACGTCCGCGCCGTCGAGAATAGTCGACGCCGTCTCGCGGACTCGTGAGAGGCACTCTGGCCCGTCGAATTCGAGGGTTACGGCCGCGCCGCCGCCGACGATTGTCGGTTCGTCGGGAGCAGTCCACAACGTTCGTGGGCGACGTACCGCCGCGAGAGACGCGGTCACTGGCGGCGAAGACAGTCGGGCCGACCTACTGACGAGGTGCGTGGCGACCTCGTCTGTCCGCAACGGTTCCATCGATGGACGCTCAGGACCGGGGACGCTTGAAACTCTCCCTTCTGTTCTGCGACATGCGACGAGCGAGAGCGACCCACGCACCGCGATGTTGTGCATTAACCGACAGATACGTCGCACATGGAGCCGCGAACAGCGAGTTCTCTAACTATATCGCTCTTCGTTCCACGGGTTACGCCCACCTTTTTCGGAGTCTCCCTCCGGTCGACTCGGAAAAATCTGACCAAAAAATAGTCCACTCTAACTATATCGCTCTTCGTTCCACGGATTCGCTGTGTTCGAGTACCCCCGCTTCTCCCAGTAACCACGCTCGGGTTCCGTGAGGAATTCGACCCCAGTCACCCACTTTGCCCCCTTGTAGGCGTACTTGTGCGGGGTGACGACTCGGAGGGGTCCGCCGTGGTCCGCAGGGAGGTCTTCACCGTTGTACCCCCAGACGAACATCACTTCGTCCCGCATGCACGTGTCGAGCGGGAGGTTCGTCGTGTAGCCGTCTAAGGCGTGGAACATCACGTGGACCGCGTCGTCGGTGACGCCCGCTTCCTCCGCGAGCGTCGGGAACGTGACGCCTTCGAACTCGCAGTCGAACTTGCTCCACCCGGTGACGCAGTGGAAGTCCTGTCGCTGTGTCTCCGACGGCAAGTCGTGGAACTCGTCGAACGAGAGGTCGAGGCTGTTTTCGACGGCGCCCCACACCTCGAACGACCACGTCTCGGGGTCCCACGATGGGGTGCCACTCTTCGAGAGGACCGGAAACCGTTGTGTCTCACGTTGCCCCGGCGGCAAACGGTCGTCGCCAAACTCCTCGTAGAGGTGCGTGACGTCTTTGGTCATGTTCGATGCTTCGGCCGAACGCACCTATCTGTACCGACTCCGGAATGTGCCAACTATCGGTTTGCACAACAACAACCAGTCGAACACAAACGTAAGTTCTCATTTGAGAAGATGAAGTTCAAGATTCACTTTGGGTACCCCGGTAGAGTTATATACGGCCCTTCCAAAGCGTCGGACGTTCAGATGCCCAAAGTAGAGATCACCGTGCCGGAACACCTGGAGATGCAGATCGTCCAGCTCGTCGAAAAAGGTGAGTTCGTCAACCGCGACGAAGCGATCGAGGACTTGCTTTCGACTGGTATCCGCGCGTACAAGACGAGCGGTCCGATGTCCGACGAGGACCGCGCGTTCGAAGATGACGGAATGATGGGTCACGAAGACGAGTACGTCTTCTGAACCGAATGACAGCAGGCCCCAATAACTCTTAAAACACCCTCGCGCCTAACGGACTCTCATGCACAAGGACGAACTGCTGGAGCTGCACGAACAGATGGTTATCATCAAAGACCACTTCTCGGCCCGTGAACACGTCGACTCGTCGCTCTTCGAGCCGTACGAAGAACTCGGCGTCGACCCGTCTCACGTCCACAAGTCCAAGAGTGAGCACAAGCACGCCGTCTTCGTCCTCGGGAACGCCCTCGCGACGGCGATGAGCGAAGACGAGTTCTCGAGCGCTGGCCGCGTCGGCAAGCGCATGGAAGAACTGGCAGAAGACGCCGAAGGCAAAATCTGACCGCGAGCGACGCTCGCACGTCGATACTGCGTGCGCGACGCTCTGTCACCCGCCGTGTTGCCCGCTAGCACTGCTCAAGCAGTTCTCCACTGGTTTCTTTATCGCCCGTTCGCTCCACACAGGTAGCCTATGCTAGACATCCCCGGTTGGATTCCGTTCCACCGGCTTGCTGCCGTCGGTGCGCTTCTCGTCGCGCTCGTCGTGCTCGCGCTCGTCGACCGGCCGAGTCGCCTCACTGCGGCACTTCGTCGTCGCTTCCTCTTCGGACTTCCTCTCGGGACGTTCGTCAGCGTCGGGGGCGTCCTCTTCGTGTACCTCTTCGTCCAAGGGGGCTTCTCCTCGTGGTATCGACCGCTCGTCATCCCATTTCGGGCGTGGTCGTACTTCTATCCGCTCGGGATGGTCACCGCCCCGTTCGCGCACTCCAGTTCGGGACACCTCGTCGGCAACCTCATCGGCACCCTCACACTAGCACCGGTCGCCGAGTACGTGTGGGGTCACTATCCGACGCGCCGTGGGTCGGCCTCGTTCGGGTCGTTCACTGAGAACCCGTATGCACGGGCGCTCGTCATCTTTCCTGCGGCCGTGGTCGGCGTCGGACTCCTCACGTCGATATTCGCACTGGGGCCGGTCATCGGCTTCTCCGGCGTCGTCTTCGCGTTCGCGGGGTTCGCGCTCGTCACTCGCCCCCTGACGACGATTCTCGCGTTCGTCTCCGGTCGCGTACTCAGCCTGTTCTACAACGCCCTCCAGAGTCCAGAAGTCGTTGCGACGGCGCGTCCCGTCTTTTCGACGCCGTGGTGGGCACAAATCGCCATCCAGGGTCACGCGATTGGCCTCTTGTTCGGCGTCCTCCTCGGCGTGTGGCTCGTCCACCGTCGCGGTGACGTCCGTCCCAGCGCACTCCGGAGTTTCGCTGGCGTCCTGGTCTTCGCGGTCAGCGAGTCGCTGTGGGCAGTGTACTGGTTCCGCGGCGGCGACACGTTCGTCCTCTTTCGCGCCATCGGGTTCGCACTCGTCGTCGGACTTGCACTCATCGTCGCACTGACGGTGTCGGCTTCGGACAGACCGCTTCGTGACCGAGCACCCGCGAATTCGGTGTTCTCCACTCGCCGATGGCAGGTCGGTGCGGCCGTCATTCTCGTCGCCACGGCCGCGTTGACGGGGCCAGCGATTCCGTACAACCTGTTCACTGCGGCCGACGACGACCTCCCCGGAGAGAGCGTCTCGGTCAGAGACTACGAGATAACCTACGCCGAAGACGTGCCGAACGGCTTGACGGCCGCCTTCGACATCGAACTGTTCGGCGAGTCGACGACGACGAACACCTCGGGCGTCATCGTCAAGAGTCAACAGCGAGGTATCTGGACGACCGCAGTCTCGACCAACAGACTGGCGTTCGACGGCGAGTCCACGGTCAGGGTCGGCGGGGTCGGCTGGCAGGACCAGGTCACTGCAGTCCGCGACGGGTTCGTCGTCTCCGGCACCGGTGAGTCGGTGTATCGCGTCTTCCTCGTCTCCAACGAGTCGGTCACGTTCGCTTACGCGACAGACCCACTCCAAGCAGAACCGGTCGTCGCCGGCCGAAACATCTCGGTCGTCCCGACGGAGACTGGGTACGACCTCGGCGTATCGACACAGAACGGGACCGTGAGAGGACCGATGCCGACCCAGAACGTGACGACGACGCTCGACGGGATTCAGTTCGTCCGAGAAGACGAGTTCGTGTTCGCCGAGTACGATGGAACACGGGTTCGGGTCGCGAAAGAAGAGACGTACCAGTAACGACGAGAACCGAGAGCACTACCACTCGATACGGAACACTTCTGCGTCGAGTTCCTTCCGGTCGGCCTTGTGGAAGTCGAACTGGCGTTCGAGGTCGAACGTCGCCCGGAAGGCGTCGGTCAACTCGCCACCGGCGTCTGCGACGAACGCCTCGACGAACTCCTTGCTGCCCTCGTTATGGACTGAGTACGACACATCGGCCACGGAGGCGACCGATTCGAGAAAGGCTCTGTCGGCGTGTTCGTTCCCGCGTTGTGCGCCGAACGGCGGGTTCATCAGAACGGTGACCGGTTGCTCCTCGGGGAGACACAGCGGAAGACGGGTGGCGTCGCCACGAACCCAGTGGATAGGCGCCGAAGCGCCGACGCGGCGCGCGTTGTTCGTCGCCGTCTGCAACGCGTCTGGGTCGAGTTCGACGCCGACGACACGAGCGGGAGACCTGAGCGCAGCACCGAGCGCGAGCATTCCGGTCCCTGACCCAAGGTCGACGACCGTGGTATCCTCGATGTCGCCCCGGAGGTCCGCGAGGTGGACGATGTGCGCGGCGAGGTCCGGTGGCGTCGGATACTGTTCGAGGCCGACCTTCGGGTTCTCGAAGCCAGCGACCACCGCCAACTGCGTCTCCAGTGCGGCTTTGGTAGCCATCAGGCGTCGATGGGGCCGCGAACCTCAAAAGCGACACCCTCGCGGTGGGCACGCTCGTCGAGGGCCGCGAGTGTGTTCTCCACGTCGTCCGGGCGACAGCACTCGGCGACGTCGACGACGATGCGACCCGCTCCGAGGAATGCGGCCGCGCGAACGAGGTCGCGGATGCGGTCAGACTCCGACTGAACCGCGAGTGGGCAGTCCTCTTCGAATCGTGCTTCGACGACGAGTTCGGCCGGGAGGTAGCCTTCGTCGGCGAGTCCCGACTTCAGGTCGCGCAGGTGTTCGGGGGCAGTCGAGTCGAGGGCCGACGCGTCGACGACGAGTGGCGTCAGGTCGGCAGTCCGACCTGCCGCGAGGGTTGCTTCGACGGACGAAGGGTGCTGTGTGCTCATGTTGCCCACACATTTCCTTTGGTTATACATATAACTTTGTAAATGCCTAGTAGTAATATGCAGGTCCGGGAGAGGAGTCCACATCCGTCGAAATACGCCTATTCGTGGGGCCCTAGAGACTAATTAGGGACAACGTTGTAGTGTGTTCGGGGGTCACACGCTTCAGCCCCCTCCCCCCTACCGGCGGTGTGGAGTCGCACAGTCTCCGTCGCGTGCGGAGAGGCCGGTTCGCCCGGGGCGGGTTTTCTACGTATTCGAGTCGGTTGTTCGAGTCTAGTCGTACGTGTACGAGAGGACGTCTCGACCGGCTGCATCACGGACAGTAACCGTATCACCGCCGTTGTTCCAGACGGCCGACGACCTGCCCCAGTAGACGTCGTCTGCTGTGTCCGTGCCAGACCCGGTGTGGAGCGTGAGCGTTCCGCCCGCGTCGAGTTCAGTTCCATCGGCGAACGTGTACGTCGGACCCACTGCGTCGGAGACAGTCCACCCCGAGAGGTCGAGCGCCTCGTCGCCGTCGTTTCGGAAGGTCACGTACTCGCCGTTGAGGTTGTCGTTGTCGTTTCCGGGAGCGTCGGCGACCACGGACAGGGAGAACCCACCGTCGGTGGTCGCGTCTACGCCCCCAGCAGCAGACCCTTCAGTTGCACAGGCCCAGAGACCAATCCCCCGCTCGCGTGCGTCTCGTTCGGCGAGTTCGTATCGGTCGCGTTCTTCGAACGAACTCTCGTAGAATCGCGCGTGCCCTTCGGTGAGGAGTTCGTAGTTGAACTCCGTTCCGTCGACGACGACGTACGCGAGGAGTCGGCCATAGTAGCCCCGGTCACCTGCTTTCTCGTCGAATCGGAGTTCGACCGTCTTCCCGGAGAGTGTGGTTTTCGCGAACTCACTCGCATCGTGGCCCGCGTCGCGGAGGCACGTTCTCCCGGCCTCGGTGTCGGGAACGCCCTCGTACTCGTCAGGCGTGTTCTCGCCGTAGACTTCGGGTGTATCGACTCCGAGTAGTCGGACAGTTTCACGCGCCCCGTCGGGCATGACGACTTTTATGGTGTCGCCATCGACGACGTCGACAACGTCGACCGTAACGTCACCGGTCGCAGTCCCGGCTGCCGTCGACGACGCGGGAGTGACAGTCGGTGTCTCAGACGAAGTTGTCACCGCGTTTGTGGCGACGCCACCACCCCCAACACACCCCGCAAACACCACGAGAAGTGAGATAACGAGTGTCGCGGTAGCATATCTGACCATTCGATTAACCGTTAGTCAAGGAACCGTATAAGTAGGAGAGTCCGACGGGTCCAAAGTTCTGAGAGGAAAATCGCTAGACGGCGACCCTTGTAATATAATTGTCAAAAAGGTTTAAATGCGAGCTCCACCAGAAACCTTTTAATGGAACGTCCGAGCCGGCAGCGTCAGCGAGAGGAGGCAACGGCACAAGAGGACGAGCGACTCAACTGCCCGGAGTGTGGGTCTGACCAGATCGTCACCGACGCAGACCAGGGGGAGCTGGTGTGTGACGACTGCGGTCTCGTCCTTGACGAGCGACAGATCGACCGAGGGCCGGAGTGGCGCGCGTTCAATCACTCAGAACGACAGTCGAAGTCGCGTGTGGGCGCACCCATCACGGAGACGATGCACGACCGGGGACTGACGACGACCATCGACTGGAAGGACAAAGACGCCTACGGTCGGTCGCTCTCGTCCGAAAAGCGGTCACAGATGCACCGTCTTCGAAAGTGGCAAGAGCGAATCCGAACCAAAGACGCCGGCGAGCGTAACCTACAGTTCGCACTCAGCGAAATCGACCGCATGGCGTCCGCGCTCGGTGTCCCACGCTCCGTACGCGAAGTCGCATCCGTCATCTATCGTCGCGCACTCAACGAAGACCTGATTCGCGGACGCTCCATCGAGGGTGTCGCGACATCGGCCCTCTATGCCGCCTGTCGGCAGGAAGGTATCCCACGTTCGCTCGACGAAGTCGCCGAAGTTTCTCGCGTCCCGCAGAAAGAGATTGGTCGCACGTACCGCTACATTTCCCAAGAGCTTGGGCTCGAACTCAAGCCCGTCGACCCCAAGCAGTTCGTCCCACGGTTCGCTTCCGCCCTCAACCTGTCCGAAGAGGTTCAGGCGAAGGCCACCGAGATTATCGACGTCTCTGCCGAGCAGGGTCTCCTGTCTGGGAAGTCGCCGACGGGATTCGCTGCCGCAGCAATCTACGCGGCCTCGTTGCTCTGTAACGAGAAGAAGACCCAGCGCGAAGTCGCCGACGTCGCGCAGGTGACCGAAGTCACCATCCGGAACCGCTACCAAGAACAGATCGAAGCGATGGGCTTCCGCTAAGCCCCGACCCCGCGACTAGTTTTTCACGAACACGACGATTGGCCGCCCCCAGAGGGCGGTGTCGTACTCGTGTGCCACGTAGCCGTTCAGCACCGGTGCCAGCGTCGCTCGTTCCTCCGCAGGTGCGATGACGACCGGTGCGCCGCCGCCCCGCTCACGAAGTTCCGCTGGTGACGTGACGGTTGCAGTATCTGCATCGAGACGTGCGACGTACCACGCCATTGGGAGTCGCTCACCCCAGCGTTCGGGAACCGGTGGGAAGTCGGCGGCACCCTCGGGGACGTACATCGAATTACCGTAGAAAATCACGTCCACCTCCTCGTCGTCCGTCGGCCCGACCCACGTCGAGAGATTCTCGCGGAACGACGTGAACTCGTTCGAGGGTTGTGCGTAGTGTGCGAGTTGGGAGTCTCGGTCGCTCGGTCCGTAGACCTCACCGGTTGCGACTGCACCGGTCTGTGCCACGAGCGCCAGCAGTACGAGTGCAGCAGCAGCGACACGTGGTGTCTGCCCGGCGTTGAGAGCACGTCGCCCCCACCGGACGAGAGTCGCGAGGCCGACGGCCGCAGGAATCGCGAGCGGAACGACAGCATAGACCCCGAGCCACGGCGCTGAAACCTCCGTCAACATGGGGACGAAAAACAGCGATGCACCCGCCCAGTACACCGCCGCAGCGACGACAGTTCGTGGGCCACCTGCTGTGTAGCGGTCGATGACGAACACTGCAATCGCGAGCAGCGTCACCGGGAGTGCGGCGAAGACGAGCACTCCGATGAAGTCACCGAGATAGGGGAGGTACTCGTGTGTCCCACCGGGATAGCGGTGGGTGACACGGACGCCGAGGAATCGCCGAACCGAGTCGAACAGTGCCACGTCGATTGCCCCGAGAATCGTCCCCGGTGTGTAAAGTCCAGCGTCGTCGGTGATGCCTGCTCGGGGAGCGAACGTGAAGATGTAGAGGCCGACGAAGACGAGGACCGCCCGTGCCGCTGGTGTCGCTTCGCCGCGGACGCGCGCTGCGAACTCGCCGAGACGGATTGCGGCCGGACGAGACGACCGGAGGAGTGCGCTGTGGTCGAACACGAGAAGGCCAGCAATTCCGAGACACCCGAGGGCGACGATGCCGAGGCCCGACGACGCGATGGCGAGTGCACACGCCGCCGCGAGGCCGTAGGCGTTCTGCCGGCCGTTCCCGTAGAGTAACCGAAGGCCGAACCCGAACGCTGCGAGCGCAAAGCCCACTGCGAGGAGGTCACCCCGAGCGAATCGGCCGTAGTAGACGAGCAGCGGACTCAGCGCCAGAATCGCGCCGAACGCGATAGTCTCGTTGTCTTCGAGGTGGGACCGAAAGAGAAGTGCGACGAGCGGAAGCGCAGCACTGGCGATGGCGACCGGGAGTCGAAGCGCGAAGTCCGAGAGCCCGAAGAGCGCGAGTGAGGTTCGACTGAGGATGTAGACCAGCGGGCCGCCAGCAACTGGCCGGTACGTCAGGTAGCCAGTCTCGAGATAGCGAAGACTCCAGTACCCGACGCGGGCCTCGTCCCAGTGGAGTGGCCGGTCCCCGAGGCCGACGAGTCGGACGAGGAGCGCGACGAGCGCGAGCGCACCCACGGCGAGCGTCGTTCGGTCGGCGCGCCACTCGACGCGAGAGGGTATCATGAGGTGACGTGACGCGCCGGATGCCAGAAAGGTTACGACTCGTGGGCAGCGCCACAGCGTGCTCGTGTCGATGGCTTCGAAAGCGTCATCCCCGCCGACCGGTAGCACAGGAATATGACGCTCATCGACTCACTTCCACCACGGCCGCTAGAGCCACAGGAACTCACCTCACTGAACCGCGCCGAGGCGTTCGAACTCGTGGTCGCCGTCGAGAGCGACGGCCCGGCACGGGGCGTCCTGTTCGCCACCGAGACGTGGGTCAAAGGAGTCGCCTACGACGACGATTCTGGGTGGACGCTCGTCGAGACGGTCGAACTCGACGACGAAACGGCCCGAATCGACGGACTTCAAACCTGTGAAGCGGCCATCCACGCCTTCCAAGGCGAAGAGAACGAGGAGTAGAATTAACCCCGTTCCGAACTAAGTGTAAGGTATCATGTACAGCGAAATCCTCGTGCCAACCGACGGGAGCAAGGCGGCCGAACGGGCCATCCAACACGCACTCGACATCGCGCAAACCTACGGAGCACGGATTCACGCGCTGTACGTCGTCGACACGAGCATCTACACCTCTCTCGACGCTGGTGCAGACGTCGTCATCGACGCACTCGAACGCGAGGGGAAGGTGGCGACTCGACACGTCGAAGAGGCCGCGGACGCGGCGGGGGTCGACGTCGACACCGAAGTGGTCACTGGAACCGCATACCGCTCGATTCACAAGTACATCGAGGACCACGACATCGACCTCGTCGTCATGGGGACCCACGGCCGCACGGGACTCAGCCACTACCTCCTTGGGAGTGTGACCGAGCGTGTCGTCCGAACTTCGACGGTTCCGGTTCTCACCGTCCGACTGGGAGACGAAGAAGCAGAGGAAGAAGCGAAAGCAGACGCAGACGCAGCGACCGACGAGACGACGGCCGAAACAGACGAATAGCTCTTCGCCGACCAACTGTTCCCGTTCAGCGGCGCTCCTTTGATAAACAGTTTTGGTGCGGTCCTGCATACGCCGCGGTATGACCGAGTACACCGTCGAGTTCGTCGGCACGGGGGAGACGATTACAGTTTCCGACAAGCAGACCATCCTCAAAGCCTGCATCGAGGAAGGTATCGCACAGGAGTACTCCTGCCGCGTCGGCATGTGTATCGCCTGTACCGCCGAAATCCTCGAAGGCGAAGTCACCCAACCCGCTGCCCGGGGCCTCACCGAAGAAGAAGCCGAGAACTATGCGCTCACCTGCATGGCACGCCCGCAGAGCGACCTCAAACTCGAACGCGGCGTCTACCCACCGAGCATCGAAGGAGACGCTGCCGCCGCCGACGCCGCCGCAGACGACTGACGACGGAACGCCGACGCGGAAACACGCGTCAACAGTCTCTTCTCTGTTCTTCACTCAGCGCAGTGTGACTACCGGCGCTCGCGTCGTCGTTTCGGACGCTACACACTGGTCGTCGCTGCACAGTTGTTCGGGCCCACCTCCACGTCGAACGCATCGTCGTCGTCGAGGTCGACAATCCCGAGATTCGTCTCGATGATTCGCTCGTAGTTCGCCGGTCGGGGCGGCATATCGGCGAGGACGTACTCGACGAAGTCGTCGGCGTCCATCGAGAGCGCGTCGAGACGCTGTCGAAGTTCACCCAGTGAGGCTACGTAGACTCCAGTTTCGTCGGGGACGGCCACGGGACTGTAGTGAGCAGGGGCAATTCGGACGGTGTCGTCGAACTCGCCGTATCGGTCGGTCAGTGTCTGATAGAGCTGCCGGGCGGCGGTGGGTGCACCATCGTCTCCGTCTTCGAGGTCGGGTCGGGCGACGCTCTCGACGAAGAGGCCATCACCGACGAACAGGACGTCTCCAAGACGATAGGCAGTCATCTCACTGGTGTGCCCCGGTGAGTGGACTGCGACGAGTTCGACAGCACCGAGAGTGACGGATTCACCATCTGCGAGCAGTCTCGTATCGAACGAGAGACCGCGTACTGCTGCACCGGCCGGGAGGACGATTTCCGCACCCGTCCGGTCGGCCACAGCGCGGACACCGCTGACGTGGTCGGCGTGGACGTGCGTGTCGATGGCCGCGACGATGTCGGCACCGAGGTCGTGCGCGTCTTCGACGTAGCGGTCTGCGAACGCTCGGAGCGGGTCGACGACGACAGCCTCGTCGCCGGCGACGACGAGGTACGCCAGACACCCGCTCGACGGCCGGTCGTACTGGAGAACCGTCGCGTCGGCGTGACTGAGTTCGGAAGACCGGTAGACGCGCGCCCATCCCTCCATCCCGGATTCGAGGTTCTCTGCGTCGACGCCGACACTCGATAGGAGCGATGCGACGTGGTCACTCGCTCGCCCCTCCCCACACACGACGACGACTGGAGATGGAGCGTCGCGGAACTGGTCGGCAACGTCTGCGACTGTGCCGAGAACTTCAGCCTGCGTGAACCGAATCGCCGGCATCTGCGTCGCGGTGACGCTTCGCCCATCGACGTGCCACTCGTCGAACTCGTCACGATTGCGCACGTCGAGTATCGTGGTTGGGTCGCCGTGGCGGAGGCGTACTGCGAGTTCGTCGGGGGTCATCCCGTAGACTACGCACGCGTGCTCCAAGAACGCTCCGCAGCGTCGACTGAGACTAGTCGGTCGTCCCGCCGTCGTTGGTGAGTCGGTGGTGTGGTGGGCCGTCGAATTCACCGGATTCGACGACGGTTGTGGACAGGGTATCGGACGGGATATTCGAGCGCGGACGACCGGGAGACGACTGTGCGTCGTCGGCGTCGTCCGTGCTCAGTCGGTGCGCAGCGTCACGAATGGTGAGAACCTGCTGTGTCTGTGAACGGTTCGCCTCGGCAATCTCCCGAATCTGGTCGGAGACTTCCACAGCCATCTCGTTCGCACGGTCGACCATGTCGGCGATTTGCTCGGCACTCACCGCTTGGCTGTCGGTCGCCCCCGCGACTTCGCTGACACCGGCAGACGTCTGTTCGACCGCGGCCGAAATTTCGCTGAGGCTTCGCATCACGTCTTCGCCACGGTCGATACCGTCGTGGAGGCGGTCGGTCGTCTGCGAGAGGCTCTCGATCGTCTCTTGGGCTTCCGATTGGATGTCTTCGACTGTCTCTTCGACTTCGGTCGCACGGGCCTGCGATTCTTCGGCGAGATTCTTGACTTCGCTCGCGACGACGGCGAACCCGTCACCGGCGTCACCAGCGCGTGCCGCTTCGATAGAGGCGTTGAGCGCCAGCAGGTTCGTCTGTTCGGCGATGTCGTTGATCGCGTCGAGAACGTCGTCTATCTCGTCTATCTGGTCGTGAAGCCCTTGTACGTCCGCGGAGGCCATCTCTGCCGCCTCACTCACGTCGCGCATGACGTCGATTGCTTCGTCGGCCGCACTCTCACCCTCGGCAGCGCGTGCGGCGGCGTTGGCGCTGGTTCGCTCGACTTCTTCTGCGGTCGCTGCAACCTCTTCGACCGTCGCGCTCATGTTCGACACTTCGTCGGAGACCGTCTCCATATCGTCGGCCTGGTACTCGGCAATTTCCTGGATGTCGGTCGTTCTGTCCGTGACTTCCTCTGACGTTTCGAGCAACGTCTCGGTGGGTGCGCTCACATCCGCTTCGACCTCTGAGGCGAGTTGCCTGCGACGTTCAGCAGCGTCCCGTGCTTTCTGACTGTACGAGTGGATGTACGTATCCATCGCCACTTGCTGGTCGAGCGAGAGAAGTTTCAACACCGGAAGCAGACGTTCGACGAGCGCATCGAGAGCGTCCTCGACAGGGGCGTCGTTTCCGCCCACCAGTTTGGCGAGCGGTCCGCTGTCGGTTGTGGCCGTGTTACTGAACTCGTCTTTAACTTCGGCCGCGATTGCCTCGGTGAGGCCCTCGTAGTAGACGGAGTAGGCACCCAAGTAGAACTTCGGCCCGAGTTCGATGATATCGTGTACTTTGCCGATGCGAGCACGCTTCGCGAAGTAGTCTTCGTCGTACTCTCCACGTCCCAGATCACGGAGATACGCCGCCTGGTCGGACTTCAGCATCTCGATGGTCTTCGTCGTCTTGTCGAAGAACGACGCGGAGTCGGTGTGAGAACCGAGGTGCTGGTAGAACTCCTCGGCAAACTCGTCTGCGACGTCGTCGAAGAGCGATTCGTACGCTCGAAGACGCTGTTCGTCTTCCTCCGAGAACCGAACGAACGATTTGCGTCTCTCGATTTCGGATTCGTCGATACCCAACTGGGAGAGAAGATGTGAGCCGTCGATGCGTTCCCGGGCATCGGCGGTCACTCGGGTGGGCGAATTTGTCACATATATGCTCATTTATCCCCTGTATTTCAAACCTCTCTGCAGAGTATCAGTCCTGATAGCAGACTCTCGTTAGAACGACGACCGGAACACGCCCAGACTGGCGGGGCCGAACGTTCACGTCCACGGCACACGACAGTACGAGTATGGACTCTGCATCGTTCCGCGAGGCCGTCGAGACGGCGAAGCGGACCGAACTCGACCGCCTCGGGTCTTCGAAACTGCTCCTCTCGCTAACGGCGGCAGACCTCTCAGAATCGGCCGTCCTCCGCGCCGCCGCGTTCTCCGAACACGCCGCACGAGAGACGTTTCGGGCGTGGGCGGCCGACGAGACAGTCGAGCAGGCGAAAGCGGCGTTCGAGGAGACCGCACAGCAGGAAGACGAACACTTGCGACGCGTCCTCGAACGCCTCGACTCGGACCTCGACCTCCCAGATGGCCCCGGGCTGATGCACGCGTATCTCCGTGGCCGTGACGACACCATCGAGCGTATCGCCGCCGGGATGGTGGGGCGCGGACTCGTCTCGCTTCGGACGCATACACAGGTTATCGGGTTCTTCATCAACGAGGCCGACCGTCAGGGCGCAGACCTCTTCCGGGAGTTGAAGTCCGAGACCGAAGACGCGCTCACGACCGGTCTCATCCTCCTCGACGAGTTGTGCGAAGACGACGACGAGTGGGAGCGTGCACGAATGGTCGCCGAGTACGTCGTTCAGGTCGCCTACGACGACTACGCGGACGGCCTCGCAGAACTCGGTGTCGACCCCAGGCCACTCTGTTGAATCATCTCGGTGTCCCAACGTATTCATCCCCACCAGTGCTACCCTGAGACATGACAACAGCGGCCGACGGACGTGTGACGGGGCTCTACACCACCCCGTCGAGCGGGGAGCCGATGGTGGCTCACGAGTCGATATCGGTCATCGACGGTGGTCTCGACGGTGACCGCTATCTCCACGGAACGGGGTACTACTCGGCGACCGATGGGTGCCAAGTCACGCTGGTCGACGGTGCAGTGCTCGACGACGCCCACGACGAGTTCGGCATCGATCTCTCGGATGGGCAGCATCGACGAAACGTGGTCGTCCGTGGCATCGACCTCACAGACCTTCTCGACGCGACGTTCGCGCTCGGAGATGCCGAACTTCGGGGAACGAGGCTCAGGCCGCCCTGTGCGTACCTCGCTGACCTCGTCGACGACGAGGACGTTATCGAGGCACTTCGCGAGCGTCGCGGCGGCATCTGCGCCGACGTCGTCACACCCGGAGCGGTCCGCGTCGGCGACGCGGTCCGAGTGACTGAGGCGAACCCGCGAGAGATGGGACGACAGATAGCCGCCCGACTCGGTGGCGTGACCGCCGAATCGGAGGATTTGGAGCACGAGTTGGAATGAACGAATCCGGACCCAATACAGTCGAAGAGACCGAACCGGTCGCGACTGAAGAAATCGCCCTCGACACGGCGACTGGCCCAGTCGAGCGAGCGAGAACGGGACTCCAAACAGCGTTCGGGGACGGGTCCGCCGACGCACCCGCCCCCCTCGTCGCCATCGCACCCGGCCGGGTGAACCTCGTCGGTGGCCACACCGACTACAACGATGGCTTGTGTCTCCCGCTGGCCGTGGACCGGCACGTCGCAGTCGCTGCACGTCCGCGCGACGACGACCTGATTCGCGTCGTCGCGACTGACTTCGGCGAGACGGCGACGTTCACCCCGGACGACGACCCTGACGGCTGGGTCGCCTACGTCGCCGCTGTCGCGCGCGTTCTCCGAGAAGACACCGACATTCTCGGTGCGGACCTCGCAATCGCTTCGGATGTGCCATCTGGTGCGGGCCTGTCCTCCTCCGCGGCTATCGAACTCGCCGTGGGCCGCGCCTTGCTCGGCATCGCCGGCGTGGAGATCCCCACGACCGACCTCGCGCTCGCCTGCTGGCGGGCCGAACGAGAAGGCGTCGGCGTCGAGTGCGGCATCCTCGACCAGTTCGCCGTCGGCCTCTGCAAACCCGACTCGGCACTCTTCTTGGACTGCCGAACACGCGAGTTCGAACAGGTTCACATCAGCGGCGACGTGGGGATTCTCGTCGTCGAGACCGGCGTCTCTCACGAGTTAGCCGACTCTGGGTACAACGACCGAGTCCGCGAGTGTGAGGAGGCCGTGGCGACACTCCGAGACCGAGGAGTGGACATCGACTCCCTCCGAGATGTGGACACTGACCTGCTGGAGGCCCACACTGGCGCGCTGAGCGACGTTCTCTCTCAACGGGCACGACACGTCGTAACCGAGAACGAGCGCGTCTGGGAGGCACGAGAGGCCCTCTCAACCGGTGACTTCGACCGTGTCGGCGAGGCGATGGTCGCTAGCCATCGGAGTTTGCGAGACGACTACGAAGTGAGTTGTCCAGAACTCGACGCCGCAGTCGAGCTCGCGACCGGAACCGACGGTGTGTACGGCGCTCGGATGACCGGCGGTGGGTTCGGCGGCAGTGCTGTCGCACTCGTCGATGGAGACGCACTCGAACGGGCAGAAACAACGATTCGCTCGGCGGTAGCGGAGCAGGTCGGCGAGGATGCGCAAGTGTTCGCGTGCCGCCCGAGTGGCGGCGTGCGACTGGTAACCACCGAATAACGACGAAAAGCCTGCGCAGTAGTCACTCCTTACTCGGGGAAGATACTCTCCGGAAGGTACGCGGTAACCGTCCAGTTGGGCGCGTCAACGACTTCGCTTATTTTGAGGTCGACCGCTGCCGAACAGAGGATGTACGCCTCGCCACGGGTCAACCCGCGCTCTGCTTCGAGGTGCGAAATCATGTGTCGGACGGCCTTCTTCGTCGCCTCCATCAGGTCGTCGGCGATGCCCGTCGTCCCGTACATCGGTTCGTCCGCACCGGTGGGCGTGAACGGACCCATCGTCTCCAGTTCTGGTTGCGAGATGGACTTGTCTTTCAGCACGTCGAACCGCGCCGTGACGAACATCGGCGCTTCGATACCTGTCACACAGACCTCTCCGTCACCCTGCGCTGCGTGACAGTCGGCGGTCGAAAACAGCGCCCCGTCGACTTCGATAGGGAGGTACAACGTCGACCCCTTCGTGAGGTGCTTGATGTCGAAGTTGCCACCGGTGTCACGCGGCGGGAGCGTGTTGTGTGCGCCGTTCGCGGCGGGTGCGACGCCCGCAATTCCGGGGAACATGTCCAGTGGCACCTCGATGCCGTTCACGAAGTGGGCCACGTCGTCGTCGAGGTCCCAGATGTGGAGACCCGCCTCTTCGAAGTCCTCTGGAAGGAGACCGAGTTCCATCTCGCCGGGCATATACCCCGTGTAGCCCCAGCCCTTGTGTTCGAAATCGAGGAACTCGACTGCGAGCACGTCGCCCGGTTCGGCACCCTCGATGGCGACGGGGCCCGTGAGTGGGTGGACCGGGTCGAAACTCGCGTTTGCGAGGTCGTCGGCGGTCGATTCAGGTGTTATCTGGCGGTCGAGTGCGTCTCGACACTCGAATCGGACGACGTCACCGGGTTGGACGGTCACGAGGGGGTCCAGACTGTTGTCCCACTTGTTGTGGATGTTCTCGTCGGCGTCGCTCAGTTCGTAGTCGACAGTGTAGTCGGCTGACATGCGCTAGCAATGAACGGGACGAAGTGACAAAAACTAGCTAGGCTGGTCGAAACAGCTGAGAGAAAACGTCGGTTCGGGGGGTGAGTTCGCTTACGCCTCGTCGAACTCCGTGAATCAAAGATTCACGTGCTCGACGAGTCGTTTCACTCCTCGTCGAACAGGGTTTCCCCTTCGACCATGTGCTCCTCGACAGCGTCCATGTCGAGCGTCAGGCCGAGACCTGGCTTTTCGGGAATCTCGATGTACCCGTCTTCGATGACCGACTCTTCGACGAGGTCCTCCCACCAACCGAGTTGGTAGGAGTGGTACTCGACCGCCAGCGAGTTCGGGATGGCTGCGCCGACGTGGGCAGACGCCATCGTCGCGATGGGCGACGAGACGTTGTGCATGGCGACCGGCACGTAGTACTGGTTCGCGACATCTGCAATCTTTCGCGTCTCGCGCATGCCACCGACCTTGGGCATGTCGGGCGCAACGATGTCGACGGCCTGGTTCTGGATAAGACGGCGCAGTTCGGTCACGCGGTAGCGGTTCTCACCGACCGTGATGGGGGTGAGCGTGGACTTCGTGACTTCCTCTTGGACTTCGAGGTTCTCCGGCGGAACGGGGTCTTCGAGCCACCACACGTCGTAGTCCTCGATGGCGGCCGCGAGACGCTTCGCACTGCCGCCAGAGAAGGTCCAGTGGCAGTCGAATGCGACGTCGGCGCGGTCTTTCACGCGCTCGGTGACGGCCTCGACGATTTCGGCCTTGTGGCGAATCTCACCGGGGCGGAGGTGACGGTTCGCACGGTCTTTTTCGAGACCGGACGGAACGTCGAGGTCGAACTTCAGGGCGTCGTAGCCGAGTTCCTCGACGACGCGCTCTGCTTCGTCTGCGCACGCCTGTGGGTCGGCCTCGTCGGCCGTGTGACAGTCACAGTAGACGCGAACCTTGTCGCGGTACTTGCCGCCGAGCAACTGGTAGGCAGGGACGTCGAGAATCTTGCCCGCGAGGTCGTGAAGGGCGATTTCGATACCAGAGATAGCAGTGACAGTCACGCCCTCGACAGAGCCCTCACCGGACATCTTCTGGACGAGGTGCTCGTAGAGACGGTCGATGTCGAGCGGGTTCTCGCCGATGATGAACGGCTTCATGCGCTCGATGAGTTCGGGGACGCCGGCACCCCAGTAGGCCTCACCGGTGCCGACGACGCCTGCGTCAGTGTAGATTCGGACGAGCGTCCACGGGAAGTTGCCGTCGACCATCGTCGTCTGTACGTCCGTAATCTCCACGTCTCGTCCGCCACCGCGCTTTGCGGTCACGCCCATCGTCTCCGCGGAGAGTTCACGCATCGTATACTCCGCGTTCGGGTCGTGAAGGTCCGCGTAATTCTTACCCATGACTAGGGGTTTACTCGGACGTCAGTAAAGTTTTTGCGACCGAGGCACACGGTCGGTCAGCAGACCACTCCACCGGCCAACCCGTCCGTCAGCGTCTCAGACAGACGCGCGGTGATTGAGAGACTCGTTGAACGTGGTTCGAACGAGGGAGTCGAGTTCAGCGGGGAAGGCGAGGTGCTGGAGTTCTTCGTCGGGGACGAGCGTCGGGTCGATGTCGATACCGCGGCGTCGGAGCGCGAGCACTCGCCAGAGGTACGCGAGTCTGAGGAGTCGAATCGCATCTGGTTCGTCTGCATCGCTCCTGACGCGGTAGGTCACCCACGCGGAGTCTGGGAGGACGTGGTGCGGGTCTGCGAGGCCGTCAGTGAGGAGACTGTCGCGGACGGCTTTGGTGATGGCCAAGTCGACGATACCGACGTCGTGGACGTGGCCAATCTCCTTGCCAGCGACGAGGAACTCGGTGCCACCAAACCGGTGTGGCGCGGTTTCGACCCCGGGCCACTGAACGACGAGCGAGACGATTCGGTCGATTGAGGCAGTCATGAGGAAGGTACGCTCGCTGAGAAGATAAACGAGCGACCACCGGTGAGAGACGAGGGACGCACTCAGACTGGAGCCGGTTCTTCGTAACTCTCGACCACTCTCGACTGTAAGAGCGCGTTTATCGGGAGCAAAAGCAACCACGAGAGGACTGCGAGGTTCGTATCGAAGCTGGCGATGACGATCGAGAAGAGGAACACCGCCGGCGACGCGAGGAACCGTGTCCCTTCGAGGACGACGAGCGTCGAGGTGAGGCCATCTTCGAGGATGTCGCGGCGTGAAGCGTATCCCCACAGTAGTGTGAGGGTCAGCCCAGTAATCGCCAAGATGCCCGCGTAGAACATGACGCCGAACTGGGTCGGGTAGGTGCTGAGCAGACTCGTTCCGTAGGGAACGAACGCCACCATGAGCAAGAACAACAGATTGAGCCAGACGATTCCTTTGTCGTGGGCTTCGATGTGGAGGAATATCCGTCGGTGAAGTACCCAGTACGAGCCGATAACCAAGAAACTCAGCACGTAGGCGAAGAACTCGTGCCACTGGTCGAAGACCAAGGTTGAGAGAATCGAGACCGGCGACCCTGGCGGAATCTCTGGGACGGTGATTTCGAGGACCAAAAGCGTGATTGCGATTGCGATGACCCCGTCGCTGAGTGCGAGAAGACGGTCAGTCTCCAAGCTCTCGCGACGGAACGGAATCTCCATACACCGAATTGGTGTCAAATGACATAACAATTTTTGAGATTTTAAATGTTTTATTTGTGATAGCTCGGCAGGGCTCAGCCCCACAAAGTGAACGACTCCGTGACCTTCTTCGACTCCTGAAAGTTATGACCAAACAGACACTCAGACGACCCGGGTATTCTCGCATTAAAACCGGTTAGGAGACGAGATTATCGGGCGATGGAGGACAGTTCTGTACCAGTTGAATGCTAGACTGCCGTTTCCAACCCGGTGGAAATCGCTCACCGAGCGCGCGTGGGGGTAGATGACTCGTAACGAAACCGCCGGAACGCAAATATGGAGATGACTATGTCCTCGACTTCCACAGTTGCATTGTCATCCAGAACAGTCCACGGGGCGTCTCCACCGTCCGGTGTCACGACGCGAGGTGACCAATGCTGAATAGAACACAACTCGGCGTCGCCGGCGTCGTCGTCGTCGTCGTCGCGTTCGCGCTCCTCTCGGGCGGGTTGAACACACCTGATACGTCCGATAAGACGACCGAAGCAAGCGCCAACCTCGGTTCTGAGGCGACAGAACCGACCGACGACACGACCTCAGTCGATACGAACGAAGCCGAAGAACCCGTTATCGCCGACGACTCGTCGACGAAGAGCGACGATTCGAGTTCAGACGGTGACAGTGCCGACAGTACGATGGGAACAGTCGAGACACCCGACGACACAGCGGCCGACACCAGTTCGTCGTCGAAGAAGAAGAGTCGACGCTCTTCGAGTAGCACGTCCAGCGACAGTTCGTCCATCACCGACGACTCGAACTCCAGTGACGACTCGTCGTCGAACGACAGCAACGACAGCAACGACACCGAGACTACCACGGACGACGAGTCGTCCACCAGCGACGAGTCGACACCGACCGACAACACCGACGAATCGACGCACACAGACGGCGATTCTGGCAAGACCTGCACGGTGTAGTCGCACAAACTCGGTAACCGGGTGTCCAACGAAGACACCACTCACTGCCCCCACACTTTCCTTTCGTCCAGTATCCCGCGCTGCCTGCTCAGTCGACGAGGAGGTTGAGTGCGTAGGCGGTTCTGAGCATCGACGCAGCATCTCCCCGGTCGAAGACGAGGCTGTCGGTCTGACGAACGTGGTCGAGCACACCGGGTGACGAGTGGTCGGGTGCAGCAGCGATGCCGCGGTCGCCCGAAGCGGCCCATCGCATCACGTCGAGGTCCGACTTAGAATCGCCCATGACCAGAACGAACGGGTCGTCCACGCCGAGTACGTCGAGTGCGGCCTCGACACCTGCTGCCTTGTTCAAGTCGACTGCCGAGAGTTCGGCGGCGTCGGCCTGGTAGTACGCGACTGTCACTCGGTCGAGCGTCTCGACGACTGCGTCAGGGACCGTCGTGTCCGGGTCAGGACGTTCGTCGCGGTCAGCGAGGACACCCTCGATTTCTGGGTCTCTGGCGGCGTAGTACGCCCGGGTCCACGTCGGTCCGTCGGCGTCGTCTGTGACGGCCTCACCGAGGAGGTCTAACATGTACACGAGTGAGTCGTCGATGACTCTCGCTGCGTCGTCGCTTCCGGTCTCGAAGTTGGGCTTGAGCGTGACGTTGAACTCGTTGCCCTGAAGGTGAACACAACCACGGAGACCCTCCGGGAGGTCACGAATCACGCGACCACGGACCGACGCGAAGACCGACTGAACCGAGTCGTCGAGCGTCTCGTACAGGAGGCGCTTCGTGTTCGACCTGTGGCCGGGCGTGAACACTCCGGTTCCTGCTTCGTAGACGATGCTCACGTCACCGGAGTGGACGAGTTCGTTCCCAAGGCCCTGAATGGCGAAGCCTTTGACGTTCTCCAGGGTCTGGCCCGTGCAGATGACGATGGGGACGTCTGTCTCGTGGAACTCGGTGAGGAGGTGGAGAACTTCACGCGGAATCTCGTTGTCAGTTCGGCCCGCCGACCGAAGCGTCTCGTCGACGTCGAGGACGAGTGCGTTGACTGCTCGGCCGTACTTCGTGAACAGGTCGAGTGCGGTGAACGCCTGGTCTCTCGTGGCGCGAGCGGCGAGTTCGGCGTACCGGTCGCCGTTTGGAAACCCGCGTCGAATGCGGTCTTTCTTCTCGCTCAACTCGTCGTCGACCTCCTGCCAGTGTGAAAGCGCCACCGCAGAGTCGAGTGGTGGCAAGAGGTCGACGAAGTCCTGTGCTTCACGGACTGCGTCTGCGTCGAAATTCCCGTACAGTCGGTACAGGAGGTCGTACCGCTCCATGAGATGGAAAGGTCACCCAATCGCATTAAACCAGCGTGGCCGTCGGTCACCGCAGAAACCGTCGGGCGGTGGTCGACTCTGCCCCGCAACTCTGATACTGACTGGACGACGACGTGTGCGCATGGTACACTGGACAGACAGTATCGTGGGCGACCGGATGACGGTGGACCGCGAATTCAACGACCACGTGATGAACTCTCGGTTCTCCAGTCAGGAGTGGGGACTCATCATGACGGCCACAGAGTTCGAAATCGAAAACGCAGACGACCCTGACTCGGCGCGAATCGTCGCGAACACCGAGAAAGTTCCGCAGATAATCCCCGAACTCGACAACATCCGCAAACAGATGGGCGCGATGGGTGGCGGCCAGCAAGATTCGTCGTCCGGCGGCGGCATCGTCGACTCGATCAAAGGGGCGCTCGGCCTCGGCGACGGTGGCAAACAGAGTCAACAAGAGAAGCTGGAAGACGCAGAGCGACTCACGCAAGCCTACGCGGACGCGCTCCAGGAACACCTCGAAACGAAAGGTAAGTGGGAACAGGTCAGAGTCGCATATCAGGAGTAACACACCAGTCGCACGACGAGACGTCGACGAGTTTGCGGGGCGTCCGACTCAGTACTCGTCGCCACTGTGGAACATCGTCCGCTCGCTCGCTTCGTAGATGTTCATCAGTTCGTTGATGAGCTCGTCGTAGTCTTCGTCTTCTTCTCGGAGGTTGTCGAGTCGCTCGACTGTCGCGTCGTCGAGGTGCACTTGTGGCATACCTACTCTCACGCTATGTGACACCTTAAGCGACTGGGGAAGTCACGTCAGTCGACCAGCGAGGAGACGAGAGGCGAATCAGCGACAAGTCGAACTGCACGAAAAGAGACGGCGGACCGGGTGCCGCCAACTGGAACGACGTGGCGTTACTTGAACAGCGTCTGCCCGGCGCTGCCGGAGACTTCCGTCAGGCCAGCGTGAACGTCTGCGATGCGCTCGCGGATGTCGCGGCCGACGACACGAGGGTCGAACACCGATTTGTCTGGCGACCACTCGGTCTCGTTGAAGAACGTGTCACGAGCGTCCTCGACGCCTTCCGGCGGGACGATGGCTTCGGGAGTCTCACGGTAGAGGTCGTAGGCGGTGCGCGTGTACTCGTACTGGTAGCGCGTGTCCTTGTTGACCTTGCAGATGCCGTGTTTGAGCATCTCCTGCAGTTGGTCGGGTTGGACGCCCGAAGACCCGTGGAGGACGAGCGGCGTGTCGAGGCCGTGGTCTCTGAGCTCCTGTCGGATGTCGTGGGCGAGGTCCGGACGGAGTTCGAGGTCCTTGCCCTTGGCGACGCCGTGTTGCGTACCGACGGAGATGGCGAGCAGGTCTGCGCCCGTCTTATCGACGAACTCGACGGCCTGTTCGGGGTCCGTGTAGAACGCCTCTTCGGCCTCGATTTCGTCTTCGACACCCTTGATTTGGCCGAGTTCGGCCTCGATGAGGATGTTGGAGTCGGCGGCGTCGACCATCTCGACGACTTCACGACTCGTCGCGACGTTCTCGTCGAACGGTTCGTGGGAGGCGTCGATCATGATAGACGACGGGATATCGAGTTCTATCTGTTGTTCGATGAACTCGAGGTTCGTCTGATGGTCCATGTTGAGGAAGACGCCGATGTCGTACTGCTCGGCGATAGTCTCGATGTACGTCCCCATGGCTTTCAGGCCCGCAACCGGGTCACCGTTACCGGCGAACTTGCAGGCACCACCGCTGAGTTGCAACAGGAGGTCCGAGTTCATTCGGTCGGCACCCTCCATGAGACCCATCATGACGTTCGGTTCCGCGACGTTACTCGCGATGAGTCCGAACCCTTCGTCGAGCGCCTCGTCGTATACAGTGGCGAGTTCCTCCCCGCCGTAGAACGGCATTATACGTTCACCTCGTGTTTCGGCAACGAACGCGAAGGTAATAATCTATGGGAAACCGGTTTCGATTTTGCACGTTCTCGTTCGTTCACTACCGAGTTAATTTTCCTGAGCCGGGGTGTCGCCAGTCGTCAATCGGGCAGTGACTTCCGCTTTCGTGTCGGCAGCGAGGACGTGTGCAGCGAGTGCTTCGGCCGCTGCAGTGTCTGTTTTCGTCACGGCCTCCTTCACGTGTGGGACCGTGACTGCGCTCATGCTCAGTTCGTCCAACCCGAGGCCGACGAGGAGTTCGGTGAGGTCCGGGTCGCCAGCCATCTCGCCGCACATGCCGACCCAACAGTCGTGTCCGTCGGCGGCCGAGACGGTGGCGTCGATGGCTTGCAGGACTGCCGGTTGGCGATAGTCGCCGAGGTCGGAGACGCGTTCGTTGCCCCGTTCGGCAGCCATCACGTACTGGGCGAGGTCGTTCGTCCCGATACTGAAGAAGTCGACGTGCGGCGCGAAGCGGTCGGCCATGAACGCCGCTGCAGGCGTCTCTATCATGATGCCGAACTCTGGCATCTCGTGGACGATGCCTTCGTCGGCGAGGTCGGCGGCGACCGAGTCGAACTGGTCGCGGGCGTCGTGGAGTTCCTCGAGCGTCGCCACGAGCGGAAGCATCACCGAGAGACGCGTCCCGTCTGCGCTTCCAGCGGCACGCAAGAGTGCCCGAACTTGTGTCTCGAAGAGGTCCGCGTCGGGGCCGAGTGACCGACGGATTCCGCGCTCGCCGAGGAAGGGGTTCTCTTCTTCGGGCAGGTCCAAATACGGAACCGGTTTGTCGCCTCCGATGTCGAGAGTTCGAACGACGACCCGACTGTGGTCGAACGATTCCAGCGCCTCGACGTACGCCTCGAACTGCTCTTGTTCGTCCGGCGGCGACTCACGGTCGAGGAAGAGGAATTCGGTTCGGAACAGGCCGATGCCGTCGGCCCCGCGGTCGACTGCGGGTTCGAGGTCGGCCGCCGTTCCGACGTTGGCCGCGACTTCGATGCCAACGCCGTCTGCCGTCTCCACCGGGCCACTCCGGACGTGTACGTCGGCATCGGCGGCAGCGGCCGCTTTCGTCTCGTCGTCAGGATCGACGATGAGGTCGCCCGCTTCGCCGTCGACGACGACATCCGTCCCGTCTTCGATGGACGTCAGTTCGTCGCCGACACCCACGATTGCAGGCAACGCGAGTGACCGAGCAAAGATGGCTGCGTGGGAGGTTCGGCCGCCCGTCACGGTGACGAACCCTGCAACTCGCTTGGGGTCGAGTTGTGCCGTGTCGCTCGGTGTGAGTCGTTCGGCGACGACGACGCTCCCCTTCGGGAGCGACGAGAGGTCGACCCGGTCGCCGTCCGAGAGGACGCGCACGAGTCGGTCGCGGATGTCGCGCAGGTCGTCTGCACGCTCACCCATCCGTCCTCCCATGTTCTCGAACTGCTCGACGAACGTGGAGAAGGTCTCTTGGACGGCGTGTTCCGCGGGTAATCCGCCTTCGATGGCGTCGGTGACGCCGTCGGTAATCTGTGGGTCGTTGAGGAACTGCACGTGCGCGTCGAACACCGCGGCCTCCTCCTCACCGACTCGTTCGGCAGTGCGTGCCCGCTCCGTCTTCAACTCGTCTTCGGCAACGGTCCGTGCCTCGTCGAATCGGTCGAGCTCGGCCTCGGCGTCGACGTCTTCGGGGGCTGGTGGGTCTGGAAGGTCGGCGTCCGGGTGGTACCAGACGACGGTCCCGACTCCAGAGAGTGGTGTCACACCGATACCGGAGAGAGTTCGTTCGGCCATAGGTGGTGTTTGGCTTCGAGTGTGGAAAACGTATCCTCGAAACCACCTCGAACGGCGCCCAGACCACCACTGCCGTCCTCGGTCTCACGACTCCGACATACCAGCGCCAGAACTGATGTTCGTTTCTGACCGAGTTGTGACTCACAAAAGACGAGAGAGGAATCGCTCAGTCTCGAATCGTGGTCACTTCGACGTGTGTTTCGTTCGTCAGGACGTCTTCGAGATGCGGAACCCGAGTTCCCGCGACGCCGACGACGCGGGCGGCGGTGAGGATACCCATGCGAAGTGCGTCTGCGTCGCTCTTCCCGTGTTCGAGTCCTGCGATGAACCCCGAGAGGATGGCGTCGCCAGCGCCGACGGTGTCGACGACTTCTACGTCGAGTGCGGGCGCGGACAGCACGTCGTCTTCGGTGACGAGGACTGCACCGTCGCCACCGAGTGAGGCCAGCACGTACTCGAACTGTCCATCACGGAGTTCTCGTGCGGCCGCAATCGCGTCTTCGTTCGTCTCGACGGTTCGGCCGGTAGCTTCTGCGAGTTCCGAACGGTTGGGCTTGCAGACGATGTAGTCGGCTTCGAGGTCCGCGAGGTACTTCCCGCCCATGTCGACTGCAGTCCGCCAGTCACCTGCGTGGGCGAGTCTGTCGACCGCTGAAAGGGGCATACCACCCGGAAGACTCCCGCCGACGAGGAGTGTATCGGGTTCGTTCGCCTGCGCCGCTTCGACGAGTTCGTCCACGTCGGATGCGGTGATGTGCGGACCGTTGTGGTTGAGTTTGTACTCGCCATCTTCGGCGAGGACCGTCGTGTTCAGTCGCGTGTTGTCGTCGATGTTCACGAAGTCGGTGGCGATGTCGTCCGCTTCGAGACGGTCACGGACGAACTTGCCAAAGTGGCCGCCGAGGAATCCGGAGGCCGTGGCGTCGACGCCGAGCGCCGAGACGTACTTGGCGACGTTGATACCTTTTCCGCCGGCGGTGAACACCGCGTCGTCGGTTCGGTGGACGACGCCGGGTTGGAGCGGTTCGTCGAAGTGAATCGTGTGGTCTACTGCAGGGTTTGGTGTAACAGTGAAAATCATCGTGCAACTCCGTCGACGACGTCGACGCCAGCGCTCTCGATCTCCTCGCGCGTCGCTGGGTCGAGTTCGTCGTCAGTGATGAACAGGTCGATGTCTTCGAGCGATGCGAATTTGACGAAGCTCCGACGGCCGAGTTTCGACGTGTCGGCGACGAGGATGACTTTCGCAGACTTCTCGACCATCAGTTCCTTCATGCGGGCCTCGTCTTCGTTCGGCGTCGTGAGTCCCGACTCGATGTCGAAGGCGTTCGTCCCCAGAACGAGCACGTCGAAGTTCGTCCGCTTCATGAACGCTTCTGCGGTCGGCCCGACGAGTGCTTTCGTCCGCCGTCGGAGCGTTCCGCCGGTGAGTTTCACCTCGTTGTCCCCTTCGTTGAGTTCGATGGCGAGTCGTGGTGAGTTGGTGACGGCCAGAATCGACCCGTCTTTCGGAACCGTTCGGGCGACTTCCATCGTCGTCGTGCCCGCGTCGAAGAAGACGACCTGCCCCTCTCCGAGTTCCTCGACGGCGCGTTCCGCGATTGCGCGTTTCCCGTCGAGGTTCTGTACTTCTTTTTGCCCGTAGGTCTGTTCGCGGGCGACGGAGGTTACGGGGACGGCCCCGCCGTGTGACCGTTCGACGAGCCCACGGTCTTCGAGTTCGCGCAAATCACGGCGTATCGTCGCCTTCGAATAGCCGAGGTCCTCGGAGAGGTCCTCGACCGAGCGACCGTCAGACTCGGAGACGAGTTCGACGATACGGCGTTTTCGCTCTGCTGGTAACATCGATAGCTGTTCCTCGTTGGTTGGAACGTAGGGTAACGAGCGGTGTTAATTGTTTATGTTGGATTTCGAGTGAATGTGTTCGTAATTGGTGGATTTCACACAGGAACGAAAATCGGCTCGTCCCCGACTCGAACAGAGGTGGCTCCCAGAGAGCAGCGGAAAGCGCCGAACCGATAGCTCACAGACGTGATACACTGCAGTCGAGCGAGTGAGCGTGTAGTCCGGAAAAAGCGTTCAGTCGGCGCGCGGTTCGTGAGGGGTGGGTTACAGACGGTCCAGAATCGCTGCCGTCACATCCTCAGTGGATGCGTCGCCACCGAGGTCGGGCGTGCGTGGGCCGTCTTCGAGGACGCCTTCGACGGCCGAGCGAACTCGGTCGGCCTCCTCACCGTAGTCGAGGTAGTCGAGCAACATCGCGGCCGAGAGAATCGTCGCTGCTGGGTTGGCGATGCTTTCGCCAGCGATGTCGGGTGCGGAGCCGTGGACCGGTTCGAACAGGGCCGTTTCCGGGCCGATGTTGGCCGACGGGAGCAGACCGAGGCCACCGACGAGACCGGCAGCGAGGTCAGACAGCACGTCGCCCGCGAGGTTCGGACAGACGATGGTGTCGAACTGCGTCGGGTCGAGACAGACGCGCGTCGCGAATGCGTCCATCAGGACTTCTTCGGTCTCGACGCCACGCTTCTCGGCGACGGAGACGACGGCGTCACGGAATCGGCCGTCGGTCTCGCGCATCACGTTCGCCTTGTGCGCGACCTGGAAGTGGCCGCCTTCGCCGCCAACGAAGTCACAGGCGTACTCTGCGAGTCGCTCGGATGCCGACGTGGTCACGACGCGGGTGAGCGTCGAGAGGTCGTCGGAGAGGCGGTCTTCATGACCCGAGTAGACGCCTTCGGTGTTCTCCCGGAGGAAGACGAGGTCCGTCTCCGGGCGGAGTGCGTCGACGCCGGGGTAGGCTTTCGCCGGCCGAACGTTGACGAACGAATCGACAGCGGTACGAAGCGGGAGGATGACGTCGGCGGCCGTCTCACCGGCGGCACCGAACAGCGTCGCATCCGACTCGGCGACGAGGTCGTACGTCTCCTGTGGGAGCGCCTCGCCCGTCGCTTCTTTGACGTGGTCGCCAGCGTCCGCTTCGACGAACTCGAAGTCACCGACCGCTTCGAGTACGTCCACAGCCGCTGGAATGACCTCGCTCCCGATGCCATCGCCGGGGATGACGACGATTTCCTCAGTCATCGATGTAGGGGAGCGAGCGTGCTTTCTCGGCGACTGCGTCGGCGTTCGACTTCATGAGCGCCGTCGTGTCCCAGACGCCCTCGGTGAGCGCCTTCCGCTGTGCGTCGTCGACGGTGACGTCGACCGTCTCGTCGCCGTAGGTGACCGTCTCGTTCTCGACGTCGACGTCGATGTCGCCGTCGGGGTTCTCGTCGACCCACGCCTGGAGTTCGACGATGGTGTCGTGGTCGGCCGTGACCGTCGGGATGCCGAGTGCGAGACAGTTGCCGGCGAAGATTTCGGCGAACGACTCGCCGATGATGGCGTCGATACCCCAGCGCATGAGCGCCTGTGGGGCGTGTTCGCGCGAAGACCCACAGCCGAAGTTGGCGTTGACGACCATGATGGAGGCGTCCTGGAAGTGCGCCTCGTTCATCGGATGGTCTTTGGGGTCGTCGTTCTCGTCGTAGCGCTGGTCGAAGAACGCGAACTCACCGAGGCCGTCGAACGTGACGACCTTCATGAACCGCGCTGGGATAATCTGGTCCGTGTCGATGTCGTTGCCACGGATGGGAACGCCCGACCCGGAGGCCGAATGGATCTCTGGAATCTCGTCGGTCATACCGTGCTCACCTCCTTCAGTTCGCGGACGTCAGTCACTTCCCCAGTGATGGCCGCCGCGGCGACCATGCGCGGGTTCATCAGGACGGTGCGGCCGTCTTTCGACCCCTGCCGACCGATGAAGTTGCGGTTCGACGAGGACGCAGACGCCTCGTCACCCTGCAGTTGGTCTTCGTTCATGCCGAGACACATCGAACACCCTGCTTCTCGCCACTCGAAGCCGGCGTCTTTGAACACTTTGTCGAGACCCTCCGCTTCGGCGGCGGCCTTGACGCGCTGACTGCCGGGGACGACCATCGCACGAACGCTGTCTGCGACTTGGCGTCCTTTGACGACCTCTGCGGCGCGGCGCAGGTCGGGCATCCGGGCGTTGGTACACGAACCGAGGAAGGCGACGTCGATTTTGTAGCCTTCCATCGTCTCGCCGGGCGTGACCCGCATGTGTTCTTGTGCCATCCGGGCCGTGTCCTGCTTCTCTTCGGGCAGGTCTTCGGGTGCCGGGATGGGTTGGGTGATGCCGACGCCCTGTCCGGGCGTGGTCCCCCACGTGACGACGGGTTCGAGTTCCGACCCGTCGATGGTGACGACGTCGTCGTACTCGGCGTCCTCGTCGGAGCGGATGGACTCCCAGTACGGCTTGAGTTCGTCGAACTTCTCGGGGTTGTTCTGGAAGTAGTCGGTCTGCTTCAGCCACTCGTAGGTGGTCTCGTCGGGGTTGACGTAGCCCGCGCGAGCGCCGCCCTCGATGGACATGTTGCAGATACTCATCCGACCTTCCATGTCGAGGTTCTCGATGGCCTCGCCGGCGTACTCGTAGACGTAGCCGACGCCGCCTTCGGTTCCCAGCCGACGGATGATTTCGAGGATGACGTCTTTCGCTTCGACGCCCGGGCCGAGTTCACCGGTGACCTCGATTTTTCGAACTTTCTTCTTCTCCATCGCGACGGTCTGGGTCGCCAGTACGTCGCGGATTTGGCTCGTCCCGATACCGAACGCCAGCGCACCGAACGCGCCGTGGGTCGAGGTGTGGCTGTCACCACAGACGATGGTCATGCCGGGTTGGGTGAGCCCCTGCTCTGGCCCGATGACGTGGACGATACCCTGGTCGCCGGAGGTCGGGTCAGAGAAGTTGATGCCCGCGTTGCGGACGTTCTGTTCGAGTTCGGACATCATCTCCTCGGCCGCGTCGTCACGGAACGGCCGCGACTGGTCCGAGGTTGGGACGATGTGGTCGACTGTCGCGTGCGTTCGCTCGGGATAGGCGACCTCGAGGTCGCGTTCTTGGAGCATCCCGAACGCCTGTGGGCTCGTCACCTCGTGGATGAGGTGCAGGCCACAGAACAGCTGCGTCTGGCCTGTCGGCAGTTCGGAGACGGTGTGTTCTTCCCACACCTTGTCGTAAAGCGTTCCCTCACTCATCTCCGCCACCTACGTCTCCAGAGGCGGTCTCACTTTCGCTGTGTTCTTCCGAGTCGTCCTCCGGTTTGCCGCGTTTCCAGACGCGGTTCGCACCATCGCCGTTTCGGGGCGTGTGGTCGACGTCTTCCATCGTCTCGGAACCGCCAGTCATCTCGGGCGTCGAGTCGGACGCACCACTCCCGTCGGTGACTGCCGGCCCACGTTCGTACACCGTGGTGAACGTCTCGCCGGTGTACGGGTTCGTGTGACTGACGTCACGCATTCGTTCAGATGCGTCGTCTCGTTTTTTCTTTCGTGTCATTGGGTGGGTGTTGTCAGTCGTCTGCTGGTGCTTCTGCTTTCTCTGTGTCGTCGTCCTCGTCGGCCCACGCGAACAGTTCGCGGAGACGGGCGCCGACTTCCTCGATGTCGTGGTTCTCTTCGGCTTCCTTCAGCTGGGAGTACGACGGGCGACCCGCCTGGTTCTCCAGAATCCACTCACGGGCGAACGTGCCGTCTTGGACCTCTTCGAGCACTTCTTCCATGCGCTCGCGACTGTGTTCGTCGACGATGCGGTCGCCACGGGTCAGGCCACCGAACTCCGCGGTGTCGGAGACAGAGTGCCACATGCCGCCGAGTCCGTCTTCGTACATCAGGTCGACGATGAGCTTCAGTTCGTTCAGGCACTCGAAGTAGGCCATCTCTGGGGAGTAGCCCGCGTCGACGAGCGTCTCGTAGCCCTGCTTGACGAGCGAGGTGACGCCGCCACAGAGGACGGCCTGCTCACCGAACAGGTCGGTCTCGGTCTCCTCGCGGAACGAGGTCTGGATGACACCCGCACGAGTGCAGCCGATGGCGTGGGCGTACGCCAGTGCCTCATCTTTGGCGTCTCCAGTCGTGTCCTGATAGACGGCGATGAGGCCGGGCGTTCCCTCTCCGCTCTCGTAGTTCCGGCGGACGAGGTGACCGGGTGACTTCGGTGCGACGAGCGTCACGTCGACGTCTTCTGGGGGTCGAATCTGGTTGTAGTGGATGTTGAACCCGTGGGCGAACTGGAGCGTGTCACCGGGTTCGAGTTCGTCGCGAATCTCTTCGAAGACGGCCGGTTGGACGGTGTCGGGGACGAGGACGGAGACGATGTCTGCCTCTGCGGCAGCCTCGACGGGCGTCGCGACGCGGAGTCCATCTTCGCGTGCAGCAGCACGGGACGAAGAGTCGGCACGGAGGCCAACGACCACGTCGACACCGCTGTCAGCGAGGTTCTGCGCGTGGGCGTGGCCCTGGCTGCCGTAGCCGAGGACGGCCACGGTCTTGTCGTCGATCTGCGAGCGGTCTGCGTCGTCGTCGTAGTATACAGTCGTGGTGAATTCAGTCATTGGGTGTTTGTGGTAGGTTTCGTCGGTTCGCCGGAGGTTCCGGGTTCCTCTCCGGGGACGGTCTTCTTGGCGCCGTGGGCGAGGGCGGTCTGGCCGGTTCGGGCGATTTCGATGATGCCGAATCGACGGAACGCGTCCACAGCGTCGTCTATCTTGCGCTCGTCGCCGGTGAGTTGGACCGTGATAGTGTCCGTACCTGCATCGAGCGTTGTACCGCCGTACATCTCCGTGATTGCGTGAACCTTGTCGGGGTCTTCACCGCGAACCTTCAGGAGGACGAGTTCCGCACGGATGGCGTCGTCGTCCAGTTCGCCGATGGAGATGACGGGCTTGAGTTTTGCGAGTTGCTTCTCTATCTGGTCGATACCGGGGTCGGGTTCTTCGACGACCATCGTGATACGGGAGTGACCCTCGACGGTGGTCGGCCCCACGGTGAGGCTCTCGATGTTGAACTGTCGGCGGGCGGCGAGGCCGGCGACGCGTGAGAGGACACCGGGTTCGTCCTCGACGATGGCCGACAGGACCGTCCGCCGTGGTTCGTGTTCCGACTCGGCTTTGGGGTCGATACGGATTCCCTGGGCGTTCCGTCGCCCGTCAGGGTGGGGCCGTTCTTCAGGTCTTGGCCCCTGCAGTCCAGTCTGCTTGTCACTCATAGTTGGTCCTCCGAGAGAGCGAATTTTCCGTTCGGTGCGCCAGAGGAGACCATCGGGTAGACGTTCTCCGACGGGTCGACGTGGAAGTCGATGACCGACGGGCCGTCGTACGCGAGCGCCTCTTCGATGGCGTCCGGAACCTCCTCGTAGGAGTCGACAGTCCACCCGCGGGCGCCGAACGCCTCTGCGAGTTTGTCGAACTGCGGGCACCACTCGTAGCCGGCGGCCATGTGGCGACCTTCGAAGAAGGCGTCCTGCCACTGGCGAACCATCCCGATGTACTGGTTGTTCAGGATGGCGATGGTGATGTCGAGGTCCTCACGAACGGCGACCGACAGCTCCTGAATCGTCATCAGGAACGAGGCGTCGCCGTCGATACAGACGACCGTCTCGTCGTCGTCCGCGGCGAGTCGGGCACCGATGGCGGCCGGGAGGCCGTACCCCATCGTGCCGAGTCCGTGCGACGAGACCCAGCGACGTGGGTCGCGGAACGTCCAGTACTGCGCGGCCCACATCTGGTGTTGACCGACACCGCTCGTGACGATTGTCTCGTCAGGGGTCGCTTCGTCCAGCGCCTCGACGACGAACTGCGGTTTCAGTGGTTCGTCGTCGGGTGCTGCGTAGTCCATCGGGTATTCGTCTTTCCACGTCAGGCACTGTTCACGCCACTCACGGGCGTCCGGACTGTGTTCCATCTCGCTGTCGATTTTCTCGATGGCAGTGCCGGCGTCGCCGACGACTGGGTAGTCTGCGTGGATGTTCTTCGAAATTTCCGCCGGGTCGATGTCGACGTGGACGACCTCTGCTTCCGGTGCGAAGGTGTCGATGCCGCCGGTCAAGCGGTCGTCGAACCGGGTGCCGATTGCGATGAGGCAGTCGGTGTGGGTGATCGCCATGTTGGCGTACCCAGTGCCGTGCATCCCTGCCCACGAGAGGCAGAGTTCGTCGTCTTCTGGCATCGAACCGATTCCGGGCATCGTCGTGACGACCGGAATCTGGTGCTCGGTCGCAAACTTTCGGGCGACGTCTGTGGCGTCGGCCTTGATGACTCCACCACCGAACAAGAGGAGTGGTTTCTCCGCTTGTTCGATTGCGCGGGCGGCCGCTTCGACCTGCGCGTCGTCAGGGTCGGTCCGTGCACGGGACGTCTCTGGCGCTCGTGCTGGCCCGGGTTCGCGGTCAGTCTCTCCGAGTGAGGTATCTTTCGGGAGGTCGACCAACGTCGGACCGGGACGGCCCTCCGCGGCCAACGCGAACGCTTCGCCGACGGTGTCGCCGACGGTGTCTGGAGACGATGCGAAGTAGTTGTGCTTCGTAATCGGGGCGGTGACGCCCGTGGTGTCGGTCTCCTGGAACGCGTCGGACCCGACCATATCGGACGGGACCTGACCGGTGAGAGCCAGCATCGCGTCGGAGTCCATGTTGGCGTCGGCGATGCCCGTCACGAGATTCGTCGCGCCGGGGCCGGACGTGGCGAGACAGACGCCGGGGTCACCGCGAACGACGCCGTAGGCGTCTGCGGCGTGTGCGGCGCCTTGTTCGTGCGCCATCGTCACGTGCCGGATGTCGGAGTGGTACAGCGCGTCGTAGATGGGCATGATTGCCCCTCCCTGCACGCCGAATGCCGTCTCGACGCCAGCGTTTTCGAGTGCGCGGATGACTGCGGTCGCACCCGACGTGACTTCGGTCCGTTTCGGTTCGTCGTCGGTCGACGACGCGTCGGAGTCGGTCGTGGCTGCGGTGCGTTCGCTCATGTGTGGCCTCCGTGCGAGTGTGTTTGTGGTCGATATCGATGCGTACGCTGTCGGTCGATTGTGTGGTACTGGTGCTCCATGGTTGGGGACTGCTGAAGTGTCTGAAAACGGTTCGAACCCGAGGACTGAGAGATGGAGTGTGAGGGGGCTATGCCCCTACAATAATGAGCGACCGAACAGCAGCGACGTCGGCAGCGCTCGCCGCGGACTGCGGCGGAGCGGATGCCAATCGTGCGTCGTGCTGATTCATCGTATGGCACTGGTTCTCCCGGGTGGTAATAACTGTTACGCGACGTGCAACGATTGCACGCAGACCGGGGACGAGTGCAGGGCGGTCGCCCAGTAGGGCCACAGCCCAGCGCCATCAGGCGCGGACCTCCTCCTCTTTCTCGTCTTCGTGGGTTACACCGACGTCGCGGGCAAACGCTTCGAGCGTCGTGTCGTTGACGCGCTCTTTCGAGGCGCCGTAGTCTTTGACGCGGCGGGTTACCTCTCGGACCTCGGCGTCCGTCGGTTCGAACCCGATATCTGCGAGGCGCTTGCGAACCGAGTGCGTCCCCGTGTGCTTGCCGAGTACGAACTCGCGTGTTGCGCCGACCATCTCTGGGGTCATGACGCCCGGTTCGAACGTGTCGGCGTTCTCGATGACGCCAGCGGCGTGGATGCCGCTCTCGTGAGAGAAGGCGTTCCGGCCGACGACCGGCTTGTTCGCCGGAATCGGGATGTCGGACGCCTTCTCGACGATGCGAGCTAACTCGGTGATTCGAGTGGTGTCGATGCCGGTGTCGACGCCGTAGATGGATTCGGCGGCCATGACGACCTCCTCGTAGGCGGCGTTTCCAGCACGTTCGCCGATGCCGTTGACAGACACCTGCGCCTGTGCGGCACCCGCTTCGAAACCGGCCATCGCGTTCGCCGACGCCAGACCGAAGTCGTCGTGCGCGTGCACGTCGATTCGGGCGTCGGTGTGTTCGCGGACCAGTCGGACCATCCGGGCGAAGCGAGTCGGCGTCGCCACACCACACGTGTCGGGGAGGTTGATCCAGTCGACGCCGGCCTCGGAGACCGCTTCGACGACTTCTATCAAGAACTCCTCGTCCGTCCGGGTGGCGTCCATCGGCGAGAACATTACTTCAACGCCCGCGTCGCGGACGCGTTCGACACTGCGGACAGCGCGCTCGACAGCCTCTTCGCGCGAGGCGTGCATCGAGTCGGCCAACTGGACATCGCTGGTGCTCACGAACGTGTGAACCATGTCCACGCCGGAATCCAGCGCGGCTTCGATATCCTTGTCGACGACGCGGGCCAATCCGCAGGTCGTCGAATAGTCCGCTGAAGCAGCGATATCAGCAACTGCCTCGAACTCCGCATCAGAGTTCACCGGGAACCCTGCCTCGATGACGTGGGTGCCCATGTCGTCGAGGGTGGCGGCAATGTCGCGCTTCTCCTCGTAACTGAACGAGGTTCGCGGTGACTGTTCGCCGTCGCGGAGTGTCGTGTCGAAGATTCGTACGTCTTCGATTTCAGATTGTTGGGCTAATGTGCCCTGGAAGAACTCGACCCGCCGGGGAACCCGACGAATCCTCCGTGTCGTTGTGAGACATGTGTCATTTCGGTGTGTGAACTGATATATAAATGTTTCTCCCAGACAGTATCATGGTCGTTCACCAGTGACTGCGAGAGATACACACTCGCACCTAATCGCAGTACCTAATCGACCTAATATAATTCCATGTCATATTATGTCCTGATACGCCCCAACAGCATTCAGGAGACTCATAAGATAATCTAACTCAAATTAATTTAGAAATCATAGTTCGACCCCTTTTCGCGCACCCTCGATTGGACAAATGTGGAGTGCGACAGGAGGCAGCACGACTCACAGATAGTGGTGCTGGAAGTGTCGACAGGTACTGTGTGGACCACGTTTTGTGTCGCCCCCGGTAGCGTCACGACGAACGAGAGACCCCGTGTCCCACCTCGGGTGACCGAACCCTTTTCTCGTCGCTCGACAACCGACCGGGTATGGGCGACTTCAACCTCAACTTGCAGACAGCCGAAGAACACCTCGACGAAGACGACGCAGAAGGAGACGTCGTCCTCGGCGTCCTCGACGGGTCGGCCCCACCTGAAAAGTGGGTTCAGTCCGTCGCTCGCGGGAACGTTCTCATGCTCGCCATCGAAGGCGATCTCAACAAACTCGCGTCCGGGTTCGCACGTGACGTCAAGGACATGGGTGGTCAGTTGATGCACTTCCGGAAGTTCCTCGTCGTCACACCGCCGGGTGTCGATATCAACACGGACGACCTCTAACTGCTGGCTCGACGGTTCTCTGTCGTCGCCGTATTCGTCTCCACTCGGATTTCGTTTCAGTGTGACCAGTTTTCGATGCGACGCTGGCTTTCTTCGCGCTCGTTCGCACGTGTGCAACACTAAGCTTCAAAAGTCAACGAGCCGCCTCCGTCGACCAGAACCGGGTGCAACGACCGGTGGAGGAGGGCTTATGCACGTCCCGTCCTACGGTACTATCATGCCAATGAAAGGTAGCGGCCGCTCTCAGCTCCGTGAAATCGACCGGTGGGACCACGGTGTCGGATGGCTCGCGTATCCCGACGAGGCGATGCAGCGTGCCAGCCACGCCGTCGAAATCGACGGTGACGTGTGGGTCTTCGACCCAGTCGACGCCCCCGGTGTCGACGAGTTACTCGAAGACCTCGGTGACGTCGCTGGCGTGGTCGTCGGCCTCGACCGACACAAGCGTGATGCTGCCGCACTCGCCACCCGCCACGAGGTACCGGTCTACGTCGCGTCGTGGATGACGGGCGTCGCCGACGACCTCGACGCGCCCGTCGAGCGATTCGGGAGCGAACTCGCCGACTCTGGATTCCAAACCTTCCGCGTCGTCGACCGGACGGTCCCTCCGTGGCAAGAAGTCGGGTTCTACCACGAGGAACTGGCGACACTCGTCGTTCCCGAAGCGGTCGGATCAGTCGGTTACTACTGTGCTGCCGGTGAGCCACTCGGTGTCCACCCAATGCTCCGTCCCTTCCCGCCGCGCCGAGTGCTCTCGTCGTTCGACCCCGACCGTCTGCTCGTCGGCCACGGCGAAGGGGTCGCAGAGAACGCCGGTGACGAACTCCGGACCGCGCTCTCGAACGCTCGGAAGAACCTCCCCAGTGCGTACCTCCAGGCGTTCAAGACGATGGTCTCTGACTGATGACAGACGAGACGCGTTCGGTCGAAGACGGTGGACCAACCACTGGCGAAGACGAATCCGGCCACTCGGCGACAGCAAAACCGAACACTCCGGGCGAACGGCGACAAATCCACGTGACCCGCGGACTGGTCGACGTTCTCCTCGACATGGCCGAAGACGCCGAACCACAGGCGATGAACCTCGTTCTCGCCCCGACACCTGCAGGTGACTTCGACACCGACCTCGGCCTCGGCTCGACGACGCCAGTTCTCACTCACTTCTACATGGCGCAAGCAGGAAGGTCTGTGAGCGCAATCTTCGGTGTCGACCTCGGAACCCCCGCAGGCCGTGGGCGCGCACGGTTCATCACCCACCCACAGGGACCGTTCGAACTCACCAAACGCGACGATTTGGCTGCGGTGGTCCTCCTCGCAGTCCCCCCGTGGGAAGAAGACACGCTCGCCGCGTTCGACCGTGCGGGACGAAAACTCGACCTCGTCGTCCTCGACGCCGAACCGCCCGAAGAAGAACTCGCATAGGTCGAACACTCGGACCCACCGACTTCAGGGGACGTCTCGTTCGCTTTTGCAGCCGCTCAGTCGGACGCTCCTGAAGAAATCGTGACGCTCTCGACTACCGAAGATATCCGAGGTCAGTCAACTGCTCGGCAATCTCCTGGAACTCGGATTCCGAAAGTTCGCCGCCCGACCGTTCGTGCTGGATGACGATACTTCGCAGGAGGAACCGAACGAGGTCGCTCGTACTGGAAAACGTCGTGCCTTCGAGTGTCTCTTCGACGCGACCGGCCAACTCCTTTGGAATAGAGACCGTCGTGTACTCCGTCATGGCTGGCATCTGGCGCTCGTCAGGGTTAATCCCAACGGTGCGCCCACGATGGGAACCCGCCCAGCGAGGGGGTCGACAGAGCGCCTCGAATAGACGGGGGTTTTTCACTTCCGACCGCCCTACTGGTACTCGATGGCAGCGAGACCGCCGCAGAACGAGACGTCGGAGCCGAACGCAATCGAGTTCGGCATCGCAGCACTGTCCGACGATGTCGACGCCGCCGACATCGACTACCCGGCCGATGCACGGACGATTGCGCAGGCGCTCGACCACGTCGACGTCCCCATCGATGCCGCGGGGAACACGGTCACGATAGACGAGGCGCTGGAAGCAACTTCGAGAGACCAGTTCGAATCGCGCCGAGACCTTCTGGAAGCGCTGCACCCTGTCCTCGAAGAGTTCCGGGCCAATGCGTCGAAAAGTCTCCTTGGACGGCTTCGGTCGCTCGTTCCGTTCTGAAGACCGGCGAGATTCACCGACCGCCGTCGGAACGAACTACTCCAGTTCTTCGAGGAGTTTCATCTGGTCTCGGTGGAGCGAGAGGATGAGGTCAGAGAGGACACCGAACATCAGCAGTTGGACACCGAAGAGGATTCCTGCCGCAGAGACGACGGCGATGACCTCGTGTGAAATCGAGCGGACGACCCACTCGTAGGCGACGTAGAGCGCGAGACCCAGGCCCGTCGCAGTCGACGCGAGGCCGACGCTCCCGAAGTAGAACAACGGGTTGTTCGTCTTCGCCCTGCGGTACAGTTCGAGGAAGATGATACCTCCGTCGCGGACGGGGTTGAGATTCGTGTCAGACCCATCCGGCCGTGGATAGTAGGTCGTTGGGACGACGGTCGTGGCGATGTTCCGCTTCGAACACTCGACGGCCATCTCCGTCTCGATGCCGAAGCCATCCGAGGTAAGCGTCATCTCGAGGAACGACTCGCGCGTGAACGCCCGGTAGCCACTGAGGATGTCTTTGAGGTCTTCTCCGTGGATGTACGCGAACGCCCGGTTGATGATTTTATTTCCAATCTGGTTGAGCTTCGTCATCGCCCCTTCACGCATGTCGGCGAATCGGTCACCGATGACGTGCTCGTAGCCGTCGTCGAGCGGTGCAAGCATCTTCTCTGCGTCCGTCGCCTCGTAGGTGCCGTCACCGTCGAGCATCAAGATGTACTCTGCTTCGATGTGGTCTTCGACGGCTTCTCTGACTGCTTGCCCTTTCCCAGACCCGGACTGAACGACGACGCGTGCGCCGGCCTCTTCAGCGAGTTCGCGCGTTCCGTCTGTTGAGCCACCGTCGATGACGAGAATGTTGGAGTATCCTTCGTCTCGGTAGTCGGCAACGACGTCGGCGATTGTCGCGGCCTCGTCGTAGGTGGGGACGAGGATACAGACGGAGTCAGGGTCGGGCATTATCAGCGCTATGCCGACGCGGAATAGAATAATTTACCGTTTGTTCGAGAACTCCCCCGACAGTTCCCGGTAGAGTACGGGTATTATATACCCGAGAGAAAAGTCATCATCGATGAACGGGAGACTGCTACGAAAGATTGGGCTCTCTGTATTAGCGCGAACACGCTACCCACCAAGCATTCAGTTTCTTCTCAACCACTCGCCGGTAGACACGACAGTTTCGATAGACGACTCCGCACAGATCGAACGCGGCTGTCGAATGATTGGAGACATCACGGTCGGAGAACGCGCTCGAATTGGGCCACGGAGTCATTTAGAAGGGAACGTCAAAATTGGAACCGGGACGAATCTCGTTCGTGACGACGAAGTCATCGGCGACGTTTCGATTGGGAACTACTGTGCAATCGCCAGAGACACCACCGTGCAGGGTCGCGACCACGTCACAAAGTGGCCTGCAATGCAGATGCGGTTTTACAAACGCGAGTTGGGTACAGAACTCCCGCACACGTCCAAAGGGCCAGTTGAGATTGGAAGCGATGTGTGGATCGGAACCGGTGTGACGATTCTCTCAGGAGTATCGATCGGACACGGCGCAATCATCGGAGCAGGTGCAATCGTCACGAAAGACGTCGAACCCTACTCCGTCGTCGCCGGCGTTCCTGCCAGTCGTGTCGGATGGCGTTTCCCATCTCACGTCCGCAAACAACTGTTAGATATCGCGTGGTGGAACTGGGACGAAGAAAAAATCAGACGGAACGTCGAATTCTTCACCACTGATCTGTCTACCGTCGATTCTATCTCGGATTATCTCGCGTAGACGGACCATCTGTTGGGGTTCCAACTGCCGGCCCAATCTCAAGAATAGGTGAGTGGCTACTCGTCAGCCGTTGATGACGTCGAAATTCGAGAGTACCTCGCGTACGAGTTGTCGGTGTTGGACACTAATCGCGAGGAGTACACAGCCATAGAGTAGCCCTCCAACCCCGACGACGATGGTGAGTTCCCACCACGAGTGAATCGGGAACGTATCGACGAGAAGTCCGACTGCGAGCGCCATGACCGCACCGGCAAGCGACTGTTGAGCGAGTTGCGTGGGCAAGAGGTCTCGAAGTACAACCCAGTTTCTCACGACGACGATAAAGCCAACGTACCGGATAGATTCGGCCAATATGGTCGCGATGACGACGCCGATAGGACCGAATTCGAGTGTCAGCAACACACCGAGTACGATGTTGACGACAACCGCCACGGATTCTAATTTGAGCACGAAATCAGGGCGGTTGATACCCTGGATGAACTCGAGGAGGATTCTCGTTTGTGTGCGGATAACCCGGTAGAACGTCAAGCCGATGAGCAACAGGGCTGCGTCTGCGTACGCTGGTCCGTACAGAGTGACGACGAGATTCCGCGAGAGGACTAACGCCCCGAAAAAAATTGGAATTGCAACGATAGCAGAGTAGGAAAGTGTGTTGTGGAGGTCTTCGCTGACCGAATCTCCCTTGCTCGATTTTTCACTCGTCCGGGCCATCACCGCAGGTGCGGCCACCGCAGCGATGAACGATGCAGGGATAGAGATTCGGTAGGCTGCTTCGTAGTACCCGGCAGCGGCCTGTCCAACGAGGAGCCCAATCAAGAGTACGTCCATGCGAGTGTAGATTCGTCCCAAGAACGAACTCGGAATACTGTACCTCGCAAAGTCCCAGATACGACGCACCACTGCTCTGGAAGGCAGTGCAGGGAGGATGTCGATATAGTAGAGGAACAGCGGAATAACCAGGAGGTAGCCCAGTGCATAGCCGTACCCCATTCCGACGACACCAAAGCCGAGTAAGACCAAGGCGAGTTGCAGTGGGAATGCAAACAGTGTCTGGAACGTTTCTCCCCAGTTGGTGACACTCACGAGACCGCGTCCAGCAGTCAAGTGTTCGAGCGTCGTATAGAACGAGATTCCAACGAGCAGTGCAAGAAATGGACCGAGTGCACCGTCGATTCCGATGTACGAATCGAGTCTGCTAGAGAAAGCCGTCGCCACGAGTGCCCCGATACAGACGACGACGAGTGCGCCCAAGAGACCCGCACCGACGACTTCTCGCCGCTGTTCTTTGCTGATGTCCTCGGAGAATCGTTTTGTTCCAGCTATTGCCCACCCATTCGAACCCTGTTGGGCAATCTGGGCTAACGACAACATGAGGTAGAAGCCACCGTACCCGGTTGGTCCAAGGATTCGGCCGAAGATAATCGTCCCACCAAACGCAAGGAGTAGCGTAGCCGTCTTTGCAAGCGCACCCAGTGAGGTCTCTCGTGCGAGGTTCGTGTCAGACGGAGTGGTCTCATCACTCACAGAAACCACCTGAGAGAGCGCCGGGACTCATTCGCGTCGTACGAGGTATGTGGGTCGTTTAGTTGTATTGCATTCGGTCGTTGGTCGAGTCGTCACCACGGTTTCGGTCGAATCATACGAAGGGCGAATCGAGGTCATCGAGGCAAGCACGCGACTCACGGACATCTTCTGTGTGTCGTGGATACCCCACCAACTTCAGCAGTCTCCAGGCCAACCAACGAGTGCTTCTCGGGAGCCTAATTCAGCTCACTGAGACAGCTGTTTTCGAGCCGAACTGCCTGATACATCCGTGCGGTGAGCGTCTCCGCGTCTTCGGTGTTCTTGTCCATCTGTTTCGCCTCGGCATCGTAGTGGTTCGCGAGTTGTTTGGTGAGCCAGCGCGACCGGTCCTCGTCCGACCCGATTCCAAACGTCTCCATGACGAAGGGAACCTCGAACCCAACAGGATTGTACGCAGGACCGTACTCGTTGTCCCACACCGACTCCCAGTACTCCGACGACGTCAGGTAGCCAATCATCTGTTTGAACTGCGTCCCGTCCCAGAACTCGTGTTCCGGATACACCTTTTTCAGCAACGCGAACGCGTACAGATTGAACGAGTGGTAGCCAACCGCCTTGTGTGCGAGCTGTTGTTGTCTGCCTGGAATCGGTAGCCGTCCCCCGAGGAACGTAAGTCCGATTCGGCCTCCTTCGTCTGCTCGAACGAGGTGCACGTACTGCCGAAGGGCGTCAGGCATCACGAGATGGAACACCATCCCCGACGGGTAGAGTCGCAGATTCGACGAAACTTCGTCCAAGTGCGTCCGAACACGCTCGTCAACTTCGTCTGACGTCCACGGGAGAGATGCGAGCAGTCCACCGGCCGCCGCGAACCATATCTGGTGGTTGAACGTCGCGTCGAACGAGAGCGTCTCTCCTTCGACCGAGACGCGTTTCCAGAGGCCGGACGTTTCGTCCTGCGGATGCATGAGAAACAGCTCTTCTGCAAATGCAGCGAGTTCTGGGTCTTCGAACACCCGTGCGGCGACAGTCAGGGCCTCGATTGTCCACGCCGGACCGATGAGTCCGTTGCACCTGTCTTTCCCTTCGATCGTTCGATGGTGGAGATTCGCACCGTGTGGTCGGGCGTCGTCGCTCCGAAGGTACGAGATAATCTTCTGCGCGGCGTCGGCGTACCGTTCGTCACCGGTTTCGTCGTACAGCAGGGCGAACGTAACGAGCCAGTGTGAACTGTTCCGAACAGGCGTCTCTGGGTCGTGATACAACCCGTTGTGCCCAGCAGGAACGGAACCGTCGGCTTGGATACGCTCTAGTTGAGAATCTGCAACGTCAGAGAGGAGTTCGCGTAGTTTCATGATATCAGGGGGCAGTCCGAATGTACTCGTGGTAGTGGTGTCTGACCCCGTTTCAGTTGAACGGTTCGACTACGATGCCGTGCTCACACGTATCCGAGACTTTCGAGTCGGTCCATCGTCGACTGAGACGTTTCACCCTGCGATACCGCGACACCTGCGTCGGAGACGTTCGAGAAGGCCCGGTCGGTAACCTCGTGTGGGTCTTCGCCGTCCACGACCTCGACCTGCATCCCTCGAATATCTAACGTCACCCCATCGTCGTCCCACGTCAGATACTTGCGAATCGAGTCGTCTCGTTGCTCGTACACGGCCCGCAAGTCACCGGTGTATCGGTCGACGTCGGTACAGTACTTCGAGACCCGTTGCTTACTCTTGGCTTTCTTGTCCACGGTCGACCCAGAGACGATGACCTCTCCGTCGGCCACGAACTCGTCACCGGTGTAGTCACCGTCGACTGCAGACTCCACGGCAGCAGAGAAGTTCGTGAGTGTCGCGAGGTCGTCGTACTGCTCGCCATCGGTCTGTCCGGGGGCCGAGACGACGAGAGGGACGTGTAACAACGCTTCGTCGAGTCCTACGATGTGGCCTGCGATTCGAAGTGATGGTCGTACTCGACTCGTCTCCCCAAATCCTTCACCGTGGTCCGACGTGATTACCAGCAGCGTGTCGTCTAGTTCTCCACGCCGTTCGAGTTCGGAGACGAGGTACCGGAGGTAGTGGTCTGCTTGCCGAATCGTTCCATCGTATAAGTCTTCGAGTGCGACCCACTCGTCCCACGTTATCTGACCCCCGTACACCTTCCACGAGACGGGGTTCAACTTGGCTTGCATCCGCTGGAGTTTCGACCCACCCCACAGGTCGTGTTTCCGTTCCGGATAGAACGGTAAGTGAGTGTCCATCAGGTTGATACAGGCCGCCCAGGGCTCTTCTGTCGAATCAGACCACTCGAAGAACGGATCGATAAACCGGTCTGCAGACTGGTCGAGAAGCTGTTCCATCGTCGCAGACGAGAAGGACTTGCTCAACTGTTTCGCGGCACCGTTAGCGAGGGATTTGACGGGGCTCTCGTGGGAGAGGCAGTGTTCGAGGAACTCGACGTGTTTGCTTTTATTCGACTTGGTCGAGAGATACTCAGGGTTGTTGAAAAATATGTCTGGGTCCGCCGCTTCGGGGAACAGGCGACCTCGCCGTCCGACGACGTGGTCGAACGCACTCGCTAACGAGTCGTCGCCAGTTAGATTGACGTTATCAGAGAAGACGCCCGTGGTGTATCCGTACTCCGCTGATAACCGTTCCCAGATAGTTACGCCTTCTTTCAATCGATGTGTTACAAGGTCGTGAACGCCGTGTTCAGGGACCGTGAGCCCAGTAAAGAGGCTGGTGTGGCTCGGGAGGCTGGTCATCCCCGATGAACGGGCCTGTGTGTACACCGACGAGCGCGACGCAAACTCGTTTAAGAACGGCGTCGTGTCGCGCTCGTACCCGTGGAGACTCGTGTTTCCAGCCCGCAAACTGTCGAGGACGACTAATAGAACGTTGGGACTAGAGTCACTCATTGACCCACATTGCACAGAGCAACACAAAGATGTTTCTTCTTCAATACATTCTTAAAAACATTACTTACCAACTAGTTGTGACTAGCTGTAGTAGTGACTGGACGGGCAACGGTGTCGAGATATACTACATACGGACTCGCACAACCAGATACTGAAGAGCTCCCGAACCGGAAACGGCCTACATGTAGCCGAGGTCTTTGAGGTGGTCTTGGATGTCGACTGCCGTCTCGTTTAGATACTCATCAGACGGTTCGTGCGTCGCGCTGTCCACGGCTGAAGTTCGGACCCACGGTACCGTCTTGATGACGCGAAGTGGCGAGCCTTCGGGGTGTCCGTAGAACGAATACTCCCCGAACGCGTTTCCGTGGTCTGCAGTGATGCACACGTCGTCGGCATCGACGTTTTCCAACAGGAGTTCGACTTCGTCGAGGACCAATCGAAGCGTGTCCTCGTAGAGGTTCCACACCTCGTCGCGGTCTGCCTCACCACTTTCGAGCAACTTCCATCCCTTCGCTTCGACCTCCGTCGGCTCACGGTCTTCTGCGAGTGCTCCGGCGATGTACGGGATGTGGGGTTGCATGTAGTGAGCGATGATGCGGTCTGGGTCGGACTCACGATGGACCTCGATGGTTCTATCTGTAATCGCACGCGGCGGAACGCCCAGTTTGCCCTGGTGTGCTCGTTCCCAGACCATGTCGAGTTCGAAGAACGCCGACTCGTCGACGACGTCCCACTTGGGCCAGCAGAACGGAACGGATTCGTCTGGCGGGAACTCTCTGTCTACGAACGTCTCGTGCGTGTGGCCGTTGCCACTGATGTACGCCGTGTTCCCAATCTGCTCGGCGTACTTCGTCCGGAAGGTCTGTACCATCCACTCGTGAGAGTGACTGCCGACAGACCACTTCGTCTCGACGTCGTCGATGAACTCGTACTCGTCGGCAACGTCCTTCAGAACATCCGGGCGGCACGCGTCGAGAATGACGAGAACGTCCCAGTCTTCGTCGAATACGTTCGTTCCAACCGGAACGCGAGAACTCAGCGTGTACCACGTGCCGAGATACGTCGTATACGCTGCGTGGAGGGCACCTCTGACCGGGTCGTCTCTAATTTGTTCGTAGTGCTCGGATATCCATTTGCGAAGAGACGTTGCCATCTGACCGATGTCAGAGAATACCCAGACATAGTATTTCCGATTGGGGAGTACGAGTTACATCAATCGATAAGCAATACACCGAGCTGATGAATTCCGCGAGAATCGCTGAGTAGTGAGTGGCCGAGAAGCGACGAGCGTCGCTACGTTCGTTTTGCGTCCGTCACGGTCGGACCACAGAGTGGCTTACGCGCGGTCTGGTCTTACGCACCCGTGGTACGTCGCCACACAAGATTCTTGTAGCCGATTCCTAAATATCACTCCTATGCAAGCAGTCGTTCTCGCCGCTGGCAAAGGGACCCGACTTCGACCCCTTACCGAAGATAGACCGAAAGGGATGGTCGAAGTCAACGGCAAGCCCATCCTCACACACTGTTTCGACCAACTCGTCGACCTTGGCGCCGAGAAACTCGTCGTCGTCGTCGGCTACAAGAAAGAGGTCATCATCGAACACTACGACGACGAGTATCGCGGCGTCCCCATCACGTACACCCACCAGCGCGAGCAGAAGGGCCTCGCACACGCCCTCCTCACCGTCGAAGACCACATCGACGAGGACTTCATGCTGATGCTCGGCGACAACATCTTCAACGCCAATCTCGGTGACGTCGTCAAGCGACAGCGCGAGGACCGCGCCGACGCTGCCTTCCTCGTCGAAGAGGTCGACTGGGACGAAGCCTCCCGCTACGGCGTCTGTGTGACCAACGACTACGGCGAGATTACAGAAGTCATCGAGAAACCCGAAGAGCCTCCGTCGAACCTCGTGATGACCGGGTTCTACACGTTCACGCCCGCGATTTTCCACGCGTGCCATCTCGTTCAGCCCTCCAACCGCGGCGAGTTCGAAATCAGTGAGGCAATCGACCTACTCATCCGCTCTGGGCGGACCATCGACGCCATCCGAATCGACGGATGGCGGATGGACATCGGCTATCCCGAAGACCGAGACGAAGCGGAACGGCGCCTGCAAGAAGAGACAACACAGACTGCCGAGTAGACAGCTAACCACCACGGCTTTTTATTCGAGGAAGAGAAGCAGGTTCTAATGTCGAATTCCGACTCCCCTCGTGTCTCTGTAATCGTCCCCGTCTACAACGACCCAGACGGAATCAGTGACACACTGTCTGCGCTCACCAAACAGACGTATCCGAAGGCGCAACTCGAGATTCTCGCCGTAGACAACGGTTCGACAGACGAGACACGCGAGGTAATCCGTCGCTTCGCAGACGACCACGAGACTGTCAATTTAGTCGTCGAAGACGAAATTCAGGGGTCGTACGCCGCACGAAATACGGGAATCGAACACGCGACGGGAGACATCTTCGCGTTCGTCGACGCGGACATGTACATGGACGAGACGTGGTTGGAGACGGCAGTCGCGGCGATGGGCGACACAGCGTACCTTGGATGTGACGTGGAACTCGTCGTCGACGGCGACGAGACGCTCGCAGCGAAGTTCGACGCACAGACTGCATTCCCGGTCGAACAGTACATTCGCCAGCAACAGTACGCACCAACGTGTTGCCTACTGGTTCGGCGAGCGGTGTTCGACGACGTCGGCCTGTTCGATGCAGCACTCGTCTCGGGAGGAGACTCAGAGTTTGGAAACCGTGTCGCGAACGCGGGCTACAGCCAAGCGTTCGCAGCAGACGCGACACTCTCCCACCCGGTTCGAGATTCGTTCTCCTCGTTACTCAAAAAGGAGCTTCGTGTCGGTCGGGGACTGTGCCAACGACAGGAACACCATCCAGAGCGGTTCGGTCGGCCGGGGATTCCACCACGTCCGAGCGGTGTGAAATCTCCTGACCAAGGCGCAGAACAGAACTCCCAGTTCGAACAGGTGCTGTTCGGGGTTCTCTCGATGGCGATGACCGGCGTGCGAGCGCTTGGGTACTATCGTGAATATCTCCGGTACGTGCGTGGAAACGCTCGTTGAGGGCGGACAGCCTAATTCTTGGTCGTTGAAGCCGTACAGTCAGATTACGCGTTCGTCTTTTCGACCAGATTCGGCGTCAACAGTCCGTAGACGTACCCGAAGCCGACAGCGGCGGTGAACACGAAGATGGCGATTAACTGTTCGACCTTCGCCATCGATGGCTCTTTGGCGAGTTTGTACAGTCGGTCGACGACGTAGACGAGCATCAGGTCGCGCAGATAGTCGTTCTTGTCACCGGACGCCTGCGGATACAGCAGGTCCATCACGCGCTTCGAGTAGCCCTGCCAGAACGACCGGAAGACGAGCCACCGGAACTCCGTCCGGTACTCGAAGAGTTTGTGATTCACGCGGGCGCGCTTGTTGTAGATGACGCGTTTGCCCGTCTTCTCGTGGATACGGATGCAGACCGGGGCTTCGTGGGCCTGCACGTGCTTGTCGCCCTTTCGGCCGGTGTTGGGGTCGTAGCCACCCACGTCGAGGAAGACGTCGCGCTTGAACGAGATGTTCGAGCCGTAGGTGTTCCGAACTTCTTCCATGTGCTGCCCGAATCCACGTTCGTCACAGCCAACGAGCCAGTAGAACTCTTCGGGGAAGAAATCCGGTTTGCGAGCGACCCAGTCGGGGACGACCGTGCCACCGACGGCCACCGCTTCGGGGTTCTCCTCGTACGTCTGGACGAGTGTCTCGATCCAGTCGGGTTCGGCCGTCGCGTCGTCGTCGATCATCGCGACGACGTCACCGGAGGCCAGTTCGGCCCCCTTCGTCCGGCTGAAGGAGATGCCGCGGTTCTCGTCGTTACAGTGGAGTACGACGTTGTCGATGTCGCCGAAGTCGTCTTCGACACGAGCGAACACCTCCTCGTTTCCGTCGACGACGATGACAACTTCGAGGGGTTCGTGGGTCTGAGCCAGCGCGCTCTCGACCGTTTCGGAGAACGACTCGTACCGGTCCATCGAGTAGGTACAGACCACGACGGAGACTTTCATCGCCCAGTGCTACCGAGGTTGCCCGAATAAGGATTGCCTTTCATCAACACTCGACTAAGATGGTCGAAATACCCTATCACAAGGCTTATGAAAGGCTTAACAGTTGTTTGGCACAATGAGCGACGAGCAACAAGAGCATTCGCCCTCCGTAGCGGATCTCGCTCGCGACTGGTATCACATACCGGTCCTCTCGACGATCGTGCTCGTTATGCTGTGGATACGGCTCCGCAGTTATGACGCGTTCATTCGAGACGGGTCGGTATTCTTCTCAGGAAACGACGCTTGGTATCACCTCCGCCAAGTGGAATACACTGTCCGGAACTGGCCGGCAACCATGCCGTTCGACCCGTGGACCGAGTTCCCATTCGGACGGACTGCAGGACAGTTCGGGACGATTTACGACCAGATTGTCGCGACCGTGGCATTGGTCCTCGGACTCGGCAGTCCATCGGCTGACCTCGTCGCGAAGACGCTCTTGGTCGCCCCCGCGTTCTTCGGTGCGTTCGTCGCAATCCCGACGTACTTGATCGGGAAGCGTCTCGGTGGTCGCCTCGGTGGTCTCTTCGGAGCACTCGTCCTCATGCTCCTGCCGGGGACGTTCCTCCAGCGTGGCCTCGTCGGCTTCGCCGACCACAACATCGCAGAGCCATTCTTCATGGGCTTCGCGGTTCTGGCTGTCATGGTCGCACTCACGGTGGCCGACCGCGAGAAGCCAGTGTGGGAACTCGTCCAAGCACGTGACTTCGACGCTCTCCGAGAGCCACTGAAGTGGTCCGCGCTCGCCGGTGTCGCCATCGCAATCTACATGTGGTCGTGGCCGCCGGGTATCCTCCTCGTCGGTATCTTCGGTCTCTTCTTGGTCCTGAAGATGTCCGCCGACTACGTCCGTGGGCGCTCGCCAGAACACACTGCGTTCGTCGGCGCCGTCGCGATGGCTGTCACGGGCGTCTTGATGTTCGTTCCGTTCGAGGAACCGACGTTCGGTGTCACTGACTTCGGCTTCCTGCAACCGCTGTTCTCGTTTGGTGTCGGCCTCGGTGCAGTGTTCCTCGCTGCCCTCGCTCGCTGGTGGGAGTCGAACGACATCGACGACCGTGGCTACCCCGCCGTCGTCGGCGGAATCATGCTCGTCGGGTTGGTCCTCTTCGCGGTTATCCTTCCGGACGTCTTCAGTACGATCGCCCGGAACTTCCTCCGTACCGTCGGGTTCAGCGCCGGTGCAGAGACCCGGACTATCGGGGAGGCACAACCGTTCCTCGCAGCGAACATCCTCCAAGCAAGCGGTCTGACGGCAGTCGACCGCATCATGTCCGAGTACGGGTTTACGTTCTTCACCGGTCTCGCGGCGGCGATCTGGCTCACTGCCAAGCCGCTCGTCCGCGACGGCGACTCCCGAAAGATCGGCTATGTCGCCGGAAGCCTCGCTCTCATCGGGATTCTCTTCCTGATTCCGGCGATTCCTGACGCCATCGGCGGCGTGCTCGGCGTCGAGTCGTCCCTCGTCAGCCTCACCATCGTCACCGCACTCATCGTCGGGGCAGTGATGCAGGCAGACTTCGAGAGCGAACACCTGTTCATCCTCGTGTGGGCGGCGATTATGACGTCGGCCGCCTTCACGCAGGTTCGTTTCAACTACTACCTCGCAGTCGTGGTCGCGGTGATGAACGCGTTCTTCCTCCGCGAGGTCCTCGGTCTCAGCTTCATCGGTCTCGCCGGCATCGACCGGCTGGAAGACGTCTCGTACGGGCGTATCGCTGCTGTTGCAGTTGCGCTCCTGCTCGTCCTCACGCCGGTCCTCATCGTTCCGATTCAACTCGGGAACGGCGGCACGACGAACACGGCCATGCAGACCTCACAGACCGGCCCAGGAACGGTCACCGAGTGGGAAGAGCCACTCGACTGGATGCAGGAGAACACGCCGCAGGAAGGGAACTTCGGCGGCGCATCGAACGAGTTGGAGTACTACGGGACGTACAAGTACGCAGATGACTTCGACTACCCAGACGGGTCGTACGGTGTCATGTCCTGGTGGGACTACGGTCACTGGATAACCGTCCTCGGTGAGCGGATTCCGAACTCGAACCCGTTCCAGGGTGGCGCGACTGAAGCAGCGAACTACCTGCTCGCACCCGACGAACAGCAGGCAGAGCAAGTCCTCGAAACGATGGCTGATGACGGAGAGGGTAACGACACCCGGTACGTGATGGTCGACTGGCAGATGGTGTCGACGTCCTCGAAGTTCGGTGCACCGACCGTCTTCTACGACGAGTCGAACATCTCGAGAACCGACTTCTACAACCGCATCTACCGTACCCAAGAACAGAACGGGCAGGAGCGAGTCGTCGCTGCGGCGAACATCAACGACCAGCGGTACTACGAGAGCCAGATGGTGCGTCTCTACAAGTACCACGGAAGTGCTCGTGACCCGTCCCCAGTCGTCGTCGATTGGGAAGAGCGCACGTCCGCTAACGGCGACGTCACGTTCCGAGTGACGCCGTCGGACGGGCAGCCGATCAAGACGTTCGATAACATGAGCGCTGCCGAGGCCTACGTCGAGAACGACCCGACCTCGCAGATTGGTGGCATCGGCTCGTTCCCCGAAGAACGAGTCGCTGCACTCGAACACTACCGTCTCGTGAAGTCGTCGAACAGTTCGGCGCTTCGGTCCGGTTCCTACCAGAACTCCCTCATCCGCACCGGGAACGCCCTCGGTATCCAACCGCAGGCCCTCATCGGGAGCAACCCCGCGTGGGTCAAGACGTTCGAGCGCGTCCCCGGCGCGACTGTCGACGGGTCCGGTGCGCCGGCCAATACGAACGTGACCGCACAGGTCGAGATGCGTGACCCGACGACGAACACGACGTTCACCTACACGCAGCGGGTCCAGACCGACGAAAACGGCGACTTCAAGATGACGCTCCCGTACTCGACGACCGGCTACGACGACTACGGTCCCGAAAACGGGTACACCAACGTGAGCGTCCGCGCGACGGGCGACTACACGTTCTTCGGACCAACGAGCTTCGAAGGAAACAGCACCATCGTCACCTACCAAGCACAGAACGTCAGCGTCGACGAAGGCCTCGTCAACGGTGCTGAAGACGGCACCGTCGAGGTCACACTCGAACGCACCGAACGAGAACTGACGGTCGGCGAGCAGTCCTCCAACGAGTCGGAGACGAACGAGTCGGCGTCCATCGACGGCAGCGCCGTCCGGACTGCAGTCGTCGCGTAACCCCGACGCACGTCAGTTCAGCCGTTCTTTATTTTTCGACCACCGAGCAACGCGTCCCGCTGCGAGTCTCGAATTTGCAGATGTGAGGTCGTTCTCGAGTGAGACCGAAAATCGAGGAGAGAACCGAACCCGAAAGTCAGCAGTCGGCGGTGACGTTACTCGGCTCGTTTAGACGAGTGATTCGTAGTCGAGACCGTCTCGACGAGTCACGATGCGGCGGCCGTCGATGACGACGCGTTCGCGCATCTCGTCGAACTCGCTGTCGAGTGCTGCGAACTCGTCCCAATCGGTCGCGACGAGTGCCGCGTCAGCGTCGACGAGCGCGTCTGCGGCAGACGAGGCGTAGTCGATATCTGGGAAGTGTTCTCGCATGTTCTCGGTTGCAACCGGGTCGTAGCCAACCACGTCGGCACCGGCCTCGACGAGGTTCTGGATGAGTGGAATCGCCCGTGACTCGCGAATATCGTCGGTCCCGGGTTTGAACGAGAGGCCGAGAACCGCGACGCGTTTACCGTCGGGGTCGAATCGGTCCGCGAGGAGGTCGAGCATCCGTGTCGGTTGCTCGTCGTTCACGTCGACGGCGGCTTGGAGCACGCGTGGTTCGTAACCGCGAGAGCGGGCAGCAGCGATAATCGCGGCCGTGTCTTTCGGGAAGCACGACCCACCCCATCCGAGGCCAGCGCCGAGGAACGACGACCCGATTCGTGAATCGAGGCCGATGGCGTCGAGCACTTCGGTCGAGTCGACGCCGAACTCTTTGCAGATGTTCGCGAGGTCGTTCGCGAGGCTGATTTTGGACGCGAGGAACGCGTTGTTGGCGTACTTTATCATCTCCGCCTCGCTGGTTCCGGTCTTGACGACCGGTGGGTTTCCAGCGCGTTCGACGAGCGGGGCGAATATCTCGTCTAAGCAGTCGAAGGCTCGCTCGGTACTCGCGCCGAGGACGATTTTGTCGGGTCCGAGGAAGTCCTCGACTGCGGTCCCTTCCCGGAGGAACTCGGGGTTCATCGCGATATCGAAGTCGTCGCCGACCGTCTTTCCGGATGCCTCCTCGATTCGCGGGCCGATGACCTCGGCAGTGGTCGTCGGAACGACCGTACTCTTGGTGACGACGAGGTGGTAGTCATCTTTCGCCGCGAGTGTCTCTCCGAGTGACGCTGCCGCGGCCTTCATCGCGCCGAGGTCGATGCTCCCGTCTTCGTTCGAGGGAGTTGGAAGGGCGAGGAACGTCGCGTCGGTGTCGAGAACCGCCTCGTAGTCGGTGGTCGCACGGAGTCGGTCGCCCGCGTGGGTTTCGACGAGTTCGTCGAGGCCGGGTTCGTGAATGGGCGCGTTGCCGGCGTTGATGGAACGCACGATGTCTTCGTCGATGTCGACGTTGACCACGTCGTGACCCAATTCGGCGAAACAGGCAGCGACAGTGGTGCCGACGTACCCACTGCCGATGATACTGAGTTTCATTAGGGGAACTGTCTCTTCCCGGAGGTTTGATTCTTTCCGAGTCACCGCCCGAAAAATACCTCGGCGTCGAACGACCGATGGGACAGATATACAAACCTGTTGCCCAACCACGTATCTCGTAACGGTGGACTGATATGGATACCAAAGAAGACTCGCACAACCAAATGTCGACGCACGAAGACGAGCGTTCGGTCTCCATCTCGTGGCTCGTTCTCTATCTGAAAGGCGTCTGTATGGGTGCTGCAGACGCCGTCCCCGGCGTCTCGGGTGGGACGATTGCACTCGTCACGGGCATCTACGAACGCCTCATCAGTGCAGTGACCGCTATCAATCCCGACCGTATCCAACGGATTCTCGGCGGTGTCTTTCCGGGGCGACGAAGCGACGCCATCGCCGCCTTACGCGAAATCGACGTTGGGTTCCTCGTCGTCCTCGGTGCAGGGATCGCGACTGCGATTATCACCGTCACACGCGTCCTCACCGTCGCCATCGACCAGCAACCGGTGCCGACGTTCGGGTTCTTCTTCGGACTCATCGCAGCGTCTGCGGTCGTGTTGTACGCGCAGGTCTCGCTCGACTCACCCCGGCAAATCGCCGCCGCAGTCGCCGGGTTCACCGTCGCGTTCGTCGCGTCGGGAACCGTCGGAACCGCGCTCGGAAACTCACTCCTCGTGACGGTCGTCGCAGGCGCAATCGCCGTGAGTGCGATGATTCTCCCCGGCATCTCTGGGTCGCTCCTCTTGTTGCTCCTCGGGCAGTACGAGTACATGACCTCGACACTCAGCGACTTCGTCGACACGCTCATCGGCGTGGTAACCGGCGGTCCGGTGTCTGCGGTCGTCGAACCCGGAACGATCGTCGTCGCCTTCATGCTCGGCGCACTGTTCGGGCTGTTCACCATCGCTCACATCGTCCGCTGGGCGCTCGAACACTACCGGCGTGAGACGCTCGCCTTCCTCGTGAGCCTCATCGTCGGTGCACTCCGGGCGCCCGTCGTCAAGACGAGCGAGAAACTCGCCGAGATGGGACAGACATGGTCTGGCGACCTCTTCGTCCTCTTCGCGGCCGCCGCGCTCGTCGGCGCGATACTCGTCCTCCTCGTCGACCGCTACACGGCGGTTATCGAGTCGTAACGAGAACCCGAGTCGGAACCGAATCCACCGAAAAATCACAGAAAGTTGCGAACGACACGAGAGTGTATTCTCACCGACGTGTCGAGCGACGAGGATGATGTGTCGATGGCGAGTCGGCTGATGACGACTTATTCGCGGGCGACAGCGATGTTTCGAACCGACCCATCGCAACTGGGGCACGACGCGAGATGTTCCTCACTGACGGTGCGCGACCCACAGGAACGGCACTCGAAGTAGCCCTCAGTGGCACGATAGCTGTCGATAACCGAGTTGTGTACTGTCATGACAACCTATAACATAGACCCCAATAAAACGATTGTCCTGATAGTGGCTAGCTTCTACTAGGAACATATTACAATATCATAGCGTACTCACAGAGCATACGCACATCACGATTGAAAACTTGATATTGTAGAATTCGGGCTCTCAGCGACGGGCGACGCAGACGAACGTCTCGTGTCGCGTCTCGCCGTGTGTGACGGTGAACCCGACTGATTCGAAGGCGTCGATGGCGTCCGCGAGGCCGAATCGCTCGTCGGTCGGCGGACCAGCCTCGCCCTCACCGGTCGTCGACCAGTCGACCACGACAACCGTCCCACCCGGACGGACGACACGGGCGAGTTCGGCCATCGACTCGTCGGTGGCGAACTCGTGGTAGGTCATCGTCGAAAAGGCGGCGTCGAGGTGGTCCTCATCGAAAGGGAGCGAGGCCACGTCGGCGGTGACGAACTCGACGTTCGACGGTGCGCCGTTCTCTCGGTAGAAATCGTGCATCGCCTCCTGTACGTCGACGGCGTAGAGGTGGTCGACGTAGGGGGCGACGTCGTCGGTGTAAAATCCGGTTCCGCTTCCGAGGTCAGCGACGACGTCGAACTCACCGGGACTGAGGTACGTGAGGAGTTCTTCGCGGGAGACGAACCGATATCTCGCGGGGTCGTCGAGTTTCGCCGCCGCGTCAACGTCGAAGGTGTGAAAGCCCATACAGACAGTGGGGTCGGCGGTGCGTAAGTATCATCGGTCCCGGCTGGTTCAGCGCATCACGAACGTAGCCACTGGGGAATCTGCCGTCGGCGATGGGCTTTTGCATACTGACAGTCACCGTCTCACGTATGGAACCCCAACTTCGACGACCGACGCGGCGTGCTTGTGAGCGCTGTGGTCGAGTAGAACGCTGGGACGACGACGCGGCGACGTGGCGTGTCGCGACAGAAGACGGCGAAAAGCAGGTCGGAAACCCGTTTTGCATCCACGAGTGGGACATCAACGGCCGCTTCGCACCCTTCGAAGAGCCGGCCTGATTTCGAGACGACCACCCATCTGAGCGACGACTGACTACGTGAGATGCCAACTGTCTACGTTACTGCACCACCCGACGCAGCAGCCGACCTCGCCCGAGCACTCGTCGAGGAACGACTCGCAGCGTGCGTGAACCGCGTTCCCTGCCAGTCAGTCTACCGATGGGACGGGGACGTTCACGACGACGAAGAGGTTATCCTCCTCGCGAAGACGACCGACGAGCGATACGACGACCTGGTCTCACGGGTCGTCGAACTCCACCCCTACGACGTGCCCTGTATCGAGCGATTCGACGAGTCACACGTCCTCGACGCGTACACGTCGTGGGTCGAAGACGAAGTTCGATAGCCTGCTGCCGGGACCACTCCGTTCGACTACTGGAGTGCGTTCAGCACGGAGAGCGTGCCGTCCATGTACGACTCCTCTAACACCTCGTCAGCCGCTTCTTTTGCGACTTCGTCAGCGTTAGCGACGGCGTAGGATTGGCCGACGACGCGGAACGTCGATGCGTCGTTCTCACTGTCGCCGATGGCGACGAAGTCCGCTGGGTCGTACTTCATCGTCTCACAGACGTGTTCGAGACCGGCACCCTTCTCGACGCCGTGTGATTTGACGTGGTAGGCGAATCCGGTGTCGATAACTTCGAGGTCGTACGTCGCAGCGACCTCCCGGAGGAGTTCTTCGTCCGCGTCGAGGTTGACGGCGATTTCGGTCTCCCGCCAGCGGTTGACGGTGTCGGCGGCGTCCCAGCCGAGGTCACCGCCACGGGCGACGAACTCGTCGGCGACGGCCTGTGCGGCCTCTCGGTCGCCAGCGAACGTGACCTCGCCATCGACGAGGACGACGCCACCGTTCTCGGCGATGACGGTCTGCGGAAGTCCGAGATAGTGACACAGCGAGACAGGGTACGGGAACGCCTTCCCGGTGGCGAGGATGACGGGTGCATCCCACGTCGGGAGGACCTCGAACGCCCGCGGGTCGAGTCGACCCTGTGCGTCGGTGAGCGTCCCATCGATGTCGAGTACCAGCGGTGGAACCATACCCGCGCTACGGACACGGGGGAAAAAGAGTCAGCGGTCCACGTCGTCGAGGCCGCGGAACGCCAGCGTCGAGAAGTTCGGGATCGGGCGCGTCGCCGGACGACCCGGACCATCAGTCGAACCGTTCACCGGGACACGGCGGACGAGTCCAAGGTCGGACAGTTCGTAGAGGACGCGCCGGATAGTCGTCGCCGACAGAGAGACAGGTGGTGTGTCAGCGATGGCTTCTGTCGCAGCGGTGACCGAAAATCTGTCTTCGTCGTCGACCGAGACGAAGGCTCGAAGGACCTGTCGACGGCTTTCCGGCAGTGCGAACACCCGGCCCAACGAACAGCCATCGTCGGGGACTGCGTCGATTGCCTTCTCGACGAGGTCTGTGTCGAGTGTCTCTGTGCCGTCAGACGCCGCAAGTTGGGCCGCACCGTACAACGCAGACAGCGCGTCGTGGGCGTCGCCATCGGCCCACTCGGCCACTTCGCTCGTCGCCTCGTGTGTGAGCGCGTTCCGCGCGATGCCGTTGGATGCGCGTTCGACGAGAATGTCGACGAGGTTGTGTCGCTGGTATCTCTCGACTTCGACCGATTCGAACCTGTTGTCGAGGCCATCGGCCGGCGTGCGCCCAACCGTCAGCACCGAAACGTGCGGTGACACGTCGTCTAGCAGTTCGATAGCGGTCCGGGCAGGATACGTCTCCGGTTCACCGACGTGGTCGATTGCAACGACCGCTCGTTCGTCGTGTGAGACGCTGGCGGCCAGACGAGAACGGACTGCTTCGATTCCGACTCCCTGTGAGGGAACCGACTCCTCAGAGAGCGCGTCGAGTGTCGCGTGGAGCAACGCAAACTCGGTCGGTGCCGTGCGGGCGTCGACGTACGCGAAGGAGGTTGTCGGCGTGCCCGCAGTCCGCGTCGTCGTGTAGATGACCGACTGTTCGGAGGGAATCGCGCGTGCGAGGTGCTCGAAGAGCGAGGTGACGACTGCCGACTTCCCGACGCCTTTGGGGCCGTAGACGTGAACGTGGGGCGGCAGTGTGCCGTCGAAGACAGGGTCGAGAACGTCGAGGATTCGTTCGAGCGTCGGTCCCCGGCCCGTCGGTTCGTCTGGGTGGGCCGTCGGGTCTAAGGCACTCAGGTCACGGACGACTCGGCGGGCCCGGCCGCGCCGTCTTCGCCGCGTGATTCGGTCTTCGATTCGCATGTGAGTGAACGTCTCGTCCCAACGCTACCCGGTCCACCTGTAAAAATCGAACCACTGTGGCCACGAGTCGTGTTATATGAGAACACGAGTCACAAATTCCGGGCACTGGTGGGGCGCTCACCGCTGGTTCAGTAGAGGTGGTCTCGATCTGAGCCGAACCGGGAGTAACTAATTCGAACGATGATTTTGAATTTTCTTCGTCTTTTCTGTGCGGTGCACAATCTCCCTTCTCCGGCATTCTACGGTACGAGACATCGGTAGTGTCACCGAACATCAATCCAAACACTGAGACAAACCGAACGTGAATCCAGTGAAGGTAAAATAAAGTGCTGGCGGTCCTACTTCTCCAAAGACGAATGAACAAATCGCCGAGCGTCCTCGTCATTGGCGGGGGGTCAACTGGAACAGGTATCGCGCGTGACCTCGCGATGCGTGGACTTGACGTGACCCTCGTCGAGAAGGGGAACCTCACACACGGGACGACGGGGCGGATGCACGGCCTACTCCACAGTGGCGGTCGGTACGCGGTCTCTGACCAGCCATCTGCGAAGGAGTGCATCGTAGAAAACCGCGTCCTCCGACGAATCGCGGGACACTGTGTCGAGATGACGGGTGGACTGTTCGTCCAGCGCCCGGAAGACGACGACGAGTACTTCGAGAAAAAACTCGAAGGATGCCGCGAGTGTGGCATCCCTGCGGAAGTCCTCTCAGCCGAAGAGGCCCGCGAGGTAGAACCGTACCTTGCAAAGGACATCAAACGAGCAATCAAAGTCCCGGACGGTGCCATCGACCCGTTCCGACTCTGCGTGGCGAACGCTGCGAGTGCCATCGAACACGGTGCGCGTATCGAGACGCACTCCGAGGTCACAGACGTCCTCATCGAAGACGGCGAAGTCGTCGGCGTCGAAGTGACACACAAGACGGGGTCCGGACCGTACGTTCACGGAAACCCCGGAGAGGTCGAAGAGATTCGCGCCGACTACGTCGTCAACGCAACTGGCGCGTGGGCGGGACAGATTGGCGACCTCGCCGGCGTCGACGTCGAAGTCCGACCGTCGAAGGGTGTCATGACCATCATGAACACCCGGCAGGTCGACACCGTCGTCAACCGCTGTCGGCCGAAGGGAGACGCTGACATCATCGTCCCCCACGAGACGACGTGTATCCTCGGAACGACCGACGAAGAGGTCGAAGACCCCGAAGACTACCCCGAAGAGGGGTGGGAGGTCGACCTGATGATAGACACGCTCTCTGAACTCGTTCCGATGCTCAAAGACGCACGGACGATTCGCTCGTTCTGGGGCGTCCGCCCACTGTACGAACCGCCGGGAACTGGGACGGAAGACCCGACCGACATCACGCGCGAGTTCTTCCTCCTCGACCACGAGTCGCGCGACGAGCTACCCGGCATGACGAGCATCGTCGGTGGGAAACTCACGACCTACCGCATGATGGCCGAGAAGATTTCGGACCACGTCTGCGAGAAACTCGACGTCGACGCCGAGTGCCGTACCGCAGACGAACCGCTGCCGGGGAGCGAGGACTTCTCCGTCCTCCGCGACTACATGGACGACTTCAACCTCCGCTCGCCCATCGGTCGCCGGTCGGTCCAGCGACTCGGTTCTCGTGCCGACGAGGTCCTGAACAGTCTCGACACGAATCCAGTCGTGTGCGAGTGTGAAGCCGTCACCCGCGCCGAGATACAGGACTCACTGAAGAGCGCTGGGACGGACCTCAACTCGGTCCGCATCCAGACGCGCGCCTCGATGGGGAACTGTCAGGGCGCGATGTGCTGTCACCGGATGGCGAACGAACTCGCCCCCGAGTACGACGAAGCGACCGTCCGCGCATCGCTCGACGACCTGTACCAAGAGCGCTGGAAGGGTGAACGCCACGCCATGTGGGGCGAGCAACTCTCACAGGCGGCGCTCAAGCACATGCTTCACGCCACGACGATGAACCGCGACGAAGACCCCGCCACGGTGGACACCGATGTCGACTTCGGGGCCTTCGACAGTGGCAGTCCCTCCGAAGGAGGGAGCACGTCGGGAACGACATCCGACGCTGTCGCCGACGGCGGACAGACACCGCAGGACGACACCAGAACGACGGGAGGTTCCAATGGCGATAACTGACGACGTACTCGTCATCGGTGGTGGTATCGCTGCCTGTACGGCCGCACTCTCGGCCGCAGAGACTGGCGCACGAGTTCGCCTGCTCGCACACAAAAAGAGCACGCTTCGGCAGGCGAGCGGCCTCGTCGACGTGCTCGGATACGTCGATGGCGACGGGCCGTTCTCCGACCCGTACGCGGGACTCGACTCGCTTCCCGAGGACCATCCGTACCACATCGCCGGCGAAGACGGTATCCGCGAGGGACTCCGCATCTTCGACGAAGCGGTTGGCGACGCCTATCAGGGCGGTCACACGGACGCGAACGCGCTCGTCATGACCCACGGCGGCACCATGAAACCGACTGCTCGCTACCCCGAGTCAGTCGCACCCGGTCTCACGAGTTCGTCTGGAGACATGCTCCTCGTCGGGTTCGAAGGACTCACAGACTTCGACGCGCCCGTCGCGGCCGACCATCTCACGGCCGCTGGCGTCCCCTTCGACGTCCGAGGAGTCACAGTTGGGTTCCCCAAGTCGTTCCGCTCCGATGCGAAGGTTACGCGGTTCGCAAAAGCGCTCGACCGCGACGAATCGGTCGCTGGTGGGACCGTCCGGTCTGTCCTGGCAGACGCCGTCGCCGCCGAGTTAGACGGCGAGACACGCGTCGGATTCCCGGCGATGCTCGGAGACGACCACGACGAAGACGTCCGCGACGAACTCGCAGACCGACTCGGCGTGCCCGTCTTCGAAGTTCCGACTGGGCCGCCGAGTCTCCTCGGCCTCAAACTCGAAGATATGCTGTTCGACGCACTCGACGAAGCGGGCGTCCGCATCTCGTCGGGGAACCCGGCAGTCGACTTCGAGGCAGCAGATGGCCGTATCGAGACGGTTCTCGTCGACCAGAAGAGTCGAATGACGCCGTACGAGGCCGACCAAATCGTCCTCGCGACGGGTGGTCTCGTCGGCAAGGGACTCGATTCGGACCGAGAACACGTCACCGAACCCGTGTTCGACTGTTACGTCCCACACCCCGAAGACCGCTACGAGTGGTCCGACCCCGAAGCGTTCGGCAACCACGCGTTCGCTCGCTTCGGCGTCGTCCCCGACGACGAACTCCGACCGACCGCCGAAGACGGCGAACCACACTTCGAAAACCTGCGTGCGGCGGGTGGCGTCGTCGGCGGCGCCGACGTGGCACGTGAAAAATCCGCGAGCGGCGTCTCGCTGGCGACGGGCGCCGTCGCTGGCCGACTCGCGGGCGAGGAGGCTTCCCAATGAGCGACGCAGAGTCACCGACGAATCCGACACTGGCCCCAGACGCACAGACAGACGACTTCGAAGCCGTCGAAGTGTTCCCAGAGAGCACCGACATGGACCTCCGTCCCGGCGCGGACCACTGTTACAAGTGCACTGCCTGTGACGTGTCCTGTCCGGTCGCCGAAGTCGACGACGAGTTCCCCGGGCCGAAGTTCCAGGGCCCAGAACAGTGGCGTCTCAAGCGCAAAGACGACGCCGCCGTCGACGACTCCATCATGTCGTGTTCGAACTGCATGCGCTGTGACGACGCCTGCCCGTCGGGCGTGCCGCTCAGCCAGATGCACAACACGGCCCGTGGTGAGTACGTCGACGAGGAGATGGACAAACTCTCCCGCGAGTACATCCGCAACCGCATCCTCGCAAACTACGGGACGCTCGCCCAGCTGGGTAGCATGTTCCCCCGTCTGACGAACACGATGATGGGGAACAGTGTCGTCCAGAAAATCAACGAGAAAGTCCTCGGCATCACGGCCGAACGCGACTTCCCCGAGTTCGCCACCCAGACGTTCCGCGAGTGGTGGAACGAGCGCGGCGGCCCGCAGGTTCGCTCCGAAGACAAGCGAGTCGCCTACTTCCACGGGTGTTACTCCAACTACAACACGCCCGAGGTCGGCAAGGCGATGGTTCGCGTCTTCGAGTCGTTCGGCTACGAAGTCGTCGTCCCCAAGCAGCGATGTTCCGGGACGCCGATGTTCGCAAACGGGATGCTGGACGACGCGAAACGCGCCGCCGGCATCAACGTCGAGAACTTCTCTGGACTCATCCCTGAGGGGTACGACATCATCGCGTCGTGTACCTCTTGCTCGATGTCGCTCCGACAGGAGTACCCAGAACTGTTCGACATCGACGGCATCAACGACCTCTCCGAACACACCTACGAGGCGCTCGAATACCTCCGTATCCACGAAGACCTCGAAGGTGAGATTCGAGAGGCGTCCGTCTCCGACCAGTCGTTCGCCTACCACGCGCCGTGTCACGGTCGAAATCAGGGACTCGACCGGCAGGCAGTGGAACTGTTCCGTGAACTCGACGGTGTCGACATCGAGGACGTCGGCGACTCCTGTTCCGGAATCTCTGGCACCTACGGGTGGAAAGAAGAGAAGTACGACAAGTCGATGCAGATCGGAGCGGACATGTTCGACCACATGGAACACGCCGAGGGCAACGTCGGCATGACCGAATGTCCCACCTGCTCCATGCAGATGGAACACGGCACTGGCTACGACATCAAACACCCACTGCAACTCCTCGAAGAAGCACTGGTCTAAGACACTCGTGACACCCCACTCGGTGTCACGCGCACCCCGGCCCCGCACACGTTTCTCAGTCACGTAGTCACACGCGAATATCGCTCGTTGTAGGTAGTCGTACGAAATAATATGACGTCTACTCGCCGTCTAAGCCCAGCATTCGGGAGAATACTGTATCACCGGTAGGAACTCGGGAGTAAAGAAACATTTATCATATTATTTGTACATTGTTTGTAATGGTCGAACTCTCAGAGAGAGAGTTCGAATCGAGGTTGGTTAGCTATGTCAGGAGAAACTTACGTCGGTGCCATCGACCAGGGCACCACTGGTACACGGTTTATGGTTTTCGACCACGACGGGAAAGTGGTCGCAAACGCGTACGAAAAGCACGAACAGATTTACCCCGAGCCTGGTTGGGTCGAACACGACGCCAACGAGATCTGGGAGAACACGAAGAAAGTCATCAACGCGGCGCTCGAAGATGCGCTTCTCGAGCCAGAGCAACTGGAAGCAATCGGTATCACGAACCAGCGCGAGACGACAGTCGTCTGGGACCGTGAGACAGGTCAGCCGATTCACAACGCCATCGTCTGGCAGGACCGACGAACGACGGACCGAATCGAGACGCTCGAGGAAGAAGGGAAGAAAGACGACGTCCAGCAGAAGACGGGTCTCGAACCTGACGCGTACTTCTCTGCGACGAAAGCGGAGTGGCTCCTCGACAACTCCGACCCCATCAAACTGCAGCGCTCTCGTCCCGCAGACGTACGCGAGCGCGCCGAAGAAGGCGAACTCGCGTTCGGTACCATCGACACGTGGCTCATCTACAAACTGACGGGGAACCACATCACGGACGTCACGAACGCCTCCCGTACCATGTTGTTCAATATCCACGACATGGAGTGGGACGACGAACTCCTCGACGAGTTCAACGTCCCGCGGGAGATGGTCCCAGAAGTCCGCCCGTCGTCCGACGACGACCACTACGGTTCGACCGACGCCGACGGCTTCCTCGGCGCCGAAATCCCCGTTGCGGGTGCACTCGGTGACCAGCAGGCAGCACTGTTCGGTCAGACCTGTTTCGACGCCGGTGACGCGAAGAACACCTACGGCACCGGTTCGTTCATGCTGATGAACACCGGCGATGAGGCAGTCATGTCCGAACACGGCCTCCTCACCACCGTCGGCTTCCAGCGCTCCGGTGAACCCGTCCAGTACGCCCTCGAAGGCTCCATCTTCATCACGGGTGCCGCAATCGAGTGGCTCGAAGACATGACCCTCATCGAGGACGCTGCAGAGTCCGAAAAGCTCGCTCGCTCCGTCGATTCGACGGACGGCGTCTACTTCGTCCCGGCGTTCGCTGGCCTCGGTGCCCCGCACTGGGACCAGCGCGCCCGCGGGACCATCGTCGGCATGACTCGTGGCACCCGCCGCGAGCACATCGTTCGCGCGACGCTCGAATCCATCGCGTTCCAGACGCGCGACGTCGCCGAAGCGATGGTCGAAGACAGCGACATCGACCTCTCGAGCCTTCGCGTCGACGGTGGCGCAGTCAAGAACAACTTCCTCTGCCAGCTCCAGTCGAACATCCTCGACACGGAAATCGTCCGCCCCGAAGTCGACGAGACGACGGCACTCGGCGCTGCATACGCCGCTGGCCTCGCCGTCGGCTACTGGGAGACGCTCGACGAGCTCCGCGACAACTGGCAGGTCGACCGCGAGTTCAACCCGTCGAACCCGCAGAACGTCGAACACCGCTACGGACGCTGGAAAGAAGCAGTCGAGCGCTCCCTCGACTGGGCACGAGATGGTGAGGAATAGATGGCACTAAGCGACCTGTGGGCACTCGAAATGATTATCGCCGCCTTCGCTGGCGGCGCATTCGGTGCCGCAATCGGTGCGCTTCCCGTGTTCATCTTCACGGGGTTCATGGTCATCGCCGGCGAGGCAGCCAACCTCGCAAGCAGATCCCTCGGCAACGTCATCGATGCCGACCCGAACGCACTCGGCTCTGTCGGCATCACCGGGGCAGTCGCCTTCGGTGTCCCGTTCTCGCCAGCAATTAGTTTCGCTGGCGGTGCGGCTGCTGCAGCCTACGCGGCCAACCGCGGCTACATCGACAGCGGGTTCGACTACCACAAGGCCAAGGACATCGGCTTCGCACTCGGGTCTAAGCCCGACGTGCTCGCCGTCGGTGGTATCTTCGGTATCATCGGCTACTGGCTGACCGTCCTCTCGGCATCGTTCAGCATGCCGTACGACCACATCGCGATGGGTGTGACGCTCTCTGCGCTCCTCCACCGTGTCGTCTTCGGCTACGACATCATCGGGAAGGTCTACGGAGACGGACTCTTCGACATGACGCCGTTCGAACGCGGCGAGACTCGCGGTGAAGCAGCTGCCGGTGGACAAGCAGTCACCGACGGTGGCGACGACGAAGACCTACTGGCAGTCGAACCGTGGCTCCCGAACATGTACAAGTGGGGCGAAGTGGCAGCCATCAGTGCCGTCGTCGGTATCGTGGCGGCGTACATCGCACTCGCAACCGGGAGTGCATTCCTCGCATTCGGTATCTCGGCTGCGACGCTCTTCTTCCTGAACCTCGGCGTCGAGCGCATCCCTGTCACCCACCACATGGCGCTGCCCGCTTCGACGGCAGCGCTCGCGTGGACGTCCGGTGCAGCTGAACTCGGCGTGGTTGCCCTCATCATCGGCGCCATCTTCGGTGTCATCTGTGGCCTCTTCGGTGAGGCGTTCCAGCGTGTCTTCTACTCCCACGGGAGCACCCACTGGGACCCACCGGCAGCTGCAATCGTCTTCGGGACGTTCCTCATCGCGATGCTCGCCATCGCAGGAATCTTCCCGAGTTCGTCGTGGGTCGCCACGCTCGGAATGTAACGCACGTCACGAACACACACAACTCACTTCGATTTTTTCGACACGATGTTCCGCAACCGCCAGTGATAACGCGACGCAGTCGGTAGCGGAACGTATGGAACGAATCGTCACCGTCGTCCCCGAAGACGGCCTCCACGCACGCCCCGCATCCCAGTTCGTCGAGACCGCCAACTCCTTCGATGCCGAGATACAGGTCGGCCGCACCGAAGACGACGCACTCGTCTCTGCTGCGAGTATGCTCGCAGTAACTGGACTCAACGTCTCTCACGGCGAAGAGGTCCGTCTCGTCGCGGACGGCGACGACGCCGAAGCTGCACTCGACGCGCTCGAAGAAGTACTCTCGACGCCCGAATCGGGCGACGAGGCATAAGTCCTCAGTTCAGTTTTCGGTAGTCACGCGCCTCTTCAGCACGCTCGACGACGGACTGGAGTGTCGCTTTCTTGCTGGTGGTCTCCACCGCAGCGTTGAGCGTTCCTTCGAGAAGTGGCGCGTCGGCAATCGTCGCGTTCACGTCAGTCGCCATCTCGATGGCGAGTTCTGTGTTCATGACGGCGCTTCCGAGGTCGACGAGGACGACGACGCCGTCGCCGTCGTCGGCTTCCTCGATACCCTCACGGATTCGGTCGGGAGACGTTCCGATGCCTCCGTCTTCACCGCCAGCAGGGACGATTCTGGCCTTTCCGCCCCCCATCTGTGCGGCCACCTCGGCGATTCCTTCTGCCGCTTTGCCGCTGTGTGAGACGACGACGAGCCCAATCATTCGTCTCTCCGTACTGCGTCTTCCGCGCGGGCGTCTCGCTCGACGTCACCGTCGAGGTACGCTTCGGCCGTCGCCAGCAGTTCTTCCATGATGAACAGGGTGCTCGTCGCACCGGGGTCCTGGTGTCCGACAGAGCGCCAGTCGAGGAACGACGCGCGCCCCTTCAGCGCCTTGATGGGCGTGGTGAATTCGACGCCGCGCTCTGCGGCATCGACCGCCTTCGCCAACGCCTCCAGCGGTGGCAGGTCGTCCTGTTCGATAGATTTCTTGTAGGTGTGGACTGCCGGAACCAGCGCGTCGACCATCGTCTTCGACCCGACCTGCGCGCCGCCTCGGTCTTTCACCTTGTCCAGATACGCCTCGGCGAACGCGACCGAGGTTTCGGCGGTGATGCCACCTTCGAGTTCCTGACTGGCGAACATTATCGACCCGCCGTACAGCGGGCCAGACGCACCGCCGACGTTCGAGATGAGCGTCGTCCCGACGTTCTTGACGACTTCGTCGGGGTCCATCTCGGCGAAGTCGTCGCGTTTTTCGGCTGCTTTACTGAACCCGCGTTGCATGTTCGCGCCGTGGTCTGCGTCACCGATTGCAGAGTCGAGGTCGGTGAGATACGACTTTTCCTCTGAGAGTCGCGCCGCGACGTTGTCGAGGGCATCTAGCACCGCTTCTCGCTGTGTATCGACGTCAGCCATAGACAGCCATTCGCACGCAGGTCGTTAATCCCTTGCCCCGGTGGAACGTTCTGCCGCGAAAAAACGAATCGGTCTGGATTACTCGGAGACGGTGAGTGCGGGAGTCTCTGCCGGCGCACCGAGCAGTTCTTTCAGTTCGTCGTCGACGCGAAGGACCGTGATGGAACAGCCCATCATGTCGAGCGACGTCATGTAGTCGCCGACCCACGCGTCCCACGTCTCGACACCGTGGTCGCCGAGGATGGACTGGAGTTTGCGGTTGACGACGTAGAGTTCCATCAGTGGCGTCCCGCCCATGCCGTTGACCATCGTGACGACTTCTTCACCCTCGTCGAGGTCCAAGTCGTCGAGGACGTTCTCGGTCAGGTGTTCGGTTATCTCGTCGGCGCTCATGATGTCGGCGCGTTCGGTTCCCGGTTCGCCGTGGATACCGATGCCGAGTTCGATTTCGTCTTCGCCGAGGTCGAACGTGGGCTCGCCTTTCTCGGGTGTGACACACGAGGTGAGCGCCATCCCCATCGTACGGACGTTGTCGATAACTTTCTCGGCGACTGCTTTGACCTCGCCGAGGTCTGCGCCTTGGGCCGCTTTCGCGCCGGCGCACTTGTGGACGAAGATGGTGCCTGCGACACCGCGGCGACCCGAGGTGTACAGCGAGTCTTCGACGGCCACGTCGTCGTTGACGACGACTTGCTCGACGTCGATGCCTTCCATCCCCGCCATCTCCGCGGCGGTGTCGAAGTTCATCACGTCGCCTTCGTAGTTCTTGACGACACAGAGGACGCCCGCGCCCGAGTCTGTCGCCTGAATCATCTCGTTCAGCTGGTCGGCGGTCGGGGATGTGAACACCTCACCTGCGGCGGCACCGTCGAGCATCCCTTCACCGAGATAGCCAGCGTGTGTGGGTTCGTGTCCGGACCCGCCACCAGAGACGATTGCGACTTTTCCGTCGACCGGCGCGTCACCGCGTACGAGGACGTTCGTGCCGTCGAGTCGGCGCAGTTCGGGGTGCGCTGCGACCATTCCATCGAGCATCTCGTCTACGACCGCTCCGGGTTCGTTGATGAGTTTCTTCATACGTCATCATACCACACGTGTGATTCGACCAAAAGTGTTAGTCAAGCTGAAGGCTGTGCGCGTGGGAACGAGCAAAAATTTGACGGTGAAACCGATGCGACTGGCCGTTCAGTCGAGTCGGGTGACTGCGATGGTCACAGACACGTCTTCGACGTCCCAGTCTTCGACGGTGTCGCCTTCGGCGCTCCCGAGTTCGAACTCGCGGGCGCGGACCTCTTCGGCGATGAGGTCGACGTTCTCTTCGACGAATCCAGCGACGCGGTCGTCTTCGACGACGACGCCCACGTCGATTTCTTCTTCGACGTCGAGGTCGAGCTGCTTGCGCATCTCCTGGATACGGCGGATGACGTCGCGGGAGTAGCCCTCGGATTCGATGTCGTCCGAGAGGGTGGTGTCGACGTAGACAGAGCCACCCTCGAACTCGGCGCTGGCGACGTTCTCCGGCGGCTCTTTGACGTAGGATACCATCTCGTCGGTGAGTTCGTACGTCTCACCGTCGACGTCGACGCCTGCTTCGACTTCGGCGCGGGTGAGGCCTTCGACGGCGTTCATAATCTTCTGCGCGTCGGCACCGAACTCCGGCCCGATGACGCTCATCTGGGGTTCGGCCGTCTCGACGAGTTCGTCGAACACCTCGACGACCTGCACCGAGCGGGTGTTCACACGCTCGGAGAGCAGGTCCGAGAGCGCGTCGACTGCCTCGGCAACCTCTTCGTCGTCGGATTCGACGACGATGCGCGAGACGGGCCAGCGGAGTTTGCGGCCACCCAGTTGTCGGGCGTGGGCCGCGGCCTCTTCGACGTCACGGAGGACCGCCATGTTGGTTTCGAGGTCCTCGTTGCGGAGGTCCTCGTCCACGGTCGGGTACGAGAGCATGTGGACCGTCGTCTCGCTGCCGTCGAGACGCTGGTACATGCGCTCGGCCATGTACGGCGTGTAGGGTGCGATGAGGCGGATGGACTCGGCCAGCACCGTCGAGAGCGTGGCGTACGCGCCGAGTTTGGAGTCGGACTCCTCTTCGTCCCACATGCGTTCGCGGATTGCCTTCACGTAGAAGCGCGAGACGTCTTGCGTGATGAAGTCCAGAAGCGTGTTCAGTGCAGTGTGGACTTCGTAGTCGTCCCACGCCTCGTGCATCTCTGCCTTGACAGTCTGGAGACGCGAGAGCACCCACTCGTCGACGACGGTGAGTTCACCCTCCGAGAGGTCGGCCTCGGCGGGGTCGTAGCCGTCGAGTTCCATGTACGGCAGTGGGAAGCGGAAGACGTTCCAGAAGATGTTGAGCGTCGACTGCGTGTCCACGAGGCCGTCCCACTCGAACGAGAGGTCGACACCCTGCTGGTCGTGCGAGAGCAGGTATGCACGAAGTGGGTCGCGGCCGGCGCGCTCGATGGCCTCTTCCGGCGTGACGATGTTGCCGACGGACTTCGACATCTTGCGGCCGTCCTTGTCGTTGGCGAACCCGTGCATGATGACCTCCTTGTACGGAGATTCACCGGTTGCGGCGGTTCCCATACCGAGTTGCGACCAGAACCAGCCACGGGTCTGGTCGTGCGCCTCGATGATGAGGTCGGCGGGCCACAGTTCGTCGTAGGCCTCGGTCTCGCCGGGGAAGTCGAGCGTGCCCCACGTGGCGACAGAGGAGTCGATCCAAACGTCGAACACGTCGGGGACGCGCTCGTAGGTTACGCCGTCTTCGGTGATGGTGAGGGGGTCCACAGAGGGACGGTGCAGGTCCACCGTCTCGGCGTCGATATCTTGGTCGACGCGTTCTGCGAGTTCATCGCGCGTGCCGATGACAATCATCTCTTTTGCGCCGTCGGCGTCGGGGTCCTGTGGGACCCAGATGGGAAGCGGGATACCCCAGTAGCGCTGGCGAGAGATGTTCCAGTCGGGCGCGTCGCTCACGAAGTCGCGGAAGCGGTTGTCGCGGGCCCACTGCGGGTGCCACTCGGACTCCTCGATGTTGTCCAGCAGTTGGTCTTTGATGTCCGTGACCGTGATGAACCACTGGTCAGTGGCGAGGAAGATGATGTCCGTGTCACACCGCCAACAGTGACCGTAGCGGTGGTCGTGCTCGCCGGCGTGGAGCAGGTAGCCGCGCTCGTCGAGGTCCTCGATGACCTGTGGGTTGGCGTCGCGGACGAAGGTACCTTCGTACTCGCCGCCTTGCTCAGTGAACTCGCCTTTGTCGTCGACGGGGACGAACACGTCGAGGCCGAGTTCCTGCCCGCGGGCGAAGTCCTCTTGACCGTGACCGGGCGCGGAGTGGACGAGCCCCGTGCGGTCTGCTTCGACGTAGTCGGCGGTGTAGACCTCTCCGGCACCCTCGAAGTCGGCGTACTCACCGAGAACGTCTGCGAGCGGGTGGTCGTACTCCCAGCCGACCATCTCGTCGCCGGTGAGTTCGTCGAGGACCTCGTAGTCCTCGTAGCGACCTTTCTTGAGGACGCCTTCGACGCAGGGTTCGGCGACGTAGAGCACTTCGCTCTCGCCGTCTTTCTCGGCGCGGACGGCCTGATAGGTCATCTCCTCGGAGACGGCGACGAACGTGTTCGCCGGGATGGTCCACGGCGTCGTCGTCCAGATGACGAGGTTGCCCTCGCGTCCCTTCAGGGGGAACTTGACGTAGATGGACGGCGACGTGATTTCGTCGTACTCGACTTCGTTCGCGGCGATAGCAGTCTGACAGCGCGGACAGTAGTTGACGCTGCGCTTGCCCTGTTCGACGAGGCCGTTGTCGGCGACGTTCGAGAACGCCCACCACGCGGCCTCCATGTACTCGGGAGACAGCGTCTCGTAGGGGTTGTCCCAGTCCATCCACGTGCCGATAGACTGGAAGTCCTCGTCCATGGCCTCGCGGTTGCGGACGGCGAACTCCTTGCACTTCTGGATGAACGCCTCCATGCCGAACTCCTCGATGTCGCGCTTCGTGGTGAAGCCGAGTTCCTCTTCGACTTTGACCTCGATCGGGAGACCGTGCATGTCGTAGCCGGGACGGTCGGTGACCTGGTGTCCCGTCATGCGCTTGTGCCGGATGACGGCGTCCTTCAGCGTCTTGTTCCACGCCGTGCCGAGGTGCATCTGTCCGGACGTGTACGGCGGGCCGTCGACGAAGAAGAACGACGGGTCGTCGGCGTGTGCCTCCTTCGTCGCCTCGTACGCGTCGTTCTCGTCCCAGTACTCGCCGACGACGGACTCGACGTCCGCCGGCGTGTACTGGTCTGCGATGTCTTCCATACCCCGTCCTTCTCGTGGATATATATCAAAACGGCGGGTCTCGTCCGCGTCCTCGGGGCGTTCGGTCGTGTCACTCTCTGACATAGGGAGGCATCCGTTGTGCAGGCGGGTTGGTCTGCGGTCGATACGTCGGTTGGGTGTGGTGCGTGTGTCGCATGTGGTGCGCGTGTCGTGCCATACGATGTACTGCGGGCGCTCAGAGACGATTCAGGCGGAAGGTAGGTGAAAGATGAAGTGCGAGGCTAGCGCCCCGCAATAATCGAGGACTGGGCGACGAGCGAGTGTGGCGACTGACGGACCGCAGGGCAGTGGGTCGCAGTCAGCACGACTCGTCGCATCGTACAGGAGAGCAGTGTCGCATCGGCAATAACGCTTACTCCGGGAGTCGTCTACTCTGACGGGGCTGAACACCGGTTTGTCCACTCACGGATGCGGTACTGACCGAACTGTTCCCCGGTGTCTTGGTCGCGGATGAAGAGTGTCGCCCGTGTCGGCGCACCGCCGTTCTCTGCGTCGAGTTTCGCGATTGCGGTACAGACGAGTTCGTCTGCATCGTCGTCGCCGGAGAAGTATGTCTCTGAGCGTCGAATCGGAATCTCGGCACTGTTCCATCCAGTCCACCGAATCGGTCCCGATGGGCTGTAGAAGACGGCTTGCTCACGCGGCATCCGAACTTCCAGGAGAAGCACGAACGAGTCACCCTCGGCCCACAGGAGGTCGTTCGACAACTCGCCTTGCATGGCCTGTTCGGTCAGTACGTCTCGTTGGTCGTCCGGCGGGTCGGGAAACAGCCACCCACGGACGGGAGAGTCGTCGGGAAACGACCCGCAGACGTACTGCTTCGATGCGGCGTGGAGGTCGGCGAATCCGTGGTCCTGATAGATGTGTCCGCTCACGCTCTGTCGGGCGTCGGTGAGACAGCCAGTCGTTGCGGCGAGTGAAACCGAAGCAGCGCTCGTAAGGAGGGCACGACGACGCATAAAGCGAGGTTCAGACTGGTACCCGAAAAATCAATCCCACGTCACCCACAGCAGGACGCCGAGGGCGACCGCCTGGAGGACGTGGATACCCATCAACACCTGCCACGCGATGTCGGGCATTTCGGTGGCGAACCAGACCGACAGCGTCGGGTCGACGAGGTAGTAGTAGAGGGCAAAGAGGCTCTGGGCGAGCAAGAAGAACCCGAAGACGACCAATCCGAGTGCGTGTTTCGAGCGGAACGTGAGCAGGTTTCGCCCCCAGATACCGAGGAGGACGACGAGGAAGACAGCGCTCACTGCGACGGAAAGCCGAGCGATATCCACCCAGATGCTCATAGCAACCGCTCGTGACGGTGCATCGTGAAACTGTCTGTCGAGGGGTTCATTCGTTCACTTGTGCGATGATTTGTTCGATCGTATCCCAGTGCTGTCGGGTCTGGCCCGAGGGGATGTACACAGAGCCGTACCCATTTCCGCTGTGTTCGAGGAGGCCGTTCTGGACGAGTACGTCGAGATGGTGCCGAACCGTCTTGTAGTCGAGGTGCAACTCCTCCGCGAGCCGGTTCGCGTTCCGGGGGCGTTCCGAGAGTTCGCGGAGGATTCTGATTCGGTTTGCACCACCGCGCGTGCCAGTGAGCACGTACCAGAGGACACCCTCCATCTCACCGTATTACGTCAGAGACCGACCTAAGTACATCGGACAGTTGAGAGGTTCACACGGCGAGACGAGGGGAGAGAGTGCCGTAGGGCCTAGTTGTCGGCCACGACCTGAAGGTCGAAGGCGACGTCGTCCGAAGCGTCTTCGGGGGGTGCCAGGTAGCCCTGAGCGATGGCGGTGTACGCGCGACCACCTTCGGGGGCGACGTCGAACTCAGCGACGACGTCACCGTCGTTCGACTCGGTGTCGCCACGGATTTCGAGTGTGTACTCGCCTGCGGCGACTTCGACGGTCGCCGTGTCACCGAACGCGGCACCGTCGACGAGCGTGAGGTCGGCCGATTTGACCGTCACGTCGACAGCGGGCGCGTCGGGCGAGGCGTGGAACACACGGATACGGGCCATGTCGTCGGCGGGGGCCGACCGGTCGTCTTCGAGAATGACGACTTCGAAGGGGTTCGCTGCTCCCTCTGCGAGTTCACCGATGGCGGCGACGGTGTACGCGCCAGACATGAGGTCGAGTTCTTCGTCGAAGACCACGGTTTCGGGGTCTCCAGTCGCCTGAATCGTCACCTGGTACATTCCAGCGGCGAGCGAGAGGTAGTCGCTCACTGCACCGAACGGCACGTCCGTGAGGACTGCTGTTCCGTCGACGAGCACGTCCACGTTGGGCGCGTCAGGCGAGAGGTGTGCTGCGCGGACGAAGACATCTAAGAGGCCGCCGCCGCCCTCTCCGGCGTCGATGGTGACGATTGGGCGGAACGACTTGTCGACCATCTCTTCGCCATCTTCGGCGTCCTCGTCCATCTCGGGCGGAGAGAGGTAGCCAGCTGCGAAGATGGTGTAGACTGTCCCGCTGGCGAGTTGGACGTCGAACTCGGCGACGGCGTCACCGTCGTTCGACTCGGTGTCTCCCCGTACTTCGATGGTGTACGTGTCAGCAGGGACCTCTGCGGTTCCGGACTGGGTGAACTCGACACCGTCGAAGAGGGTCTGGCCACCCGTTGTGATGTCCACTGCGGGGGCGTCGGGCGAGGCGTGGACGACACGAACCCGAGCCATCTCGTCACTCGGGATGGACACGTCGTCTTCCAGGATGAGTGGCTGGAACGTTCCTTCACCGAGTTCGCCGACGGCGGCGACCGTGTAGGTCGCTTCTTCGACCTCGACGTCACCCTCGAAGGCGACAGTCGATTCGTCACCGGCGGCCGTGACTTTCACGGAGCGGGTTCCGGTGGGTACAGAGAGGTAGTCACTCACTGCACCGAACGGAACGTCCGAGAGGGCGACCGACCCATCGACGTATACGTCGACATTGGGGGCGTCAGGCGAGAGGTGGGCAACGCGGACCATGGCCATTCCCGATTCCGGCGTCGGCGTCGACGTCGTCTCGTTCGTGTCCATCGCGGTCGTCGTTTCGTTTCCAGTGCTGTCTCCACCACCAGAGTTTCCACCTGTGCATCCTGCCAGTCCACCGATGATAACGACACCTCCGACTCCTCGGAGCATGTCGCGGCGCTTAATGTTCGTCATTGCGACGAGAGAGGGGTTCGAAACTGAGGATATGAGGGTTTTCCCAAATCTCACCCTGATGCCGCCAGTTGTCCCCCGATTTCTGCCCCGCTGTGGCCCCTGAGACAGCGTTCGTTGCAGCTCCACCACGATGGAAATATCTCTCGCGCACCGGTCAGCGGCGGCCGGTACATCCGCAGAGCTAGCGGAGTCTCTGCCGTCGCAAACCAGTGTCCCGAAGGTCCTCCGGCGCTCAGTCGAAGTCCGGGAGGTCGTCCGGCGCTTCGTACGACGACTCCCAGTCGATGTAGTCGTCTTTGAGCACGTCGCACACTTCCTGACCGAGTTCGGTGAGCCCAGCGTTTATCGACGACACTTGGCCCCACGAGGTCAGTTTCGGGTGTAACTGTCGCTCCTTCCAGTCTTCAGGGATTCCCGGCGCGTGGTAGCCGACACGGTCGGCGAAGTCGTCCCAGAAGAAGTCGAAGTACGTGAGCAAGTCGAGTTCGAGGACGACCTGCCACTGGTCTTCGGTCACGGGCGTCTCTGCGGCCCACGTCTCGAACGCATCCGCCCACGCGCCCTCGTGCAGGAACGCTTCGAGTTCAGTTCGTTTGAAGTCGGCGTCGACCGCCACCTGCGCGTCCTCGTACTGGTTAGGGTCGACTTTCGGGAGAGACGGCGGGTCGGGAACAGACACGTCGAGCATGAAAGAGGGTGCGTCGTCTTCCCGGATAAGGGTTCGGCGATTCGAGAGCTTACTGCTCCATCCGTTCGATGACGGACTCCAACTGGTCGGCGCGGGCGGCGACTGCCTCTGCACGGAGTTGTTCTTCCTCGTCAGTCTCGCAGACGAGGCGCGGAACCGGCGTCGGCGTTCCGTCCTCGTCGAGCGCGACGAACGTCAGGAACGACGTGGTCGTCTTGCGTCGCTCGTCGGTCTTCGGATTCTCCGCGTGAACGTCGACTTTCACGTCGATGCTCGTGCGACCGACGTTGAACACGTACGCGTCCATGGTTGCGACTTCCCCGAGGTCGATTGGACCGATGAAGTCGACGTGGTCCATCGAGGCGGTGACGCACTGGCGGTTGCAAAACCGCATCGCTGCAATCGCACCGCAGATGTCCATCCAGTGGAGTACGACGCCACCGAGGGCGCGTCCGAGGTTGTTGGTGTCGTTCGGGAGAAGGAGTTCGGTCATCTCGGTTTGCGACTCTGCGAGGGTGGCAGTCCGTTCGCTCATGCGAGAATCGTCGTACCGAGGGTGCTTGAAATCGTAGGACGGAGAGACCGGCGGCGTCACTCGTCGAAGTCGGCGTCGAAGGCCTCCGGAGGTTGCCCTGCGGCGTCGAGGACACGGTCAGAGATGAGAATCGGGCAGTCGACGCGAATCGCGAGCGAGATCGCGTCGCTCGGGCGTGCGTCGAAGACGAACGTCTGGGCTTCACCGTGCTGGTAGCGCTCGGCGTCGACTTTGGCGTAGAACGTCCCGTTCGAGATGTCGTCGATACGGATGCTGTCGATGGCTCCCCCGAACTCCGTCACCATCTCGACGAGTAAATCGTGCGTCAACGGTCGCTCGAACTGCTCGCCAGTGAGACCGAGTTGGATTGCTTGGGCCTGGTCCGAGGTGATGACAATCGGGAGGAACTCGTCGCGGGCCTCGAGGATAACCGCAGGGACGTTCGACCCGTCCTCACCGACACCGACCCCGATACCACGGACCACGGCACGGTGTTTCATGGTACTCAGTAGTTGCGGGGAGTACGAATAGTTACCCCACTAACTGGTCGAGGCACGGTACGAGACGGAAAAGGTGTAAAGAGGAAGTAGACCGCCGTCAGCGGCGAGAGAACTGGATGATTGCGATGGCGAGCAGGATGACGAGGCCACCTGCGAAGAACGCGACACCCGGCGGGATTCCTTGCGAGATTGCGGGCGCCGCTTCGACGGCCGCGGTAGTCACTGCTTCGGCGTCAGCGCTGGCTGATTCTGCAACCGTTGAGACTCCACCGAGGCCGCGTGTCGCGAACCACTGGACCAGTGCCGCGAGGAGACCCAAGACGGCGACACCGCCGAGGAGACTACTCAGGATGCTCGCGACACCCGAACGAGTCTCTTCGGTGGCCGCGACGACGACGAGTGGTCGGTCGGCGGGGGCGTACACTTTCATCTCTCGTCCCTTCTCGGAGTAGACGGTGTCGACCACTTCGACGAGGCCGGCGTCGTCGAGTTTTCGGAGGTGGTACTGGACGTTCTGGAGGGACGTCTCGACACGCTCTGCGAGTTCCGCGGCGTTCGTCGGTTGCTCGTGGAGCGCAGCGAGGATGTGACGGGCGGTCGTAGACGAGAGCGCCGAGAGGAGGTCAGATGCCTCGTCGTCGCCGAGGCCGATGACCCGAGGCGATGCCTCGTCTGCAGAGGAGGTGTCCGGAGCGGAGGGCAGCAAACCTGCCATACGATGTGATACTACACCGGAGGATACAAACTTGTTGTCCCGCCAGTCACGGAATTCGTCTGGTCCCAGTTACTCACTCGAACCGACGACCAGCACCCGCAGGTCGTTGACGTTGGTTCCGGTTGGCCCCGTCTCGATGAGCGCGTTCGCGTCTTCGAGCACCGGCAGGGCGTCGTTCGCTGCCAGCGCAGTGTGTACCTCTCGGGTGGCAACCGAAGATGCGTCGACGATAGCACCTGCCACGTCTGTCCCGCCGTCGAGACCATCGCTGTCGATGCTGGCGAGGACCACGTCGTCTGGGAGTTCGGGCGCGGCCGCGAGGCAGAATTCGAGGTTGGGACCGCCCGAACCGTCGCCCCTAACGGTGACAGTGCACTCTCCACCCGAGAGAATCACGGCGGGCGTATCCAGCGGATTCCCGGTAGCGAGAGCCTCTTCGGCGACGGCGACGTGCGTCTTCGCCGCCTCGCGTGCTTCCCCGCGGACGCGAGAGGAGAGAATGAGTGGTTGGTATCCGCGGTCGCTGGCGACACGCCGGGCCGCGTCGAGTGCGGTGAACGTGTCGGCGAGGATGTGATTATCGACGGTGTCGAACGCGGAATCGCCGGGCTTCGGCGTCTCCGGGAAGTCGCCAGCAGACCCGCGCGCGAGACGTGTCCTGACCGACTTCGGGACGTCGAGGTCGAATCTGTCCAGGACGTCGAGCGCGTCGTCGTAGGTCGTCTCGTCGGGGGCCGTTGGTCCTGACGCGATGACGCCGAGGTCGTTTCCGACGACGTCGGAGAGCACGAGGCCAACGACCGTCGCTGGCGACGCGAGTCGTGCGAGGCCGCCGCCCTTGAGTGTCGAGAGGTGTTTGCGAACCGCGTTGAGGTCGTGAATCTCGGCACCGCTTTCGAGCAACTGGTCCGTGGTCGTTCGGAGGTCCGAAAGCGAGATTCCGTCTGCCGGGGCGGGGAGAACCGCGCTCGCACCACCGGTGACGGCGACGAGGACGAGGGTCCGCTCGTCGAGGTCAGAGACGAGGTCGACGAGGCGGCGAGTACTCTCGACGCCGCGCGCCGAAGGAACGGGATGGTCTCCGGGGAGGCGCTCGATTCTGTCACCGTCGCCCGGGTTCGGGGTCACGACCGCTCCAGCATCGATTCGGTCACCGAGAACCGTTTCGAGGGCGTCTGCGACGCCGTCGCCCGCTTTTCCACCGCCGACGACGAGGATTCGGTCGTACGCCGAGAGGTCGTACGTCGAATCTGCGATAGAGAGCGCATCGCCGTCGAGAGAGACTGAGTCGCGGACGACACGTTCGGGGAGGACGGCCTCGACGCCGGTTCGGAGACACTCGAGTGCTGTCTCGTGTGCGGACGTCGGGGTCCGCGCATCGAAATCCTGCATAGTTCGTGGGAGATGCCGACACGGATAAAAACCGTGGGCCGGTAAACCCGGCGATGAACGATTCGTCGCCCGGCGAGGGTCACGTCCGAGTAGTTGGGACGGCCCACGTCTCGGCCGACAGCGTCCGAGAGGTCGAAGAGACCGTCAAATCGGAACGCCCAGACGTTGTTGCGGTCGAACTCGACGAGGGTCGGTACCGACAGTTGAAGGGTGGAACGCCCGACGACATCGAAGCGCGCGACCTCCTCCGCGGGAACACCGTCTTCCAGTTTATCGCCTACTGGATGCTCTCGTACGTCCAGTCGCGGATGGGAGAAAAGTTCGACGTAAAGCCCGGTGCAGACATGCTCGCAGCCGTCGAGACCGCAGAAGAAGAGGGTCTCGACGTCGCGCTCGTGGACCGTGATATCCAGACGACCATCCAGCGCTTCTGGCGGCGGATGGGAACGCTCGAAAAGATGCGCATGGCCGGTGACCTCGCGTTCGGCGTCGCCGACGCGCGCGGTGTCGGTGCGATTGCCGGTATCGCCGTCGGGGTCCTTCTCGGCCCGCTCGTCGGCCTCTACGGCGACGCAGTCGGAATCACCGACCTCTTCCTGACTCGCGTGGCCACCGGGGCAGTCGTCGGCGCGGTGGCGTCGTACCTCCTGTACACGATTGCGTCCTTCTCGCTCAGCGGCGACGACGCCCTGCTCGCCGGCCTCGGTGGCGGCGCAGCAGTCGGACTTATCGGTGGCTTCGGACTTGGCTACGGAACGGGTCTCGTCACGTCGATTCTCGGCGGACTCGGGACGACCATCGTCGGAAGTCTCGTCGTCGGTGTGCTCGCTGGCGTCGCAGTCGGCGTCGCCGTGGGGACGGTACTGAACGCACTCGGACTGTTCACACCAGCAGCGGGAACCGATGTCGAAGAGTTCGACATGGCTGACCTCACCGACGGCGACGTGGTGTCGGCGATGATGGAAGAGTTCCGCCGGTTCAGTCCGGGGGGAGCAGAAGCCCTCATCGACGAACGAGACGCCTACATCGCCCACCAACTCGTCGCGCTCCGAGAGTCGGGTCGCAGCGTCGTCGCAGTCGTCGGCGCGGGACACAAAGCCGGCATCGAGGGCTACCTCGACAACCCGCAGACACTCCCCCCGATGGAGTCACTCGTCGGCGTCGCAGAGAAGAATGGCTTCCCGTGGGGCAAAGTCGTCGGATTCGGCATCACCGCCGTGTTCGTCGCCTTCTTCGTCCTCCTCGCGATGGCAGGCGTCGGCAACGAGCGGCTCTTGACCATCTTCGCCGCGTGGTTCCTCATCAACGGCGTCTTCGCCGCGGGACTGGCCAAACTCGCCGGCGCTCGCTGGACCTCTGCACTCGTCGGCGGTGCTGTCGCGTGGATGACCTCCATCAACCCGCTTCTCGCACCCGGCTGGTTCACGGGCTACGTCGAACTTCGCCACACGCCCGTCAACGTCGGCGATATCGGGAAGTTGAACAAGATTCTCTCCGACGAGGAGACGCCGATTGCGGACCTCATCGGACAGTTGTTCGACGTGCCGCTGTTCAAACTCATCATGGTCGTGGCGATGACGAACATCGGGAGTATCATCGCGAGTTTCCTCTTCGTCACCTACGTCCTCCCGGTCATCGCGGCTGACCTCGGCGGCGTCACCGGCGTCACGAACCTGATGCTCGATGGGGCAGCGAACAGCGCCGACCTCATCTGGAGGACCCTCACGTGAACATCAGCTTCTCCTCGCGCGAACTTCGTGACCTCGTGGTCGCGTGGCTCGCACTCGGCGTCGCGTTCGCCATCTTCTTCGCCGGCGGCGGCCAGCGAGCCATCTCGATGCTCTTTGGTGGGTCGTTTGGCCTCGCGCTCGTCGTGAGCCTGCTCACCGCAGGTGTGGGTTTCCTCCTCCACGAAGTCGCACACAAGGTCGTCGCCGTTCGATTCGGACAACTCGCCGAGTTCCGCGCCGACTACGGGATGCTCGGTATCGCCATCATGAGCGCGCTTGTGGGGTTCATCTTCGCCGCACCTGGTGCCGTATACCACCGCGGGATGCTCACGGAGCGTGAACACGGACTTATCGCACTCGCTGGGCCGGCGACGAACCTACTGCTCCTCTTTGCCTTTGCGCCGCTCTTCGTCGCAGGCGTCGTCCTCGGGTCTGGCGTGCTCGAACTCGTCGGCGCGCGCGGCCTCGTCATCAACGCGTTCCTCGCGGCGTTCAACATGCTCCCGTTCGCGTCGCTCGACGGCCGGACGGTCAAAGCGTGGAGCACGCCTGTCTTCGCGGTCGTACTCGTTGTCTCGATCCTCCTCACAGTGGGGCTCTTGCTCTTCGTCGGGTTCTGAACCCCCGCTCGCCGAGCCCGCTTTTTTTGTTCAGCTAGTACATGCAGACGAGGTCAGGCGACGAGTCGATAGACCAGCAGAGAGCAATGGAGAACCACAGAGAACAGATGTCGTTGCAGTCGTTGAGGGGGACGATGTCGTTGCAGTTTCGGTTGTGGTGGTGAACGGGACCAATCGACGCCCGGAGGGGACGGGCGTATTGAGGGGCACCGAGACGAGTCCGGTCGAGGGGAGTGGTCGACGTGTGGTGGGTGTGACGAGTGTCTCGGTTAGTTCTGTCCGTGACCGCGTCCGAGGACCAGGGCAGCCGCGTGTAGGGCCAGTAAGCCGACGAACAGGGGCACGTCAGCGGAGGAGAGACCATTCGCGAGCAGTGGGAGGTACGCGATTGGGAGGGCGACTGCCGACCAGAAGGCGACAGTTTCGAGCGGTTCGAACGCGAGTCGGCCCACAGTGGAGGCGAAGTCGAGGGCGATCGAGTCGGTGGTGGAGGGTATTCCGGACATCGTCATTCATCCATACGGCTGGAACCATCATATAAGGGGCCGAGCGTTAGGGTAAATTCGGATGGTTTTCACACTCTTTAGCCACCGAAAAAACGCGGTTAGGACCGTTTTGAAACGTTTTATAACTTCGTGAGAGACGCCGAGAAAGTTCATAAACGCCTCTCGTTCTTTTTCTCTGAATTGGGAGAGACAGGCACATCAGACAGGACAAACCGACCGGTGACAGGTTCGAATTACAGGAATGTCCGGCGGAACCAACTGGTCGACGTTCGGGACAGGCTGGGGCGGGGACGAGCGGGGCAAGTTGGGTGGCGACGTGCGGGGCGAGTTTGTCGGCGACGAGCGAGACATCTGGAACTCACACCCGGTGAGACGACTGCCGCCCTCACGAACGACAGACTCAGCAAATGTATGCGAATTCGTGCATCACTCGTACCCTGTGATTTTATATTTCGGCCTATCTCGTACACGAACATGACGAAAGACGACTCCGAGGGGATGACGTACGCCGAGGCTGGTGTCGATATCGAGGCGAGTGAGGCCGCCACCGCGGCGCTCGTCGCACAGGTCGGCGGCGGGTCGGGCGACTACGCCGGTCTGCTCGATATCGGCGACCGCTATCTCGGACTCGCGACCGACGGCGTCGGGACGAAACTCCTCGTCGCCGAAGCACTCAGCGATTACTCGACAGTCGGCATCGACTGCATCGCGATGAACGCCAACGACCTCGTCGCCGCAGGCGTTCGCCCCGTCGCGTTCGTGGACTACCTCGCAGTCGACGCGCCGGACGAAACGTTCGCGGAACAAGTTGGACAGGGCCTCGCAGCGGGTGCCGAAGAAGCAGACATCGAACTCGTCGGCGGCGAGACGGCCGTCATGCCCGAGGTCATCAACGGACTCGACCTCGCCGGGACCTGCGCTGGACTCGCCAAGAAAGACGCAATCTTCCCGGGCGAGGCCGAACCGGGCGACGTGCTCGTCGGGTTCCCGTCGTCGGGCATCCACTCGAACGGGCTCACCCTCGCGCGCAAAGCCGCCACGTCCGATGGCGACTACGACGACGACTGGGAGGGCGACGACTACGAGACGGTCGGTGAGGCCCTCCTCGAACCCACGCGAATCTACACGTATCTCCTCGACGACCTGCGCGCCGCAGAGACGCGCGCCGCGGCCCACGTCACTGGCGGTGGCTGGACCAACCTCGAACGGATGGGTGACTTCCACTACGTCGTCGAAGACGCGTTCGACCCACAGCCGGTGTTCGAGTTCATCCAGGAGAAAGGCGGCGTCTCCGACGAAGAGATGCACAAGACGTTCAACATGGGAACTGGGTTCGTCGCTGCGGTGCCCGAAGCCAACGCCGAAGCACTCGTCGAGGCGACAGACGGTCGCATCATCGGCCACGTCGAACCGGGCGAAGGTGTCTCGATTCGCGGCCTCGACCTGTAGCGAGACGAACCATTCTTCAGTGCGGTTTTTCATAGAAGAGCTATGACACGACGACCGCCGACACCCGACGGATTGCCGTTTCTCGGACACACCGTCGAGTTTGCGGCCGACCCGTTTGGGTTCATCGACGACCTCTTGGCTGACCACGGCGTCGACGGCGCCGTCGGTCTCGACATTCTGGGTATGGACGAGATATACGTTCTCGCACATCCGGACCACTTCGAACGAACACTGGTGACCAACCGAGACGCCGTCTCGAAGGGAGACGAGTTCGACGCAGCGTTCGGTGACGGTATCTTCGCAACAGAAGGCGACAAATGGCGCCGCCAACGGGACAAATTAGACCCATTCTTCCGCTGGGACCGTGTGTCTGCCTACGTTCCGCAGATGCGCGAACAAGTCGAACGCCGACTCACAGAGTGGCCCGACGAGGGAACACTTTCGGCCGAATCCGAGATGAAGAATCTCACGCTGGACATTATCTTCGTGACAATCCTCGGGCGTGAACTCGAACTGGATGGTGACGACCGATTACGCCACGCCGCAGACAGCCTCAACGAACGGTTCACGCCGTCGTCGTGGGTGCTTCCCGACTGGATTCCGACACCGAGCCGCCGCCGCTTCGACAAGGCGAAGGATATTCTCCGCGAGGAGATACAGAGCCTCGTTGAGACGGCGGACAAAGGGAGTCTCGCAGCACAACTTGCCACTGCACTCGGGAGTGACTATCCGGAAACTATCGAGTCGATGGAGGACCAACTCATTGGGATAATCTTCGCCGGTCACGAGTCAACAGCGCTTGCGCTCACGTTCACGTTCTACGCACTGGCGACGAACCCGGACATTCACGACCGCGCGACCCGCGAAGTCGACCGCGTCGTCGGAGACGGTCCAGTGACAGCAGGTGCGCTAGACGACCTCGCCGTCCTCGAACGGATTATCAAAGAATCACTTCGGCTGTACCCACCCATACACACGATTCCTCGTGAGACGACGCGTTCATTCTCGGTCGGTGAATGTACTATTCCTGCAGGGACCGACGTGCAACTCTCTGTCCTCCGTCTCCACCGCGACGAACGCTGGTACGACGACCCACTCGAGTTCCGTCCCGAGCGATGGACCGAAGCCAGTGACCGACCGAAGTACGCGTATCTGCCCTTCGGTGCCGGTCCACGGAGTTGTCTCGGCCGGGCGTTCGCCCTCACCGAGGCAAAACTCGTCCTCGCGACGGTCCTCCGCGAGTTCGAACTCGAGTGGGGGACAGACGAACCGCTCGGAATCACACCCGAGATGACGACCCAACCGGACGGAGCGACTCCCCTCGTCGTCCGTCGTCGATAGCGCACCGGCAGCGCGTCTGCCGTCAGTAGCACCCCAGTAGCGCGTCTGCCGACGTTAGATATGCGCGGCGATGTCTGCTTCAGTGATGATTCCGACCGTCTCGCCACCCTCGACGACGAGAATCGCAGAGTTGTGGTCGAGGTAGACACCGACTTCGTCGAGCGTCGTCTCAGGTTCGACCGTCGTGATGCTCTCGGACATGACCTCGTTGACCGGGCGCTCTGCGACGTTGTCTTCTTGGACGTGGCGAATGTCCGCGTTGGAGATGATGCCGAGCGGACGGCCGTTTTCGATGACCGGCAGCTGCGAGAATCCGGCGTCGAGCATCATGTCGCGTGCTTCGAGGACGGAGTTGTCGGGCGCGACGCTCCGAACCTTCGTGTTCATGATGTCTTCTGCGCGGACGATGCGACCCTCCGCTTCGTCGAGTGCTTCGACGATTCGACGGAGCGTCGAAAGCCGTGGGTCGACGTCACCGCCCTCGATACGGGCGATGAGGGGTTGCGAGACACCCGCCATATCGGCGAGTTTACTCTGGGTCAACTCCAGTGACTTGCGGCGTTCCCGTAGGTCCTGCGGCGTGGGGAGTTCCATGCCGAGGGATAACCCACGGTTATGAAAAAAGGTTCTGGTCGCTCAGGCGTCTTCGTCGGACTCGAACTCCATGATGTCGATGACGTCGAGGGGAACGTCACGGAGTGCGCCACCGACTTCGCTCTTCGCGATTCGCGAGGCGTGTTTCTCGCCGTCCGCGTTGAAGATCTTGATCTCGAGGAGGAGACCGACGAGTGCGGTGTTTGCCGCGATGAACGCGGAGTCGAACGGTTCGCCACAGGCCGGACACGGCGTCGCACCGACTTCGACTTCGACGTACTCTTTGTCTTTTTCGTTGAGGCGCTTTCCGGCCTCGCTGACGGCGACACCAATGGCGTCGTCGATGTCTTCGACGTCCCGAACTAACCAGGCCGCCTCCATCGCGACGAGATAGTTGCTCATACATTCGTTACGCGCCCGTGGGGTTTCGTGTCTTGTGGTTCGCGCGGACGGGTGAGAGAGAGTTCCACCCGTGTGAAATTCTCACGTAGAAGTCACCTGCCGACGAAACTCTCAAAATCCGACGCGAGCGCGCACCTACTGCGCATGCAACCGATATTATCTCCATAAGTTATGAGAATGCACCAGACTGGCCACGCACTACCCACCTGGAATAGTCGCTCGTGTTGGAGAATGTACAAGTGTACTTGAATCGCAAGACAGCGGCGAGGTGGCTTTTCGCCGAGGTGAGAAGCTTTATAATCAGGGGTCGCCCGAGCCCCAACTGAGGACACACGGTAATGATCCACCGCTTGACGAAATACGTCCTATTCGCCGCCTATCAGCTGTCAGTCGCGACCGGAATCGCGCTGCTGCCGATTGCACTCGCTGCCCGCCGAATGGGCGTGACCCTCCCAATTCGTCGTCTCGTCGAGACGACTGGTAACGCATACGAACGCGCTGCGGCCCGCTAACCCGGGTCACACGCCACATTTTGACAATCTCGTCCTCCGAAGAGCGACGCGGCCGATGACAGGCGTCAGACAGCGCAACACCGGCAACGGCGAGGTGAAGGGTTGCATTTATCAGCGCCGAAGTGCAATCGCAGACAATGCGTACCCCGACTCACGACGAGTTCTCCGGCCGTCTCGATTCGCTCAACGGCGACCACTCGAACGTGTTCGGCCCCGAACTCGGCGAGTTCCCACACGCCGAGCGTCGAGCCGAATCACTCGGTGACAAAGAGACGAAGACTGGAACGACGACCGTCGGCATCAAAACGGACGAGGGCGTCGTCCTCGCGACCGACATGCGCGCGAGCATGGGCTACATGGTCTCGTCGAAGGACGTCCAGAAGGTCGAAGAGATTCACCCGACGGGTGCACTGACCATCGCTGGGTCCGTCTCGGCCGCCCAGTCGCTCATTAGTTCGCTCCGCGCGGAAGTCCGCCTCTACGAGGCCCGTCGCGGCGAAGACATGAGCATGAAGGCGCTGTCGACGCTCGTCGGCAACTTCCTGCGCTCCGGTGGCTTCTACATCGTCCAGCCCATCCTCGGCGGCGTCGACGAAGAAGGCGGCCACATCTACAGCATCGACCCCGCAGGGTCCGTCCTCGAAGAAGAGTACACCGTCACTGGCTCCGGCAGTCAGTACGCCCTCGGTGTCCTCGAACGAGAGTACAAAGACGACCTGACCGTCGACGAAGCGAAGCAGGTTGCGACGAACGCCATCCGCGCGGCAGTCGAGCGTGACCTCGCGTCGGGTAACGGCATCAACCTCGCCGTCGTCACCGAAGACGGCGTCGACATCCAGCGCCACCAGAACTTCGAAGGCCTCGAATAAGGCACCTCTCGCTTTCTCTCCGCTTTCGACGACGTTCGTACCCGCAGGACTCGCTCAGTGTCCAGTTTATCTCCACCGACCACGAACCCCGCTCGTGCTCGGATTGAGATTCTTCGCCTGTGTCCGGTGTGACACCGTCTACGCACTCCCCGAGGCCCAGAGAGAGTGCGACACCTGCGACGGCGGGAGACTCGAAGAAATCACGCACACGATGGACGACGACGCGTACTTCGTACCCACCACGTAACCGAACCGGTGGGCGGAGTTCGTCTCTCCGCCGTCTCAGAACCAGTCCGCGAAGGCACCCTCGAGGAGCGTATCTGACTGTTTTTCGACATACTCACGCTGCATCTCGCGGAGCGCGGCCTCGAAGTCGGCACCACTGTCGAGGTGTTCGCGCACCCGTTCGCGTTTCCAGTCGGCGGGAGTGACGCCCGTCTCGACGCGCTTCCGCAGGGGTTCGAGGTAGTAGTTCGCCTCTTCTTCCGTACACCCGGCCAGTCGAAGGCCGTCGCGCGCGTGTACGAGCAGGTCTTCGTAAAGTTCCGCGCCTGCAACCTCGTTGCCATCGATGTCTATCCACTGGAGGTCGCCGTGCGGGCCCTCGCGCATCGCCGTGTAGAAGTTCTCGTTCGCCACGTCCCAGTCGAGGTCGATGACGGGGTGGTCCTGCCGTGGGAGACGCTCCATCAGGCCCGCGAACGCGGCTTGGAAGGCGACGGAGTCGCGGACGGTCGGTTGGCCAGCGATTGGTCGGAACTCGATGCGCGCGTTCGCCGACGACCGAGTTGCGCCGTCGAACACCGGACGGACCCACCGCCAGTAGGTCCCGTGTTTCCGGCGGAGCGTGGCGAACTCGTCGTCGAAGCGGTCCCCACGCGCGACGGACATGGGGACCATCGTCGAGTCGGCGACGACACGGTCGACGGCGTCTTCGACGGTATCGAGGTCTCCCGGGAACGTGACCTTCTCGTGGTCGCCGGAGTTGAGGACCGACTCGAAGACGGCGATACGGTGTTCGTCCCATCCGTCGGCGAGAATCTCCTCGGCTGTCGCATCGTCGTCGTAGAGGTCGGCCGGGAAGAACGGCGAGTTGACCCCGAGCGCGAGGAGCGGTCCGGCGACGCGGAGCGCGTAGTTGAAGAAGTGCGGGAGGTCGGCCGCGTGGGGGACCTGATAGTGCGGTTGGATGGACGTGATGAGTGCCTCGGGCATCACCGTATCCGATTCGAGCGAGACGTGCGGCGCCTCTAAGGAGAACGAATCGGGAGCAGTCGGTCCGTTGGCCATCGCGTGGTAGCGGTCCGAGTTGCTCATGTTCGTCGCGAGGCGGACACCGCCGTCGGTGACAGAATCCGTGAGGTACTCGCGAGCGGTCTCACCCGCGGGTGGGATACTCCACATCCCGTCGGAGACGAGGCGCATTCCCTCGGCGGCGGCGCAATCGAGGGCGGCGTCGAGTCGAGCGCGAACCTCGGACTCCTGCGCGCGAAGCCCGTGCGGATTGAGCGGTTGCGGACTCGTCGTCATCTCGGCGTTGTGTAGACCCAGTTCCTTCTCGAAGCCCATGAGGCCGAGTAGTCGGCGTGGCACCCGCATCAGTGCGTGCACGTCATCTTCACTTGCGGACCATCGGCCGTCAGAGACGGCGTAGAACTCGTACTCCAGTCCGACGATGGACTGATGGTTGTCGAAGGTGCCCTCGCGCAGTTCGCGCTTGAGCACTTCGCCGTCGGCTTTCGCCTGCGCTTCGAATTCGGCCGCGTCGACCGCGAGCACGTCTTCGACGCGCTCTGCGAGGTCGTCGCTCATACCGGGCGTTCGTACGTCGAGACCCTTGAACGTCCCGGCACCGACTGCGTTCGACAGCGAATCACATCACCGACGACTGTCGAGGTGCTTTTGCCCCGGGAGGGGATAGTCACGGTCGATGCAGTTCGCCGAGTTCGCAACCCGCGCCGCCGAAATCGAGACAGAGAGCGCGGACCTCGCCGTCGTCTCGCTCCTCTCCGACCTGTTTCGCGACTCGGGTGACGACCTCTCGACGGTCGCCCGATTCGTGCAAGGACGCGTCTTCCCGGCGTGGGACTCGACGACGCTCGATATCGGCCCCCGCCTCTGCCACGAGGCGATTGCCCGCGCTGCGGGACCGAACGTCTCTGCGGACGACGTCGAAGACCGACTCGCGGACCTCGGCGAGATTGGTGCCGTCGCCGCGAGTTACGATTTCGGTGGCCAACGCGGCCTCGCTGCGTTCGGAGGCGGTGGGCAGGACACTCTCACTGTCGCCGAGCTCGATTCCGAGCTTCGTGCGCTCGCCGCTGCCTCGGGGTCTGGGAGTGAAGATACGAAGCTCAAGACACTCTACGGCCTGTTCAACCGAACCGAACCGGACGAAGCGCGCTTCCTCGCACGACTCGTCCTCTCGGAGATGCGAATCGGCGTCGGTGAAGGGAGCGTCCGCGACGCGATCGCCGAAGCGTTCCTCGTCGCGCCCGAAGACGCGGTCGCAATCCGCGACGACGACACTGATTCAGAGACGGAGGCGGCCGCCCGTGAACGACGCGACGGCGCCATCGCGAGCGTCGCGCGGGCCCTGCAAGTCTCGAACGACTACGGCATGGTCGCAGAGATTACGCGCAACGAGGGCGAAGCAGGCCTCGACGAGGTACGCCTCGAAGTCGGTCGACCGGTTCAGGCGATGCTCGCGCAGGCCGGCACGGCGGCAGATGCACTCGAAGAGTGGGACGCTGTTGCCGTCGAGACCAAGTTCGACGGCGCTCGCGTGCAGGTCCATCACGACGAATCCGGCAACGTGTCGTTGTTCTCGCGGAACATGGAGGACGTGACGGACCCGCTCCCCGAAGTCGTCGAGTTCGTCGAAGAGACCGTCGACGACCCGGTCATCCTCGATGGCGAGGTCGTCGCGATGGACGACGACGGCGAACCACTTCCGTTTCAGGAGATTCTCCGCCGGTTCCGCCGCAAACACGACGTCGGGCGGATGCGCGAGGAGGTCCGCGTCGAACTCCGGGCGTTCGACTGCCTCCACGCAGCCGGCGACGACCTGTTGACCGAACCACTGACGACTCGACACGACCGACTGGCGACGGTTCTCGGACCGGAGTCGGACGCCGTCTCCGACCTGCTTCTCTCGGAGGACGCCGACGAAATCGCCGCCTACGAGACCGAGGCACTCGACACTGGCCACGAGGGAATCATGCTGAAGAATCCCGACGCTCCGTACTCGCCGGGTGACCGCGGGAAGAACTGGCTGAAACGGAAACCCGACGTGGAGACGCTGGACCTCGTCGTCACCGGCGCCGAGTGGGGCGAAGGCCGCCGAGCCAAGTTCCTCGGAACGTTCCTGCTTTCGGCCCGCGTCGACAGCGAGACGGGCGATGGTGACGGATTCGAGACCATCGGAAAGGTTGCGACAGGAATCACCGACGAGCAACTCGTCGAACTCACCGACCTCCTCGAACCCGAAATCGAACAGGAGTCCGGCAAAGATGTCGATATCCGCCCGTCGGTCGTCTTCGAAGTCGGCTACGAGGAGATTCAGCAGTCACCGACGTACTCGTCGGGGTACGCGCTCCGGTTCCCACGATTCGTCACCGTTCGGGAAGACAAGACTGCAGAGACAGCAGACACGCTCGAACGCGTCGAGCGACTAGCGGAATCGCAGTAGTCTGCGACACTCGCAGTCGATTCGGACGTCTCGCTCGTGTCGCAGTAGTCGCGTTTTTCATCCGGCAGGCCCACCTCACGCCTATGAGCATCAAACACGACGGCCTCTCCGTCTCGTGGCTTGGCTACGCCACGGTCCGAATCGAGTCCCAAGATGGCTTCGTCGTCTACTTCGACCCCGGACGCTACGGCGTCCTCGACGACTACTACGCCCGCGACGGCGACCTGATTCTCGTCACGCACGACCACCACTACGACTCGGATGCCATCGAACAGGTCGCCGACAGTGATGCGACCGTCGTGGCATTCGAGGGCGTCGACGCCGCAAACATCGACCGCGACGTGACGCCAGTCGAAGAACTTCCGTACGAGACGATTCGCGTCAGCGACGAAGACTACCTCACCGTCGGCGGCGTCGACGTGTGGACACTCCCGGCGTTCAACGACCCGGACGGCCCGCACGTCAAGGAGAACGGCGAACCACACCACCCGCGCGGACTGGGCTGTGCGTTCCACATCTCTATCGGCGACCGGACCGTCTTCTGGCCGGGCGACTCCGACGTGCTGGAGGGCTTCGAGCATCTCGAAGTCTCGCTATTCCTCGCGAACATCGGCGGGACGGTCGTGATGGACCGCCACGAGGCCGCCGACCTCGCGGAGACGCTGGACCCCGACCTCGTGTTGCCCATCCACTACGATACGATTCCACTCCTCGAAGCAGACGAAGAAGCGTTCGTCGTTGACGTGGCAAAACGTGGGATTCCGGTCGTCCTCGACGACCCCGAACAGGTCTAGCACCGCTCGGCAGCACCGTCGTTCGGTTCTCTGCGCTCGAAGGTGTAACTGGACAGAACGGTTTTGCCACATCGCGCCGTCTATCGAAGCATGGACCTCGACTACGGCATGCTCGACGGCCGGCGTCCCTACTACCGCTTTGGTGACGTCGACGGCGACCCACTGCTCGTCCTCCCCGGCCTCTCCGACGCCTTCCAGCGTGGCGAACCGAACCGAAGCACAGCGATGGCGCTCACCGGTCTCTTCCGTGAGTTCTCCGACCGTGACGTCTGGGTCGTCGGCCGGCGCAAACACCTCCCTGTCGGGTCGTCGACTCGGGATATGGCGGCCGCATACGCGACCATCATCGACGAAGAAGACCTGTGGCCCGCAGACGTTATCGGCGTCTCGATGGGTGGCCTCGTCGCCCAGTATCTCGCCGCAGACTACCCCGACTACGTCGGGTCTGTCGCCATCGTCTCGGCCGGGACTCGTCTCGGTGGCCACGGCGAAGAAGCGGTGAAGCGATGGCGGAACTGGGCAGGAAAAGGCAAGTGGAGCGACGTTCTCGCAGACACCGAGCGGGAAGCAGCAGATGGCTACGAGAAGACCATCGCCCCACCGCTCATCGAATTCGCCGGTCGATTCGCCGACTTCCGTCCGGAGGTTCCTGCCGACGTGGTCCTCTCCTGTACCGCCAGTCTCGAACACGACTCCCGGGAGGTTCTCGACAGCATCACCGCACCGACCCTCGTCGCGGCGGGCAGCGCAGACCGACTGTTCCCCGAACCTCGAATCCGCGAGCTAAAAGACGGAATCGACGATTCGACGCTCGCACTGTTCACAGGCGTTGGTCACAACCTCGCGACGAGCGAGCCGAGAAAACTCAACGGAATCGTCAAGCGCTTCTTCGAAGGGTTCCGCGGTGACGGCCTCTATCCGTAAGCGGGTCCACCGAAGTGCGCACCCGAACCGCGTCCCTCCTCGTTAGATGATGCCCATCTCGTCGAGACGCGTGGGCAGATATTCGTCGGTGACGAAGTCCAGCCCGCGGGCCGCGAGTGCCTGCTGTTCTGCCTTCTTCCCGATGTCGAGTTGCAGCTCGATTTGTTCTTCCCAGTAGTCGGTCATGAAGCGCGGGTCTTCGAGTTCCGACTGGAGGGCGTTGATGTCCGAGTCCGCGAGTGGGTCGGTCGGCAGGTCGTAGTCGACGATATCCTGCGGTTGGATACCCACGAACCGGGCTTCCGGCGTGGCGAGGTACTCAGAGAGGTGTGCCGACTTGATGGACCCGTAGGCGACAGAGCCGAAGATGCGGTACGACCACGGGTCACCGTCTGTGAAGACCACGACGGGCAGGTCGAGTTCGTCGTGGAGTCGCTTGGTGATGCGACGGGTCGCACGGGCCGGTTGTCCCTTCAGGTGGACGATAAGCGCGTTGTAGTCCTCGTCGAATCCGTTTTCGATGAGGCGGTCACGCATACCACCGGTCTCGACGCACATCACGAAGTCGATGTCGTGTTCGAGGAAGTCGATGGTATCGGGGTTGTTCGGAATCTGGTAGCCACCTTCGCCGACGTCGCCCTGACAGTGAATCTCGCGTTCGCCACGGCGCGTCTGTTCACGGATCTTCAATGGACCCATGAGCGTCGCACCCGACTCTTCGGGCCGCATGTGGAGGTCCTCACGCGTGACGTTCGAGACGATTTCGAGGTCTTCGACGAGTTGGTTCGACTCGTCCTGGTCGGAGAAGTGCGCCTCCTCGGCGTCCCACGACTCAGAGAGGTAGTAGAGTTCACGAAGGGTGGACGAGCGGTCCTCGTCGAGTTGGCGCGCGAGGAACTCGATGGTGTACGTGGCTTTCAGCAGTTTCCGCGCGCCGCGGACGCTGTTTGCCGACCGCGTCGAGGTTCGGTCGCCGTAGACCCACACGTGCGAGTCTTCGTCGTATTCGATGTTGCTCTTCGTCCGCGTCGGGAGCTTCATCTCGGGAATCTCCCCGCGGTCGAACTGGTCGTAGAACTCCGCTGCGAGGTCGATAAGCCGTTCGCGGGCGATCTCCTCGGACGTCTTGGATTCGGATGCCATTATGCGTTCACCGTGAGTTTCTCTGCTTCGACGCCGTCGACGTTGATGTCGAACGACGCGTCCTGTGCAACCGAGTACGTGAGTGTCGCCGACTCACCGGACGACACCTCGGGACTCCACTTGACGAACCACTCGCCGTCGAGGTCGACCACCGTCGCCTCTCCGTTGAGACCGCTCGGTTCGGCAGAGACGATATCGGTGATGTCGGGCGTCTCGTTGGTGCTGGAGTAGTTCTTCACCGTGAGCGTCACCGTGCCGTCTTCGACTTCACGGTCGACACTCACGTTGTTCATGATGCGGGCCAGTGCACCCTCGATGTTCGGTTCCTCGCGGCCGGTGACCTCCGAGAGTTTCGTCGCCATCTGCGGGAGGATGCGACCGAGCACGTCCTGTTTCTTCCGGCGCTTCTGGAGCGACCGGCGCTTCGAGAGGTAGGATTTGAGTTCGCGTGCTGCCTCACGGATGGCCAGTTCGACCTCGTCTTGAATCGCCGGAACGTCGGCGAGTGCGTCTTTCGACTCACTCGTGAACGGAACGTTCGTGGAGGCGACGTGAACCATGAGGACGGCGGGGCCGTTCGGCATGCCGCTGCCACCCGGTTGGTCGAGGCCGTAGTTTCGCCATCCGATGTCCTTCACGACGTGCGTGATGGTACACGCACCCTGCTGGTAGACGAGGGGGACACGGTTCGCGAACCGGAGCAAGTCGATGCTGCCCTCGGATTTCAGTTCGCCGCCGTAGGCGATGCCCGCTTCGACGATGAACGGGTCGCCGCCGTGGACTTCCGCGTCACGGGTTGCCGCGGCATAGAAGTCGGCGTCGAACTCCTTTTTCAGCCCTTCTTCGACGAGTTCGGCAGTGATGGGCGACAGACAGTCGGTCGGCGGTGCGAGGATGTCCGTCTCGCGCATCCCTTCGAGCAAGTCCCGCGCGACGTCTCTGTCGTCGGCGATGTCGCGGACTTTCGGCACGTCGTCCGAGACGGTTCGCATGCGCGACCAGAGCGCGTCGATGATGTTCTCGCGGGCAGTCTCACCGTACGTCTCGTCTTCGCGTTCTTTGGTTCGCTCGGCCGCCCACGTGACGAACTCTTTGACGTCGTCGTGGGTGGCGCGGTCCGCAGGGCCGGTCGTCTCGGCGAACTGCGTCGCAATCGACCGTGCAATCGACACCTTGCCGGCGTCGCTCTTCTTCGTCGTCGTCACCTCGTCGACGATGCTGTAGATGTCGTCTGCGCGGTTCTCGGTGAGGACGGGCCACACCGCTTCGACGACGTTCTCTTGGACCGTCTCACCGAACGACGTGTCCGTCTCCTCACCGACAGACTCGGCGACGTTGCCGACGATGTCTACGAGTTCCTCGTGTGCGATGCGGTCTTTGCCGACGACGATGTCCACGAGTTCTTCGGCGAACGCGGCCGTCGGCCCTTTGCCTTTGTTGGCGACGGCGTCTTCGACGACGGCGACGAGTTCGCCTGCTTCGTGTTTGGCCGGCGTCTTCCACGTCATCTCGCGGCCGAAGTGCCGGTCGCGGAAGGCGTCGATGACCTTGCTGGAGGTCTTCGCCCCGACGCGGGTGAACTCCTCTTGGAGGAATCCGGAGACAGAGTACGACTCCGTCGCGGCGAGCATCTTCAGCAGTGTCCCGAGTTCGACCCCGTGAGGGTGCGGGCGAATCTCGGTCGTCTGTGCCGGGAGTTGGTCGGTCGCCCGCTCGAACTTCATCGGTTCGTCGAGGCCGGGTTCTCGGAGTTCGAAGCGTGCGTGCGGGTTCACGACTGCCGTGTGGAGAATGTAGTCGTGGAGTTGCTGGCGTGCCCGCATGTTCGCTTCCATCTCTAACTCGATTCGCGTCCCGTGTGGGCGGTCCCACGACGTGGTCTTCGACGTTCGAATCTCGGGTTCGTTCTTGTCCGTGTCGATGACGAGTTCGAAGTATTCGGCGTCCGCAGAGCCCTGCGTCCGACTCGTAATCTTCGCTGGCTTCCCGCTGGTCAGTTGTGAGTAGAGAACTGCCGCGGAGATACCGATACCCTGCTGACCACGGGACTGTTCGCGTGCGTGGAAACGAGACCCATAGAGGAGTTTCCCGAACACTTTGGGCACCTGTTCTTTCGTGATGCCCGGCCCGTTGTCTTCGATGACGAGGCGGTAGTAGTCGCGTACCTCGCTAATTTCCACGTAGATGTCGGGTTGGATACCCGCCTCTTCCGTGGCGTCGAGCGCGTTGTCCACAGCCTCCTTGACGGCGGTGACCAACCCGCGGGCTCCACTGTCGAAGCCCAACATGTGCTTGTTCTTTTCGAAGAACTCGGCGATGGAGATCTCTCGCTGGCCTTTCGCCAACTCCTCTGCAATCCCCTCGTCTTCACCGAGCGTCGACTGGAACGACGTCATTTCCTGTGCCGCATCTACCCAGTCCCGCGTTAAGTACTCACCGGCACCAGGGTGAAAGTGAACGGTGTGGCACCGTCGTCTCTCAGTGTGCGAGTCACACGAGCGCGAAAATCGGCCGACGATGTCGGGACCGACAGGTCACAGCGACGCTACTGTAAATAGTTCGCGCCCGCGCGTGCGAGGCTTTAAGGGACGGGCTATCCTAGGCCATTTCAGATGTCACAGGATAACGAGTACGGGGCCGGACAGATTCAGGTCCTCGAAGGGCTCGAGGCCGTTCGGAAGCGTCCGGCGATGTACATCGGGTCCACCGATTCTCGCGGACTCCATCACCTCGTCTACGAAGTCGTCGACAACTCCATCGACGAAGCGCTCGCGGGGCACTGTGACGCTATCGAAGTGACCCTTCACGAAGACGGGTCAGTTAGCGTCTCAGACAATGGCCGCGGTATCCCGGTGGATACGCACGAACAGTACGACCGACCCGCGCTGGAAGTCATCATGACCATCCTCCACGCCGGTGGGAAGTTCGACAACAAATCCTACCAGGTCTCCGGGGGTCTCCACGGCGTCGGTGTCTCCGTCGTCAACGCGCTCTCGAAGGAGTTGCAGGTCGAAGTCAAGCGTGACGGTGCGCTCTGGCGACACCGCTTCGAACTCGGTGAGCCACTCCCCGACGAATTCGAACGCGTCCGCGACCTCGAACCCGACGAAGATACCGGGACGGTCATTCGGTTCTGGCCCGACGGCGATATCTTCGAGACGGACGAGTTCGAGTTCAAGACGCTCGAAAACCGCCTTCGAGAACTCGCGTTCCTCAACTCCGGCGTCGAAATCACGCTCACCGACGAGCGCACCGACGAATCGAGTACCTTCCTCTTCGAGGGTGGTATCCGCGAGTTCGTCGAATACCTCGACGAGACGAAGACCTCGCTCCACGACGACGTCATCTACTACGAAGACGAGTCCGAGGGCATCGCCGTCGAAATCGCCATGCAGGCGACCGACGAGTTACAAGGTTCCATCCACGCCTTCGCGAACAACATCAACACCCGTGAGGGTGGGTCGCACCTGACCGGATTCAAGACGGCGCTGACCCGCGTCGTCAACGACTACGCGAACTCCGAAGGGATGCTCTCGGACCTCGACGGTGACAACCTCCGCGGCGAAGACGTTCGTGAGGGCCTCACCGCCGTCATCTCCGTCAAGCACCCCGACCCGCAGTTCGAGGGACAGACGAAGACGAAACTCGGCAACTCCGAAGTCCGCGGAATCGTCGAGAGCGTCACCCACGAGAAACTCGGCACCTACTTCGAGGAGAATCCGAACGTCGCACAGGCCATCATCTCGAAGGCCGTCGAGGCGGCGCGCGCCCGGAAAGCCGCGAAGCAGGCCGAAGAACTCACGCGACGGAAATCCGCACTCGAATCCACGTCGCTGCCCGGCAAACTCGCAGACTGCCAGACGCGCGACCCCTCGGAGTCCGAGCTGTTCGTCGTCGAGGGTGACTCCGCAGGCGGGTCGGCAAAACAGGGCCGCGACCGCAAGTTCCAGGCGATTCTCCCCCTCCGTGGGAAGATTCTGAACGTCGAGAAACACCGTCTCGACCGTATCCTCCAGAACAACGAGGTTCGCGCGCTCATCACCGCCATCGGCGCTGGCATCGGTGACGAGTTCGACATCGAGGACGCACGGTACAACCGTATCATCCTGATGACTGACGCCGACGTCGACGGGGCACACATCCGGACGCTGCTCCTCACCCTGCTCTACCGGCACATGCGCCCGCTCATCGAAGCAGGCTACGTCTACGCAGCGCAACCACCGCTCTACCGCGTTCGCTACCGTGGCAACACCTACGACGCCATGAACGAGGCCGAGCGTGACCGTATCATCGAAGAGAAGTGTAACGGCAACCCCACGCAGGTCCAGCGGTTCAAGGGTCTCGGTGAGATGAACCCCGACCAACTGTGGGAGACGACGATGAAGCCCGAAAACCGCGTTCTCAAGCGCATCACTATCGAGGACGCCGCAGCGGCCGACCGAATGTTCAACATCCTGATGGGCGACGCTGTCGAGCCTCGAAAAGAGTTCATCAAGGAACACGCGACCGAAGCCGAGTGGGTAGATATCTGATATGAGTTCTGACGCACCTGATTCATTCGAACCCGGCGCGGGCATCGCGGCGGAGATTAGAAACGCTCGCATCGAAGACGAGATGGAGCAGTCGTACATCGACTACGCGATGTCGGTCATCGCGGGACGCGCCCTCCCGGACGTCCGCGACGGCCTCAAGCCGGTCCACCGGCGCATCCTCTATGCGATGCACCAGGCAGGCGTGACCTCCAACTCGTCACACCGGAAGTCCTCGTCCATCGTGGGCGAGACGATGGGTGACTACCACCCACACGGCGACTCTGCAATCTACGACACCCTCGCACGCATGGCACAGGACTTCTCCATGCGCTATCCCCTCGTCGACGGACAGGGGAACTTCGGGTCTGTCGACGGCGACCCGCCGGCCGCCATGCGGTACACGGAAGCGCGGATGTCCTCTATCGCAGAGGAACTCCTCGCGGACATCGACAAGGACACTGTCGACTTCCAGTCCAACTACGACGACCGCAAGCAGGAACCGACGGTCCTCCCGTCGTCGTTCCCGAACTTGCTCGTCAACGGCTCGTCGGGTATCGCCGTCGGGATGTCCACGAACATCCCGCCACACAACCTCGGTGAAGTCGTCGACGCAACCGTCGAACTCATCGAGAACCCCGACGCCACCATCACCGACCTGATGGAGCACGTCAAAGGGCCCGACTTCCCGACTGGTGCCAACATCGTCGGCCGCAACGCGGTCCACAGAGCGTACAAGACGGGTCGTGGACGCGTTCGCGTCCGCGCCGACTACGAGGTCGAAGAAGAGGAAGGCCGCATCATCATCAACGAACTCCCATACCAGGAGAACAAGGCCCGCCTCATCGAGCGAATCGCCGACGACGTGAACGCCGGCAAAATCGAGGGCATCCGCGACATCCGCGACGAGTCCGACCGCGACGGTATCCGCGTCGTCATCGAACTCAAGCGCGGCGCGATGGCCGAAGTTGTCAAAAACCAGCTTCTCGACAACCACCTCGAATCTACCTTCGGTGTCATCAACCTCGCGCTCGTCGACGGGCAACCGCAAGTGCTCACGCTCAAGGAGACGCTGCAGCACTACCTCGACCACCGACGCGACGTGGTTCGACGGCGCTCCGAGTACGAACTCGCCGAGGCAGAAGACCGTGCACACATCCTCGAAGGCCGTCTGAAGGCCCTCGAACACATCGACGCCGTGGTCGAGACCATCCGGAACTCCGAGAGTCGTGACGACGCCAAGGCCGCCCTCCGTGGCGAAGTCGTCGTCGAAGTCGACGGCGAGGCGCTCCGGTCGTTCGACTTCTCCGAAGACCAGGCCAACCACATCGTCTCGATGCAACTTGGCTCGCTCACCTCGATGGAAGCGGCCGAAATCGAAGACGAGTACGAGGAGGTTCAGGCGACCATCGAGCGCCTCGAAACCATCCTCGGTGACGCGTCAGAACTCGACGCCGTCATCGAGTCCGAACTCCTCGATATCAAAGACGAGTACGCCGACGAACGGCGAACCTCGTTCGTCGCCGACACTGGCGAAGTCACGCGTGCAGACCTCATCCCCGAAGAGGACGTTGTCGTCGTCGTCAGCGAAGACGACTACATCAAGCGCATGCCAGTCTCGCGATTCCGTGCCCAACACCGCGGTGGCAAGGGCATCATCGGGACTGACCTCAAAGAAGGCGACAAGGTGTCGTCGGTGTTCGTCGCGAACACCCACGACGACCTGTTGTGCTTCACCAACCACGGGCAGGTCTACCAACTCAAAACCTACCAAGTTCCGGAGATGTCCCGGACTGCTCGCGGAAAGTCCGCCGTCAACCTCCTCGACTTCGACAAGGGCGAGGAGATTACCGCCGTCGTCAACTGCGACGACTTAGAGGAAGTCGACGGCTATCTGACGATGGTGACCCGAAACGGGTACATCAAACGCACCAGCGTCGACCGATTCCAGAACATCCTCTCGACGGGTATCATCGCCACCAAACTCGACGACGGCGACGAACTCGCGGACGTCGAGGTCACACACGGCGGACACGACCTGGTCATCGGCACCGAACAGGGCATGTCCATCCGCTTCGAGGAAGACGAGGTTCGTGCGATGGGTCGCTCGGCCCGCGGTGTCCGCGGCATCAAACTCACTGGCGACGACCAAGTCGCCGGTGTCGCCGCAATCGACGAAGACCACCACAGTTGGATTCTGACTGTCACCGACAACGGCTACGGCAAGCGGACTGACCTCGACAAGTACCGCCCACAGTCCCGCAACGGGAAGGGTCTCATCGACATCAAGACCAACGAGCGAAACGGCCCCGTCTGTGCCATCAACACCGTCGGTGAAGGCGACCATCTCGTCGTCATGTCCGACGAAGGCCAAATCGTTCGGACGCCCGTCGAGGACATCTCGACGGTCGGCCGCAACACGATGGGTGTCATCGTCATGGACCTCGACGACGGCGACTCCGTCGCCTCTGTCGACGTGATTCCACCAGCGATGACGACCGAAGACGAGGAACTCGAAGAAGGCGCAGACGACGCAGTCGAAGCGTCCGAAGCGGCCGAAGAGTAAGATGACTCGCTCCACCGACGGTTCTTTTTCGCGCGGTTCGCCCGAAGACACTTACTTCAGCCACGGAGTCGCCTTCGTATGAGAGACTGGCCGCTATCGAGAGTGGCGGGGATATCAGCGCTCGTCTTCGTCGTCATCCTCGCGGCGCTTACCGCGCTGCGGACGTGGAATCTCTCGCCACCGACGCCTGTGCAGTCGTTGGTCATCGATGGCGGCGCAGTGCTGATTGGAGCCGCGGTCGCGGTCTTCGTGTACCGTGGTGGAAGCGTCGTCGCAGGAGTAGTACTCGCCCTCGGTCCGAGTCTGGCGTTCACGTTCAACCTATTCGTGCCAGTTGCGGCACCGGAGTCCGCGGCATGGGTGGTCTACCCGCTCGCCAGCGGCGTGGGTATCGCACTCCTGTTGGGCGGTGTTGGTGGAACCGTTGGGTACGTCGTTCGACGGGCGAGAGAAGAGCAACGAACGGCCGAAACGTCGTAGCCGTTTACTCGTCGACGTGTGACGGCGAGTTCGTCAGGTCGTAGGTGTAGTGTCGCGGTTTGCGGTCTCTGAGCCACTCACGGAGGGGTTCGACTCGTGGGCGGTAGGTGAGCGTCGACCCGAGTTCAGACAGCGGGAGGAACTTCGCTTCCTCGATTTCGTCTGTGGGGTCGAGCGGTTCAGGTTCGACGTCGTCGTTCGCGACCCCGTGGTAGAATCGCTGAAGATAGATACGGCGGTCGGGGGCGCGAATCTCGGTCGTGAACGCGAGTGACTGAATCTCGACGTTGAGACCGGTCTCTTCGCCCGCCTCGCGGGCGGCCGTCTCGTAGAAGAACTCTCCGGGTTCAGACCCACCTTTCGGCAGTCCCCAGCGACCTTTCTCGTACACTGCGAGTACCGACTCGTCGCGGAGAACGACGACGCCAGCAGCGAGGTCGTGCGGGGCGGGGGCTTCTCTTGGGACCGCCATTAGAGGATGCGCTTGCCGAAGGCGCTAGCGGCGAGTTCGGTTGCGAGCGTTGCCGTCTCGTTGTGCTGGTCCAAGATTGGGTTGACTTCGACGAGTTCGAGCGAGCGAAGTGCGTCCGACTTGGCGACGAGTTCCATCGCTGCGTGGGCCTCGCGGTACGTCGCACCGCCACGGACGGGGGTCCCGACACCGGGTGCCTCCCGGGGGTCGAGCCAATCGAGGTCGAGACTGACGTGGATACCGTCGGTTCCGCTCGTGGCAACGTCGAGGGCATCCTGTGTGACCTCGGTGATGCCGCGTTCGTCGATGTCGGACATCGTGTAGGCAGTCACGTCGGTGTCGCGAATCGCTGCCGCCTCGTTCCTGTCCACGTCGCGGAGACCGACGATAGCGACGTTCTCTTCTTTCAGACCTGCCGCGTTCGCCCATTCGACACCCGCGAAGTCGCCGATGCCGAGTGCTGCGGCGAGCGGCATCCCGTGGACGTTCCCCGAAGGCGAGGTCTCTGGCGTGTTGAAGTCGCCGTGTGCGTCGAACCAGACGACGCCGATGTCGGCGTCACGTGCGCTTCCGACCATCGAACCGATGGCGATAGAGTGGTCACCACCGAGGGCGAGTGGTGTCTCGCCATCCGAAATCGAAGTCGACACGGCGTCGGCGAGGGCCGTACAGACCTCTTCGACTTCTTGGATATGTTTTGCATTCTCCGCACCGGCGTCGGCATCGCGGGTCGCGTGATGGGGGACGGTGAGGTCACCTGCGTCCGTCACCGAGACACCGGCCGATTCGAGTTGGGACGTCAGCCCTCCGTATCGAATCGCAGAGGGACCCATGTCCACACCACGTCGATTTGCACCGTAGTCCGTCGGTGCACCGAGTATTCTTACGTTTCGGTCCATATTCGAACCACTCAGTCGGGGTGTTTAGTGGCATCGGAAAACACACCCTGACGGACACCTCACACTGCGTGACCGTCTGGTGTTTCAGACCAGTCAGCCACCCGGTTTTTGCGACGAGGTGGTGACCTCCCTCGCCGAAGTTCGGCTTACGAACTCACCCCGCAACCGACGGCGTACTACACGGTGACGATTCTGAGAAGTCAGATACGCGAGACCACACAGCGAGACGTCACAGTAACCGTGGAGTTCGAACAACGGAGTCGGTCGCCGTCGACCGACGAGTAGTGTGGTTACTCAGAGAGATACGGTTCGCAGACGCGACGGACGCCTTCTTCGAACGAGATTTCTGGTTCCCATCCGGTCTCCTCGCGAATCTTCGTGCAATCAGCCATCGTATCGTGGACGTACACCTCGAGGGGATTCTCGATGTACGCGGGTTCGACGTCGGTTCCGAGAGCCTCGTTTATCAGCTCGACCATCTCGTTGAACGAGTAACTCTCACCGGTTCCGAGGTTGTAGATGCCCTGCAGTCGGTGTTCTGCCGCGAGTTCGATACCGCGGACGATGTCGTCGACGTGGGTAAAATCACGTGTTTGCGACCCGTCACCGAAGAGTTCTGGGCGTTCGCCAGCAGCGATCTTGTCGGCGAACTGTGCGACGGTGTTCGCGAACTCGCCTTTGTGTTCTTCGGCGCCGTCGAAGCCTTGATACACCGAGAAGAAACGGAGTCCGGCGAGTTGCATGTCGTAGTGGTTATGGAAGTACTCGGCGTAGCGCTCGCGGGCGAGCTTCGACGCTTCGTACCCCGTCCGTGCCTCGACGGGCATGTCTTCGGGCGATGGCTCGGTTCGAGAGCCATAAATCGACGACGTCGACGCGTAGACGACGGTGTCGCAGCCGTCGTTTCGGGCCTGTTCGACGGTGTTGACGAAGCCTTCGACGTTGACGCGGGCACCCAGTGCGGGGTCTTCTTCGTGCATCTTGTACGAGGACAGCGCCGCAAGGTGGAACACCACGTCCACGTCCTCGGTTGGGAGGTCGTCGTCGAGGACGCTCACGTCGTGGAACTCCACACTCGAATCGAGATTCTCGGGCGTTCCGAGATAGAGGTCGTCGATGGCGACCACGTCGTTGTCTTCGGCGAGCGAGTTGGCGAGGTTGGAACCGATAAACCCCGCACCGCCGGTGACAAGGACTCGTTTCCCGTTCATAATCAACAACACATCAGTGAGGTGTTTAGTGCTATCGACACTATCTCGAAGAACGTTGAGACTGGTTGAACATTCCTGAATAGGTGTTCGTTACAACCGAAGGGAACAGAATATTCGGACCATCATCCATCGGATTTAAGGACGCATGTAGCGAACCACTCTCCATGTCGTCAATCGAGCTGACTTCGAGTCAGAAAACTATCCTTACCGCACTCATCAACCTCTACCGAGACTCCGAAGATGCGGTGAAGGGTGAAGACATCGCGGAAGAAGTCAACCGCAACCCCGGTACTATCCGCAACCAGATGCAGAGTCTGAAAGCGCTCCAACTCGTCGAAGGTGTCCCAGGTCCGAAAGGCGGGTACAAGCCGACGGCGAACGCGTACGAGGCACTCGACGTAGACAAGATGGACGAACCCGCGTCGGTCCCCCTCTTCCACAACGACGAGAAAGTCGAAGGCGTGAACGTCGACGAGATCGACCTCTCCAGTGTCCACCACCCGGAACTCTGCCGCGCAGAGATTCACGTTCAGGGGTCGGTCCGCGACTTCCACGAGGGTGACAAGGTTCGTGTCGGTCCGACGCCGCTTTCGAAACTCGTCATCGACGGAACACTCGACGGAAAAGACGACACGAGTAACATTCTCATCCTCCGTATCGACGATATGGAAGCACCGGTCGGCGAACCCTCGCACTAGGTTCCCCGCCCAGTCTCGTTTTTATCTCTTCGAGCAACCGCCACGAGAGCGTCGCCGCAACACAAGACGTCAGCCTCCAGACTCGGCGACTGGGAGACGCCGAGTCGTACGAACGCGACCCAACGAAGCGAGAAGAGACGTGTGAGGGAAAAAGACGTGTGGGGGGAGAAGAGACGTGGGGGGGAAGAGAGAAGATGCAGCGAGGTGGTCGGAGCGAGGTGGTCGGAGCGAGTCGTTCTACAGGTCGCTCCAGGCCGAGACTGCGCGGTTGACGGTCGTCACGTCGGCAATCCAGTTCGCAGCGATACCCTTCTTCAGCACTTTCGCGAGCGGACCGCCGAAGACGTTGACCGGGAACTCACCGACGACGGGGAACTTGACACCGTGTGCGACGGCGTCCTCACCGATGGAGATGACCGTCCCTTTGTCCGTGAACGACCAGCGCTTGAGCGGGCGTCCGTCGATGGCGCGGGCGACGTTCGCTCCGGCGACGTCTGCGGCGTCCCAGGCGGCCTGTGCCGTCGGCGGCGCGACGCTGTCGGAGCCCTGTTCGACGAGGGCACAGTCACCGACCGCAAAGATGCGCTCGTCGCTCGTCTGGAAGTCGTCCTCGGCGTAGAAGCGGTGGGAGCGCTCGTCCTGTTCGAGTTCGAGTTCCTGCGCTTCGGGCTGCCCCGTGATGCCGCCCGTCCAAACTAGCACGTCGTAGGCGACTTCGTCGGGTGCTTCGTCTTCGCCACCGCCGATGAAGACGGTCTCCTCGTCGACTTTCGAGATGAAGTCGCCGGTCAGGATGTCGATGTCGAGATCTTCGAGACGACGCCGGAGCGCACCCTGCAGTTCTGGGTCGTTGCCGGGGAAGATTTCGTCCATCCCTTCGACGAGTTTGATGTCGATGGAGGCGCGGTTCAGGTCGCGGTATTCGGCGACTTCCGCGGCCGTCTGGATACCGGAGAGGCCAGCACCGCCGATGACGACCTGTGCGGGGTCGTCACGCGAGGCGTCTGCGGAGGCCTGCTTGATGTCCTGGTGAATCTCGCGGGCGTCGTCGAGACCCTTGAGCTGGTGTGCGTACTCTTCGAGGCCCTCGATGCCGAAGAAGGCCGTCGACGACCCAATCGCGACCAGAAGGTAGTCGTAGTCGACGGTGTCGCCACCTTCGAGTTCGACGACGCGCTCGTCGGCGTCGACGTCGGTCACACGGCCCTTGACGAAGTCCGTCTCGCTGGATTTCACGTCGTCGATGGGGATCGCGATGTTCGACTCGACGCTCGGGTCACGAATACATCGGTGGACCTCGTGGAGGACGAGGTGGTAGTCGTGTTCGGCGACCCACGTCAGCTGTGCGTCGTGACCGAGTTCCTTTTCGAGGCGTTTTACTGCGCCGGCCCCGGCGTAGCCCGAGCCGAGAACGACGACCTGCGTGCTCATGTCGTCGTCTGTGCAGTCATCAGATAAAGGGGCTTTGAAACCGTCTCCCGCTCGGTGGCAATTTTGGGACTATACGGCCCATATCGTCGAAATTCGGGTTCGACGGTTGTCGGATTACTCGAGGCTCAGTCCGGCGTGCCAGTGGTCGACACCCGCTTCCTGTTTGACTTCGTCCATCTTCGCGAGGAGGTGAACCGCGAGGCTCGCGACTTCGGCCGCACGGGACTCGCCTTCGGTTCGGAACTCTCCTGTGACGCGATTCGCGTACACAGAACAGACGGCACCGGCGCGCAGTCCGTAGATGTTGGCGATGGTCAACAGCGCCGACGCCTCCATCTCGATGTTCTTCACGTTCGCGTTCTGGAGCTCTTCGACGAGCGACTCAGAGCCTGCAGCGCGGAATTCGTCGAGTCCCGGGCGACCCTGACCGGCGTAGAACGAGTCTGCGCTCATCGTGAGACCGACGTGGTAGTCGTATCCGAGTCGCTCGGCCGCAGCGACGAGAGCAGAGACGACTTCGTGGTCGGCGACGGCGGGGTAGTCCTCGCGGACGTACTCCTTGGAGGTTCCTTCCTGCCTGACAGCGCCCGAGGTGATGACGAGGTCACCGACGTCCATCTCGGGTTGGATGGCACCACACGACCCGACGCGGATGAACGTATCGACGCCAACGCGCGCGAGTTCTTCGACGGCGATTGCGGCCGATGGACTGCCGATACCCGTCGACGTGACCGAGATTGGTGTCTCGTCGTACGTCCCGGTCGCGGTGCGGTACTCACGATGGTATGCTTTCTCCTCGTGGTCGTCCCACAGCGCGGTTATCTTGTCGACGCGCTCGGGGTTTCCGGGGAGCAAGACGGCATCTGCGAGGTCCGCTGGACCGACTTCGAGGTGGTACTGTACCTCGGCGTTTGGGTCCTCACTGTCGTTCATACGACTACTCCAAGGTGAACAGTGGAAATTCTTGCGTTCTCCAAAATGACCGACCGCAGAACCGTTCACCACGCCGATTCGTTCGTCACACCGCGCCACTGTGGGTCGTCTCGCAGGTCGCTATCGCGGAACGGTGGCGGCAACTCCGACCGGTCGTCGGCCGCGAGCAGATACCCCAGTGCAGACCCGACGTACCAATCGACGAGGGTGGGACCCATGCCCGCGTCTACGATGATGTCTCCGCCGGTGTACCACTCGAACGCGTCGTCACCGTCGGTCGACTCGCCAGTTCGTCGCCATCGGGCCCCCGAGTATCCATCTTCGAAGGGGGCGACCGAGATGACGACCTGCGCCCGAGACGGGTCTGAAACACGAGTGAGCGTGAGTCCCTCGGGCGAAAAGCCCGCTGCACCCGACTCGTAGTAGCTCAACGCGTGGTCGATTTCGGCCTCGTAGGCGTCTCGTTCGGCTGCCGAGACGTTCGAGAGGTCGACGTACACAGTGAGCGTGGTGTCGTGGTACGGATAGTCGCGGGTCGTTGCGTTCGGAACCGGGAGTGGTGTCGTCTCGATTCGAGGCCCCATCACGTCGTATCGCTCGGCATCGTCGTGGGTGAGGCCCAGAAGATGACCGAACTCGTGGGTGATGACGGTTCTCGTCGTCTCGTCGTCGTAGCCAGCACTCACCAGCACGGGAGTCGTGTTCTCACTGCTCGAACTGTTCAAGATAGGAGCGCATCCGACGGCATCTCGCCCGTGGTACCCACCGCAGGACGTAATCTCTTCGACGACTGTGACGCGAACGTCCGGATTCGACGCGTTCGGTCTAACGACGAACGCCGGGTCGTAGGCAGTTTCAGTCGCGTTCTCGTGCCAGTACGTGACCGCCGACTCGACCAGCGATGCGTAATCTCGGCCGTCGTCGAGTCCATCGACTCCGACGACGATGGGTGTGTGACCCCACGGATTGTCTGCGGGTTCCACCTCAGAGTTCGGCACCGCAGGCGACGCTGTCGGCACCGGGTCCGAGCCAACACCGAGTGCAACGCCAGACGACGAGTCGAACAGGGCGGCGTCGACCGATGGTTCCGCCGGGAGCCCAGCACATCCCGAGAGGAGAACGAGCAGCGCGAGTACGAGCGAACGCCCGCCGTGGTCGGCGGTGGATGGCACGTTACTCGTCGCGGTCGCGCTTCTCGGCGGCGGCTTCGAGGGTGTCCAGTGAGATGGTGTTGGGCAAGAGTTCACCCAGTGTGTACACGGCCGTGTCGTCGCCGCCGAGGTCGCAGACGATTTCGAGGTCCTCGTCGGCGAACTCGGCGAGTGTCTGCCGGCACATCCCACACGGGGTGACGCCATCGAGCGCACCCGAGGTGACTGCGATTTTGTCGAACTCGGTGTGGCCGTTCTTCACCGCTTCCGCGATGGCGACTTCTTCGGCGTGGAGGCTGTTCGAGTAGTTGGCGTTCTCGATGTTACACCCGACGTACACCGACCCATCGGCGGTTCTGAGCGCGGCACCGACAGTGTACTCAGAGTACGGAACGTAGGCGTTGTCGAGCGCTTCGCGGGCGCGTTCGACGAGTAGTTCGGGCATCGTGTGGCCGTGATTCGTGCGGGGTAGCTTAGTTCGTTCGTCTCCGTGACTGTCAGGAATAGCTGAGAGTCGTCTCTCACCTCTCACGTCGCACCGTCCCGCAAACGACTATACCGTTCAGTCCTAAGCCGGCATCGTGAACGACACATTGGGCGGCCGAAACATCCTCCTCCTCGTCGGTGCGACCGTCGTGGTAATCTCGGGAATTCTCGGCGTCTTCATCGGCGAAAACGGTGGACAGGTCACCGCCGAAGTATCACTGTTCGGCGTCCTCTCGCTCCCGACGTCACCGCTGGCGTTCAGCCTCTACGGGATGGTCGTCTCGGCGCTCGTCCTCGCAGTCCTGTTCGGTCTCGTCGAGTTCGCGTCGCGCCTCGAAGACGCTTGAGGGCCACACTGTTCGCAGTCGAAAGGCGGACTGTTTTTGCTCGTTCGGGTCAGAGGGACGACCATGGACGCGCCCTCGTCGACATCCACGTCGTCTTCGACCGGTGAGCCATCGCCCGGGCCGCTTCCGGAAGAAGAGGGTGGAAAGAACCGGAAACGCGCCGCGTTGGCGACTGCCCCGTTCCTCGCACTCGGACTCGCAGACGTCGTGCTCATCTTGATGCAGGGACTCGAACCACTCTGGGGCTTCGCTATCCTTCCGCCGATTCTCTTCTGTAGCGTGCTGACGTGGATTGTCTTCAGCACGGACTTCCTCGACGACCGAACCTGAGTGTCAGCGCCGCAGGTTCGTGGAGTACTTCGTCGGCGTCTCTTCGTCGTAGCCGAAATCTTCTGCCGTGAGTTCCGGTTCCGCCTCGTCGGCGCTGGAGGCCGGGGTAGCCACCTTGAACCGCTCTCGGAGTCGGTCCGGCATCATGAACTCGTCGTTGGAAAGTCGGACCGCGATGGCGTCCGCGTCACGCGACTTGACCTGCTCGAAGCGACGCTCGACCCGTTCGGAGAGGTCCGCAGCATCGACAGGGTCGAACCCAAACTGCATACAGTAGCGGTGTGCAGACGAAAAGCCGTAGACGGTGTCGTAGCCCTCGGCCGTCGCACGGTCGACCAGGCGCTCGATGACGTGTGCACCGACTCCCTGCCCACGCCACCGCTCTGGAACGCCAACACAGGTAATCTCACAGAACGACTCGTCACCCTTGTGAACGCGAATCCGGCCGAATCCAGCCTTCTCGTTCGTCTCTTCGTCGAGTGCGATGACGTAGTCGCGGGAGCGGAACGCGCCATCGTCGAGTTCCAAGTCCTCGAGTGCATCGAGCAACCAGGCCTCGTCTCGGTTCTTGGCATCCCGGACGTACATATCTCAGTATACCCTTCCGGTGGATAAAAACACCCCGGCCAGGTGAGGCGATTCCCGTCGGTCGCCCCCATTCGCATGAAAGAACAGTAAAGATTCATGCCCCCAGTGGCAGTACGTCGATTTATGGACGTACCCGATACCGACACGGTGGTGCACGAACCCGACCCGGCGTTCGTCGAGGACGCCAACGTGACGCAGTTCATGCGGGAGTACGACATTTCGGACTACGACGAACTCATCGAGCGGACTACGACAGAGATTCCGGGCGTCGGTGAGTCCGGCGTCGAGTGGTTCTGGGACGAACTCGTCGACTACCTCGGTATCGACTTCTACGAAGACTACGACGAAGTTCGGGACGACACCGACGGCCCACAGTTCTCACAGTGGTATCCCGGCGGTGAACTCAACATCGCGCACAACGTCCTCGACCGCCACGCGGCGGTCGACTCGCCGAACCGGAACCGCGTCGCCTGCATCTGGGAGGGCGAGGACGGCGAAGTCGTCCAACGGACCTACCACGACCTCTATCAGGAGGCGAACCGCGTCGCCAACGTCCTCGAATCCTACGGCATCGAGACAGGCGACACCGTCGGCCTCTACATGCCGATGGTTCCCGAGGTCATCTCCATCCTCTATGGCTGTTTCAAAGTCGGTGCCATCGCCGTCCCGATCTTCTCCGGATTCGGTGTCGACGCCACGGCGACGCGTCTCGAAGACCCCGAGTGCTCGGTGCTCTTCACCGCCGACGGATTCTACCGCCGTGGGTCGGAAATCCGGCTGAAAGAGACTGCTGACGAGGCCATCGAAGAGGCTGGGTGTGTCGAACACACTGTCGTCTACCAGCGGTTCGAAGACAGCGACCAAGCCGTCCCGTGGACCGACGGCCGCGACGAGTGGTGGGACGACACCGTCGGCGAGGCCGACAGCGAGTACGAGACGAAACACCTCCCGTCGGACGCCGAGTCGATGCTCTTGTACTCGTCGGGGACGACGGGCAAGCCGAAAGGAATCGTTCACACGCACGCAGGCGTGCTGATGCAGACGGCCAAGGAGATTCACTTCGGCTTCGACCAGAAACCCGAAGACCGCTTCTTCTGGGTCTCCGACATCGGATGGATGATGGGTCCGTGGACGCTCATCGGGAACCACACCTTCGCGGGGACCATCTTCATGTACGAAGGCGCACCAGACTACCCGGAACCCGACCGGTTCTGGGATATGATAGAGCGCCATCGCCTGACCACGTTCGGCATCTCGCCCACTGCGATTCGAGCCCTCCGGAAGTACGACGACGAGTACGTCGACCAACACGACCTGTCGTCACTCAGACTGCTCGGGTCGACCGGCGAACCGTGGGACCCCGAGTCGTGGATGTGGTTCTACGAGCACGTCGGCGGCGGCGAGGCACCAATCATCAACATCTCCGGCGGGACCGAAATCTGTGGGTGCTTCCTCATGCCGATGCCGACACAACCCCTCAAACCGTGTTCGCTCGGTGGTCCGGGCATCGGGATGGATATCGACATCGTGGACTCCTCGGGTGAGTCCATCGCCGATACCCACGAACGTGGCTTCCTCGTCGCTCGCGACTCCTGTCCGTCGATGACCAAGAGCCTCTGGGACGGCGACGAGCGCTATCTCGACACCTACTGGTCCTCGTGGGAGGACCTCTGGGACCACGGCGACTGGGCACAGAAAGACGAAGACGGCTTCTGGTTCCTCCACGGCCGTGCCGACGATGCCCTCAACGTGGCGGGTCGTAAGGTCGGCCCCGCTGAAGTCGAAGGCGCACTCATCGAACACGTCGCTGTCAATCAAGCCGCCGCCGTCGGCGTTCCAGACGACACCACCGGAACCGCCGTCGTCGCCTACGTCGTCCTCGAAGACGGTGTCGACGGCAGCGACGACCTGCGCGAGGAACTCCGTGGCGTCGTCGGCGACGAACTCGGCAAGCCGTTCCGCCCCCGCGAGATTCTCTTCGTGGACGAGTTCCCGAAGACCCAATCTGGAAAGATTATCCGGCGGGCAATCTCGGCCATCTACGCAGGCGAAGACCTCGGCGACATGAGCAGCATCGAGAACCCAGAGGCGCTCGAAAAGATAGAGAAGGCGTCGTAAGCCGCCGAACAGACAGTCAGTCGGACTGTGCCGCGTCCCACTCTCGGCGAAGCAGGCCAAATCGAAGGACGTCCACGTACGACCCGTCGACGAACGCCGCTTCGCGTAATCGCCCTTCTCGACTGAATCCGAGGCGTTCGAGGACGCCACGCGAGGCGTCGTTGAAATCGAACGTGACTGCTTGGAGTCCGTGGCAGTCGACCGTTCGGAAGACGTAGTCGACGAGACAGCCGACGGCGTCGGTCCCGTAGCCCTGTCCGTGATACTCGGGGAGCAACCAGTAGACGAGTTCCGGGCGACCATAGTCGCGGATTTCGACCATGACGAATCCGACCGACTCGCCGTCCACCTCGACGACGAACGCGATGTTGTCGCCCTCTTCGACCGTCTTCTCGATGAACTCGGTGGCTTGATTCCGATTCTGTGGTTTCGGGGCACCGAGCGGGACGCGAATCTCGGGGTCAGTCGTCGACCGCTGGAGGAGTTCAGCGTCGTCGCGTTCGACGGGGCGAAGTGAGACTCGGTCGCCGGAGACGACGGTGGTGTCTGCCATGAAAAACACAGGACGTGAACGTGGTAAGTACTTTCTGCGTCAACGGTTCGGTATGGCGTTGTCGGGTGATATCGACGGTGATTCGGGAGCGCCGTCACCGACGGCGAGGGCTGCCTCTACCGGGTCGTCCCCATCGGTGACCCGAATCGTTCCGCCAGCGAGAAGCGGTGCGAGAATCCCGGCGGCGAGCGTTCCGGGATGGGAGAGCGACGAGCGAACTGCCACGGTGTCGTCGGGGCCGAGACCGTACTCGTCGACGACCTCTCGTGCCGCATCGAGCAGTTCGCCGTGTGTATACTCACTGCCGTCGGCGACGAGCGCCACGTCGTCAGTATCGACAATCTCTGGGTGGACCGCCGGGTTCTCGCTCCACACTTCTTTCTCCCAGTGCGTCGTCGATGGCGAACTCGGTGGCCCGTTGTAGACGGCGAGTTTCCGTCCCGGTGGGAGGTCGAACTCCGATTCACGAGCGACGTCGACCAAGACGGCGCGTGCGTCGGCCGTCGGGTCGAAGACGGTCACGGCACCGAGCTGTGCCGCGCCGAGGAAGGTCAGTATCGGTTCGGGGAGGGCGACTGGTTCGATGGCGACACTGGCTCCCTTTCCGACCCCGAGATACCGGAGCACGTTTCCCGCCTTGTACGACGTGGTGATGAGGTCGTAGTACGTGTAGGTCCGGCCGGGACCGTCGACCTGTAAGGCGAGTTGGTCGCTTCGCCGGTCGCGAGCCATGAGGTCGCCGATGACGTCCATACGCGCCCCTACGGAGTCGGTGTGAAAAAAGGCGCCGAGGTGCCCGTCGGGTGCCTCAGGGCGACCCGGTGACGACGACGAAACTCGCTGTGTCCCCGTTTCGGAACTGCCGCGTCGCTTCCGGCGACACCCGAACGGCGTCACCAGATTCGAGCGGAATCACCTCACCGTCGACGACGAGCGTGGCCACCCCGGAGACGAGGAAGTACACCTCTTCGTGACCCTCTTCGGCGTGGTCGTGTGCCTTTCCGGTCCAGTTCGGGTCGCACTCGAGGATGGTGACGCCGAGTCGTTCGGTTTCGAGCGCGTCACGCATGAAGTGGAGGCCACCGCCGAGTTCGTCTACGTCGCGGTAGTTGGCCTTCGTGTAGGACATCGGCTAGAAATCGTCCGCGAGAACCCTGAACGTGTCGGCGACCGAACGGGAGTGAGGACCCGTTCGTCGGCGGACTGACGCGATTACAGCGAGTTCTTCAGTTTCTGGAAGAGGCCCTCTTTGACCTCTTCGCCACCTGCTTCGGCGAACTGCTTGAGCGCCTCGCGCTGTTCTTTGTTGAGGTCTTCGGGCGTGACGACGTGAACTTCGACGTGCAGGTCACCGGACCCGCGGCCGTCGAGATGGGGCATCCCTGCGTCGGAGACGGTGAACGTCGACCCACTCTGTGTGCCAGCGGGAACCTTCAGTTCTTCCTCACCGTCGACCGTCGGTACGTCGACGGTTGCGCCGAAGACTGCCTGTGGGAAGGAGATGGGGTGGGTGTAGTAGAGGTCGTCACCCTCGCGTTTGAAGTCCTCGTGTTCGCGGACGGTTACCTCGACGAAGAGGTCGCCGTTCGGTCCACCGTTCTCACCGGGTTCACCCTCACCGCGGTACCGGAGGCGCTGACCGTCGCGGAAGCCGGCGGGGATGGTGATAGTCACGTCACGAGTGCGACGGACGCGGCCACTGCCGCGACACTCCGAACAGTCTTCGCTGTACGTCTCGCCTTCGCCGCCGCAGGCACGACAGGTGGTCGACTGCTGAACCCGGCCGAAGGGCGTCTGCTGGACGGTCGTCTGCTGGCCCGACCCGCCACACTCAGAACAGGTGTTCACGTCGGCGTCTTCGGGGTGGCCCGCGCCGTCACACTCGGGACAGACCTCACGGCGACGAATCGTCACATCGCGCTCGATGCCGTGATAGGCGTCTTCGAGGTCGATGGTGATGCGCTGGGCGACGTCACGACCCTGCTGCGGGCGGTTGCGCTGTTGGCCTCGACCGCCGTTGAACAGGTTGTTGAACAGGTCTTCGAACCCGCCACCGCCCATGCCGCCGAAGGGGTTGCCACCGCCTCCGAACGGGTTGCCTCGACCTTGGCCACCGCCGCCGGCACCGTGTTTCTGTGCCTGTTTGAAGCGTTCGTGGCCGACCTGGTCGTACATCTGGCGCTTTTCGTCGTCCGTGAGGACCTCCTTGGCCTTCTGGACCTTCTTGAACTTCTCCTCGGCGTCGTCTTCGTCAGAGACGTCGGGATGGTATTTCGCGGCCTTCTTGCGGTACGCGTTCTTGATCTCGTCTTTCGAGGCGTCCCGCGAGACCCCGAGCACGTCGTAGAAGTCCTCGCTCATCGGTTACTGCCTTGTAATCCGTGGAGGTATTTGAAAAGTGCGCCTCTCGCCGACGAGCACCCGCGTGATGGGGCGAGACGAGCGAGAGCGCTGTCGCTGGCTGGTCGTGAGAGAGAAAATCGACCGACTTCGTCGGGGACCGACGAAGCGGTCAGAACGAGCGGTTACTTGTCGTCGTCTTCGTCGCCGTCGAAGTCGGCGTCAGCGTCGACGAAGTCCTCTGGGTCAGGGTCGGCGCCGCCGCCCATACCGCCGGGGCCGCCAGCCTGCGCTTGTGCCTGCTGCTGGTACATGCGCTTGCCAATCTCCTGCAGTTCCTTCGAGAGGTGTTCGGTGACGTCTTCGAGTTCTTCCGTCGAGGCTTCCGCGTCTTCGAGGGTCGCTTCGACGTCCTCGATAGCCGCCTCGATGTCGGCTTGGAGTTCGTCGTCGACGTTCTCTTCGTTCTCTTCGAGGAGCGTCTCTGCGCGCTGGACTGCGCCTTCGGCCTCGTTGCGGGCCTCGACGGCGCGGCGACGCTCTTTGTCCTCTTCGGCGTGCTGCTCTGCTTCCTGCTGCATCCGGTCGATTTCCTCGTCGGAGAGACCAGCGCCGCCTTCGATAGTGATGGACTCGGCGTTGCCGGAGCCTTTGTCCTCTGCAGAGACGTTGACGATACCGTTCTCGTCGATGTTGAAGCCGACTTCAATCTGCGGGGTGCCGGCCGGTGCCGGTGGGATGCCCGAGAGCGTGAACTCGCCGAGGAGTTCGTTGTCGGCAGCCATCTCGCGTTCACCCTGGAAGACGCGAACCTGAACCGTGGTCTGGTTGTCGGCCGCCGTGGTGAAGATTTTCGACTCCTCGGTCGGGATGGTCGTGTTCTTCTCGATGAGACGCTCGAAGAGACCACCCTTGACCTCGATACCGAGCGAGAGCGGCGTCACGTCGAGGAGAACGATGTCGTCGACTTCGCCGCCGAGGACACCACCCTGAATCGCCGCACCGAGTGCGACGGCTTCGTCGGGGTTGACGGACTTCTTCGGCTCAGAGCCGAGCATCTCGTCGACCTTGTCGATGACCTGCGGCATGCGGGTCGACCCACCGACGAGGATGACTTCGTCGATGTCGTCTTTCGAGTAGTCGGCGTCTTCGAGGGCCTGCTCCGTCGGTTCGACCGTACGGTCGATGAGGTCCTTCGTGAGCGACTCGAACTTGGCGCGCGTGAGGTCGTATTCGAGGTGGACCGGGCCGGAGTCCGTCGCCGTGATGAACGGGAGGTTGATGGTGGTCTCCTTGCGCGAGGAGAGTTCGATCTTGGCCTCTTCGGCTGCGTCCTTCAGGCGCTGGAGCGCCTGCCGGTCTTCGCGGAGGTCGATGTTGTGGTCGTTCTTGAACTCCTGGGCGAGCCAGTCGATGATGGCCTCGTCCCAGTCGTCCCCACCGAGGTCGTTGTCCCCGTTCGTCGCGACGACTTCGTAGACGCCGCCACCGAGGTCGAGGACCGAAACGTCGAACGTCCCGCCACCGAGGTCGTAGACGAGAACGGTCTGGTTCGACTCGTCGTCGAGACCGTACGCCATCGACGCCGCAGTCGGTTCGTTGACGATGCGCTCGACTTCGAGGCCAGCGATTTCGCCGGCGTCTTTCGTCGCCTGCCGCTGTTTGTCGTTGAAGTACGCAGGGACCGTGATGACGGCTTTCTTGAGTTCGTCGCCGAGGTAGTCTTCGGCGTCGCGTTTAATCTTCTGGAGGATCATCGCCGAAATCTGCTCGGGCGTGTAGTCTTCGCCCTCGATCTCGACGGTGTAGCCGTCTTCACCCATGTGGCGCTTGATGGAGCGGATGGTGCGCTCAGGGTTCTGGATAGCCTGGTTCTTCGCCGGCTTCCCCACGAGGCGCTCACCATCGTCGGTGAACGCGACGACGGAGGGTGTCGTTCGGTCGCCTTCTGCGTTCACGATAATCTCCGGGTCTCCACCTTCCATCACCGCGAACGCGCTGTTCGTGGTACCAAGGTCGATACCCAGAATCTTATTGCTCGCCATCTTGGTCACAGATACCGGCCTTTGCCGGTTAAAGGTTACTAGATACTGCGACACACACGGTGACACGAGGTCGACGCTGTCTTGCGATTTTGCATTCTCGCGTCGAAACAGGTCGGTCGATTTATGTAGAACCGCCCACCGTGTCGTTCGACACGCTAAGCAGTTACAAATCTGTCACTCGCGATGACTCGGCGAGTCGGCTGCCGTGTCGAGACTCAGTCCGCCGAGAGAGACCCTTCGAGTGCCTCGATGGTGTTCGGTTTTACCGATGGAAACGCGTCGGGGCCGTCTTCGAGGGCCGTAAGGACCTTCGAAAACGTTCGCTCGCGTGCTTCGCTGGCGAAGAACTCGTGGCCACCGTCGTAGGGGACGAGGTTCGCCGCCGGTGTGCGCTCACCGATACTGCGAACGTCGACGACGCGGTCGGTCGGAGTAAAGAAGACCACGTCTGTCTCCCTAAACGGAGGCAGTGTTTGCTGTGCCGACCGAATCATCCGGAGGAACGCCGGTGAGACGGTATCCGGCGTGTCGGCGACCTCTGCCGCGAGTTTCATCTCACCGAGGTCGGTCCGTGAGATTCCACTCGGGACGATTGGTCTGGTCGTCGGGAGTCTGCTGACGAGGGGATAGAGGAGTCGGCCGACCCCACTGAGGGCCATCCCCCACCACGGACTCAAGAAGACGTTCCGAACGGCGAGGTCGAGGTGGGACGCGACGAGACCACCGGTGCTGTGGCTGAGTACGAGGTCGATGTTTCGGTCGACTGCGTAGGCCCTGACCGGCGCGACGTACTGTTGTTCGAACTCCCACCCGTTCGTCGGGAGTTCGACGGCGTGCACGCGGTAGCCATCGTACGTGAGGCGGTCGATAAGCCACTGGACGCTTCGGTGACTGGGTTTGTTCCCCCACCCGAGAACGAACAGGAGCCCGTCGTCGAGCGGGTCCCCGTGTTGGGTAACCCGAACCGTCGGACGACGTCGACGGGGACGGAATCGCATGTGTCACAGGAGGAGGGGTGAGAAGAAAAGTCCTCCCCGGATTTAGCCAATTCGAGGAGCGTACTGGGGAACTACTCGTCTTTACTGACGGTGACCTGCGCCGCGCGAATGACCTTGTCTGCCATCTCGTATCCGGGTTGGAACACGCTGGCGATGGTGTCGACGGGTTGGTCGCTGTCGACGCGCATCATTACTTCGTGACGGGTCGGGTCGACGTCAGTTCCCGGTTCGGGGTCGATGACTTCGACGTTCTCGTCTTCGAGGATGCGGTCGAACTCCTTGAGCGTCGATTCGAGGCCGTCGCGGATGTCGGCGTCCTCGTCTTGGTCCAGCGCGCGGACGAGGTTGTCTCGGACCGTCACGACGCGTTCGACGAAGTCCTCGGTCGCGCGGTCTTTGATCTGGTCTTGGCGCTTCTTGGCTCGCTTCTTGTAGTTCTGGAAGTCGGCTTGCGTCCGCTTCAGGCGTTGTTCGAGTTCGGACGCGGTCTCTGCAGCCTCGTCGCGCTCGGCTTCGAGGTCGGAAACGCGTGCTTCGAGTGCTGCAACTTCGGCTGCGAGTTCGTCGTCGAACTCGGCTACGCGGTCAGCAACGGAAACTGAATCGTCCGCAGGAGACGCTTCGGCAGCGTCAGCGGCGTCGTCTTCGGATGCGTCGGCAGCCGACTCGTCCGGTTCGGACTCGACATCGACTACCTCCGCGTCTTCGAAGCCCGACGCGTCGGCGTCAGCGGCCGTCTCGGTGTCACCTTCTGCAGTTGGTTCCGTAACCGACTCGGCAGGGTCGTCGCTCATGGGCGGGAAAAGTGCCTGATATGGCTTAAGAGTGTAGACTGGCGTCGGGCCGAAACATTCTCACTGTTGGGGTGAGTTGCAGTCCGCGACACCTACTGGTACATACCGAGCGGCTGTGCTTGTGTACTCTCCTCTTCGCCATGTTGCATCTGCTTGGCCAACTGTTCTTTCGCCTGCCGAATCTCGGCCGCGCTGTCGACGAGGTCGTCGACCGGAACCTCGATACCGGTCAACGGTTCGATTCCGTGTTTGATGATGACTCGGGCCGCCTCTGGGTCGGGGAACTGCGGGTCGGATTCGACGATGAGTCCGAACGCAGGCCGTCCAGACTGGACTGCGTGACTCAGCATGGCGCCCGTCGGCCCCGAGACGAGGCCGGTCTCGGTCGGGAGACCGATTTCCGCGGATTCCAGTCGGTCGAGGACGCCGTCAGAACCCACGCCGTACAGTGCAGGGACGTCTGCGGTCTTCTCCCGTGCGATTCCAGAGAGGTATATCGGCGTCACGTCGAGTTGCTCGAACCACGTCTCCAGACACGTCGCGAGTTCGGTCGCCGAGTCAGGTCGAATCGGGATGTCGCTCTGGAGGACGAGTAAGTCGTGCTCGGCGTCGGCGTAGAGTCGGACTGGCGGGTGAATCGTCGGTTTACCCTCCATGTACACCGCCACCTTCGGGACACCCCCGCAGTAGACGTCACCGTAGTGAGTCATGTCGAACACCTCGACGAGGTGGTCGGCCGCAATCTTCCCCACGAGTCCAACACCCGGAAGTCCCTCGACGAGCGTCGGAGAGTCCAACTGGTCGGTGAGTTCCTCGGCGAGGACGCGTATTTGTGCCATATGTGAACATGAATCCCCACGCGAGGTAAATGCGACGGGGGTGTGCGCCCGGCTGAAATCGGCCGGTCGAACGGGGCCAGTTCGAACAGTCGGTCGAGAACACGGCGCTCGCTCACTCCGAAACCGACAAACGCGCCCCCACGGAATCGACTGGTATGAACCCGCTCCAGCGGTACGCGCCACTCGTGGACGACGAGGAGGCATTCTTCGAGGCCTGTGAGCGGCCACTCCCGTCTGTCGTCCGCGTCAACACCATCAAAACGACGGTGGAGCGTGCCCGCGAGGCACTCGACGACGAGGGCGTTGCGTACGAACAGACAGACTGGCACCCTGGCATCCTGAAGCTCGAAGATAGCACTGCAGGGACGAACTGGCCGTACTTCCACGGCTGGCTCCACGGGCAAGAGGAAGTCTCTGCCCTCCCGGCTATCGCGCTCGACCCACAACCGGGCGAACGCATCTGGGATACCTGCGCAGCGCCCGGGTCGAAGACCACCCAGATTGCAGCGATGATGAACGACGAAGGCGTCCTCGTCGGCAACGACAACAACCTCGGGCGTCTCTCAGCGCTCCGCCACAACGCCGAACGACTCGGCGTAACCAATCTGGTCGTGACCAATCAGGACGCGCGGAACTTCTCGATGAAACCGTTCGGCGAGCAGACGCCCGAGAAACCGGGCGCGTTCGACCAGTTCGACCGCGTCCTCGTCGACGCACCGTGTTCGTGTGAGGGCACCTGTCGAAAGAACCCGGACGTGCTCGACGAGTGGACGATGAACCACGTCCACAGCGTCGCAGGCGTCCAGAAAGGCATCCTCCGACGTGCCGTGCAGGTGACGAAACCCGGCGGGACAGTCGTCTACTCCACGTGTACGTTCGCGCCCGAAGAGAACGAAGCAATCCTCGACTTCGTGCTCGAACGCGAAGACTGTGAAGTCGTCGAGTGGGACGTCCCCGACGAGTTCGAAACGTCGCCGGGCGTCACCGAGTGGGAAGGTGACGAGTACGACCCCTCGGTCGCCAAGGCCCGTCGCGTCTACCCGCACCAGAACGACACGGGCGGGTTCTTCACCGCGAAACTGGAGGTGAAGACATGAGAGACGAGACCGCCGAAGACGAAAACTGGGGTCAGCAGTTCGACCGGCTCCCAGAGACCCCCGAAGACCGCGTCGTCGAAGGCCGCCCCTCTCGGGAAGAAGTCGTCGACTGGTGGGTCGAGCGCTTCGGCCTCGACCCCGAGACCTTCGAGAACTACACCTTCTGGGAGAAGGGCGCAGGGAAGATTTGGGCGTTCCCCGCCGAGATGGTCGACCCCATTCAGGTCGAAGGGCTCGGAATGCGCATCCTCCGAACGCGACAGCGACACTGGAAACCTTCGACCAACGCCGTCCAGCGGTTCTGTCGCGGCGCGACGAAGAACGTCATCGAACTCAGTCCGGGCGAAGCGAAGGCGTTCGTCGCCGGGCACGACCAGCAACTCGACCGATGGGAGGGAGACTGGGGCTACCTCGTCGCCGCCCACGAACTCGCCGGCGAACTCGAACCCCTCGGCGTCGGTCTCTACCTCCACGGCGAGCTCCGCTCGACGGTCCCGAAGGGCCGACAAGAAGACCTCGTCAAACTGGACTGAATCCTACGTCTCGTCTTTCTTTCGAACCGTTCCGCCGGTCAACCCCTCCCACTCGACTCGGTAGCCGAGACGTGAGAGCAGCGCGCTCGCATCGTCGAGACCCCACTCGTCGAGGGCGGTTTCCGCCTCGGAAAGCGACATCCCGGGTTCGACCGACGCAGCGACCGAGTCGAGAACGTGCGGCCGAACGAGTGTCCGCCCGACGAGTTCGTGGTCGGGGAACGCGACGTCTTCGAGAGCATCGAGAGCGACGCCACGGGCGGCCGCGAGGTCCGCGAGTGATACCACGTCGTCGTCGGGGACGAGTTCGTCCGGTAGCGACGACGTGGCGTCTGCGACGAGTGCAGATTCGTACTCCCGAAGCACGTCTACCACGTCTTTTACGCGCACAGACCCAGTGTACGGAATCGCCCGATGGTCGCGCGCCTCGATGTCTTCGCTGACGCCGAGCGATTCGTCGACAGCGACGAGCATGTCGACCTCTTCGACGTCGTCGAGTTGTCGCAGTTTCTTGTCGACGTAGTTGGGCGTCCAGAAGCCCATAATTTCGAAGAAGACGCGGAACTCACCGAACTTGTAGTCGAACGCGAAGTCGGGAATCATGACGCTCGTTCCGGTCTCCAGCGGTTCGGGTTCACGGACCAACTCCCAGTCGAGGTCGAGGCCACGGAATCGGGCGGCGAAGTCCGCTTCCACGTCGCTGTCGAATCCGGGTTCTGCCATCGGTTCGACACCCGGAACGGAGACGTCGTCGCTCGTGAGTCGCATCTCTCGCTTACGGCCCCGGTCGTCGATGGTCGCGGTCAGGGACCACTCACCAGCGGTTGCGACTGACCGGAGCAGGCGGGCGAACGACGTCCCGTAGCGGCGCGTCCGCTGAAACAGTGCGTCTGGGCCAGTGACGACGACTTCACGCCCACGGTCAGTCTTCTGAATCTCGTACATGAGTCGCAACCGTTTGACTGCAGAGACCAGCGCTTTCGGGTCGGAACTGCGGACGCGAACTTCGGTCGCATCGAAAAGGCAGGTCTGTGCGAGCGATAGATTGTACTGGGCGAGCAACTCGTCAGGTGTCCACCGTGGGTCGAACTCGACGAGTACCTGTTCGACGTCACGGTCGGCAGTGAGCGACGAATCCACGGCCTCGGGCGTGGACCCGAGCGACGTCGCCGCCGCTTCGAGCGCCGCGTCGCGTTCCTCGGGTGTCGTGACGCCACCGACAGCCATCGCCGCCTCGAACGCGGCACGGCGGGCGCGAACCGGTGGGAGCGGTGCGTCGGTCTCGAACACTGCCTCGCGGTCGAGAAGCGACGCGAACCCTCTGGCGAGTTTGAAATCGTCGGCCTCCGATTCGAGCGCCGCGAGCGCCTCGTCGAGACTGTCTCTCGACGCTCCGACGTGACGCTGGAAGACACCAATCGTCTTCGCGGCGAGTGGCCGGTCCCCTCTGTCGGCGAACTGTGGATGATAGCCACCGCCCGCCCGCGACACGCGAAGCAGGTCCTTCGTCAGCACTATCGACACGAGGAGAGCGTGGGACAAAAGCACCTCGGGCGGTCGGTCCGGGCCGTCGGTGCGGACGGCAAGGTTCTTTGCATCCGCGGCGGACGCCAGCGTATGGAGCGACGTCGCCTCCTTGGACTGGTCGCACTCGGTCTCTCGTCGGGCTGTCTCGGCGCACTCCCGAACGCCACGGGGCCGCGAAACCCACCAGAGGCGCCCGCCGGCGAACCACGGAACACACCGGAGGTTCCACCGGTTCGTATCTCGGATTTCGACTTCGAATCGACCGACGACGGACGACTTCGCGTCTTCGGTGAGGTCGTCAACGACGCCGGCTCAGAGCGAGTGGCGACGGTCAGAGTTCGAATCGTCGTCGGCGGAAGCGAGTCGATTCGAGACGCCGACGTGACGGTTCCATCGGGTGAAACGGCCTCCTTCAGCGTCGAATTCGACGCGCAGTACGGCGACTTCGCCAAGAACGGCGAGTTAGACGTCTCTCTCGTCTAACGTCGGCCCGACTCACCGTCGTCTCTCGGCGACGCGTTCTTCTGCCGTCTCGACGCTCACGAGTTCGTAGAGCAGCGCCGTCGAACCGTCGGCTTTCGGGCGAAGGATGCGTCCGAGTCGCTGGGTGAACTCACGTTCAGACCCCGACCCGGAGAGGAGGATACCGACGTTCGCGTCGGGCACGTCCACACCTTCGTCGAGGACGTTGGCCGCGACGACAGTGTCGTAGGTGCCGTCGCGGAATCGGGTGAGAATCTCTCTGCGCTCTTTCGTGCCCGTCTCGCTGGTGATTGGCGGAACGAGAAACCGCCGTGCGATGCGGTAGACGAGGTCCGTCGAGGCAGTGAAGATGATGACTCGGTCGTCTCGGTGCCGGGCGAGTAGGCGGGCCAGTTTGTCCACCTTCGCGTCGGAGTTCATCATCACGTCGCGGGCGCGTTGCTTGGCAAGGAGGGCCTCTCGCGCACGCGGGTCGGTCCCCGAACGCATCACGAGTTTCTGGTAGTCGCTTCCGGACTGCATCGAGAGGCCCGAGGTCCGCAGGTAGTTCACGAACGTCTCCTGTGCCTCGTCGTACGTCCCGCGCTCCTCGGCGGTGAGTTCGACTTCGATTCGGCGAACCTCGTAGTCGGCGAGGTGGTCGCCCGCCAAGTCGTCGACGGCGAGTTCGTAGACTCGTGGGCCGACGAGTTCGGCAACCTGTTCGTGGGCGTCGTCGGGGCGTTCGAACGTCGCGGTGAGGCCGAGTCGGGCGGGTGCCGTGAGGAATCGCGGGATGTCCTGATAGCCCGCGCCGCCGAGGTGATGAACTTCGTCGAAGACGACGAGTCCGAAATCGCCACCCACGTCGTCGGCGCGGAGATACGCCGAGTCGTAGGTCGAGACGGTGAGAGCCTCCTGTCGCTGTTCACCGCCGCCGAACCGACCGACTGGAACGTCGAATTCGGTTTCGAGTTCGCGAATCCACTGGTCCTGTAAGTCGATGGTCGGAACCACGACGAGCGTCGGCACTGAGTGGGCGACCATCGCCGCGACGGCGATGACCGTCTTTCCCGCGCCCGTCGGGAGTTCGATGACACCGCGACTGTCGCCGTCGAGCCACGCATCGAGGGCCGCTCGTTGGTACTCGCGGAGGTCGTAGGTGGTCGTAAGCGCGAGACCAGAGTGGGTCGTGGCCGCGACTCGGTCGTCGTAGTTGAGACCGGCCGCGTCGAGGGCGTCTCGAATCGCGGCGTACTGCATCGCCGGCGCGCGATAGCCGCCGCTTCTCGGGTCGGCTTCGACGCTCGACAGGTCGGCGAGCGCGGCACCGACGTCTGGGTCGCCGTCGACGTGAACGGTTCCGTCCTCGAAGCGGAGGGTCGTCACTACCGGCGCGTTGGCGAGGCGTGGTGATAAATCGACGGTCCGAACGCGGGTGTTCGTGGTCGTCGCTTCGTCGCTCGCGTGCCGAAGGTTCAAATCAGATGGCGGGGCAACGGACGTGTATGAGCGACGAACTGGACGACGCCGTAGCACAGTTCCTGAGCGACTACAACAGCGCGATGTCGGAGTACGAGAATGGCTACGTCGACGCCGACGCGACGCTGTCGGTCATCGATTCACACGTCGAGGAGTTACGAGAGGCGCGGGAGTGAGCCCCGAGTAGGGACCGTTACTCCCCAATCAGTCCGCGAATCCGCTCGACGTACTCGGCGAACACTGGGTCGGTTCGCTCGCGTGGGCGGTCGATATCGACACTCACGATTTCGCGGACGCGGCCGGGATTCGCGGCCATGACGACCACGCGGTCGGCGAGCGTGACTGCCTCCTCCACGTCGTGGGTGACGAAGAGGACGGTCTTGTCCGTCTCGGCCCAGATGTCGAGGAGTTCCTCGTGGAGCATGTCACGGGTCTGGGCGTCGACTGCGCCGAACGGTTCGTCCATGAGGAGCAGTTCGGGGTCGACGGCGAGGGCGCGAGCGATGCCGACGCGCTGTTTCATCCCGCCGGAGAGTTCCTTCGGGTAGGCGTCGGTGAACCCGTCGAGGCCGACCAGTCGGAGCATCTCGTCGACACGGGCAGCGCGTGTCGGCCCGTCGACGCCCTGTTCTTCGAGGCCGAAGGCGACGTTCTCGGCGACGGTCCGCCACGGGAACAGGCCGTACTCTTGGAAGACCATTCCGCGGTCGGTTCCGGGGCCGGTGACGGGTTCACCGTCGAGCGTGACCTGCCCAACTGTTGCCTCTTCGAGGCCGGCGATGACGCGAAACAGCGTCGTCTTGCCACACCCCGACGGGCCGACGATGCAGACGAACTCGCCTTCGTCGACGGTGAAGTTCACGTCCGAGAGCGCCTCGACGGTCCGGCGGTCGGATTCGTACGTCTTGCCGAGCGATTCGACGGCGACAGTGGTCTCCTTGGCCGGTTCGTCGGTCGTCTGCTGGGATAGGTTACTACTCATGCTCTCCACTCCAGAACCCGCCGTTCGACCCGGCGGAAGAGGCCGTCACTCACGAGGAAGACGAGACTGATGACGAGCATGTAGGCGACGGAGACGTCCATCGCGAGGTTCTGTGCCGTGTTGAGAATCTCGTAGCCGACGCCGACGCCGACGATGAGTTCGGCCGCGACCACGATCATCCAACACTGGCCGATGCTCGTCCGGATGCCGGTCATGATAGAGGGACTGGCGGCGGGAAGGACTACCTTCCGAATCATGGTCAGGTCGTCGTCGACGCCGAGCGTCGCGGCGACTTCCTTGAGGTCGTTCGAGACGCCTTCGACACCGCCGTAGGCGCTGTAGAAGTTGATCCAGAACGACCCGATGGCGACGATGAACGTCGCGCCCCGGTGGTTGACGCCGAGCCAGATGACGGCGAAGCCAATCCACGCCAGTGGGGGAATCGGGCGAAGGATGCGCGTGACGGGCGTAAAGACGCTGTCGACCCGGTCGTTCCATCCCATGGCGACGCCGGCAGTGATACCGAGCGTCGTCCCGATGAGGAGTCCCGGAATGTAGTGATAGAGACTCTGGACGAGTTTCGCGAGGAGGCGCGTCGCGGGGAGTTCGACACCGGTGAATGGAACACCCAGCGTCTCTGGCGTGGTGAGTTCGGTGACGAACGCCGCCGACACTTCGACCGGTGATGGGAGGAGGTACGTCGGTTGGAACGACGCAGCGACGTACCAGATAGCGAGGAAGCCAACGAAGCCAGCGGCGGCGAGGCCCGTCTGTTCCGAAGAGAACGCTGCGAGTCGGTCGAGCAGTCGCTCGTCGGTGTCCGAGAGGGCGACGTTCGCGCCGACTTCGTCGTTGCTCATAGTGAGTCGTAGATGCCGTAGTCGAACAGTTCGTCGACGGTCAACTGTGCCTCGGTCTTGCCGAGCGTCTGCGCGTAGTCGGCGAAAATCTTCGCTCCGCCCTCGATGTCGTGAGGGTTCGTGATGAAGTCCGACGCCGGGGAGTCGAGCGCCGTGCGGGCCGTCTCGACCGGCAGCGCGCTCTCACCAATGACCGTGCTCGCGTGCTCAGCGGCTTTCTGCGGGTTGTCGGCGACGAACTGCGTCGCTTTTTGGTGCAGTTGGACGAACTCGGACGCAATCTCGCGGTTCTCCTCGCGGAGTCGGTCGTGCATGAGGGTGACCGCCGCAGGTTGACCGGGCATGAAGTCGCCGGCCCACGCGATCGACTGGAAGGGTGCGTCGTTGGCGTCGATGACCGTCGGCACGGGTTCCATGATGCTCGTCCCGTCGATTTTGTTCGAGAGGAGCGCTTGCTGGACCGCGGCGGCGCCGCCGAGTCCTTTGATGTTCACGTCTTCTTCGGGGTCGAGACCGAGCGTGTTCTGCACCCAGTAGCGGAGCAGGATGTCCGGGACCGACCCCGGTGGGAAGGTACCGAAGGTGAATTTGCGGCCCTTCTCTTCCTCGAACTTGGCGAACGCCTCTTTGCCGTGTTCGTCCCACATCGCCGCGAACTCGTCGGTCGCGAGAATCTCCATCGCGTTCTTGATGTTCGCCGCGGTAATCTTCGCGGGAATTCCCTTGTCGACGACGATCATCGCCGGGACGATGCCGAACATCATCACGTCGAAGTCGCCTTTCGCCGAAGCCTGGACGATGCTCGGCCCGTCGGAGAACTTCTTTCCCGACACGGGGACGGAGAGTTCGTCGAACATCCCCTCTTCCTGCATGACGAAGTACTGCATGTCGGGGTAGATGGGCATGTAGGCGACGTTCAGTTCGTCGAGGCTACTCCCACCCGACCCGCCGAGACAGCCTGCAAACCCGGCGGTCGCGGCGAGACCGGTCGTCTGCAGGAATCGTCTACGGGTCGTCGAAGTCGGTCGTGGTGCCTCTGTCATTGCCACCATTACGAATTACACCTTTATTCAGCAAACGCACGCGGTAATGATGGACGCGGCGTCGGTTACCCGAAAAGACCCTGTAGACGTGCCGTACCCCCGTCCGACTACCCATAACTAGCAAATTCGAGGAATTGGCCTCTCACAGATACCGGAACAAATCTCCGGTACCAACCCCAAAACCCGTCGAATGGACGACGAGTTCGGCCGACTGTGCGTGGGAAGAACTATCCCGAATGCCGACGCCGGGTAGAACATGACACACTTCTCCGACCGGGTGGAGCGAATCTCCATCAGCGGTATTCGCAAAGTGTTCGAAGCGGCGGGCGAGGACGCAATCAACCTCGGACTGGGGCAACCAGACTTCCCCGCGCCCGAGCACGCTCGGCAGGCGGCTATCGAAGCGATTCAGTCGGGAGAGGCCGATGGCTACACCGGGAACAAAGGCCTCCAGAGCCTCCGTGAAGCAATCGCCGAGAAGCACCACCGCGATCAGGGCATCGACCTCGACCCGGACGACGTCATCGCCACCGCCGGCGGGAGTGAGGCGCTTCACATCGCCATCGAGGCACACGTCAACCAGGGCGACGAAGTCATCATCCCCGACCCGGGCTTCGTCTCGTACGACGCGCTGACGAAACTCGCAGGCGGAGAGCCCGTCCCTGTGCCGCTCCGCGACGACCTGACACTCGACCCCGCCGCCGTCGAGGAAGCCATCACCGAAGACACCGCGGCGTTCGTCGTGAACAGCCCCGGCAACCCGACGGGGGCCGTCTCGCCGCCGGAAGACATCGAGGAGTTCGCCCGCATCGCCGACGAACACGACGTGCTCTGTATCTCTGACGAGGTGTACGAGTACACGGTCTTCGAAGGCGAACACCGTTCGCCAATCGAGTTCGCCGAGACGGACAACGTCGTCGTCGTCAACTCGGCGTCCAAACTCTTCTCGATGACTGGGTGGCGTCTCGGGTGGGTTTACGGGTCGTCCCGACGGGTCGAACGGATGGTCCGTGTCCACCAGTACGTGCAGGCGTGTGCCTCTGCACCCGCGCAGTTCGCCGCCGAAGCGGCGCTCACTGGTCCACAAGACCGCATCGAAGAGATGACAGAGACGTTCCGCGAGCGCCGTGACCTCGTCGTCGAGGGCCTCGAAGATATCGGCCTGCACGTCCCGACGCCGAAAGGTGCCTTCTACGCCATGCCGGAAGTCCCCGAAGGCTTCGTGGACGAGTGTATCGACCGCGGCGTCATCATCGTCCCCGGCGAGGCGTTCGGTGAGAACGGAGAGGGGTACGCCCGACTCTCCTACGCGACAGACACCGAGTCACTCCGCGAAGCAATCGACATCATGGGCGACGCGTACGACGCGGTCATCTGAGGCAACATCCGACCTTCGTCTGTCGATTCGAGGCTCGGACTACGACAACTCACCACATTTCGTTCGTCTTATTTGCTCGATACTGAGTGAAAACTGTTAAATTCCCGAGTCAGTGATGAAACGTTTGTCATGCCTGCAGAGACGCACGGAGTGATAAGTCTCCTGCCAGCGCTCTTCGCCATCGTGCTGACGTTGGTGAGTCGGCAGGTGCTCTTGTCACTGTTCACTGGAATTTGGATTGGCGCGACCATTCTGGTTGGGTGGAACCCCATCGGTGGGGCCGCGTACTCGCTCCAGTTGGTCATCGACAACATCACCGCCTCCTTCAACAGCAAACTGCTGTTGTTCACGTTCCTCTCGGGGGCGATGCTCGGGATGATTTTCCTCTCGGGCGGGATGAACGCGCTCGCACAGCGCATCATCTCTCGGATTAAAACACGAAAGCAGGCCGAACTCGGGACGGGCATCCTCGGGATGCTCATCTTCGTCGACTCGTACGCGAGTACGATGATTACGGGGTCGGTGATGCGCCCAATCACCGACAAGTTCGACATCAGTCGGGAGAAACTCGCGTACCTCCTCGACTCCACCACCTCGCCGGTCGTGAGCGTCGCCGTCGTCTCGACGTGGGTCGGATTCGAAGTCGGCCTCATCAAAGAGCAGTTCACCGCGCTCGGTATCGACCAGAGCGCGTTCGTCGTCTTCCTCCAGAGCATCCCCTTCCGCTTTTACAGTCTGCTCGCGGTGGTGCTCGTGTTCATCCTCGTCGGGATGGGTTGGAACTTCGGCCCGATGAAGCGTGCCGAGCGTCGTGCAAAAGAGGAAGGGAAGGTCCTCGGCGACGACGCCGACCCCCTCATCGAGACGCGTGAAGAGGACATCGTCACGCCAGACCACGTCGATTCGCGCTGGTGGTACTTCGCCGCACCCATCGTCGCACTCGTCGCCGTGACTGGGTTCGGACTCCTCTACTCCGGCGGATGGCCCACGAAGGCCCCCGTCGAAGCGCTGAAAGGCGCGGCGACTGCCGACTCCATCCTCTGGGGTGTCTTCTCGGCGTGTGCGCTGTTGCTCGCCATCCTCGTGGGCCACGCTCGCGTCGAACTCGAAGACATCAGTGACTCCATCTTCGAGGGATTCAAGATGGTCATGTTCCCCGTCGCCGTCCTCTCGTTGGCGTGGACCATCGGGTCGGTCAGTGAGGCACTCGGCGTCGGTCCCTACGTCGTCAGCATCGCAGAGGGAATCATCACGCCGGAACTCCTTCCGGCAGTCGTCTTCCTCGCCGCAGCGATTATCTCGTTCTCCATCGGCACGTCGTGGGGGACGATGGGAATCATGTTCCCCGTCGCAGTCCCACTCGCCTTCAACCTCGGCGCACCACTCCCGGGCGCGATTGGGGCCATCCTCACCGGTTCGCTGTTCGGTGACCACTGTTCGCCCATCAGCGACACGACGGTCCTGTCGTCGATGTTCGCCGGGTCAGACCACGTCGACCACGTGAACACGCAGATTCCGTACGCAGTCCTGTGCGGAGCGGTCGCGACGGTCCTGTTCCTCGCGAGTGGATACGGTGTCAGCGCGATTCCACTGCTCGCGGTCGGTGTCGTCGGCCTCTTCGTCGCCGCGTACTACCTGTCTGAACACGCAGACGTGAGCGTCCCGACGGCGTTCGGGTCGTCGTCTGACTGAACCACTACCTCCCGTCGGGTGGGAGGACCTCGGGTTCTCATTTTTCGCAAAACGGCACCTGAGAGAGAGTTCTGGTGACGACCGTCAACTGAACAGCAGACGAGACCCTGCCGACTCAGTCGTCGGTCGACGCCGATTCGTCGGGCGACGAAAAGAGTTGAATCGTGTCTTCGCCGACCCCCCGTCGTGAGAGCAGGGTGACGACGTCGTCCGGTTCGATAGCCGTCCTGCCGCGAGGGGTGAGTACGTCGTCGTCACGTTCGATAGAGACGACAAGCACATCGTCGTCGAGTAAGTCGTCGTCGCCCACCTCTCCAAGCGTCTTGCCCACGATGGAGGCGTCTCCTGCGACGACGAGTTCGACGACTTCAGACCCGCCGGCGAGACTCACGACGTCTGCCAGTGAACCGAATCCGGGTCGCTCGTTCGGTCCGAAGGGGCTGTACGGTTCGAACGACTCTCGGCGGACGAGGTTCTCGTCTTCGATTTCGAGGCCGAGATTCGACAGTTCACGGCCGATTCGCGTCACGTCGTTCATGTCCGCACCGACTGCGAGGACGTGGAGGTTGCCCCGGCCAGAGAGCAGTTCACGGATGTTGACGACACCCGATATCTCACGGACGAGTTTGGAGAGTCGCTCCCGCTCGGGAACCGGTGCCGTGCAGACGAAGAGGTTCGTAAATCGATGACCAGTCTGTTCGAAATCGACGTTGGCGTGGTAGCCGGTGATGACACCGTACTCTTCGAGCTGGCGGATACGGTTGCGTATCGTCCCCGGAGAGACACTCACCTCGTCGGCAATCATCGGTGCAGAGGTGCCGCGGGCATCGGACATCAGCGCGTGGAGGATGAGCCTGTCAATCTCGTCAAGGCGGTGACCCATACTCGTTCGTCTACGGGGGGGTAAAACAGGTTTCCCGTTTCAGTTTGCCGTCCTTCGATTACTGGCCGTCTTTCACCGGCCACCGTTCACTGGTCCGCCCTCCCTCTGCTACTTTTTCTCTATCAGTCCGAGAAGAGAGCAGCGTTCGATGGGTCACCGAGAGAGGAAGCCTGCGATGAGTACCGTCGCGTACGCCAAGAGCAAGAGACCGCCAAAGAGACCGGCAGACGCGAGACTCATGTTCGGGTAGACGACCGAGAACAACGCCGTCGAAACTGCGTCGACGAGCATCCCGGGGACGACGAGGAGCACTGCGGCCTCGCGTCGCTTCACGCCAGTGAGTCCTCGCCAGCGAAAGATACCGACTGCGAGCGCCCACATCAGGGGGATAGTCACGACGAAGACAACACTCACGACGAGTGGATTCGTCGGGTCCAACACGAGTTGGCCGACGATGCGAAAGACGAGACCCGCAACGAGAGCGATAGCGAGTCCGACGCCGAGGAGGACCCGTGTCTCGGACATGGAGAGTTGTGTCCGTGCGACGACTTGTGAGCCAGTTGCCATACACAGTCGTACGCGCACCAGCAGTATCAGCGTTCCCGCCGTCACGTACTGTCAGCGTCTCCCACCGTGACCTCACTCGTCACACCACGGCGTCGCTACGAATCCACCCGAACGACGAGCGCCTCGTCTTCGACCTCGAACTGCGTCTCGAACTGAGACGACCGCGTTCGCATCTGGTCTCGACACCACGACGCCACCGTCGGGAAGGCGCTGTAGACTGCACAGTCGGCGATTTCCGTCGGAATCATTCGAAGGGAACGAACGCGTCCCGACGACGTCACCTCGACTTCGAAGAGGAAACTCCGGTCGTTTCGAAGCACGGGGTCGACCGCGTAGTCGTCGACGAAGTCACCAGTGTCGTAGAGAATCAGCGAGTCGTCGTACAGTTCGACTCCCTGAAACACGTGCGCGCTGTGGCCGTGGAAGATATCGACGCCCTGTTCGACCACCCAGTGTGCAAACCTGCGGAACGACCTCGGTGGATACTCGCGCATGTTCGGGCCCCAGTGTACCGACGCGACGAGCAGGTCCGGGTCGCCTGCTCGGGCACGCTCGAGTGCAGTCCCGACTCGCTCCAGACACGCCTCGTCGTCCGGGTCGATTTCGACGTAGGCAGTTCCCGGTGAGTCCGTGTCGGCGGCGAACTCCGGCGTGTTGTCGGTGAACGCGACGAGTCCGACGTCGAGGCCTGCGACGGAGACGTGACTCGGTTCCCACGCCAGGTCCTCGGTTCGGCCTGCACCGGCATACGGAATCTCCGCCGATTCGAGCGTCGAGAACGTGTCTTCGAGCGCGTCTTCCCCGAAGTCGAGGACGTGATTGTTAGCCAGCGTGGCCCACGTGACGCCGACATCCTGCAGTGCTGGAACTGCCCAGTCCGGGTCAGCGCGGAAGTGGAAGGGATGATGTGTGAGTGTCCACTGCCGGCCTCGCGTCGAGAGACAGCACTCCAGATTGATGAAGAGGCCATCGAGTGCAGCGAGATGGTCTCGCATCGACCCCCACACCGCATCCGACGAGCGATGCTCCTGTCGCTCGTTCACGAGACGGCCGAGCATCACGTCCCCCGTGAATCCGATTCTGACGGTCTCAGTCATCGTGACCACCTCCTTCTTCCAACTGGTGTTCCACCCCACACCATGTGTTACAAAACGTGCCCGAGTATCGTCAACGCTTGTCACGAGTTCTGAAACGACACCCCGTCAGGGGTTGGGGTGAAGTGGTCGCTTCACCACGCTCCGTAGAGAGCGGTTACTCGTCGAGTGGTGGCGCAGTCGTTGGTGGGACACGTGGGTCAGCAACCTGCTCGAACGCATACGCGAGTGACAGCACGGTCGTCTCTCGATATGGCTTGCCGATGAGTTCGACACCGACCGGGTGGCCATCGTCAGTGAGTCCCGTGGGAACGGAGACTGCACAGAGCCCGGCCTGTGAGGCGAGGATGGTGTTCGTTGGGAACGTTAGCGTGTCGAGTTCGCCTGCCTCGATTGCCTCGGCAGTCGGTGGAATGACCTGCACGTCGGGGCACAGAAGGATGTCGAGGTCGTGAGCGGCATACACGTTCAACACCGTCCGTTGGAACTGCAACTGGGCGGCAACGCTCTTCCAGTAGTCAGGGTCTTCGGTCGGGTCTTCTGGACCCTCTTCGGCGATGCCGATGAGGAGGTCGAGAATCTCGTGATACTGCCCGGATTCGTACAGTTCTGCGACAGAGTCGACAGGAGCGTCATCACGGGCTGCGAAGAACTCGTTCAAGTCGCGCTTGGACTGGAGGATGTAGAGTGACGTATTTTCTAAGTGGGTGTCGAGGTCTGGGACTTCGACAGGGTCGACTATCTCAGCACCTGCATCAGCCATCGTCTCGATGGCCTCGTTGACTTTCCGAGTAACTGGACCGCTCTCCGGGTCGTCTTCGTCACCGAACGCATCGCGGAGGACACCGATTCTCGCACCCGAAAGGGCGTCCGCGTCGAGTGAATCAACGTAGTGGCCAGCGTCTTCGGTGAGTTCGTTCACCGCCGTGTACTCGTCTTCGGCGTCGTATCCGACGGTGACGTCGAGGATTTGTGCTAACTCCTTTGCTGTGCGTGCCATCGGCCCCGGGGTGTCCTGTGACACGACGAGTGGAGACATGCCATTCCGACTGAGAAGTCCGGGTGTCACACGGAGGCCGAAGAGGTTGTTGTACGCAGCAGGGAGGCGAATCGAGCCGCCGGTATCTTCACCGATGCCGACGGTCCCGAGGTTCGCCGCTACTGCTGCTCCCGTCCCACTCGACGAACCACCGGGGTCACGAGCGAGGTCGTAGGGGTTCTTCGTCCGCCCAATAATCGAAGAGTACCCGAACCACGAGGTCGCCCAATCCGGCAAGTTCGTCTTCGCGAGGATGACGGCCCCGGCAGCCTCGAGTTTCGTGATGAGCGTCGCGTTCGCGGTGGGGTGGTAGTCTGCAAAAGCTTCAGACCCGAACGTCGTCCTGATATCGGCTGTTTCGACCTGGTCTTTGACGACGATTGGAATGCCATGTAGGGGGCCGACGAATCCGTCTTCGTCGAACGCAGCATCGAGTTCGTCGGCGCGTGCTGTCGCGTTCGGATTGACCGTGATGATCGAGTTGAGTTCGGGGCCGTTCGTGTCGTATGCGTCGATTCGTTCGAGATAGCTCTCGACGAGTTCACGGCAGGTGAGTTCGTCACTCTCGTACGCCGTGTGGACGTCGTCTATCGTTTTTTCTGTCACGTCAAACATATTTTACCGTACATAGTCCATTTTGTGAGATTATATAATAGCTCGTATAAAGTGAATATTTGATGACTGTGTTTGGCGACAAAATTAACACTTCACAAGAGAATTTGCGATAGTCTTCAACGATTACCAAAACGAAAACATCGGTGTCGGCCCCGTATGCCTCACCCTGCGCGAGAGGAACTCAGTTTCGGGAATTTGCTCTCGAGCGGGAAGCTACCCGCAGAGTAATCGCCCATTTCTATATAGCAACGTACAGTTTATATGCCGCACTGCAGACAAGGTACTGACCATCTGAGAGCAACACAACTGCAACAAAAATACACTCAGCTGACAGCTATTTGGCCGTCGAGACGATTTTGATGACGTCGCCCTCTTCGAGTTCGTGGTCTTCGGCGATGCGACGTTTCGACTTGGCATCGACGGCGTGCAGGTAGCCATCACCGATGTCGGAGTGAACAGCGTAGGCGAGGTCACGCGGCGTCGACCCTCGTGGGAGGAGGAAGGCGTCGGGGAGGACGTTCCCCGTCCCGTCGGTCCACTTCGACTCGTTTTGGACCGGGTAGACGGTGATGTGGTCGAGTACGTCGTAGACGGCGGTGTCGATTGCAGTCTGGGTGCCGGTCCCGTCGTGTTCTGCCATCAGGCCTCGAATCCGTTCGAGTCCCTTCTCTTGGGGGCCGCTCACGTCGCCGACGAGGTCGAAGTCGTCGTCGCCCGGATGGTAATCGATGATGCCTGCCTCTCGCGCCCGTCGAAGAGCGAGTTCGCCGTCGGCCGTCGCCGCGATGACGGGTTTTCCCGTCTCGGCGAGCCGTTCGAGATTCTCTTCCGGTGCGATGTCGACTTTGTTGGCGACGAGGACGATGGGTTTCGTCCGGCGGCGAATCGCCCGCGCGAGGACGACGCGGTCCTCGTCGGTCCACTCGCGTGGGTTCGGCGGGTAGTCGAGTTCTCGCAGGACTGCGGCGATGTCGTACTCACTCGCACCGACGCCAGTCAAGAGGTCCGCGAGGGCGTCGTCGAGGTCGAAATCCGGAGAGCGAGACTTTCGAACCACCGACTCCCAGTTGCGGTGGACGATGCCTGCCAACCACTGTTCGAGCTCTTCTTCGATGAAATCGACCTCTTCGACCGGGTCGAACGTCCCGACTTCGACGGGTTCACCCTCGGCGTTCGTGCCACCAGAGGCGTCGACGACGTTGACGATGACGTCTGCGTTCGTGAGTTCGTCGAGGAACTGATTGCCGAGGCCGCGACCTTCGTGGGCACCCGGGACGAGACCCGCAACGTCCACGAGTTCGACCGGGACGTACCGAATCCCGTCTTCACAGTTGCCACAGCGTTCGTCGCGGTCCAGACAGGGACATCGCGTTCGCGCGTGCGAGACACCGCGGTTGGCGTCGATAGTGGTAAACGGATAGTTCGCCACGTCCACCTCCGCGAGCGTCGAGGCAGTGTAGAACGTCGACTTGCCGGCGTTCGGTTTGCCGGCGAGTGCGAGTGAAAGCATGCGTGGACGAACGTCGTGGAGGCGGAAAAACGCTCGCCGTGAGTGGATGACAGAAAACCGAGCGCGGCCAGCGAGGAAACTACGTCAATCGCCTGTACGCCGCTCTCCCTGCGACGAATACACCACCGCCGAGGAGCGACAGGAGACCGCCGAAGACGACGATGTACGGCAGTGCGAAGGCGAACGCGACGACGACTGCGCGGAGCGCGACGAACGCACCGTTGACCGACTCGGAGAACGCTTCGAGGACGGGCGTGTCGTACCACTGAACCGGGCCCGGCGGCCGCTCAGACAGCGAGATTCGAACCGTCGAGAGCGCGACGCGGTTTTCGAGCGACGCTTGCTGTGCTTCGAGTCGCTCGATTTCCGTCTGTACCTCGGTGAGACGCCGTTCGACGGCGAGCACGTCGTCGGTTGTGTTCGCGTTCTCGTAGAGGGTGCGGAGTCGGTCACGCTGCACACGGAGATTGTCCAGTCGCGCTTCGATGTCGACCAACTGGTCGGTCACGTCTTGTGAGTTCGTCTCGACGCGTTCGACTTCACCGAGCGTCTCCGTCTCGTCGATGAATGCCTCGAAGTTGTCCGAGGGGACGCGCACGACGAGGTACCCAGAGCGATAGGTGCCACCGCTTCGGCGATTCACCTGCTCGTTCGAGTCGCTGACGTACCCGCCGTAGGACTCGGCCGCCGATTCGACGGCGTCACGAGAGGTGTTGAACTGCTCGACGGTCAGACTGACGTAGCCGTTCTTGATGACTGCGCGCTGTTGGACCTGTGGAATGTCGTCGTCGCTGGCGCTCCCCGGTTCGACTTCCATGCCTCCCGAGGCGTCGGCCGTGAGGCTGACACTCTCACCGCCGTCAGCACCGCCGCCACCGACGTTTGCGCCGCCGGTACACCCAGCGAGGGCCACGAGGAGGGCGACAGCAAGAAGTTTCAGTCGTTTGTCCATACACGACAGTCTCCTCGTCGTGGGTTAATCGTTGGGTAGACACAAACAGCGACTGTTCTTATCGCCCGAGAGGGGACTCGTCTGGCGGTCGGTTATTCGACGTCTCGTGAGATGTTGTCGCGGTGGATGCGCATCTCGCCACGGGCGCGCATCGTCCCGTCGACCAGCGCACCCTGTTCGAGCAGGAGGTCCTTACAGGAGACGTCGCCGAGGACGCGCGCACCCTCTTCGATGACGACTTCACCGTTTCGCGTGGTGACGTCGCCGTGGATGCGTGTTCCCGAGCCGACGACGATGTCTTCGCGGGCGCGAAGGCTCCCGAAGACGTTGTTGTCATCGCCGAGTTCGATAGACCGCGCACGGATGTTGCCGTGGATGCGGCACGCAGACCCAATCTCCGCTGGTGTGGAGACGCGCCACGCGTCGTCGGAGACGGTCGCGTTCCGGGGAATCACGAGCGGGTCGCTCGCCGAGTCTCCCTGTAGCGTCTGGGCGAGTTCGTCCGCCGCTTCGTCTTCGCCCAGTCGGAGGAGTTGTGAGAGGACGATGAAGTAGAAGACGAGCGTCGGGACCGGGTTGCGGATGACGATCCATCCGTTCGCCTCGAATCCCTCTTCGATGTCCACGTCGTCGCCGATGTCGAGGTCACCCGAGACCATGAGTCGACCAGCGATGTGGACGCGCTCGCCGAGGTAGGCGTCCTCGCCGACGAGGACGTTTCCAGCGACGTCGTCCAGCATGTCGAGTCGGCAGTCGCCTTCCGCCTCGATATCGCCGCCGAAGGTGACGCGCTCTCCGGCTAATACGTTCCGCCCGCGAACCCCGAACTCGATAGTGCTCTGTCCACCGACGACGACGTCGCCGTCGGTCACGAGGTCGTGTTCTTCGACCGTCGTTTCATCAGGTATTTCGAGCGCTTCGAGCGGGTCCGAACCCAGTGACACGCTCCGAACCAACACGCGGTCCATAATAAACCGTCCGCAAGACAACCGTCTGACGCGACGCTGTCGCTCGATTTCGCATCCGACAACGTGCGTTTAAATACGTGCAGAGAGCAAGAACTGATATGACGATTCTCTCTTTCGACGACGACGGCGTAGACGTGGTCTACGAGGGCACGGAGTTCCGTCTCGAAAAGAAACTCATCGAGGAGGCAGTCGGCAAAGCCTATCCCGACATCACTGACCACGAGGTGCTGAAAATCGTCGAAAAGCGCCCCTCGCTCTCTGGCGAACCGCGTCGCGTCCGCGACATCCTGAACTCGGCGTAGTCGGTTCTACTGCATCTGCTTCTCCAACAGACCACCGTCTACTGAGTCTCGACTGCGGTGGCACCACCGCCGAAGACGTACCCGAGAACGAACAGTGGAATCCCGGGGACGAGCGTTCCGACGAGGAGGAGGGCAACGACGAAAATGCGGGTCCGAGGAGACACTGTCGCACTGAGGTGATGCACAGCGGTATAAGTCTCTTGTCACACAGTCTCACCCCTCGAAGTGTCTCTCGTGCGGGTCTATTCTCCGTAAATCTCCGTCCCCGGGTTGAAATCCGCCCACGCGAACCAGAACATCGGAGAGCGGTCGTTGGCACGAGTCAGGACGGTTCCGTCGTGCGGGCCATCGAGGGCACGCCCAGTGACGATATCCCACCGTGACCCGTCGGCGACGAGGACGTCACCGTCACGCTCGAACTCGACGACCGTTCCCTCGATTTCACGAACGTACGCGACGAGCGTCCCATCGTCAGTCGCGGCGACGACGACCGGAAGGTCGGCAACCTGGTCGTTGACGACCCCGGCTTTCGAAACCGGGTCGAACGGATACGCACGGGCGACGCCACCGGCAGTGACGCCGATGACCGACGTTTTGGGGTGCATGCGCTCGTCGACTTCGTCGTTGAATCCGATACCAATCGACCGAGATTGTTGATAACTCGTGTACGGATTGACTGCGTACTGGCGGGTCTGTCGGCCGCGAATCGTGCCGGATACTGGTGGTGGAACGAGGACTTCGGTGTCCGGGTGTGAGGCCTTCCACTCACCCCACGTGGAGATGGTCGCTGGAAGGAGCGAGAGCGTGTCGCCAGTCAGTTCGCCCCGAATCGCAGTGGCGAGCACCTGACTCCACAGTGAGTTGGTTCGGTCGTCGTACATCACGAGGTCGGACATCCAGAGGAAGCCGGAGACGCCGAAGTACGTGGGTTCTCCCTGGACGAGTCTGTCCGCGACGACGGCGCTTCCGCAGAGCGGACAGTAGGTGACGACCACGGGTCGGCCGTCGAACGTGTCGTTGACGATTTCGTGCCAGTTCAAGATGGCGAGCGGGTACGCCCGTGCGATTCCGTCCAGTTCGACGCCGACGACCTCGAAGGAGTCTTCGAGTTCGACGTTCACCTCGTCGAATCCGGCCCAGTCGTCCGAGAAGACAGGAGCGGTGATAGCCGGGATGGCGTCTTTTGGTGCTCCACGGCGGAGTTCGTCTTCGGGAATCGGTAAGTCGAACGGACCGGAACGAGGTGTGCCAGTTCCGCCGGGAGCGCTCCCACCACCATCGGTCGCGTCACCGTCGCCTGCGACTGGTGGGTCACTTCCGAGACACCCTGCGAGCGTAGACGTGATACCGAGTGCAGCGAGGAACCGTCGGCGATTCATACTCACTGTTCGTTCGACCGATGTATGAACGACGTGCGGTATGGTGACTTCTCGCACGACCGACGAACCGATTGCGCCGGCGTCTCAGAAGATGCTGCGCTCTTCGAGACAGACCTTCACGATGGATTTCGCGATTGCTGCGCCGCCGGCGAACGGGTCGAGTTTGGTCTCGCCAGCGCGTTCGCGGTACGGAATGGGCACCTCGGCAATCTTGTACCCGCGCATCGCGGGGCGGATGAGGAGTTCGGCGGAGAGGCCGGTGTTCTCGGTCCAGTCGATATCGTGGAGGAGTTCACGGCGATACGCTCGCATTCCAGTCGTGGTGTCGTGGACCGTCGCACCCATGAGGAAGCTCGCGAGTCGGGCGAAGGCGATGTTCCCGAATCGGTTGAGTCGAGGCATCGTCTCCGCGCCCATCGAGATTCGGTCACCCGAGACCACGTCGTACCCCTCGTTGATGAGGTCGAGGAACTTCGGGAGGTACTCCATCGGGTACGTGTCGTCACAGTCTGTCGTGACGACGACTGGACGGTCAGGTGCGAGAACGGCGGCCTCGACGGCGACACCGTATCCCTGTGGTTCCTGTTCGATGACGCGGGCACCCATCTTTCGCGCGATTTGCGGTGTCCGGTCGTCCGAGCCGTCGACACAGACGACCTCTGCCCGACCGTCGGTGATGCGGTCGATGTCGGCCAAGACGGACCCGATGGCCTGTTCTTCGTTGTACGTTCCCATCACGACGGCGACGTCGTCGAACGTGTAGGTACTCATTGTGCGGGATTACCGACGGTCAGACTTGAATTTTTAGGTTCGCCAAAAACAGTGTGTGAGATTAGCTCAATCCGCGTGTGTCGGGTTGGTCTTCGAGTTGCTTCGCCTGGTCGATGAGGAAGTTCATCAGACGGGTCGCAGACGACTCGACGTCTTCGAGTTCGTCGGTCGATTGTCCGCTGACGCGGACCGACAGTTGGTACAGTTCGAGTTCGACGTGGGGGACGGTTTCGTCGCCGTAGCCGTTCTCGTCTTCGTCGGTTCCGCCGTCAGCGGCTTGTTGAGACTCGCCGTTGACAGTCACGTCGTCGGCCGATTCGTCCGCCTCGACGTCGGGGTCAGCACCAGCGTCCTCGGCCTCGGAGTCCTCGCTCATGTGCGCCGGGTCGGTGTGGGGGAGCAAAAAGGGGAGTGATTCTGTACGAACGACGTGCGCGAAGTGTGCAGTTGGTTCAGCAGACGAGTCAGACGAACGTCGTATCGAGACCCTCGCACGCACGTTGGTGAAGTTTCTCGGTCACCGTCTCCATGAGGCGTTCGAGGTTGACCGTGTCCTCGCGGTTGTACGAGACGAGTGTTTCGAGCGAGGAGTCGTCGCCACGTTCGTATTCGCGCCAGAGTCGGACCGCGTCACGTCCCGAGATATCCGGTCGGTCGCGGTCGATACCGATGTCCTTCTCGATTTGTTTCAGGCCGCCGGTCAGGTCGAGTGTCCGACACGGGTACATCAAGTCGACGTGTGGAACGTCGATATCGACGTCGAACGACGTCTCGAGGAACGGAACGTCGAACCGTGCGCCGTTGAACGTCGCGATGAGTTTCGCGTCGGCGAACTGCTCGGAGAGCGCCTCTGCGGTCAGGGTGTCGCCGCGGACGAGCGTCGTCGTTTCGCCGTCACGGTAGAACGAGACGGTGGTGACGGAATCGCGTTCGGCCGACAGACCGGTCGTCTCGATGTCGAAGAAACACGTCTCGTCGCGGAAGTTCTCGTAGAGTCGCCACCGCTCACCGGAGGGGAACGAGTCGTCGAAGAAACGAGAGTTTCCGTCGTCGAGGTGCTCACTCGCTTCTGCGATGTACGACTCGATTCGGTCGGCTGTCTTCCCGCCGACGAGTGTCGGGTCGAACTCGTCCCAATGAGTGACGCCGGACTCCCAGAGGTTTCGTTCCGTCCGTTGGCCCACCCCACGGACGGGAATGAAACTGTTCTCGATTCGCATATACCGTATCGGGGAGTGGGGCGACCCTAAATGCGTCGTCGTCTGCCCGCCGCGGCCGTTTTACCCACACCCCGCGTACGCTGTACGTATGTGTGGTCGCTACACGCTGTTTACGCCTCCTGAAGACCTCCAAGAACGGTTCGGCGCAGAACCGACGCGACCGCTGGAAGCGCGCTACAACTGCGCACCGAGTCAGGAACTCCCAGTGGTCACGAACGAAGCCCCTGACGAGTTCCGCTTCCTGAAGTGGGGCCTCGTTCCGTCGTGGGCCGACAGCGCGAAGGTCGGAAACGACCGCATCAACGCCCGTGGTGAAACAGTCCGCCAGAAGCGCAGTTTCGCCGACGCCTACGAGTCGCGTCGGTGTCTCGTCCCCGCAGATGGGTTCTACGAGTGGGTCGACCGCGGCGGTTCCAAACAACCGTATCGCGTCGCGTTCGAAGACGACCGCCCGTTCGCCATGGCCGGTCTCTGGGAACGGTGGACGCCGCAGACAAAACAGACTGGACTCGGTGACTTCGGGAGTGGCGACCCGTCACGCGAGCAAGAACCACTGGAGACCTTTACCATCGTCACGACGGAACCGAACGACCTCATCTCGGAGTTACACAACCGGATGGCCGTCGTTCTCGCACCCGACGAAGAAGAGACGTGGCTTCACGGCGACCCAGACGAGGCGGCATCGCTCCTCGACCCGTACCCTGACGACGAGTTGACGGCCTATCCGGTCTCGACGCGGGTGAACAGCCCTGCGAACGACGGACCTCGCTTGATTGAACAGGTCGAGGTGTAACGGTGAGAGGGCCATCTCGGCCGATGGAAGAAGGATTACAGAGGTGAGTTAGTAGACAGTTTTCGATTCGATGCGCACTACCGATTGTATATAGCGAAATGTGATATATGGGTTTGCTGGCGAACAGCGAAATACTCGGTTCAGACGAGCGCTACCGTGTTAAATCGGAGAGAACAGACCAAATTGCGGTGTGAAACCAGAAAACTCGCAGTCAACGCAAGTCGACTCCCGCGAGTCGACCGAATGGGTTTGCCACCAGCGGAGATGATACAGTCAGTGGCAGTTTCTGCTGTCCAAAGAAAATCGAGGACATCGACGAACGAGGTTGTGTCCGAGGCCCACCGAGTTCGAGGGGTCGAGTGCGGCTGGGCAGACGCAGCAGCGCCAATGACTGCACAGCCACCGGCCGGCGAAGTCCATTCTCCCCCAACGCGTCGTGGTTGCCAGTAACCTCCTCAGGCCGCCCTAGAGCGTGAGCGGTTCCGATATTCGAGGTACGTTGGCGACGAGGAGAAGAAACGCCAGAGACAGCTACTGAGCGGCATCTCACGCCGAGCGAATGAGATGCTTCAACCACGTTCGTCGTCGGCGAAGTACCCACCAAACAACGCTGCACAGAACGATCGCGACCGTCGGCCGACGCCTGCATCGGTACGACAAACCGACTAGTCTTCGGGGACCGGTCTCGGTCAAATGTGAAGATAGAACCGTGTTGTTTCGATACAACACTACACTGCTCTACGTGGCGGCAACGACTTCGGAAATCACGACTATATTTCGTCTCCAAGAGATCGATATATACACATTGAATCCAGTCAATTTGAGCTTGGAAACTATAGACAAATTTCGTCGTCAGGTTCTATGGTATAATCGGTCAGTGTTCGATATATAAATCACAAATAGGTGCTGTTGAACTAATAAAATATTGTTTCGATAAATTTAGAGATAGTTACGCGACTATTGTTGCCGTATCGAACGACGACACAAATATCATAAATCGAGATTTTATAATCATTCAGAGAATAATATGGTGAAATAACGAACCCGCTGAAGACATATCTTGGCACCCCAACTCCGAGGGTAAACACGAGGAGAACAGCCATCCAAATTTCGGCATGTGTTCCAAAATAGAGATGACTCGGCGAGTATTCTGTGCCTTATTAGAGGACACATTCTGAGTGGATTTTCAGATATGCTCGAAACGCCCGAAATCGGGCGAATCGAGAGAATATACTTATCCTGAATTGTACTAGCAAATAGCCAATTTGAGGGGTGCACTAATTAGGATAACTCGATATTTTTGCCAAAAATCCACTATCACAATTTCAGATAAGGTCTCTTATTCGTGATAGTGCCGGTAGATTGAATATCGCCCCCCGAGTCGACCCATCCATGAGCGACGAGGCCGACCGGGCGACGGTTCAAACCTACGTACCGGCCCACCAGAAGGAGGTCTGGAAGGACCACGCCGACCAACTCGGCATGAGTCAGAGTGAATTTGTCAGAACGATGGTACAGGCGGGTCGCGCCGATTTCGACGTTCCCGAGAGAGGTGATGAGACGGCCACAACCCCAGGGGTTGATGGGGGTGAAACGGCCCTCCAGAACGGCAGTTCAAATCAATCTACAGAGGATGGAATTAACGAAGGATTCACAGGCCGAGTCGTCGAGGCGTTAGCGGCCGACTCACACCTCTCGTGGGACGACCTCGTCTCGGCGCTGACCGACGACATCGAAGAACGTCTCGAAGCGACCCTCCAAGACCTCCAGTCGTCGGGTCGAGTTGTGTACAGTGGACGACATGGCGGGTACACGTTAGCTGAGGACGATGGCCGCTGAGCGACCGGCAGATGTGGACGATCCAGTCGGGTATTTCCTCCAAGATATGACCTATCACGGGAAGACCGACCGGACCCGTGCGGCTTACGAACGAGTGCTCAGAGCGTTCGAATCGTTCCTCGGAGACCCGTCTCGGAACCCCACTGGAACCGCACAGTCGGTCGACGAAGCGAGTCACCGCGACTGCATGGCCTGGATACACACCCTTCGAAACCGGGCCGTCGCACCCAGCACGGTAGCGACGTACGCCTCCTATCTGCACCGATTCTACGCCTACATGGCCCAAGTCGGCGTCTTCGACTCGAACCCGATGGGGCTCGTGATGGAGGAGATGGACGAAAAAATCGACACCAACCCCGCCCGAAGGGAGGTTTCGGTCCCGCAAATGCGGGAGTTCGTCCGCGAAATCCACCATCCACTCGAACACGCACTCGTCGTTACCCTCCTCAAGACCGGGATGCGTGTCGGCGAACTGTGCAACCTCGACTTACGCGACCTGTCGCTGTCCATCGACACACCACTAGCCAGTGTATCGACCCGTGCCGCACTCGATGGGCGTGGTCCGTCGATATACGTCTCCTCTGAACCGAGCGTCGGAACCGTCACGAACGGTGAGACGCGGACGGCCTCGAACAAGCGAAAACGCTCGACGGTCGTCCCCGTCGACGACGAAGTCGAGACCGTTCTCCTGCGCTGGCTCGCAATTCGTCCAGATACTGAATCACCCGCAGAACCGCTGTTCGTCGGGACTGCCTCGGGGTGGGGAACGCGCTTGACACCGGACGCAGTGCACCACATCGTGACCTCGCATGCCGCCGATGCGGGGTGGTACCGCAGGGGTGGAGACCGCGAAGAGAACGTTACACCCCACTACTTCAGGCACTTCTTCACGACCCATCTCCGTGACCGGACCGGTGACCGTGGTATCGTGAAATATCTCCGCGGCGACGTCGCTGGCGACATCATCGACACGTACACCCACAATTGGGGCGATAGAGTGCGTGAGACGTACGAATCCAACATTTATTCACTACTCTGAGTGGTGAATCAGGTGTCTGAGCCACGACTGATGAATTGTATGTCGCTATATCCAATCGGTGTGTCTTTCGATAGCTCAAGCGCACAAATCAGCGAGCGAGGAAGACAACACAAGCTGTTGAGCTGGGCGAAAACGTTGCTTCTTCGGAACAGTCCGACATATCTGACATAATCTGAAAGCCCAATATTCGCCGCTATTTGCCTTTGAACTGGCACTCCCGCGTGATGAGAATCGCCTACTGACGATAATATGATAGTCGCCTACTATCTGTTCGTGATGACAGAGAATGAACATAACCGCGTGTCAGTACTCGCATTCTCATTCGGCCTCCTGTCTAGACTCGCGCTCTCTGTACGGAGAATCCGGACCCTCCGCCCTGCACAGAACCGTCTCGTTGTCCTCGTCATCTGTATTCTCGTGAGTGTGTCCAGTGTAAGCGGGCTGTTCCTGTTCGGTGGTGCCGTTGGGACAGCAGCAGCGTCGTCCAGCGATAACCACACGAGCGACTCACAGATACTCGAGTCGTGTACGACCATCGACGAATCTGGGAGCTACGTCCTCACGACACAGATTCGGAATCAGACCGACACGTGCTTCGAAGTGAGGGCAAGCGACGTCGTGTTCGACGGCAACGGTCACGTCGTCAGTGGGACACTCCAACAAGGCACGGCCGCGATAGTCGTGAGACCGCCTGAAAACGGGTCAGAACCCATTCAGAACGTCACCATACGAAACGTCTCACTTACGAACTGGGTGTTCGGTGTCGTCTACACAGATGTCGAAAATTCGACTCTCACGGACATCCGAACGTACCAAACCGTAGACGGAATCTCGGTCGTGAACAGTACGAACGTCACGATCGACAGAGTGCGGACAACGAACGGATACGATGGCCTCAACGTCATTGGTTCTGAGACCGTCCAAATCGACGACGCAGAGGTGACGTGGCTCTCGCTTATCGGAATCTCTGTCATCGACTCAGACGTGGTTACCGTCTCGAACACGGTCGGCTCGGGCGTCAGCGTCGGTATTGCAGTCCTGGGGTCGACGAATCTCTCACTCGAGAACACGACGATTACCAACCTCGCAGGAGAGGAAGTCATCATCAACAACTCTGACCCGTCCGTCGACACGTCTGTGGAAACGGTTCGGCCACAGGGAGCGGTCGGCCGGTCGTTCACCAGTTGTGACTGTCAAATCGTCCTCCGTTGTCCCGTCCCGTTCAGCGAGCAGGAGGGGGACACAAAACGCTCTGACGAGTGAGTCGACATATCGCCTGTTCCGACACAGTATCTACAGCAGAAAAGTTTCACACCCGACACTGTGTGTCGCCAAAAATCCGTGGGAGTCGGCTGTGCTGTGGGTCCCGTCTCAGACCCGAAGTTCCGTCTCTAAATCGGGCGACTCGATGGCGTCTTTGACCGTCTCGGCGGCGTCGGTCGCTTCCGCGACGTTCTCCATCAACACCGTCTCGCTCGGGAAGAGGTGTTCTCCGAGGACGAGACCGTGTTCGCGTGCGGTCGACCCGGTCATCGTGAGGTAGACGCCGAGACCGACTTCTGCGATGGCGGCCTCTTCTTCGGGCCCTTCGCTGGGATACGCGAACGACACGTCGTCGAGACACCGCGTGCCGAGCACTGCTTCCACGAGACGTTCGTACCGTGGCGAGATACAGAGGTCACCTGCGTAGTCGGCGACGAAATCTCGGTCGAGGTCCGCACCCGGTGGCAGAATCTCGGGGTCGGCCATGAGTGTGTGATAGACCGTATCGCCGAGGCCGGAGACGACCCGAACGTCTGTGTCCATCGGGTCGATTCGGGCGTTCACGTCCTCGATACTGCCGATGCCGTCGGGTTCGAGTGTGACGACCTCTTCGAGAACGAGGTCCGCACTGTCGAATCCGAGGCCAAATTCGTGGGTTCTGAGGGCGCGAAACGGCTCTTCGCGGCCGACGAGATGGATGTCCACGCCGTCGATTTCGAAGGAGACGCTGTCGAAGACGATTCGGCGTGGCATCCCCTCTCGGTCGTCGCGCAAGAGTGTGTACTCGGGGGACGTGGGGTCCGAGAGGTCGCTGTAATCAGCGAGTCGTTCGTACACGTCTCGTTCCGGATGGGCATGGCCCTTCGTGACCGACTTCTCGTACCTGAGAGTCGAGGTGATTTCGTCTGCCACCTCGGCAATGCTGTCGGTCGTGGCGAACCGTTCGAGCACCGCTTCGAGGGGGCGTCCCTTCCGCGGAACGGCGACGCGCACCGTCTCTGTCATCATCGGATGGTCGTGGTGGCCCGCTAAACAGGTTGCGCTTCGGGAAAACGTCTCTCGCGAGAAAAATCGAGGGTCGACTATTCGTCGTCGTCTTGCGGTTGGCCGTCCATTCCGGTTCCGAACGCGCCTGCGAGGCGCTCGCGGAAGGTGTCGAGTTCTGCGACAGTGTCGTTCAGCTCGTCGATGTCGTCGCGGAGCGACGCGAGTTCCTCTTCGGCGGCGGCGTCTTCGATGCCAGCCTGTACGTCTTCGAGGCGTGATTCGAGCGAATCACGGGTGCTGACGATGTCTCCGTCGAGGGATGCGATGTCTTCTCGAATCTCGCCAATCTCCTCGTTGAGCGTCGAGACCGTCTGGTTCGCATCTTCGGTGTCGCTTTGGACGCTGTCGAGTCGCTCGGCCGTCTCGTCGATACGACCGGCGAGTTCGTCGAGCGTTCCGTGAATCGAATCGAGTTCCTCGGACCGTTCGGCGAGCGTCTCTTCGACCGAATCGAGGCGCGCGGCACCAGCGTCGATGTTGCGCGACGCGGCGTCGATACGACTGTCGTGGTCTTCCAACCGTTCGTGGTGGTCGTGGAGGCGGTTGTCGTGGTCTTCGAGTCCGGTAGAGAGGTCTTCGAAATGACCGTCGTGGTCGTCGAGGCGACTGTCGACGGTTTCGACCTTCGATTCGACGCGGTCGCTCCGTTCGTCGACCGTCGCGAGCGTCTCTTCGGCCGAGTCGAGACGCGATGCGGCGTCGTCGACAGACACGACTGCCTGGTCGACCATCGTATCGAGCGCTTCGATGTCCGCACGGAAGTCTTCCATCTCACTGCGGAACTCCGTGATGAGTTCTTCGCCCGTCCCCTCTTCGTCGATAAAGTCGGCGAGTGCGTCAGAGTACGCCGCGAGGTCTTCCATCTGCGATTGGAGGCGTCGAACGCGCACGTCGGTGCTTCGGCGTGCTTCGGTTTCGACGGCCTCTCGGACGACAGCGAGGTCCTCGTCGTCGGCGGTTCCCTCGCGAATCTCCGTGGCGAGGGCCGCGACGAGACCACCGTCTGCGTCGACGGCGACAGTGGTGCTGTCGTCGGGGGACGCTGTGGTGTCGTCCGAGTCGGTCTGGTCAGCGTCGACAGACGTGACGTCTTCGTCGGCCTCGGCGTCGACCTCGACTTCGGTCTCTTCGGCGGTCGACTCGTCGATGTCTGACTCGTCGACGTCCGAATCCACGACAGGTTCGTCGTCGGTGTCTACCTCGGCAGCGACGTCTTCGTCTTCGCTCTCGTCACCGGACTCGACCGGGTCTTCGACGTGAGTGGACACCGCAGCGGTCGTGTCCTCGTCGACGCTCCGTGGGCCGGCCGGTTCCGCATCGTCTGCTTGTTCGTCGAGGAGTTCGATATCATCTCCATCGTCCTCTTCGCCGAGAACCTCCGCATCGTCTTCCTCGCCGAGAATCTCTGCACCGTCTTCCTCGGCCGCGCCGAGCGCGACGACGTCTTCTTCAGATACATCGTCTGCCTCTGCCTCTTGGTCACCAGCGTCGTCGTCCGCGTCGGCATCGACTTCGTCCTCGGGTTCCGCGTCCTCTTCGTCGCCAACGCTCTCGAACGCTGCCGCGAGGTCCTCGTCAGACGGGGGTTCGCCGAACTCGCCGTCCTCGTCGATTTGGCCGTCGAAGTCCTCGACGCCGTCGCGAAGCGGTTCGCGGTTGCCAGCGAGAACGTCGCGGACGAGTTGGCTTCGGTCTTCGCCGAGGATGTCGTCGATATCTTCCGGGTCGATACCGCTGTCGACTGGGATGCGTTCGAGGGTCGGTTCTTCGAGGAAGTCCTCGCGCTGGTGTCCGTCGGTCAGGCGAATGCCGTAAACTGTGACGACTTCTTCGTCTGGGTCGAGCGTCCGTTCGTACTCGACGCGGTGGTCCTTGTACGCCGTCCAGTTCTCACTGTCGTAGTCCGGGTGGAACCCGACGCTCTCCATCGTGAACGATTCGGGGATTCGGTCGATGACTCGGACACGCGTCGCTTCGTCGCGCGTCGAGGTGATGACGAATTTTATCGCAGGAACGGGGAACTCGTCCGCGGCGAAGGTCTTTTCGACTGTGACCTCACCATCAGAGACGGAGATTACCCCTTCGGGCTCGTGGCTCATGGCCGCCACTTTCAGTACAAACATTATAAAACAACCGGGGAGTTACACCGAATCTCGACGCCGCCTGTCGATTCGATGTTTTTCAATCTGTGACATTCTTCGAATGCCGACAGAGTAGGGAACGCCGATTTAGAGGTCGACTCGGTCGCCAATCTCGACGATTTCGAGCGACCGCGGCGCAGCGAAACTCTTGGCGTGGTGGTGGAGCACCTTCGGGTCCGACGTCATGCCTTTCCACATATCCCAGTGTGACGGCAGGAGTCTGTCGAGGTCGAGGTCACTCGCGGCCTCGATAATCTGGTTTTCGTCGTTGTACCACTTCGTCCGGACGGGTTCGCCCGTCTCCTTGTCGGCGATGTTGCCGACGGTCCCGAACGCGAGAACACCGAGGTCGATATCGTACCGTTCGCCAACGTCGGTGAACTCCTCTGCGGGCTTGGTGTCGCCGCCGTGGAAGAACGTCCCCGACTCGTGTTCGAAGACGTACGAGACCGGGTGGGTCGCGTCGGGGTCGTACGCGGGTTCGACGTGGATGGTGAACTCGCCGATTTCGACGGTGTCGCCCTCGGTGACTTCTTCGAACTGGTCGTCAGAGAGGTCGTAGTCGTCGAACCACGCTTCGTCGTCGTACGCGACCGAAAGCGAGTCGTCGGGGGCGACGAACGTCGCACCCGTGTTCTCGAGGATGGGTGCCTGACTCGGGCCGTGGACGTGGTCAGTGTGTTCGTGCGTTGCGAGGACTGCGTCGGCCTCGGTCACGTCCTCGGGGTCGAACGGGATGGGGACCATGCGAACCGTCCGTGGCGGAGAGCCAATGCCGACGTACGGGTCGATAAACACTGTCGTTCCCTCGCTTCCCTTGAGTACGAAGCCGTTACAACCCAGATACCAGATGGCGACTGTCTCGGGGTCGGCCGCTTCGACCGCCCGTGGAAGCCAGTCGCTCCAATCACTGCGCGTCATGCACACGAATCCTTCCGCGAGGGGACTAAGCGTTGCGCTCTCGGCGATACGAGACGACAGACCGAGCCGCGGTGCCAGAACAGCAGATTCGGGTCAATTTATTCCACAATAGTATACCAAACAGTATTGGAAATATAAGGTCCTCCCCCCGAGAAGATATTTAGTACTGGCACCCGTCATTTCGAATACCATGTCAAGTCCTCACAAACGGACCGCAGATTTCTCTGCAATGGCCCGAACGATGCGTGCATGTGGTTCGTGGGAACCAGTCTCCCCACTCCAAGACGATGTATACCGTATGGACGATTTCTGATATAACGTCGCTTTTCTCCGGGCTGTCTGTCGAATCGGCCCCGATTTTATACACGTTGGCGGAGTGCTGTTCTGCATGAACAAGCTCAACACCGACGGAGAGACGACGTTCTCCACCATCGACGACAGAGGTACCCCATGCGTGTGAGTGTCGTCGGTGGAAGCGTCGTTCCCGACCCGGTCGAAGAACTTGCAGAGGACGTTGGTCGACTCCTCGCCCAGCGTGGCCACACCGTCGTCTGTGGTGGCCTCGGTGGAGCCATGGAGGCCGTCTGCCGCGGCGCGAAAAACGCGGGCGGAGAGACGATCGGCATCCTCCCGGGAGAAGACCGAGACGAAGCGAACGAGTACGTCGACATCAGCATCGCCACCGGACTCGGCCACGCCAGAAACGCACTCGTGGTGATGAACGGAGACGCGGTCATCGCTATCGACGGGTCCGGTGGAACACTCTCAGAGATTGGATTCGGCAACGTCTACGACCGCCCAATCGCCGGAATCAGAACCCACAACCTCGGGACGCTCGACCGCTATCAGGCGTGTAAGACACCGGAAGAGGCCGTCAAGTACATCGAACGAGAGGTGTAGGCGCACGAGCGGCGCACAGAGAAAACGAGGAGGAGGGAGACCAGAGGATGAGAGACCGGTCAGTCGAGTTCTCGTTCGACGCAGTCTCGGAGCACGTCGTCGACGACTGTCTCGCGGAACTCGTCCCACTCGGTCGTCTCGGCCCAGAGTCGCGCCGCGTCGGTCGGTTCGAGGGCGTCTCGACCGGTGTCGCGCTGTCGCGTCTGGACGTATCCGTTCGCGAGTAGCGCTTCGACGGCGACGTCGAGACGGGGGCGAAGGCCGTTCGACAGACGCTTCTCGAAGGCGTCGCCTTCGTCGCTGTTGCGCGCGATATCGACACAGAACGCGTCGAACGCGGACCACGAATCCTCCTCGCGTGCGCCTGCGACGATTCCGTGGTGTTCTGCGCGCTCACGAAGTTCGGCAGTGACCGCGCGTCGTGTACGGGGGCGTGAGCGCGGCGGACCCGTCGTCAGCACGTGGAGTGCGATTGCTTCGAGGTCACCGAGAGGCGTGAGTGAATGCCCAGCGAGTGTGAGCGGCGTCGAACCCTGGGCGATGCCGTCGTCTTCGAGTTGTGCGAGCAACGCTGCCGCTGCGTCGGCCTGTCGTGAGAGTTCCGTCGTCGACTCGGTGACGGGGAGCGACGCTTCCGAGAGGTGTGTTCGAGCGTCGAGATAGGCGTCGAGTTGCGCGCCGAAGCGGTCGATGGTGTCGAACAGGGTTATCGTCGCGTCGTCCTGGAACTTCCCGAACCGGGCCTCACAACTCTCGCGGAAGCGAGCGAGCAGGTCGTGTGGGTCGTTTTCGACCGGCGAGAGGAGGCCAATTTCGGCGTCCAACCACTCGTCGAGCGCGTCGAGGACGGCGTTCGGGTCGCGCGTGTCTTCTGGCGACGGGCGCTGTTGGTCGGCGTCGACGAGGTCCGCGAGTTGTTCGCGGGCACGACCGACGTACGACGACATCGAAGTCAACGGAGAGTCGTCTTTCGACCCCCTCGCGTACGCGGTGCGGCGGCGCCGTTTCACACTCGAATCACCACTCGCGTCGGCGAGGGCGGCCCGAAGGTCAGAAAGCGCGATTCGAAGTGGACGCGCGACGGCATCCGCCGCAGGGCCGTCCGCGACGCGACGGAACTCGTCGAGGGCGGCGGTCGCCGTCTCGACGCCGGACACAACCGTTCGGAGGTCGGAGATGGTCGCCAAGTCGAGACGCTCGTCCGCAGGAACCGTAACGAGCGTAATCGCGTCGTGGGTGGTCGCACCGGAGTCGACGAGTGCGGTTCGCGCGGCGTAGAACGCGGCAGCGACCTGTGGCGGGGCGCTCGTGAGGTTCACCTCGACAGTGCCAGCAGCGACCGACTCACGCAAGAGGTCGGTCGTCTCGGCGTACAAGGTTTCGAACGACGCGCTGAACGGGAGTCGTGCTTCGTCGATAGAGGCGTCGAGACGGGTCGAGAGTGTTTCAGAGACTGTCCGTGCGACGCGTGCACGCGCTCGCTGCGCACCGGCGGCGCAGTCGTCCGGGTCGCGACCCTGCTCGGGGTCGGCCTCGTCACGGACCAGACGAACCCGGTCGGCGTCGAAGTCACCAGTTTCGAGCGGGGTGACGACCCGCTGGACGTCGAGTCCGAGGACGGAGAGGTGGGTCGTCGGCATCTTTCTGAGTCATTCGCTACCGGTACCCTGAATGTTGTGGTGACTCGTGCCGTGAACGTGTCAAATAGTGCCTATTTTTCAGGACCACGAGGGGAGATGCTCCGCCCGACGACGCCGACGAGCGAGGTGGGAGGAGAGAGTGAGAACTGAGGGGTGGGAGGATTGAGAGCGAAAGCTGAGGGGTGAGATGAGAGAGTGAGACGTGAAAGGTGAGAGGAGAGGAGGGGAGAGAGTGTGAGAACAGAGAGTGGACGCCCGATTACCGTCTCGTGTGGACGGTGTCGAACGGGATTACCACGTGCCGTGGAAGGTGTCGAACTTGAGGGAGTCCAGCGGTTCGTCGCCGACGGCGATGCGGTACTCCTGTGGCGTGAGCATCGGCTTGTGGAATCGCGGGCCGTCGTCGGTCGTGATGCGCGGGCAGCCCGTGTTGACGAACGCGTCCATGTCGAAGTTTCTGAGCCTATCAGGCGTCACTTCGTCCATGGTGATGAGGTACGCGTTGTCGTTGTCTTCGAGAATCTTCTCGGCAATCTCCATGCGGCCCTGCCCAATCTTGGTACAGAAGATGACGCCCCACTTCTCGGCGTCCATCGCCTTGTGTACCGAGGCGTAGCGCTGTTTCATGAACTTCCGCGTGTCGGCGAGGGTGACCACGTTGTTGACGGGGTCGGCGATGACGACGTTCTTCTCGGGGTGTTCCATCGCGAGGCCGAGTGGGTGGAACTTCCCGCCACCGACGTAGAGCACGTCGTCCGCAGGGATGTCTGCAGAGGCGTAGTTGCACCCGAGAACCTGCCCTTCGAAGGTGAGGCGGTCGTCACCCTTGCGGGTCTGGACGGTGTAGCCGCGCTCTTCGAGCCAATCACACATGTCGTCGAAGCGGTTCATGTGCTGAGCGGTGGTGACGAGGCCCACCTCGTCGCCCTGAATCTCCTCTAAGGCGTCCTCCATGATGGGGAACGGGTCGACGTTGGAGAACAGCGGGACGTAGATAATCTTGTCCGACTCCTTCATCGGCGAGTGACCGAAGTGGACGAACACGTCGGTCCGGCGCATGAGGTAGGTGTCGAGGTCGCAGGCACCGTAGCACGGTTGCCCAGAGAGCATGAACGTCACGTCGTCGTCACAGAGCTGTCGAAGGTCGTCTGCGACGGCCGGGCCGCGGCGCTTCAGCCCTTCGGGGAACTGCAGGCCGACTCGCTTCGCGTCGCGCTCTTCGATGGCGTCGATGATTCGTTCGAGTTCGTAGTCCCACTCCCGGTCGTGTTTGAGCGACATCCCGGTGTTTCGAAGGTCTCCCTCCGAAGAGGCGTCCTGACTCATTGACGCCCCCTTACCGATGAAGAGGTATAACGGCGGCGCTTCCCTACGATTGGGCGTCACACACCCACATACGACCCATTTCTCCAAGAGAGTAAACCGGACGCGTCCGGCCAATCAGGCTACCGGAAGGTGTCGTGCATCACCTGAACCAGACCGCAGTGCGCATTACTTGATGGGTGTCGTATACTGCCCATGTCAAGCGAGACCAATACACACGACGACGAGCACATGCACGAAGAACACATTCACGAGGAGAGTGACGACCACGAACTCACCGAGTGTCCGGCGTGTGGGAGACCCATCAGGGGTGCCGACGACCTCGAACGCGGTGAGGAAGTTCCCGAACTGACGAGAGTCGACAGTCGCAAAGTCATGGTTGGCCGCCAACCGAACGACCTCTGGATGTGCAAAGGGTGCGGTGCGACACTCGGCGTCCGCCGACGAAAGGCGTAATCCGACAACAGGCGTAATCCGACGAAGCATGGTGGTCGAAACGGTCACGAGACAGTCGTCCCACCCGGTTACCCTCCCGTCACTCGGGGATTCAAGAACGCCGACGGCCTAGCGGCGTCCATGACCGACATTCCACTCGAACACGTCTACGTCGAGCCATCAGAACCGGCCGACGGGGAGGCACCCGCCGTCGTCTTGCTCCACGGCCGTGGGTCGAACGAACAGGACCTTCTTTCTCTCACGCAGCACTTCCCGGACCACCTCCACGTCGTGAGCCTCCGCGCTCCTGACCGTTTGCAAGGCGGCTACACGTGGTACGAACTCGACCTCTCGGCCGGCGGACTCCACCAGAGTCAACCGCACACAGAACAGTTCGAGCGCTCCCGCGAACTCGTCCGCGAATCCATCGACGCGGCGATTTCCGAGTACGGCCTCGGCCCCGACCGAATCGGCCTCCTCGGATTCAGTCAGGGGGCGATTACGAGCCTCTCACTTCTCATCGAGAACCCCGAAAACTACGCGTGGGTCGTGGCGCTCCACGGCTACCTCGCCGAGACTCACGCCACTCACCAACCCGACGGGATTGCGGGGAAACCGGTCTTCGTCGGAGCGGGGTCGATGGACCGAATTATCCCCGCGTCGCGGGCGCAGCACGCCGCTGACCGCCTCCGTGAACTCGGTGCCGACGTGACTGCACAGGTGTACGACGCACCTCACGGCGTTGGACCTGACGAACTGGCGGCCGTCGTTTCGTTCGTCGAAACGCACGCCTGAACCCGCCAATAGGCCCCCCTTCGGCAGGTTGAAACCGTTCGACTCCTAACCCGCGGGTATGAGCACGCAGACGACGCGGCTCGAAGAACTCGGCCGTGAACTTGGCGAAGCCATCGCCGACCACCCGAAGTACGAAGCGTACGAGTCGGCGAAGGCAGCGGTCGAAGCCGACGACGAAGCCCAAGAGCTCATCACCGAGTTCAACCAACTCCGCGAGGAGTTCAACGTCGCTCGACAGATGGGCGAGGCGACACAAGAGGGCCTCCAGAAGGTGCAGGCCGCACAGGACGAACTCCACTCACTGCCCGTGATGGAGGAGTACCTCCTCGCACAAGCAGAGATGGTCGGCGAACTCGAGAAGGTCAACGAAGCCATCTCCGAACCGCTCGCTGTCGACTTCGGCGGGGAAGCAGGCGGTTGCTGTAACGACTGAGCGGCACCGACTGAACAGCAACCGAGTCCTCCGCTGCTGTCGACCGGAGCCGACTGCACTGTTTTCACACCCGGGCGGAGGTTCAAATACGAACACGGGACCAGCCCGTGCTATGTTGGCAATCGCGAGCGGCAAAGGCGGCAGTGGGAAGACGACCACCACACTCGGACTGGCGCGGGCGTTCGACGGCCACGTCCTCGCAGTCGATGCGGACCGAGACATGCCCAACTTGCACGCGATGGCCGGTGTCGACCGGTGCGACAATGAGGACACTGAGAACCCACAGCACCCGGACGACCCGACAGTGTCCGTGCGTTCACCGCCGTCCGGTATCGACGATCGCGCCTTCGAGGAGTGGCTTCGGTCGGTCGCAGCGGACACCCATCTCGCTGTCGTCGACTGCCCTGCTGGTGCAGGTCCCGACGCTGTCGTCCCACTCCGCGTCGCCGACGCCGTCGTCGTCGTCACACCCTTGTGTGCCCCCGCACTCCGCGACGCGGCGAAGACGGCGGCGATGGCGCGCGCCCTCGGGACACCCGTCGTTGGATGTGTCGTCTCCCGCGCGCGGGTCGCCCCCGATTCGGTTGCCGAACTCGTCGGTGCGCCAGTGCTCGGCACTGTTCCACCTGAGTCCTCACCGGTTCTGGCCCAGCCAACAGTTCGAGCCGCGTATCGTCGGATTTCGGACACGTTAGGCCGTAATTAATAATATGACTGACCTTCATTTATTGGTGTATGTCTCGGCTGGCAACTGGTATCGACGTGCTCGACCGTCAACTCGGCGGTGGCATCCCCGCAGGGAGTGTCGTCCTCCTCGCGGCCGACCCAGCAAGCCAGTCAGAGCTCTTCTTGAACGAGTTGACGACGACCCGCGGGACGCTGTGGATTACGACCCTCCGTTCCGAGGTTGCCGTCAGCGACGCGCTCGACCGCTGTATGAGCCCAACGGGGAACCCAACCATCCGCGACGTGGGCGGTGATGCCCCACTGGATACGGCGAACAAGCTCGTCCGCGACTTACCCGAAGGGGCGAACCTCATCATCGACGTGGTCGACATCCTGGAACGAAACGAAGCCCCACGCTACCGGAAGTTCCTCAACGGCCTCCAGACGCACATGGTCAACACGCGTGGGCTCACCATCCTCCACGGCCTCAAAGGTGAGTCAGTCCCGCAGAACCGTGACCTGACAGAACACATGGCCGACATCGTGTTCGACCTCGATACGAAAATCGCGGGGTCGGAGATAGAAAACCGACTCGCGGTTCCGAAGTTCCGTGGCGGGCAGGCCCTCAACGAGACCATCAAACTCCGCCTCGCCGACCAGGTCACCGTCGACACCAGTCGCGACATCGCCTGAATCGACGAGGGGCGAACCCGACTGTCGCGGTGCCGTTCTTAGAGCGCGAAGAAACCAAACGTCGCGAGTGTGACGGCCGCGACGAGCGCCGACCACACGCGAACAGAGAGGCCCGCACCGCGCGTGAAGACGTAACCGAAGTACGGGACGAGCGGGATGAGTCGGTAGACGAACGAAACTTCGACACCGACGCCGAACTCCAGCGCCAGCGTCAGTCCGACAGTACAGAGTCCAGCGACGAGCGCGACCGTCACGTCGGAGAAGTCGAGCGACTCGAACGCCGACGCGTCTGACGAAGCCATAGCTACGAGGCGGTCGGAAGGCGAGTATCAAGAAGCCGCCGATTCACGAGAAGCGGCGGAGGTGCTCGCTTACTCTTCGTCCGCGTCGAGTTCCGCGGCGAGCTCTTCGGCGTCGATGTCGACGTCCTCGATGGCCTCTTCGATGTCGGCACCGCCGGCGCCGCCCATCATACCGCCGAGGCCGCCCATACCGCCCATGCCGCCCTCGATGGTCTCTTGGACGATGACGCGGTCGATGTCCAGACGCTGCATGATGTCCTGCGCAATCTGCTGCTTGGAGAACATCCACTGCTGGTTCATCGTCATCTGCGGCGTTGCCTCGATGTAGAGCGTGTCCTTCTCGACGGTGACCGTCTCCGTCTCAGGCTCTGCGTCTTCGTCCTCGTCGTCGTCAGACTCGACGACCTGCTCTTCTTCGACTTCGTCCGTCTGGACCCACACCTCGGGTGCCTGCTGGAGGTACATGCCGAGGAGGCCAGCGGCCTGCTCTTCGCGGTCGTCGACGAGGTCGAGAACCTCGTACTCGTATTCGAGGTCCTTGCCCGCGAGGGGGTGGTTGAAGTTGACGCGGGCGCGACCGCCGATGATGGTCTCCAGACGGCCCTGCTCGCCGTCGATCTGGACCTGTGCACCGGGGTAGCGGTCGTCTTCGCTGATCTTGTTGGCGCTGACCGTGCGCACCTCGTCGTCGTCGTACTCGCCGAACGCGTCGGCGGCCGGGATTTCGACGGTGCCTTCGTCGCCGACTTCGGCGCCTACGAGGGCGTCGTCGACTTCGGGGAAGACGTGACCCGCACCGATGATGACGACGCGAGGCTCGAACTCGTAGCCCTCGACGTCGATTTCGGCCTCTTCGGCCACTTCTTTACTCGTGGTGTCGACGACGTCGCCGTCTTCGACCGTTCGAACCGTGTATGCGAGGCGAACGAAGTCGCCGTCCTGAATACCGGACTCGACCTCTTCATCGACCTGCTCGGCCTCCGCCTGCTGTTCGTCGCTCATACACGCTACGTGATTCGTGTGACCCTTAAGAATCACGTTTCCCGCCGCAGACGTGGGTGCACCTCCAGATGCGTCGTATCCGGGAGAGGAAGGCCCAGAAGCGCCGACGAGACCCGATACCACACCGCTCGGCGGGGCAGACCACGCACTCGACGGTGACCCAGAGAGGCCACCCTTTTGTCGATGTCACACCTCGCCGCGAGTATGTACGAAGTCGAGGTCAAGGTCCGCGCGGACCACAGCGTCGTCCGGGAGCGACTCGAAGCGGTGGACGCGACGCAGGTGAACCGAGTCACACAGACGGACACCTACTACGACGCACCACACAAGGACTTCGCCGAGACTGACGAAGCGCTCCGACTTCGGCGCGAGTCACGGTACGAAGCGGGCGACGTCGTCTCCGAAGAGACCAACATCACCTACAAGGGCCCACTCGTCGACGAGTCCTCGAAGACCCGCCGCGAGTACGAAACCGGCATCGAAGACGGCGACACGATGGACACGATTTGCACCGCCGTCGGCTTCGAACCCGCCGCGACGGTCGAAAAAGAACGCGAGCGATTTACCGTCGATGGCTACACCGTCTCGCTCGACGCTGTCTCCGGCCTCGGCGAGTTCGTCGAAGTCGAAATCGAGGTCGAATCCGGTGTGGACGATGCGCGCGAGGGGGCATTTGCCGTTCTCGACACACTCGGCCTCGACCCAGACGACCAGATTCGAACGTCCTACCTCGGGATGCTGCTCGGTGCGCCCGAGGAGTGACGCCAGTGCGGAACCGCCTCACCGGCGGGAGGGAGATACGTGGTAGTAATACACAGTGACTGCAAGGTTTCCGCAAGTTATAGAACCGCCCACTGGGAACGTATCCGTAATGACTGACCGAAACATCCGCCTCGAATCCGCCGAGAAGCGCGCGGTCGAGGATCAGGAGGTCGAAATCGTCGAGCGGAAGGGAATCGGTCATCCCGACTCTATCTGTGACGGCATCGCCGAGAGCGTCTCTCGCGCGCTCTCGAACCTCTACCTCGAACGCGTCGGCAAGGTGCTCCACTACAACACCGACGAGACACAACTCGTGGCCGGGACCGCCGCACCCGCCTTCGGTGGCGGCGAGGTCATCGAGCCAATCTATCTGCTCATCGTCGGCCGCGCGACCAAAGAGTACGACGGAAAGAAGCTCCCCGTCGACTCGGCCGCACTCCGCGCCGCCCGCGAGTACCTCAACGAGAACATTCCCGAACTCGACGTCGGCACCGACATCATCGTCGACGTGAAGCTCGGCGAAGGCTCCGGTGACCTCCAGGATGTCTTCGGCGAGGAGACCCAGGAAGTCCCGATGGCCAACGACACGAGTTTCGGCGTCGGTCACGCCCCACTCACCGAGACCGAACAAATCGTCCTCGAAGCGGAGCGCGCCCTCAACGGTGCACGCTACGGCGACGACCACCCCGAACTCGGACAGGACATCAAGCTCATGGGCAAGCGCGAAGGCGACGTCATCGACGTCACCGTCGCCGCCGCGATGGTCGACTCCTACATCGACGACATCGACGACTACATCGCCGCCGTCGACGACGTTCGCGAATTCGTCACCGAACTCGCAGGCGAGTACACCGACCGCGAGGTCAACGTCGAGGTCAACACCGCCGACGACTACGAAGAAGGCTCTATCTACCTGACGACGACTGGCACCTCCGCCGAGCAGGGTGACGACGGGTCGGTCGGCCGTGGCAACCGCGCCAACGGCCTCATCACGCCGAACCGCCCGATGAGCATGGAAGCGACCTCTGGCAAGAACCCCGTCAACCACATCGGGAAGATTTACAACCTGCTTTCGACCCACATCGCCGAAACCGTCGTCGCCGAAGTCGACGGCATCCGCGACCTGCAGGTCCGCCTGCTCTCGCAGATTGGCCGTCCCATCGACGAACCACACGTCGCCGACGCGAAGGTCATCACCGAAGACGGCGTCACCGTCGCCGACATCGAAGCGGAAGTCGTCGAAATCATCGACCGCGAACTCGCGAACGTGACGGACATCACTCGCCGCACCATCGAAGGCGAGCTTTCGACCTTCTGACGGGCGCGCACTTCGCACGCCGTTTTTCTGCAGAGAGCTGAGTTACGTAGCAGTATCACGTAGCCACAGGTCTCTCGCCGCCCCCGGAAGCGAGACGCTGAAGAGTACCCACACAGAACGGAGCGTGTGAACGAGACGGCGCACGTCGTCCTCGTCGGATACGGCGAGGTGGGAACCAAGAGTTCGAGCGTTCGAGCGAAGATGGAAGAACGCCTTCGGGAGAACGTGCAAGCAGTCCTCGACGACCGGTCGCTCTCGGGTCGGGTCGAACGAGAGTGGTCGCGGATTCTCGTCCGCGACCCGGACGACCCCGACGCAGTTGCCGCCGCGTGTGCCGAGGTCCCGGGCGTCGTCTGGGCGCGCCCCAGCGTCGTCTGTGACCCCGACCTCGACGAGATAGTCGCCGTCTGCCGCGACCTCGCTGCAGACCATCCGGACGGTGCGAGTTTCGCCATCGACGAAGACCGCGTCGGCCCGAAAGACGCCCACGACTTCTCGGGGCCAGACATCGCACGAGAGGCGGGGTCTGCCGTCGTCGACGTGACCGGCGCACCCGTCGACCTCGACAATCCAACGGTGACGTATCGCGTCGAGTGCCGAGAGGACGCGGCCTACGTCGCAGTCCGTCGATTCGACGGCCCCGGTGGGCTGCCGCTCGGCACGCAAGGAAAAGCAGTCGCCCTCATCTCCGGCGGCATCGACTCGCCCGTCGCGACGTGGGAGATGATGCGTCGCGGCTGCGAAATCGTCCCTGTCTATGTCGATTTAGGTGACTTCGGCGGTGCAGACCACCGCGCACGGGCTATCGAGACCGTCCGAACTATCGCGCGTCGCGCCCCGAACTTCGACATACGCGTCCACGTCGTCCCCGGCGACGACGTCGTCCAGCGGTTGATGGACACCATCGACGATACCCGAATGCTCTCGCTTCGCCGTGTGATGCTCGCGATTGCGGCCGAAGTCGCCGAGGACGAAGGTGCCCACTCCATCGTGACCGGCGAATCACTCGGACAGAAGTCGAGTCAGACCGGCGAGAATATCGCCGTCACAGAGGCCGCCGTCGACTATCCCGTCCACAGGCCGCTCTTCACGCGCGACAAGACGGCAATCGTGGACGAAGCGCGAGCACTCGGGACGTACACCGACTCGACGCTTCCCGTCGGGTGCGAGCGTGTCGCGCCGTCGTTCCCCGAGACGAACGCCTCGTTGTCTGCCGTCGAAGCGGCCGAACCAGACGACTTGTTCGACCTCGCGGCCGCGGCCGCACGTGACCGACGGCTCGTGTCGGTGACGCAGGACTGACCCACGCCAGAGTACCGGAACCGCTTTACCGAACCACAACCGTCCATTTCGACGTGACGCAGGTCTGTATCGTCGGGAAGGAAGAGAGTCACCTCCAGTACGAGTTGTTGTCGCGAGACACCGCGCGTGCGGCCCTCTCGACGTACGACATCTCCGAACCGTTCGAGAACTCGCTAGCCGTCGATACGGTGAGTATCGGTGCGGCAGTCTCACTTCTGAACGACCTCAACTGGTATCTCGTTCGCTTTGCAGCGTTCTCTCTCGTGCTCCAACCGTCTATCTCCGAAGACGAATGGCTCTCTCGAGACCTCGCCCGACAGGTCCGAGATGGCGAAGTTCGCCCAGAAGAGACGGGAGACCACCTCGCAATCTACGGCGTCGAAGACGGGCGTCTCGTTGAACCGATGTACGTCACTCGCGTCGACGGGTCGGTTCCCTCGTACGACTTGCGAGACGTCGAAGAGACAGTCGTCGTCCGCGTGGCGGAAGACGAATTCGGCCGCTAGTTCGTCCGCCCTCGCTTATTCGTCGAACATACCGGTCGACATGTAGCGCTCGCCAGAGTCCCAAAAGACGGTGACGACGAGCGGTTCCTCTCCTTCTGCCGCATTGAGGTCTGCGAGTCGCTCTGCGACCCGTTTCGCCGCGAGGAGTGATGCCCCGGACGACTGCCCGACGAGGATACCCTCTTCCCGGGCGAGTCGGCGGCACTCCGCGACGGCGTCGTCGAACTCGACGACTTCGACGTCGTCGATGAGGTCAGTGTCGAGGTTCGGACTGACGAATCCGGGACCCATGCCCTGGAACTCGTTGTTGTCGACTTCTCCGCCCGAGAGGACGGCGCTGGCTGCGGGTTCGACGCCCACGACCTGCATCGACGGGAACTCTTCTTTGAGTCGTCGTCCGTTCCCGGAGATGGTGCCACCGGTGCCGATACCGGCGACGAACGCGTCGATTTCTCGGTCACCAATCTGGTCGAGAATCTCCTCTGCAGTCGTCCGATAGTGGGCGTTCGGATTCGCTGGGTTCTCGAACTGGCGGAGTTGGTACATCCCTTCCTCCTCTTCGAGTTCGTCGGCCCGGTCTTTCGCGTCGGAGATGTCGCCCTCGACGAGTTCGATGGTGGCACCGTAGGCGCGCATAATCTGACGGCGCTCCGGTGACATCGATTCGGACATGACGATCGTCAGGTCGTACCCTTTCGCTGCGGCGACGACCGAGAGTCCGATTCCCGTGTTCCCAGAGGTGGGTTCGACGAGTTTGTCACCCGGTTCGATGTCGCCGGCGTCTTCGGCCGCCTCGACCATCGCCAGTGCCGGGCGGTCTTTCGCCGACCCGCCGGGGTTCTTGGACTCTATCTTCGCCGCGATGGTCGACCCGTCGGGAGAGTCGACACGGACCAGCGGCGACCCGATAGCATCGAGGATACTGTCGTCCATCGACCCGCAGTACTCAGTGCGTGCGTAAACGACTGGCGGAGTCGGTGGAATCGGCCACTGTCTGGGAGACTCGGCATCCTCGCTCGTCGTGAGCGGCGAACGCCGCCGCGAGCGCACCCGTTAAATCAGTCCGCGCGTTACACCGGCGCATGGCCGAAGCAGAGACGCTCGAAACGATGCAACCGAATCCGGCGTGGGACGCCGCGTCCTACGAGGACGCCGTCGCAACCCTCGGCGCAGCCGACTACACGTTCAAGGTCTGGGGCGGTGACTGGTGTGGTGACTGCCGTCGACAACTCCCCGACTTCGCCGCCGCACTCGACGCCGCCGGTGTCGCAGACGAACACATCGAACACTACCCAGTCGAGAAAGCCGGCGACGGGTCGAAGATTGGCCCACTCGTCGACGAGTACGACATCGAACTCATTCCGACCGTCGTCGTCGAAAAAGACGGCGACGAAGTCGCGCGATTCGTCGAAGAGGAAGCCGTCCCGATTGCCGTCTTCCTCGCCGACCAACTCTCCTAACTACTGCGTCACGCTTCGTTTTCGCCGCCCGCCGTGAACCACGCGAGTGCCTCGTCTAAGTCGTGGGTCGGCGCCGAACAGGTGAAGCCCTCACAGGCGTAGACGGTCGGTTCGCCGTCGGTCGCCTCGCGGGCAGCCCAAATCGGCGGCGCTTCGTCCAGTCCAAGTTCGTCTAGCCACGCGTCGAGTTCGTCGTCGGTGCCGGGTCGCCGGGAGACGACGAGTCCCGGGAAGTACCGTGAGGCGAGGGTCTCGCGCCACTCGTCGGGAATCTCGTCTGCTGCGATGGTGAGTTCGGGGACGCCGCTCGCCGCTTTCTCGGCAGCGAGTGCGAGCGAGACGTGTTCGAGCGGACTCCCTCGGATGCGGTTCGCGTAGCTTTCGAGGACGGCGTCGGCCGCTTCGCCGAAGCCAGCGTCGGGCGCGACGTGTTCGAGGTCCAAGAACAGCGACGTGGCGACACCGAGACTGGAAGGCGTCGATTGGTCTGTGGCCTCCTGTGGGCGTGTGACGAGTGCTTCGCCGCTCTCGGGCGTGAAGTAAAGCGTCCCGGCGTCGTCGTCGTAGAACTCTCGAAGCGTCGCCCGCGCGAGGTCGAGCGCGAACGCGAGCGGTTCGATGTCACCCGTCGCCTGATACAGGTCGAACGCGCCGCGCGCGAGGAAGGCGTAGTCTTCGAGGTAGCCGTCGCCTTTGACTTCGCCGTTCATCACGCGCCGGGAGAGTGTCTGTGTCTCTTCGTTCCAGAGGTTCTCGCGCACGAAGTCGAGGGCGCGGCGTGCATCTGCTGCGAGCGAGTCGTCTTCGAGTGCGACAGCACCCTGTGCGAACGCCGAAATCATCAGGCCGTTCCATCCCGCGAGAATCTTCTCGTCACGGGCGGGGTGTTCTCGCCCCTCACGGGCCGCGAAGAGGGCTTTGTGGACTTTTTCGAGGCGTTCTTCCACCTCGGACTCACTGAGGTCGTACTCTTCGGCGAGGTCCGCAGTCGTCGCCGAGACGTTCAGCACAGTCGTCTTGTGCTCGAAGTTCCCGCCGGGAGTGACGCCGTACCGGTCACAGAACAGGTCTGCTTCGAGTTCCGGGACGAGTTCACGAACGTCCTCGGGCGTCCAGACGTAGAACGTTCCTTCCTCGCCGCCGGACTGGGCGTCGAGCGTCGAATAAAAGCCGCCGTCGTCGTGGCTGAGTTCACGACGGACGAATTCGAACGTCTCGGCAGCGACAGTCGCGTACTCCTCGGTTCCGGTCAGGCGATAGGCGTCGAGGTAGCGTGGCGCGAGTCCCGCCTGGTCGTAGAGCATCTTTTCGAAGTGCGGGACGGTCCACTCTCGGTCGACGCAGTAACGGTGGAATCCGCCGCCGAGGTGGTCGCGGAGGCCGCCGTTCGCCATCGCGTCGAGTCCTTCGACCGCCACGTCGAGTGCGTCGCGGCGACCGGTGATGGCGTACCCACGGAGGAGTGCGTCGATACGTCCGGGTTGCGGGAATTTGGGGCCGCCACTGCCGAATCCGCCGTGGTCGCGGTCGGCGGCGCGAAGTGCTGCCTGTACTGTCTGGTCGAGGACCTCCGAACCCGGTGCCTCACCGGGAACGTCGGGCGTCTCCTCTAACTGGTCGGTGATGGCACGAGTCCACTGCGTCGCACGGTTTTCTATCTCGTTTCGGTCGGTTTGCCACGACTCCGCGAAACTCTCGACGATGTCGCGGAAGCCGGGCGCGCCGCGGCGTGGTTCCGGTGGAAAGTATGTCCCGACGAAGAACGGTTTCCCTTCCGGGGTCAACCACACAGAGAGGGGCCACCCGCCGCCACCGGTGACCAGTTGGCAGATAGTCTGGTAGATTCGGTCGAGGTCCGGTCGCTCTTCGCGGTCGACTTTTACTGGGACGAAGTGTTCGTTGAGAACCTCGGCGATTTCGGGGTCAGAGAAGCTCTCGTCGGCCATGACGTGACACCAGTGACACGCCGAGTAGCCGACAGAGAGGAAGATGGGTTTGTCCTGCTCGCGGGCCGCTTCGAGCGCCGTCTCGTCCCACGGCTGCCAGTTGACCGGGTTGTCCGCGTGCTGGCGGAGGTACGGGCTTTGCTCCTCGTCGAGTCGGTTGCGTCCCACCGGGTCGGTCATAGTTCGAGTAGGGCACTCCGAGAACTAAAACGGCGTGGAGACGGTCGTTTGCGACCGTGGTGGTTCGAGACGATGATTCACTCGTTGGGCGCAGATGTATACACAAACGTGACTATTTTTCCATGAGTGAAGAGCAATCTTTACACTCCCGTGCGCAGGGTATGCGAATATGAGCGAGACCGTCCTTCTCGTCGGTGGCGGCGGCCGTGAGCACGCGATTGCCCGTGCGCTGGCCCCCGACTGTGACCTGTACGCCTGTGCGAGCAACCGAAATCCCGGTATCGCCGACCTCGCCGAGGACTTCGAGACCATCTCCGAGACGGCAGCAGACGACATCGTCGACTACGCCGAGTCCGTCGGTGCAACGCTCGCAATCGTCGGCCCGGAATCGGGTCTGGCGGCGGGTGTCTCCGACGCCCTCGACGCGGCGGGAATCTACACGTTCGGTCCGCAAGAGGCCGAGGCCCGCATCGAGACGGACAAGGCGTTCCAGCGGCAGTTCATGCGCGAAAACGACATTCCGGGCAATCCCGACTTCGCAACCTTCGACGACATGGAGTCGGCGTGCGACTACATCGACGAGTACGACGGCGACCTCGCGGTCAAGCCCGCGGGGCTGACCGGTGGAAAGGGCGTGAAAGTCATCGGCGACCAGGTGACGCCCGAGGAGGCCAAAGCGTACCTTCGTGACTCCGACTACGAACGCGTCGTCCTCGAAGAGCGACTCGTCGGCGAGGAGTTCACCATTCAGGCGTTCGTCGCCAACGGCGAGTTCCGCGTCAGTCCGGCCGTACAGGACCACAAGCGTGCCTACGAGGGCGACGAAGGCCCGAACACCGGTGGGATGGGCAGTTACACCGACGTGACGCCGTCGCTTCCGTTCATGGCCGACGGCGACTACGAGGCGGCTGTCGAAGTCATCGACGCAGTGGTCGAGGCGATGCCCGACTACAAGGGCATCCTCTACGGGCAGTTCATGCTCACGAGCGAGGGGCCCAAAGTCATCGAGTTCAACGCCCGCTTCGGCGACCCAGAGGCGATGAACACACTGCCAGTCCTCGAAACGCCGTTCCTCGACGTCATCGTCGCTGCGCGCGAGGGTGAGGCACTTCCCGAACTCGAGTTCGCCGAGAAAGCGACCGTCTGCAAGTACGCCGTCCCCGAAGGCTACCCGACGGACCCCAAAGCCGGAGCGAAGATTACGGTCGATGTGGACGAAGACAGTGGCGCGCTCCTGTTCTACGCGAGCGTCGATGCACGAGACGACGGCCTCTACACGACCACCTCACGGTCGTTCGCTGTCGTCGGCCACGCAGAGACCATCTCACAGGCCGAGCAGATAGCCGAGAACGCCCTCGCCGACGCAGGTGACGGGTTCCACATCCGCCACGACATCGGCACCGAAGCGCTCGTCCAGCGTCGCATCGACCACATGGCCGAGATTCGCGGCGAGTAACCGACACGAGTCGGCGACCCATCGACCACGCACCGACGACCCACTGCCCCGCCGCACGGCGTGGGCGCTTTTATCCTGCCGGACTAATCGAGTGTCGTGACCGACGAGACGACCCCGCGACACGACCGCATCGACCACCACCCGACACCCGGGCCGCGAAACTCGCTCCAGCACTGGACAGACGCAAAACCGGTCTGGCGCGTCATGCTCAACTATCTGTTCGTCCTCGTCGCCCGCATCGCTCCCTCGCTCCGGATTCGAAGCTGGGCGCTCAGACGAATCGGTGTGACCGTCGGAACCGGCGTCTCGTGGGGACTCGAAGCGACGCCAGACGTGTTCTGGCCGGAACTCATCACCATCGAAGACCACGCGATAATCGGGTACGACTCGGTTATCCTCTGCCACGAGTTCCTCCAAGACGAGTATCGAACCGGCGAAGTCGTCGTCGGTGAGGGCGCGATGATTGGTGCGAAGGCGACTATCCTGCCGGGCGTTCGTATCGGTGCCGGCGCGCAGGTCGCGGCGAACTCGCTCGTCACCCGTGACGTTCCACCGGGAACCACCGTCGCCGGCGTCCCGGCGCGGCCGATGTCAGACTCCGACTGACCGACGCAGGACACATCGGGCGGTCGTCACTCGTCGGTGACTCGTTCTTCCAGACAGAGACAGAAGACTGCGCCCTCGTCGTCGTCGGTGTCTTCGACCCAGAGGTCGCCGTTGTACGACGAGATGACGTTGTCGGCGAAAAAGAGGCTGATTCCCGTCCCGTGGTGGAGTTGGTCGTACTCCTCGCGCCCGAAGATGAGGTCTCGCTGTCCTTCGGGGACGCCCGGTCCGTTGTCTGCGACGCGAATGAAGACGTTTCCGTCGGCTCGTTCGACAGATATCTCGACTCTCGGTGTCTCCTTGTCGTTGTGAGTGACTCCATTTTCGAGGAGGCACTCGATTGCTTCGCCGAGCAAGTCGTCGGCGATAACTTCCACTTTGGGGACGTTCTCGAACTCGAACTCTGCGTCGGGGTACTCGATCGTGGCGTCGACGATCTTCTTCTGCAAGATGACGTCGAGACGGACAGGGCGGTTCGAGCGCCCGTGTGACCGTTCGAGCAAGTCACGGAGGTCACGCGCTCGTTCGGATTTGTGGACGATGTCGAGGACGGTGTCCTGTACGAGGTGGAGTTCTTCGAGTGTGTCTTCGTCGTCGATTCGACTCGCGACCTGTTGTGTGTAGCCGTAGATGATGTTCAACTCGTTCCGGAGGTCGTGCCGAAGGAGGCGACTGAGCACGTCCGAGACGTTCTCGTACTGGCGTTGTTTCGTGGTGTCGAGGAAGAACGCGAGGAACCCCTGGACGTCGCCACCGACTACGACTGGCGTGGCAAAGCCGTTGCCGTAGACGACCCGGTCGTCCGTTCGTCGCACGACGAACTCACCTGACCACGTCTCTCCCGCGAGCATGTGCTCGATGATTTCGTAGTACACCTCTTCGTTTCCCGCGATGAGGCCAACCGGTTCGCCGATTATCTCGTCGTACTCGTACCCCAGAAAGTCCAGTCCAGCGTCGTTGATGTCCTGAAATGCGAAGTTCGTGTCTGCAATCAACATGGGGATATCCGCGCTTCGGAAGGCTTCACGATAGAGTTCAGCGTCAGTATCCACCATGTGACGTCTTGCGAGAGAATCACGGCACGGATACTTATCTTCAGCGGTCGTTTGACCGAAAAAAGTGTCAGTGGCCTCGCAGGTCGAACACGCGCTGGTAATAGCGAGCGACGATATCGACCGTCGAAGAGATGTCGCGTTCGGGACTGTTGCGATGCCAGTCGTCGTGCTGTTCCACACCAGCGACGAAGTACTCGGCCAGATTTTCGATGTCGGCGGCGGTCGCTGACGGAATCATTCGTGCGAGTTTGATGCGGTGTGCACGCCGCGCGATGGACCGCCACCCATCGCGGCGTTGTCCATGAAGGCGCCAGAATCGTGCGTGCAGGACCGCGTACTCGGTGCTGATGTCGATTTCCTCGCACACCGATTCGAGGAGTATCCGAACGTCGCGCCACCGAGGGTCGTCGTTGATAGACAGGTCGGGTACTGCCTCGGCAGCGTCGACGAAGGTCCCCTCGGGAACAGGCCGCGACAGGCAGTCGTAGAACGCCGCCCGGTTTTCGATTTCGTCTTGCAAGAACAGTGCGCGCATGAACAGTTCGCCGGCGCGTTCGGCACGGTTTGGGTCGGCGTCCGGGAAGTCGATTTTGAACGCGTTTGACATGTACTCCGTCGCACGTGTTGCGGCAGTGTTCGCCGCGTCGAAGTCGCACTCGACGAGATACGTTTCCCGCATATCCTGATGGTGAAACCCTCTGAGAAGGGTCTCAGCGGCCTCGATGGCGCGCGTGGAGGGGGTTGAAACGTGGATTGTGGGGAGATTTCTCGTCATCGTATTCAGGGAATCCGATACGAAACAATCTCTGGTCCACTTCTAAACTGTTATGGCGGAATGCTAAGAGGAGAAGCGTCGAGTCTGCCTAATCGGTGGTCAGCGGACTCGTCCGATACCTTCGTCGAAGACGCGTGCGTTCGGAAGGATGTACTCCTGTTCTTCGGCCTCGACGTAGGTGACGAACATATCGAACTCCTGGACGACACCTTGAACCTCACCGACGACGATCTCGTCGCCGATGCTGTACGGTTGCGTGAACAGGAGATAGGTTCCCGCAGCACCCGACTTGAGGAGGTCGTGGAACGCGACTGCACTGAGGACGATGAGTCCGAACAGGTAAGCACCGAGGAGGACGATGAGTGCGGCGATTGCGACCCCGACCTGTGAGAGTGCGATGAGCGAGGCGAGGAAGAAGACGGTGTACTTCGCGAGCGACGGGAGGATGTTGACCTGCGGCAGTTTCACTCCACGGAATCGCTCGGCGACGAGGAGTTCGACCTTGTCGCCGATGACGACGCCCACGATGAGGACCAAGATGGCGATGAACAGTTGCGGGAGGATGGCGATGACGAGTGCCCAGAACCGGTCGACGTAGTTGACGCCGACGAACGAGAGTGCGGCAAAGAGGGCGAGGCCGAGCACGAAGTACCGGGTCAACCACGACAGTATCTCTATCGTCGACGTATCGAAGTCGCGAGCGGTCCGCTCGAAGGCGGTCCCCTCGATGGCGTCGGGGACGCCGATACCGACGAGTAGCCGTTGGACGAGCGACCCAGCGACGTACGCGAGAACCAACCCGAGTGCGAGGATGGCGACGACGCCGAGAAATCGAAGGCCGACCGTCTGGACGAGTCGTTCGACGACGCTCCCGACAGACTGGAGAGGAAGGGGCGAGGCGGACCCCATCATCTTAGTAGTCCTCCGGGTCGATTTCGAGAATCATCTTTCCGCCCTTGAACGCCCGGACGAGGCCGTCAGATTCGGAGAGGACGATGGCGGTGGCGTTGGTGTCGCGGGTGATAGCGCCCCCTGCCATGTGCCGTGCGCCGAGGCCCTTCGGAATGTCTACGCCCTCGGCGGAGGGTTCGAGGTAGCGGTACGCGGAGACGATTTTGCCCGAGTCGGAGATGACGAACGCACCGTCGAGTCGCGAGAACTCCTTGAGCATCACGTTCACGATGGGGTCGCCGACGTAGACGTGCGACTTCTCGAAGGGGTTGTACGACAGCGGCCGCGACTTGTTCATCACCTTGCCGGCGTCGCCGACGATGAACAGCGCACCGACTGGTTCGCCCTTCTGGCCTTTCTTCCCCAGTTCGATGGCAACCTCGAACACGTCACGAATGACGCCGGGGTCGGCCCGTGAGTTGGCGAAGAGGTCGTAGATTCCAGAGCGCATGTTCTCTTTCACGCGGACACGGACGACCGAGTCGGGGTCACCGCCGAAGATGCCGACGTTGCAGGCGATGGTGTCGCCCGCCTCGACGAGACTCTGTTCCATCGCACCCTCGACACCGAACCGAATGCGGTCTTTGACGTTCTGGAACTGGAGCGGAAGTTCGACGAACGTCTCGGCGTCGACTGTGTTCTCGGGAGCGATGACGATGGTCGGAACATCCGCCTCTGCGAACCGCTCGTAGTGCGAGTGGCTCGGTGTGAAGAGGAATAGCCCATCGACATCTGTCACGATGTCGCCTAATAATTCGGATAACGCCGCCATTGGTGGACACACACACCGGGTGAGAAAAAGGGTTGTGACGCGTCAGACGTGTGGCGTGCGATTCTCGGGCGTGAGTCGAGCAGAGTGCCTGATACATCCGGGTCGTTATTCGTTGTGAAATCTGGGATTGGGGAACAAAGTGGGGAGAGAGGGTTTGAGACGAATTTCGGGAGCGGTGCGAAGACACGTCTCTCACGGTGTTCCGGGATACATGCGCGGGATAGGGTTCGAACCACGGTCGCTCCTTTCAGTCGCTCCCTGATTCGGAACCCTGTGTTACGAGTTTCGTCCTCACTGTCGCTCACTCCGTTCGCGATGGTTCGGACAGAAAATGCGCGGGACAGGGTTCGAACCTGCGAAGGTCTACACCACAGCGTCCTAAGCGCTGCGCCTTTGGCCACTTGGCTACCCGCGCGCAGTTCCACGTTACCACAAACAACCTATCAAGTTGTCGTTCGCCGCGGAGGTTATGTCCCTCCACCCACAACGCCGAGTATGTACAGCGCCCGAGACCAGCGAGACAACGAAGAGTGGCTGGCCCGCATCGACGCCGCCGCCGACAGTCTCGAACTCGGTAGCGAGGCACGCTCGTACGCCTCGGACATGTTCCTCACGCAACTCCCCGACGAAGACCGCTCGAAGAAGGCAGTGGCCGCCGCGAGTCTCTACGCCGGCGCACTCATCGCAGGGGAAGAACGGTCGCAGTCCGCCGTCGCCGATGCCATGGACGTCTCACGACTCAGTATCCAGCAACGCTGGAAGGACCTTCTCACCGAGGCTGGCTTCCGCCCGCCGAGTTGGTAGTCAGTCGCTCGTTTCGGTCGGCGAGAGTCCTTGCCGAGTAAGCACTGCGTAGGTGGCGGCGATGGCGATGATGCCTGCGAGGATACCTGCCGGGATTCCGACGAAGAGCGAGAAGAATATCCAGTGAGAGGCAACTTCGGTGACGGCGATGCCGACGAGGAGGGCGGCGGGGATACCAACCGCGAAACTCGCGAGGAGCGGGTGGCGCATAGGCGACAGTACGACCGCCGGCGTGAAAATTATTCCTCGGTGCCGGGTGGGGTTCGGCCGCGGCCCTCGCGGTTCGGTGTGAGGTTGCCGTGACGGTCGATTTCGCCCATCACGATGCGAGTCGAAGAGATGCGGTCACCGTCTTCCGCAGGGACGTGCTCGACGACTTCGATGTCGAGCGGTTTCAGCCCGCGGTCTTCGCGGATTTGGTTGACTCGGTTGCCGCCGGACTGCGTCTCGGGTGAGACGATGAGGATGTCGAATCCCGGTTCGGTCGCGATACCAGTCGGTTCTTCGAGAACACGAATGTCGAACTCGCGGTCGTGTTCTTCCGCCAGCGGCCGTAGCTCCGCTTCGAGGTCGGCCTTCCTGGTCTCGTAGGGACGGACGTACCGGTCGACGTGCCGGGTTTTCGGTGCGAGTTCGTCGCTCGTGAGCCCCACCGTGACGTCGCCCAACTCGAATGCGCGCTCGAACAGCGCGATATGTCCATCGTGGACAGGGTCGAAGGTCCCGCCCAGCGCGACGTGCATACTCTCGCGGTGGAGGCCCCGTGACTTAAGCGGGTCGGGTTAGACTAGTACTGAGTACGTCCCGGACGCCTGGAGACGCAGAACGAAGTCGTCACTCTTCTCGAACTGTGATGGTGACCGGGTCGGTCTCGTCTGAGCCATCCGTGCCGAGTCGTCGGTCCAGGTTGAACACGGCGTTCAACTGCGATTGAACCTGACTCGTGACGCCCTTGACGAGTTCGCTCGGTACGATTGCGACGTACTCGTACGGGTTGTTTCCGGCGCCGGAACTCTTCCGCTTGCGACGTTCGACCGTCTCGTCGTCGGTGAGTTCCGCGAGCGCCTCTCGAACCGTACTCGGGTACAGTCCAGTCCCTTCGGCGACCTCTTCGCTCGTCGAGTAGGGGTTCTGTCGGAGGAAGACGTAGATGCGCGCTCGTGTTTCGGTGTCGAGAATCCACGCGAGAAGGTCCACCAACCCATCGTCGAATTCGGAGACGGCGCAGTCTGCTGGCCCGTCAGTGTGCTCTTCGTCTGTCGATTCGACTTGCCCCTCAGTGCTCTGATCCGCAGACATTTGTGCTACGAAAAAGGACAAATCACAGGCGGTAAAAAATGTTTCCTGTCAAGTCTCGCTATTGTTTTCGTGCGCCCGTAGTTCGAGAGGCCGTTCCCGAGTGTCCCTAGTCGAGCGTCAGGTACTCACACAGCGCGTCGAGTCCAGACTCCTCGTGGATGCGGCGTTGGATTTCGGTCCCCGATTCGGCGTCGAAGAGTGACCGGAGACCGTCCACACCGAGACGCTCGGACTCGTCTTCGACGAACGTTTCGAGGTCGATGGTGTTCTCAGCGTCGGGCGTCATGAAACTCGCCTCTCGGCCGTAGCGCGTCGCCCGCCACTTGTTCTCGTCGAGTATCTCACGTCGAATCTCGTGCCCTGCCTCGCCCGACTCGTATCGGTCGGCGAGATCCAAGACGAGTGCGTGGACGTACTCGACGAAGTCGGCCACTCGTTGCGGGTCGGTCTGGCCGTCCGGCGTTCGAATCTCGACCGTCCCGTGGCCCGTGTGGGGGCGAACGTCGTACCAGAGTTCGCCGCGGTCGTCTATCGACCCGTACTCGACCATCCGGCGTTCGAACGTCTGGAAGTCCTCGAAGTCGTCGAACGCCGTCGGCATCCCTGTGTTGGGGAGGTTCTCGAAAATCTTGGCCCGCGCAGATGCGAGGCCGGTGTCGAATCCGTTCCAGAACGGAGAGTTCGCCGAGAGGGCGAGGAGTGGCGCGAGGTACCACCGGAGTTCGTTGGCAATCCAGACCGCCTTGTCGGCGTCGTCGACGCCGACGTGGACGTGCAGGCCCGCAGTCGTATTTCGGTGCTGTGGGTACTGAATCCGGTCGAGTTGCGCCTGATAGCGCGGTTTCGTCGCGTGGTCGAGTTCTCGCCACTTCGCCGCCGGGTGCAGACCCGCCGCAGCGATGCGATACCCGTGGTCTGCTGCGTGTTCGACGAGTGCCGCACGAACCGACGCGATGGCGTCCGCGACCGCAGAGGGGTCCTCGATGAGGGGCGTCTGTGTTTCGATAGTGAACTCGAACAGTTCGTGGTCGAGTCGCCCAACGAGCGGTTCCGGGGGTTCCGGTCCATAGACCAAATCGTCGATACCCGACGTGGGGCGACCGTCGGCATCGACGATATAGAACTCCTCTTCGACGCCGAGCGTCCCCATTCGGTCGAAGGCATCCGCCGACCCTAGTTCCATCGCAACCGCGTAAGATGCCCCTAATTAAAAACGCAGTGGACCCCGGCGAACGCGTCGCACGACTCCGAGTGGTCGAAACGGCGGATGGTGATAGGTCGCTGACGACTACGCCGACGAGGTGAGCGCGTCAACTGCCGTCACTTCGGGCGGGCTACGATGCCGAGGTGGTCGGCGTGGAACCGGTCCAGTCGGGCGGTTTCGAGGATTTCGTATCCCGATTCGAGGGTAGCGAGGACGTCGTCGAACACGTCGTCGGGGTCGGCAGTCACGTCCTCACTTCGGGCCTTGACTGCCATGAGGAGGCGGCCGTCGTCCGCCAAGAACTGTTCGTTGCGGAGCGCTACAGTCGCCTGTCCGCGGGTTGCAACGTCCATCACGAGCGCATCGACGTCGGATTCGACGACGTGCGCGTACGATTCTGGGTCGCGCGCGTCTTTCAGCAGTGGGAAGAGATTGTCGCGGTCCTCGGCCACGCCCACGAGGTCACGAACTGGACGCGGTGCGAACTCGACGGCGTACGTCGGCCCGGCGAAGTCTGCGACGTGCGAGACTGTCGTCCCCGCCGCGGCACCGAGGTAGAGGACCGTCTCGCCGCCGACGAGGCCCGTGTCCATCCCGAGTTCGAGCATTCCGCCGAGTTTCGAGCGACCAGCGTCCCACGCGCGCCATCCGTCTGCGTCGGTTGGTTCGCCGTACACCGGCGCACCCTGTGTGGAGAGTCGCTCGCGTCCATCGAAGGTCCGGCGTTCGACGCCGGCAGGGAGGTCGTCGCTCATTCGTCTCCCTCCTCGGCGCGAGCGCGAATCGTCGCCATTCGCTCGGCGAGTTCGGTGTGAATCTCGGGACGGTAGTCGCCCGAGTAGTAGTCGATACGGGCCGCGATGGAGAGTTTCCCTGCGAACGCGCGCGCGGCCGACCCGCGGTCCTGCGGACGCGTCCCGCGAACGTACTCGTGGGTGAAGATGACGCCGTGTTTCGGCGACGTCGCACGGCCCTTCAGGTGGGCGAACAGGGCGTCCTCGGCGCCGAGTACCTGCACCGTCCCGCTCGGTGCTTTGGCGAGGCGGTCGAGACTCCCCGCGAGCGAGATGAGTCGCGCGGTGAGGACTGGACCGGCCATCTCCGAGAGGTTCGGTGCGACTGCTGGCGCACGTTCTTCGATGAAGGTCCGGAGGTCGTCACGCTCGTCAAGGAGGTCGATAGCACGCGTCGCGTAGGAGACCACGCGCTCTTCGGCGGCCGTCGTCGGGTCGCGGGCAGCGATGTCGCGGACGCCATCGAGGCCACGGGGAACGTCGTCGTACAGCGTTCCGGCCCACTCGACGACTCGCTCTGCGAGTTCGTTCGCAGTTCGCTCGGCGTCGTCCATCGCGCGGACTGCGTGTGCGAGTTGGAGGTCGTCGGCGCGTTCGCGTTCGGCAACTTCCGCACTGGCAGCGGCGAGTGTCGCCTCACGAAGTTTCTCGTAGTAGTCGTCCTCGTCGGCAGCGAATCCGCTCTCGACGGCCACGGCCGGCCACTCCGCGGGGGCGTCGGCACGCCCCTCGCGGATGCTGTGTGCCCCGGACGCGGGGTCGTCTGGGTTCGCGTCGGCGAACCATGCGTCTGTCATGGTGGCGGGTTGCGTCCCATTCAGGTAAAAGGGCACGGACCGCCGGGCGAGCGTGCCGTCTGTGGCGGTTGTATGTGGGAAACACCCATGGTAAGTTTTAACATGACCAGTGCCTTACCACTTGTCGATGGAGAGGACATCGTACGTTTGTCGTGAGTGTCAAACGACAGTGAGCCCTGCATCGTACCGTGCCACGTGTCCCGAGTGCAGCGGCGAACTTCGACCCTCGTCGGTGACTGGCCGACGTCGGGCCGGCGATTGAACGAGACGTACGGGTCGTCCGACCCGAGTGTCGTGCGCTCGATTGCAGTGACAACCGACGACCTCGTCTCGGCGTTCGAAGCGAACCGAAGAGCCAACCGGCCGGTCGTCCTCCGGGTAACACCGCCATTTTACGGACGCATGCGAGCGCGCATCCACCTGACCGGTGGAGAAGGGACTGATTACGTCGACCCGTCGCCGATTCACCTCGACCCCGAGGTCTTCTTCGACGAGGCGGTCCCGACGTATCCCGAAGTCGACGACACGCGTCCCGAACCATACGAACTGGAGACGCATCACGAACACCACACGAACGCAGTCACCGAGTGGCGCACGGCGGTTCGGTCCCACCTCCGCGACACCGTGGAGTTCCCGACGAGAGCGGGCCACACCGTCGACGTGAAGTACCTCGGGTGAGGCGAGTCAGCGGAGCGAACCACTTTTTCGGTGCCGATACTTCGGTGCGTACATGAGCACCGACGAGTACCGCCGTGGGAGGGAGGTCGAGCGCGAGCGCCAACAGAAACAGCGCAAAGCACGCGGCCGGTACCGGGGCGTGATACCCGTCATCTACGCCATTGGGTTCGTCATCTTCACCGGCGTCTCGCTGTTCATCGGCCCGGAACCGGCGTTCACCGTCTACGTGGTCACACACCTGTTCTACGCGGGCCTCATCCGCGCAGACATCAAGTCGCTTCGGAGTCAGGGCATCGACTGGGGAGCCTCGCGACACCTCTGGTTCGGGGCGTCGTTCGCGCTCCCGTTCGTCGCCCCGCTGTACTACCTCTACAGCGGACGCGTCATCCGCCGCGAGAACGAATCTCGTGGACTTGCTGACTAACAAGCCACCTAACTTATAGCCGGAGAGACGGACATTCGGAGTAATGGTCTCCAAACACGCACTCGCTGCGTTCGCGTTCGCAGCGCTCGTTCTCACGAGTGGGTGCCTCGGCGTGCTCACCGGTGAAGAGTCGTTGACGTTCGAATCTGAGCCTGCCGCGACCGACGCGACAGTCGCGTCCAACGCCGGCTACGAGACGAACGGAACACGGACGCTCGAAGTGAACCGAACCTTCTCGGTCGCCGGCCAAGAGCGCCAGGTCGTCGCGAGCAACCACATCACGACGTACGAGAAGAAGATCGACCTCGGCTTCTTCGAAGCAAAACTGGGCGTGTTCAGCGTCATCTCGACGCCAGCAGTGGAAGTCGCCGGCGAGACGCTGAACCCCATCGGCGACTACTCCAACGACCAGTTGATTGGCCTCGTCCAGAGTCAGTACCGGGGCCTCACCGACGTCGAACAGGTGAACTCGCGGAACGTCCAGATTCTCGGTGAAACCGCCAACGTGACGAAGTACAGCGCCAAAGCGACGTTCGCCAACGACAGACAGGTCGACGTCTACGTCCACGTGACCAAAGTCCGTGACGGCGACGACTTCATCGTCGCCATCGGCGTCTACCCGCAGCAACTCGATGGTGAAGAAGACAACATCCTCGAACTGATGCGTTCCATCGAGCATCCGTCCGAAGCGTAACTACTCGGCAGTTCCGCACACCGCCCGTCACCGAGGTGTCGTCGGGCGAGACTTTTTCTCGCAGGCACGGGTCCGTGGTTCTATGAATCGCCTTCGAACGACTGGAATCGCCACGACGATACTTGGCGTCGTCGGCTACGTCGCTGGAACACTCGTCGCCTATCCGGGTCGTGCGTTCTCGTTGACGGCTGTCATGGTCGGCATCACCCTGTGGGCCGTCGGAGGGCAGACGTGATCTCCGCGCTCGTCTACGACGACGGCGGGGTGACCACCTACGACGAAGCCGAACTGACGGAGGCGCGTGATGCCGACGGAACGACGTGGGTCCGCGCCACCGAGGAAGCAGACTTCGCTCGCGTCGCGGACGCGTTCGGAATCCACCCGCTCACGGTCGAAGACGTCCGCAACGATGCCCGACCCAAGACGGAGATGTACGACGACTACACCTTCGTCATCCTCCGGAAAGCGGCGCTTCGAGCAGGGGAACAGGTGTTCGAAGACGAGGTCCTGACCAGGCCAATCGGACTCTGTTTCGGCGACGACTGGCTCGTGACGCTGACTCGTCGGAGCCTCTCCCCAATCGACCGGGTGTGGGACTCCGTCGAGTCGGGAGAGACGCGATTTCTCCGCTTCGGCCCCGACTTCGTGGCCTACCACGTCATCGACCGAGTCGTCGACGACTACTTCGACCTCTTAGACGAGGTTGGAGAGGAGATAGAAGCCATCGAGGACACCATCTTCGACGGACCGGACCCGACGATTTTGGAAGGTCTGAACGAGATTCGACGCGACTTGCTCTCGTTCCGAAAGACGGTGTGGCCGACCCGCGAGGCCGCCAGTGTTCTCGCTCGCGGCGACCCCGACTTCGTTCGTGAGGTGACGGAGAAGTACTACCGCGACGTGTACGACCACCTCGTCGAACTCGTCGACCTCACAGAGACCTACAGAGACCTCGCACGTGGTGCGCGTGATATCTACCTCAACACGCTCTCACAGTCCACCAACGAGGTGATGAAGACGCTCACAGTCGTCGCCACCATCATCCTGCCCCTTACGCTCGTCGTCGGTATCTTCGGGATGAACTTCGACCCCGCCGTCTCTGCGTTCAACATGCCCGAACTTGGATGGAAGTACGGCTACGCCGCGACGATGCTGGGGATGGCCGCAGTCTCTGGTATCTTATTGGTCTATTTTCGGCACGAAAGCTGGCTCTAATTGGACGAAAGTGATTTATTATTCCATTCGCCACCGAGAACGCGACTTCGTGTCCTTACCTTCACGACAATTCGTTCACATCGTGCGATTACCCGTCGTAAATCAGCGAAAAATTTATATGCTTTTCGGCCTTACTGTTGGTAAGGCCCGTCCCCGCCGGATAGTTCTTTCGTCTTCTCATCCTCTCCCGGCCGAGACGTGTCGACGCCTCCCAACTCATAATGAGCGATACCACCACCACCCGAACCTACAGCACCGACGCGAAGGCCCGAGACGTACAGTCTCGTGAGTCCGAGCGAGACGAGCGACAGCGAGACGAAGAGCAGGTGTGCCCCGAGTGCAGCGGTCAACTCGTGCACGACTCCGAACACGGTGAGACCGTCTGCCGTGAGTGTGGTCTCGTCGTCGAGGACACCGTCGTCGACCGCGGCCCCGAATGGCGCGCCTTCGACTCCGCCGAGCGAGACAGCAAGTCCCGCGTCGGTGCCCCGACGACGAAGATGATGCACGACAAGGGACTGTCGACCAACATCGGTTGGCAGAACAAGGACGCCTACGGGAAGTCCCTGTCTCCCCGACAGCGTGAGCAGATGCAGCGTCTTCGCACGTGGAACGAACGCTTCCGCACCCGCGACTCCAAGGAGCGCAACCTGAAGCAGGCACTCGGTGAAATCGACCGGATGGCATCGGCCCTCGGTCTCCCCGAGAACGTCCGTGAGACTGCCTCGGTCATCTACCGCCGCGCACTCAACGACGACCTGCTCCCCGGCCGCTCCATCGAGGGCGTCGCCACCGCGTCCCTCTACGCCGCGGCCCGCATGGCCGGAACGCCCCGGTCACTGGACGAACTGGAGAAGGTCTCCCGCGTGGACAAGATGGAACTGACCCGGACGTACCGCTACGTCGTCCGCGAACTGAAGCTCGAAATCAAGCCCGCGGACCCCGAGCAGTACGTTCCACGGTTCGCCAGTGAACTCGGCCTCTCGGACGAAGCAGAACGACAGGCACGTCAACTGCTCCGTGGGGCGAAAGAGACGGGCGTCCACTCAGGGAAGTCGCCGGTCGGCCTCGCTGCCGCCGCCGTCTACGCGGCCGCGCTGCTCACCAACGAGAAGGTGACGCAGAGCGAAGTCTCGAAAGTCGCAGACATCTCAGAGGTCACCATCCGCAACCGATACAAAGAACTCCTCGAAGTACAGGACGAGAGCCTGTTCGCCTGAGCGGTTTCGGTGGGGGTGGGAGCCCACGCTTTTTCTAAAATGTGCCAAACCGTAACAAGATTTATCCGCACTCCCGAAGCATATCTGAGTATGGTCGAAGCGTTCGTCCGGCTCTTATGCCCCGAATGTGGAAAAGACTGGGAGACAAATCCGACGTCGCTCCCGGCTCATCGGGACAACTTCTCGTGTCAATCCTGTGGTGCGACACGGCGTACTGCTGAGTTCATGCGGACAGAACGCGACCTACAGACGCTCAAGCAGTTCGACTAAGAACGGACTGACTCTGGGTCGTGTTTACAGGTCAGGAATTGCCGAGAGCGCACCGCACGCGTCACACTTCAGTACTTTTGCGCCCTGTTCGGTGACCAACCGCGTGTCTGGCGAGTCACACTCACTGCACAGTACGAACGACTCGACGTAGTCGTCGAGTGCCTCGGCGACACGTCGCTGTTTGAACTCGCCGGTGAATCGGACGCGACCCTTGTCGTCGAGTTGGGCGCTCGTCCCCAGCTCGGACTGGAGGAACTTCTGGAGGTGGTCCGGCGCGCGCGCCAATCGGTCGTGCGTCTCAGCAAAGTTCTCGTAGACCGTTGCGTTCCCCTCTTGGCGGACCACCGGGTCGGGAACAGTGAATCGGTCGCTACCCTCGCTGACGTCTGGAGCCTCCGAAAGCGCCCGTTTCAGTTGCTCGTCGTAGTCCATACGCGACTGTACATTTGGCAGTGCGTAAAATATTCACGACCCTCACCGAGGTGCGCGCTACATACTGGTATAAAGTACTCGATAGATTTCTGGTCGTTTGGGGAATCAATACCGGAAACATAAACCAAATTGAAAACAGACGAACACGAAATTCTGCCTGAGACCCCGATAATCGGCCGTTTAAGGGAGTCGAGTGCTAACGTGACTCAAGATAATACTATATCCCCTCGGTTTCAAGCCGTGTTTGCTCATGAAGAAGCAGGAACTCATCCATCTGCACGGCCTGCTCGCCGAAGTACACACACAGATTGAAGCGTGGGAAGACGAAGACATCGAGCTCACGGAGTACGACACGCTCGGCGTCCGACCGACGTCCATCCACAAATCTAAGACAGACCACAAGGCAGCCGTGTTTAAACTGGCAAAGGGAATCACTGGGGCAATGCGTGAAGCAGAACCAGAGCCAGTCGCTGCACAAGCCGACTGAACCAGCACGAACAACAGTAGCGTTCTCCTCCACGAAGCAACAGACCACGAGCGACTGCACTCTCTCCTGACGTACCTGCTGTACGACGCGAACTCACTGTACGACGCGAGCACTGCCGAAAAAGGAGAGCAGTCTGTCTAGCGGTCGTCGACGAGGTCGTCGAACTCGGGGATGAGTTCTTTGTCGTCTCCGTTCCCATCGGTATCGGTCGGTTCGTCGTCGAGCACCTCGACCGAGAGTATCTTCAGCGGAATGTGTTCGAGACGCTGTCCAATCTCTTTGCGGGCGATTCGCGACGCGTGTTCTTCTTGTTCGACGTTGAAGACGGTCATCTCCAGTTCGAGGGCGACGAGGGCTTCGTCTGCGGCGATGAACGCCGGCGGGAGCGTCTCACCACCAGGGGAGGTACGGGAACCCATGTTTATCTCGACGTATTTCAGGTCCGGGTTGAGCATCTCACCCGTCTTGGAGATGGCGATGCGAATCGCCTCGTCTTCTGTCTCTACGTCGTACACTGGGACCGCGGCCTCGACGACGACTCTGCAGTCCATGGTCATCGTGAACTTGTGCCGCGAGCGGTATCAACCTTCTTGCCACCCGGTGTGCGACGTGGGCAATCGATGGCTGACGATGGCCACTCCTGCCCGTCGAACCGGCTGTTCTACTCGCCGCCGGACCGGAGATAGTGGAACACGTACGTCTGTGTGTAGCCGGCGTACGCCCCACCGAGACGGTCACGAATCGCCCGCGACGTCTCCGTGTAGTTTCCGCGGTCACAATCTGGGTAGTGGTCCTCGATTGCCGACCGAATCCACGTGTCGAGCGGGACGGCTTCGAGATAGCCGAGCGAAAACAAGAGGACACAGTCTGCGACCTTGTCGCCGACGCCGACGAAGTTCGTCAGGTAGTCGCGGGCGTCCTCGTAGTCGCGTCCGAGTGCCGCAGAAGGCGTCGCCTCGCCCGACGCAACCATCTCGGCGGTTCGCTGCACGTAGGGTGCGCGGTAGCCCAGACTGAGGTCACGGAGTTCGTCCTCGGTTGCTTCGGCGAGACGTTCTGCGGTGGGGTACGCGAAGTGCGTCTCCCCGTCGAACTCGACCTGCTCACCGTACGTCTCGCGGAGGCGCGACTGCATCCCGAAGATTCGTGAGACACGCATCTGCGCAGAGCAGATGAACGAGACGAGACAGCCAAACGGTGGGTCCCGAACGATTCGCATTCCGGGATAGGCGTCGTACGCCCGGTTCACGAGCGGTTCGTCGGGCATCTGCTCGACGATGGCGTCTAAGTCGTCGTCGAGGCGGAGCAGGTGCGTCAGAATCGGGACGGCATCGACGTTTGACTGCCACGCGAGCGTGCCGTCGGTCTGACGCACCCGAACGACGGCCGTCTCGTCGGAGACACCGTCGAGCGGTGGGACGACCGTCTGGTACCACGCGTCGCCACCGTAGGCCGCGTCGCGTTCGTACATTCGACCGTCTGGCCGGTCCCAGAGGTACGACTGACCGCTTTCGAGCGTCGACTGGAGGTCGAACGCTCCGTCGAGGTCCGCGAGGTCGATGACACCCGTTTCCATCGGTTCCTCCTTGGGCGCGGGGGATTTGCGGGTTTCGATGGGAGACAGGTAGTGGCGTTCCCTCACCGGTTCCGACTGACCGGGAAGCTAACGCGGTCTGGATGTTCGGCGAGTCGAGTCAGGATGCGTTCGTACAGGCGGTTCCGGGCCCTCTGGGCGGCAGTCGGCGGGACGAGGACGCGGAGTTTGAACACGACCCACGACTCCTCCTGTGCGATGTTGACAGAAGCACCGCTAGGAACGTTCAACTCCAGCGGCGACTGGTCGAGACGGGACTGGTATCGCTCCATCGCAGCGCGAATCTCGTCGCCGAATTCGTCTTCGGCCACCTCGAGCATCAGGTCGCGGACGAACGGAATGTCGGTCTCGAACGACGCCTGAATCGGAACTTCGGTCCAGATGCGGTCGAACAGCGCCCCGTGGTTGACGACTTCCGACGAGAGGACGAGCGAGTTCGGAACGGTGACTGTCCGACCCGAGGGTTGGTTCGACGTGAGGCCGCCACCGGTCTCCCAGAGCGTAGTGACGAGGAAGTCGACCTCTGCGACGTCACCGGAGACGTTGGCGATGGTGACGCGGTCTCCGACGACGTACGGGCGCTTGATGACGACGTAGACCCAGCCGATGAGCGAGAGAATCGGTTGCTGGAGGGCAAAGGTGACGGCGAACCCGATGACACCGAACGAGACGAGGACACCGAGCCACTGTTCTGTGAACGCGCCGAGGATACCGACGAGGCCGACGAGGCCGAGGACGAGTCTGAGAACGTTTCGGAGGTCGTGTGCGCGCCGTCTATCGGAGATTCGAGAGACGAGGACGCCCATCAAGAACCGGTAGACGCCGTAGGTGATAAGCAACACAGCGAGTGCCGACAATCCCTTTGCGAGGAGGACGTCAGCGTCGGGGACAGCGAGGTCCGCGAGAGGCATCGTGGCCCGAACCAAAGCAGCGAGAACCGCAGCGAGCATCCCGATGACGAAGGCACCGAGACCGAAACGGCGAGACATACCGGTGTTGTTGGGTCGGTGCCAGAAAAAGGTGTAGTCGATGCTCTGTCGGTGATTCAGCGGCGCAGGAGACGCCCGAGAGCGAGTCCGAGGCCGATTCCGAGGGCGAGGACACCCACGAGTCGGCGACCAGTGCCGAATCTGAGGAATCGCGTCTCGTCAGGGGTCACTTCGACGACGCCCAGTGGGGTCGCTTGCATGCCACCGCCGCCACCGAACCCTTCACCTCCCTCTTGGCCCGTCTCGTCGGTTCCAGACCCGCCACCCATGCCGATGCCGTATGCGATGCGCGCGACGGGAACGATCGTTCGCTCGCCGACAGTGACGGGGTCGCCGTAGACGGTTCGTGCGTCTGCGCTGACGATGGATTCGAGTGGCGAGACGAACCGCCGTTCGGTCGCTTCGACGTCTATCTCGTGAGACCCGGTGCTCGTCGTGTCTTCAGGGTTCATTGGAGACAGTACGCTCGCAGACGGGATAACACCCGACGTGAGTGGTCTGCAATCGAGAATGAGACGGAAGACGACCAGTGCGGTTGGCCTCAGTTCCGGATGTGGAGGTCGGTCAGGTTGGCGAGTTGGCTCGCGACGCTGTCGTCGAGTCCCTCGTCGGTGACGCGCCACTCCCAGTTCCCGGTCTGGGTGCCGGGCGTGTTGAACCGGGCGTGGGAGTCGAGGCCGAGAACGTCCTGCATCGTCGTGAAGGCGAGGACGGACGCCGAGTTCCAGACGGCGTCGATGATAGACCAGTGGATGTCCGTCCCGTCGGCACCGATGTTGTAGTGCAGGCAGTCGCGCGTGTGGTCGTCCAGCGACTGGTAGTATCCGACGAAGGTGTCGGTGTCGTGCGTCGAGGTGTAGGCGACGGAGTTCTCTGGGTAGTGCATCGGTTGGTACATGTCGCCCTCACGGCACCAGTCGGCGTACTGTGGGACGCGCATCCCGGGGAACGCGAATCGGTCGCGGAGGTCCACGAGTGACACGTCGAGGAAGCCGAGGTCCTCGACGATGAACGGGAGTTCGCCCAGTTCGCGTTCGACCGTCTCGAAGAAGTCGTGACCCGGTGCATCTCGCCACTCGCCGTCTCCTGGGTTGTCCGAGTTTGCGTCGATGGCCCAGTACTCGTCGAAGCCTTTGAAGTGGTCGATGCGGGTCACGTCGACGAGGTCGAACAGCCGACGGAGACGGTCGAGCCACCACCCGTAGCCGTCCTCACGGAGCGTCTCCCAGTCGTACAGCGGGTTACCCCAGCGCTGTCCGTCGTCGTTCGGATTCGGCGGAACGCCTGCGACGACGGCCGGTTCGTGCGCGTCCGAGAGGTCGAACGCTTCGGGGGCGGCCCACACGTCGGCGCTGTCGAGGGCGACGTAGATTGGGAGGTCGCCGACGAGCGTGATTCCTTTCTCTTCGGCGTACGCGGCCAACTCGTGCCACTGCGCGTCGAAACAGAACTGCACGAACTCGCGGTAGCGAATCTCGTCTGCGTGTTCGTCGCGGGCGTGAGCCAACGCGTCAGGGTCGCGCGTCTTCAACTCCTCGGGCCAGTCGATCCACGCGCCCTCGTACTCGTCTTTCAGCGAGGCGAACAGCGCGTAATCTTCGAGCCAACTGTCTTCGCGCTCGCGGAACGCGTCGAACGCGGCGTGGTCGTCTTCGGACGCCTCGGCCTCGAAGCGCTCGAAGGCGGCCCGGAGGCGCGAGCGCTTGTAGTTGCCGACGCGTTCGTACTCGACGGCGTGGTCGTCGAACTCGGGGACCGGTTCGAGGTCGTCTTCGGTCAACCAACCACGTTCTTGGAGGTCGGTGAGGTCGACGAACAGCGGATTACCGGCGAACGACGACGACGATTGGTACGGTGAGTTCGCGTGCGCGGGCGACGTCGGGCCGAGCGGGCAGAACTGCCACATGGACTGGTCTGCATCGGCGAGAAAGTCGACGAACTCGCGCGCGCCGTCGCCGAGGTCTCCAATACCGTGTGAACCCGGGAGCGACGTGATGTGCATGAAGACGCCACTCTGTCGAGAGAAGTGCATATACTCGGGTTCGGTGTGCAACCCTGTTGGTACTTTGGGTCGGGACAGGACTTCGACAGAAGACGTGCTATCAATTCGCACGAAATCGGCGTCGTGAGCGGTCATTCTCGCCCCGTCTCAACAACACTTATTCTCCCCCGTCGGTTTCGTGCGCGTATGAGTGATATCGCTGTCATCCTCCCAGACGGAACGGAACTTTCCGTCGAGGAGGGTGCGACGGTGCGAGACGCCGCGTTCGCAATCGGCCCCGGTCTCGGAAAGGACACCGTTGCCGGCGTCGTCGATGGCGAACTCGTAGACAAAGAGACGCCGCTCGAAGACGGCGCGAAACTCGTCATCGTCACCGACCAGTCCGACGAGTATCTGGACGTGCTGCGCCACTCGGCGGCTCACGTCTTCGCACAGGCCCTTCAGCGCCTCCACCCCGAGGCCAAACTGACCATCGGCCCGTGGACGGACGACGGGTTCTACTACGACGTGACGAACGTCGACCTCGAACAGGAGAACCTCGATGCCATCGAAGACGAGATGCACAACATCATCGAGGAAGACCTCGACATCGAGCGCGTGCTCGTCGACCGCGAAGAGGCACTCGAAAAGTACGCCGACAACCCCTACAAGCGTGACATCCTCGAAACCGAGGCCGCAGGCGACGACGAGCTTTCGTTCTACGAACAGGGCGAGTTCGAGGACCTCTGTAAGGGACCGCACGTCGAGTCGACGGGCGACATCGGCGCCGTCAAACTCCTCAACATCTCCGCGGCCTACTGGCGCGGTGACGAGGAGAACGACACGCTAACGCGTGTCTACGGGACGGCCTTCGAGTCCGAATCTGACCTCGAAGACTTCCTCGAGATGCGTGCCGAGGCCGAAGAGCGTGACCACCGCAAACTCGGGCGCGAACTCGACCTGTTCTCCATCCCGAGCGTCACGGGGCCGGGCCTCCCACTGTACCACCCCAACGGGAAGAAGGTCCTGCAGGCGCTGGAGACGTACGGCCGCGACCTGAACGAGGACTACGGCTACGACTACGTCGAGACGCCGCACCTGTTCCGGACGGAACTGTGGAAGCAGTCGGGCCACTACGACAACTACCAGGACGACATGTTCCTCCTCGACGTCAACGACGAGGAGTACGGCCTGAAGCCGATGAACTGCCCGGGTCACGCGACCATCTTCAAGCAGGGCAGTTGGAGTTACCGTGACCTGCCGGTTCGCTACGCCGAAAACGGGAAGGTCTACCGCAAAGAGCAGCGCGGTGAACTCTCCGGTCTCTCGCGCGTGTGGGCGTTCACCATCGACGACGGTCACCTGTTCGTCCGCCCCGACCAGATCGAACAGGAAGTCGAGGACATCATGAACATCATCCTCGAAGTCCTCGAGACGTTCGACCTCGACTACGAAGTCGCACTCGCGACGCGCCCCGAGAAGTCCGTGGGATCGGACGAAATCTGGGAGCAAGCCGAGTCGCAACTCGAATCCGTCCTCGACGCCTCGAAGATGGACTACATCGTCGAAGAGGGCGACGGCGCTTTCTACGGCCCGAAAATCGACTTCGCGTTCGAAGACGCGCTCGGACGGAAGTGGGACGGCCCGACGGTCCAACTCGACTTCAACATGCCCGAGCGGTTCGAACTCTCGTACACGGGCGAGGACAACGAAGACCACCGCCCGGTGATGATTCACCGCGCCCTCTACGGGTCGTTCGAGCGGTTCTTCATGGTGCTCATCGAGCACTACAACGGCAAGTTCCCGTTCTGGCTCGCCCCCGAGCAGGTCCGCATCCTTCCCATCTCGGACGACCAGATTGGCTACGCCAAGAAGCTGCAGTACGAACTCGAAGACTTCCGTGTCACCATCGAAGACCGCTCGTGGACGCTCGGTCGGAAGATTCGCGAAGCCCAGACGGACCGCGTTCCGTACATGGTCATCGTCGGCGGCGACGAGGAAGAAGCAGGAACCATCTCCGTTCGTGACCGCAAAGAGCGCGAAGCACAGGACGTGACGGTCGAGGAGTTCCGCGACCACCTCCGGAGCGAGAACGAAGAGAAGCGTCCCGAACCCGACTTCCTCGACGACGAGTAAGCCACCCGCCGGCGGGCGGTTCTCAGGTCGAGACTGTTTTCGTCTGTACGTCGTGCGTTGCCCGGTCGAGTTCTCGTGCGACTGTCTGTTGGAACTCGTCGCGGCGAATCAGGTTCGCCACCACGCCGAAGTGCCCACAGTCCCACTCGTGGCGGTTCTGCTGCGGGACACCCCACTCGTCGAGCAGTATCTGTGCCGTCCGTGTCGGTGCCATCTCGTCGCGGCTACCGATGAACGAGAAGACGTGGTCGGGAGCGAGGTGTGAGGTCTTCGGCGGGTTGAGCAGTGGTGCAAGTTCGTGGAGTTTCTCGCCCGTCCACCCGGCGGCATCGAGCGATTTGTCGATATCGAGGAGTGTGGTGAGGTCGCCCGAGAGGAGCGTCTGGTCGATGGCACCGGGCATCCCGACAGGGAAGAGGAGGTCAGGTCGCATCGATTCGGGCCAGTCACCACACCGACCCCCGACGTGGAGGGTAATCGTACCGCCGAGACTGACACCGCCGACGCCGACGACGGGTGCGCCCTCGGTGCGCGCCCAATCGACGAGGACACCGGTTTCGAGTGCCGCGGCCGAATACAGCGTGAACAACCCGACTGGTGCACGGGCGATGTAGGGTTCGCCGCTATAGTGACCGAGTGGTTCGCGCCGGCCGTGCCACGGCGCGTCGGGGAGGATGACGCGATAGCCTGCCGGTGCGAGTGTCCGTGCGAGGTACTCTTCTTCGGGCCAGTAGACGAGCTGGTCGTCGAACATCCCCCACCCGGAGTGGAAGATAATCGTCGGCAGGTCGCCGTCCACGTCGGCCGGTTCGTACACCCGAGCGGTGGCTTTGTCCGAGAGGTGTGGCGACGGCGACGTAAATCGGAGGAGGAACTCGACCGTTCCCGGTCCGCGGACGGTCGCAGAGCGTTCGACTCGGGGGAACTCCTCGGAGGCACGGGATTCGGCGAACGCATACAGTCGCTCGGGTTCGGCCAGTTCGTGGTGCCAACGAGTCAGCGCGTCGTCGGGGTCGGGCGTCTGGAACTTCACCGGCGGGACGAGGTGGTCTTTCGCGAGGAACCCGAAGATGTCGCTCGGTTTGGCGCGTTCTTGCGAGATTTCTCGCCGGTCGCGTTCGATGGCGACGCGTTCGTCCGGAAGCGACTCGTACCCGCCCCAGAACACGCTGTCCCATCGCGCCATCGTCTCGTCGTACTCCTCGCGGACCTGCGCGTACTGGGCGAGGGCACGTTCGATTCTGTCGTGGAGGTGTGGTGCAGGTGGCGCGCCCACTTCTCGGAGGTACGCCTCGGGGCCTTCTCCGAGGGCCACGTCTGCAGCAGCACGGGCGCGGACGACGGCGAACTCGCGGGGGAGCGACCGCATCTTGATGGTCTCGAAGACGCGGGAGGTGAACAGTCGGCCGGCAGGGGACGTCATCATCCGATGAACGGCCGGTGTCTCGAGGTGGTCCATAGCGTGTGATACGGTTGACACCATATTGACCCTAGCCCGGACTGTCAGGAGGTGAGAACTGGGCGAACTGGGACAAATAAATCGTATTCTGCTATATGAAATGGTTGCTGACGCTGGTATCATCTTCTAAGAGACCTCTCCACACTGAATCGACGAACCGTCGGCACTCACGTGAGTACTCGTGGCAGAAACGGGTCGAGAAAGTCGTCAGTTACCGACGAGGTGGTGGATGTCGGTAACGACGTCGTCTGGAAGCGACACCAACGGCGGCCGAACCTCGGCCGAGTCGATGACGCCTCGGTGTTCGAGGCCGGCTTTCGCAACTGTCGCGAACCCGTACTCCATGCAGTAACCGAATAAGTCGGGGAACGCCTCCTGCTCGCGTTCGAGCGCTGTGTGCGTGTCTCCCCCGAACGCCTCGTCACGAATCTCGGCGAACACCTCGGGGACGACGTTCGAGAGGGCGTTGATTCCGCCGTCGCTGCCGGCGTGAACCCCAGAGACGAAGTGCTGGTCGTAGCCTTCGAGGAGGGTGAACTCGTCGTCGGTCACGCGCAGCAGTTCGAGGAAGTAGTCGAAGTCGCCGCTGGAATCTTTGAGGCCCACGATTGCGTCGTGGTCGGCGACGGCGGCGACTGTCTCGGGTGCGATTGGCTGGCCCGTGCAGGCGGGGATGTTGTAGAGGACGAGTGGGAGCGGACTTCCATCGGCGACCGTCTCGAAGAACTGCTGGTTGCCCGCGGGCGTCGGTGCAGTGTGGAAGTACGGTTGCGTGAGGAGGACTGCGTCGGCGCCAGCGCTGGCGGCGAACTCGATTCGTTCGCTCACCGTCTGGATATCGGTTCCCGCGACGCCAGCCACGACGGGGACGCGTCCCTCGGCAGCGTCCACAGTCGTCTCGATGACCGTTCGAAACTCTGCGGGCGAAAGGCTCGCGAACTCGCCAGTCGTCCCGCAGGGGACGACACCGTCGATATCGTGTTCGATGAGCCAATCGACCAGTGTCGACAGACTCGCTTCGTCGACAGTCCCGTCTGCGAAGGGAGTGACGAGTGGGCAGAGGACACCGTGGAACGAATTTTTCGACATGTGTTGTCTCATCTCACGGGTGCGTGTTGGAACTTTCTGTGTCGGTAGGAACCGGTGGAAATTCTGTGTCGGTAGGAACCGAATGAAAAACGGGTTAACCCATTGCGAGGCGTCTCTGCTCCAGATTCACCGAGAGACGACTTCGAGAGACAAAAAACGCGATTACCATTGCGTCAACGCACTCGTCCCGTGGGACCACACGAGAACACCGAGGAACGCGAGAACACCGGTAATCGCAGAGGCGCCGCCGACGTAGAACACCCACTCCATGCCGACATCGGCCATGAGGTAGCCACCCAGAAGCGGTGCGGCGACGCTTCCCGGGCGCCAGAGAAGTTCGCGAATGCCGAAACTACTGGCGACACCTGCGCCGTCAGTCCCTTCGTCGGCGAAGAGAGCCATACTGGCGGGTTCGCGGAGGCTGTCCGCGACACCGAGAAGTCCTGCGAGTCCGACGAGTGGGAGGAACGCTGGTGAAAGCGGGCCGAGAATCGGGAAGGCGGCGGGAAGCGCGAGCGCTTCCCCGATTGCAGGCGAGAAGGGGACTGCGAGTGCGATGAGGCCGTAGAGGCCGCCCCCGACGAAGACGAAGCGCGCGCGGCCGTACTGGTCGGAGATGCGGCCGGTGTACGGCTGACAGAGCATGTTGGTGAACTTCTCCGCGACGACGGTTGCAGCGACGGCAATCCCACCGTAGGCGAGGCCACCCGACGCCGCCGAGACGCCAGCGTAAATCGGCACCCACGTCCGAACGAGCGTGACGGCGACGGAGTACTGGACGCGGAACGTCGCCATCGTCAGAATACGCTCGTTGAGCGCGAGGTTCGTGAACGGAAAGCCGTGGACCGTCGTCTCGTCCGGTGGGAGAAACACCCAGACGGCGACGACGGCGATGGTCAGGAGAATCGTGATGACGATGAAGATAGGCGTGAAGCCGAAGGCGTCGTAGAGGAATCCAGCGCTGATACTGCCGAGGATAGATGCCGCGAACCGTGCGGCGTTCGCTTTGCCGATGTGGTTCGCACGTGTTCCCTCGCGAGCGAGTTCGCCGACGAGTGCGAGCGACATCAGTCCCGCACCAGTGACTGCGATGCCCTGTGCCGCGCGAGCGACGACGAACGAGAGACTCGAGTCGACGAGCGGGAACAGTGCGTAGACGACTGCGCCGAGGCCGACAGTTCCCGCGAGAACGAGACGTTTGTCGTATCTGTCACCCGCCCACGCGAGGGGGACGACGGCGACGGTCTGTGCGAGTGTGAACCCAGTGGTGTACATGCCGATGACGAAACCCTTCGAGAGCGTGAGACCACCAAGGACGAGTCCGCCGATGGCGAGTTCCGGCAGCACGAGGGCCGTCGGGTCCAACTCGTTGATATACTTCGGGAGGAGGGTCACGAGCGTGATGAACCCGAATCCACCGGCGAAACGGGTGAGGTACAACGCCCAGAACCTCAGACGGGTACGGTTCATACGTGGTGTGTGGAGAACTGCCGAAAAGAGGTACCGAAACGACCCGCCGGGTGCAGCACACTCCCAGTGAGAGCGAGTTCCCTCGTCGTCGTCGCAGTCGAACGAGCACCATCGACGACGGCGAGTGAAATCGGAACGACATAAATGGCCGTCGATACGAGGGGTTCGATTTTACATGTTCCAGTACCATGTGCACATATGGCACAGCTTGGTGGGAGCCCTCTGGTGGGGGGTGCCGAAACACGGTTAGTGGAGATAGAGCGAGAGATGAACGACCACGGCGCGATGACTGTCCGCGTCGTCGAGACGGGTGAACTCAGGACGGTTGTCGAATACGAGTCGCCCAGCCTTCGTGAGCAACTGGAGAAGGCACGAGCAGGCATGGAGCTGCCGCTCCGCTTCGCCCCAGCACCGGGACGTGGCAACTCGTGGGTGGTCCTGCGAAGTTAGGGGTCGAAGAGGACCTTCGCACCGGTGGCGAGGACGGCGAACAGCACGAAGAGCACCGCGCCTGCAACGACGTCCGAACCGAACAGCACCCCGAAGTCGGGCGTCAGTGCGGCGACGAATCGGTCGAGGTCGAAGTGGTCGTTGACCCCGACAGCGAAGCCAAACACGACCGACACGAGGAGTGTGATGACGAGGAGCGTGAGTTCGGTTCGGTCGCGCTGGGTCATACGCTGACGCTCACCGTGGTGGGAGATAAGTCACCCGACGCGAACGAGCCGAGTTCCCCAACAGACGGACGCAGACGGGGGAGGACCGGCCATCGTGATTGGCAGAAAACATTTAGACCGGGAGAAGCGAGACCAGCTGTGGATTTCACGAGACGGCAGATTGTCGCCGGTCTTGGACTCGGAATGGGCGGAGTTGCAGGCTGTTCGGCCATCACCGACCATCAGGCAGACATTTCGATTGTGAATAAAACGACGGCAGCAGTCGATGCGACACTCGAAGTTACGCGTCTCTCCGACGGGAAACAGCTGCTTCGAGACGCGTTTACACTCCCACCAGGCGGGCCAGAGGAATATACATCGAAAAAAGCGTACAAAGAGGTCGTCGGAGGGGAAACGACCCGAATCCATCTCGCAGTCGAAAACGGCCCAGAAGGAACGTACGAGTTCGCTGACGAGGAGAAAACAGACGCGAAAGGTGTGTTCATAGACGTTCTGCCAGAGTCGATAGAGTTCGAAGAATTCGTCAGGTGAGTTCGCTGCAGACAGTTGTCGTCCAGAGACGACACTCAGCGCTCGTCGTGTTGCTTCGGGAAGGAAGGAAGTGGGCCGGACGCGATTTGAACACGCGACCGTCTGATTAAGAGTCAGACGCTCTGCCTAACTGAGCTACCGGCCCTTGCTGCAATTTCCCGTAACCCGTGGTAGGTAAAATGACTTTCCTTTCTGTACGACGACGGCACAGACGCACACACTCACAGAGTGGTGACAAACGGTGGGTGTTAAGTGTCGCCCTAGCCGAGTAGCGGGCAACAATGAGTGCAGGCGTCAGTGTCTCTTCGATGTCCACGTATGCGATTCTCGGCTGTGGGAGCGTCGGGCACGCCGTGGCCGAAGAGCTGGCGGACGAGGGCAAAGATGTCCTCATCCTCGACAAGGACGAAAGCCGCGTCGAATCCCTGCGCGACCAGGACCTGAACGCGCAGACAACCGATATCTCCGAGCCAGAACTGGCCGAAGTCGTCGCAGACCGGGACGTCGTCCTCATCCTCTCGTCGGACGTCGAAGCGAACAAAGCCGCGGTGTCCACCATGCGCGACCGCGGTGACGACAAGTTCATCGTCGTCCGTGCGTCGGACCCAGTCTCCGAAGACGAACTGACGCAACTCGGCGCCGACGTAGTCATCAACCCCTCGGAGGTCATCGCCGACTCCGCACTCCGGAGCGTCGAATCCGGCGAACTGGAGTACAAAGCCCGGCAACTCGCCGACATCCTGCGTGAGACAGACCACGGGCTGGCGATTCTCACACACGACAATCCCGACCCGGACTCACTCGCGTCGGCAATCGCCCTGCAGGCCATCGCTCGCGAGTACGACATCGAGGCCGACATCCTCTACTCGGGTGACATGGGCCACCAAGAGAACCGGGCGTTCGTGAACATCCTCGGTATCGAACTCACGCCGCGGTCGGACGCGAAACCGCTCGAAGAGTACGGCGCAGTCGCACTCGTCGACCACATGAAGTCCGGGATGCCCGACCTCGGCGAGGCCGAAATCACGGTGTTCATCGACCACTTCGAACCCGACGAGGGCATCGACGCCCGCTTTACCGACATCCGCCCGAACGTCTCGTCGACGTCGACCATCCTCACCAAGTACATCCAGGAGTTCGACCTGAGTCCCTCGAAAGCAGTCGCCACGGCGCTTCTGTACGGAATCCGCGCCGAGACGCTGGACTTCAAGCGAGATACGACGCCTGCGGACCTGACCGCTGCGGCGTACCTGTATCCCTTCGCCGACCACGACACCTTAGAGAAAGTCGAGTCGCCGTCGATGTCGCCCGAGACGCTGGACGTGCTCGCCGAAGCCATCCAGAATCGAGACGTACAGGGGTCGCACCTCGTCTCGAACGCGGGGTTCATCCGTGACCGAGACGCGCTCACGCAAGCGGCCCAACACCTGCTGAATCTCGAAGGCATCACGACGACGGCCGTCTTCGGCATCGCCGACGACACCATCTATCTCGCCGCTCGCTCGAAGGACATCCGCATGAACATCGGAAAAATTCTGAGCGATGCGTTCACGGGTATCGGCGAAGCGGGCGGCCACTCGACGCAAGGGTCTGTCGAGATTCCACTCGGCATCTTCACCGGTATCGAGACGAACGACGACAACCGGGACACGCTCTTGCAGCTCACCGAAGAAGCGGTAAAGCGCAAGCTCTTCCAGGCGATGGGTGTGGAGAGCGGCGAGAGCGGAAACGGGAGTTAAGAACTCAGGCGAGGAGCGACTCTTCGTCTTCTTCGGGATTTTTCAGTCGCTCGATAACGTCGTTGATGAGGATGACGTCACCGACCGCGCGGACCCATCGATACGGGATGAGTACACCCTTGCCGGGTTCGATTTGGTTTCGGAACAGTTCGTTGTTCAGGGCCGTCAGCGCGAGTCCAGTGACCGTCTCGTGGTCTAAGTCGAGGCGGACGTCTTCGACCTCGCCGACGAACACACCGTTGTTCGAGTAGACCTCACGGCCTACGAGCGTCGTAATCTCTTCGGGCGTCCCGTCCATATCCGCCAAATTGGGATGCCGGGTCTTAATAGTTCGTAGCGTTCGACAGCGGGCGCAGACACGTGGCTGACGGGCGTCGGACATCGAAGCGAAACAATCGAACCGCGGGGAGGATTATCGCCGCGGTGCGATGAGCTCGACCGGGTGTCGCGACGGCCGGCGAAGCAGTGAGTCGAGTTGTTCGAGACAGGAGGTGCCGCTGGCGACGACCGTCCGATTTCGCGTCTCGTCGGTCTGGAACTGCCCTTGCAGTTCAGAGCCAACGTCCATACTCAGTTCGTAGTACTCCGATTTGTAGCCGAACGACCCGGCCATCCCGCAGCACTCCACGTCGGAAGTGGCCACGTCGTAGCCGAGGTCAGCGAGGACCGCCTCGGTGTAGCCTTCGAGGCCGAGGGTTCGCTGCTGGCAGTGACTGTGGTAGGCGACTTCCTCGCTGTCGGTCGATTCGAGGGCGTCGGTCGGCGCACCGTTTTCGAGCAGGCCGAAGACGTACTCCATCACCTCGAAGCTACTGTCGGAGAGGCGCTGGAACGACTTCTCGGAGAGGAACTTCTCGTACTCGTTGTCGAACATCGCGAGGTCCGAGGGTTCGATGACGACGATGTCGCGACCCTCGTCGATGTACTCTGCGAGGCCGGCGTACACGTCGTGCGCGTGGTCTTCGGCGGTGGCAATCATCCCCTGCGACAGCGGAGCGCGACCCGACGAGCGAACGTCGGGGACGACCACGTCGACACCGAGGGCTTCGAGGGTGCGGACCGCCGCCTTCCCGCGTTCGACCTGCACGTGGTTCGTGTACACGTCGGGGTAGAGCACGGCGGTTCGCGTCGGGTTCTGGACGTGTGAGTCACGCGCGTCGAACCAGTCTTTCAGCGTCTCGCGCTGGAACGAGGGGAGTTCGCGGCGAGCGTCGATGCCGAGGAACCGTTCCATGAGGTTCCGAGAGACGGACGTCTGAGTGACCCAGTTGGAGACGGGAGCGAAGGTGCTCCCGACCTTCGCGGCCGTCTCGAAGTTGCCGAAGAAGCGTTTCTGGAGGCTGACGCCACCGGGTTCTTCGTCGGGGGTGAGTCCGTCGACGAGCCAATCGACTTCCGACACCTCACCACGGTTCACCCGGTCGCGAACGACCGTGTTTATCCACGGGATGTCGATGTTGACCGGGCAGGCAGTGGTACACCGGCTACACCCGGTACAGAGGTCGTTGAACTCCGCAGCAGAGTCGAGGCCTTCGACACCGGCTTCCCACCCGGTTCCGATGCCGCCGGAGTACGTCTCGCCACCGAAGGCGTGACCGCCGACGTGCTGGAAGTTGGCGCAGACGTTCGAACAGGCCGAACATCGGATGCAGTAGAGCGTCTCGCGCAACTGCTCGTCGTCGCGCATGTCGAGGCGACCGTTGTCGATGAGGACGAGGTGGAAGTCGCGGTCGGTCTCGTTCTCAGTGATTGGAGTGTCAGGGTCGTCGAAATCGACCGTCGGCGACTCCACAGGCGGCGTGAGAAGCGAGATGTAAGAGGTGATGTTCTGCCCCGTGCCCGACTTGCCGATGAGTTCGATGAAGGGCTGGAGGTCTTCGACCGCCGGGACGACTTTCTCGACGCCGGCGACGGCGACGTGCGTGTCCGGAACGACGGCCGTCTTTCGGGCGTTCCCTTCAGAGGTGACGAGCGCCATCGTCCCCGTGTCGGCGGTGATGAAGTTGGCACCGGTCATGCCCACGTCGGCACCTTCGATGAGTTCGCCGAGTTGCTGGCGGGCGAACATCGTGAGTTCTTCTGCCGTCTGCAGCGGTTCGTCGGGTTCGAACGTCTCGTTGAACAGGTCGGCGATGGCCTCCCGCGACTTGTGGATGGCGGGGGCGACGATGTGCGAGGGTGCCTCGTCGGCGACCTGGAGGACCCACTCACCGAGGTCCGTCTCGACCACGTCGACGTCCGCTGCTTCGAGTTCGTCGTTGACCTCGATCTCCTCGGAGGTCATCGACTTCGACTTGACGACGCGTTCGGCATCTTTGTCCTCGCACACCTCCCGGATGTAGCGGTTCGCGTCCGCGGCGTCGTCGGCGATGTACATCGTCCCGCCGTTCTCCTCGATGGTCTCTCGGAGTTGGTCGAGAAGGTCGGGGAGTCGCTCGATGGCGTCTTCTTTGATCGCTCGAGCCTCGGCTTTCAGCCCCTCGTAATCGTCGAGCGTCTGGACCGCCTGGTATCGGCCCTCGTTGAATCCGCTCGTACTCGTGTTGACGGCGTCGCCTTCGGTCTCCATCAACTGGCGAATCTTCGCCGCCTTCGCTTCGCGTGCCTTACTCATCGAGAATCACCACGTGGACGTCTTTTGGGCCGTGCGCACCCTTCACCAGCGCACCCATGTCGGCAGTCGCGCTCGGACCGGTGGCGATAATCGCAGAGTCGTGGCCCGTCCGGAACTCCTCGCCGAGCCATTCGAACGCCTCGGGCATGCCCGAGACGATGTCTGACTTCCGGAGGACGGCGACGTGGAGGTCGCCGAACAGACTCACGGGTTCGACGCCGTCGGGCGTGCCCTGCACGACGACGCTCCCGTAGTCTGCAATCGCGATTCCTGCCGCCGTGATGCCGACGTTCGCCGCTCGGAGGTCGGCAGGTGTCGGGTCGGTGTTCACCCACGGCGGGAGTTCGACACCGTCGTACGGAAGTTCGACGCCAACAGCAGGGTCGTCACAGACCTCGCGAAGGACTGTGGACAACTCTCCCGAAGACGTGTGTGTCCAGCCTACTTCGAGTCGTTCGAGTGAGTCCTCGAACGTCGCAACCGTGCCGGTTGACATATTCACGGCTTGCGCGTTCTACATAATCGTTCTTCGGGTTCAAACAGCCCTACTACGGTTAATGATGAAGGATATCGAGAGTTATGAGAACCATCCGCTGGCCTCCGCTGCGTCGGGGACGGTCCCGGAAGCGGCACGTTTGCCAGCGGCGGACTTCCCGACCGTGTACGCTTGGACGACGAAGTAGACGGCCCAGAGGGCGTACCCGCCGACGCTGCTGCCGAGAATCGACGGGGCCGTCTCGAACGCCGTGAGTCCGAATTCGGCCAACGTCGTCCCAACGAGGAGGACCGAGAAGTACCCGTAGAACCCAGTCGCCCACCACATCGCCACGACGCGGCCCCATCCGGGTTGGATGTGTTCGGGGAGTCGCGTCGTGTTCATCACGAGGACGAGTGCGGTGTACGGCCACATCATCACGCCAGACATCGCTGCGCCGACGACGAGGAAGAAGAACGGTTCGCGGCCCTCGAACGGTGACGTGAACACGAGGATGATGACGACGCCCCAGACGCAGAACGCGGTGAGCAGTCGCCAGAACAGCTTCGGGAGGTCCCACCCAGCTTCACGGCCGTAGGACTCGTAGAGCGCGTCGGCACTGTTGCGGACGAACGATTCGACGATGGCGTATTCGGTCGTGAAGAGCGCGACGAAGAGGATGGCGAAGACGAGGAACGACCCGACAGGACCGAGGAGGGGAACGACGTCACCCAACCACATCTGGATGGCGTCGGTCGTCGTCCCGGGGGCGTACTTCATGGCGACACTCATGAGCGCGGGTGCGACGACGAGGAGTCCGAGAACGAACGTTAGCAGGTGTTCGAGTTGGACGACGCGCCACCACCCACGCCATCGCCGAAGGTTCGTCACCGTCGGACGGAAGGTGAACCCGTCGCGTTCGATGGGTTCCGGGTCGTCGCCGCGGAGTGGATTCTTCACTCGCCCTTGGTAGTTGCCCATCCCGTATCCTTTCTCTCGCATCCAGAGACTCTGCGAGAGGTTGAGATACCCGCCAGCGCCAGCGAAGGCGAGGCCGCCGAGGAAGACGGCGATGTCGACGCCTGCCGGGAGACTCCCAATCGACTGCGCAGCGTCGGGGACGGTGGAGAATTCGACCCACGAGCCGGTGACACCGACGAGCATCAACGTCGCACCGATGGCGACGAACAGGAGCCCAATCTGGAACACCTCGACGGCGTTGTACATGACAGACGAGGTCTGATACGAGAGCCAGATGAGCGCCATCAGGCCGACAGCGATGAGTTTCCACGTGGCGATGGAGAACCCGAGGAAGCTGACCGACCCACTCAATCCGAGTGCTGTCGCAGCGACCTGTGCGGCCCCAGCGGCCCATCCGGGCCAGCCGAGACTGACGAGGCCACCGAACAAGAACGCCCACGGCCAGTAGGTCCCCACGCGTGCGAACGCGCGAAAGATGCTCTCACCAGTCGCGAGCGTCCAGCGCTGAAGTTCCGTGTTGATGACGAACTGGGTGAAGACGCCGATGATGAACGCCCAGAACACCAGCCAGCCGAACTGTGCGGTCAAGACGGGCCAAAAGAGCGTCTCACCACTTCCGAGCGAGGCACCGAGCATTATCGCCGACGGCCCCACGACGTGGCCGACGCGTGGAACGCGCGGAAGGTCGGTGAGGCGGAACGACCCGCCGGTGCCTTGTTCGGGGTACTCGTCTGAGTCGGGAGACTCGTCTAAGGTGTCGTAGCGAAGCGGGAGGTACCACGTGCCGCGATACTGTTTTCCTTCGATTTCCGAGGCGTACACGTCGTCGCCACCGGAGACACCTCGAACGTCCGCCTCTTCTGCGGTGCTTCGATTCGGTGACGATTCGTCGCTCGGGTCGTCGTCGTCAGTCGATTCCATCTGTGGCCGGTCGGCAGGGTCGGGGGCGACGTGACCGTCACTCATCGAGTGACCCACTCCACGACGGTTCTATCGGCCGGTGAATCGATTGACATCGATACGTTGGCCGAGACTGTGGCCTGATGCGGTATAAATTCGTAGGGTGCAGCAGTCCACGCCGAGTCGTGCTTACCCACCGAGGAAGTGCCAGATGTGACCACGCTCTTCCGGTGGGTCGACACCGGGGAGTTGCTTGAGTGCGGGTTGAATCGCGTTCCACCACCCTTCTGCGGATTCGAATCCTGCCGGGTACTGGAAGTACACGTCACGAAGGAAATCTGCCTTCTTCGCCTCGGGATGGTCGGTTAGATAGTCGTACGCCGCTGAGAGTGCTTCGCGTCGGGCGTCCAGCATCGGCCCACTCCCCGGCAAGTCGGCCTGTTCGATTGCGTTCGAAACTGCAGGTGGGTGGTCGACGACGCGTCGAGTATCCTCGACGTCGACGCCAGTCGCTGTCGCATCGTCCGTCGCCGACTGGTCGGTACTCGATTCCGAGGACGCACGTGCACGGTGAGACTCACCAGTCAACGGAACCCACCAGACGCGACTCCGGGCCCCGACTTTTCTGGTCGCGAGGTCGCCCTGTTCTTCGAGTTCGTTCAGTTTGTTGTGCGCCGTCCGGCGAGAGCAGTCGAGTGCCTCCATCACGTCGGCCGCAGTGAGTGGCCGAGCGGCGTCGTCCCGTTCGTCGAACACCTCCAGAACCGCCTCCAGTGGGATGCGCCCCACGTACTGGCCGTGCTCGTTTCGGGAACGCGCGCGAGACTCCTCTTCCATGAGTTGACCTTTACACACGAGTGTATAAGCCTTTGCACACGACTGAAACACCAATGCACTCGTATATACTGGCCAATTCACACGAATGAATCGGTCGTTCGAGTCCCACTCTCAGCAAAAAGACACGAAAAATCAAATGGTATCCAGAGCCTCTGAACTGGCCGAAATTGGGGTTTTAACCGATACTTGGCTCACTTACACACGAGTGTACTGGGTGTCGAACCACCGAACTGGTCCGAGAGCAAGATATGTCATGAATAGCGACGAACGATAGATATTTATCACAAAAGTTGTGTAGCAGATTCCACGATGCTCTGCATCAGGCACGAATCTGGAACGGAAATGGCTGGGACGAACTGTGGAGGTGAGCAGCATGGTTAGTGCGACCGATGCACTCATCGCGCTGCTGCCGCTTCTGACCATCGCATACCTCATGGTCGGTCGGTATTGGCCCGCGACGCGGGCGATGCCGGTCGCGTGGTTGGTCGCGATCGGCGCTGGTGTCGTCGGCTGGGGCATGACCCCGACGTGGATTGCTGCTGCGACGATTAACGGGTTCATCACTGCGGCGAACATCCTGTACATCGTTTTCGGCGCAATCCTACTTCTGTACACGCTCAAGCAGACGGGCGCGTTCGACTCCATCAACAACGGCTTCGCATCCATCAGTGAGGACCGTCGCGTGCAGGTCGTCCTGCTCGTCTTCCTCATGGGATCGTTCATCGAGTCGGCCGCCGGCTTCGGGACGCCCGCAGCAATCGTCGGCCCGCTCCTCGTCGGCCTTGGCTTCCCGCCGCTGGCCGCCGTCGTTGTCGCCCTCACGGGTAACCTCATGGCGATTACGTTCGGTGCCGTCGGGACGCCGCTCATCATCGGGATGATCGACATCTTCGAGGGCGTCGAGACGATCAGCACCACAGTTCTCGGTGCTGGAGGCTACGAGTCCATCGCCGCGTGGGTCAGCGAAATCGCAGTGTTCGCTGCCATGCACCACGTCGTCGTCGGTATCGCGCTTCCGTTCATCGGTGTCGCCATGATGACGCGCTTCTTCGGTGAAGAGAAGTCCATCAAGCCGGCACTCGAAGTGCTTCCCCTGACGCTGTTCGCGTGGGCGTCCTTCTCGGTTCCGTACTTCCTCACCGCGTACTTCCTCGGACCGGAGTTCCCGGGTCTTCTCGGGTCGATGGTCGGTCTCGCCGTGACGGTCAGCGCGCTCAAGGCTGGCCTCTTCCACCCCGACGAAGAGTGGGACTTCGCCCCAGAATCGTCGTGGCCCGACCACTGGGTTGGTGACATCGAGCCCGGCGAGTCGACGAACGACAACGTCACCGTCGCCGCCGACGGTGGGTCGGTTCAGTCCAGCATGCCGGCGTCTGCCGGTCAGATGTCGCTCCTGAAGGCGTGGACGCCGTACGCGCTCGTCGCGCTCCTGCTCGTCGTTACCCGCGTCGCCGACCCTGTCAAGGCCTTCATCACGAGTGACCTGTTCGTCGTTGGATGGAGCAACATCCTCGGAACGGGTCTCGGAAACGACTTCGCGTTCCTCTACCTCCCCGGTGCAGTGTTCATCGCAGTGCACCTCGTGACGATTCCGATTCACGGAATGCGGAGTGAAGAGATCAAGGCCTCGTGGGCAGAGACCGTCGAGAAGGTCGCACCCGCAGTCGTCGCACTGCTGTTCGCCGTCGCGACGGTGCAGATTATGCTCCAGTCCGGCGCAGCAACCGGTTCGGACAGCATGCTCATCGTCCTCTCCGAGGGCATGGCGAGCGTCGCTGGCTCGGCTTACCCGTTCTTCGCCGCGTACGTGGGCGCGTTCGGTGCGTTCCTCGCAGGGTCGAACACCGTCTCCGACATCCTGTTCGGTACCTTCCAGTACGGTGTCGCAGACTCGATTGGCACGCCGAAGACCATCATGCTTGGTGCGCAGGCAGTCGGTGGTGCCATCGGTAACCTCATCGCCGTCCACAACGTCGTCGCCGCGCTCGCGGTCGTCGGCCTCGTCGGCGAAGAGGGTCGCGTCATCCGTCTCGAACTCATCCCGCTCGTCTACTACGGCACTGCCACTGGCATCCTGACGCTCCTGTTCAGCTACGTGCTGTTCCCCGGCGTGTTCTGAACAGTGGACGTTCGGACGGAGAATCGTTCACGAATGAAAATACAAACACCCGTTTCCGGGTGTCTTTATTGTTTCACACAAATCCACTACTAGAGAGACTAATCAATGGCATCTAACACGCACGAAGCGGCCGCTGACCCTTCGCTGGAGGGGAACTACGACTACGTCAGCGACGACGTAGAGCGGCCAGGGCTGGTCGAAGACCTCGAATCTATCGTCGAGGGCGACGTGCGATTCGACACCTACACGAGAACGCTGTACGCCACGGACGCCTCGGCGTACGAGAAGATGCCCATCGGCGTCGTCATGCCGAAATCGACGGCAGACGTGGCGGCGGTGATGGAGTACTGCGCCGAGCGAGAGATACCCGTCCTCCCGCGAGGCGGCGGCACGAGTCTCGCCGGGCAGACGGTCAACGAGGCCGTCGTCCTCGACCTCGTTCGTCACATGGGCGAGGTCACCGACGTCAACCCCGACACACGAACGGCGACCGCACAGGTCGGTGTCCGTCTCGGCGAACTGAACGAAGAACTGGCGCCACACGGCCTGAAGTTCGCGCCCGACCCGGCGTGGGGTGACCGCTCCGCCCTCGGTGGCGCAATCGGCAACAACTCGACCGGGGCACACTCCCTGAAGTACGGCAAGACCGACTACTACATCGAAGAACTCGAAGTCGTCCTCGCAGACGGGACGGTGACGACGCTCGGAGAAGTGAGCGTCGACGAGCTTCGTGAAGCAGGCGACCCCGAAGGCACGCTCGAAGAGCGAATCTACGCGAAAGTCGCCCAGATTCTCGACGAAGAGGCAGACGAGATATCCGAACGGTACCCTGACCTCAAACGCAACGTCTCGGGGTACAACCTCGACATGCTCGTCGACGAGATGCGCGGTGAACGTCGGACTCCCGACGACACCGGCATCGACGACGAGTGGGAAGCAGGGACCGTCAACCTCGGTCGCCTCATCGCGGGGAGCGAAGGGACGCTGGCAATCGTCACGAAGGCAACTGTCTCGCTGGAGACCATCCCGGAGACGGCGTCGGTCGCACTTCTCACCTACGACGACGTCATCGACGCGATGCACGACGTCGCGCCCATCCTCGAACACGAACCCGCGGCCGTCGAGGTCATGGACGACGTGCTCCTCGACTTGGCGCGCGACACGGCCGAGTTCGCCGACGTGGTCGGGATGCTTCCGGAGGGAACGGACTCCACGCTCCTCGTCGAGTTCTACGCGGACTCCGACGAGGATGGCAAACAGAAAGTCGCAGACCTCATCGAAGACCGCGTCATCGACCCCGACGGGACCGAGTTCGAACCCAACGGTGGGTCCGCCTCGGTGACCGACAAAGAACGTCGCGCGACCGACTTCATGGAGGCACACGACGCCGACACCCGCGCGAAGTTCTGGAAGATGCGCAAGTCGGGACTCCCGATTCTGCTCTCGCGGACGACCGACGAGAAGCACATCGCGTACATCGAGGACACCGCCATCCCGGCGGAGAACCTCCCCGACTACGTCTCTGACTTCCAGGACATCCTCGACGAACACGACACCTTCGCGTCGTACTACGCACACGCCGGTCCGGGCGTCCTCCACATCCGCCCGCTCATCAACACGAAGACCGTCGAAGGCGTCGAGACGTACGAAGCCATCGCGGACGAAGTGACCGACCTCGTCGTCAAGTACGGTGGGTCGGTCTCTGGTGAACACGGCGACGGTCGGGCCCGAACCCAGTGGAACCGCAAACTGTACGGTGACCACCTCTGGAACGTCTTCCGCGACCTGAAGAGCGAGTTCGACCCCGACTGGTTGCTCAACCCGGGGAACATCTGCGGAGAGTACGATTTGACCGAGAACCTCCGGTTCTCACCCGACTACGACTTCGACGCTGGGTTCGACCCCGCGCTGAACTGGGACAACGACAACGGCTTCGAAGGCATGGTCGAGCTCTGTCACGGGTGTGCTGGCTGTCGCGGTCAACAGTCGACCGTCGGCGGCGTCATGTGTCCGACGTTCCGTGCCGCCGAAGAGGAGATTCAGGCGACACGCGGCCGCGCCAACATGCTCCGACAGGCGATGAGCGGTGGCCTCCCAGAAGACGAGATGTTCACCGACGAGTTCGTCCACGAGGTGCTGGACCTCTGTGTCGGCTGTAAGGGCTGTTCGAAAGACTGCCCGAGTGGCGTCGACATGGCGAAGATGAAAGCCGAAGTGGTGCACGAGTACCACCAGCGCAACGGGTCGAGCCTCCGCGACAAGATTTTCGCCAACATCGACTCGCTGTCTGCATATGGGTCGGCGTTCGCGCCAGTCGCCAACGCGGCGACGAAGATTCCCGGTGCGCGGACACTGATGGAGAAGACCATCGGTATCGCGAAAGAACGCTCGCTGCCGAAGTTCCACTCGACGAGCTTCGTCGAGTGGTTCGAGTCGCGTGGCGCCGCGAGCATCGCAGAAGCACAGGCCGACCGGAAGGTGCTGTTGTTCCCGGACACCTACACGAACTACAACCACCCAGAAGTCGGGAAAGCGGCCGTGGAAGCGCTCGAAGCCGCGAACGTCCACGTTCGTATCCCCGACGGTGTCGCCGGGTCCGGCCGACCGCCGCACTCGAAGGGCTTCCTCGACAAGGCCCGCGCCGACGCGGAGCAGAACGTCGAGGTGCTCGCACCCTTCGTCGAAGAGGACTGGGACATCGTCCTCTGTGAACCATCGGATGCCGTGATGTTCCAGTCGGACTACCTCGACTTGCTCTCCGGCGACGACGTGGAGGCCGTCGCGGCCAACTCCTTCGGTATCATGGAGTACTTCGACACGTTCCGACTGGACGAGAACCTCTCGTTCCTCCCGCAGAACGATTACCTGACGTACCACGGTCACTGTCACCAGAAGTCCACGAAGAAAGACCACCACGCGGTGGGCGTCCTCCGTCGCGCTGGATTCGACGTGGACCCGCTGGACTCGACGTGCTGTGGCATGTCCGGGTCGTTCGGCTACGAGGCAGAACACTACTCCATGTCGATGGCCATCGGAGACATCCTCTCCGGTCAGGTCGCAGACAGTCCGGGAGATGTCGTCGTCGCCCCCGGCGCGTCCTGCCGGTCGCAACTCGAAGACATGGGCGTCGACGAGGAACCGCCGCACCCAGTCGAGATGCTCGCCCGCGCCATCGGGGCGTAGGAACGGACTCGACTCTCACACCGGCACGGGTTCGGTGAACAGGGCAAACGGAACGCGGTACCCTACATGCCCGTCGAATCGGACTGGGCTGGTCCGTTCGACGGTCGTTTCTTCTTCGAGGCCGAATCTCGACGTTCGACACTCGTCACGCGTCGAGCAGTGCGGCCTCACGGGCGGTCGATTCGACACGGGTCTTGATTCCGAGCAGCATCCCGCGAGTCATCACGAACGTCACCGGGTCGAGCACTGCTTGACTCGCGAACTGGACGACCGGGTTCTGCGGGAGTCGAATCCGCGAACGGACGACGAGACGCGTCTCCGTCTCGGTCACGGGGTCGAGGACGAACGACCAGACCCACCACGGTGGTTGCGTCGGACTCTGGAGGACGAGCGCCTGTTCGGGGCTGAGTACCACGACTTCGAGTGTGGTGTCGGGGAACCGGTCAGGGTCACCGAGTCGAACGGTATCTCCGATGTCGAGGTCCTGATACTCGGGGATGAGTTCGTCGGCGTTGTGGATGTCGAGGCCGACGAGGTTCTCTGCCCACTCGTAACTGTAGAACCCACCTCGGCCTTGGCCGAGTTGCCGAAGCCACGGCCAGATTTCCTCTGGCGGCGCGTCGATACTGATGGCCATCGTCGACTCACCATCGGGTTCCGGTATCAGCGCATCACCGGGGAGCGGTCGCCGGGACTCGGCGGGTGTTGCGCCCCAGTTCAGCATTCGAGGCCTGATAACTGTCCAGTACGCGGCACCCACGAGGGCCACACCCGCAAGTTGGCCAACTCGGCGTAGGAAAGTCGGGGTCCGGGACGCCGGGGTCGAGGGTGCGTCGGAGTCGTCGGTTCGTCGTTCTTCAGAAGGGTCTGGCATCTCACTTCACCTCTCCCGAACTGACGTGGGGGAGCTACTTAGTCGAAGTTGGAGATTCCCGCGTTCTGAGACCTCTATCGGCGAATTCACAGACATCGAAGAAACTCACCTAGGCGAGAACGTGGTGCGCCTACAGGAGACCAGATACCTCAGTTCGACAGTTCGTCCAGCACGTCTCCGAACGCGTCGAGTCCGGCGGCCATCTCGTCTGGGGCACCGCCGAGTGCGATTCTGAACGACGCTGGCGCGTCGAAGAAGCGGCCGGGAACGACGAGCACACCTGCCTCCCACGCGGCATCGGCGACGTCGTCGCCATCGAGTTCGTCGTGCGAGAGGTACGCGAACGACCCGCCGGTGTGGATTCGGCCCGAAACCAGTGGCCGGTCAGAGACGAACGACGCCAGCAGTTCGTGATTCGCCGAAAGGTGCTCACGGGCCGCTGGTTCGAGTTCGGCTGCGTTGTGAAGGGCGCGGCGCGCGAGGTTCCGACTCGGGTGTGCGACCGTCGGGAAGTACATCGATGCGGACTGTGCCCGGTCGATGATGGCCGGGTCGCCGATTATCCATCCGATTCGAAGGCCGCCGAGGCCGTAGAACTTCGTCAACGACCCGGTAGTGACGACGTTCGAGAGACCTGCCGCAGTCACGCCGCCAAACGGACCGTCGCGGGCAGGGTCGACGTACGGCGCGTACACTTCGTCGACGAGGAGGTGGCCGCCAGCGTCGGAGGTGTGTTTCGCCAATTCAGCGAGTTCCGCACGCGAGGCGAGACGTCCCGACGGGTTGTGTCGGTTCGTGACGACAGCGTACGCGAACGACTCGGACGCTGCGGCTTCGACTCGATGCGGTTCGATATCGTAGTCGTACTCCGGCGGGCGGACGAATCGATCGACACGAGCGCCCAGTGCTTCGGGAACCGCACACAGCGGTTGGTACCCCGGTTTCTCGACGAGGACCTGTGGTCGTGGTTCGTCGTCGTCACCAGTCGCGTCTGTTTCGTCTTCATCCGCGTCGGCGTCGGTGGGAGCGTCGAGCAGCGCACACGCTGCGAGGAAGTTCGCACTCGACGCACCCGACGTGACCAGGACCCACGATTCGGGCACGCCGTACCGGGCTGCGAGTTGGCTTTCGAGTGTCTCGCCCTCGGGGTCGGGTAGCGAAGAGAGAACAGGCGGGACGATTGCGTCGTCGTCTTCGGCCACGCGAAGGTCGCTCGTCGCGAGGTCGAACGTCGCCTCCTCGGCGCGGTCAGAAATCCACTCCAGATACGGAATTCTAGGAAACGTCGTCGTCATTGGACCCTCTTCGATTCGGCTATCGTAAGTCGTTGGGGTGGCAGGCGGAACAGATGAGTTCACTCCTCGAACGTGGTCGAAGCGGGAAGTGGGTCTGCCATCGCCCACCAGCGGTCGATTTGTGAGTGTGCCCAGCAGACAGCGTCGGTGCTGTCGTTGTGAACGACACCGACGAGTCCGTCAGAACTGTATATCGAGAGGACTGCGACGGGCCCACTCGGTCGCTCGACGACGAGGAGACCGTACGGAAGCGACTCGATAGACCGAAGCGAGACGGATTCGATGGCGGAGAGTTCGGCGAGTTGTGGCCGATACTCGGTGACGAGTCGTTCGACCACTGCCTCCGTGACGACGAGTTGGACCGAGATGGTGTCGGTGGTGACACGTCGGTAGTACGCGTCGACCTGGGCGGGGAGCGCGGCCATTTTGCACCCGCGTACCGCCTTCGCGTCCTCGATAAACGACGTCAACCTGTTCAGTGGTTCCTCGTCGTCCGGGTCCGACGCGACGATAGCGTCACTTCCGTCCACCAGCACCGGGTCGAACGGTGCGTCGGGAGCGAGTGGCTCGAGTACATCGGCCGCCTCGCCAACGTCGTTCAGTTGGTCGACGAACCGAGTGTGAGTGCTGAGAGCCATTCGTCCGGAGAGTGTGAGTAACACGGTCCCACCGACAGTCTCGACGAAGCCAACGCGCTCTAACTCGTTGAGACCACGGTCGATAGTCGAGCGGGAGACTCCAAGTTCGGTGGCCAGGTCGGCCGGTGTCTGCGCTGCGTCGGCAACCGCGGCGAGCAACGCTGCTCGTGACCTGAGCACGTCGAACGCCTCTTCGAGGTCGAACCCACCCATATCAGTGGATGAGACATTCATGACACATAAATGAACGGTGCGGGTGGCCACAACGTATAAATAGCAGTTAGCTTTATATAGTTGTTTTCAGCTCATGACCGAGTTACCCGAGAGATGAAGTAAAGTGGTTAGACAGAGTACTACCTATCGCCGGGGTGCCTCTGACAACCGGCTACGCCGCCTCGACCGGGGTGCCCGGCCCGGTCTGGGCGGCAGAAGGGGGCGGGACCCCCCTTCACATTTTGCTTCGAAACGCTGACTCCACGAGCGACGTGGCCGTCTCGACGTCCTGAAACTGAGAGAGATGTGCTTCGCAGTCGCAGTCTGACGAACCGAATCCAGCGGCAGCGACCGACCCGAGCGCGGATGCAACTTCACATTCCACGTCGTCTCCAGTGACACAGACCACCCGAGAGAGTTCGACGTCGGGGTGGCCACCGAGGTAATCGACGTGCCAGTGGCGGGCGTCGTGTTCTCCGTGGGCGACACGGCGGTGTCTGAGCACACGGCGGAGTCCGCCAGCCCCGAAGGCACTTCCAACGTAGACGTACCCACCAGCGGAGAACGCGCACGCTCCGAGTGCTCCGACATCGATGGTCGTCGCTGGAACGGAGAAGACCAGCGCGTAGGTTCCGCGTGGTGAACGCGTGTCGAGGTCAAGAGGGTCGTCGTCGGTCCCGAGTGTTCCGGGGTCGAGCGAGTGAACGGTCACGAGTGTCGGAGGGGATGCCCGCTACGAAAGGGCGGCGGGTCGAGGTTCAGCGTTGGCAACGAGCGTGTCGAACTGTTCGAGAGCCGCTGGGTGCATCCGGTATCGACTGTGGACGTCGTCAGGGTCACGACCCCGACCACTTGCGACGCCGACGACGCGGGCAATCGTCTCGTAGTTGTCGCGGACGAGACTTCCGACGAGACCGGGCATCCCCGCTCTATCGGCGAGTTCCTTCGCGGCGGCGCGGCCCGCGTACACGTTCCCTTCGTGTCGGTCTGCGAGGACCATCGCGAAGGGAATCTCGTCGAACTGTTCGGCGAGAAACGCCTGTGCAGCGTCGTCGTACCACGAGATGGCCTCGACGTCGTCGAGACGCTTCAGCGCAGTCGCGGCCACAGAGCAGTATGGGCACTCGCCGTCGTAGATGAGTACGGCGTCCACGTCCATACATTCCGTCGGGACGCTGAGAACAAAAGCTGCACGGCGGTTGTGATGAGAGGCGTGGAGTCCGTCCCGGCGACAGCGTTAGGAGGACGAAGTCCGCAGAGGGCCTGTGGACGACCTCATCGAGTGGCTTCGAGACCGGCCGTACTACGACGGGCAGATTCAGTCGCACCGCCGGTTCGACGCCCGAGACCCCTCGTTTGCCGACCTCGACCTCGAACCCCGATTGGCGTCGGCCCTCGCAGACCGCGGCATCGACCGCCCCTACCAGCACCAAGCGGAGGCAGTCGACGCAGTTCGCAAGGGGGAGAACGTCGTCCTCGCGACGCGAACCGCGAGCGGAAAGAGCCTCGCGTACACGATTCCAGCGTTCGAGCGAGCAATGGACCACGGGGGTCGAACCCTCTACCTCGGTCCGCAGAACGCCCTCGTGTCTGACCAACTCGACACGCTCTCAGACCTCGCACACGGGTTGGGGTTCGGGAGCCGGGTCTCGGTCGACCAGTACACCGGTCGCCTCTCGAAGACCGAAAAGCGGGAGGTCAGAAAACGAATGCCGACGGTTCTCCTGTCGAATCCAGACATGCTCCACTACGCACTGCTCCCGCACGCGCACCGCCTGTGGGAGTGGTTCTTCTCGTCACTCGAGACGGTCGTCATCGACGAGGTTCACGGCTATCGCGGCGTGTTTGGGAGTCACGTTGCGCTCCTCCTCCGCCGCCTCAAGCGAGTCTGTGAACGGTTCGGGTCGGACCCGCAGTTCGTCTGCTGTTCGGCGACCATCGGCAACCCAGTCGAACACGCCGCGCGAATCACCGGCGAGGCCGAAACGTCGTTCACCCTCGTAGACGACGACACGAGCGGAACCGGTGAAACGCATTGGCTCCTGTGGAACCCGCCTGAGTACGAGAACCCAGACGCGGGTGGGTCGGGTCGTCGTCGCTCGGGCCACGTCGAGACGAAGAACCTGTTCGTGGACCTCGTCGCGCGCGGACATCAGACCCTCGCGTTCACTCGTGCTCGGCAGGCCGCCGAGCGATACGCGTCCGAGAGCGCGAGCGACCTCCGGAACCGAGGCGAACACGGTCTCGCCGGCGAAATTGCTGCCTACCAAGCCGCACTCACACACGACCGCCGGCGAGAGATAGAAGCAGGGCTCCACGACGGTGACATCAGTGGCGTCTGGAGTACCAACGCACTCGAACTCGGCGTCGACGTTGGCGGTCTCGACGTGGTTCTTATCGACGGCTATCCGGGGACCCGGATGTCGGCGTGGCAGCAAGCAGGCCGGGCCGGTCGAGGTGACAGACCCGCACTGGTTGTCCTCGTCGGTGGCGAGGACCAACTCGACCAGTACCTGATGAAACACCCCACAGAGTTCTTCGACGGTGACCCCGAGCGGGCGGTGTCCGACCCCGAAAACGACCACCTCATGCCAAGTCACGTCGCCTGTGCGGCGGCCGAAAACTGGCTCTCGACTGCGGACGACGCGTACTTCGGCACGTCGTTCCCGGGCGTCGTCTCCGACCTCGAAGAGGCGGGAACGCTGGCGCGACGGGATACTGAGAACGGCGTTCGGTGGACTCACGACGGCGACGAGAGTCCACAACACGCGATGAGTCTCCGGACCATCACCGACCGAGAGATTCGATTGATGGACTCGCGGAACAACGAGACCATCGCGAAACTCGCATTCGACGACGCACTCCGCGATGCCCACCCCGGCGCGGTATACCACCATCAGGGCCAGACCTACGAAGTCGCAGACTTGGATTTAGACCGTGACGTGGCCCGATTGCAACCGACGTGGGCGGACTACTACACGCGTGTGCTCCACGACAAGCACATCACCGTCGAGCGGGATATCGTGTCGAAACCACTGTCAGCACGTCCGGACGTGGAGGTTCGGTTCGCAGAGATTACGATGCGAAAACAGATTACGGGGTTCGAGCGACGCGACCCGAAGCGCGGATCGACGCTCGGCCAACAGTTGCTCGACCTCCCAGAGACGAGTCTTCGAACCAAAGCGCTGTACTTCACCGTCCCAAGCGACGTGGAGTCGGAGATGCGTGAGATGGGGGGCGAGTACGGTTTCAACGGCGGCATCCACGCCGCAGAACACGGGATGATTTCGCTGTTTCCGCTGACGCTCCTGTGTGACCGCGGCGACATCGGCGGCCTCTCGACACCCTACCACCCGCACACCGAGCAATCGACGATATTCATCTACGACGGTCATCCCGGCGGTGTCGGGTTGACCCGCGCGGGATACGACATCGTCGAGCGATTGATGCGACAGACGGCCGCACTCATCGACGACTGTGACTGCGAGGACGGCTGTCCATCGTGTGTGCAGTCACCGCAGTGCGGGAACGCGAACGACCCGCTGGCAAAAGAGACGGCGGTGACGTTGTTGGAGTCGTTGACCGGGAATCGTTGACGGGGAGTTATCGCAGCATATCGATTTCTCCCGAACCTTTCGGCTGTCTGAAGCGTTCTGTCGCGGACCAACAGGTATTTTTGGTCGGCCTAAATTCATACAGACGATGGAACCGGACATCTGCGTCGTCGTGCCGACCATCCGCGAGTACGAGTGCATGCGAGCGTACTTCGACAACGCCCGTGCACACGACTTCGACCTCGACCGCCTGTTCGTCCTCCTCGTGACCGAGGACTTCTGCGACACCGAGGGGATGGAAGCGATGCTCGACGACGAAGGCGTCGCTGGCGCCGTCTTCGACGAGTCGGCACGCGACGAATGGTACGCTGAACACGGAATCGACGAATTCTCGCACCTCGTTCCTGCGGCGAGTCACGCCCAGACGAGTTTCGGCCTCCTTTACATGTGGGCCCACCCCGAGTACGACTACGGCGTCTTCATCGACGACGATACACTGCCGCACGACGAGTGGGACTTCTTCGGCCGACACATGGAGAACCTCCACCGCGAGGGAGAAATCGAGTCTGTCTCGAGCGACGAGCAGTGGGTGAACGTCCTCTACCAGAACGCCGAGGAACACGGACTGTACCCGCGAGGGTACCCGTACTCGGCGATGGACGAGACCGTCGAGACGGGAACCCGTGAACTCCGTGACGTGGTCGCCTCACAGGGACTCTGGACCAACGTTCCCGACCTCGACGCCGTTCGCATCCTGATGGACGGTGACCTCGAAGGACAGGCGCAGACGCGGACCGACTTCGACGACTTCGACGGCGACTTCGTGGCCGAACCCGGCCAGTATCTCACCGTCTGTTCGATGAACCTCGCGTTCGAGCGCGAAGTCATCCCGGCGTTCTACCAGTTGCCGATGGACGACAACGAGTGGGAGGTCGGCCGATTCGACGACATCTGGTCGGGCGTCTTCCTCAAACGCGCCGCCGACGTGCTCGAAAAGGACATCGTGACGGGCTATCCGCTCTGTGAGCACAACAAGGCCGCACGGCCGACGTTCGACGACCTCAACAACGAGGTTCCGGGTCTCGAACTCAACGAACACCTCTGGGAAGTCGTCGACGCTGTCGGTGACGACGCCGACACCTACGCCGACGTGTTCGAGGCGATGGCCGACGCACTCGCCGACGGCGACTGGTCCGACTACCGAAACGGCGAGTTCTTCAACTACGTCGGGACGCACATGCAAGACTGGTTAGCCTGTCTAGACCAGTTGGCAGCGCCCCGTGCAGCAGTCCCTGCTGACGACTGAGCCCTCGGTCCCACCTTTCTCAAAGAGCGAGTCCAACCGGTAGATATAAATGGTTTAGGTCGACCTAAATCCATATATGCAAGACCACGACCGGGAGCCTCGCGGCCACGGTCGTCGCCGGTTCATCGCGGCGACGGCGGCACTTGGTCTCGGCTCACTCGCCGGCTGTACCGGACTTGGCGGCGAAGAAGAGACGACGACAGAAGCCGAAGGAGGCGAACCAGTCCAGCAGATTGGCTCGGGCCGCTCACCATTCGGCGACCGTGAGATAACCGGTGGCGTGTCGATTTCAGAGATGCCGGAGCTTTCGGGTGAACTTACGCTCTACTCTGGACGCGGTGAGGCGCTCGTCGGCGAACTCATCTCGTTCTTCGAAGAGTACTACGACGACTTCACGATTCGCCCACGGTACAACTCCGCGACCGAACTCGTCAACCAGATCCTGACCGAAGGTGAGAACAGTCCTGCCGACGTGTTCTTCTCGGTCAACGCGGGCTCACTCGGTGCCCTGAAAGACGAGGGTCGAACACAGTCGCTTCCGACGGACGTCCTCGACCTCGTCCGCGACGAGTTCCACGACCCCGACGGCCAGTGGACCGGGACCTCGGGCCGCGCCCGAACCGTTCCGTTCAACACCGACCAGTTCGCCGACTCGGACATCCCGGACGACATCATGGCGTTCCCGGAGACGGAAGCGTTCCGCGACAACATCGGGTGGGCACCGACCTACTCCTCCTTCCAGGCGTTCATCACCGCGATGCGCGTCCTCGAAGGTGAAGAAGCGACGAAAGAGTGGCTGCAGGGGATGCAAGACCTCGGTGTCACCGAGTTCAACGACGAGTTCCTCGTCTCGCAGGCCGTCGCCGACGGCGAAATCGGCGCTGGCTTCGCGAACCACTACTACATCCAGCGTATCCTCGCCGGCCGGTCCGAGGCACCGCTCGGGACTGCGTTTACTGCTGGCGACGCCGGGTCGATCTTCAACGTCGCCGGCGCACTCGTCCTCGACACTGCAGACGACTCAGACCTCGCGACCAACTTCGTCCGTCACCTGCTCTCTGCAGAAGCACAGGACTACTTCGCGCGGACGACCTTCGAGTACCCGCTCGTCTCGGGCGTCGACCCAATCGGCGAACTCCCGCCCATCGACGAGCTCAACCCCCCAGAAGGGCTCGACCTGACGCAACTGGCGGACCTGGAAGGAACCGTGCGACTCTTGCGTGAGGTGGGCGTGCTTTAGGGTGAATCACTGATGGCCACAGAACAGCAGACGAAGACCGGTGACGGCGAAGACCAGCAACCGCTCGGACTGACCGTCGCGAGCGCCGCCGTCGCTGCTGCCGTCATCGTCCCGCTGTTGTGGCTCGTCAAATCGGCACTCGACGTCGGATTCTCCGAAGCAGTCGCACTCGTCACCCGGCCAACGACAGTCGAAGTCTTCCTGAACAGTACGGTCCTCGTCGTCCTCGTGACGGCCGCGTGTGTCGCACTCGGTGTCCCGCTGGCGTATCTCACCGTTCGAACCGACCTCCCGTTCAAGCGATTTTGGACCATCATCATCGCGCTGCCGCTCGTCATTCCGAGCTACATCGGCGCGTTCGCGTTCGTCTCGGCGTTCGGCCCCCGTGGTGTGTTCCAGCGCTTGTTGGAACCGCTCGGTGTCGAATCACTTCCCGAAATCTACGGGCTACCCGGAGCCGTTTTAGTGCTGACGCTCTACACGTACCCGTACGTGTTCATCACCACCCGGGCCGCGCTGAAGTCGATGGACACCACGCTCATCGACGCTGCGCGGACCCTGAACCACACCCGCTGGGAGGCGTTCAAGCGGGTGACTATCCCACAGATTCGCCCCGCCGTCGCCGCTGGGGCACTGCTCGCGGCGCTCTACGCCCTGTCTGACTTCGGGACGCCCGCCATCATGAAGTTCGACGCGTTCACTCGCGTCATCTACGTGGAGTTCGGGTCGTTCGGTCGTGACACTGCGACGCTCCTGTCGCTCCAACTCGTCGCCGTGACGCTCCTCATCCTCACGCTCGAATCACAGATTCGCGGTGACGAACGCACCACGACCGGCGGCCGGTCGGGGAGCGTGATGCGCCTCGGACGCTGGAAGTACCCCGCAATCGGGTTCGCAGCTCTCGTCGCGGCAGTCGCCCTCGTCGTCCCGCTGGGCATCCTGCTCACGTGGTTCGCGGAAGGCGTCGCCGAGACGAGTCAGTCACTCGCGTTCCAGCCCGAGTACGCGTTCAACTCCGTGCTCGTCGCGGCCGCGACTGCCGGTGCAGCAACCGTCGCTGGCCTCCCCGTCGCGTACCTCGCCGCGCGTCACCCATCGCGGGTGAGTTCGGTGTTCGAGCGTTCCACCTACGTCGGCTACGCGGTTCCCGGGGTCGTCCTCGGACTCGCGCTGGTCTTCTTTGGCAGTTCGTACGCGACACCCATCTACCAGACGCTCTACCTGCTCGTCTTCGCCTACGTCATCCGCTTCCTCCCGCAAGCGGTCGGGTCGCTCCGTGCCTCGTTCCTTCGGGTCGACCCGGCGCTTCCGGAGGCAGCACGGACCCTCGGAGAGACGCCATCGGGGGCGTTCCGTCACGTGACGCTCCCCCTCGTCGCGCCCGGCCTGTTCGGCGGCGCGGCGCTGGTCTTCTTGACCACCATGAAAGAACTCCCGGCGACGCTTCTCCTGCGTCCGGCGGGGTTCAAAACGCTCGTGACGCACATCTGGACGGCCTACGCGGCAGGATACTTCGGGCAGGCAGCAGTGCCCGCGCTCATCCTGCTTTTCGTCTCGGGGCTGTCGATGCTCGTCATCATCACACAAGAGGGATACGATGTCAAATAGTACACTTTCGACCACCGAACGCTCGGACAACAAACAGATGCCGAACGCAGACACCAACACCGTCCTCGAACTCGACGGCGTCTCGAAGTCGTACGGAGCCGAGACGGTCATCGAAGAGCTATCGCTCGCCGTCGAAGAAGGCGAGATTCTCACGCTCCTCGGCCCGTCTGGGTGCGGCAAGACCACGACGCTTCGCCTCATCGCCGGCCTCGACCACCCGGACGGGGGCGAGATTCGGCTGAACGGGACTCCTGTCTCGGGCAATGGCTCGTTCACCGCACCCGAAGAACGCGGCGTCGGCGTCGTGTTCCAAGAGTTCGCACTGTTCCCGCACCTCACCGCCGCAGAGAACATCGCCTTCGGCCTGAAGGACCTCGACAAAGCCGAGCGCGACGCCCGCGTGCAGGAACTGCTCGACCTCGTGGGGCTCGAAACGCAGGGTGGGAGCTACCCGGACGAACTCTCCGGCGGGCAACAACAGCGGGTCGCCCTCGCCCGTTCGCTCGCGCCGGAACCAGCGATTCTGCTCCTCGACGAACCCTTCTCGAACCTCGACGTTGACCTCCGCGTCCAGATGCGCGAAGAGGTCCGCCGCATCCTCAAAGAAGCGGGCGTGACGGCCGTCTCGGTCACTCACGACCAAGAAGAGGCGATGTCTATCTCGGACCGGGTCGCCGTGATGAACGACGGTGACCTCGAACAGATTGGCGAACCCGAACAGGTCTTCCAACACCCCGAATCACGGTTCGTCGCTGGCTTCCTCGGCTACGCTGGTTTCCTCCCCGGCCACATCTCCGGCGACGTGGTAGAGACGGAACTCGGGTCGGTCACACGCGAGCAGATTCACGGCCTCGCACCCGAGTACGACGAGACCGACATCGATATTCTCGTCCGCCCGGACGACGTGTCCGCTCACGCGTGCGAAGGCGAAGGCCACGGTGAGGTCGTCGGCAAGCGCTATCTCGGGCCAACCATCCTCTACGAAGTCGCGCTCGATGGCGGCGACAACCTGCTGTGTATGCACAACCACGACGAGACGGTGCCGACCGATGGTCGCGTCGAAGTGACGCTCGACGCGGGTCACGAACTCGCGTGGTTCCCGCGCGAACAACGCCCCGAGACCGGTCTCTACTCGGACTGAGAATGGGTCGGCGCGGGTCCCGTATTCCAGATATCGACCGCAGTTTTCCCTTCGACTTCGACCTCCAGTTGGACTTCGACCGAACGCGAACGCGACGCCGAGCGGCCGCCCTCGTCATCTCACTGGTTGTCGGCCTCCTCGTGACGTGGCTCGCAGTGGACCTCTTTCCGTTCCACTCCGTCAACGACGACGAAGGCGTCTACCTCACACAGGCCGCGATGCTGTTGGAGGGCAAGCTGTTCCTCTATCCCGGTGCCCTCGCTGATGCGGTCAGACCGTGGTTCTTCGTCGTCGAAGAGACGACGAGCGCGCCCGGTGGGGTTCAGATGTACTCGAAGTACGGGCCCGTCGTTCCGGCCCTGTTCGCCCTCGGTCTCGCAGTCGGACTCCCGAACCTCGTCTTGGGTGCCGTCGCCGCCGCGAACGCAGGACTCGTCTACACACTCACGGCAGACGTGTTCGACCGTGAGACGGGTATCCTCGCTGCGGGACTCCTCGGAACTGCACCGCTGTTTCTCCTCACCTCGGCGACGTTCCTCGCGTACGCCCCCGCGACGATGCTCAACCTCGGGTTCGCCGTCTGCTACGTCAGGGCAGCGCGACGGGACTCCTCGGGGTACGCCGTCGTCGCCGGCGGCCTCGTCGGACTCGCATTCTTCGCACGACCCTACACGGCCGTCCTGTTCGCCCTCCCGTTCATCGTACACTCGCTGTGGGCGCTCACCAACGCGTGGCGAGGCGGGACGGGGTGGCCCGTCTTTCGGCGATACGTCGCCATCGCACTCCCCGGACTCGCCTTCGTCGGCCTGACGCTCGCGTACAACGCCGTCGTCACCGGCGACCCACTGCGATTCCCGTACATCGCGTTCGCCCCGCTCGACGGCATCGGATTCGGCCGCCGGGCGATACTCGGCTACGACATCGTCTTCACGCCCGCGCTGGGTGTCGAAACGAGCATCGAGGCGCTCAGGTTGCTCGTGACTCGCTGGGGGCCGATGGGGTGGCTTGGAACCGTCGCCGCTGTCGTCGGCGTCGGTCTCACGGCCCAACGATGGTGGCGGCACCAGACCGGCCGAAAGCTCCGTGGGAGCGACAGACGACGCTATCACGGCCTCGGCGGGCGCAAGCGAGCGTTCGTCGAACTGTCGGACGACGCGCTCGCCTCGATTCTCGTCGGCGTCTTCGTCTCCGTGTTCGTCGGCAACGCCTTCTTCTGGGGGACCCACAACGGACTCCGAAACGGTCTCATCGACCTGCTCGGTCCGTTCTACCACTTCGACGCGCTCGTCCCACTCGCCGCCTTCGGGGCGGCCGGAATCGTCGGGGTGGTTCGGGTGCTTCGCCGTTTCGCCCACGACAGATTTTCCGCATCCGAGGCCCGCGGCGTCGTCTTCTCGGTGCTTCTCGTCTCCGCACTCGTCGCCGGTGGCGTCACCCTCGACGCGGCGGGCGACCCGTACGACGAGAACCGCCTCCGTACCGAAAATCTCGCTGGGACGTACGAACCGCTCCTCGACGCGGGGTTCGAAGACCCACCACTTTCGCCGTCTGTCCCGAAGGTCGGTGCCGGGAAGGCGAACGACTCGAAGGCGCTGGTGTTCCACCCCGACCCATACGGTGACTGGTCCGCCCACCCGTTCCAGACCCTCCGCAACGACCCGGGATTCGACGGGCCAGTCCTCTACGCTATCGACGACGGTGCCGAACAGGACTTCACCGTCCTCGACGCGACGAACCGGACACCGTATCGGTTTACCTACCGTGGCTCGTGGACCGGTGCGGTCGAGCCGGTCGACCCAGAGCTGACCCGCCTTCGCGTGCTGGAGAGTGACCGAGTCGATGCGACGACGACTCTCGGTGTGCCCGAGGGGAGCAACACCGTCTCTGTCCGGGTCGAATCGGGCGACGAGTACGCGCGATACGACGTCCCGATGGCCGAGGACCACACCGTCGAGTGGGACATCACATCTGAGGGCGTCAGTGTGACGAACTATCCGCGTGCTGCCGGTCCCGACCGAGTTCCGATTCCCGATGGGGCGAGTGAAGTCGCCCTCCTCGTCACCTACGTCGGCGACTTCGGTGAGACGGTGACGTATCGGCAGACCGTCTCGGTAGAACGGAGTGGTGGCGACGTTCGCGTCATCTGGCCGCCAGAGACGCGTGTCTGCCGACTCACGACCGACTGTGGAACCGAAAGTGAATGGGTCGGTCCCGACGGCGAGTATCTGCCGGGCGTGGCGGTGGAGACGAACGCGACTGCAGCGAACTGAGCGGCAGTTGCCCCGTCTGGATGGGTTGCTCAGAACAATATTGAAAAACTGAACATCTGCATTAGAAGACGTTTAACTGCCGATTCCAGAGGAATCTACTAACTAGTAAGGTACATAACTTAATTCGGAAAGCAACATTCTCCTGTTCGAATATGACGTTCAATCCAGACCGGCGGCAAGCACTGAAGACGATCGGCGGCGCGGGACTACTGCTCGCAGGTGGAGCAGGTGTGGCGAGCGCGAAACCACCTCGTGACGGGCCCACTATCGTAGACATCGCGTCAGGCGACGACCGGTTCGATATTCTCGTCGCGGCAGTCGTCGCCGCCGGGCTCGACGGCGCTCTCAGTGGCAACCGACAGCTAACAGTGCTCGCCCCGACTGACGATGCGTTCGTGGCCCTCTTCAGCGAACTAGCTGGGGTCGAACTGACCGAAGAAGACGTTCTCGACGCTATCGAAACCGGAAACCTGCCCGCTGGCTTGACCATCGACGACGTTGCGAGTATCCTCCTTTACCACGTCGTTCCCGGCCGGCGCAAGGAGAAGTCCGTCGTGCGGGTGCCGAAACTGCCCACGCTGAACGGCGCGAAAATCGCCGTCGATGGGACCGAACTGAACGACGGGCAAGCAGACATCGTCATTACGGATATCACGGCGTCGAACGGCGTCATCCACGCCCTCAACGGCGTGCTGCTGCCCTAATCCTCCACTAACCCTGCACCCGATTTTTTATTCGTCCGACCACCACGAGTGGGCCGCTACAGACAAGCACCTGCTGAATGACGACAGTGTGTGGAGCAGAAAAAACGGACCGAGCGTCGAGAGGCCGAGTACATCGCAGGAGCGCGCGCGGTCGACAATCACTGGAGTCCCACGTGAGCGTCGTTACCCGCGAGCGACTCGTCGGCCTGCTCGTCGCTATCGTCGTCGCCGAGATACTCTTCTTGGTCGCGCCGTCAGGTCCAGCGTACTCGATTCCGATTCTGGTCGGGAGCGTTGCGCTCGGGTTGTGGGCCGGTCGAGTGTTGGAACAGCGAGTGTGAGATGAGATGAGTACGGAAATCACTACCACGTTGGCCCGATTCAAGCGCCCGCTCTGCTACGTGATGGGTGCACTCTACATCGTCGCGGGAGTGATGCACTTCGTCGTTCCTGACGCGTACGTCCAAATCGTTCCGCCGGCGTTTCCGCGTGCACTCGAACTCGTCTATCTCTCTGGAGTCGCGGAAGTCGCCCTCGGCATCGGTGTGTTGCTTCCGCAGACTCGACGTATCGCGGCGTGGGGACTCGTTGCACTGCTGATTGCCATCTTTCCGGCGAACGTCTACATGGCGACCAGCGGCGTCGTTCTCACTGGTGTCCCTGAATTCGTGCAAAATCCCTCTGCGACGGCTCGCTGGGCACGCCTCCCGCTGCAAGTGGTGCTCATTCTGTGGGCGTGGTGGTACACGCGGCCGGCACCCGGTGACGAAGCCTGAACGTCGGACGAGTTACACGGAGACAGTCTCGGCGACTGCGTCGTACACCGCATCGATGGCCGCGCCGAAGTCGGTCTTCCCCTCGCCTTCGACCCATCGGTACGTCACGGTCCCCGTCGAATCGAGGACGAAGATACTCCGCTTGGCGACCTCGAAGAGGCCGTACATATCGGGGAGCACGACACCGTAGTCGTGGATGACCTCGTGTCTCCAGTCAGAGAGCATGGGGAAGTTGAGTTCCTCTTGCTGGATGAAGATGTTCAGTGCCGGCGGGAGGTCCACGCTGATGCCGTAGACCTTCGCGTCGAGTCCCTCGAACCGGTGCATCGAATCGCGGAACGTACACATCTCGGTCGTACACCCGCTGGTGAACGCCGCCGGGATGAACGCCAAGACGATGGGGCCGTCGCCGAGTGCTTCACTGAGCGTGAACGAACTGATGTCGTTGTACACTTCGCCGCCTGCAATCGGGACGGAGAAATCTGGTGCGCTGTCGCCAACGTCGAGCATGTCTCTCGAATACGGAGGCCGGTGAGTAAACCATTCCCCCGACTGCCAGCGATGCGTCCCAGCGAAGAGCCTGCACCAGTGGCTCGCGTACACAGGTTTATCACCCAAAACGGGACCAGCACCGAGTATGAGACGAAAGCGAAGTGCGACCCGTTAGGGTTCGCGCCGCCAGACGATTGCCTGGCCGTTGTCGAGTGCGACGTCGGTCGAGTCCTCGACGCCGGGTGCGACGAGCGCTGGTTCCCATCCGTCGGTCGGGATGTCGGGAGCGTTCGCGTCCTCGGCGGCGTCTTCGGCGAGATACTCGGGCGAGACGTCCACTGGGACGCCCTCCATGTTCGCGGCGAACAGGAGTTGTTCGTCACCGTCGGGTGAGTTCCGGAACCCGTAGTAGAGGACCGTCCCGTCGGTCGGGTGTCGGTAGCTGAAGTAGTCCTCGTCCTCGTCGAGGTCGGCGAGGAGCCACGGGCGGTCGTGGCGGAACTCTCTCGTCTGGAGACGGTACGCCGACCGCTCGTCGTCCTGTGCGTCGTGCCAGTAACTCAGGTTGGCGAAGTCGTCGATGTCGCGCATCCACGCGTAGCCGTAGGCTTCGAGGTCCTGAGCCGAGAGGTCGTCGCCGAGCGGTTGGTCCATCGCCGAGAGCATGTCGGCCATCACGTCGAGGTCGTAGTCGGTCGCGCCGACTGCCGACGAGAGGGCGTTCATGAACGTCAGGAGTTCCTCGCGTGACTCGAAGCCGAGGTCTTTCACACGGTGGAAGAACCGGTCGTCTTCGAAGTCTTCGTCGCGGACCTGCCAGTAGAGGAACTTCGACTCGTCGGAGACGACTTTGACGTTCCACGTCGGGTCAGTGTCGCGGATGAAGCCCCACGGGGCGCGCATGTTGGCGTGGACGAAGTCCATCGGAACGCCCGGCAGGAAGCAGTGGAACAGCATCGACGACGCGGCGTTGTCGTAGGCTTCGTCGAGGGTCTCGGGGTAGTCCTCTCCCAAGTAGGGGTTGACCGGCGACTGGTTGAACTCGACCGTCGGGTCGATTTGGGTTCCTCTTCGCACCGTGTCGTGGTTGGCGACGCCAGTCAACCAGTTCCCACCGAACTCACCGACTTCGCGGACGCGCCACCACTTGGTCGCCCAGAAGGTGAGCAACGCGGGCGTGTTGTGCGCGAAGGTGATGGGTGACCACTGGAACGAGTGGGGGTGTTGTTCGATGAGCGCGCGGTACGACGACGCGAGCTCCCAGTCCTCACGTGGCCACGGCCGACCGTCTTCGTAGACCATCCACGGGCGATACTCGGTGCCGGCGACTTCCTGCACGACGCGGTCCATCTCCGCGAGGAAGTCGTCGTCGTGGTACATCTCACCCGTCTCGGGGTCGTAGGAGGTGAAGTCCTGTGCGCCGTCGACGCGGATACCGTCGGCACCGAAGTCCATCTTGCGGCGCTGCATCTCGAGGAAGACGGCGCGTGCCGTGGGTTCGGTGTAATCGAGGTGCTTGCCGTACATCCCCGGGCCGAGGATGTAGCGGTCGTTGAGGAGTTCCGCACCTCGGTCGTCGGCGTGGCCGAGTGCCACGTCGAAGACGACCTTGATTGGTCGCGGCAGGTCGTGGCAGGCGGCGATGAAGTCGACGAGTTCGTCCGGACGACCGGATTCGAGAATCGCCGGATTCGGCGCGGAGAAGGCGCTGACGACGATGTCGTAGCCCCAGTTTATCATGTCGGGGCGGGCGATTTCGACGGTGACTTCGTCGTTCGTCTCAGATTCGACCGACCAGAAGTCGTGTTCCTCTTCGTTCTCGGTCAGCGGTTCGACAGGCATCACCTGAATGCCGTCGTAGCCAGCGAACGCGCGCTCCCACGGTTCGAGGGCCTCGTCGGCACGCTGTTTCTCGGCGATGTCTTCGTACACTTCGGCGAGCCCGGCGAGCGACCCGCGTTCGGTGGCGGTGCCGGGGTGAATCTCCAGCATGCTCGTCGCGGGGTCGATGCGCGGGAGGCCGTCGTCTTCGGTCGTCGAGACGGGTTCGTCGTCGGTGCCGAGCGCTTCGAAGTACTCGCGGTCGGCGCGCGTCTCGTCGAGGACAGTCACGTCGTACACTTCGGCAGGTGCGAACGGGCCGAACGGAACCGAGTACGAGACTGGGTCCTGAATCGTGTGTTCTTCGCCGTCCTCGTCCTCGTAGACGAGTTGGTAGAGCGACCCGAGGGTCTCTCGCGTGCCTGCGCGGACGCCTTCGACGACTGCCCAGTGGTAGTCGCCGGCGCGTTCCATCGAGATTCGGTCGCGTTCGAACGAGACTTCCCGGTGGTCTGTGTCACTGGGGTCGACATCCGCCGGCGGAGTCAACAGTTCGAGTTCGACCGCGTCTTCGGGAATCTCGTCTTCGACGAGTTCGGGCGTCCAGAACCCGAACTCGACGGCAGCACCGTCTTGGGAGACGTGCGCGCCGAGTCGTTCTGACAGTTCTTTCGCGGCCTCGAAGGTGTCGTCGTGGTTCGAAACGACCGTCTCGTACCACGAGACGAGGTCGTCCGTGCGGTCGGTCAGGAGTGTCGGGGTGCCATATTTCGTGCTCATCGTGAGTTGTCAGACAGTTTACTGAAAGTGGGTAGCGAGCGCTTACGCGAGGGGACAGATTGCGACGTCGTCGACGCGGATACCGCCCTCAGCGGCGACAGAGTCGCCAGAGACGATGTCGGTCGCCTCGACGGCGAGGTCACCAACGTCGATGGTGACGGGGTCGTCACCGAAGTTCAGGACACAGAGGTACGAGCCTTCGTCGTGGTCGCGGACGAACGCGACAGCACGGTCAGAGTCCGCTTCGTAGTCGATGCGGCGGAACTCGCTCCCGCTGTTCCGGAGCGCGGGCGTCTCGTTGCGGACCTCGATGAGGCGCTCGTAGTGGTCGCGGATGTCGTCACGGGCGTGCTTCCACGCGAGTGCGTCACGACGGCCGCGCTGGCCAATCTCTTGGCCACCGTAGACCATCGGCACGCCGGGGAGCGTGAAGAGTGCGCCTGCGGCGGCCATCGCTTCGGACTCGCCGCACTCGACGATGTACCGCGTTTCGTCGTGGTTTTCGAGGTAGAGCATGAACGCCGCGTGGTCGGGGAACCCGACTTCGGTCCGCTGGTCGATGGCGTCGAGGATTCGTTCGGCGGGTTCGTCGCCGCGACCGACTTGCCGGAGCGTGAAGTACAGCGTCGTATCGAAGTGCATGTCGAACATGCCCTCGTGGAAGTCGGCGATGTACGGGATGGTCTCGTCGAGGAGCAGGAACTCGGGGTCTTTCGCCTTGACGCGGTCGTGGACCTCCTGCCAGAAGGTGTCGGGGACGGCCCACGCCATGTCGCAGCGGAATCCGTCCACGACGTCGGCCCACATGTCGACGGCGTCGAGGAGGTAGCGTCGAACCTCGAGGTTTCGGTGGTCGAAGTTGGCGATGTACTCCCAGTCGAAGTACGTGCCCGGTTCGCCGCTGTCTTGCCACTCGTACCAGTCGTAGTACTCCGAGTCGGGGTTCTTGTACGCGTCTTTGAAGAACGGATGTTCGCGCGCAGAGTGGTTGAGGACGAGGTCGAAGAGCACCTTCATCCCGTGGTCGTGGGCGGCCTCGACGAACTGCTCGTAGTCCTCTCGGGAGCCGAGGTCCTCCGCGATTGAGTAGAAGTCCACGATGTTGTAGCCGTGGGGTGCGTGGTCGTTCTGGAGGACGGGCGTCAACCAGAGACAGTCGACGCCGAGGGATTCGAGGTAGTCGAGTCGTTTTTCGAGTGCCTCGAACGTGTTGTCGGCCTCGTCGTCGTCGGAGGCGTAGCCACGGACGTAAATCTCGTAGAGCGTGACCTCTTGGGCCCACTTCGGGGGGTCGTTCGGGCGCGAGACCGACACAGGCTGTGCGCCGGACCCGTCGGTGTGACTCGCGGGTTCGGACTCGGTCTCTGTGAGCCCACCGTCGGTCAGCGCGTCGCGCTCGACGGTCACAGCGTCGGGGACGCTGTACGTCTCGTCGATAGCGACGGCGTGGACGCGGAGGCGGTCACCGATTGCCGACAGCGGAACACGGAGTTCCCACCCTTCGGTCTCGACTGCGGAGTCGTCGATATCGTCGCGGTCGTCGACGACGAACTCGACGACGAGGTCGTCACGGTCGGTGGTACTGTTCGGGTTGGGTTGCGGGTCGGCGCGGACGACGACGACGTCGTCTTCGACGGTGGCGTCGAGACGGATTCGAGGTCGGCCACCCTCACCGCGCTGGGCCTCACCGGCGCCGCTGCCGGAGCCAGAGGCACCGCCGCTGAACTGCGTCGGCCGGGCAGAACCGCTCTGGCCGCTGTAGCCGCTGTATCCGCTCATCCCACTGGCACCGCTTCGAACGGAGCCTGCGGGGAGATACGAGCCGGGGAACACGCGGATGGTCAGCGTGTGGGTTCCATCGGGTGCTTCGAGTTCGAGGACGTAGTTACCTGCGGCGTCTGGGTCGAACTGGACGACTGCCTCGTCGTCGGGGAGTTCGAGGCTACTGGCGACGGGGGCACTTCGTACGTGCCACGTGTACGCGCCATCGGGTTCGGGGTCTCGCGGTGCGAGCTGGACTGACTCACCGACAGCCATGAACTGCGGCGGTCCTGGGTGATGCATACCTACAGTGAACATGCCGGGTGACTTTGTATTTACTCCTGTGAGAATAATTGTTCTAGACTGTGAAGGCCCCTATCGCGTCGTGGCGGAGGCCATGGAATTTTACTAAGAGTAGAGGTAATAAGGGGTGGTGAGCGGCCAATACTTATGTTCCGGGACCAACGTCTACCTCTATGCGACTTCGGACCGCGTTAAACGAATTCAAGCGTGACCGGGGCGGGCGCTTCCCGGAGGAGTGCCAAACCTCGGATGGCGCGTTTTCGGGCCATGGGGACCGACTCGTCTTCGTCGGTCTCAACGGGTCTCTCCGCGATTACTCGTCCTCACTCTCTGGCCTCTACGGCATCGACAGGTCTCGATTCGGCATCGAGACGAACGGTGAAACACACTGGTTCGACGAACTCGACTCTGTTCGGCAACACTACTACCGAGAGACGAGTCTCGTCGAGACCGAGTACGACGCCGGTGAGTACACCGTCCACCAGTACGACCTGACGCTCGGCCGCGCCCACGTGACACACGTAGAACTCCGTGGTGCAATTCCAACGGATGCGCACCTGACCGCCTTCCTCACCCTCGCACCCGAAGGGCGCGAGACGCAGGTCGGCCGCCTCATCCACGAAGAAGGTGGCCCGAACGGAACACAGGCCGTCGAAGTGTTCCACAGAGACGAACACGACTACGTCACCGCATCGACCGGCCTCGACGACGTCAGAGGGCAGATTCCCGAACGATTCGACGAGATGCTCTCCGACGACGTGTTCGACTTCCCGCGCGAAGCGGTGCTCGAACGCTACGAGGACACACACCTCTCTGGAGACGTCGTCGTCAGTGCCCCTCTCGAACACGAAGGGCGAGCAGCACGGACGACACTCGTCACCCAGCTGTCCAACCACAGTGAAGTCGAGCGTTCGGACGCACTCGCCGACCTGCAGCACTGTGCGCTCCAGCACGCCACCGCCGACAAACTCCGCACCGCCGCGCGCGAACAAGCAGAGGTGTACGTCCCCGAGGGGACCCCCCGTGAACGAATCGTCCGTTCCGACCTCCGCGCGCTCTCACTCCTGACCGCACCCAGCGGTGCGCGCATCGCTGGCCCCGAGTTCGACCCATTCTACGCACACTCCGGTGGATACGGCTACACGTGGTTCCGCGACGACGCGGAAGTCTCGATGGCACTCGCGCACGCGGACGACGCGTTCAACCTCGAACTCTCTGACCGACTCTCGACGAGCGCCGAGTTCTACTGTTCTACACAATCCGAAGACGGCACGTGGCCACACCGTGTCTGGGCCGTCGACGGAAGCATCGCGCCCGGCTGGGCGCACGGACGTGTCGAAGGCGCGGGCGACGGCGAATATCAAGCCGACCAGACCGCGAGCGTCTTGGCGTACCTCGCTACGCTCCTCACCGAGCGACGCGACGAACTCGACGACGAACTCGTCGGTCGTATCCGCTCGACCATCACCACGGGCATCTCCGGACTCGACAGCAGTCTCGAAGACGACGGTCTTCCGACGGTCTGTCAGAACGCGTGGGAGAACATGGCCGGTCGGTTCACCCACACGGCCGCGACGTTCCTGCACGCGTACTCGGCCGTCGCCGCCGCCCCACTCAACGATGAGTTGCGCGAGCACGCCCGCGAACAGGCGACCGCCGTGTACGACGGACTCGACGAACTCTGGTCTGAAGAGCGAGAAATCTACGCCCTCCGACTGGGCCCACACGGCGAACTCGACGACCGACTCGACTCGGCCACCTTCGCGCTCGTCGACGCCGTCGACGCCTACGCCGACATCGAAGAGGTCGACTCCAAGACCGCGAACCGACTCGTCAAGCATATGGCGGCGACGCTGAAGGGACTGTACCGGAACCCCCGCGGTGACGTGGCGGGTCTCGTCCGATTCGAGGACGACTACTGGCGCGCCGGCGACCAGGACGGCGAAAAGGTGTGGTCCGTCTCTACGTCGTGGGGCGCCAACGCTGCTGCGAAGTTCGGGATTCTCTGCGACCGACTCGGCAAAGATGGACGCCGGTTCGTCGAACGAGCGACCAATCTGTACGAACTCATCCAGCCAGACGGGCCGTTCTCGACGGACGCTGGCTATCTCGCCGAACAGGTGTTCGACGACGGGACGTTCGACAGCGCGGTGCCCCTCGGGTGGCCGCACGCGATTCGGATGGAGACGACGGCCATCCTCGCGGAAATCGACGCACTCCCGGCACCGAAACCTGCGCCGACAGGCCCCGAAAACCGCCCACGCTGGACGACCGGCGAGAAGTACGGTATCGGAACTGTCGCCGACCACGGGTCTGACGACCCGTCGCGTCTCTGGTACACACTCACCGAAGGCGCACTCACCGAAGTTCGCTTCCCACGGGTCGACCTGATGAACCTCCGGACGCTCGACTTCCTCGTCGTCGACGCCGACCCGAAGGCGGAGTACACCGCGCGAACGCACAACGAGACTCGGCGCGACGACCACGCCGACACGGTCGAGCGACGGGCCGAAATCGTCGAAGAAGACGCGCTCATCTTCCGTCACGTCATCACTGAGACGGGCGACGGTCGGGGGCACGAGTGGGAACTCGTCGTCGAGTACACCATCGACCCCGAACACGACGCGATGCTCGCAGACGTGCAGTTCGAATCGCTCGACGGCGGCGAGTACGAGCTGTACACTGTCGCCGACACGGCGCTCGCCAACACCGGCACGAAAGACCGAGGCATCCGTCTCGGCCAGCTCGGAAGCTATCACCTCGTCGCTCGTGACGCCGGTGCGTTCGACGCCGGTGAGGGACGCGACACGCTCCTCATCGACGAGAACGGCCGCGAGTACAGCGTCGCAATCGCGCTCACGACTGCGGGTCGATTCGAGTGGGCGACCGTCGGCGTCGCCGGGTCGAGGTACCTCGCGGAGTTCTTCTCTAAGGGCGAACTGCCGGCCCCACAAGAGCGCATCGACGACGAAAACGTCGTCCTCGTCGGGCGAATCGGAACCGGTGACGACCTCTCTGAGACGTTGGCACTCGGCTTCGCCGAACACGCCGACACCGCCGCCGCACTCGGTGAAGCAGCCGGGGCACTCACCCGTGGCTACGAGACGGTTCGAGGCGCCTACTCCGACTCGTGGGAGGAGTTCCTCTCGGACAAAGAACTCCCCTCGTCGGTCACCAGCCACTCGGACCTCACCGCACAGTACAAGACGTGTCTGATGAGTCTCCGGGCGGTCGAAGACAAGACCTACCTCGGAGCAGGCATCGCGTCGCCGTCGGTTCCGTGGGGCGAAGTCGTCCCCGCAGAGGAGTCGAAAGGCTACGGCTACAACTTCGTCTGGTCGCGTGACCTCTATCAGGTCTTCACCGTCTTCGAGGCCGTCGGCGACATCGAGACGTCCATCGACGCGCTGGAGTACATCTACACGCACCAGCAAGACGACCGAGGCTTCATCCCGCAGAACACCTACCTCAACGGCCGGACCCGCTGGGGTGGCGAGCAGATGGACAACATCTCCTTCCCGCAGGTGATGGCCTACATGCTCAAACAACACGGTGTGACGTTCGACGACGTCGACTACGACTACGTCAACGTCAAGCGCTCTGCCGACTACGTCGCGCGGAACGGACCGCCGACCGCACAGGAGCGCTGGGAAGAAGAAGCCGGCTACTCTCCGTCGTCGATCGCGGCCGAGATTGCAGGCCTCGCCTGCGCCGCCGCCGTCGCACTCGACGAAGGGCACGAAGAAGACGCGCTCGTCTGGCTCGCCCTCGCAGACGACTGGACCGAGCGTGTCGACGATTGGACGGCGACCCGAACGGGAACCGACCGACACACGAACACGCCGTACTACGTCCGCATCACCCGTGACGGCGAACCTGACGCCGGTCACCTCCGAACGCTCGCGAACAACGGTCCGACGCTGGACGAGCGCGAGATTATCGACGGCGGATTCCTCGAACTGACCCGTCTCGGCATCAAATCGGCCAACGACGAGATTATCCGCAACTCGCTCGAGGAAGCCGACGAGACGATTCGCGTCGACACCCCGCACGGCCCGGCGTTCTACCGGTACAACGGTGACGGCTACGGCGAACGCGAACGCGACGAGGAGGGTGCACCGTGGTCCATCGACGCCAAAGGGAAGGGACGCCTCTGGCCCATCTTCACCGGCGAGCGCGCCGAGTACGAACTCATCGCCGGCACCGAAGACGGCGAACTCGCGCCGGCGAACTTGCTCCGGACGATGGCGGCGTTCTCCAACTCTGGACGGATGCTCGCCGAGCAAGTCTGGGACCGCGAACACTCGACGGCGTTCAACTGGGAGTTCGGCGAAGGGACCGGCAGTGCGACGCCGCTAGCGTGGTCGATGGCACAGTTCGTCCGCCTCGCACACGGCGTCGACGCCGGCGAACCCGTCGAAACACCCGCGTTCGTCCGTGACCGGTACGTCGAACGTGACCGGCCGTCTGGGCCGAGCCTTCGTGTGAGCACGCGCTTCAAAGGCGACAAACTCGTCGTCTCCGGACAGACCGACGCAGCCATCGTCGCGGTCAAGACGCCCGGTGAGACGACGCTCGTCGAACCGAAGAAAGAGACGTTCGAAGTCGAAGTCGCCATCGAGTACGGTGAGAATCAGGTGACCGTCGCCGCTGCGACGCACACCGACCTGACGAAAGCCGGAACGACCGTCTCGCGGTTCACGCTCTAAGCGTACCGAATCGCGCGAGGAGTCCACACCCCAGAATCGTTCGGGTGCACCGTGGCCCACTTCGGCCGCACCTGTTCCCCGGCAGGTCGTGCGAGACGGCTACCCGACTCCTCGACTGTTTTTTCTATTGGTTGGTAACGGTAGGCATGGACAGACGGGCGTTTCTCGCCCTCGCAGTGACGGGCGGAGTGTCGATAGCCGGGTGTGGAATCAGCGTCGTCGGAGACACCCGCGCAGCGACGACGACCGGTGAGTCGTCACGGCCACTTCCACAGGCGATTTCGCGCCCAGTCCCCGAATCAGAGCTTCGACAATCAGTGGCGAGAGACGCCATTCCAGCGATTACGGCACCGGTGTTTGCGGCGAACTGGGACGACCTCGAAATCGACCTCGGTGACGGAACGTATCGGCCACAACTCGGACACGACGACCTCGTCGTCGGCGTCGAGCTCGACGGCATCGCCCGCGCGTACCCCCTTCGGATACTGAGTTGGCACGAAGTGGTCAACGACCGCTTCGGCGACCGGCCGGTGTTGGTTACCTACTGTCCACTGTGTCAAAGCGGGATGGTGGCAACCCGTCGCGTCGGTGGCGAGGAAGCGACTTTCGGCGTCTCCGGCGTTCTCTGGAACGAGAACCTCGTCATGTACGACACCGCGACAGAGAGCCTCTGGAGCCAACTGCTAGCGACGGCGATTCGTGGTCCAGCGACCGAGACACAGTTGGAACTGCTCCCGTCGACAGTGACGACGTGGGGCGAGTGGCGCGAGGCAGTTTCAGAGACGACGGTGTTGCTCCCGCCGCCACTCTCGGACACCGTCGTCGGTGCGGTGCGATTCAACTACGGGTTCGACCTCTACGACCAGTGGGCAAAAGTCTGGGACGCGTACCCGGACATGGCACCGGGTGCGGCCGATGGAGACACGCGCCTCTCGAATCGTGAGTTGGTCGTCGGTGTCCGCGACGGGACTGTCACCCGTGCCTACGCAGAGACTCGTGTGCGATGGGCGGGCGTCGTCAACGACACCGTAGGCGACCTGCCTGTCGTCGTCACCACCGCTCCGGGATACACACTCGTCGCCTACGACCGGCGCGTGGCTGGGGAAGTCGTCCACTTCGACCGTGAGGAGGACGTGTTGGTCGGCGGGGGGTCCCGCTGGAACGTCCAGACGGGACACGCTCTCGACGGGCCACACGACGGAGAGCGACTCCATCGAGCGAACGAGTACTCTCCGATGCTGTGGTTCGCGTGGCTTGCCTTCAACCCGGCTACCGAAGTCTGGGACGCCTGAGTACAGTGGGACGGTCCGCGCAATGAGGGGGAGACAATTTCTGTAGTCGCGGACGTTCACGAGAATGTGCAAAATAATTAAGGTATATCATCGAATAGGTAGTTTCGCCGCGACACGTGTCGTGGTGATACAACGATTCCCGGCCGTACTCCGACAGCCAACCCGAATTCCACTACGGCCGAACGTTGCCCTTGCCCGCCCGCACGGTTCGTGCCCAATGAGTTGCCGTGCGGGCCCTTTTGCATCGTCAGCGACGGCCTCGCAGGTCCCCACCCTGGCCGTCGCTCGTTGCCTACTGTACCCTACTCAGTCGCTCGTTGCCACTACTGCTTTGAGTCTCGCGACTAACAGTACTGTATGCCAGTGTACCAGCGTCGAACCCGCGTCGCTGCCCCTCTCGAACGCGTCTGGGAGTTCCACTCGGACATCTCTGGGTTGGAGGCTCTCACCCCGGAGTGGATGAACCTCGAAATCGTGGCTGTTCGTGGTCCTGACACAGACGAAGCCCCCGAAGAACTCGTCGCTGGGACGGAGATCGAGATGTCGATGCAACCGTTCGGCGTTGGTCCGCGCCAGCAGTGGGTCTCGCGTATCCTCGGTCGCAACAAAGACGAGAGAACGGCGTGGTTCCGCGACGATATGGCCGGGGGGCCGTTCCGAGAGTGGGTACACACACACCGCTTCGTCGCCGACGGCGACGAGACGATTATCGATGACCGCGTGGAGTACGAACTTCCGTTCGGCCCACTCGGCCAACTGGCGGGCGTGTTTGGTGGCGTCGGCTTCGAGCCCATGTTCCGTGAGCGTCACCGACGGACGAAAGCGGCGTTAGAGTAGGTGCGCGCAGGCCTCAGTCGTCGCTGAGTGAGAACCGCGGTTCGACCTCCGGGCGGACACCACCGATGTCGAACTCGAAGCGTGCGCCGCCGAGGTCAGGTTCGGGGGGAGTGACCGACAGCTCCCAACCGTGGGCTTCGACGATACTTTCGACGATAGAGAGACCGAACCCACTTCCCGACTCGGACGTCGTGTGTCCGTGTTCGAACACGATTTCACGTTTTTCTTCGGGGATACCGGGGCCATCGTCGGCGACGTAGAAGCCTGTGGATGTCGGGCCAACGCGGACGACGATGTTCACGTCCGAAGTCGTCGGGCCATGCTCGGCACCGTTGTCATGCGAAGCATGACTGCCTGTGGAACTATGTTCAACTGCATTTCGAAACAGATTCTCGAACGCCTGCTGGAGTCGTCCTTCGTCCGCCGGCGTCGTTCCGAGGCCGTCTTCCACGACGAGAACAGCGTTGGTCCCGGTGTCGACCGCCATCCACGCTCGTTCGGCGACGCGCTCGATGGCGACTGAATCTGTTTCGCCGACTTTCCGGCCCTGTCTGGCCAGTGTGAGAACGTCGTTGAGGAGCGTGTCCATTCGCGTGACGCCATCGAGTGCCCTGTCGAGGTACGTCAGGTCGTTCTCGTCACGGGCGAGTTCGACGAAGCCTTTGGCGACGTTGAGCGGGTTTCGCAGGTCGTGTGAGACGACAGACGCGAACTCTTCGAGCCGGTCGTTCTGCCGGCGGAGTTCACGCTCTCGGCGCTGTCTGGCGAGCGTGTGCGTGATGTTGTTCCCGACCGACCGGAGGAGGTCGACCTCCGTGTCTGTCCACGACCGGCCGTCGTCGACGACGTCGAAGACGACGAACCCGACGAGCGACCATTTCGAGACCATCGGAATTGCGACGAATCCGCCGGTATCGACGCTCTCGAGCAGTCGTTTCGTGTTCGACGCTTCCGGTGGGAGGTCTGACGCACTGTGGAGACACGCGTTCTCGAACTGGTGTAACCGGGTGACCAGCCAGCGGGCATCGTGGAGTGAGATGCAGTTCGGGTGGGGAGTGTACTGTCCGCCTTGCCAGTCGTGCATTCGGACGGCGACGTTCGTCTCGTCGTCGTAGAGGTACACCGAACACCGGTCGAGACCGGCGACTTCGCCGACCCGCTGGAGCGTCCACTCGATTTTCGTTCCAATCTCGTCCGCTTCGGCACTCATGAGCGACGTGGAGGTGTCCAAGATAGCGTCTTTCAGACGCGTCTCGTAGTGGATGCGGTCACGGTACCGGCGTCGCTCGGTGACGTCCTGGAGCGTTCCGATGACGCCCAGTTCGTCGTCTTCTTCGGGTCGTGCTGCGAGGTGGCCCTCGCAGAGGAGGTCGTCGTGTGGGTAGTTCGGGCCGGGTGAGAGATGTGCCTCGAACCGCTCGGTGTCGGGGCCATCTGCCCCGGTCACGGTCTCGAAGACGGTTTCGAGCTCGTCTGGGGCGTCTTCGATGATGTCGGAGAATCGGGTGCCGAGGATGTCAGCGCGACTGTAGCCGGTGAGGTCGCAGAAGACATCGTCCACAGACGAGAAGCGCGCGTCGCTGTCGAGTGAGTAGACGCCGCTGTCGAGGACCTCGATGGCGGTTCCATAGCGTTCTGACGCCGCTTTCGCCCGAGACTGTGAGACAGCGTTGACCACACGGTTCGCGAGCACGGTGTACTGGTCGGTGCCCGTGTCTTTCTGCATGTAGTCGGTCGCACCGACGCGGAACGCGTCCCGAGCGACTTCCTCGGACCCCTTTCCGGTGAACAGGATAAACGGGAGGTCGGGGTGTTCGGCCCGGACCGCGCGAAGAAACGCCAATCCGTCGATCCCGGGCATGTCGTAGTCGGAGACGACACAGTCGATGCGTTCTTGCCGGAGTCGGTCGAGCGCCTCGGAGCCAGTGTTCGATGTCGACACAGAGAGGTCGACGTCACCCGCTTCACGTTCGAGAAAGATAGAAACGAGGTCAGTGAGGCTCGGTTCGTCGTCGACGTGGAGAACATGTACGTCTGCACCCGAGCCGTCGTCCATACAGTGTTGCGTCTGGTCACCATTATGAGCGTTATGTCGCGGTTATCACCCGCGATAATCTTCTGTACAAAACCCAGAATAGTGAGGGCTATGACTGTCCCATCCGCGAATGATGAGAACTAAAATCGGTTCTGAGAACCCCCTCGAACGGCTGTTTCGACTACGACGCAGTGATGTAGATACCACCGAGGACGACTGCACCACCAACGATTGTTGGGAGCGTGGGAATCTCACTGAGGAGAAAGAGCGCGAGAATCGTACTCCCAACTGGCTCTCCGAGAAGCGAGACGGAGACGACACTCGATTCGAGGTGGGCGAGTGCCCAGTTGATGACCGTGTGCCCGAAGATTCCGGGGCCGACCGCCATCGCGAGGAACAACAGCCACTCACGCGTCGGATACCCCGAGAGGGGGTCGCCCCGGGTGACTGCCACAGAGAGTAGTGCCAGCGCGCAGACGCTGTACACGACGACGACGTACGGGACGAGGTCGACTCGCCGGCGGACGCTCCGCCCGGTGAGGACGTACGCCGCCGCCGTCACCGCACCGACGACAGCGAGCGCGTTCCCGAAGAGTGGCCGAGGCGCGCCACTGGCAGTGAGGAGGTCCGACAGCGACATCAGCACCATCCCGACGAGGGCGACGCCGATTCCGAGTGTCGTCCGCCGACTCACGCGTTCGTCGAGGAAGGCCCACGCGCCGACGGCGACGAACAGCGGTTGTGCCTGAACGAGCGTGACGCTAGCGGCGACTGTCGTGTGGTTCAGACTCTCGAACCACGATGCGAAGTGTGCTGCGAGTGCGACACCTGCGCCACTGGCGGCCACGAGGTCACGACGCGAGATACTGGCCAGCGCGTCGCGGTGGCGGACGAGTGCAACCGGGGCGAGGAGAGCGACGGTGAAGACGACGCGGTAGAACGCTTTGACGAGACTCGGTGCGCTGCTCCAGCGAACGAGAATGGCACTCGTGCTGACCGCCAGTATGGCGACACCGAGGCCAGTGAAGGGAGAGATTGGGCTGTCGTGCGCAGACGCGGTCACACGCCGCACGATGGAGACAAGGGGCTTACCGCTTGCGAATTGCTTTAGCCCCTGCGCTGTCCGTCACTCTTCAATGAGCAACCGACTCGGGACCGGTCTCGTCGTCGTCTCGGCACTCGGGTTCGGTACACTCGGTATCTTCGGAAAGCTCGCTGCCTCGGCAGGCCTGACGATTCCGACCGTGCTCACGTTTCGGTTCCTCCTCGCGACGATACTCGTCTGGGCATGGCTCGGAGTCCGTGGGAATCTTCGCCTGCTCTCGGGCCGTGACCTCCTCGTCGGCCTCGGCCTCGGGTGTTTCGGCTACGCTACGATGAGCCTCCTCTACTTCGTCGGATTGGAGTATCTGACTGCCGGGCTCACCGGTATCGTCCTCTACACGTACCCGGTTTTCGTCGTCGCACTCGCCGTCTTCGTGCTCGACGAACCGGTCACACGCCGGACGGTTGCGGCGCTCGTCGTCGCACTCGCCGGTGTCGTCTTCATCACGGGGGCAGACCCAACGCAGGTAGACCCGTGGGGCGTCCTCATCGTTCTCCTCGCGGCCATCGTCTACGCGACGTACATCGTGGTGAGTCGGCGGGCGTTATCTACGGTCGATTCACAGACGCTCACTGCCCACATTCTCCCTGCCGCAACCGTCTCCTTTCTCGTCTTCGGAACTGCGACCGGCCAACTCACGGTTCCGACGACAGCGACGTCGTGGCTCATCATCGTCGCGATTGCCATCGTCGCGACAGTCGTCCCGATACTCGCGTTCTTCGCCGGATTGTCTCGTATCGGCGCGAGTCGGACGAGCATCGTCAGCACCATCGAACCCGCGGGGACGCTCGCGCTAGGTGCACTCGTTCTCGGGGAACCGGTGTCGCTCGTGACGCTCGGCGGGGGCGCGTTGGTCGTCATCGGCGTCCTCCTCGTCGAGTCGTGACGAGTGCACGTCGCTCGCCGATTACTTGGCGTCCTCCGGCGTGTCGAAGTCGTGGAAGTGTTCTCCTTCCTCTTTGGTCAGGATGTTGAGCGCGGCTGCCGCCCCGTCACCTGCTGAGATGATGGCTTGCCACTCCTCGGCGCGGACCATCGCCCCCGTAGCGTACAGGTTCTCGATGCTCGTCTCCATCGTCACGTCCACCTCGACGACGCCATCGTCGGTGAACGCGCACCCTACTTCTTCTGCGAGAGTTCGCTTCGCCCCAGTCGCGAGAACGACGTAGTCTGCCTCGTGGCCCTCGTCGTCGACGGTGACGACAAACCCATCACCCGACTGCTCGATTGCAGTCACCTCCCCGTCGTGGAGCGTCGCACCGAATCCTTCGACCTGCTCGCGTGCGTCTTCGAGGAATTCGGTCCCGTCTTTCGACTCGATGCCGAGGTAGTTGAACAAGTGCGCACTGTGAAGCCACGTCTTGTCCGTGTCGAACACGTCGACGTCGAGGCCGTTCTTCGACGCGAACAGTGCAGACGAGAGTCCTGCAGGGCCACCACCGACCACGATAACTCGTGTCATGTCATAACATGACGGTGCGAAGATAGATGAGGATTTGGTCGGTCGTCCGGTCGATGCGACTCTTTCGTCTCAGGTTACCGCCGTCGCGCCCGAATCAGCCCTTTTGGGTTGGCGAAGGAGACCATCGACTCACCGTCGAATTCGATTTCGAACATCTCTGTTGCCGCTGTGGACGCCGCTCGGAAGCGACGTTCGAGTTCGTCACGGTCTTCGGGCGAGACACCGGTTCGCTCGGTCCACGGGTCGAATTCGAGCGTGAGTTTCGCGGTTTCGACCGTTTCGACCGAGAGGCCCGCGTCTTCGAACCACGTGCGCCACTGCGAGACTGGATACAGTTCCACGTGGGTCGGGTCGCGGAGGCGTTCGACCCCGTTGAGGAAGTCGGCGAGGTCCCCGTCTTCGGGTGCGACGTTGTCTTCGAAGGCGAGGACCCCCCCAGGTTCGAGAACGCGAGCGACTTCCGTGACGAAGGCTTCCGGGTCAGGAAAGTGGTGCGCGGCGATGCGACACGCCACGGCGTCGAACGAGTCGTCTGCAAACGGGAGACGCTCGGCGTCGGCGACGACACCAGTGACGGGGTACTCGCGGACTGCTGTGGCGACCATCTGTGGGGCCGCATCGGCAGCCACGACTTCAGAGACACCAACCTCAGCAATCGCTCCTGCTGTGTGGCCAGCGCCCGTCGCGATGTCGAGCGCGCGGGTCGCGTCACGGCACCACGCCGCGAGTGTCTGGCGGTCTTCACCGAGTCGGTGAACCTCGCTCTCGAAGTACGACTCGGCGGCGCCGCCAAAGTGGTCAGCAGTTCGGCGTTTCTCGTCGCTCATGCGCGATGGTTCGTCGAGCGTCGTGAAAAAAGAGAGACCTACGCTGCGTCGACGTAGTCTGGGCGCTCGGCGTACGGAATCGGGTCACGTTCGCCGAGGTTCTGGAACGCCTGCAACCGGAAGGCACACGAGTCACAGGTTCCGCAGGCTGGTTCTTCGGCGCGGTAACACGACCACGTGTGTTCGAACGGAACACCAAGTTCGATGCCGCGTCGGGCGATGTCCGTCTTCGAGTCGTGGACGAACGGCACTTCGAGTGAGATGTGCGTGTCCGGTTTCGTGCCGACGTCGACCATCGCTTCGAACGCGTCGAAGAACTCGGGGCGGCAGTCGGGGTAGCCCGAGTAGTCTTCGGAGTGCGCACCGACGAAGACGGCCTCACAGTCGTTGGCCTCGGCGTACGAGACGGCCATCGACAGGAGGTTGGCGTTTCGGAACGGGACGTACGAGGTTGGAATCTCCTCGGAGTCCATGTCGGCGTCTTCGACCGCCATCGAGTCGTCCGTGAGCGACGAGGCACCGATTTGCTTCAGGTGACTCGTCTCGATGTGGAGGAAGTCGCGGGCGTCGAGTTCGTCGGCGAGCGCACGGGCGCAGTCGTACTCTTTCGACTCGGTTTTCTGGCCGTAAGAGGTGTGGAGCGCGTAAATCTCGTAGCCACGTTCCTTGGCCTCGTAGGCAGTCGTCGCGCTGTCCATGCCGCCGGAGAGGAGGACGACGGCGCGTTTCTCGTCGGTGGTTGTGTCGTCGGTCGTCGGTGTGTCGTCAGTCATCGTGATTGGTGAGATAGGTGAATTGGGTGAGATGGGTTTGCGGAGAACGTTCAGGTCTCAGGCGCATCGTTCCAGAGGTCGACGTGGAGGCGAGGCGTGTACCGATAGCCGAACTCGGCCGCGAGTTCGGCGACGTCGGTTCGGGTCTTCGCGAGGGCCTCGCGTGTCTGCCCTTCGGGCATGAGGAGAACGTCGCTGTCGCGGACCTCACGGGCGGTGACGCCACGGACGTCTTCGACGAGTGACTCGATTTCGGGCAGGTCGTCGCGGCCGGTGACGACGAACTTCAACTGGAAGTCGTCGGCGTGGTCGACAAGTGAGGCGAGGGCATCGAGGTCGATTCGAGCAGACTCGTGTTTGTCCGTCCAAACCCCGGGGTCGGTGTCTGCCGGTGCGTTCTCGGGCGTCGGCGTCGACGACGCGAGTTTGGGGCTGATGCTCGCCAAGTCGATTGGAGCGTCAGTTTCGAGCGTTCCGTTCGTCTCGACGGTGAGGTGGTAGTCGTCGGCGAGTTCGGAGAGGAGCGTTGCTGTCTCCTGATGAACGAGCGGTTCACCGCCGGTGACGACGACGTGCTCGGGCGCGAGCGCGTCGACTTCGGCGACGATTTCGTCGACGCCCATCCACGCATGTGTCGGTTCCCACGAGGTGTGATACGAGTCGCAGAACCAACATCGGAGGTTGCACCCGCTCGTCCGAACGAACGTACTCGGGACGCCGGCGAGCTTTCCTTCTCCCTGAAGCGATGCGAACAGTTCGTTGATGGGGAGACTGTCGCCGTCAGTGTCGGAGTCTGGCCGTGTGACGGAGTCGGAGACAGGCATCAGTAGCCTGCACAGAGTTCCGACGTCTCGCTGACTTCGACGGACACCTCAGAGACGGTGTCTGGAAGCGCCGCTTTCAGTTTCTCTTCGAGGAGAACGGCCATCACTTCGGCCGTCGGCGGCGCGTCGAGGACGACCATCCCATCGGCGTCCCCGGACTGTTCGAACGCCTCGACGAGTGGGTCGCCGTCTTCGACGAGGAATCGGTGGTCCCACTCGTCGATGACGTCGGTCACGACACCTTTGTCGACGACCCAGCCTTCGTCGGTGAGCTCGCCGACGACACGGACCGCGATTTCGTAGTTGTGCCCGTGTGGTCGACTGCACTTGCCCTCGTGGTGGAGGAGTCGGTGGCCGGCGCTGATACGGATTGGCCGGTCGCGACCGATGTGTAGGACACGTTCGCCCGCACGGGCGAGTGGGTCTGCTGCCTCGTCAGCAGCGTGTCGTGTTCGTTCGAGTGTTCCCTGGGGCATACTCTGAGATTATTGGCAGACTACTTAATCTCGCGGTCTCGGCTTCGTCGTGCGAATCCGACGCAAGATGCTCGTCGGCCTCACAGGTACACAGCAGGCCGCATCTCTCGGACCGATGGCTCTCCTCTGTAACCTCGGGCCGAGGGCACACCTCCGTACCTCGAACCGATGGTTCTCCTCCGTTACTGGTGACCAAGCGTCAGAACCGACGTTCCACTCCACCCGTAAAATCAGCCTCGGCTCCGTGTTCAGGACTGATTTGCAATCGCCTCGCGCCACGAATCGGGGACGCGAGTTGGCCGTCCAGACTCGTCCATCGCGACTTGAATCGTCTTTCCAGAGGCGACGACTTCACCCTCGTACGAGAGTTCGTAGAACAGCGGGAAGCTTTTGCCACCTGGTTCACCCGCTTCGACTTCGACTTCGACGGTTCCGACGCCCTCGATTGGCGCGCGATAGTCGAGTTCGAGGTGGGCGACGACGATATCGAGTTCAGAGATGGGGACGTCGAGGACTTCCTCGAAGTATGCGACACGCGCTTGTTCGCAGTAGGTCGCGTAGACAGCGTTGTTCACGTGCCCAAAGGCGTCGTGGTCGCGGAATCGAACGGGTACTTCGGCGACGACAGTCATTGGACTGGGCGACACGCGCGAGGGATATAGCCGCGACGATTCGGTGCCGAGGCCAGTCGAGGAATGCGAAGCCGAGTGAAATCGAGAGGACAAGAGAGAAATCGAGAGACACGTCGAACGTGAAAGTGCGAGTGGGAACTGCAGTCACCCGTGCTGGTTAGTTTGCGGTCGAGACAGACGCGTCGTACGTCGGCACGCGGCGGCCGTGCAGTGCGACGACCTTCCAGACGTTCGACCGCGACCCGACGCGGACCATCTCGATGGGGACGCGGGTTCCTTCTGGAAGTGAGGCGAGGGTATCACGAATCCGCTCGGACTCGTACTCGACGAGGTGACGCGTCTCGTTCGTTTCGTGGACCTCCACGGTCATCGTCCCATGGTCGTTCATTTCGGCGCGTACGTTCACCAGTACAGGTGTTGCAGAGATGACAGTCATCAAGTTAGTCTACGCAGTCATCAGTCATAAAAAGTTGTATGACTGATATTAACGAACATCAGCACCTCAGACAGATTTGGATGACACGGTTTCACTGGCGTTCAGAGGTGGGTTGTAGACCGTTTGTATATCAGCGGATTGAACGTCCATTGAAGCCAGAACGACTGAAAAATCTGAGATTCGGCTCTGGATAACGTACCGCCATCCCGGTTATTCACTGACCTCGATTTTTCACGGAGGATTAACTGTCAATATTTCAAGTGTAACAAAGCGCCTGCGGTGGAAATACTCTCGAATGAGTGCTGACTACTTGGACTCGGCCCGCCGGTTCTCACGCCGAGACGTGCTTCGCAAAGGTGCGGTTGCGACTGCCGTGGCTGGTCTTGGACTGTCTGGCTTCGCTGGAAGCGCCGCAGCAGGCGACGACGGCAAGAACGGAGATACAGTCCCGGACGACGCGATCCCCATCGACGGCCCCACGGTGATTACCGAACCCGGCTACTACGTGCTCACGCAGGACATCACCGTGAAGGATGTCTCCGAGGTCATCGTCGTCGAAGAGGGGGTATCCGACGTCACCATCGACGGTCGGGGGTACCGCATGAAGGGGCCGAGGAACGATGGGTACTCCGACACCACAGCTATCAGAGCCGGCTTGTATCTCAGCGACGACGTTGTCGACGTCACGGCCAAGGATATCGTCATCACAGGGTTCGGAACCGGTATCGAGTACAGTGACAACAGAAATGGGACGATTTCCAACGTGAAGATAACCCACTGTGAGGTCGCGTTACGGCTCTACAACGTCAAGGAGCTCACTATCGCAGATAACGTCATCGCGAAGAACGACATCGTCTTCTTCCAAGACGAAGGAACGAGGACAGTTCACATCCTGCGAAACCGAATCACCAGAAACGAGGATGTCGGTGGGTTCTATTTCGCCGCTACCCTCCTCATCAGGAACAATCGATTCGACTACAACAACGGTGCCTTGAGTATGCTCTACACCTACGACTCGAAAATCGTCGACAACCTGTTTTATCAAAACGACGCTGGACTCTCGTATTCCGATTCTGTCGGAACGAGTGTCAACGGTTCGGGTGACGTCATTCGGGGGAACCGATTCATCGAGAACGACCGGTACGGAATCTCCGTCGAAGAAGATTCGAGAGACGTACTCATCGAGGAGAACGACATCTTCCGGAATGGAACAGACGGTATCAGACTCGTTGGCCGCGTCCTCCGCTGTACCGTCTCGAAGAACCGAATCATCGGGAACGGAAGTGATGGGATTTTCCTCGAAAACGCGGACGAAAACGAACTCGTGGGGAACCTCATCCGACAGAACGGTGGCGACGGAATCGAGCTTCGAAGCTCAGAGTTCAACGACCTCGGTTCGGACAACAACGTCGTCCGCAACAACATCATCAGAGAGAACGGCGACTTACCGATTCGAATCGACGAGAACTCCGTTGGCAACGTCGTCGAAGACAACCAGATTGGTGACGACGCGCCGGACACCTGTCGGCTCGATTCGTACTGACAGGCTGGCGTGAGTGACTAAATCTCAGGGTAACAGTCCCGATTCGCAGGGAAAGCACACCACGCTGTTCTGTACAGCCATCCTATCCACTTATTCAGCACTCGCTTAATTGTCAGTATATTGAATTTAACAAAACGTACTCAGTCCGATGCTTTAGGAATGAGTGACGACCACTCGAATCCACGTCGTGGATACGCACGTAGAGACGTTCTTCGGATAGGAGCAGCCGTGGCTGCCGCTTCCGGCCTCGGACTATCTGGACTCGTCGGAACCGCAGCGGGGACTGAAGAGAAATCGGACGCGATACCCATCGATGGACCAACGGTGATTACAGAGCCGGGGTACTACGTCCTGACCAAAGACCTCGTCGCGAAGAACGGTGGGACGCTCATCAGAGTCGAGTCTGGAGTTCCTGACGTCACCATCGACGGGCAAGGCTATCACATCAAGGGGGCAGAAAAGGGAATCGACATTGGCGATTATCTTGATCCAGTTACCCCGAACGCTATCGTCAAAAACGTCATCGTAACAGGGTGCAGTGTAGGCATCGAACTCGAAGACACGGACATGGCGAGAGTCCACAACGTGAAAGTGACGCACTGTGACCAGGGATTCTGGTTACAACAGAATCGTGATCTGACGATTTCGGATAGCATCGTCGCAAAGAACGGGGTTGCGTTCTTCCAAGACGAGGGGTCTCCACGAATCGCTCTCCTTCGAAATCGAATCACCAGAAACGAGAGTGTCGGTGGCTTCGACTTTGCCCGTGATGCCGTGATAAAGGACAACCGTGTCGACTACAACAACAGTGAATTGTCTTTGACCAACAGCACTGGCTCGAGCGTTGTCGGCAACCTATTCTATCAAAATAGGTCAGGGTTCGATATCAGTACAGACGATGGCGCTGGGGGAGACAGTCTCGTTCGAGGAAACCGGTTCATCGAAAACGAGAGATACGGAATCAGCGTAATCGCGCGCGACGCCAGAATTGCAAATATCCTCATCGAGGAAAATGACGTCTTCCGGAATGGAGACGCAGGTATCCATCTCTACGACAACGTAGAACGCAGTACACTCTCGAAGAACCGCGTCATCGGAAACAGCGGCGATGGCATCCTGCTCATCCGTTCAAACGACAACGAACTCGTTGGGAACCTCATCCGTCAGAATGGTGGCGACGGCATCGAGCTTCGAAGCTCGGACAACAACGTCGTCCGCAACAACATCATCCGAGAGAACGGCGACCTACCGATTCGAATCGACGAGGACTCCGTCGGCAACGTCGTCGAAGACAACCAGATTGGTGACGACGCGCCGGACACCTGCAGGATACCGGAGAAGTAGTTCTCTGCTCAGGTTGTTCGTGGGCGGCGTTACGAACGAGTCTCCTCTCTGCGTACTCGTGAGTGAAACGAGCGAGTGCTCGTGGCGAGCAGTGCGAGCCACGGTGATTTGAACTCACTCGCAAATCAGAGATTTGCTCGCTGCTCAAATCGGGTCGAGGTGGACCTGCAGACGCCGCTGGCTCACTTCGTTCGCAGTCGGCGTCAGAAAGGAGTCCGCTCTCCCCGATTTGAACGGGGGACAAGCCGATCTACAGTCGGCTGCTCTGCCAGGCTGAGCTAAGAGCGGTCAAGAGAATCTCAATCTACGATTGGACTTAAGAATTCTCATTCCGGGTCGATAACTGGCCGACTGCGGACCGATATTGGAAGCCGTGACTGGTCTCCCTACTGTGTCGACTCATCGCCCGACTGCTCGGACGAGTTGACCTCACGAACTTGAATCCCCTTCCCCGCGAGGTGCTGCATCTGCCGCTGTGCGAAGTCCTCTTCGCTAGTTCCACGGGTTGCGAGCACGTAGACGAGCGCACTCCCTGCTGGGCGCATGGTTCGACCGGCGCGCTGCGACCCCTGTCGCCGCGACCCACCGAGTCCGGAGGCGACGATAGCGAGTTCGGCGTTCGGGAGGTCGATACCTTCGTCGCCGATGCGAGAGATGACGAGCGTCTGCAGGTCGCCGTCGCGGAAGGCTTCGAAGTACGCCTCACGGCGATGGTGGCGCGTCTCACCGCTGACGAACGGAACGTCGAGTGCCGACGCAATCTCGTCACCCTGGTCGAGGTAGTCGACGAAGATGAGCGTCTTCGAGTCCGGGTGACGCGCACGGAGTCGCCGAATCTCGAAGACTTTCCCGGGGTTCATCGCGGCGAGCATGTGTCGCTCTCGACCGTCGCTGGACGCCCATTCGTTGCGCGCCATGTCGTCTTCCCACCCGACGTAGCGAATCTCGACTTCCGGTTCCTGAACGTAGCCTGCGTCGAAGAGTTTGCCCCAGTCGGTTCCGATTGGTGGGCCGATGAGCGTGAAAATCTCGGCTTCTTTGTCGTCCTCGCGGATGGGCGTCGCCGACAACCCAAGACGGTGTTTGGACTGGAGGTCGGCGCTCCGTTGGAAGACGCGACTCGGGATGTGGTGTGCTTCGTCGTAGATGATGAGTCCCCAGCGTCGTGAGTCGAACAGCGAGCGGTGGCGGTCCATCCCCGCAGTCTGGTAGGTCGCAATCGTGACCGGCCTGATTTCTTTGGTTCCACCGTGGTACTCACCGATTTGGTCTTCGTCGAGGTCGGTCGTCGAGAGGAGTTCTTCGCGCCACTGTCGGGCGAGTTCACGACTCGGTACGAGAATCAGTGTCTCGCCGCCGACGGCCGCGAGGGCACCGATACCGGCGATCGTCTTTCCGGCACCCGGTGGGCCGACGAGAACGCCCGACCGCTGGTCGAGGAAGCGGTCGACCCAGTCTTGCTGGTAGTCTCGTAAGTCGACGTGGAGCGATACGTCGAGTGCTTCACCCTCTTCGAGGTCACGGTCATCTTCGACGGGGTAGCCTGCGTCGTAGAGAATCCGTTTGATGGCGGCAACTGATTCGTCTCTGACCCACGCTTCCGTGTCGGAAATCGGGGCGTAAATCTGGTCTTCGTCGAGTTTCTGGAGCGCGACGTTCCCCATGAGACTCTCGGTCGCGGCCTGGAGGACGGTGTACCCCTCCTCGTGTGTGTACAGACGGAACTGGTGGGCGCGCTTCCACTGGTCTTCGACCCACGTTTCGAGGTGCGGCGAACGCTCCGGGACGACCGACCGTAACATCGCGATGAGGTCGCGGACGTCGTCGAACGGGGCTTGCCACACGTCTTCTTGGCGAATCCGGTACAGATAGCCGCGGCCTCGGCCCTCGCGGTCACCCGTCGTGTCCACGAGGTGTGCGAACTGTGAGAGGCGCGCGCGTGTGTACTGTGTCGGGTTGTCGACGACGAGTTCGCGGCGCTTCGGGAACAAGACGACTCGCTCGCGCGAGGCGAGTTTTCCCCATTCGGTGGGATACCACACGAGGGGGTCTGTTTCGACGTTCACTTTCTCGACCCGGCCGGCGTCGACGAGGGCGCCGAGTCCGTCCATCGCGTCCGCTTGCGTCACGTCGAGCCGGCGAGCAACTTGCTGTGCCGTCACGACCGGACGGCCCTCGGCTTCGAGCGCATCGTAGAACGAGGCGAGCGAGACACCATCTGTTGGCCGGTCGTCGTCGCTCGGAACGGTCGCTTCGGTTACGTCGGAGAGTCGGTCGAGGACAGCACGGTCGGGGCCGTCGCCCGCCTCACCACTGGAGGAATCTTCTACACTGTTGGTGCCATCGGCGCTGCTGGAACCGTCGACGTCGTCGACAGTATCGGTGTGCGCGTCCGACCCATCAGACTCATCCGGACGAACAGTTCGCTCCTCGTCCTCGGCAGTCATCAACTCGGGTACGAACGCGAGGGGGAAACGGCTTGCGACACACGAACTGTCACCGAGAGGTTCTCGACTGTGCAGGGGCCATCCGTTCGAAGACCGACCGAAGGCTCTCGTCGGCAGTGATGAACTCGGGGAACTCCTCGAGTGTCCGGATACCGTCGAGGTAGACGTACTCGACTGGTTCCGGTGGAATCTCTTCGAACACCTGTACTGGCCCGTGGTCGGCGAGCCCGATGAACGGGCGACCTTCACGGTCTGTCTGTGGCGTCAAGCGATGTTCGAGATAGAGTCGCGCCATCGCCAGTGCACTGGCGAGTGGGACTTGGCCGGGTGTGAGTTGCCACCTGACTCCCTGTCGTTTGTACTGGACAGTCGTTACGTACCCATCGTCGAATCGGAAGCAATCGATGAGTTCGTCGTCGTACGACCACCGGGTTTCGGTCCGGCGCGACCACTCGAGCGACCACGTCTTGGTAGCCTCTACTTTCCCGATGGACTCGCGAAGGCGTACCCACGCCTCGCCCAGTACACGCATGAGTATTTTATTCGCACTCTAGGGTAATTGCATTGACGCCACGAGAACAGAACAATCAGACGTAGCTGAAGTTCTAGATTGTACGTCAGGTGGTTCCACACCACGTTTCCGGTGAATGAGACGTGGTACCTCGACGTGTCTCGACAGATTCCGACTGTTTCTCATCGGGCGGTTGTGACGGTGTTACCACACCTCGCTTCCGGTGAAACGGAGGAGTGACGAGAGAGAGGCAGAGACACCACGTTTCCGATGAATCGGCCAACAGTCGTCCCCCGACAGTTCCACGTCGAAACCAGTCGAACGGCCGGAATCTATCTGAGAAAGTGACAGTTTTACTGATGCTTCCGGCAGCACACGTGTGTGACGAGAACGGGTCGACTTCGGGGGAACGTTACAACGCTGACAGACACCACGTTTCCGGTGAAACTGCAAAACGTGTGCGGGATGGGTTGGGGAAGTCGGGATCTGGGAACGGAAACAGACACACCGGGTTTCCGGTGAACCGCTGAGACGGTGATTGAGGACCCGTGACGCGAGAATACTCCGGATTCCTGCCGTGTTTTCGGTTAGTGTACTGCTGTCACCGAGTCGAATCGGTCCACTTATTACCTGCACACCGGGTTTCCGGTGAAATCTGCAGTTAACGCGCCTCGTTCGCCGATTTCTCGCACCCCTCGAATGTCAGTCGTTGACACCACGTTTCCGGTGGAGCGGTGACCAGCTCTCTCGCCGTCGAGGGAGATACTGTGCTATCTCTGACTGGTGTCGCAGGTCCTGTTTTCCCAACTGATAGCAACTATTAAATAGTTTATTTGTGTTACCGACCATTGATACACTCGCGCACTTCTACTTACTCGTCACTCGAGTAAGGCTCGAGTCGAACTGGTTGTCCAGAATTCCCTACTCTCAGGGGCTCTTCGAGGCCTTTTCCGACGCTCGGCCGACGAGATGATTCTTCTCGACACCGACGTCTCTTCGTTGCAGTTCGTATTCTCGTGGTGTGTTCTGAAGCGGACCGACTGACCGGTGAGTGCTCGTCTGGTCCGTTTCGTTGCGGTTCGGTCGAGTGCTCTCGATAACCGACCGAGAGAGGAGTGTCCGGTCGTCTCTTCGGCGGCGAACGTCGACTGGGAGTCGGGTAACCCACCCCACACCGTGTTTCCGGTGAACCCACACCTACATTTCGTGTGGACGGGAAACGGAGGTTCGTGGTCGTTCACCGGAAATGTGGTGTGTGTGTCCTGCGACGAATGGTAAGTCCTTTCACCGGAAACGTGGTGTGTTGCGAACATGCCTAACGCCAGCGACGACCTCTTTACCCGGGAGGACCCCATCTTCGCGAACAAGGAGTTGTTAGAGATTAATCATCTCCCGGGAGAAGGTCGCATCGTCGGTCGCGACGACGAGATTTCGAACCTCGCGACGGCGGTGAATCCTGCAATCTTCGGACAGAGTCCGAGCAACGTACTGATATACGGAAAGACGGGGACAGGGAAGTCGCTCTGTGCGAAGTACGTCTCCCAACGATTGGTCGACACCGCCGAAGAAGAGGGCGTGAAAGCGACGTTCGCCTACGTCGACTGTGCGCAGGACACTACCGAGACACAGGCCGTCCAGACGATTGCCGACAGCGTCAACGACCCTGCGATAACCAGCATCAAAGTCCCGGACAAGGGGCTTTCGACCTCGACGTACTACAAGCGTCTGTGGCGTATCCTCGATGCACTCTACGACGTGGTCCTCATCATCCTCGACGAGATCGACAAGTTGAGCGACGACGACATCCTCATGCAACTGTCGCGGGCCGGTGAGGCTGGGAAGATTGCAGGGTGCAAACTCGGTGTTATCGGCATCAGCAACAAGATTCAGTACAAAGACCGCATGGACGAGCGCGTCAAGTCCAGCCTGTGTGAACGCGAGTTCGTTTTCCCGCCGTACGATGCCAACCAACTTCGAGATATCATGGAAGCACGGAGCGACGCGTTCCGTGACGGTGTTTTGGACCCGTCTACGATTCCACGCGCTGCAGCACTCGCGGCCCGTGAACACGGGGACGCCCGCAAGGCAATCGACATCCTCCGATACGCTGGCGAAATCGCACAGTCCATGGGTGCCAACACCGTCAAAGAGAACTTCGTCACGCAGGCGCGCCAGCGCGCAGAGACCGACCGATTCCGCGAGCTCATTCGTGGGTCGACGCCGCACTCCCGCTACGTCCTCCAGGCACTGGCGATTCTCTCACTCTCCAACCAGCAGCAAGACGGGTTCCGCACGAGTCGGGTGTACGAAGTCTACGAGAATATCTGCCGACAACAGGGCTCTGATAGCCTCTCGCTCCGTCGCGTCCGTGACTTACTGAAAGAACACGCGTTCCTCGACATCATCGAGCAATCGAAACACAGTGGCGGCAGTGCTGAGGGGAGTTACACCAAACATCAGCTTCTCGAAGACCCAGACGTGGTGAAAGACGTCCTTACTGAAGACGTCTAACGGAGGGAAGGGACCCACGTCCGAGAAGTGTAGACGTACCGAATCGTCAGCGGGGCCTACGTTACCACTGCAACTACCTCTCGGAAGAGAGCCGACTTATACTTTATTGCGTAGTGATGTGACTGGAAATATCACGTGTGACCGGGTCAGTCACGGCCGTGTGATAGTCAGTATCAGAGAGCAGTCTCTCGGTTTGGTCTGTCCTATTCGAAGACCTGTTCGACCGAGGCGTCACGTTCGACAGGAACCGACGCTGCCCGAAGTGACTCGTACAACTGTTCGACCCAGGTCACGACTTCTGGTTCGTCACCGTCGACGAGGGCAACCATGTTTCCGTCGTCGTCGTACGCAGCAACCACTCCATGGCCGTCGACGAGGAGGAGGCCGAATTCGAGAGTCTCGTCCACGACGCGAAGCGAGAATTGGTCGAGTTCTTGCCCGAGTTCGAAGGCGTCTGTGTACTCTGTAATCGACCGCTCGAGCACGTCGTGGTCGATGGCGAGTTCCATCGTCGTCTCTGGTCCAATCACCCGCTCCGCTGCTTCGTTGAAAACTCGACTTACGATGGGAGAGACACCACGGAACTCGTCTACCGGTTCGCTCCCGAGGACGGTGAGATATCGGTTGATGGGTGCGTGCGGGTCGTTGTCCGCGGCCGTCGTGACGGACAACTGGGTGAGGACGTCGTGCGGCACGTCCTCGCAGATGCCTTCGACGTTCGTCAGGAACTCGCTCATTCGGTCTGCACATTCGACCGTATCGATGAGATCCTGATACTGCTCGTAGACCATCTTCCCGCCGGGGGTGAGGCGGTACAATCCGTCGGCCTTTCGCGCCCATCCGCGGTCGCAAAACCCTGCGAGTGTGCGCTGTGCAGTCTCGCGAGCGCACCCACACACGCGTGCGAGGTCAGTTGGACGACGTGGCTTTTCTGCGAGTGTCTGGAGTATCGACTCCCTGCTCCGTGACCCAACGAGGAACGCCACATCTTCCCGTGGATTCATGCTAAGTCGTTAGACTGTTCAACATTTTACACTTGTGGACGCATCGCTCGTCAGCGTGCAGTCCGAAGAAAGTGTTCGTTGGAAACGCTATCCGAGAAGGCCGAGGGCGTCGATACGCTCGACGATTTCCTCGACGGCCGTCTCTGCGTCGTCAGTCCGTTTCCCGCCGGTGATGACGATTTTCCCGGAACCGAACAGAAGGATGACGACCTTCGGCTCGTCCATCCGGTAGACGAGTCCGGGGAACTGCTCTGGCTCGTACTCGACGTCTTCGAGGCCGAGACCGATAGCGAGTGCGTTCAGGTTCAGGTTGTGGCCCAGGTCCGCACTGGAGACGATGTTCTGAACCGTAATCTCGGGTTCTTCGTCGACAGGGATACTCAGTTCCCGGAGTTTGTCGAAGATGATTCCGAGCGCCTCGTGCACGTCGTCGATACTCTTTGCACCGGTGCACACGATCTTCCCAGAACGGAAGATGAGGGCTGCGGCCTTCGGTTCTTGCGTCCTGTAGACGAGGCCTGGGAAGTTGTCTGGGTTGAAATCAGCACCGGGAAGGTCGTCGGCAAGTGCTTCTAGGTCGAGCTCTTGACCGATCCCGGTCGATGCGACTACGTTCTGAATCTCGATGGAGTCTGCCGGCCCACTCATTGCTCGCTTTTTAATCATACCTCCTTCCTTATAAAGCGACCCGTTATAAACCGAGTTCAACGGAGTCGGTTCCGTCGTCGCTTCGCACGTGCGCGAAACTAATACTTCATTTCACTCGATATGGAAATGATGTCACGAGTGGACACGCGTGAAGTTATGGCACCCCTCGTGTCTATTTTTCCCACAGAGCCACTAAATCAACGGCGTTAAATGTAACCGTGCCATTCGAAGTAATGTGAAGAAGCGCACGGGGGCACTCCCCCCGAAGGCTTCGTCCGAACGCCCACCGACCCAAGGTCGTTTGGCGCATCACGGGATGACACACCTTCCCGGGGCGCCGATGATACGACGGCCTTAAGTGGTCCAAGGCATTTCGGAAGAATGCGAACGACACAACGCGATTTCGGGGCGTTTCAACGCGTCCCGATTCACGGGTTGGGTCGAGCGAGGTTCGACGGGTTTATACCCTCGAACCACCTCGATTCAAATCCGAAGGAAATGAGGATTCCGCCCCTGCGGTACGCCGCAAGACGGTATCTGATGTTAGCCCTAGTAGTTCGGTGATATCCGAACGGATATCAGCGAACTCGGACCTTTGAACGGTGATTTGACAGCATTATGCTGCCATTCACCCGCCAACACCCCGCGACCAGGTTTAAATGGTCGCGACCCATTCCGGTTGATCCTGCCGGAGGTCATTGCTATTGGGGTCCGATTTAGCCATGCTAGTTGTACGAGCTTATACTCGTTGCGAAAAGCTCAGTAACACGTGGACAAACTACCCTACGGAGAACGATAACCTCGGGAAACTGAGGCTAATAGTTCATAGGGGAGTCGCGCTGGAAATGCCGACTCTCCCAAACGCTCCGGCGCCGTAGGATGTGTCTGCGGCCGATTAGGTAGACGGTGGGGTAACGGCCCACCGTGCCGATAATCGGTACGGGTTGTGAGAGCAAGAGCCCGGAGACGGAATCTGAGACAAGATTCCGGGCCCTACGGGGCGCAGCAGGCGCGAAACCTTTACACTGTACGCAAGTGCGATAAGGGGACCCCAAGTGCGAGGGCATATAGTCCTCGCTTTTCCCGACTGTAAGGCGGTCGGGGAATAAGGGCTGGGCAAGACCGGTGCCAGCCGCCGCGGTAATACCGGCAGCCCAAGTGATGACCGATATTATTGGGCCTAAAGCGTCCGTAGCCGGCCACGAAGGTCCATCGGGAAATCCGCCAGCTTAACTGGCGGGCGTCCGGTGGAAACCACGTGGCTTGGGACCGGAAGGCTCGAGGGGTACGTCCGGGGTAGGAGTGAAATCCCGTAATCCTGGACGGACCACCGATGGCGAAAGCACCTCGAGAAGACGGATCCGACGGTGAGGGACGAAAGCTAGGGTCTCGAACCGGATTAGATACCCGGGTAGTCCTAGCTGTAAACGATGCTCGCTAGGTGTGGCACAGGCTACGAGCCTGTGCTGTGCCGTAGGGAAGCCGAGAAGCGAGCCGCCTGGGAAGTACGTCCGCAAGGATGAAACTTAAAGGAATTGGCGGGGGAGCACTACAACCGGAGGAGCCTGCGGTTTAATTGGACTCAACGCCGGACATCTCACCAGCTCCGACTATAGTAATGACGGTCAGGTTGATGACCTTGCCACGATGCTATAGAGAGGAGGTGCATGGCCGCCGTCAGCTCGTACCGTGAGGCGTCCTGTTAAGTCAGGCAACGAGCGAGACCCGCACTTCTAATTGCCAGCAGCAGTTTCGACTGGCTGGGTACATTAGAAGGACTGCCGCTGCTAAAGCGGAGGAAGGAACGGGCAACGGTAGGTCAGTATGCCCCGAATGAGCTGGGCTACACGCGGGCTACAATGGTCGAGACAATGGGTTGCTATCTCGAAAGAGAACGCTAATCTCCTAAACTCGATCGTAGTTCGGATTGAGGGCTGAAACTCGCCCTCATGAAGCTGGATTCGGTAGTAATCGCATTTCATAAGAGTGCGGTGAATACGTCCCTGCTCCTTGCACACACCGCCCGTCAAAGCACCCGAGTGAGGTCCGGATGAGGCTGTCACACGACAGTCGAATCTGGGCTTCGCAAGGGGGCTTAAGTCGTAACAAGGTAGCCGTAGGGGAATCTGCGGCTGGATCACCTCCTAACGAACGAGACCACCCCGACGGGGTGGCTCACTTTCGATCTCCCGAGTTCGCTGACGTCCGTTCGGACACCTTAGAACTACTAGGGCTGACACGGGCCCATAGCTCAGTGGTAGAGTGCCTCCTTTGCAAGGAGGATGCCCAGGGTTCGAATCCCTGTGGGTCCATGGTAAGCAATGTTCAACCCTCGTTGAATCGTGCCCCTTAAGTGTGGGACGACGATACGAAGGAATGAGCATTGACGACTGATGCACCAACCCGCGCAAGCGTGGTTGGGAAGGGTCGAAAACGCGCCAGAAGACTACTGGGCGTTTGATGAAACCGTGTGTACGTGCAATCCAGGCGTCCACTGGACCCGTTCTCCGGGTCACAGTGACTATATCAACTGGCTACTGTGCCAGCTGGTGGATAGCTCGGCTCGAGAGCCGATGACGGACGTGCCAAGCTGCGAAAAGCCTCAGGGACCCGCATGGAGGGAAAGAACTGAGGATCTCCGAATGGGAATCCCCACGCAATTGCCTTGCGCAATGGGGAACGCTCCGAATTGAAACATCTTAGTAGGAGCAGGAAAAGAAAGCAATCCGCGATATCGTGAGTAACGGCGAGTGAAAGCGACACAGTCCAAACCGAAGCCTTCGGGCAATGTGGTGTACGGACTACCCGTAACGGACCTGGATCTTATGTGAAGTCTCCTGGAACGGAGCGTGATACAGGGTGAAAACCCCGTAACATAAGAGAAAGGTCCCGGGGTTGTTCCAGAATAGCGGGGGTTGGATATCCCTCGTGAATTACGCAGGCATCAACTGCGAAGACTAAACACTCCTCGAGACCGATAGCGAACAAGTAGCGTGAGCGAACGCTGAAAAGCACCCCGAAAAGGGCGGTGCAATAGGGCTTGAAATCAGTTGGCGATAGAGCGATGTAGCATACAAGGTCGTCTGACGAATGAACCGAGAGCGATCTCACAGTAAGACTCAGACGAAGCCGATGTTACGTCGTACGTTTTGAAAAACGAACCATGGAGTGCATCTGACTGGCGAGTCTAAGGGGTGAACCCCCGGAGGCATAGGGAAACCGATACGGCCGCAGTCTTTGACCAGGGCCACCGTCTTCAAGGGCGGGGAGCCAACCGGATGCGACCCGAAACCAAGTGATCTACGCCGGAGCAGGGTGAAGCGTGGCGAAAGCTGCGTGGAGGCCCGTTAGAGTTGGTGTCCTACAATACCCTCTCGTGACTCTGGTGTAGGGGTGAAAGGCCCATCGAACTTGGCAACAGCTGGTTCCAACCGAAACATGTCGAAGCATGACCTCTGATGAGATAGTTCGTGAGGTAGAGCGACCGATTGGGAATCCGGACTCCGAGAGGAGTTCGCTTCCCTGTCAAACTCCGAACTTACGAACGTCGTAGACTCAGGGAGTCCGGTGTGCGGGGTAAGCTTGTGCACCGTGAGGGAGACAACCCAGAGCTAGGTTAAGGACCCAAAGTGTGGATTAAGTGCGATTGAAGATTGTCTCGAGCCCTAAACAGCCGGGAGGTGAGCTTAGAAGCAGCTACCCTCTAAGAATAGCGTAACAGCTTACCGGCCGAGGTTCGAGGCGTCGAAAATGATCGGGGCTCAAATCCACCTCCGAGACCTGGCGGCGTACTCATAGTACGATTCCGTAGGTTGGCATACTGTTTGGGTGGAAGCACGGGGGAGACTTCGTGTGGACCGAGCAGCAAAGAAAATCATGGTCTCAGTAGCAGCGAGAGTCGGGTGTGAACCCCGACGGCCTTACGCGCAAGGGTTCCTCGGCACTGCTAATCAGCCGAGGGTTAGTCGATCCTAAGTCTATCCGTAACTCGAAATAGATGAAAGGGAAACTGGTTAATATTCCAGTACTATCTTGCACTAAAAGTCGACGCTTTAGGAAACACCGAGCGGGGCCTTCGCCCCGTCGAATCACCGAACTTCGTGGAAGCCGTAATGGCACGAAGCGAAAGAATGGTGAGATAGGGAAACTCGGCGGTACCTAGAGCCCGTGAAAAGACGAGCAAGATAATCGTACCGAGATCCGACACAGGTGCGCTGGCAGAGCAAGCCAAGGCCTGTCGGGATCAACCGACGTTAGGGAATTCGGCAAGTTAGTCCCGTAAGTTCGCGATAAGGGATACCTGCTCTTGATCGAGCAGGTCGCAGTGACTCGGACGCTCCGACTGTCTAGTAACAACATAGGTGACCGCAAATCCGCAAGGACTCGTACGGTCACTGAATCCTGCCCAGTGCGGGTATCTGAACACCCATTACAATGGGACGAAGGACCCGTCAACGGCGGGGGTAACTATGACCCTCTTAAGGTAGCGTAGTACCTTGCCGCTTCAGTAGCGGCTTGCATGAATGGATCAACGAGAGCGTCACTGTCCCAACGTTGGGCCCGGTGAACAGCACGTTCCAGTGCGGAGTCTGGAGACCCCCAAGGGGAAGCGAAGACCCTATAGAGCTTTACTGCAGGCTGTCGCTGAGACGTGGTCGCTAATGTGCAGCATAGGTAGGAGCCGTTACACAGGTACCCGCGCCAGCGGGCCACCGAGGCATCATTGAAATACTACCCGTTAGTGACTGCGACTCTCACTCCTGGCGGAGGACACCGGTAGCCGGGCAGTTTGACTGGGGCGGTACGCGCTCGAAAAGATATCGAGCGCGCCCAAAGATTTCCTCACGCGAGTCGGAAACTCGTGGAAGAGCGCAAGAGCAAACGGAAGTCTGACAGTGACATTCCCAACGAGTGTCGCTGACGCGAAAGCGTGGTCTAGCGAACCTACGAGGTTCATTCATGGGACCCGTAGATGACAGAAAAGCTACCTTAGGGATAACAGAGTCGTCACCGGCAAGAGCACATATCGACCCGGTGGCTTGCTACCTCGATGTCGGTTCCCTCCATCCTGCCCGTGCAGAAGCGGGCAAGGGTGAGGTTGTTCGCCTATTAAAGGAGGTCGTGAGCTGGGTTTAGACCGTCGTGAGACAGGTCGGCTGCTATCTATTGGGGGTGTTTAGGAACATGACGTGAACGTTCGTATAGTACGAGAGGAACTACGAATGGGTGCCACTGGTGTACCGGTTGTCCGAGAGGGCAGTTGCCGGGCAGCTACGCACCGCAGGGTAAGAGCTGAAAGCATCTAAGCTCGAAACCTACACGGAAAAGAAGTTCCACTGAGGTCACTCGTAGAAGACGAGTTCGATAGACTCGGGGTGTACGCAACGAGGCAACGAGTTGTTCAGCCCGCGAGCACTAACAGACCAAGCCACATTCATACGCACTGAGACCCGAGAACGGGTCCAGGCGCAAACTGGATTGCACGTACAAAAATCAACATCGACGCCACCGATATTGGTATGGCGATGGTTCGATTCCATCGATCGGAATTAAGGCGGCCAGAGCGGTGAGGTTCCACCCGTACCCATCCCGAACACGGAAGTTAAGCTCACCTGCGTTCTGGTCAGTACTGGAGTGAGCGATCCTCTGGGAAATCCAGTTCGCCGCCCCTACTCATACTCAGAAAGCCCACCGGAGATTCCTCCGGTGGGCTTTCTTCATTTATGGCGAGTGGGATTCTTCCCGCTCGCAGTTTTCATCCGAGAGCGGCAGCGCTGTCGAGTCGCGGGAGCATCGGGCTCGGAGTCACGAGTGCATTTAGCTCATTGAATCGTGAGTGCATCCAGCTCATTGAATCGCGAGTGTACCCGGCTCGCTGGAGAGCGTCGCTTCGCGTCTCCCCACGCATCGCTACTGCACTCGTTCTCCACCCGGGCGCTCTTCGACACACGTCCGTCTAAAGACGGCCGTGACTCGATACGCGATCCACCAAAACACGACCACTCGTGGTGGTCGAACCCCTTCCTCGACCCGGTGTTTTCCCACTCGAACGCGGTGGAAGGCTCGAAGTCGGCGTCCGCCACTGTGGTGAAACACTATCAGTACCATCCGGGTTGTTCTCGGTCGAAAATGGACGAAAATCGACAGACAAAAGCCCGATTCAAGAATAGTTGAATAACGTGAAATTCAGCGAAAACCGAAGTCACGATTGACCCCTTTTACCGTATCGGGGTTAGAAGAGAGGGGTACATGCGCGGTAGCAAACTCATCACAGCAATCATGGTCATTGCGATGCTGACCGTCGCGATGGTCCCCGGGGCCGTCGCCGCAGAAAGCGACGACCAGTCCCTCCAGGTCGGCGTCTCCCAAGACGTCGAGACGGGCAACGCGACAGTGACCGTGACGCGGAACGATACAGACAACACGGCCGTCGATAATGCGACGGTCGTCGTCGAATCGAACGGTAACTACAGCGGTAACGACACGTACCAGACGGACTCGAACGGCACCGTCGAACTCCCGAACCCGGAAGAACGCGTGACCGTCACGCTGAACGTCACCACGGAAGATGGGAACAACACGACGGAAGTCTCCGAAGAGCTCATCCCACTCAATGAGTCGCTCGACGTCTCTGTCGAGCAGGACGACGCCAACGACACGCTGACTGCCACCGTCACGCAGTACGACGAACTGGTCGAAGGCGCGTCGGTGCAGGTCAACGGGACCGACTACGAGAACGACACGTACCAGACGGACGCCAACGGCACCGTCGAAGTTGTCGAACCCGCGAACGCCACGAACCTCACGTTCAACGCGTCGAGTGGTGACCTGACGGCAGAAACCACGGTCAGTGTCGACGGCAACGACCTCGGACTGACGGTCGAACAGGTCGACAACACGACCATCGTCATCAACGTCACTGACGACGATGAACCCCTCGAGGGTGCGAACGTCACCGTTAGCGGTGACTACACGGATGCTGGCGACTACGAGACCGACGAGAACGGTACGGTCGACCTCGCGGCCCCACTCCAGAACAACACGACGCTCGAAGTAACCGCCGAGTACGAAGGGCAGACCATCTCGAAGACCGTCACGATCGACGGTGAACTCGAAGAAGACGACCCGTTCGGTGCGTTCGTCAGCACGTTCGTCGAGCGCCTCAAGCAGAGCACTGTCGAAGGCCCGATGGGTCAGGCAGTCTCGGAGTTCGTGACCGAGAACAACCCAGGTAAGGCAGACGAAAAGCGCCCAGACCACGCTGGAAAGAAGGACAAGGGCGACAAGAAACAGGGCCCACCTGAACACGCGAAGAAGGGCAACACTGACGAAGACGCTGACGCAGAAGACGCTGACGCAGAAACCACCGACGACGACTCGACCGAAGAGGAAGAGTCGACTGAAGAAGAGGAGTCGACCGATGAGGAAGACTCCAAGAACAACGGAAAGTCGAACAACGGCAAAGGCAACGGTAACTAACGCCTCGTCGTCGAACGCAGTTTTTTCGGAGAATACGCGACCCAGAGCGCCGCCGCTGTCGAAGCGGAGCGTGACGAGCAGGGAGTGTGACGAGTAGGTGGCCGGTCACTCGGCCGAAGTAATCTTTTCAGCGTCGATATCGCACAGTGTGCTGACTCGCTCCACCGACACGTCGAATCGCTCGACTGCGAGGGTTGCACCGGTGACGACGAGTTCGTCGTCGACACGTGCAGGGACGCCGCTCGGATACCACGCTGAGTCGTCGGTCGCACGGACTGGAGACCGAAGTGAATCACGAAGCCGTCGGTCGGCGAATACCGTCGAGATGAACGCGAGCGACGCAGCGAGGGTGATGCCGCCGCTATCGAACGTTGCAGTCGCCGATTCGCGTCTGGCAGTCTCGAGTGCGCCTGCGAGGGCGAACGACTGTCTCGACTGGGTGTCGCTGCCAGACTGGCCTTCTCCGTCGACGTCGACAAGTGCTTTCGAGAGCGCTGCGTCCTGCATCTCTCGAATCGCCAGTTCGGTCGTCAGTTCGGAGTCGTGCACGGGTGTGTGGAAGAGTACGTCACGCCGTTTCGAACGACGGTGTCCGAAGTGTGTGGTCGACGAGCGTCTCGTCGGGGCGAAGCGTGACTGTCCCGAGGAACACCGTCTCGCCGTCGGGTGCCTTCGAGGCGATGGTGCTGAGGACGTCTTGTTGGTCGAGGATGTCCCACGTGATGCGTTCGACGAGTTGCTGGAACGCCTCGGGGTTCGTCCATCCGGAGTCGATGTCGGACGGGACGTTGACCACGAACCGAAGTTCGGTGTCCGTGACGTGGATGCCGACGCCGAACGTGTCTGCATCCTGTGTCTCGTCGGTCGCACTCGTGTCGTCCGAATCGGTCATCAGCGGAACTCTGCGACGTGAGGACAAAGATGCACCGGACGTCTGCCGGGCGGCCAGTCGGGTCGATGTAGCGTGGCGACCTCGGGTGTCTTCCCCTCGGGGTCACGTCCGTGGAATCACTCGCCACGGCCTCGCTAGCGTGTGAATTCCACACACAGCGCAGACGAACGTCGAACCGTTATTAGCGTTCGTCCCGCCAGTCCGACCAACGAATGAGTTACAAGATCGGTCTCGTCGGAAAACCCTCCGTCGGGAAATCCAGTTTCTTCAATGCGGCGACGATGAACGACGTTCCGGAGGGCGCATATCCCTTCACGACGATTGACCCCTCCATCGGTGAGGCGTACGTCCGTGTCGAGTGTGCGGCCCCCGAGTTCGACGAATCGTGTACACCCTCTGTCGGTTACTGTGACGACGGCATGCGCTTCGTCCCGGTCAAACTCGTCGACGTCGCGGGTCTCATCCCCGGTGCCCACGAGGGAAAGGGCCTCGGCAACCAGTTCCTGACCGACCTCAACGAAGCGGACGTTCTCGTTCACGTCGTCGACTTCTCCGGCGAGACAGACATCGAAGGCGAGGCAACCGAGGGCCACGACCCTCGCGAGGACATCGACTTCCTCGAGAACGAACTCGACATGTGGTATCTCGGCATCCTCGAGAAGGGTATCGACCGGTACCGGTCGGGCTACCACGGCGAAGAGAAGGACATCGAAGTCGACCTCGCCGAGCAGATGTCGGCGTTCAAGACGAACAAAGACGAAATCAAGCAGGTCATTCTCTCTCTGGACATCGGACTCGACCCCGACGAGTGGGACGACGAGGACAAAGAGGCGCTCGCCCGCGAGATTCGCAAGCGCACGAAACCGATAATCATCGCGGCGAACAAGATGGACAAGCCAGTTTCCCAAGAGAACTACGAGGAAATCACGTCGGACCCCGACTACGACCACCTCACGTTCACCCCGACGAGTGCCCACGCGGAGAAGGCGCTGAAGAACGCCGACGAAGGCGACGTCCTCGACTACCAGCCCGGTGACGACGACTTCGAGATCGTCGGCGACGTGAGTGAGGAACAGGAAGCGGGTCTCGAACAGATTCGTGAGTTCATCTCCGAGTACGGCGGGACGGGCGTCCAGCAGTCACTCGAGATGGCTCTGTTCGACGTGATGGGCGCAATCGCCATCTTCCCCGGAAGCGCCAACGGGAAGTCCGACTCGCAGGGCGTCTTCCGCGACTGCTTTATCCTCCCCGAGGGGTCGACGACCGAAGACTTCGCGTACCATCTCCACTCCGACATCGGCGACGGGCTCCTCCACGGCATCGACTGCCACTCGAAGCGCCAGATTGGCTCTGACCACGAACTCGAACATCGTGATGTGGTCGAGATTATCTCTACGAACTGACCTTCACTGACCGCAACCGTAACACGGTTATACACTCGGGTGCAGGGGCGGTGTATGGGTGAGGCCGAAACGTCCGCAGCAGCACTCGACGTCGAGATCGGGGGACTCGGCGGCGAAGTGACGCTCGCAGACCTGTTCCCACCGTCGTGGGTCGAATCACGCTGTGATGCGACATCGATCGGTGAATTCGTGGATAACAGCGGATTCGACGTCTCCGACCAGGAGTCCTTCGAGTCCATCCCGACCCACAAGTGGGACCGATACGTGGATACACACTCCGAGTTCGACGACTGGCAGTCGATGCTGTCTGCTGCTGTCGAACGCTACGTCCTCGAACGGGCGGGAACTACCGACTCCGACCACGGCGTGTCGGGCACCGAAACCGAGTCGGTCAGAGAAGAGTCTGCCGGAGCGCAAGTCTAACTGCACACCGGTACCAGAACGTCTCCTTAGCTCTGTGCGGTGTCGTCGACGGACGCGGCGCCGCGCGCAAGTGCTTCGTCCCACCAGTCGTGAGTCTGCGCTGTCGCGACCGAGAGCGGTTCGTCGGGGTCGTTCGGGTGTGCGCGTAGGTCCAGTTCCCACCACTCCACGTCGTGCCACTCGTCGTGCTTGAAGCCCATTCGCTCGAATCGACCGACGCGTTCGAAGCCGAACGACTCGTGGAACGCGATACTGGCCGGATTCGGGGTCGTGATGACCGCGTACGCGGTCACGTAGCCTTGTCGTTCGAGGACGTCGAGGAGTGCGGTGTACAGTCCATGAGCGACGCCACGGCGCTGGAACTCGGGGTCGACGTATATCGACGTCTCGACTGCCCATTGGTAGGCCTCGCGCTCTCGGATTGGGCCGGCGTACGCGTATCCGACGACGTTCCCGTCGAGTTCACAGACCAGCCACGGGTGATGTGTCTTCTTTCGAAGTTTCGTTTCGAGGTCGGCGACGCTGGGCGGGTCGTACGCGAACGTAATCGCCGTCTGTTCGACGAACGGTTCGTAGATGTCACGGATAGCGGGGAGGTCAGACTCCGTCGCGGGGCGGAGGCGAACAGCCATACCTCTGGTGCGGGAGTGTGGAGAGATAGATGCGGCGATGGTGGCCGGTTTCGCAGGGAGAACGGGATTCGAGACCCGTCAGTTGTCGATAGCGGGTGTGTCGGTGCCAATTGTCTCCGCGTACGCTCGCGCGCGGCGACGGATGGCGTCTGCGTCCGCGCGAACGTGCTCGCCACCGTCGTAGAGCACGTTGCCGTCGACCATCGTGAAGACCACGTCGTCGCCGTGGGCCGAAAAGACGAGGTGTGACAGCACGTCGTGAAGTGGTGTTGCGCGCGTCACGTCGGTCGTGAGGCCGACGACGTCGGCTTTCCACCCCTCACGGAGACACCCCACACGGTCGAATCCGGCGGCTTTCGCGCCGTTTCTGGTCGCCATCTCGAAGACGGTCGACGCGGGCGTGTTCGTCGGGTTGAGCGAGTCGACTTTCTGAAGGAGACTGGCCTGTCGCATCTCGGTGAAGGGGTCGAGCGTGTTGTTACACGGCGGGCCGTCGTTGCCGAGTGCGACGTTGATGCCGCGGTCGAGGTAGTCGGTGATGGGCGCGATGCCCGACGCGAGTTTCATGTTCGACGACGGGCAGTAGGTGACGTGCGTACCCGTCTCGGCGAGTACCTCACGTTCAGACTCGTCTGTGTGGACACAGTGGGCGAGAACGACGTCGTCGCCGGTGAGGCCGACTTCGTGTAACCAGTGGATATTCCGCATCCCCGTCTCGGCCTCGATGGTCGCGATTTCGTCTCGGTTCTCGCTCGCGTGAGTGTGGATTCGAACCCCGTCGTAGGCGTCGACGAGTTCGCGCACGCCGCGCAGGCACGCTTCGGAGCAGGTTATCGCGAATCGCGGTGTGACCGCGTACTGGAGTCGGCCGTCGAAGGTGTCGTGGTACTGTTCGATGAGTCGTTTCGACTCCGCCAGCGCTGCGTCGGTGTCTTCTTGCAGGTCGTCGGGTGAGTTCGTGTCCATCAGCACTTTCCCAATACGCCCGCGAATTCCCATCTCTCCGGCCGCCTCGAAGGCTTCCTCGGCGTGTCGGACAGAGAGGTGGTCGATGACCGTCGTCGTCCCGGACTCGATGCATTCGAGGTAGCCGAGTTCTGCGGCGACGCGCATCCCGTCGGCGTCGAGGCCGGCTTCCATGGGGAGGACGTGGTCGAACAACCAATCGAGGAGCGAGGTGTCGTCGGCGATGCCTCTCCCGAGTGACTGAACCGAGTGGACGTGTCCGCCGACGAGTCCCGGTGCGACGATGTCGAACTCGCGTCGCTCGTGCGTTGGGTACGTCTCTTCGACCGACGCTCTGTCGCCGACTGCGACGATACGGTCGTCTTCGACGACGATAGCCCCGTCTTCGATGATGGTGGTCGCGTCCGCAACCACCGTTCCCGCGAGTAACATCCTCGTTCGGGTAGTAGAGCGGTGGTGAAATAGTTGGGGTACTGAATCGGTGAGATAGGATTCGAACCACGGTCGCTCCTTTCAGTCGCTCCCTGATTCGAATCCCTTCCTCCGCAGTTTGGAATCAGACACCGCTCGCTGTCGCTCGCGGGTCAGAATTGGGAAAAGTGCTCCGTCAGGGATTCGAACCCTGGTCATCACCGTGAGAGGGTGATATGATTGGCCGGACTACACCAACAGAGCACGTTGGTACATTCACAATTATCGCGTGGTTTCGTAAAAGGTTGTCGCTTCAACGCGGCCGTGACACCCGCTGCCGTGTTGCGATTAGACGACCTGTGAGCCGGCGCGATACACCTGCTGGGTCGTCTGCCACGCGCTCGCATCTTCGCTCGGGTCGGCTTCGAGTACGACGAGGTCTGCGACGTAGCCTTCGGCGACTTTGCCAACGTCGTCCAGCCCGAGCAAGTCTGCTGCGCTGACTGTCGCCGCTTCGAGTGCCTCGGCCGGTGAGAGGCCGTACTCGACCATCAGTTCCATCTCACGGAGCGCGTTCTGTCCGTGTTCGTTGAACGGCGTCCCCGCATCGGTTCCCATGGCAATCTTCACGCCAGCGTCGAGCGCGTGTTCCCACGCGACTTCGAAGCGCTCGGCGGCATCTTCGGCCTTGGCGACTGCTTCTTCGGGGATTCCGGCGTCGATACCGTGTTCGACGATTTCGAGGACTGCCGAGGCGGTCGGCACCCAGTAGGTTCCGTTCTCGACGAGGAGCGACGCCGCCTCTTCGTCCATGAACATCCCGTGTTCGATGCTGGTGATGCCTGCGCGGGTGGCGTTTTTGATACCTTCTTCGCCGTGGGCGTGGGCCGCAGTGGGGATGCCTTTGGCGCTCGCAGCCTCGACCAGCGCGCGCATCTCCTCTTCGGTGAGTTCCGGTGCACCCGTGACTGCGCCCTCCGTGAGCACGCCGCCAGTCGCCATGCACTTGACCACGTCGGCGCCGCGTTTGAGTTGCTCTCGGGCAGCCTTTCGAACCTCGTCAGGGCCGTCTGCCTCGCGGCCAAACCAGTGGCCGTGACCGCCGGTCATGACGACGTTCTCGCCCGCAGCGAGGACGCGCGGCCCGGGGACATCACCGTCGGCGACGGCGACTTTCGCACTCGTCGCGAGGTCTCCCGGCGACCCGAGGTCACGGACCGTGGTGACGCCTGCTTCGAGTGTCTCGCGGAGGCTGGCGGTCGCTCGGTAACAGGCCCGCTCGACGGTTTCGCTTCGGTACGACGCCACGTCGGGGCGACTGTCCATCATCAAGTGGACGTGTGCGTCGATGAGTCCGGGTGCGACGACGTTCCCGGACACGTCGCGCGTCTCTCCTTCGATTTCGTCACCGACAGACTCGATTCGTCCCGTCGATTCGTCGATAACTACGTTGGCTTCGCGGGTTCCGTCGATGTCGACGACCCGTGCGCCGGTGAGTGTGAACATGCCTCTCTCAAGCCGGTGGTGTGATGTAAAGACGTGGGTGGCGGCCAGGGAGCGCAGGTGAACCTTCCAGTCGCGGACTGCAATAACCCACAGAAGGGAATCGTTGATTGTCTTGCCCATCACATCGACACCCATGCGTGACAATCTCACAGACCGTGTCGCACTCGTCACCGGCGCGAGTGCGGGTATCGGCGAAGCTACCGCACACGCCCTCGCAGACGCGGGCGCGAACGTCGTTCTCCTCGCTCGGCGCGAAGACCGACTGCTCCGCATCGCCGAAGCACTCGAATCCGACCACGGCGTCGAGACGCTCGTGATTCCAACCGACGTGCGCGACGAAGACGCCGTCGAAGCGGCGTTCGACCAGACGGTCGACGAGTTCGGACGTGTCGACGTGGTGGTGAACAACGCCGGCCTCGGACGCGGGTCGGACGTGGAGTCGATGACGACCACCGAGTACCGACAGATGATGGATACGAACGTCGACGGCGTCTTCTTCATCTCGCGCGCTGCCCTGCCGCACCTCCGCGAGACGGCGGGGAACCTCATCTTCGTCGGGAGTTTCGCCGGACAGTATCCACGTCCGTTCAACCCGGTGTACGCCGCGTCGAAGTGGTGGGTCCGTGGCTTTGCACACAGTCTAGAAGGACAGGTCGGCGACGCCGACATCGGCATCACGGTGGTCAACCCGAGTGAGGTTCGGACGGAGTTCGGGTCGGAAGACGGCGAATCGTTCGAAGTTCGGTTCGAGGCGGGCGAAGTCACCGAACCCGAAGAGATTGCCAACGCGATTCGCTTCGCGGCGCTCCAGGACGACTCGACCGTCAGCGAACTCGACCTCTACCGACGCGACAAGTTCACTGGGTGGTAACAGAGGGACCACTAGATGGTAACAGAGGGACCACCTGAGTGGTAAAATACGGGGCCTGATCAGCCAGAAACGGCGTCGACGGGAACCACGTCGCCAACGGCAACGTGGTCACCCACGGTGAGCGACTCGCCCCACGACGCCTCCGGAACGACGGTGTTGACCATGAGTCGGAAGTCGTGGTCGAACCAGTCGCCACCGGACCACTCGGGCAGTGTCTCGCGGCGCTTCGTCACGAACGTCTCACGGAACCCCGGCGTGTCCTCGCCGCTGTCCGGGTCCCGGGTTGGAACGGCACAGCGTTGGCAGGGGTTGATTCCCGCGAACGAGACGGACCCGATAGTGAACTCCACGCTCGTCTCTCTGCTGTCGAACAGGTGGTCTTCCCAGAACGGGTCGGGGGCGTCGAGTTCGAGGTTCGGTCGGAGTCGTCGACGCATCTCGTCGGTGTCGATACCGTCGAACCACGACGCGGCCTGTTCGAGCGTCGCCGTCGAGATGATAGTCGGGCCGCTAGCGGTGGTGTCGTCGGGGAACCCGCCTGCGGGGTCTCGACGGAGTTCCACGTCGTAACCGAAGTACGCCGAGAGCCAGTCGTCGGCGTCAGCGATTGGGCCGTGGTAGTCCTCGCAGTCAGGCGCGGAGAGTCGAATCGTCTCGTCGGCGAGTGAGACCGAACTTCGGATTCGGTGAATCGACCGCTCGCGCTTCCCGTTGACGTAGTTTCCATCGGCGTCGAAGATGGCGTACTCTCGGTCCCCAGAGAGACCGCCGTTTTCGACGACTGCTGTGCGCTCGACGAACTCGGGGTCCAGCGACTTCACTGGATAGACGGCAATGCGCTCCAGCGTCGCCACGGGCCCAGTCGTCATCTACTCCTCGTCCGAGTCGGGGGTGGCGTCGGCGAACGCTTCGGCGATCGTCTCCTCGTCGAGCGTCACGAAGCCATCTTCCGACAGCGTGACGGCGCTCACTTCACTGGCGGTGAGTTCGTCGTCGGCCTCGCGGAGTGCCGACAGCGCGAGCGTCACGCCGTCGTCGAGCGACAGGTCCTCGGTGTAGCCTGCTTCGAGCGCGGCCTGAATGTCGTTGCGGCGGCCGCCGATGGCGACTGCTTTCCACTCTTGAGGCGTCCCGGAGGGGTCAGTCGCAAAGAGGCGTGCCGACCCGTTTTCGACGCCGCCGATGAGCAGCGATGCACCGTACGGACGAGTGCCACCGGACTGTGTGCTCTCTTGGATGTTGTCGGTGATAGCCTTCGTGAGCGCTTCGACACCCATCGGTTCGCCGTACCGGAGTCGTTCACGCTGTGACGTCGTGCGAGCGAAGTCGACGAGTTTGCGCGCGTCGGCGACGTGGCCGGCGCTGGCGGCACCGAGATGGTCGTCGAGTTTGTGAATCTTCTCGATGCTCTTCGTCTCCATGAGCGTCGATGGCGAAGAGCGCTGGGCCGCGAGGACGACGCCGTCTGTCGTGCGGACGCCGACGACCGGTGCGCCCCGTTTGACTGCCTCACGGGCGTATTCGACCTGGTAGATGCGACCGTCTGGCGAGAACAGCGACGTCCCGCGGTCGTACGCCTGCTTGTCGTTTCGATTCATCGGACGACAACCTCGTTTGCGAAGGCGACGTTCGTCATTACTTCGTGGTCGGTGCCGGAGGCGGAAAAAGCCTCCACACCCGGCAGTGGTGTAGGGTTCACAGCACGGAACTCGTCACTTCTCGATGACCGCCGCCTCTGGAACGTTCTGCTTGAGGCTCTCGATACCCTGTTTGGCCTTCTGTTTCGACGCGTAGCCCTCACCGGAGTCGGCGAGGATGTTTCCGTTGTCGTGGACGAGACGCCATCTGTACTCGCCGTGGGCGTCGACGTACACTTCGAAGTGAGCTTTACTCATAGGTGTGAATTGGTGTCTCTGAGGGAAAATTTCACCGCAGAAATCGGGTCGACTGAGTGCGTTAGACTGCTTCTTCTTCTTCGAACGTGTCGAGGCTGGCTTCGAAAAAACGGGCCTCACAGTCCGTACATCGAATGGTGAGAACCTCCCACGACCGACAGCACGACTCGGCCGTCTCCTCTGTGAACCGGACGTCGCCACCGCAGTCGGGACACGTTTCGAGGTACACACGGACGCCTCTGGCGAGCGTGCTTCGCTGGTCGGGTGTGAGTTCGGCCCAGTCGCTGATTCGGTCTTCGAGCACGCGGTCTGCCGCCATGTCTGCGACGAGTGCGCCCTGTGACTCCCAGCGGCCAATCTGTGTCCCGTCGACGACGGGAACGATCCACCGACCGTGGTCTTCGAGCGACAGGTCTGTCTCGTCGACGCCGACGAGCGCTGCGAGTCGTCGCCGTGCCACCGACTCGTCGGTACGACGAAGCTCGTCGTTCCACGCGGCTTCGAAGTCAGCGGTCAGACACAGGTCGTCTTCGTCTTCGCATTCTTCGAGCACCTGTGCACCCTGTAACACCGCTTCGACGTCGAGTGCTGCACCACTGTCGGTGCCGACTTCGTATCCGGGTGCTGGTTCTTTGTCGAACCAGCGGAGCACACGGTCTGGAAGGTACGTCTTCGTGAGCGTCGGCGTCCCCGGCACGAGATAGCCACGAGTGTAGATGACGCCTACGAAGAGGGCGAACGAGGCGATGGCGAGCGGTGCCCACACGATGCCGAGGACGAGGCTCGCGATGGCCGCGATGACGACGTTCACGACGGTACAGGGCGTACACCGATTCTCACCGGTGTATTCGGGTTGGCGAATCCGGTCGACGAGTGTCGAGGGTGTCATGATAACTACTTGTGTTAAGTGTCGTTCTATGACGACGTTTGGCTGCATAAAGATGCGTACGGGCCACTGCGTGTGGTCCCGCGCTCGTTCGACTGACTATCCGTTGGTCGGTGCGGTACCGAAGCCCTCCTCAGTACAGACGCGGAAGACCACGTGGCTGACCGCGGTCTGCTTCCCGTTCTTCGGGTGCTTGTTCGCACAGAGGCTTCCACCCCACGTGGCACCCTGCGGTCCCTCGACCAGCGACGGGGCCGTGCCGGACCCAGTCGTCCCACACAACCACGTGTAGGTGTTGCCGGCGTCCTTGCCGCCACCGCCCTTCACGAACACTTCGAAGACGGGGAAGTCTGACTCGAAGTCGAAGCAGACGAGTTCGCCTTCTTCACCCTCTTTGTACGTCGGGTTAGTGAACTTGATTTGCCCACCATTGCAGTCGAGCCACTGGTCGAACACGATTTCATTCTGCTCGTCGTCGTACCACTCGAACTTGCACGCGTCCTCGATTTGGTTGCAGATGCAGTTGAGGTCCGATGCAGTTTTCGTGTCGAGCACGGTTCCATCGTATTCGAATTCGACCTTGTCGGCTTCACAGCCACATGGCAGGCTGAAGGTGTACGATGGACTGCCCTTCGTCAGGGAGTGCGTGTATGGACCGCCACACGACGGATTGAATCCTGGGTAACCTTCCGAGTCTGCCTTCGTGTACAACTTCGCCGTGACTGGGCAACTGTCGAGGAGCCCCGTCCCTGAGACCTCAACTTCGTCGCACGAGAACTCCGCTTCGAAGGTCGGTGTGCAGTCAGCGACGCTGAAGGTCTCGTCGAACCCGCTCAGGTCAGCACCGTTGCTGTCGGTGAACGAGATACTCGACGGCGTGCAGTAACACGGCACTGCGAGCGTGTTGGTCCCGTTCGAAATCGGGTACGTCTCTGAACCGCAGTTATCGAAGGACACCATCGCCGTAATCGAGCAGTAGTCGAGACCGCTCGCCTCGACAGTCACGTCCTCACAGTCTGCCGAAGAGCTGAGCGTTGGGTCACAGGTTCCACCGTTTCCGCCGCCGTTCCCGTCACCGCAACTGTGTTTGACAGTGATGTGGCTGATGTCTTTGCCATCCTCCGTGCACAGTTGGCCGTTGGAGTCGACGCCGAATTCGGAGTACAGCGTACAGGCAACGTCGTCGACAGGATTGTCGTAATTCTCCTCAGCTATGTTCCCTGCTTTGAGTGCGATATCTTCGAGTTCACCAGCTGGGTCGGTCCAACTGATACAGTCGAGGCTCTCACGCGTGACGGTGATACTCGTCTCGGGGACGGTACACGTCTCGCCCACCGAGAGGTCGCTATCGTCGATTTTACAGAACGAACAGTCTTCGTCGGGTAAGAAACACCGACTTCCTTGGCCGCCCAGTCCTTCGCACGTACAGTCTCCGTTCGTCGCCGTCGCAGTTCCAGTAATGCCGCCCAGCACACCGGCGGCACCGAGCGACTGCATCACGCGTCGCCGTGTTATCGGAAAGAGTCTCGTTCGCGTCTCTTCGTCGGTCTCGTTTGTATCGGTAGTATCGAATTTCATCCTTGTTGTCTTAATTTTGACAGTGCTCCCACTACGGGTTCTATCCCGCCCCTAATCCCTCTCGATGGGTTTCAGACGCCCATAGAGGATATTTTACCAGTATGTAGTGTTAGTATATGCAAGTTAATTGAAATTAAGTGAAGGTTAGTGTGTATGTGTCTTTCAATTGATAGTAGTTCTCCACTGACGGAACCGAGAAATTGTTAGTCGGTTCCGTGGTGACTGTATCCAGTCACAGCGGCGACGGATATCGGATTCTACGTCGTCTTTCGAACCATCATGTCTCACCGGTTATCTGCGGAATCTGAGTGTCTCACGCTCCATCTCTTGCAGGCATCCTCATATCCGCTGAGAACCCCTCTCTAGGTGTTATGAGTACTCGTCAAGAGAAGCACTTCGAGGAGGCGGACGTTCAGAACCGGTTCGACTTCAAGAAGGAACAGAAGACCGCGTTCGCAGCAGAGAAGGGTCTCACCGAAGAGACCGTTCGGGTCATCTCCGAGGACAAGGGGGAACCGGAGTGGATGCTGGAGCGCCGCCTCCGCGCACTTCGGATGTTCCAACAGATGCCGATGCCGACTGGCTGGCCCGGCCAACCGGACCTCTCCGAGGTCGACGTTGACCTCATCGTCCCGTACATCCGCCCCGACGTGGAAGTCCGTGGGGGCGTCCGCGACTGGAACGACCTCCCCGAGGAGATCAAAGACACGTTCGACAAACTGGGTATCCCGGAAGCCGAGAAGAACGCCCTCTCCGGCGTCGGCGCCCAGTACGAGTCCGAAATCGTCTACCAGAACATGCGCGAGGAGTGGGAGAACGCGGGTGTCATCTTCATGGACATGGACAAAGCCGTCCGTGAACACCCCGACCTGGTCGAGGAGTACTTCATGACGAAGTGTGTCCCGCCGAGCGACAACAAGTTCGCCGCACTCCACGGTGCAATCTGGTCCGGTGGGTCGTTCGTCTACGTGCCGGAAGGTGTCACCGTCGACATGCCGATGCAGGCGTACTTCCGGATGAATTCCGCCGGGATGGGGCAGTTCGAGCACACGCTCATCATCGCCGAGAAGAACTCCGAGGTCCACTACATCGAGGGCTGTTCCGCACCCAAGTACTCGGCGTTCAACCTCCACTCTGGATGTGTCGAGGTGTTCGTCAAGGAGGGTGCCCACGTGCAGTATTCGACCGTCCAGAACTGGTCGAAGAACACCTATAATCTGAACACCAAGCGCGCGATCGTCGGCAAAAACGGACGTATGGAGTGGATTTCTGGCTCCATGGGCTCGAAGGCGACGATGCTCTACCCCGCGACGATTCTCAACGGTCGTGGTGCCTCTGACAACCACATCACCATCGCCTTCGCCAGCGAAGGCCAGAACATCGACACCGGCGCGAAGGTCTACCACAACGCCCCCGAGACGAAGTCGACCATCGTCTCTAAATCCATCTCACGGGGTGGCGGCCGCACCAACTACCGTGGCTTGGTCCGCATCGCACACGGCGCGACCGACTCCTCGTGTTCCGTCGAGTGTGACGCGCTGATGTTCGACAACGACTCCACCTCGGACACGATGCCCCACATCGAGATTCACGAGAACAAGGTCGACGTCGCGCACGAAGCGACTGTCGGGAAGATTGGGGACGAAGACGTGTTCTATCTCCAGTCACGCGGTCTCGGCGACGACGAAGCGAAGCAGCTCATCGTCTCGGGCTTCATCGAACCCATCACGAAAGAACTCCCAATCGAGTACGCAGTCGAACTCAACCGACTCGTCGAGTTGGAGATGGAGGGCAGTCTCGGCTGACACCGCGGCACCGACTCGCCTCTCACCGACTTCTCAGCGTTACTCGATTGGTCGCTTGAACACGAGCGCCGTCTGTCCGCTCCCCGCACCTGCCCCACGTGAGTCCGCAATCGTATCGACGAGTTCCCACCCCTCACCGCCGAGTGAGTTGAGGGCGTCTTCCATCGGCGCAGTGTCGCCGCTGAAGAGGCCGCCATCTGTCGTTCGGACGATTTTGTACTCCCAGCGAGTGTCGTGTGCGTCAGTCACGACTGTGTCTCACGTCGCTCGTAGACGACGAACGAGAAGCCATCTCGACTGTCGCGGTCGGTCTCGCTCCACTCGTCGTGGTCCCAGTCGGGGAATCGCGTGTCACCGTCGAAGGCGTCAGCAATCTCGGTGAGGACCATCCCCGACGCCCGGTCTAAGAACTGCTCGTACACGGTTGCACCACCGACGACGTACACCGTCTCGACGCCCATCTCAGCAGCGGCGGCCTCGCTGGCGGCGACTGCCTCGGCAATCGAGGCGGCGGTCTCTGCACCCTCGGGGAGGTCGAGGTCACGACTCGTGAGGACGACGCTGTGCCGACCCGGGAGCGGTCCATCGAGATGGCGGGCGATGCTCTCGTACGTCTTTCGGCCCATGACGACGGGGTGACCCATCGTCGTCTCTTTGAAGTGCGCGAGGTCTTCTGGCAGGTGCCACGGCATGTCGCCGTCGCGGCCGATGACCCCGTTGTCGGCGACGGCGGCGACGAGGACGAACCGAACCGAGTCGTGGCCATCGGCCGTCGTCTGGTCGATGTCTTGGCCGCTCATTCGGCCACCGCGAAGCGAATCCCCTCGGCGGGGTCGTAGTCGCGGAGGACGATATCGTCGAAGGTGAGGTCCGAGAGGGGAACGTCTGCGACGTCGAGCGTCGGGCGCTCACGGGGCTCACGAGCAGCCTGTAAGAGCAGGCCGGGGACGTGGTCGTAGTCCTCTTCGCCCTCGGCCTCTTCGGGTGCCGCTTCGAGGAGCCAGTCGCGCACGCCGAGGTAGTCTTCGTTCGTCTCGACGTCGGCGAGGCGGCGCTGGAGTTCGTCGAGGTTATCGCCGTACCACGCGCCGCGGTCACCGGTTCCGCAGTAGACGTGGGCGTCGACGATGGTGTGTGCGAACTTTCCGAGTTCGAACCCGGTCTGCTGGGCGACGACCTGCGCGAGGATGGCGTACGCCGCGAGGTTGAACGGAACGCCGAGTGCGATGTCGCCCGAGCGCTGGGTCAAGTGGAGGTTGAGTTTGTCGCCCTGTACGTTGAAGACGAACGTGTAGTGACACGGCGGAAGCGTCGAGACGGCGGCGTTGGCGGGATGCCACGCGTTGATGACCATCCGACGGGAGTTGGGGTTCTCTTCGAGCGTGTCGAGGACGTACGCGAGTTGGTCGAACGTTCCTTCGTCGTTCATCCAGCGGTGGCCGTCTTCGGGCCACGCTTCACCCGGCAGTCCGTCTTCGGGGACGGGATACCGTCGCCAGAACCGACCGTAGGCCGTGTCGAGATGTCCTTCGTCGTCGGCCCACGCATTCCAGATGCCCGTCTCCTCGCGGAGGTTCTTGATGTGCTCTTCGCCCGAGAGGTACCAGAGGAGTTCGTGGATGAGCGAGTTCCAGCGGAAGCCCGAGAGGTCCTTCGTGGTGAGCAGTGGGAAGCCCTCCTGCAGGTCGACTTCGTAGTGCTTCGAGAAGCCAGAGATGGTGTCTACACCCGTTCGGTTGGGCTTGTACTGACCGGTACCGAGAACGTCCGTGACGAGGTCGAGGTATTGGCGCATGTGGGGTCCCCAGAGTCGGTTCTTGGTCTTGGTTGCGACTACTAAATCTGTTCGCTCCACGCCCCACAACAGGAAAGACCCCACTCGCCGTACCACTTGCCATGATTCGCAACCTCGCGCAGGGGATTCGTGCCTTCACGAGCAACGTGTTTCTCGTCGACGGAGAGACCACCGCCCTCGTGGACGCCGGGGCGAACTTCGACGTCGTCCCGAAGGTTCGCGAGGTGACAGACCACCTCGACGCCGTCTACCTCACGCACACACATCCAGACCACATCGGAAACGTCGACGCCATCCGCGAGGCGTTCGACGTACAAACGTGGGGCTACGACGCTGGAAACCTCGCCGTCGACAATCGTATCGAGGACGGCGAACGCATCCAAATCGGTGACGACGTGTACGAGGCCATCCACACACCCGGACACAAAGACGACCATCTCTGTTTCTTCTCACGCGGGTCGGGCGTCTGCTTCGCCGGTGACCTCGTCTTCGCGAACGGCGGCTTCGGCCGAACCGACCTGCCAGAGGGTGACCGTGAGGTGCTCATCGAGAGCATCGACCGCCTCCGCGAGGCGACCGGCGACGAGGTGACCGAGATACACGTGGGTCACGGGCCGAGTGTCGTCACACGGCCGCAGGACGACCTCGAACTCGCTGCTCGTGCGGCCAGAGTGAATCGCTGAGTTAGGTATCGAAACAGTCGGAGTCAGTCCTGCTTACTCTTCGTCGTCGTCCGAAACGACGTCCGGGTGGAGGCCGTAGTATCCCGGGTCGTCGCCACGGGGGTCGTTGATGACGAAGTCTTCCTGATTGACGATAATCCACGGGATGGTCCACTCGATGAGGCGGTCTTCGGTCTCCTCGTCGAGTTCCGTCGTCGGGTCGAGGCCCTGCAACATCCGCGCAATCTCTTCGACAGTGTACATGTAGTCGTCGTGGAGCACGTCAGCCGGTTCGTACAACAAGTATCCATAGAGCGTGTCGAACTCGTCTTTCGGCTTGGGCATACCCACCAGTTCTCCGCCGATTGGCAAAACCCCGGCGACCCGTCACCGAAAACTGTCGCTTGCCATGACAATACTTATCAATGGCGAGTGGGACACCAGAGCGATGAGTGATGCCACCTCACGTCTCGTCGAAACCTTCCACACGTTTGGTGGGGACGCGCTTCGAGACTTGTGGGTTTTCGACCGTCGTGGATGCGAACATCTATACTTGAGAGACGACGTCGCCGACGCCATCGACTCGGTCGACGTGTCCAGATTAATCGACAACGAACGGTTCGGCTACGTGACGAGAGACACGTACGAGGCACTCTACTACGCTGACTACGGATACACTGTCCGCGGCTTCGATTCGTTCGAACAGTTCCGAACGTTCCTTGGTGACCAGCCAATCGGGGTACTCGCTGGGTTCGACCGCGGAGCAAACGGACGGGACTTCGCGGCACTGAACGACAGTCTCCAAGAAATCGAGGCTGAATTCGACGTCTCGTCTCTTCTCGCTGTGGATACAGCAGTCGACTAACCGAGATTCGGTACTGTTCGGTTCTGCTCGTTCTGACAGAGAGCGCTGCTGCTCTCGGGTGTCGTGTCCAAAAGAATTGTCAGGATGTGAGGGTCTACTCGAAGAGTTCGACGGCCTGCTCGTAGCGGGCCGACGGCTCTTCCCAGTCGACGACCTCGAAGAACGCGGAGATGAAGTCACCGCGGGCCGGGCCGTAGTCGTGGTAGTAGGAGTGTTCCCAGACGTCGAGCGCGAGGATGGGGTGGGAGCCCCAGAGTGCACCCTGGTCGTGTTTGTCGACGACGACGTTGCGAAGCTGGTTCGAGAACGAGTCGTAGACGAGAAGTGCCCAGCCGCCGGCAGCGCCTGCTGCGGCTTCGAACTCGCCCTTCCAGGCTTCGTAGGAACCGAAGTCTTCCGCGATGCGGTCTGCGAGCGCACCCTCAGGCTCGTCGCCACCCTGTGGCGACATGTTCTGCCAGAAGAGGTCGTGCAGGATGTGACCGGAGCCGTTGTGGGTGACGTTGCGGAGTGCACCGCCGGACGAACCGAACTCGCCTGCTTCGCGGTTCTCGGCGAGCGTCTCATCGGCCGCGTTCCATCCGTTCACGTAGCCCTGGTGGTGCGTGTCGTGGTGCCACGTCAGGACTTGTTCGGAGAGGTGCGGTTCGAGAGCGTCGTAGTCGTACGGAAGCGGGTCAAGTTCGTAGCTCATAATGTAAACCTCCGTATTGAGGGTCGGGCGGAATCCTGTTAAAACTTGAGGAGAGGCATGGTAACACAGAACAAGCGTTCTCGGGCCACTGTCCGGCGATTTCGATGCCTTAGGGGTGGCACGAATCTGCCGTCTTGTCAGCCTTCGAACGGGGTCGTCCGTCGTTCGTACTCTATCTCGCTCGCGATCCGGTCGGCCACCGTTGCACCGAACTCGCGTTCGACGATGTGCAACGAGAGGTCGAGGCCAGACGTGACGCCACCGGCGGTGAGAACGTCGCCGTCGTCGACGACGCGGGCGGAGACCACATCGGCGTCCGTCTCGCGGAGGTCGTCCAGTGCGCTTCCGTGAGTGACTGCTGGCCGACCGTCGAGGATGCCCGCCCGCGAGAGGAGCATCCCACCTGTACAGACGCCTGCGACCACGGTTCCTGCCTCGTAAAGCGCCGATATCGCGTCGGGAACGTCGCCTTTCTGGGCCTCTGTCCACGCACTTTGTTCGGCCCGAGAGTTCCACCCGCCGCCGGGGACGACGAGCAGGTCTGGTCGGTCGGTCTGTGGGTCGAGGACGCCGTCGACACCGACGCGCATGCCGTGACTCGCAGTCACGAAGTCACGCTCGTCGAGGGTGACGAACTCGGCGGTACAGTCTGCACCGTACGCACCAGCGTTCTGAAACACTTCGAAGGGAGCGACGGCATCGAGTTCGTCGAACCCGTCGTACAGGAGAATCGCGACGTGCATGGATGGCATCTCGTGGGCCGGAGAGATAGCGTTTCGCTCCGTGTCTCGCCATCCGTCACCGATGCCGCTGTCACCCGCTCAGTCGTCGCCGCGGGCGGCCTCGAACATCGAGAGTGCCATCTCCCGGCGTTTGGAGTGGTCCACGATTGGTGCTGGATAGTCTGGCGCGACGCGTTCGCGTTCCATGTCGCTCATCTCGTGCCAGTCGTGGATGGTGTTCGCCGTCACGTCTCGAAGTTCCGGGACGTACGTCTTGATGTAGTCGGCGTCGGGGTCGTAGCGTTCGCCCTGCGTCATCGGATTGAAGATGCGGAAGTACGGTTGAGCGTCGGTCCCGGTCGAGGCCGCCCACTGCCATCCACCGTTGTCGTTGGCCGTGTCGTGGTCAGACAGGAACTCCCGGAAGTGCGCGTAGCCGTGTCGCCAGTCGCACAACAAGTCCTTCGTCAGGAACGACGCGACGATCATACGGACGCGATTGTGCATGTACGCCTCCTGTTTCAGTTGGCGCATCCCAGCGTCGACGATTGGATAGCCGGTTCGACCCTCCTTCCACGCGGCCAGTTCGTCGGGGTCGTCACGCCACTGGATGTCGTGTTCGTACGCTTTGTAGTTCTCGGAGACGACGCTCGGGTTGAACCGGAGGACGTGGGCGTAGAACTCACGCCACGCCAGTTGTGATTGGAACTCCTCGACGGATTCGTCTCGTTGTCCACCGACAGTTTCACGCGCTGCAACAGTTGCAGCGTACACTTCCCGAATCCCGATGGTTCCGAACTTCAGGTCCGTCGAGAGTTTCGACGTACCGTCCCGTGTGGGGTAATCGCGGTCCTCGGCGTAGCGATAGATGGCATCGTCACAGAAGGTTTCGAGGCGCTCGCGTGCTGCATCGGTCCCTGCGGAAACGACGTCGGCCGCTGGTTCTTCGAACCCGAGCGACGAGAGCGATGGAAGCGTACCGACATCGACAGCTGGCACCGACTGGGCGACTGATTCGAGCGTCTCGGCGTCGACGAGTGAGTCTGCGTCGGGTTCGGGATATGGGCCGGGCTTATCGCGGTCACGCCACTTCTTCCAGAAGTAGGTGTACACCGAGTAGGGGTCGCCTGCATTCGTGGTAATCGAACCCGGCGGGTGGAATATGGCATCGTGAACCGACTCGCGAGCGACGCCGGCATCGTCGAGTGCTAATCGGACGTCTGCGTCACGCTCACGGGCTAACCCGGAGTAATCTTCGTTCCAGACGACTCGCTCGGCACCGAGTTCTGCTGCGAGGGTCGGAAGGAGGGTTCTCGGGTCACCACGCCCGACGAGGAGGTCGCTTCCGAGGGCACGATACGACGCCCGAAGTTCGGCAAGAGCATCGAGCATGTATCGGACGCGAGGCGCTCCCGCGTGTTCGAGAACGTCGTCGTCGAACACGAAGACGGGTGCGACGGGGCCGTCGCTCGCGGCAGTCGTCAGTCCCCTGTTGTCGGCGACTCGCAAGTCGCGTCGATGCCAGTGCAGTTGCATATCCGCGCCTCAGGACGGAGTGACCGTTAATGTAGCGGCGGAAACACGCTTAGTAGGTGTAAAACAGCAACAAAGGTCAGGCTACTCTGGAATAACTGCCCAGTATTCCATCCCAACTTCCCAGACGGACCCGAGTCAGTGCGGGCGGGACACACCCACACCGTGAACGTTCTTCGGTAATATGACGTTATTAACCGATTTCAGATAAGTCCACACGTTTACATTCTTACTATCTGATGTACCCTGTCCATACCTATACGCCGGGAAGGCCTTGTATGGAGTATGTCTGGGCGCCGAATCTCTCTTGACCTCGAGATGCAACAGCCGCTTCTAGAACGTTCCATCTCCGTTCCACTCATATTCCTGACATTCGTCTGTGGAACACTCGGGTGGCTCGTGTGGACACCGTACGGTGTCGTCCTCGGTGTACTTCCTCCTGCAGTCGTCTTCGGATTCGCCGTGGTCGAACTCCGTGGTCGAAGCCTTCCGCAACTTCCTCCACCGAGGCAGCCAGGCCCATCACCTCCACTCGCACTCGACGGACGGGTCGACCTCGTCTCCGCGTTGTACACGGCGGGTATCTTCACGGAAGACGAATCGAACAGACTCGCCCTCTCGAACGAGTTCGACAGTGACTGGCGTGGGCGAATGGTCGCGATGGAGGGGCGAGACCGCGACGAGGACGTCCTCGCGAAGTTACTCGGCGTCGACGACGCTCGCATCGAGATGGGATGGGACGAACACGGTCTGTTCGCCCGCCTCGACGACAACGACATCGGCCGATGGATGTCACGGGCCGCCTTCGTGGCAGACCTCACGGCAGTCATGGTGTTCCGACGCTACTACCCCGATTGGTGGCAACTCACGACGGCAGACCGAAACCGCGTGCTCGGCGCGCTTCGGTTGAGCCTCCACACGTGCCCAACCTGCGATGGGTCCGTCGGCATCGACACCGAGCGAGTCGACGAGGGTGAGGACGGCAAGAAACACGTCATGGCGACGTGCCGTGGGTGTAACGCAGGCATCTTCGACGCAGTCGTCGACGAGGAACGTGCTGCGGCGTCCAACACAGACACAGAGACCGGAACGCACCCCCGAAGCACTCGGTAACGACTGCCGGAAAAATACAGCGACACTCTTTCTCGATGTCTGTTCGTTAGGAACCGTATCACGTCACGACGGAATCTGTTTTTCGAACGTTAGGCCGGTCCTGTCCCGTCGGAGCGTCTAGGGAAGCGGTTCGATGTCGTCTCGCCGCCCATCGAGAATCGCGTACTCTTCGTTTCGGCGCTGTTCGAGCCACCGAACGAGACGCTCCGCCCACGCGAGTTTGTGCGCTTTCATCTCGTCGACTGCGGGGTCGTCGAAGTCCCATCCGACGAAGACGAGGCTCTCTGCGCCGAGTTCGTCTGCGATGAACGCCGCTCGGTCACCGTCGGTGAATCCACCCCAGTTGACCACTGGGCCGACAGGGGCCGCCTGCGTGGTCCCGAGGACGTGTTCGCTTTCGAACTGCGGAACCCACTCCCGAATCGCAGGGACGTTGTCACCGTGCGCCGCCGCGGCGACGGGGATTCCCGACGCAGTCAGTTCGACCGCTGTCTCGGGGTTCTTGTCCAGGTCGGTCACCATCATATCGAGGTCGTAGCCTGCGTCGCGGACGACGTCTGCGGCCGTCGAAGCGGCGACGACCACGTCGGCGTCGTCGAGGAGAGAGAGTTCGTCAGCGAGCGACGGGGCTGCACCACAGATTGCGACTGTCTGGCCGTCCCACGCGAGGCGCGAGCGGTCGAACGGCGTGACGAGCGACGCGAGGACGTCCCGGGCGGCCTCGTCGCCCGCGCGGTCGAACCCAAAGCTGTCGAGAATCTGTGTGTAGACGGGTTCCCACTCGGTAAATCGCATAGCTGTCACTCAGATTGCTGTGGCTCAGGAGTGTAACTGTATGGGCCGGAATGGCACTCGTGTACCCCTACCCGCGTGCCCTTCCGGCGTCCACAGGACCGTTTTAGAGTCGGATGGTATAAGTTTTCTCTTAGTCGAACGGTCAGCGTCTGCCGAACGTCAGACGACACGACGGGTTTGGGTACCCAACTAGCCGCTTCACGGGCGATGAGGTCGTTTCAGTCGCGTAGTTTCGTCCCTGACTACTGGACTGAGCGCTCGATGGTCGCTAACGCCCCTTCGAGGGCATCTGAACCATCTCTGGTGATGTCAGAAATGTGGCCAAGTGCGGCGGGCGTCCCAACGAGGAGCCCACCGGAGTCGCCACCAGCGAAGATGGCACCTGCGTCTGCCGCAGCAGCAGTGAGTATCTCTCTGTCGTCGTCTCCGAGTCCTTCGAGTTCGAAGACGCGCGTGACACTCTCGGTGGCGACGTCCCGTGGTGCTCCGATTCGGTCGAGGTGTCGCGCCGCGTCTCCCGTGGTCGTCACGTCGAGTTCTTCGACCGACACGTCTCCGGGTTCGCGGACGCGTCGACGCGCGAACTCGTGGCCGATGAGTGCGGCATCACGCGTCTCTTTCACGTCGTGGGTTCGGATGATGTGGGCGCCGCGTTCGACGGCCATCGAGGTTGCTGCGAGACTCACGGGGAGGGCATCTTCGGTCGACCGACCGGCCACGTCGCGGAGGAAGTTCTTCCGGTTGATGGAGACGAGGATGGGGTAGCCGTAGCCGCGGAACTCGCGGAGACGGTCGAACGTCTCTCGGTCGTGTTCGAGCGTCTTCGCCTCCGACCACCCACCGAACGCCGGGTCGACGATGGTCTTGTCGGTGAAGCCGTTGAGTTCGAGTGCGTCGTAGATGTCGTCGACTTCCTCGATTGCACCGGGGCGAGTGAGGTCTGGCGGGCTCGCCATCTTGGCGACGGCGGCGTCGTGTTCCTCGCAGACGTCGGGCATCTTCGGGTCGGCGAACCCGCAGATGTCGTTCACCATGTCGAATCCGTTGGCGAGCGCAGCATCTGCGACTTCGTGGTACCGCGTCTCGATGGAGAACACAGCGTCGCCAGAGACGTGGTCGAGGACCGAAAGCGCCGTGTCGAGGCGTTCGAGTTCGTCTTCGGCCGAGAGAACGTCGAGCCGTTTGTTCGCCGATTCGAGGCCGATATCGACGATGTCGGCGCCCTCGTCGATGAGTTCGCGGTCGACGTATTCGGCGGCCTCACTCGGGTCGTTGAACACGCTCGGCTTGTACGGCGACTCCTTGGAGACGTTCAGCACGCCCATGATTCGGGGCGGGTGGTCGTCGCCGATTTTGAGTCCTGCCGCATCGACGGTTCGCATACCCGTCGGTTGGTCCACACGAACATAGGCGGACCGGTCCCGGAACCGTCTGGGGGTGAGCGGTTCGAACGGTTACCCGGCATCACGCCATTTTTATCCGCTCCTCGGTTACCTCGACCTATGGCGAAGGTCAGCGTCGGACTTCGTGGATGGCGATTCGAGGAGTCCGAGATATTCACCGAGGAGGGTGAGTTCAAACCACTCGACGACATCCCCGAGGACGCCCGTAAACGCCTCGTCCGACTCATCACGCTCGTCGAAGAACCGTGCGATGCGTGCTATCTCGTTCACGGCGACGAGGAGATTCAACAGTGCCGTCAGGCGAGAATCGTCTACGGAGAACCCGGAGAAGAGGTACTCCTGTGTGACCAGCACGAACCCGACTTCCTCTACTGGTTCCGCGAACAGGACGGCCGTGACCTCGTCGGCGACGCCGTGTTTGCCGACGCGTTCCACGAGTGGTTCGCGGGTGGCGAGCGCGCGCCCGAGGGCTACGCTGGACTGGAGTACGTCGACACCGACCCAGACGAACTCCCGTCGCCGCCGGACGCCGAAGAGATTCAAGCACGACTCGTCGAGGGCTTCGAAGGAGAGCGCATCAACCTTCGAGACTACGGTCCCGATGACGGCTCTACACCACTCGAAGAAGACGACCTCGACGGCGTCGACCTCGGAACGGACTATCCGACGAAATGAGCGACGAACACGACTCGGACGCCGACCACGAGTTCGTCGTCGTCGTCGTCGAACCCGAGACACCGGGGAACGTCGGCACCATCGCCCGGGCGATGAAGAACTTCGGCATCTACGACCTCCGTCTCGTCAATCCGCCGCCGCTGGACCCGGATGGTGAGGCGTACGGCTTCGCCGGCCACGCCCGTGAGGACGTCCTCCCGAACGCGACAGAGACGACACTCGAAGAGGTCGTCGAGGAGTTCCACACCATCGGCACGACGGCGATTTCGCACGAGGACTCGACGCGACACATCCGCTATCCGTTCAAGACGCCGGTCGAAATCGCCGACTCGTTGGAGACAGTGAAGACCAAGACAGCACTCGTCTTCGGCCGTGAAGGGACGGGCCTCGACAACGAGGAGATTGCCATGCTCGACGAGGTGTGCTGCATCCCTGCAGACGGTCGCTATCCCGTGCTCAACCTCGGACAGGCGGCGACCATCCTCATGTACGAACTGCGCCGGTTCACCGTCGAAGAGACGCAACTCCCCGACGTGGAGCGAGAACGCGCTTCAGAGGCCGAAATCGACGTCATCTACCACTTCTTCGACGACTTGCTCGACGCCATCGACTACCGTGAACACAAACGAAAGAAGACGTCACGGATGATGCGCCGTCTCATCGGCCGGGCCCACCCGACAGAACGCGAGGCAGCAACACTCACTGGCGTCCTCCGCCGGGCCGCAGAACGGGCTCGTCACCCCGAGCGGTTCCGCGACGACGACAACTGACTGACTGTCGTCTCCGGCAGGGACGCTCTTCGGACTCGCCCCTTCAGACTCTCTCCCTCCGTCTCTCCTCCGAATTCACTCCTCGGGTCGTCGCGCGAACATCACGAGCCCGATGAACGAACAGACCACCTCGACTTCACCAGACTCGCGTTCTGCATAGGTCGTCGTCTTGATCTCTGCGAGTCCACGGTCGTCAGTTTCGACCGTCTTCTCCAGCACCTCGTTTTCGATACGGAGGGTGTCGCCGGGGTAGACCGGTTTCCACCAGCGCAGTTCGTCGACGCCCTTCGCGCCGAGTGCCACCGCGTCGCCGAGGAACCCATCGACGTTCATGCGCATCGTCATCGCCGTCGTGTGCCACCCACTCGCGATGACGCCGCCATACATCGACTCCGACTTCGCTCGCTCGGGGTCGGTGTGGAACCACTGCGGGTCGTACTGCTCGGCAAATTCGAGAATCTCAGATTCAGAGACCGTGTAGTCACCGTACTCGTAGATGTCGCCGACCGAGAGGTCTTCGAAGAATCGCATGTGTCCCGCTTCGAACGGGGGTATCGAGAACGTACCGGTGTGTGCTGCGGTACCGTCCCAGACGAGTGTTTTTGCGACTCGACAGCGTACCAGTACGTGAATGGTCTCGTCCTCGCGCGTCTCACGACTGCCGATGATATTTGTCGGTGTCGTCATCTTGGTGGTTTACCTCCTCCTCAGCGCAGTCAGCGCCTTTGCAGTGCTGACGCTGTGGCGACTCCGGCCCGACCCGGTGACGGCCGCCATCGTGGGCGTGAGCGTCGCCGTGGTCCTCGGATACGTGAGTTTTCGCTTTGGCACGGTCCAACTGCTCAGCCAACTCGACGCGCGTGACATGTCGCCCGCGGAGTCGCCAGCAATCCACCGCCTCCTCGACCGACTCTCCGACGAGATGGGCATCTCTCCACCCTCGTTGAAGGTGGCGAGCTTTTCGGCCCCGAACGCGATGGCACTCGACCCACTCGGCCGCGACGTCGTCGTCCTCGACGTTGCGCTGTTTCGCCTCCTCGACGTGGACGAGTTCGAGGCACTCCTCGCGCACGAACTCGCACACCTCGAACGAAAAGACGGCCTCACACAGTCACTCGTGGCGAGTATCGGACAGACGCTCGTCGGCGTCGGCTACCTCGCGGTCTCACCGGTGACGTTCCTGGCGACTGGTGTCGCGCTCGGCACGGCGTGGATACAGGGTCGACCACGAGAGTGGCACCGGACGGTTCCGGGCCGGGTTCGCCTCGCACTCGACACGTTCGTCGGCGTCTTTGGCTTCGGATTCACTGTCTTCATCCGCTCACAGTCCCGCAAACGGGAGTTCGCTGCCGACGCACGGGCCGCGGCAGTGACGGGAAAACCACTGGCACTCGCGTCAGCGCTCAGGAAGTTAGAGCGGGCGGCGCAACCGCGCTGGGGGATGTCGCCGCTGTGGGTCTACGGTGAAGTCGGGATGGAAGACCCCATCTCGGAGTTACTCTCGACACACCCGTCGACCGACGAACGCGTCGAGCGACTGGCCGCGATTGCCGACGAGTCGGCGACGAGAATCGAGGTGCAGTGAGATGCCCGGAACGCCCGACCCAGTGCTCGGAAGTCAGCTTGCGACCCACGTGGTTGCGTCTGCTGTTGGGCTCGTTCTCGTCGGCGTCGTCTACGCGACCGCGACACTCGCCGTCTGGTACGCCGCCAGAGCCGTCACTGACACGTTCCCGCCGGCGGTCACCGAAAATCCGACTGCCGTGGTCGGAGTTCTCGTCTTTTCGTCCCTCGTCTTGACTGGGTTCGTCTACGGTACTGCGCGGTTGTTCGGCCGCCGCGGCCTCGTCGTTCCACTCGTCGGTCTCTTTCTCGTGACCGAACTCGTCTGGTGGGCGTTCCTCCACGTCCGCGGCGAGTCCGATGCGCTGGGGATGTTCGTCTTCTTCGGGCCGATGTTCGTAGCCGTCGTCCTGCTGGTCACGGGAATCGAGTACGTCGCCCAGCGCATGTGGCCCGGACGTGGGCAAAAGAAGAGACCGGAGATTACCGGCGAGTCACGATAACTGCCCCGCGCATTCCGACGAGGTTGAGGTCGAACCCGCTATTGTCCTCGTACGGGTAGCCGTGTGGGGAACAGTAGTAGAGGTAGGTGCCGGGTTCGTCGAAGGTGTATTCGTAGGTGCCAGTCCCCTGGAACGGGCTTTGGAACAGTGGATTCCCGTTGTCCATTTCGAGTGACCTCACATCGTGGGCCCACGGGTTGTTCGGGTCGAAGAACGCAAACGGGTTTTCAGTCCACACCCACCTGACAGTCGTTCCCGCTGAGACCAGAACCGCTTCGGGTCCGAATTTGAACGGTCCCTCGTCAGGACCTTCGACACCCGGTGGGAGGAAGTCGTCTGGGAAGTTGAGAGAGGTCATCACCCCCACGTCGACTTCGACCACGTCTTTGCGCTTCATGTTCGCGACGCCGGAGGTCCAGATCGGGCTGTCTTTAGCCTGTGCTTTCGCGTTCAGGAACGCCCCGATGCCGTTTCCGTTCCCGTAGTGGTGGTCTCTCGCGGCCGCTGTCCCACTCATCGCACCGAGTGCGAAGAGTCCGCCAGTTAGCCGCAGCGCTGCTCGTCGGGTGATTTCTGGAGTAGTCATAGTACCAATTTCCCGGAACCTGATAGGCGAGACGAGGAATTATAGACCTGTCACGAAATATCTGACAGTCAGGAATGTCTGGACAAGAAGATGCTAACTACCGCTTGAATTGTCAAAATCGGCCACATTATAGCGGCCGAAAACGACTCGCCCCGTCGAACGTGCCGAGTACTCAGGCCCGCTTCTGAATCTCTTCGCGGAGCACGTCGCTCACGACGCCGCCGTCGGCCTTACCACGGAGTGCGCCCATCGCTTCACCCATGAGCGCGGAGAACGCGCCCATACCTTGTTCTTCGACCTGTTCGGCATTGCGTTCGACGACTTCCGCGATTGCCTCGCGGACTTCGTCGTCGGAGACGCCGGAGAGTCCTGCTTCTTCGACCGCTTCTTCGGCCGAGAGGTCCGGGTTCTCGGCGATGGTCGAGAGCACGTCGTTGACACCCTCTTTCGCGAGGTCGCCGTCTTCGACGAGGTGCATGACGGCGAGGAGGTGGTCGTCCGAGAGGTTCTCGACGGCGACGTCGTCACGGCGGAGTTCGGTGAGCGTCGATTCGAGGAGACCAGCAGCGAACGTCGAGTCGATGCCCTCGTCGACTGCTTGCTCGAACAGGGGCATCTTGCGGCCGTAGGCGACTTGCTCGGCGAGGCCGGCGTCGAGGCCGAACTCGGACTGGTAGCGCTCTTCCTTCTCGGTGAGCAGTTCCGGCGTCTCGACGTCGCTCGGGTCGAGGTCGACGGGGAGAACGTCCGTCTCGGGGTACATGCGTGCCGCGCCGGGGAGCGGGCGAAGGTAGCGCGTCGTGCCGTCGTCGTTGGCACCGCGCGTCTCTTCGGGGACTTCCTCGATGGCGACGGCGGCGCGGTCGGCGACGGCGTCGATGGCGAGGTCAGCAGTTTCGGGGTCGTCGGCGACGATAGCGACGGCGTCCTCGGGGCCTGCGTCGACTGCCTCACGGAGCGCCTCGACTTCGTCTTCGGTGACGCCGTAGGCCGGCAGTTCGTCCGTGTGGAAGATGCCGCCTGCTCCGTGACGCTTTGCGTGGTCGGAGAACTCGGTTCCGAGACGACGGTCAGGCTGGAGTTCGCGGCCGACGAGGCCGTCGAAGCCTGCGAGTTTGACGCCCATGACTTTCCCACCCGAATCGAGTGCGCCGCGAATGACGCCCGATTCGCTGTCTTCGAAGACGTCGGTCACGTCGGTCACGTCGCCGACAGACGCGTCTCTGGACTGGAGTTCGTCGCGAATCTCGACGAGTTCGGCCTGCCGACCGACTTCGAAGCGGACGATTTCGTCGATTTGGTCGAGCGCCTGCACACCCTTGATTTCGACGCGCGCACCCTCCGCGATGGAGACGTTCACGTCCTGTCGGATGGTGCCGAGGCCGCGTTTGACCTTGCCCGTAGAGCGCAGGAGCATGCCGATGGTCTCGGCCGCTTCGCGCGCCTGTTCGGGCGACGAGATGTCCGGGCCGGTTCCGATTTCGACGAGCGGAATGCCGAGGCGGTCGAGACTGAAGAGCACGTCGTCGCCGCGTTCTTCGACACGCTGTGCGGATTCCTCTTCGAGCATGAGGTCCACGATAGAGACGGGACCCTCGCTCGTCTGAATCTCACCTTCTTGGGCGATGAGCGTCGTGCGCTGGAAGCCAGAGGTGTTCGAGCCGTCGATGACGAGTTTGCGCATCACGTGCGCCTGGTCGACGGGGTTCATGTCGAGGAGCGACGCGATTTGCATCACGACGGTCCGCGCTTCGTCGTCGAGGCGGTGCGGCGGTTCGTCGTCCTCTTCGACCAGACAGGTCGTGTCGTAGGCGAGGTACTCGAACTCGCGGTCGACGCGACTCTCTTCGAGGGCGGCGTCGTCGAGTTCGCCCAGTTCACTCTTCGTCGGGTGCAAGAAGCGCGTGAACGTCCGTGCCGCGTCGTCAGGCTCTCGGAGTTCCGTGGGACACCCACAGAACAGCTTCGTCGCGGTGTCGAGTTGCTGGTGGATCTCCAGTCCCGCGACGAGACCGAGGTCCTCGTAGTCGTACTCGCTCATTGGTACCCCTTCGGTTCGGGGGGAGTAAAAAAGGATTCAGTCTGCAGTCAGAGTCTGCGGAGACCTTCGCCGATGCCTTCCACCTGTTCACACTCGGGACAGACGTACGTCCACCCATCGTTCGTCGCTCGCCCCTCCGGGAATACGGCCCCACAACCTCGACATTCCAACATGTCTCGCCCGCGGGCCCGCTGCTCTTGCAGTCCGGCCATACTCGTATAATCGTCAAAATCAAGCTTCAAAATACCGATTTTCGAGATTTCGTGATAGTTCACGCCTCGGTCAAGAGTAGCACGGCAGAGCCGGGTGTCGATTGCTACCGTTTCACGAGTAAAACTAACACGTCGACTGTGTGAAGCAGTTCCGAGACCAGTCAGAAACCAGCGAGGTGCCGATTCGCTCGCGCAGCGAAAAATGACAAGAAGTTGTTGGTAGTCGTCGCTCGCTCAGTCGTCGCCGAGGATACCGCGGTGGGTCATCTTCTCGGGGTCGAGGACTTCGTCGGCCTCTTCTTCGGTGAGGTAGCCTTCGTCGACGGCGACCTGTCGGACCGTCTTGCCGTCGGCGAGCGCCTTCTTGGCGACTTTCGACGCCTTGTCGTAGCCGATAGCCGGGTTGAGCGCCGTCGCCAGCGCCATCGACTGTTCGACCTGTTCGGCACAGTGGTCTTCGTTGGCTTCGAGTTTGGCGACGAAGCGCTCGGCGAACACTTCGGAGGAGTTCGAGAGGAGTTTCGCCGATTCGAGGAAGTTGTGTGCGAGGACGGGCTTGTAGAGGTTGAGGTCGATTTGCCCCTCTGCAGCGCCCGCGGCGACAGCGGCGTCGTTCCCGACGACCTGCTTGTGGACCTGATTGACTGCCTCGGCCACGACCGGGTTGATTTTGCCGGGCATAATCGAGGAACCGGGCTGGTTCTCGGGTTGTTCGAGTTCGCCGAGTCCGTTGCGCGGACCGGACGCGAGCAGTCGGAGGTCGTTCGCAATCTTGTTGAGAGAGCCAGCGACGGTGCGGAGCGCGCCGTGCGCCTCGGCCATCGCGTCGTGGGCGGCCTGTGCTTCGAAGTGGTTGTCGGCCTCGCGGAACTCGACGCCGGTCTCTTCGGTCATGTACTCGGCCGCCTTCGCGGGGAACTCGGGGTGGGTGTTGAGGCCCGTCCCGACGGCGGTGCCACCGAGGGCGAGTTCACCGAGGTGCTCGCGAACGTTCTCGACGCGGCGGATGCCTTTCTCGACCTGCGTCCGGTAGCCACCGAACTCCTGTCCGAGACGGACGGGCGTGGCGTCCTGCAGGTGCGTGCGGCCGGTTTTGACGACGCCGTCGAACTCTTCTTCCTTGTCGCCGAGCGCGTCGGCGAGCGTCTTCAGCGCGGGGAGGAGGTCCTTCTCGACTGCCTCGAGTGCGGAGACGTGCATCGCGGTCGGGATGACGTCGTTCGAAGACTGCCCGAAGTTGACGTGGTCGTTCGGGTGTACCGTCCGGTCGCCGATTTCCTTACCCATGAGTTCGGCGGCGCGGTTGGCGATGACCTCGTTCGCGTTCATGTTGGAGGAGGTGCCGGAACCGGTCTGGAAGACGTCGACTGGGAACTGGTCGTCGAGGTCGCCGGCGATGACCTCGTCTGCGGCCTCGACGATGGCATCGGCGACATCGTCGTCGATCATGCCGAGGTCACGGTTCGCCTGTGCAGCGGCCTTCTTTACGACACCAAGAGCGCGCACGAAGCGCCGGCCGAAAGTGATACCCGAGATGGGGAAGTTCTCGACCGCTCGCTGGGTCTGTGCGCCCCAGTAGGCGTCCACAGGAACCTCCATCTCTCCGAGACTGTCCCGCTCGATTCGGTAATCATCGTCTCCCATGATTTGGGCGTCGTCGTGGTGTGAGGTAAAATCCATTGGTCCACGCCAGTTTGTGCGCCGGTTCGATAGATATTCACTCGTGTCTGAATCATTATTTATGGAAGCTGTACGTGGTCGCAGTCTATCGGTTTCGTGAGCTAACTCTGCCTATACGTCTAAATTCACTCGGAAATGAATTACCAATTCAAAAAGGTTTAAGTAAATCGTGTAAAATCGTTTGCATAGACCTGTCACGGTTCAACAATTATGAGCAATAGCCCAAACTCTGACGACGTCTCTCGACGGACGTATCTGAAACTCGCCGGTGGTGCAGGAACTGCGACGCTTCTCGCCGGCTGTACCGGTGGGAGCGGAAGCGACTCGACCGACGACTCGACCGATAGTGGGTCCGGTGACTCGGAGACGACCGAATCGTCCGGCGACGACTCCGGGTCCGAGTACAACGCGCTCGAAGTCCAGCACTGGTGGACTGGCGGCGACGGCGGCGCTGCAATCCAGGCGCTCTTCGAGGGCTTCAAAGAGAAGCACCCGGACATCGAACTCACCGAGAATCCGGTCGCGGGTGGTGCCGGTCAGAACCTCCACGCGGTCATCAAGAAACGCATCCTCAACAACGACCCGCCGAGTTCGTGGCAAGCGTGGCCCGGTGCGAACCTCACGCCGTACACTGACGCGGACAAACTCGAGGACATCGAGGAGTCTGTCTGGAGCAAGAACGGCATGAAGGACGCCTACCTCGACGGGCCGAAGCAAGCGGCCCAACCGGCGGGCACCTTCGTCTCCGTTCCGCTCAACATCCACCGCCTGAACAACCTCTTCTACAACGTGGAAGTCGTCGAAGACGCGGGTGTCGACCCGTCCAGTATCGACTCGCCGAGCGCCCTCGTCGACGCGATGGCGAAAGTCGAAGAGGCAGGCTACGTCGGGATGGCCCAACAGACGAAGTCCGCGTGGTCGACTGGCCAACTCTGGGCACAGGTGCTCCTCGGCGAGTACGGCCCGGACGTGTACGCCGACGTCACCGCCGGCAACGTCGAAGCCAACGCCGACGCGGTCAAAGGCGCGCTCGACATCGTGAAACAGTACTCCGAGTACTACCCCAACGACGCCGGGTCCATCTCGTGGCAGGACGCCAACTCGAAGATTATCGAGGGCAAAGCGGCGTTCTTCCACCAGGGCGACTGGGCCGCTGGGATGTACCGCGGACAGGACGGCTTCGAGTACGAGACGCACTGGAATCAGGTTCCGTTCCCTGGGACGGACGGCATCTACGCGCTCAACATGGACTCGTTCCCGATGCCGTCGAACAACCCGTCGCCGGAAGCGACGAAGAAGTTCCTCCAGTACGTCGGGTCTGTCGACGCCCAGAAGCGATTCAACCCGAAGAAGGGCTCTATCCCGCCGCGGACTGACGTGCCGAAGGACGCCTTCGGACCGTTCCTGCAGAACCAGATGGACGACTTCGCCAACTCCGAGGCACAACCGCTGTCGATTCAACACGGCCTCGCCGTCGCCCCCGACGCGCTCACTGGCTTCGGCGACGCGATGTCCTCGTTCATCTCCGGGTACGACGTCGAAGCGGCCTACGCCGACGTGAAAGCGGCGTTCGAGTAACGCCACTCGTTACATCTTTCGATTATGTCATTACACATCCTCAAGCGACTCCTAGGCCGTGACCGGAGTGACGACGGCCGAGCAGTGCGAACCGATGGAGGGACGGCGTCCTCCAAGGGGTTCGACCTCGGCGCAACTCTGTCGTCGCTTCGCGATAGCGACGCGGTTCGCTCCGCGCCGTTTTGGCTGCCGCCGTTCCTGCTGATGGGCTTTTTCGTCTACGGCGCAATCGGCTGGAACGTCATCATCTCCTTCACCGACTTCGCAGGCCTCACGCTGCCGACTTACGACCCTGCGGCGTTCGACCTGGAGATGTACCGGCGCGCCCTCTCTGACCAACAGTTCTGGCTCGCGACGCGGAACACGTTCGTCCTGCTCGCATCGTTCACGGCGCTCTCGCTCGCCGGCGGCCTCGGACTCGCCATCCTCGTCGATCGAGGAATTCGCTTCGAGAACTGGTTCCGGACCATCTACCTCCTGCCGTTCAGCCTGTCGTTCGTCGTGACGGCGGTGTTCTGGCGGTGGATGTACAACTTCGACTCGGGCGTCATCAACGTCGTCTTGCGGGGACTCGGCCTCGACTTCCTCGCGTCGAAGTGGCTCTCGGGCGGCGTCGACCTCGGCGTCCTCGGAGGACTCCCACTCGTTCCGGAGGTACTCCAGTTCAAACTGTTCGCCGTCATCTTCGCGCTCCTCTGGCAGTTCAGCGGGTACGCGATGGTCGTCTACCTCGCTGGCCTTCGTGCGATTCCGAACGACCAGTACGAGGCGGCCCGCGTCGACGGTGCGTCCACCATTCGGATGTACTGGCGGGTCATCCTGCCACAACTCCGCGCGTCGACGGTGAGTGCCGCCGTCGTCCTGATGGTGTTCGCGCTCAAGGCGTTCGACTTCCTGTACGTTATGTTCGGGAACAACCCCGGCCCCACGGCTGACATCCTCTCGACGATGATGTACCGACAGGCGTTCGCCGCCAACGAGTGGGCGTACGGGTCGGCTATTGCCGTCGTCTTGTTCCTCGTCGCGCTGGCAGTGGTTGCACCGTATCTGTACGGCGAGTACCGCCGGGGTGAACTATGAGCGTCCGCGACGAATTGGCCGACCGCTTCGAGTTCGACGTCGAAGAAATCGACCCCACGCGGGTCGTCCTCTACGCGGTGCTCGTAGGGCTCATCGGCTTCTACCTCTCACCGCTGGAGTCGGGCCTCATGACGGCCCTGAAGACGGAAGCGGAGTTCGCCACGTCGCCGCCCTTCGCGCCGCCGACGGTCGATGGCTTCACGCTCGAACCGTTCGGGGTCGCCATCGACACGCTCTCGTCGGCCATCCTGAACAGCATCATGCTGGCCGTGCCGGCGACGATTCTGTCGGCGCTCCTCGGCAGTTTCGCGGCCTACGGCCTCACGAACTTCGAGTGGCGCGGCCAACTCGGCGTCGTCACGCTGTTCATCGCGGGTATCTTCATCCCGTATCAGGCCGTGTTGATTCCGCTGTCCCGACTCTGGGCAATCGTGAACACGAAGGAGTTGCTCGCACCGATTCTCGACATCACGGTGTTTTCGGTGCAGGTGCCCATCCTCGGGACGGTCGAACTGGCGACCCACCCGCACTACGCGAGCATCATCAACCTCATCATCACCCACGCGGCGTACGGCATCCCCATCACGACGCTCCTGTTCCGGAGTTACTACAAGAAGCTCTCGACGGAGATGCTGGAGGCCGCCCGTCTCGACGGTGCGAGCGCGTTCACGGTCTACCGCCGTATCGTGCTCCCGCTGTCGACGCCGATGTTCGCGGTGACGCTCATCTACCAGTTCACGCAGATTTGGAACGACCTGCTGTTCGCGCTGGTCATCATCCCGTCGGGGTCCGGCCCTGCGGCCGTGGCGACCATCGCACTCAACGAACTGACTGGCGGCATCATCCAGACGTTCAACACGCAGATGGCCGGCGCGTTCGTCGCCGCCCTGCCGACGTTGCTCGTCTACGTCCTCTTCGGGGACAAGTTCGCCAAGGGGGTCGCAGGCGGCACATGACCCGTCAGTCGTCCCCTCACAGCGCTGCATCGCTTTCGACCACCACGACACCAACACAGACCCATGGCTGACCTCACACTCGACCGCGTATCGAAGTTCTTCGACGACGATGGCTCACGCGTCGTCGCCGTCGACGAAGCCTCCGTGAACATCGACGACGGGGAATTCCTCGTCCTCGTCGGTCCCTCCGGGTGCGGAAAATCGACGACACTCCGGATGATTGCCGGCTTAGAGACCGTCTCCGAAGGCGAGATTCGCCTCGGCGACGACCGGATGGACAACCGACCGCCCCGCGACCGTGACATCGCGATGGTGTTCCAGTCGTACGCACTCTACCCGCACATGACCGTCCGCGGGAACATGCGATTCGGCCTCGAAGAGTCGACCGACATGGCGGACGAAACCATCGACGACGTCGTCGAAGAGACGGCCGAGATGCTCGGTATCGCCGACCTGCTCGGACGCAAACCCGGCGAACTCTCCGGCGGCCAGCAACAACGCGTCGCTCTCGGCCGCGCCATCGTCCGCGACCCCGAAGTGTTCCTAATGGACGAACCGTTGTCCAATCTCGACGCCAAACTCCGCTCGCAGATGCGGACGGAACTCCAGCGACTACAGGAAGAACTCGGTGTCACCACCGTCTACGTCACCCACGACCAGACGGAAGCGATGACGATGGGTGACCGAATCGCCATCCTCAACGACGGCGAACTCCAGCAAGTAGCGACCCCGCTTGAGGCGTACCACCGCCCGGCGAACCGCTTCGTCGCGGGGTTCATCGGCGAACCGTCGATGAACTTCTTCGAGATGGACGTTCGCGGTGACACCCTCGTCAACGACACCTTCTCGTATCGACTGTCGGCGGAGACGCAGGAGGCAGTCGCAGAGAGCGACCGCGTGACGCTCGGCGTTCGGCCCGAGGACGTCGAACTCGTCTCGGACGCCGACGGCGACCACACCTACCAGACCGCCGTCGACGTGGTCGAACCGATGGGCAACGAGAACGCGGTCTACCTCGAATTCGGTGCCGACCACACCACGTTCGTGGCAACCGTCGGCGGGATGCGTCGCGTCGAAGGCGGACAATCCGTCGCCGCTCGCATCCCCGAAGACGCGATTCACCTGTTCGACGCCCAGTCCGGTGACGCGCTTCAGAACCGCTCGCTCGAAGCAGAAGCGCTCTCGGAACCCGAACCGCAGGTCTGAGGTCGGGCGTCCTCGGACGCGACAGTACTTTTTTGACTACTCGTCGAGCGTCTCGTACTCTTCGGGCGTGTACGTCTTGAGTTCCATCGCGTGGATGTCCGTCGTCATGTGGTCGCCGAGGGCGTCGTAGACGAGTTGGTGCTGCTGGACGAGCGACTTGCCCTCGAAGGCGGGCGAGATGACGAGCGCGGCGTAGTGGTCGTCTTCGTGGTTCTCGTCGTACGACCGGGGGCGCGAAACGGTCGCGTCGGCGTCTTCGATGTGCGATTCGATGAGTGCCTCGATGTCAGCGATATCCATGTGCGTACTCGGGGTGTGCGACGGGAAAAATCGTCCGGGAACGACACCGGGGGGATGGTGAATGGCTCGCCCTGCGCTCTGCGGAGGTTTATACCTCATGCCGACTCACCCCGACCTGTGACAGACGGGACGACACCACTCTCGGCGACCCTCGACGAGGCGGAACGAGTGCTCCGCGAGAAACACGACCGACTGCTGACCGTCGTTGGACAGTGTGCAGACGCCGTCGCGGCCGAGTGGGACGGCGACTCGGTCGCAGACCGTGACCGGGTCGTTCCACCGTTCGCCCACGCCCTCGACGGGTCGGGGGCACTCTCACGGCTCCCTCGTGCGCTTGCGGACGCGGTGACTGCGACCGGGCGTCCGATGCCTGCGCCACCCGTCGCCGCCCCGCCGTACGTCGTCGTGACTGCCGAGGGTGTCGTGTTGCGCGCGACGACCGGCGAAGAACGGTTGGTGATACTCTTGCGAACGTTCGACGTCGCCGCTGACGAGTCAGCGCGCTACGTCAGAACGGGTGACGTGTCGGTCGAAATCGAGGTGCGCTGAGTCGGCAACCGTAGCCAACACGCCGACTGTCCCCGCCCGACGCTCACATCTGGTAGCGGCGAACGTCGTCTCGCGGCGGTGCCTGCGACTGGCCGGTCATCTCGTCGTAGGTCATCCCCGCGAGGTACTCGTCGTAGGTGACGTCGTAGCCCTGCCGGATGTGGAAGTCGAGTTTGCCGCGGTCGAGTTCCGACTGGAAGAGCGCGTGAATCCCGCGTCGGACGAGTTCACTCACGTCGTCGGTGTCGTAGAGGGCGACCAGCATGGCGAGTTCGTGGCGCGTCTCGCGGTCCAGCGAGACGTCGAGGTCGTCGCCGAGGTCACTGTACGCGGCTTGGACGTCGTCCGAAAGTTCGTCGAGTGTCATCGCCCGGCGATGGGGTCGTCAGGGGGATACGCGTTTCGACCGCGCGGTGTCCGGCCGTGTGTCGTTCGAGGGGTTCCCGGAGCCAATTTGGTAGAGAGTCGAAAGAGAGTGAGTACCGATTCTGTCCGGAGTACGGTCAGAAGTGAAAAAATCGCTATACCCCGTGGTGAACTCCTCTCTTTCGAAGATGTCACAACAGACGACTCGGCGACGCTTCCTCGTCGTCGCAGGATTGGCAGGCACGACGCTCCTCGCAGGCTGTACTGGTTCGACTGGCGGTGGAACCGGTGACACCACGACTGAAACGACCACGGAGACGACCACCGAACAGACGACCCAGAGCGGTTCGATGGGCGGTGCAACGCCGGTCGACCCCGCGTCGGCACCACGGGCTACGATAGACCGGTTCAGCGAGGCAGCGGGCACGCTGATGGTTCGCACCGACGAAAACGGCCTCCCCGGCCCAAACGAGGCGGTCGATTTCGACCAGGGTCCCTTCATCACGCAGGGTCTCGGCCCAGAGGGCGACGTCGTTCGCTACTACAACTTCGACGTGCAGTCGACGACGCCAGCACCCATCTACGCACTCTTCTACGAGGGCGAAGACACGCCCGTGGACGGCCAGCTTAACGTCATAGACACGATTCCGGGTGACGACGGCTACAACGACTTCTGGCACGTCCACAAGGTGACGGTCCCAGAGGACTACGAGGCCAACACGGTGACCAGTCTCGCAGATATCGAAGACGCAGGCTACGCGATGGAAGCGACCGATATACTCGTGAACTGCCCAGTCGTTCCGGATGGGTCGACTGCCTCGATGCGCTACGACGACGGCGACGCCAGCCTCGTCGAAGGCTGGTATCAGGGTATGGTCGTGTCGTACTTCCAGTTCACCGAAGCACCCCTCAAACTGAGTGGAGATAGCGTCCCGCTCTCGCCCATCTACGTCACGTTCAACGTGAACCCCGGCGAGGACGGTGGTGGACCTGCGTCCGGATTCATGACCGAAGACGGAAGCGAGCAGACCCACAACGTCGTCGCCACGCTCCCGGGCGACACTGGCTACTCACCACTGTGGTTCGTGAGCATCTACGACAACGCCGAATTCGACAGTGTCTCGGACCTCAGTTCGGCGACCAGCGCAGAGTCACTCGCAGCTGGCGTGGCGAACGTCAACTGCCCCGTCGTCTCTGTCGAGTGATGGGTGACTTCGGCGTGCGACCACCGAATATCGGCCCGCATCGCCACGGCTAAACGCGCCCCGTCCTAAGCCCGGGCGATGAGCGACGCGGAGTCTGCACTCCCCTCCGACCTCGACCGCAACGCAGTCCAAACGGCGCTGGTCGAGTGGTACGAAGCCGACCATCGGGACTTCCCGTGGCGGCGTACCGACGACCCCTACGAGATTCTCGTCTCGGAGGTGATGAGCCAACAGACGCAACTCGGACGCGTGGTCGACGCGTGGGAGGCGTTCCTCGACGAGTGGCCAACCGTTTCTGACCTCGCCGCCGCCGACAGAGCGGACGTGGTCGCCTTCTGGACCAGTCACAGTCTCGGCTACAACAACCGGGCGAAGTACCTCCACGAGGCCGCACAGCAGGTCGTAGAGGACCACGACGGCGAGTATCCACAGACACCCGACGGCCTCTCGGAACTCATGGGCGTCGGGCCGTACACCGCCAACGCAGTCGCTTCTTTCGCCTTCAACAACGGCGACGCTGTCGTCGATACTAACGTCAAGCGCGTCCTCCACCGCGCGTTCGCCGTTCCCGACGACGATTCGGTGTTCGAGACGGCGGCGTCGGAACTCATGCCAGAAGGCAAGTCACGAGTCTGGAACAACGCCATCATGGAACTCGGCGGCGTCGCCTGCGGAAAGACGCCATCGTGTGACGAATCCGGGTGTCCGTGGCGGCAGTTCTGCCACGCCTACGAGACGGGTGACTTCACCGCGCCGGACGTCCCCACGCAACCGAAATTCGAGGGGAGTAGACGGCAGATGCGCGGTCGCGTCGTTCGAATCTTGGGCGAGTACGACGAGTTAGGCCTCGACGAACTCGGTCCTCGTGTTCGAGTCGATTACGGTGGTGAAAACGGTCGAGAGTGGCTTCGTGGACTCGTCGACGATTTGGCGACTGATGGTCTCGTCACAGTCGACGACGACGAAGACGAGGTTCGCGTCTCGCTCGCCAGATAAAGACGAAGGAGAGCGTTCTACGGGAGAAAGAGAGCGTTCTACGGAACTTTCAGATACGCGTCGCCCGCAGACTGTCGCTTCACGAGTTCACCGACGCCGGATGGGACCGCTTCGACGCCGTCGACGAACGCATCGACGTCGAGGTCGCGGCCATCGAGCGAGTTACTGCAGACACGACAGCGGACACCGTCTGCGACGAGCGACTCGACACGGGGTGCGAGTGGAGACGAGTCGAGGAGGAAGTAGACGGCGTCACCGTTGGCGAGAAGGGTGACCGATTCGGTGTCGACTGTGTCGTCGGCGAGGAGGTTTTCGACGTTGCTGATGGCGTGTCGAACCTCGTCGACGGTTCCGCTGGTTACGTGGAAGACGGCGTTCATGACCTCCCTTCGAAGGCGGGGTCCGTGTCTCTTGCGCCCGTGCGGCGGTTACACAGTTGGCCGACGGTGTTTTTACCACCGACCCGATGGGAAGCGTATGGAACAGACGCACGTGGTCGCCATCGTCGGGAGTCTCCGCGACCACAGTTACACTCGGTTGGCGCTCCAGTACGCCCTCGATGGTGCCGAGGCCGCCGGTGCGACGACCGAACTCGTGGATCTCCGCGAGTTCGACCTGCCGCCGCTGAACCCCGACTACGACGAGCAGGGCGACTCGGCCAAACTCACCCGCATCATCGACAATGCTGACGCAGTCATCCTCGGGACACCGGTGTATCACGGGTCGTATTCGGGCGTCCTCAAGAACGCCCTCGACTACTGTGGCTTCGACGAGTTCGGTCACAAGACCGTCGGCCTGCTCGGCGTCGCCGGCGGGTCGTTCCCGGTCACGGCGCTCGAACACTTGCGGTCTGTCTGTCGGTCGCTGAACGCGTGGGTGCTCCCACACCAGGCCGTGATTCCCCGAGTGTCTTCGGCGTTCGAGGGTGAGGAACTCGTCGACGACGGGCTCCGCGAACGCGTCGAACGACTCGGTCGTGACGCTGTCGTGTACGCCAACATCGAACCCGAACCATCGACGTTCGAGAGCGACGAGAACGTCGGTGCCGACGACTGACGTTCAACCGTCTCTGGGACTGTCATCGCTTCGTGACTATCGGCGCAGATGAACAATCGTTTTGACCCTCCTCGTTCCCCTGTTGAGATATGCACGCCATCACGCAGAGTGGCTGGGTCGAGGTCATCTCTGGCTCTATGTTCTCGGGGAAGACAGAAGAGTTACTTCGACGCCTCCGACGCGCCGAAATCGCCGGGCAGGAGATTGCTGTATTCAAACCCTCGCTTGACGACCGATACGGTGAGACGACGGTTGGGTCGCACGCAGGGCGCTCGTGGGAGGCCAGTATCGTGCCGTCCGAAGGAGAGGACGTCTGGCAAATCGTCGAGGAACTCAACGGTGAGGACGTCGTCGCCATCGACGAGGCGAACTTCTTCTCTGCTGAGTTGGTCGACGTCTGCGAGCAACTAGCGGCCGACGGAAAACGCGTCGTCGTCTCTGGGACCGACCAGACGTTCCGCGCCGAACCCTTCGAACCACTTCCGCAACTGATGGCACTCGCCGAGTACGTGGACAAACTGCAGGCAATCTGTACTATCTGCGGAGAACCGGCGTCGCGGAACCAGCGCCTCATCGACGGCGAACCCGCTCACGTCGACGACCCGACGATTCTCGTCGGTGCCGAGGAGTCCTACGAGGCCCGATGCCGGAACTGTCATACACTCCGGCGCGACTAGAGGCTAGCGTGACTACTTGGGTCGAGACTCCACGGGAAGGCCGTGACCGCGGCGTTACCGGCATCTTTCGTGCGTGGATTGCGGTTCTCGTTCGCCCCCGTCAGTTCTTCCGTGACGGCGTCGCTCCCGGCGACCAGGCACCCGGACTCCTGTTCGCCATTGCGGTTGCGCTCGTGTATCAGAGCCTCCAGTACGCGTTTGCTCCAGCGACGATTCCCGCAATCGAGGGCGGACCAGTCGTCTCTGCAGTGGTTGCACTGCTGGTCATCGCGCTGTTCGTCGCGCCGGCACTGCTTCACTTGACCGCGGCGATACAGACGGCGCTGCTCATTCCACTTCTCTCGCGCCGTGCCGGGGTGAGCGAGACGGTGCAGGTCATCGCGTACGCCGCCGCACCGTGTGCACTCGCGAGCATTCCCATCCCGGGTCTCCGAGCACTCTGTGCGGTATACGGTGCCATACTCCTCGCAATCGGCATCAGTGAGGTCCATCAGACTTCGCTCGCGAAGGCGGCGCTGGCATCTGCGGTTCCCGCAGGAGTCGTCTTTGGCTACGCCTTCGGCGGGTTTGAGGCGGTTTCTTCGCTCGCGGCGACACTCTCGCTGGTGTAAATTTAACCGCTCGAATCGGGGGAAAATCGCTCGTACGCGCGCAACTCTATACTGAGCGCTTTTCGACAATCGTTTTAGTTAGGGGTTGTTTGCTAAATCCAATGGATTGGATTACGCACGAGGAGGACGTCTGGTTCGAGTTCCGGGGCAATAGTCCCCACCAACTCGTCCCCGGCCGTTTCTACAAAGGCACCGTCGACGGGTACGCCGACTTCGGTGTCTTCGTGGACCTCGCACCCAACGTGACTGGTTTACTGCACCGAAGCGAACTCGACCGCCGCTTAGAGACCCTCGAATGGGAACCCGGCGACGACGTGTTCGTCCAGGTCAAGAACGTCCGCGACAACGGAAACGTCGACCTCGGGTGGTCGATTCGAGAGACCGAGTCCGAGTTCCGTGGCGCCCGCATCCACGACCCCGACGGCGACCACGACGGCGAACCCATCGAGAAAGAGGGTGGCCGTGGTGGCTCGGCAGTCATCAAGACGAAGCCAGTCTCGGGCAAGAAGAAGAAACCCGCCGGCGCGGTGACGAAGTCCGTCGAGCAGGAGTCGGAACCGGAACCGGAACCGGAACCAGAACAGCAGTCTGAGCAGACCACCGAGGCCGACGAAGACCGCGCACCGACCGCGAAAGACGTCGTCGACGACATCGCGGAGACGACCGAGGAGGCCGAACCCGAGGCGGCCGAAGAAGAACCCGTCGAAGAAGCGGGCGAAGCACCCGAACGCGTGACGATTGCCGACCTCGAGAACAACGTCGGCGACGACGTTCGCGTCGAAGGCGAGATTGCCAGCGTTCGTCAGACTGGCGGGCCAACCGTCTTCGAACTTCGTGACGAGACGGCAGTCGTCGACTGTGCTGCCTTCGTCGAAGCAGGCGTCCGTGCGTACCCCGAAGTCGAAGTGGGCGACTACGTCCGCATCGACGGTGAGGTCGAACGCCGCCGCGGCGAACTCCAAATCGAGACCGAGGAACTGACGATTCTCGACGGCGACGACGCCGAGACCGTCTCGCAGCGTCTCGCTGACGCGCTCTCCGACGAGGCACGTCCCGAGGCTATCGCACCGCTCGCGGCCCACGAACCGGTCGCTGCCGTCGGCAAGTCGCTGCTCGACGCTGCCGAGGCAATTCGCCGTGCTGTCCTCGAATCGCGCCCAATCGTCGTTCGTCACACCGCGACGGCCGACGGCTACGTCGCCGGCGCCGCTGTCGAGCGTGCTGTGCTCCCGCTCATCCGCGCGGAACACCCACGCGACGACGCCGAGTACCACTACTTCACCCGCCGTCCGCTCGAAGAGGCCGTCTACGGCATGGACGCCGCCACGAACGACGTGACGCGGATGCTCGAAGACCGCGACCGCCACGACGAGAAGCTCCCGCTCGTGCTTCTCCTCGGTGCGGGTTCGACCGCCGAATCGCTCGACGGCCTCGGCCTGCTCGGTGTCTACGGCTCTGAGCGCGTCGTCGTCGACGCCGCGCCCGCCGACGAGGAAGTCGACGAGGAAGTCGACGTGCTCGTCAACCCCGCCCGTGAGGGTGCCGACGCGAGCGACCTCTCGGTTGGTGCGCTGACCGCGACGCTCGCCGTCGCCGTCAACGACGACGTCCGCGACGACGTCTCGCACCTCCCGGCAGTCAGCTACTGGGAGAACTGCCCACAGCAGTACCTCGACCTCGCTGCGGACCACGGCTTCGACGCCGACCTCGTCCGCGAACTCCGCGAGGCAATCGCACTGGAAGCCTACTACCAGTCGTACCAGGACAAGCGCGAACTCATCGCTGACCTCCTGTTCGACGCCGACGAGGCACTCGCCGGACACGTCTCCGAGCAGTTCCGCATCAAGCTCGAAGCCGAAATCGAGACGGCACAGGCGAACCTCGAACGCCGCGAAGTCGAAGGTGTCTCCGTCGCAGTCCTCGACTCCGACGCCTACAGTCACCGCTTCGACTTCCCGCCGACGGCGCTCCTCGTCGACGAACTGCACCGCCGCACTCGCGAGGGCGACCAATTCGTGACCGTCTCCCTCGGAACCGACGAACTGTACCTGCGCAGCACGGGCGACCTCGACGTTCACGCGGTCGTCGAATCGGCGGCCGAAAAGGCTCCGTCAGCCGGTCTCGCCGCTGCCGGCATCCGTGAGGGCCGCATCGAGTTCCTCTCGGGCGCACGCGACGAAGCGCTCGAAGCCGTCCTCGACGCCGCTGCCGAGCAGTTCTAAGCGACAATCCAGACTCCTCCTCATCTTTTTGCACGTTCGGGGCCTCTCCCCGAGGATGACCGAGGATTCGTCTTCTTCCGACTACGACGCCGTCTGGTCGCGGACACAGGCGAGCGACCCCATCCTCCAGAGCGGTAGCTTTGCCGACCAGCGTGCGCGAGGTTTCTCCGAGGAGTACGTCTGTTGGGTGCGAATCGACGACGATGCTGTTCTCGATGGACTCTCTCCGATTCGTAGTGAACTTGGGTCGATTCCGGGCGTCTCGCTCGACGACGAAGACACCCTCCACGTGACGCTCAAACTCGTTGGGTTCGGGCCGAGTGAGTCGGGTGACGAACCCGACGAAATCACTGCCGAGACACTCGACAGCATCGCAGACGACATCGAAGCCGCGACAGCAGACATCGACCCGTTCGAGGTCTCCATTCGGCGACTCAACGCCTTCCCGTCTGTCGTCTTCGCAGAACCACACGCGGGCGGTCGATTCAGGACCATCCACGACCGAATTCGGTCGCTCGACGACGTGCCGACGTTCCAGTACGAGGGCGACGACTACGTTCCGCACGTCTCGCTCGCACATTTCGAGACGGGTGATGGGTTAGAGCGAGCGCTGTCGTGGGTACAGAACAACCGAGAGATTCGGCTCCCGAAAACGACGATATCGGCGTTCGAATTCGTCTCGCTCCCGCTCACAGCGTACACCCCTGACGACGTCGACGTGATTCGACGGGTCGAACTGTAGACTCCCGAGCGACACGCTTATCCACGAAACGACCCGATTCGGGCCTATGAGCCGTCACCACGTCGCCACCCGGGAGGTGAGTCCGTGAGCGCCGACACCGAGTCCGAGGCGTTCGAGCGGACCTGCGAAGCGCTCGTCGAGCGCATCCTCGCGGGCGAAGTCGACCGCGACGACCTCGAATCAGCCAAACTCGACGCCTGTTCGGAACACTCCTCGCCGAAGGTGCCGAAGAACACCGAGATTCTGCAGTACGCGCCGAAAGACCGCCGCGAAGAGGTCAAAGAGGTCGTCCGGCGCAAGCCTGTTCGCACCGCCTCTGGTGTCTCTCCGGTCGCCATCATGACCTCGCCGCATATGTGTCCCCACGGGAAGTGTCTCTACTGTCCCGGCGGCCCGGCGAGTGAGTTCTCCTCGTCGCAGTCGTACACCGGTCACGAGCCCGCTGCCGCCCGTGGCGTCCAGAACGACTACGACCCGTACGGACAGGTCACACTCCGACTCGAACAACTCCGGCACATCGGACACCCGGTCGACAAGGTCGAACTCATCTTGATGGGCGGGACGATGACCGCCCGGAGCCACGACTATCAGGAGTGGTTCGTCAAGCGTGCCCTCGAAGCGATGAACGACTACGACCTCTCGAAAGAGCCAGCACCCAAAGAGAACCAGTCGTTCAAACCCGACCCGGAGGATGTCGAGTTCAAGTACATCGAAGACGTCATCGCGGAGAACGAGACGAACGACATCCGCAACATCGGGACGACGTTCGAGACCAAACCCGACTGGTGTGACCCCGAACAGATAGACCGGATGCTCGATTTGGGCGCGACGAAGGTCGAAGTCGGCGTCCAGACGACCTACGAGCGCATCAACCGCGAGATGCACCGTGGCCACGGCGTACAGGCCTCTATCGACGCCAACCGCCGCCTCCGCGACTCGGCGTTCAAGGTCGGGTTCCACATGATGCCGGGGCAACCCGGAATGACCCGTGAGATGTGTCTGGAGGACTTCCGCCAACTGTTCGAGAACAGCGATTGGCGGCCGGACTACCTCAAAATCTACCCGACGCTCATCGTCCGCGACACCATCACCTACGACATGTGGCGCCGCGGTGAGTACGAACCGCTGAACAACGAGGAGGCCGCGGACATCGTCGGCGAAGTGATGGGCATGATTCCGAAGTACACCAGACTCCAGCGCGTCCAGCGCGACATCCCCGCGGACTTCATCGACGCCGGCGTCTGGAAGTCCAACCTTCGGCAACTCGCCGAACAACGAGCCGAAGAGAAGGGAATCGTCCCGCGCGACATCCGCGCCCGCGAGGTTGGTATGAACGAGGCCAACCCGGACATGGACCGCGTCGAACTCGACGTGATGACCTACGAGGCCGCTGGCGGCACGGAACACTTCATCTCGTTCGAAGACCCCGTCGAAGACCTGCTCATCGGGTTCTGTCGACTGCGGTTCCCCGGTAACCCCGTCCGAAACGAACTCCAGAACTCGGCACTCGTGCGTGAACTCCACGTCTACGGGTCCGAGGTCGGAATCGGCGACCAGGGCGACTGGCAGCACAAGGGGTTCGGGAAGAAACTTCTCGCGCACGCCGAAGAACTCTCCCGCGACGCTGGATACGACAAGATTTCGGTCATCTCGGGTATCGGCGTCCGGCAGTACTACAAGGAGAAACTCGGGTACTATCAGGACGGCCCATACGTGTCGAAGCGATTGTAGTGCGGTCGTCTCGTCGTTGGGGGTGGTGCTTTTCCCAAGGTTTTGTGAGGTGAGCGAAGCGAGCCCGCAACACGAATCTATTTATCAATTCGACAACCATTTGGGGAGAATGTCTCCGTCACACAGTGACCAACTTGCGTCCGCGGTCCACCGGGCGGTTCTCGGTGGTCTCTTGGCCATACTCGGACTCCTCGCGTTCGGGTCGACGTTTCACGCGCTCGGTTCGGGGAAGTACGCGCTCGGTCTGGTCAGTCTCGGAATACTCGTTGGGTGTGTTTTCTGGGTGCTCTCCCTCCTCGAAGACGGTCTGAAAGAGCGGTGAGTGTGTGGATTTTCACTCCTGATACACGCTCCGCCACGTTTTAGTTGTCTCACTCGACTGACTGGTATGATGGAAGAACAGGGGGGACGCGAAGAGTGATGCAGGTGTGGGTAGACGACCTTCGTTCGACACTCGCGCAGTTCGTCTCGACAGAAGAGCGAATCGGCATCTCTGCGGCGCTAGTGGCACTCGCACTCGGGACGGCGCTCTTTCTCGCGCCGCGACTCGTCTCAAGCTTGCGGAGAGAGTTCCACAACCGAGTCCTCGAACATCGGAAAGTACCCGACGCCGTCTCCGACGTGACGTGGATGTTCCCGGCCACAGTCGTCGTGCGAACGCTTCAGGTCGGCGTCTTCGTCGGTGTTGGCCTGTCGTTGCTGTTGCTGTGGGGATTCAATGGACTCGCCGACGATGTCGCCTCCATCCTCACGATTGCGATTCCGAACCTCGCGAAAATCGGAGTGACAGTCGTCCTCTTCGCAGGGTCGATTGCGGGGACGAACATCCTCGAAGAACAGTTGGAGAAGTACGCGAAGAACTCCGACAACATCAACGCCCACCAGCAGGGAATCGCCTTCCGCGTCCTGCAGGTCGTCGTCCTCCTGTCGGTCACGATGGCGACGCTCACGGTCTGGCAGTTCCAAATCGGTGGTCTCCTCGTCGGTGCCGGGTTCCTCGGTATCGTGGTCGGTATGGCTGCGAGACAGACACTTGGTTCGCTGATTGCTGGCTTCGTCCTGATGTTCTCCCGCCCGTTCGAACTCGGCGACTGGGTACAAATCGACGACGCAGAGGGAATCGTCACCGACATCACCATCATCAACACGCGATTGAGCAACGCCGACGGTGAGACGGTCGTCTTCCCGAACGACCGGGTGACGAACGCCAAGATTACCAACCGAACGAAACGCAACCGTCTTCGGCTTCGGTTGGACGTGGGAATCGACTACGACGCCGACATCACCCACGCAGAAGAAGTCGCACGGGAGGCACTCTCCGACCTCGAATTCGTCGAGAGCGTTCCAGAGCCACAGGTGATGCCGACGACGTTCGGCGACTCGTCGATCGGCCTCCAGTTACTGTTCTGGATTACGAACCCCTCGGCACCGCGGCGAATGCGCGCGAAAGCGGAGGCACTCCGTAGCGTCAAGACGGCGTTCGACCGTGAAGGAATCAAGATTCCCTTCCCACAGCGCGAACTGCTCGCCCGCGAGGAAGCCGATGGGTTCCAACTTCGGAACGAACGCCGGAGTCAGCCAGTCAAACGGTCTGTGTCGAACGAAGACTGACGACGCGACTGCCCTCCGTTTCGGGCCTCTTCGTCGCCTACAACGACTTCTCCATCTTCACGTGCGGAATGCCCGCTTCGTCGAACACGTCGCTCGTCGTCTCGTAGTCGAGTCCGTGGTAGAACCCTTCCGCAGAGGTCTGTCCGTGGAGTACGAGCGTGTCGAATCCCCGTGTTCCTGCTTCGGATTCTAGCGTCTCCATGAGTCGACGGCCCCATCCCGCTCCACGAGCAGATTCGAGGACTGCGACGCGTTCGACTTTTCCAACACCGGGTTCGTACTCCCGGAGTCGGGCCGCGCCGATGGCCTCGTCGTCCTGATAGGCGACGAAGTGAACGGCGTCGGCGTCGGGTTCGTCGAACTCGTCCCACTCGATTTCTTCGTCGACACCCTGTTCGTCCACGAACACGGCCTTCCGGACGGCGAATGCGTCTTCCCGCTCCGCGTCGGTCGTGACGACACGGACTTCGGTTTCGGTCATGTCCCGTGGTTTTGCGGGCGACTACCTGACGATTGCGGAGCAGGCCGCGCGTTCGACTCCCCACCGAGTGCCCACCCAAGCCGGTACACGAGCGTCCCTGCAGCGAGGGTGAGAAGCGTCCACCCGACGAGCAGCATCGCCATGAACGCAGGACCGAACCCACCGATGGGCAGTGTCGGGATAGTGAAGACGACCGGCGCGGCGACGATGGCGACGGCGAATGGACGCCAGTCCAACTCTCGTCGGGTGGCGTAGCCGAACGGCAGAAAGAGTGCGACGGTCGCGCCGAGCGAAAGCGCGCTCGGAACGCCCCACAGTTGAGACGTGTTCGTGAAGAGCGAGACGAAGGTGGCGACCGCGATGGGTGGGACCACGGCAACGGCGACGAGTCGCCAGAAGGTGAGCGACGCTGGTCGTCTGGCAGCGACGAGACCGACGAAAACGAACTGTACGCCGAGTGTCAACGCAATCACGCTGAGTCCACCGGAGACCATCCCGAGCGCGACGAGCGCGACCATCCACGCCATACCAAGCCCCGAGACGAGGTAGCCGAGTGCCTGCACCGATTCTGTATCTGTGGAGAGTCGTCGCGTGAGGTACCGAACGCCAGCGACACCGAGTGCCATCAACAGCGTCGGGAACAGCGCGGCACCGACGAGATCCGGAAGCAGATACGAAGACGAGTCGGCGGCGATACTCACATCGGCAGCAATCTGGGTCGAGATGCTGTGGTCGGGGGCGAACGCGAGGTAGGTTTCGTCGTCGATGTACAGGTTGTCTTCCGGTCCGGTGACCCACGTCACTGACTTCTCGAAGCCAGTATGCAGTCTCGGCGGGTCGTTGACGAGCACGGTCCCGTCGGGACCCTGGACGGTGAATTCGTCGGTGTCGACGTAGACGGACCGCGTGTTGCCATCGGCGTTGAAGTAGTCGATGAGGAGTACGTCGCCGTAGGCCTGTGTCGTCATCTCCGGAACCTCGAAGGTGACGATGACGGTTCGGTCGTGGATTCGGCTGTCGAGGTTCTGTGGGTCGTCGACGAACACGCGATGGCTCTCGAACGTCTGTCGAACCGCCCGCTCGAGTTGGTCGGGATTCTCGTGGAAGGTTGCAGCGGACTGTTCGTCGACGGTGACGAGGGCAGTCCACTGACCCGTTCCGTCGTCACCGACCGAGACGTGGAGATGGCTGGATTCGACGGTGAGGTCGATACCTGCGTCGCGTGCGGCGCTCTCGAACGGGCCGCTACAGACGCCACAGACTGGTTCTGGCGGCGAACTGGCCGCTGCCGGTCCCATCGCGGCCGGGAACACGGCCGCGACGAGGAGGAGGGCGAAGAGAACAGTGCGGGCAGTCATCTATCCGACACATCTAGACACGGTGGTAAGTGTCTTCTCCCGCGAACCGACCTGCCGAAACGACACCCCTTTTCCTTCGCCGACAAAAAGCGAGTCCATGGACCCGAAGCGGGAACTCACGAGCGTCGACCTCGCGGCTCTCGTCACCGAGTTGAACCGGTACGAGGGTGCGAAGGTCGACAAGGCGTACCTCTACGGCGACGACCTGCTTCGCCTCAAGATGCGGGACTTCGACCGTGGCCGTCTCGAACTCCTCTTGGAAGTCGGCGACATCAAACGCGCACACCTCGCTGCACAAGAGCACGTTCCGGACGCCCCCGGCCGACCGCCGAACTTCGCGATGATGCTCCGCAACCGACTCAGCGGGGCCGACTTCGCCGGCGTCGAGCAGTACGAGTTCGACCGCATCCTCACGTTCTCGTTCGAACGCGGCGACGAGAACACGAAAATCGTCGTCGAACTCTTTGGGCAAGGAAACATCGCCATCCTCGACGAGACGGGGGACGTCGTCCGCAGTCTGGAGACAGTCCGTCTCAAGTCGCGGACCGTCGCACCAGGGTCGCAGTACGAGTATCCCTCTTCTCGCCTCGACCCACTGACCATCAGTCGCGACGCCCTCGGCCGCCACATGGAACAGTCGGACACCGACGTCGTCCGCACCATCGCGACGCAACTGAATCTCGGTGGCCTCTACGCCGAGGAAGTGTGCACCCGTGCGGGTGTAGACAAGACCCTCGACATCGCCGACGCGACGGACGAGGACTACGACGCCATCTACGACGCCATCGTCGAACTCCGCCACCAGGTTCGGTCCGGCGAGTTCGACCCACGAATCTACCTCGACGACGACGAGGCAGTCGTCGACGTGACTCCCTTCCCACTGCAAGAACACCAGAACGAGGGCTACGACGAAGAGGCCTACGACACGTTCAACGAGGCGCTCGACGAGTACTTCTTCCGCCTCGATTTGACCGCTGACGAGCAAGAGGCGGCCTCCAACCGCCCCGACTTCGAAGCGCAAATCGCCAAACAAGAGCGCATCATCGAACAGCAAGAACAGGCGATCGAAGGCTTCGACGAACAGGCACAGGAAGAACGACAGCGCGCCGAACTCCTCTACGCCAACTACGACTTGGTGGACGACGTCATCTCGACCGTTCGGGGTGCCCGTGAACAGGGCGTTCCATGGGACGACATCGCCACGAAACTCGAAGACGGCGCCGAGCAAGGGATTCCAGCGGCCGAAGCAGTCACGAACGTCGATGGGGCGAACGGGACGGTCACCATCGCCCTCGACGACACCACGGTCACCGTCGACGTCTCGATGGGTGTCGAGAAGAACGCCAACCGCCTGTACACCGAGGCCAAGCGCATCCAAGAGAAGAAAGAGGGTGCGCTCGCGGCTATCGAAGACACTCGCGAGGAGTTAGAGGCAGCAAAACGCCGTCGCGACGAGTGGGAGGCCGAGGATTCAGATACGGACGAGACGGAAGACGAGGAACCCGAAGAGACCGATTGGCTCTCGCTCAGTTCGGTCCCGGTCAAGTCCACGGAACACTGGTTCGAGCGCTTCCGCTGGTTCCACACGTCCGACGGCTACCTCGTCGTGGGCGGCCGCAACGCAGACCAGAACGAGGAGTTGGTGAAGAAGTACATGAGCAAGTACGACCGCTTCTTCCACACGCAGGCACACGGTGGTCCCGTCACCCTCCTGAAAGCCACCGGGCCGAGCGAACCCGCCGAGAAAGTGGACTTCTCCGAAGAGACGCTTCGGGAGGCCGCACAGTTCGCCGTGTCGTACTCCTCCATCTGGAAAGAGGGACGATTCGCCGACGACGCCTACATGGTCGAGCCTTCGCAGGTGTCGAAGACGCCCGAATCGGGCGAGTACATAGAGAAAGGGAGCTTCGTCATTCGGGGCGACCGGCGCTACTTCGACGACATCCCGGCCAAGGTCGCGGTCGGCATCCAGTGTGAAGACGAGACGCGCGTCGTCGGAGGGCCACCGTCGGCAATCGAGACGCGCACGGAGACGATGCTCACGCTCACGCCCGGCCAGTATGCCCAAAACGACGCCGCAAAACTCTGTTACCGTCGCCTCCGCGAGCGATTCAAAGACAAATCGTTCGTCAGAAAAATCGCATCACCCGACCAGATTCAGGAGTTCCTCCCACCGGGTGGGAGTGACATCCTCGACGAGTAATCTCGCCGAGGGCGTTCGATAACCGAACAGTCAGTTCACCACTTGACTCCGAATTTCACCAGAATGATGGATTAACTGTCCATTATTCGAGAACCTTTGGTGCAAGATTATATACTTTCTCACCGTAATGATTCTCGAGCGCATGCGTATTACCTACTTGTGACCAGTTGGCTCGATGCCTCAATGGTCGGGTTGCGGCGCTCGGTGAATTCCGATGCTTTCAGAATCAATCAATTACCTCCGCAATGGAGAAGACTGGGTAAAGACAGTCCTCATCGGCGGTGTACTCGGCCTGTTGAGCTTCCTCATCATCCCCTCGTTCATCGTCATCGGCTACCTCCTGCGGGTCGTCCGGACGACGATGCGTGGTGACGAACGACCGCCCGAATTCGACGACTGGGGCGACATGTTGATAGACGGGCTGAAAGGCTTCGCGATCATGTTCGTGTATGCCCTCATCCCGTTAGCCATCTTCATCGCGTTCGCCTTCATCGGCGCCCTTGGCGCGGTCGCAGGTGGCGGCTCTGACGCTGCTGGTGTCTTTGGTGGCCTCGTCGGCCTCCTCGGTCTCCTCGTGGCGTTCGTCCTCGGCATCCTCGCCGCGTACCTCATCCCGGCGGCCCTCGCGAACTACGCAGAGACCGACCGCATGGGTGCGGCGTTCGAGTTCGGTGAACTCCGTCCCATCCTGACCTCGGGTAAGTACGCGACTGCGTGGCTCACGGCGTTCGTCGTGCTGTTCGCGGCGTCCCTCATCGTCGGCATCCTGAACATCATCCCGCTGCTCGGCTTCGTCGTCGGCGCGTTCGTGACGTTCTACGCTGCTGTCGCTGCCTACTACATCATCGGCACGACGTGGGGCGAACTCCACGACATCGAGATGATGGACGAAGGCGAGATGCCGGGCGAACAACCCGCCGTCTGAGCTGTCAGTCAAAAATCGAATTTTCGACGGTATATCTAAGCCACTAGCGGAGCGACACATTCTCACGATGCTCTCCGACGCACTGCAGTTCCTCACGCGAAGCGACGACTGGGTTGCGACTACGATTATCGGCGGTGTTCTCTCGCTGCTCTCTGTGCTCATCCTCCCGGCGATTATCTTGCAGGGCTACTTCGTCAGGGCCATGCGGGCCGCTGCACGGGGTGAGGACGCAGCACCGTCGTTCACTGACTGGGGCGGCCTCATCGTCGATGGACTGAAACTGTTCGTCGTGACGCTCGTCTGGTCGCTCATCGCCATCGTCCCGTCGGTCATCTTTGCCGTCGTCTTCGCGTTCGGGACGTTCACCGTCGCAGAGGTAACCTCACAACCGGGGTCTGTGCCAGCACCGGAACCAAGCCTCAACATCGGTCTCCTCCTCCTCACGGCGGTCGGTGGACTGCTCGTGTTCGCCCTCTCGCTCCTCGTTGGCTACCTCGTCCCTGCCGCAGGAGCGAACTTCGCAATCGAGGGAACCCTCAGTGCTGGCTTCGACGTCCGGACCATCGTCAGCGGTGCCTTCACGGGTGAGTACGCCATCGCGTGGCTGCTGGCAATCGTGGTCGCCGTCGTCCTCGGGACCGTCGGTGGGCTCCTCTCGATTATCCTCGTCGGTGTCTTCGTCCTGTTCTACGTGCAGGTAACGACGTACTATCTGTGGGCACGAGGCTACGCCGACGGTGCCGGCAAACAGGCGAGCTGGTAGCCACGATAGCAGGACTCTTTTCCGTTCCGCGACGACCGGACGTATATGCGCATCTCTAGCCGCGGTCGGGGCGAAGAGGGGCGCGAGCGAATCACGCTCGTCCCCGAGAACGTCGACGACCTCTGGCACCTCTCGTACGTACTCGAACCGGGTGACCTCGTCTCCGGTGACACGACTCGTCGTATCCAACGCGACGACGACCAGATGCGAGACACTGGCGGCGAGCGCGAACACCTCCACGTCACCATCGAAGTCGACGATATCGAGTTCGCTCGCTTCGCCAACCGACTCCGCGTCGGTGGCGTCATCGTCTCGTGTTCCCGCGAGGACCAACTCGGTCACCACCACACGATCAACGTCGAAGAACGCGCCGAGATAACCATCGAGAAACACTTCAAGGCAGACCAAATCGACCGCATCGAGACGGCCGAGGAGGCGGCCGAGAACCCCGACGTAGCTATCGCGACGGTCGAAGAAGGTGCAGCCTACATTCACACGGTCGCTCAGTACGGCACCGAAGAGTACGCGTCGCTCACGAAACCAACCGGGAAGGGCGAGTACGCTCGCCCGCGCTCGGAACTGTTCGACGAACTCGGGTCGGCGCTCTCGCACCTCGACGTCGACGCGATCATCCTCGCCGGACCGGGCTTTACGAAGAACGACGCGATGGACTACCTCGAAGAGAACTACGCGGACGTGGCCGAGAACATCGTCACCACCGTCGACACTGCCGGTGTGGGTGACCGCGGCGTCCACGAGGTGCTCAAACGCGGCGCCGTCGACGACGTACAGAAGCAGACACGTATCGCCGAGGAAGCGAACCTCATCGACGAGTTGATGGAGAACATCTCGACCGGCGCGAAGGCCGCCTACGGCGTCCAACAGGTGGCCGAAGCGGCCGACTACGGCGCAATCGAGAACCTGCTTCTGCTCGACTCTCGACTCCGTGCAGAGCGCCAGGGCGAGGGCGACTGGGACATCGACGTGAACGACATCATCGACTCGGTCGAACAGAAAGGCGGTGAGGTGACCGTCTTCTCTGCGGAGTTCCAACCCGGTGAGCAGTTGAAGAACCTCGGCGGCATCGCCGCGATTCTCCGGTACCGCCTGCAGTAAGAATTCCCGGTGTTCACCGCCGGCAGGCCACAAATTCGAAGTCGTCGTTCGTTCTCGGTTGGGTACAGCTGCGTCTACTCGGAGCAACCGTTTAGCTTCCCGACACCAACAGTACAGTGTGTCTCTAGGTGCGTTACCGAAGACCATGAAGCGGGTCGACCGATGGCTCGACCAGGTGTTCTTCGCCGCGTGGGAGGTGTCGGTGCTCGCCATCCCGATACTCTGGATGCTCTTGGCCGCGACGCCACCGGAAGCGGTGTCGTTGTCTGGCCTCACGGCACTCACTGTGAGCGCTGCGGCCGTCGGAACCTACCGCGGTGAGTACGTCTCGACTGGCTCGTGGCCTCGTCCCGGGCATCTGCCGACGCTTCCCGTTCGCTCTGCGTACTACAGTCTCGTCGTCGGTGGCACCTCACTGCTCGGTGCCGCAGCACAGGTCCACTTCGGATGGTTCTGGGCGGGCGTCATCGTCCCTGCAGTCGTCGTCACCGGCGCGTTGGCCCTCCTCCCGTTCGTCGTCGAGGCAGTCGAGCGGGTTGCGCGACTGACGGTGTGACAGGCCGCGATTCGTTCGTGCTGTCGACGACTTCTGGGCCGTTGTCGAGAGTCTCGCACCGAAACGCACCACCAGTAATTCACTCGATACGGACTGTTGAGACCACACTTGCTCCTGATTTGGAAGAGAACCAGAACAGACTGTTGTGTAATCTTGAAAAACAGCTATCACTTCATCCGTCGCTGATTCACTTACTCGACAGGTGGGCAGAAACGCTCTCGCCCGACTCGTCGAGCGGATTGGTGAACGACAATGACCAACGAGACACAGAACAGTAGACCGACGCGTCGCCGGTTCCTGCGAACATCAGGACTGGTTGTCGGGGGACTCGCCCTCGGCGTCGGTGCGACCGGTACCGCAGCAGCGAGAGTCGAGGTCGCGAACGGATGGTACGAAGGAGAGGAAATCTACTACATCGCCAAGGGAGTAGAAAAAGGGGTGACAGAACGCGGTGAGAACGACATCTTCCTCATCGGTGGTGACCGAGAGTGGCAGGCGCAAGTCGTGGAATTCATCCCCGGCGAATCCGGCTATTCGCCGCACTGGAACGTCAACCTCGTCAAAACGGCACCGGGGAAGTACGTGACAGACATAGCAAACTCGCCGTACGTCTCGGCCCACTATCCGGAGGCGCTCTTCGACGACGTCGAAGATATCCGAGACGCGGAAGTCGCAGGTCTGGTCACGATTACGAAGCCCGGAACCGTGGTCCTGTGCCCCATCGTCCCGGAACGTGTTGCGGATGCACCCGGAACCACCGAACTTCCGGAAGACTTCCCCCGGCCGTGGCCAAACACGTTCTGAAACAGTACTGACGCCCGCGGTGGGCTATTTTTGTGAACTCTGGAGACTGCTCAGGCGCTGCCTACTCCCCAGTCAGCGACTCGCTCGCGGGTGAGAAGTCGATGGTCGTCCCGAGTCCCTCGTCACGGGCTTTCTCGTACAGCATGTACGCCGCAGCGACCGTTTCGATACCCGTGCCACCGCTGTCGAAGACGGTAATCTCCTCGTCGTCTTCGCGGCCGGGAACCGCGCCGGCGACGATGTCACCGAGTTCGGCGTAGATGTGGTCTTCGTCGACGACACCCGCTTCGAGGGCGGCGAGGAACGACCCGGCGTCCATGGTTGCGCGCTCGCGCAAGTCGGGAACGTACTTCGCGCGCTCGATGGCCGTCGTGTCGAGTTCTCGCTTCTTCGGGTGGTACTGCCCCATCGCAGTGACGTGGGTACCCGGTTCGAGCAAGTCGCCGTCGAACACCGGTTCTGCTGCGGTTGTCGCCGTCACGACGATATCTGCCCCTTCGACTGCAGCGGCACTGGAGGCGACGGCCGCGACGCTCGCGTCGAGGACGCGGTCCATCTCTCCGGCGAACTGTTCACGGTTTGCTTTCGTCGGGGAGTAGACCCAGACCGTCTCGAGGTCACGAACCGCGTCGATTGCGCGAAGTTGGCCCTTCGCCTGTGCCCCACTCCCGATGACCGCGACGGTCGATGCGTCTTCCCGAGCGAGGACGTCGACGGCGACGCCACCTGCTGCGCCGGTCTTGAACGGGTTCATACTCGCGCCGTCGAGGAGCGCGAGGGGCTTGCCCGACTCGGCGTCGAAGAGCGGCGTCATGAACCACGCGTCCGTCTCGCCGAAGCCAGCAGAGTACATGTATCCGCCCATGGCCCCCGTCTCGGGGAGGACGGCCGCGTAGGTGGTGAACATCCCCGGAGGCTCTCGGTTGAGGAGTTTCGTCCGCGGTTCCGCAGGTGCCCCGTTACCGCGTTGTCTGTAGCCCTCGCGGACGGCATCGACGTAGTCGGCGACTGTCGCCAAGCCACTCACGTCGTCGCTCGTGAGGAACAATGTCTCTGTCATGGGCGAAAACACGTGACCTGCGGTCAAAACCCTGCGGGCCGAACCGGCGGTCGGTCGGCGCAGTGAGTGAAATTAGTCGGCGTCGAGAACGGACGGTGCAGGTGCGGCGTCGACGGGACCGGAGTGCTCGGTTCGTCGGTGGACTGGCGTGGGCGTCGATGGGCCGTTCACGAAGAGGGCGTGGCCGGTGAGGAGTGCGGACACGCCGGCGGCCATCGGGACAGCTGTGGTCAACTGCAACCCGGCAAGGACGAGTGTGCCAGTGATTCCGATGAGTGCGAGCGGGATGAGCCCAAGAATGTAGTCGTAATATCCGGTCATAATATGTATTATTATACGACTGTAACTGGTATAGTTCTTTCCCATAGATGACTGATATTCTCCCCATTACTTCTGTATTCTATTCTCATAACTTATAGAATTAAAACCGCCAGACGTGAGCGGTATTATAAAAAATAATGATAATCACGAAGATGAAAAAATCTGTATTGTGTCGTTTGAACATTCAGTACACACTTCTCGTGCGCGGCATCTGCCGCGACTCCACACGGTTATGCATGTTGGACTCGTGCGACTCCACGTGAATCGTAACGACCGGTCAATCGTTGCTCTGGTGATGGTCGCCCACGGGATGGTCCACACCTACGAACTGTCGATTCCAATCTTCGTCTCTATCTGGTTACGTGAGTATACCACCATCGACCTCGGTCTCTCGACGTTCGCCGTCACGACCGCGTCGTTGGGCGTGATGGTCGGACTCGGGTTCGCGTTGTTCGGCCTCGGCGCGCTTCCCGGCGGCATCCTCGTCGACCGTATCGGCTCGAAACGACTCATCGTCGCCTGTCTCGTCGGGATGTCCGGGTCGTTCATCCTCCTCGCTGCAGCACCGAATCTCGTCGTGGTCGCTCTCGCCCTCGTCGTCTGGGGTGCCGCAGCGAGTGTCTACCACCCCGCGGGTCTCAGCCTCATCAGTACGGGGGTCGAAGAACGCGGGACTGGGTTCGCGTACCACGGAATCGCTGGCAACCTCGGTATCGGGTTCGGCCCGTTCCTCACGGCACTCTTGTTGCTCTTTTTCGACTGGCACGTCGTCGCTGGCGTCCTCGCGATTCCAGCACTCGTCGCTGCCGTATTCGCGACGCGTGCCAACTTCGAAGAACAGGCCGCCGTCGCAGCAGCGGACGGCAGTGGGGGAGCCGGCGACAGCAAAGCCTCCACGGGCGTCTCGTCGTTCGGTGAGTTCGTTTCCGAGTCGAAAGCCCTCTTCGCAGGCGGGTTCGCTCTCGTCTTCGCCATCGTGATGTTCTCTGGACTGTACTACCGGGGCGTCACGACGTTCCTTCCCGACCTCATCGGCAGCGTCATCGGCATCGAACCGGTCGCAGTTGCGACGCTCCTCCCCGCTGCGCTCGCTCCGGGGTCTGCTGCTTCGTCACCCACCCTCAACGTTGAACTGTTCGTGTACGCCGGTCTCCTCACCGTCGGCGTCGCTGGCCAGTACGTCGGCGGAAAACTCACCGACCGGATTCCAACCGAACGCGGCCTCGTCGTCGGGTTCACTGCGCTCGCAGTCGTCGCAGTCGCGTTCTTGCCCGTCGCCTCTCTCGGTGTCGTGCCACTGCTGGCAATCTGTGCACTCCTCGGCTTCTTCCTCTTCTCGGTCCAGCCATTCTATCAGGCGACTGTCGCCGAATACACGCCCGCTGGCCTCCGTGGCCTGTCGTACGGCTTCACCTACCTCGGCGTGTTCGGCGTGGGTGCACTCGGTGGTGCAATCGCTGGCTACATCCTCGACGTCGCGGATTCGACGACGCTGTTCTTCGTCCTCGCCGGGTTCGCGGCGGTCGCTGCGCTCCTCGGTGTGACGTTGTTACGGAACCGTCCGTCTCCCGCCTGAACGGGAGGACGGACACGGAGAATTCGTTTTCAGACGATTCGGAAGTACAGGGTTCGCCACACGCCCAGCGCGAGCGACCCGAGGACGAGCATGACCGCGATGAACACGGGGTCTGCACCGCCTTCGAACAGGGGAGTCCAGCGAATCACGGCGCCGAGAATCGCGGCGACGAGCCACGAGCGAATCGCGAGCGGGACGGCCGACTTCGCCGATTCGGCAGCGCCCGGCGAGTACGCACCGAATACGGGCGCGACGAGGGCCCACGCGATGAGGAACGGAACCGCGGTGAGCACCCATCCCGCCGGGTTGGTCGACAGGTACGACACGCCATTGTGTTGAATCACGCCGACGGTCACGAGGAGGAAGATGACGAGGATGTCGCCCACGGCGAGCGGCAACGCCCCGGCATCGAGTCGCTCCTCCAGGAAGGACGTCGAAGTTGCCATACCCGTGAATTCGTGGCCCCCCTAATGGCTCTCCCGCTTTTTCGCGGCCACCGTGTACTCGAACCCCGTGTCCACGATCGACGGCTCGAACCCGACTCGTTCGAGGAAGCGCGTGAGTTCGCGCGGTGACGCGAACGACGACCCGAATCTGACGACTCGCTCGGCGGCGACGAGTCCACGACCGAGCGGCGTCTCGGGGTCGAACTCACTGATAGCGAACACACCACCCGGTTCGAGAATTCGATACACTTCCTCGGCGACGGTCCGCTGATTCGGCATGTGATGGAACGCGTCGACGACGGTCACGGCATCGACCGACTCGTCGGCGAAGGGGAGGGAACGAGCGTCTCCGCGGATGCAGTCGAGGCCGCGGTTCTGTGCGCGACGGAGCATCCCAGCTGAGACATCGAGGACGACTTTTTCTGGCGCGTCGAGCGCGAGCGTCGCCCGACCAGACCCCCCGCCGATATCGACGACGCGCTCGACGGGGTGGTCCGCGCGGGCGAGCGCGGCGTTGAGCGTCTCTGCTTCAGCAGGAGGCATTACGAGGTCGTAGAGTGGGGCGATTCGGTCGAAGAATCGAACGTCGCCAACGCCGTGCATAGTCGTTTTGACGCGCCCACCGGGGAAGGTTCTTGCGCGGAGAGGCGCTTGGGTAGCTATGGACTTCGCCCTTCTCGGGTGGCCGGAGGAGGGGCCGCGACTCCGACTCGACTATCGACGGTTTTCCTACGCGGGGAAGTTCGTCACGGCGCAGACGGGGAAAACGGTCCTCCGCGACACCGAGACACCGCTCCCGCCGTTGGACGACGAACGACCGCCACCGACGGGTGGCCCCGACTCACTGCCCCCGCTGGCGGAGGACGTGGTCGCGGCAGTCGCGTTCAACGAAGACCGGACCGACCCGACGACGCTGTGGTTCAGATACGTCACCGTCAGACGAGACAGACGAGGGGAGGGACTCGGCCCGGAACTCCTGCGACGAACCGCCGAGGCCGCCGCATCGCGGGGGTACGAGACGGTCCGAATCGCCACGAACAATCCCTTCGCGTACGAGGCGTGCCACAAAGCGGGCTTCGGGTTCACTGGTCGGGAGACGGGGATGGCCGAACTCGTCTTGGAACGCCCGGCGGCAGCGCCAGCATCGGTCTCACGCGAGACGTACCAGTCGGGACTCGACCGCTATCGTGCCCGCGACCTCGGTGAAAGAGAGCAGGCGTTCCTCGCGGCCCGTGAGGGCGCAGACCCGCCCACGGTCGAGCGTGGATGAGAGTTCGAGTGACACTCGTACCATTGAAACCCTCGCCCCCCGAACTGCCGGCAAATGGGAAACGCAGACTTGCGGACGCTCGCGGCACTCGCTGACGTCTCGTTCGACGAGGTGAGCGGGAGCGTCGTCGCCGTGGACGCGCACAACTGGCTGTACCGCTATCTCACGACGACGGTCAAGTGGACGAGTTCGGAGAAGTACACGACGACCGAGGGCGAGGAAGTCGCCAACCTCATCGGAATCGTCCAGGGGCTTCCCAAGTTCTTCGAACACGACCTGACACCCGTGTTCGTCTTCGACGGCGGCGTCACCGACATGAAAGACGACGAGGTGGCCAAGCGGCGCGAACAGCGCGAGAAGGCCGAAGAACGCCTCGAAGAAGCGCGTGAAGCCGGTGACGCCGTCGAGGCCGCTCGGATGGAAGCCCGCACGCAGCGCCTCACGGACACGATTCAGGAGACGAGTCGAGAACTCCTCCGTCTCCTCGACGTGCCGGTGGTCGAAGCACCCGCCGAGGGCGAGGCGCAAGCATCCTACATGGCCCGCAAGGGCGACGCCGACTACGTCGGCAGCGAAGACTACGACACCCTGTTGTTCGGCGCGCCGTACACGCTTCGGCAACTCACGAGCAAAGGCAACCCCGAACTGATGGACCTCGAGGGAACGCTGGAGAAACACGACATCACCTACGAGCAACTCGTGGACATCGCCATGCTCTGCGGCACCGACTTCAACGAGGGTATCACGGGCGTCGGCCCGAAAACAGCAGTAAAAGAAGTCAAGAAACACGGCGACCTCTGGGCCGTCCTCGAAGCACGCGGCGAGACGATTCCGAACGCCGACAGAGTCCGAGAGTTCTTCTTCACCCCGCCTGTCACCGACGACTACGACTACGACACGGACATCGACCCCGACGTGGCCGCCGCTCGGGAGTACGTCACCGAGACGTGGGAAGTCGACGCCGATGAGGTCAAACGAGGTTTCGAGCGTATCGAAGAATCCGTGACGCAGACGGGACTGGACCGCTGGACGTAGGCGAGAGCGGGTCGAAGCCTCCGTCTACTACCTCGTCGGCGCGGGGATGATGATACTCCTCGGCGACGTGATGGACCCAATCGAACGGGTCGAAAACAGCGGAGAGAACTGAACTAGGCTGTCGGCTTACGACACGTCCTCGATGGCGTCGAGGAGCATGTTCGCGCCGATGTCGATTTCTCGCTCGGTCACGTCGAGCGGTGGGAGGATACGGAGGACTTTGTAGCCACACGAGAGCGTGAGGAGGCCGCGTTTGAGCGCTGCTTCCTGCACGGCGTTCCGGCGTTCGTTGGTGTCGAACTCGACGGCGAGGAGGAGACCCTTCCCGCGCACGTCCACGACGGTGTCGGGGGCGTCGTCGCGCATCGTCTCTGTGAACTGCCGGCCACGGGCGACGGCGTTGTCCAGCAGGTCGTAGTCCTCGATGGCTTCGAGGGTGAACACACCCTGCATCGACGCCAGAATGTCGCCGGCACCCCACGTCGACGAGAGGCGACTCTTCTCTTCGGGGAAGATATCCTTCTTCGAGATGGTCGCACCGACGCGGAGACCCTTCGCACCAGTGATAACGTCAGGTTCCATCGGGTAGTGGTCTGCACCCCACATCTCGCCGGTTCGGCCCACGCCGGATTGAATCTCGTCGGCGATGAGCGTCAGGTCGTAGTCGTCGACGACGGCCGCGAGTTCCTCGGAGAAGGCGTCGGAGGGGAAGCGGTAGCCACCTTCGCCCTGTATCGGTTCGACGATGACGTAGGCGACGTCGGAGGCGTCGATGTGGCCCTTCTTGGGGTGGAGTTTCTGCCGGAGTTTCGACGCAGCAGATTCGGGGTCGGGGAAGAATCCACACGAACACGTCTCGGGGGAACACGACCGGTCGTCACAGAAGGGGACGTCGACGATGCCCGAGAGTTCGGGGAAGTTGTGGCGATAGACGGACTTCGAGCGGTTGAGCGAGAGCGCGCCGAGTGTCCGGCCGTGGAAGGCACCCTCGAAGGTGATACCGTACTTCCCGCCATCGGAGTTGTCGTAGCAGATTTTGATGGCGTTCTCGACGGCCTCAGCACCCGAGTTCGAGAGGAACACCGTATCCATCCCGTAGTGACTCGTGAGGTCCGTCAGTTTGTCCATGAGCGCGGCGGGACCGGGGAACTGCTCTTCGCCGGGTGCCGACCCGTCGCTGACGTAGAAGTCCTGTCCGGCGATTTTGGTCGGGTCGACGAGGTCGAACTCGGCCATCCGGTCGAGAATCTTCGGGTTGTTGTAACCGAGGGGGGCGGCAGCGACGTGACTGGTGAAGTCGAGGAGGACGTTGCCATCCACGTCAGTACAGAACGGTCCTTCGGCCTCGCTGGTGATGTCCCAGACGAAATCGTAGACGTACGTACTCGGTGCGGCGTGTTCCTGGTGGTACGAGACCCACTCTTTGGCCCGTTCGCCGGGCATCGAATCGACGTGGGGAACCACCGTCTCTCGGTCCATGCGCCTCGCTACGGAGACCCATGTGTTAAGATATTCGTTATTAATGGTGCAATATCAGCGGCAGTGCGCCGAGGTCTGTCGATTTCGATATCTCCGTGTTCGGATACGACGCGAAGTCGTGACGGACTGGTGTCCAAACCTGTCGAACCCGCGATAGGCTTTTGCTCCTGACTGTCTGTCTTTATGTATGGCTCTCCGTGACATTCAGCGCTCTCGTGCAATGTGGTGGGCCGTCGCAGCCGCTCTCGCCGGCGCGTTCGTCTACGTCATCTACTCGTTCATCGGGACGTTCGTCTTTGGCCTCTTCATCTACTACGCGACACGGCCAATATACCGTCGCATCCGGCGACGGGTTCGCCCACCGAGTCTCGCTGCGACTGTCGCCCTGTTCGCCCTTGCACTGCCGGCGCTCGGCCTCATGGCCTACGCTGCGACGATTGCTCTCCGAGAATTCGTGAGTTACGCCAATCGGGTGTCTGCTGACGAGGCGCCGATTGACCTCCGCGCGTACGGAATCGACCCGGAGTTTGTCAGAGACGTCGCGACTCCACAGGCGCTCTTGGAGTACGACTTCGCGACACTGCTCACACCGAGTGCCGTCTCGTCTGTGTCGGACTCGCTCAGCGTCGCCGCCAGTACGTTCACCTTCCTCGGTATCGGCGCAATCCACCTGTTCATCATGATTGCGTTCGCCTTCTACCTGCTTCGTGACGACTACAAGCTGAGTCGCTGGGTCCGGTCGATGTTCGCTGACGACCAGGGCATCCTCGAATCGTACTTCCGTGCCGTCGATCGTGATTTCAACAACATCTTCTTCGGCAACATCCTCAACGCGGTTCTCACCGGTACCATCGGTGTCATCGCGTACTCGATGTTGAACGTCTTCGCGCCGGCAGGTGTGGCAATTCCTGCACCGGCACTGGTCGGCCTCCTCGCCGGTGCCGCGAGTCTCATCCCGGTGGTCGGGATGAAACTCGTCTACGTTCCCGTCGCGATATACATGGGTGGGCAGGTCTTCCTCACGAACCCACCGGCACTGTGGTTCGTCCTCCTCTTCGCAGCAGTCTCGTTCGTCATCGTGGATACGATTCCCGACCTCGTCCTCAGACCGTACGTCTCCGGTCGGAGTCTCCACGTCGGTGCCGTGATGATTGCGTACACCTTCGGCCCGCTGATGTTCGGGTGGTACGGCATCTTCCTCATGCCGATGATTCTCGTGCTCCTCGTGAACTTCGCGCGACTCGTGCTTCCAGAGCTACTGGCTGGCAAGCCGATACGACCGTACACAGTCGACCCGGCGTATCTCGTCGATGGACCAGCGGCCAAACAAGACGGAAACGGTGTCGACACACAGGGTGATGCAGACCGCCCGGAGGGGCGACAAGAAGGGCAAGAAGACGAGTTCGACGTCCCACCGTTCCCGGAGCGAGACGGCGAGCGTCCGAGTCGGGACTCCCGGTCTCCGCCGGACGTTAGCCCCGACGGATGACCGTTCTCAGGCGTCGAAATCTTCGGTGATGTACTCTGCTTCCCACTCGTCGCGTGCCTTGATTTCGCGGCGGCCGCGGCGCGTCAACGAGTAGTAGTTGGTTCGTCGGTCTCGCTGGCCCTTGTCGACGAGACCTTTCTCGACGAGCGTGTCGAGGTTCGGGTAGAGACGACCGTGGTGAATCTCTTTTTCGTAATACGCTTCGAGTTCTTCTTTGATTGCGAGTCCGTGTGGTTCGTCCAGCCCTGCGATGACGTACAGAAGGTCTCGCTGGAATCCTGTCAGGTCGTACATCGGTAAATTCGACCTGTATGTTATTGTCTAATTCAAATAAACATATCGGCATCAGCCCGAGATTCTGAGTTCGTACGGCCCCAAACACCAGAATATGAGTTCTGAATTTGTGTTATTCGCTTTACTAATTTCTCAGAATGTCTGTTTCGAGAACTGGATATGTCCACAACTGGATGGCTCTTGCGTCGGTTGTTCGGCACGGGTCGTGGTTGGTCGAAGCGGCGGCTCGCCAAGACGAGTGGAGTCGCTCCCGGGTCAGAAGAGACGCACGGCTACGTGGGTAGTAGTACACAGAAGGAAAGCATGCCGTGCCGGAAATCTCCGGCACGGCGTGCCGCCCTGAATTGGTCCCCGCTGACGCTTCGGCCCTCCAAAGCGAAGCGTCACTACCGGCTACCGTTCGGTTTTACTTAAAGATAACGACGAGTGACAATCATTGACAACTGAACGAAACGTTTACTCTGGTGGTGCGCTCGCCCCGTGACCGGTCTGTACGCACTCATATGTGTTCTTCTTCGAGGACCCAGCCGAGCGCTCGCCTGTAGTGCGTGAGGAGCTTTCGAACGCCCTCGTGTCGCATATCTTCGGATTCGAGTTCGTCCTTCAGAAACTCGTACTGCTCGCGGACTTCCGATTCACTGCGCATGTCTCGCCTCTCGGCCCCTGGACGTATGTACACTCGGCATAAATGTAAATTGGCTAACTATTGTCTACTGGTGATTCGATGACTCGATATCGTCCTCGTCCGTTTCGTCTATGGGTCGTCGCGTTTTTGCGCCGGCGGAACGAACGTCCCGGCATGGAGATACGCGGCGAGCGAGAGTGCAAGGAGTGTGGCCGGCAGTGGTCGTACTACGAGACCGGGAGCGTCTCGTGTCCGTACTGCGGAAGCCTCCGGAGCGTCGGTGTCGGCGACAGGGAACGACACACCGCTGGGCAGGCGGTGCTGGACCTCTCGGAACATCGAGCAGCGGTCGCAAACGGGACGTTCCGTGACGCCGCACCAGCGCTGAAATCAGACCTCCGGGCGTACATTCGAAAGACAGGGTACATCCACGGTGGCGAACTCCTCCCGCTCGACGACACCTCGCTCGCCGCCCACGAACTGCTTCACGCCGTCGACGTGGTTGCACGGTCGAATCGACCGACCGACGACGAACAGCTCTTCGTCCTCGACTTACTTCGTGAGGCCGACGAGGGCATCCGCCCCGATATGAAGGAGGTACCGAAGTCACTCACCGACGCTCGTGGACTTGGCTACGCGAACGCAATCGAGGCGTACCACGACGACCTGACGAAGTGGCTCGACGACCACCCCGACCCGGAGGCACGAACTACGCTCGAAACACTCTCGAACCACCTCAAACGAGTCGATGCACTCGAAGGTGATATCTCGCTGAACGAGTCCGAAGCCCTCGTCGGCGTCGCTCGCGACATCTACACCTACCTCACGGACGACGACCTCGACGCACTCGCCTCGGCACGTGACCAACTCTCGGCGCTCTTCTGACTGGGACTCTCCGACTTTCGGTCGCCCGTTCACCGAACGTTTTTGCCCTCCGACGACCCTTCGCCGACGATGACTGCCGGGTTCGACGTCCACGAGGTTCGACACCGTGTGAAGCTGCTCCGCGACGATGGGGACACGATGCTCGTCGAAAACCGCAGGGACGTGGCCTGTCCCGCCTGCGGTGACGCCTTCTCACAACTACTCATCTCGGAGCGCCCGGCGCACAGTTTCGACATCGACGCCGGGACGCGGTTTTGTGTTCGCCGCGAAGAAGAGCGGCTGCTCATCGCGACACACGAGTGAGGTGAGAATTGGGTGAGGAGAAAATTGGGTGAGGAGAAAAGTGAGTTGGGAGGGAACGAATTGAACTGCGTCAGCGGTCGAGGAGGTACCGAAGCAACGCCCGGTCGAGTGTGTCCTCGGGGAGCGTCTCGACCCACGACACGTCCGTCACCGTCTCGTCTTCGAGCCCCGGGTCGTCGGTGAGTTCGCCTTCGACGGCGACGTCGTAGATGGCGAAGTGGAACGTCGCGTGGTCGTCTTCGTGGGTGAACGTCTGTTCCGTGACGACGCGAAGCGGGCCGACCGTCGCGTCGAGCCCGGTCTCTTCTCGCATCTCGCGGACGAGTGCTTCTGTCTTGGTCTCTCCCGACTCGACACCACCACCGGGCAAGACCCACCGTCCATCCTGTCGAACGAGGAGGACTGAACCGTCTCGTTCGGAGAGTCCGGCGACACCCCAGTCGAGGCCGTCGCGAATGCGCGTGGCGATGCGTTCGAACGTGTCGGCGTCGAGCGACCGACGGTTACGCCGCTGGACGACACCGTCGCTATCGACGGTCCACTCTCCATCGATGCCGGGTGGTGTGCCCATCTGTTTTTCCATCCGGTTCAGGGGAGGTCGACGTCCACGCCTTCGGCTTCTGCGGCCGCTTTGACCGTGTTCCAGAGGAGCATCGCGCGCGTCATCGGGCCGACGCCGCCGGGGACGGGCGTGATTGCGCTCGCCTTCTCTTTCGCCGACTCGAACTCCACGTCGCCGACGAGTTTGTAGCCCTTCTCGTTGTCTGCGTCGACGCGGTTGACACCGACGTCGATGACGACCGCTCCTTCGGAGAGCATGTCACCCGTGATGAGTTCAGGGACGCCAACGGCGGCGATGACGACGTCTGCTTGGCGGGTCTTCGCGGCGAGGTCTTTCGTCCGAGAGTGGCACACCGTGACCGTGGCGTTGCCGTCGTCGGCCTTCTGGACGAGGAGGTTCGCCATCGGCTTGCCGACGATGTCCGAGCGACCGACGATGACCACGTCGGCACCCTCGGTCTCGACGTCTGCGGCGGCGAGGAGCTTCTGGATTCCGTGCGGCGTGCAGGGCTTGAAGCGTGCATCGCCGGCGACGAGGCGACCCACGTTCTCGGGGTGGAAGCCGTCTGCGTCTTTGGCAGGGTCGATACGGCGGAGGACGGTTCGGTCGTCGACGTGGTCCGGGACCGGCATCTGGACGAGGATGCCGTGTACGTCGTCGTCGGCGTTCAGGTCGTCGATGAGCGAGTAGAGTTCGTCTGCGGGGGTCTCGGGGTCGAGTTCGTAGTCGAACGCCTCGATACCGACTTCTTCGCAGTCGCGCTGTTTCATCGAGACGTACGTCTGGCTGGCGGGGTCGTCGCTCATCAGCACTGTCGCGAGTCCCGGCTTCACGCCGGCGTCTTCGAGGGTGTCGATGGCGTCGGTCAGGCCGGACCGAATCTCCTCGGCGACGGCGTTCCCGTCGATGATGGTCGTCATTGGCTCAGACAGCGTGCCCCGACCATTTCAAAGATTCGGAATCGTGCCTATTCTCCGTTTCAAACTGGAGTAAATATGCACATATGTGAGTATTTTCTGCAGTACCTACCCACCAAACAACAGATTCACGGCGGCCACGGCGACGCCCGCGAGCGCCATGCGAAAGCCGGCGATGTACCATCGCTGGCCGGAGATTGACCCCATGTACGAACCGAATCCGAACAAAATGGCCGTCCCGAGTGCGACGGAAGTGGCTGTCGCGGTCAGCATCGTGAACAGCGACCCGACGGCGAGAAACGGGAGGAGTGGAACGACGATGCTGACGAGTGGGCCGAGTCCGCTCGCGGCGGCGTTGATGACTCTCGCAGCGGCTTTGTCGCGTTCGACGACAGTCCCGTGCAGGTCGGTCAGCATCGCCGCTTCGAGACGTTCGAGTTCGGCTAACTTCTCGGCCCGTTCGATCTCCCAGACGCTCCAGACGCCAGACGTGGTGAGACCGATTGCAGCGCCGACACCGATTTTGACCACTGTCGTCCCGTCGGTGACGCCGGTGAGAAACGCGCCGATGACGAGACCGATGCAGGTCAACGCGCCGTCGAATCCGTTCGAGACGAGGTACCGACGGGAGATAGCACGAACACTGTCTTGCTGGAGCAGCGCGACGACGCGGCGCGGGCTCACGGCGGAAGCCAGTCCTGTGGCACGTCTCGTGATTCGACCATCTCGTCGCCAGCGATCACTTCGTCGATGGAGTGAACGGTCCCGCCGAGGTTCGTGATTCTCTTTTCGACTTCGTTCACGTCGATGGAGTCCCCCTCGACGACGAGTCTGATGTTCTGCACCTCACGGTCGGTTTCGAGAAGCAAGGCGTTCACTCCGTCGACGCCGGCCGCGGCCGCGACCTTCCGAGCGAACTCGACCGTCGACGGTTCGTGTGGCTTCATCACGTCGAGGACGAGACGGCGAATCGGTGGCATACTCTACTGAGTGTACGACCCGACGAGTAATAGTGTTACTTCGCAGAAGTGTTCCGACTCGGCTTCAACACGTCGCGTCGGCGAACGACTGCGGTTCTGGCCCCTGTCGTTCGGCCCGTGTCTCGCCGGTTTCGAGGTTCACGAGCATCGCTTGTCCGCCGTATCCGTGCGTCTGGTCGTGGCCGCGGACGACGACGCACGTCGTTCCGTCGGGAATCGAGATGGTCGCTGAGCGGGTGAACTCCTGTGTCCCGTGCGCGTGCAGGAGTTCACGTTTGCCGAGTTCGGTTCCGTCGAGCGATTCGACGACCCACCAGTTCGCGTAGCCGTCTTCGCCATCGTCGTCGTGGAGGAGCGTCACCGAGAATCGATAGTCGTCGCCCGACTGTTCGAAGGTGACCGCCATCACGTTCGCCTCGCGGAGGTCGAGGTCGCCTTCATCGTCGCCATCACCATCAGTTGCTCCTCCGTCGGTAGCCGTCGTGGTCGTTTCTGTAGTCGATGTTTCGCGTTGCGTGCCCGACTCGTCGGTCGTCCGAGTCGGTGTGTCAGTGTCGGTCTCGTCAGTCATGGGTTCAGAGCCTCCCGGAGACGTACACCCCGCTACGGCGGCGAGTGACACCGAGAGCGTGCCGAGAAGCGTGCGTCTGCGCATCGAGATAGGAGAGATACGACTGGAACCGACAAAAAAGCGGGTCGCTGTGTCGGCGCGGACGCACTGCTCACAGGAGAGTGTGAAAAACACCGAACGAGGGTGTGCTTACTCGTACAGCGGGTGTGCGTCGCAGAGTTCCTGAACGCTGTCAGAGACGTCTGCGAGCACGTCGTCGTCTTCGGGGTTGTTGACGACTTTCACGATGAGTTCGCCGACTTCGCGCATCTCGTCTTCGCCGAAGCCACGCGTCGTGAGGCCGGGCGTGCCGGCGCGGATGCCACTCGGGTTGAACGCCGAGCGCGTCTCACCGGGGACGGTGTTCGCGTTGAGGACGATGCCCGTCGCTTCGAGGGCCTCTTCGGCTTCGCCACCGGTGAGGTCCGGGTGCGAGTCACGAAGGTCCACGAGGATGAGGTGGGTGTCGGTGCCGCCAGAGACGACGCTGAGGCCGTGTTCTTGGAACGTCTCCGCGAGCGCTTTCGCGTTGTCGACGACCTGCTGGGCGTACTCCTTGAACTCGGGCTGGAGTGCCTCCTTGAAGCCGACGGCCTTGCCGGCGATGTTGTGCATGAGGGGGCCGCCCTGTGCGCCGGGGAAGACGGCGCTGTCGATTTTCGAGGCGTACTCTTCTTTGCACATGATGATGCCACCGCGGCCAGCGCGGACGGTCTTGTGTGTCGACCCCGTGACGAAGTCGGCGATGCCGACCGGCGACGGGTGCACACCTGCGGCGACGAGGCCCGTGATGTGAGCGATGTCCGCGAGGTGGAGTGCATCGACGGCGTCGGCGACCTCCTGAATCGTCTCCCACTCGACGGCGCGTGGGTACGCGGAGTAGCCGGAGACGATGATGTCCGGTTCGAACGACTCGGCCTTCTCTGCCAACTGCTCGTAGTCGATGTAGCCAGTCTCGGCGTCGACTTCGTACTGCTCGACGTCGTAGAGTTTCCCCGTGAAGTTCGCGGGGTGACCGTGACTCAGATGACCACCGTGGGTCAGGTCGAGCGAGAGAATCTTGTCGCCCGGTTCGAGCATCGCGAGGTAGACGCCCATGTTCGCCTGCGTGCCGGAGTGCGGCTGGACGTTGACGTGTTCGGCGCCCCAAAGTTCTTTGGCGCGGTCGATGGCGAGGGTCTCTACGTCGTCGGCGAACTCACAACCAGCGTAGTAGCGCTTGCCGGGATAGCCTTCGGCGTACTTGTTGGTCAGCGCGCTCCCCTGTGCTTCGAGGACCGCTTCGCTGACGTGGTTCTCCGAGGCAATCATCGCGAGCGTGTCGCGCTGGCGTTCGACCTCACCTTCGAGGGCGTCTGCCACAGCGGGGTCGACGTCGCGGACGTGGCTGTAGTCCATGTGTAGTATCCTGCCCAATTAGGGCATAAATGTGTCCCCTTTGGCTACGCCTGCCGGTGTTGTGTTGCACGATATTGCATACTCAGAGAGTGACACGCGGTGACAAATGCACGAACGCGCAGAGAGTGTCCGACACTGACGTGTCTCGTTCCAGAACGTGACCAGCGACTCCCACTGCACGTCTCTGTTTCACCGACGGAAGTTCAGCCGCCCTCGAAGTCAGTTTTCCCACGACTGTTGAGGAGTAAAATTTCTGAAACGAGATGCTCAATTCGCCCGTAAAACAGTTGGTACAACCCAATATCGGATACGTTCTGATAGTCGTCTTGCGTTAATATTAAATATATTACTGGCGATATTCAAGTCATGGCTATTCGTTCTAATCTACTCGCTGAGGGGGTAGAGGATATCATCGAATCCGTTCTCTCGTCGACCGAAGACGAAGTTTTAGTCGCGAACCCAACCGCCGAAGTAATCGAGGGTCTGGTGACCGTCGCGACGGAGATCGGGTCGGGACTGCCGCAGATTCGTCTCGTCGCCGAAGAGGGTGTGTTGAAAGAGGTCATGGACGACTTCATCGTCGCCGCCAACGCAGCGAACCTCGTCGCTGAAGACGTCCTCTCGATGCGCACCGCGCGTGACGAAGTCGAGAACACACTGTTCGTCACACCCAACTCCGTCGTCGCCCTCGTCGGCGCGGGTGGAAAGGTCGCTGGCCTCGTCACCGACGACGACGACTTCGTCCAGACGGCGCTCGACGCACACCGCGCACACTGGGAAGACGCACCCGAGTTCAAACTCCGCACGCCGGCGCTCTCCCGTGTCCGCGAGACGCTCTCTGAAGACATCGGCGAATCGACGCTCGACGACTTCGACGCAGTGCTCGCGTCGCTCACCTCCGCGCGTGGTGACGGCGACGGCCTCGACGAAGTGACCATCTCGCTTCTCGTCGCCGCCCGGAACGAAGTCCTCCTCTACGACATCTCCAAGTGGGGCGAAGACGTGGGCATCGCGAGCAAGGCGACGTTCTCGCGGACGAAGACGAAACTCGAAGAACTCGGTCTCATCGACACCGAGAAGGTGCCAATCGACGTGGGTCGCCCGCGCCTCCGTCTGAAGCTCGGCGACGACCAGCTCGTCGACGCCGACGTCGACGAACTCGCCGACGTCGCACAGCGTCTCCTCGAAGCGTAAGTCGTTCGACGGCAACCGACCACCGATACCCCCCTGTTTTTTGTTTCGCCGTTCCTCGTCGCGCTCATGAACATCGGACTCGTCGGGAGCGGTCCCGCCGCCGAGTCGATTCGCGCGGCCTGTACCGATATCGACGCGACAGTAACCGAACCGGCCCCTGAAGCGCTCGATGGGTTCGACCTCGGGTTCGTCGTGGCACCGGTCGGAAACGATGCGTTCGACGCGGCTGACGCTGCCGCAGGGCGCTGGATTGCGGTCGAAATTGGTGGCGTGGGCGGGCACGCCATCTCGGACATCGACGCCGCCGTGTCGGCGTTCGACGACGCGGGCGCCAACTTCTCGGACCTCCGCGCCCGCGTCGCATCCACCACCGAGTCGTCTGGTCGTCCATCGGGTGACCGTGCCGCGGTTCGCCTCGCCGGGGCAATCGCCGGTCGGCGCGGCATCTCGCTGCTCTCTGGTGACGACATCGCAGGCACTGTCGTCGAAGTGCCCGGTCGAGAACGGTCGTTCCTCCCAACACCATCACCGACGGACCGTGACCGGACGGTTCGCCGCGACTTTCGCGCCGTCGAGTTAGACGACGCACTCTCGCGGGCCGAGTTGGCAGTCGACGAGCGCGTCGGAATAATCACACAGGTCGGCGAGCGCGAGTCGTTCCCGCTGCCGTACTACATGGCACAGACTGCCGATACGACGGTGTACTCTGACACTCGCGCAGCAGAACTCGCCGGTGGTGCGGCAGCAGGGTGGGACGAGGCGTACATGAAGGCACTGGGCGAGGCGCTCGAACGCTACTCGGCCGGCGTCTATCGGTCGAGCGAGTTCGCAGTCGCACCCGCGGCCTCCCGTCCGAGTGCTATCCCACCGAGTCGGTTCGTCAGACCGGATTCGTACCGCGACCCAGACCCGAACGAACCGATTCAGTGGGTCGAAGGCGAGCACCTCGCGACAGGAAAGACAGTTTCGCTCCCCGCGGAGTTCGTCCACTACCCACCACCGAACGAGCGGCACAAACCGTCGATTACGACGGGACTCGGCCTCGGGAACTCCGGAACCGAGGCGATGCTCTCCGGCCTGTACGAGACGGTCGAACGCGACGCCACGATGCTCGCGTGGTACTCGACGTTCGAGCCACTCGGGCTCGACGTGTCCGACGAGACGTTCGAGACGTTGGCCGCGCGGGCGCGGTCGGAAGACTTGGACGTGACGGCGCTGTTGGTGACGCAGGACGTCGACGTGCCGGTCGTCGCCGTCGCGGTCCACCGCGACGACGAGTGGCCGAAGTTCGCCATGGGCTCCGGTGCAGACCTCGACGCCAACAGCGCTGCTCGGTCGGCACTCGCCGAGGCGCTCCAGAACTGGACGGAACTCAGAGCGATGGGCCCTGAACAGGCAGCGACGCAGGGAGGTGCGATTGCAACCTACGCAGATTTCCCCGACGCGGCCGAGGCGTTCGTCACCCCCGACGCGACCATTCCCGCCGACTCAGTCGGTCCCGACGAGATTCCCGAGGGAGACGCAGCACTCGACGCTGTCGTCGAACGCGTCGCCGACGCTGGCCTCGACGCCTACGCCGCACGCACCACGCCGAAAGACGTCGAGCAACTGGGATTCGAGGCTGTCCGCGTACTGATTCCTGAGGCACAACCACTGTTCATCGGCGAACCGTACTTTGCCGAGCGTGCCGACTCCGTCCCGCGCGAGCTCGGCTTCGAACCACGTCTCGACCGCGAGTTCCATCCATTCCCCTAACGGAGGGTTCGGTGCAGAAGGCCCAGTGGGTCGCTGCGAACGCTCTACAGCGAAGAAGTGGCTGACAGCCGGCACTCCGATGGTCGGACAGGACACGCGACGACGTGCCGGACACCCGCGAATCGTCGCGCGGTGACAGTTAGCGCATACGACGCGCTGGCCGCGGATTCGTATATGAACCTTCGTCAGGTCGAAAATCAGCGAGCGTCTCGGTGAGTCGGGCTTCAGACCCCGAACGTCGCGCGAAGCATGTCACGCGTTCCTGGCCCGAGGCCGACTGCGAGGACGGCGATGAGGAGCAAGATTGCGTAGCGCGGACTGTCCTCGAATATCTGCTCGTCGAACACCCAGACGACGGCCGTCGCGGCGACGATTTTGACGAGCAAGAACGGCCACGCGTCGCCGGTGATGGCGAGAATCGATTCGGGGAGCGTGGACGCGGTGAAGTCCACGACGGCCTGGTTCACCGGATGCTTCGGGATGAGGTTGTTTCCGGCACCGAGCGCCGTCATCCAGTCGAGACCGACGACGTTTGCGACGCCGTCGACGGCGTGGCCCCAGATGATGACGAGTCCGATGAGGCCGGTTCCTGCGTTGACTTCGGGGGCGAAGCGTTCGAGGAGGTACCACGTCACGCCAGCGACGACGGTCGCACCGACGAGGATGACGACGAGCACCTGCGGGTAGAACGTCGCACCCTGCGCGCCCGTGAGGCCGAGGAACAGGAGATAGCCGAGCGTGACTGCAAGGATGGCGACACCGGCACCGAACAGTGGTTTCACGTACTCGTCGACGATGCCTGCTCGCTCGGCGAAGACGCTCCCGACGACGGCGACGAGCGTAATTGCGAAGACGGTCACGTAGATGACCGGACTGATGACGAGCGTGTTCAGCGGGTAGGTGATGAGCGCGTCGACCATTCCGGGCGCGTCGTTCGCGTCTTCGACCACGCGGAACGCGCCGCCGAAGAACATGAACGGGATGAGCGCGTAGAAGAATCGTGGTTTCTCGCCGATGTCGAGACGGCGAAGCAGGAATACGACGCCCGTGAGCGCGATGACGAGCGTGACCATGTACCCAACTTCTGAGACGAGCGTATAGCCGGGGTACGCGACCGGTTGGGCTGCGGCGGCGCAGGCGCTCGAACTACCGAGGTACTCGGTGACGCCAGTTGCCCGTGTCGCACAGACGGCCGAGTTCGCGTCCGCCTGCACTGGCCCCCAGAAGTATTTCCAGATGAAGCCGTCGTAGACGACGCGAGGGAACGCGAGCGACCCGCCGACGAGTGCGACGAGGATGGCCGTGACGCCGATGCCCCAGAGGCGCTCGGGGTCGAGACCAACTCGCTCTGATACCGTTGCCATAGCCGAAACCCCGACGGCGGGATTGTTTAGGGTTCCGGTCTATCGCACTCTCAGTGCACGCCTCCCCGTGGTGCGCAAGTTGCCACTATCGTCGGCTGAGTCGCCGCCATGTCGGCCGAGCCGCCCTTACTCGTCGTCTTCGGGGTCGTGAATCGGCAAGACAGGGTCGTCGTACTCGGTTCCGAGGATGACCATCGTCTGCGAGCGAGAGAAGCCTTCGAGTTCTGCGATGTGGTCGAACATGAGTTCGCGGAGCGCGTCGGTGTCTTCGGCGTACACGCGAAGCATCACGTCCCACTCACCGGTCGTGAGGTTGATCTCTTGGACACCCTCTATCTCGCGGAGTTGCTGGAGTGCCTCTTTTTCGCGTCCCTGCTTGACGCGAAACCCGACGAGTGCCGACGTTCCCAACCCGACCTTTCGGGGGTCGACCTGTGCGTGGTAGCCCTGGATGACGCCTGCATCTTCCATCCGGCCCACTCGGTCGTGAACCGTCGCACTCGACATATCGATTTGGCGCGCAATCTCACTGAACGGCGTCCGCGCATCCTCCATCAGGAGGCGAAGGATAGCCCGGTCCGTCGCGTCGAGGTCCATATCACCCCGTACAGAGGGGGCAAACTTCGCACTTGCGGAAAGACCAACGACGTTGTTGTCGTGTTACAGGTTCAGCGTCTCACGCGCCGCTTCGAGCACGGCATCGTGGACGTGACCGTTCGACGCGACGAGTCCTTGTGAGTCGTGTCGCCACTCGTTCCCGTCGAGGTCGGTGACTGTTCCCCCGGCCATCCGGACGAGGTGTGCGCCGGCGACCGAGTCCCACGGGTTCGCCTGCTTGTTCGTGATGACACCGTCGAGAGCGCCGTCTGCGACGTACGAGAGTGCAATCTGCATGCTCCCGTACCGACGCATGTCGCCGAATCGAGAGACGATGCCACGCGTCGCGGCGGCGTACTCGTCGCGAGCGTCGTAGTTCCACCAGAACGTCGGACAGACGGTACACGTCTCGGGGTCGTCGCGTTGGCTCACGGAAATCCGTTCACCGTTCCGGTAGGCCGCTTCGTCGTCGGCAGCATACAGGTCTTCGAGTGCTGGAAGGAAGTTCGCGGCAGCGACCGGCTCACCGTCGATGACGGCCGCCACCGACGTAGCCCACACGGGGATGTCGCGGACGAAGTTGTTGGTCCCGTCGATGGGGTCGACGACCCACGACTCACCGTCCTCGGGGACTGCCTTCAGTGCGTCCGCCTCTTCGCCGACGATGGCATCGTCCGGGAAGGCACCACGGATGCGTTCGACGACGCGACGCTGTGCGGCGCGGTCCGCCTCAGTGACGACGTCCGTCTTTCCGCCTTTCGTCTCCACAGAGATGTCAGTGCGAAAGGCTCGTCGAGCGACTGCCCCACCGTCACGTGCTGCTCGCTGTGCGCGGTCCGCACGGGCACCGAGTTCGTTCATAGGCGTGACAGGAGTGGGCAGTGGCCTATATCCATCGAACGATGGCGGACCGACGGACATCGGCCCCGTGGCTTATCACATTGAACCGACTACCGGGATGCGTGAGAGATGCAGGCGACCTCCCGGTGAGCGTTCGTGACGCGCTCGTCGAATCCTTCGACGAAGCCCGAGACGCTGTTCGACGTGGCGACACCGAAACTGCACTGGAGCGTATCGACACAGCAGCGGGTATCGTTCGACACAAGGTACCCCCAGGGCTGGTTCGAGAGCGACTCGAACACGGTGTCGCCGCCGTCGAGCGGACTGCGGCAGACGAACCAGTCGTCGCGTCCGAGTATCTCCACGTGATGAAGCGGATGCTCACTGGGTCTGAAGACGTCTGAAAACACGAACCGCTGGCTCGATGGGTAGATAACTGAAAACGCCAGAATTCGCAATTAGAACCCGGACGGAAGACGTTTTCCACAACCCTCACAGCCTTTTTCGGCTTGCGCCGACTTCCCGAACTCCGATTCCTCGTGGTCCGGTACTTGGCTTTCCCGCCACTCACTCGCAGAGTGGTTATCGGGGTTGTTTCGGTTCCTCTTCGGCACTTTGACCTCGTCTTCCTTTTACGAAAGACTCGGTGTTCGTGTCGATCCCATTCCTCTGCATCTTGCGATGCATACCATCGTTGACGGTTATCCCGCCATCCAATGGATTCGGTTTGGTCATCCGGTGCGTCCTTGCGCTTCCGGCAATACTATAGTATGCTCGATAACATAATGAATGTTTCTGATACTCTCTGATACCTCTATCTTGATTGAAATTCACGTCTCACGACTGGTATATCGAGACGCCCCAGCTCACTGTTGGTGGTCATCGAATGTCGAACCAGATGCGTCGGAGTATAGCGTTTTTCACGAGAAACGTGGTCTGTTGCTGACGAGTGACATGGCCACGGAGACATCGGAATGCGAGCGGTGGCGAAAATGTACACGGCCGTGATAAACGCGCGCCTAACCTGTAGTAAATTTACTGATATTTTGGGCACGGACGTGGGTATTTTTGGGTTGGAGGAGGCGGTCGATACTCACGGTTGGTTCGGGGGCAATTTGTCGGCACACGTGCGAGGGAGAGGGATTTGAACCTCTCTCGCAGCAAGCTGCTCGTTGGTTCAAATCTCACCCGGACGCATCGCTCTCCTCACTGTCGTTCGGAGAAGGATGCGAGGGGAGGGATTTGAACCCACGGACTCCTACGAGAGCGGATCTTGAGTCCGCCGCTTTTTCCTGACTTAGCTACCCTCGCGCGTATGGAAGTACGTCAGGGGGACCGCTAAAACGTTGCGAATCGTTAGACGAGAACACCAACTTGCTCGACGAGGAGGAGTCCGCCCACCACGATGCCGACGACGCCCGCCACAGCGCGCAACAGTCGTGTCCCACCGATGTCCATCGACCGACCCCACAGTGTGGAGACGGTCGCCATCGTCGCAACCGTCAACAGACTGAACGCGGTGAGGAAGGCAACGGCCTGTCCCATACCCGGCGCAGCGGAGACCATCGCGATGACGAGTGCCCCACTTCCGGCGAACCCGTGGAAGACGCCGACTGCGAACGACTCGTCGTGAACGTGCGTGTGCTTCGTCCCGAGTGCAACGTCTCCGAGCGAGAGGTGTCGGTGTTCGCGGTCACCGTGGTTGTGGTCACGGAGGGTTGGAACCGGCACGTCCGCGGCACGAAAGAGCATCCGACCCCCGAGGACGACGAGTATCGCACCGACAGCGAGCTCGAAGAAGTGCGTCACCGACTCGGGCAGGCGAACCCCGAGGGCGACGAACAGGAGGCCGACGACGACGATTGGAATCGAGTGCCCGACGCCCCACGATGCGCCGACGAGACTCGGATTGCCATCGTCTTCGACCATCGTGGCGACGGCGGCGAGGTGGTCGGCCTCCAGCGCGTGCCGGATGCCGATGACCCCGCCCGCCACGAGCGCTGATGCGAGTGCCATTGCCCAAGAGTGAGCGAACCGGCCCTAAATATGGCGTGCATCACGGCGAAAAATCGACGCGCGCTCGCGCCCCCAGACAGTCACTCCGATGGCAACTCACAGGTCGCGCCGATAGCGAGTCCTTCCTCCTCGACGTACGACGTGAGACAGGCGTAGTTACAGAACGCACCCGCAGGGACTCGTTCTCCACTGTCGACTTCCTCGACGAACACGGGGTCGTGTCGCCACACGTCGCACCCGCAATAGGCGCAGTCGGTGTCTGCGTTGTCCATATCGACTACTTGGTCTCCACCCCTGTAAAACACTCCGCGAGCGTCTCCGTTCAGCCACCGATGGAATTACCGGGATTCCCGACCAGTTGACTCTCATGGACGAACACACCCGCGACCCGAGTGTCGCCCCGCCACTCGGGAACCCGTCTGGGTGGAACGAGGAGATACGGATGTGGGAACACGCGACGCTCCGGCGAGCAGTCGAACACGGTATTCGCTTGTTCAACTCGGGTGACTTTCACGAGAGTCACGACTGCTTCGAAGACGAGTGGTACAACTACGGCGCAGGCACGACCGAGAGCGCCTTCCTCCACGGAATGGTGCAGGTCGCCGCAGGCGCCTACAAGCACTTCGACTTCGAGAACGACGTCGGCATGCGTTCGCTCTTCGAAACCGCGCTCCAGTACCTCCGCGGCACTCCGAGCGACTTCTACGGCGTCGACGTCGACGACGTTCGAGCGACGCTTCGGGCGGCACTCGACGACCCGACGACACTCCACGGGTGGCAAATCACTCTCGACGGACAACGAGCGACTGCGTATCCTGCCGACTACGAGTACGCCGAACGATTGGACCACTAGTCAGCCGACACACCGAGTGAGCCGCTACCTGACAGCCGGGAGAAACGATATCGGTTTTTTCTGCCGTTCGTGGCAGCCAACACACAGAACGAATCTAAAACGCCTTTACCCTCTAGTTCTAGGAATCGCCAATGCGAATCTACGAACTCGGTGACGGCACCCCGGAAGTGTCAGTCGTCGGGTCGATTCACGGTGACGAACCGTGTGGCGCGCGGGCCATCGAACGGTTCGTTGCGGAAGACCCAGACGTCGAACGCCCGGTGAAACTCATCATCGCCAACGAGGAAGCACTCGACGAGGACGTTCGGTACCTCGACGAGGACCTCAATCGTGCCTTCCCGGGCGACCCACACGCTGAGAGTCACGAAAAGCGCCTCGCCCACGACCTGGGCCGCGAAGTCCGTGGGACGACTGCCTTTTCTATCCACTCGACGCAGTCGTACGCTGAACCGTTCGCCATCGTCGACACCGTCGATGCGATTTCTCGTTCTATCCTCCCTCGACTCCCCGTCGACGTGGCCGTCGAGACGAACAACTTCGCGGAAGGGCGCCTCATCGAACACGCCCACACCGTCGAAGTCGAAGCAGGTCTGCAGAAATCAGACGAAGCTGCCGACAACGCATACTGGCTGATTCGGGCGTTCCTCACCGCGACGAACGTCCTTCCAGCGCCGGCCGTCGCAAGCGACGGTGGCAACGACGTGGAGTCTCAGACGGAAGACGACCGACTGAAACTCGCTGCACCCGAGGAAGATAGCCTCGAGGTGTTCAAACTGCTCGAGCGAATTCCCAAGCCCGATGCCGAGGAGTACGAAGTCCTCGCGAACAACTTCAAGGTAGTCGAGGAGGGAGAAGCCTTCGCACGCGCCGGCGACGAGCTATTCACCGCCGAGAAAGACTTCTACCCCATCTTGCTCTCTGCGTACGGCTACGCCGACATCTTCGGCTACGCCGGGCAGAAAGTCGGTGAACTTCCGTAATCCGGGTACGGCTCGTTTTCCTCAGTCGAGCAACTGAGCGACTGCGTCTTCGACCGATTCGACCCGCGCGGGGTCGGTTTCTGGACCATCGTCACCGACGTGGAGTGCATCCCACCCCGCGCGTCGGGCACCGACGATGTCCTCGTCGTAGGTGTCGCCGACGTAGACGTACTCGTCGGCAGGGAGCGCCGCTTCGGCAGCCTCGAAGATTCCAGCAGCTGGTTTTCGAGACGCGACTTCGGGGTCGTTCGACACGACGACGGCATCGACGATGGATTCGAGGTCGTGCCGTTCGAGTTTCGCCCGTTGCATCGCCGGTGCACCGTTCGTGAGGATGCCAGTCGGGTAGCGAGAAGCGACCGTCGAGAGTCCACGCCGTGCCGAGTCGGCGACGGTCGTCGCTGCGAGTTCAGCCTCGTGGTGTCGTTCGACGAGTGTCTCTGGGTCGGTGTCGACTTCGAACTCGGAGACGACAGCATCGAACCCCTCGCGATAGGGGTTCGTCGAAAGCTGGTCGAACGATTCGAAGAGAACGGAGAGATATCGGTCGTACGCTCCCTCCGGTGGGTTCGGTACCGCAGTTTCGAAGATCGTCTCGAAGTCCTCGGTGTACTGGAGGAGCGTCAAATCGAGGTCGAAAAAGACTGCAGTCGTCATGAACGCCGAAACGGCGACGGGCGTGAAAAGTACCGGTCTCCCGTCTGTCTATTCGTCGGCCGCTTCGAACTCGACGAGCGTCAGATTTCGGTCGAGATAACAGTGTTGGTGCGGTGGGTCGCCGATGACGTCGCTGATGCGGTACTCCTGGTCGAACTCGGCACCCTCGGGGACGCAGTACTGGTGACTCGGGCACTCGGTGTGCGGGCACGGACCCTGTAAACTGGCTTTGCTGCCGGCGTAGGCACCCTTCGACGGGACGTTTGCTGTCACTGCGGCGGTTTCGACTTCGACGGCACGGACGCCCTCGTCGTGGACGGCGCAGTCGAGCACCTGCGTGTTCTCACGGACGCCGAGGACGCGGTACCGGACGCCTTCGGTGAGGTTGAGACACTGGCGGCGATAGGGGCACCCCTCACAGGCGCTCGATTCACCGTGGTAGACGAACTCGGTCCCCGGGTCTGTCAACCGGGCACCGACGAGTGTGACGGAGGTCATGCCAATTTCTTCACTCGCAGGGTGGTTAAGGCTCCCGCCCGGTCAGCTCGTCGAGTTTCTCGAAGTAGTCGTCGCGAGGGAGTTGATAGGCACTTCGGTAGTCGAACTCGCCATCGGAGAAGCGGCGAGCGATGTCGGTCGCGCCGTCGACGGCCGCCTCCCGTGAGTCGAACGCCTCGACGTGTATCTCGATTTCTGGCTCCATGTAGAGGACGGCGTGCCACGTGTCGGTGCGTATCTGTGACGCGCCGGGGCGCTTCGCCCGCGACCCGTTCCACACGAATATCGTGGGCATACACTCGGCCGGGAACGACGACTCGTTGAACACGTCGGGACGGTAGGCGAGGATTCGCCGTCCCTCCGGTTCGTCGTTCCAGAGAGTCCACCCGTCGGGCAGGTCGGTCATACGCTGGCTAGTTCTCCGTACTTCCTAAGGCTTCCCGCTTTTCGGCGCACGGGACGAGAATCCGTCTGAAAAACGTCCGATGAAGAAGGACATGATTTCACACCGACTCGATTAACGACACCGACACGTCGCTGAATCATCGATTAAATCGACATACACCGGCCTACCGAAGGGTCTGTGAGGCTGGTATGTATCCGGGCATTATTTCGTTTTAGACAAATTCTTGACTACTTTCAGAGAAAGCGTTATATGTTAACGTCTCTCATAGAGAATTAGTCTCGGTCACTGGACCGAGCGAGTCGCCCCCGCGCATCGTACCCCCAATCGCCGATTCTGTCGCTAGTTGCCGTCCTGTCGTGAGCGCGGAGCGTCGGCGGTGCCCAGCGACCGGCCCCCGTAGTTCGAGGCTGCGTGTCTTCGAGTCGCTTGGTGTCGTCTGTGACCCGCTGCTGCGGGCACGTCGCCTTCGACCGTCTGTGGACGGCCGGTCCGACGAGGCTCCACGAACAATGACCGGCGAAATTGAAACACTCGCAGACCTGAGCAAACACTACAGAGACTCGGTGCCCGCGGACCTCCGCGAGGCGAAGAGTTTCGAGTGGTATCTCGAAGAGGTCTACGCAGACCCGAAAATCGCTCGCAACGCCCACCAACGCGTGGCGGACATGTTCGACTTCTACGGCACCCGTTACGACGAAGATGCGGGTGTCGTGGAGTACCTCATGGCCTCCGAGGACTCGTTACACGACGGAGAGAACGTCTTCTACGGCCGCGAAGTCCACGAGTCGATACACGAGTTCGTCAACAAGGTGAAATCAGGGGCCCGCGGCCTCGGCCCCGAAAAACGCATCAAACTCCTCTTGGGCCCCGTCGGGTCCGGCAAGTCGCACTTCGATTGGCTCTCTCGACGCTACTTCGAGGACTACACGATGCGCGACGATGGCCGCATGTACACCTTCCGGTGGACGAACCTCGGTGACGTCATCCGCGACCAGGACCCCTCCGACAACGTGGTCCAGTCGCCGATGAATCAGGACCCAATCGTGTTACTCCCCCAAGAGCAACGCGACATCGTCATCGAACGACTGAACGAGAACCTCGACGCACCGTACACGATTCGGAACGACCAGGCGCTCGACCCCGCGTCTGAGTTCTTCATGGACCGACTGCTCGCTCACTACGACGACGACCTGGAGTCGGTCTTAGAGAACCACATCGAAGTCATCCGACTCGTCGCCTCCGAGAACAAGCGACAGTGCATCGAGACGTTCGAACCGAAAGACAAGAAGAACCAAGACGAGACCGAACTGACCGGCGACGTCAACTACTCGAAACTCGCGGTCTACGGCGAATCCGACCCGCGAGCGTTCGACTACGCCGGTGCGTTCTGTAACGCCAACCGCGGTATCTTCTCCGGCGAGGAACTGCTGAAACTCCAGCGCGAGTTCCTCTACGACTTCCTGCACGCATCGCAGGAACAGACCATCAAGCCGAAGAACAACCCCAGAATCGACATCGACCAGGTCATCGTCGGGCGGACGAACATGCCCGAATACCGGGAGAAGAAAGGCGACGAGAAGATGGAGGCGTTCAACGACCGGACGAAACGCATCGACTTCCCGTACGTCCTCGAGTACGAACAGGAAGCAGAAATCTACCGCAAGATGCTCCGGAACGCCGACGTTCCCGACATCCACGTCGAACCCCACACGCTGGAGATGTCCGGGCTGTTCGGTGTCCTCACCCGTATCGTCGAACCCGACTCGGACACCATCACGCTCGTCCAGAAGGCGAAAGCCTACAACGGCGAGTTAGACGATGGTGACGACGTCGACGTGCGGAAACTCCGCGAGGAAGGCGAAGCGAAAGCCGACATCGCAGAGGGAATGGACGGTGTCTCCGCTCGCTTCATCGGCGACGAGATTGCCGAGGCCATCATGGACGCGACCCACCGTGGCCGCAAGTACCTCTCGCCGCTTTCGTCCTTCACCCACCTCGAAGAGAACTTAGAGAACCACGGGTCGATTCCCGAGGAGAACCTCGAACGCTACCACCGCTACCTCGAGATGGTCCGCGAGGAGTACAAAGAACGCGCCATCGAGGACGTTCGCCACGCCCTCGCGTACGACATCGACGAGATTCGCCGACAGGGCGAGAAGTACATGGACCACGTCATGGCGTACATCGACGACGCGACGGTCGAAGACGAACTGACGGGCCGCGACCAAGAACCGGACGAGAAGTTCCTCCGCGCGGTCGAAGAGAAACTCAACATCCCCGAAGACCGCAAGGACGACTTCCGACAAGAAGTCTCCAACTGGGTCTCGCGGCGCGCCCGTGAGGGAACCTCGTTCAATCCGCAGGACAACGACCGACTCCGCCGCGCCCTCGAACGCAAACTCTGGGAAGACAAGAAACACAACATCAACTTCTCGGCGCTCGTGAGCGCGAACGAGCTCGACGACGACGAGCGAAACGCCTGGGTCGACGCACTGGTCGACCAGGGCTACTCGCGCGACGGAGCCCGGGAGGTGCTCGAGTTCGCCGGTGCGGAGGTGGCCAAGAGCGAACTCGAAGGCTGACCATGCGAGATTACATTCGCGACGCCGACGAGGACCTTCGCGGCACCTACGAGGAGCCGATGACACTCGCCGAGTACGTCGAAGCGGCGTTCCAGTCGCCCTCGATTGCGTCACACGCGTCGAAGTATCTCCTCGAAGCCATCGAGTCGATGGGGACTCGGCCCGTGGTCGAACAGGGTGAAGAGAAGGAGCGCTACCGCTTCTTCGACGACCCGGCCAACGACGGAGAACACGCAGTCCTCGGGAACACCGACGTGCTGAACGCGTTCGTCGACGACCTCAGAACCATTGCCGCCGACCGCGGCAAAGCCGAGAAAATCGTCTGGTTCGACGGGCCGACTGCCACGGGGAAATCCGAGTTGAAACGCTGTCTCATCAACGGACTGCGTGAGTACTCGAAGACCGACGCCGGCCGCCGATACACCGTCGAGTGGAACATCGCGAACGCCGCCGACACGCGCGGGCTCTCCTACGGGGGCGAAGTCGAGTCCGACGACGAAGACTGGTACGAGAGTCCGGTCCAGTCACACCCGCTTTCGGTCTTCCCGGGCGACGTCCGAAAGCGGTTGCTCAGTGACCTCAATCAGACCAACGGTGACCACATCCCCATCGACGTCGACGAAGCGCTCGACCCGTTCTGCCGCGAGGCGTACGTCTACCTCGAAGAGGAGTACCGACGCGCTGGCCGGCAGGACCTCTTCAGCGCCGCCACGGACGAGAAGCACCTCCGCGTGAAGAACTACGTCGTCGACGTGGGGAGAGGAATCGGTGTCCTCCACTCTGAAGACGACGGGTCGCCGAAAGAGCGACTCGTCGGGTCGTGGATGCCGAGCATGCTCCGCGAACTGAACTCTCGGGGGCGCAAGAACCCACAGGCGTTCAGCTACGACGGCGTCCTCTCGCAGGGGAACGGCCTCCTCACAATCGTCGAAGACGCGACACAGCACGCCGACTTGCTCCAGAAACTCCTGAACGTCCCCGACGAGGGACACGTCAAACTGGACAAAGGCATCGGGATGGACATCGACACCCAACTCGTCATCATCTCGAACCCAGACCTCGACGCCGAACTCGACAAGTTCGCGGACAGAAACGGACGGGACCCGCTGAAGGCCCTCAAACGACGCCTGAACAAACACGAGTTCCGCTACCTGACGAACCTCTCGCTGGAGGCAGAACTCATCCGCCGCGAACTGGCGAACGAGACGAGCGTCTGGACCGACGCGCCCGAGCAGATGGCCGAACGCGTCGCCGAAGCAATCACGCTGGACGTTCGAGAGGGGCCGGGGGCAGTTCGCGCGCGCGAACTCGCACCACACGCCATCGAAGCGGCGGCACTCTACAGCGTCGTGACGCGCCTCGACCCCGAGGACATCCCGCTCGACCCCGACTTGGAACTGAATCTCGTAGACAAGGCGCTGTTGTTCGACCGTGGCTACTTGCAGGTCGGCGACCAGCGCCGCGAGGTGTCTGCGTTCGATTTCATCGGCGACATCGAAGGAACGCACGGGATTCCCGTGACGTTCACGCGCGACGTTATCGCCGACTTGCTCCACGAACGACTCGACCGACACCACCCCGACCTCGACGTGTCGGCAGTGGTCATGCCATCGGACGTCCTCGACGCGATGGTAGACGAGTTACCGGACGCACCGGTGTTCTCGCGCGCCGAGTCGTCGGAGTACGAAGGCCGTGTCTCGATGGTCAAAGCGTACATCTTCGACCAGCAGGAAGACGACGTGCTCGACGCCGTGTTGGCCGACAAGGGCGTCCAGCGCGAGACGGTCGAAGAGTACGTCGAACACGTCTACGCGTGGGCATCGGACGACCAAATCGAGACCGAACGCGGTCCCATCGACCCCGACCCGTTGCTCATGAAACTCTTCGAGACCGAACACCTCGGTCGGTTCTCGAACGACGACTACGAGCGGAACGACCCCTCTGAGGAAGTCGAGGCGTTCCGCAACGAGAAGGTCATCACGGCGCTCAACCGCTACGCGTGGGAGAACCGTGACGAGGGATTCACCGTCTCTGACGTCGACCTGACCGAGATACCCGTCATCCGGACGGTCCTCGAGACGCACGCGTGGGAAGACGTGCGCCGCCTGTTCCCGGACCTCGACCCGAGACAGTGGGACGACCCGCCGGCGAACACCGAGACGGCCCGCGTCAAAGACCGAACTATCGAAGAGCTGAAAAAGCGCGGCTACACCGCCGCGTCGGCCGAACTCACGAGTCGCGTCGTGATGAAGGAAGTGAGTTACACATGGGACTGAGAGACGACCTCGAACGATTCCGCGAAGTCGGCGAAGAACGCCGTGAAGACCTCAAGGAGTTCATCTCCTACGGTGACCTCGGCGCCTCCGGCGCGAAAGACATCAAGATTCCAATCAAGGTCGTCGACCTCCCGGAGTTCCGGTACGACCGCCTCGACATGGGCGGCGTCGGCCAAGGGAGAGGCGGGACGCCCGACGTGGGCCAACCACTCGGCCAACCCCAACCAGCCCCCGGTGAGGGTGACGACGGCGAACCCGGCGAAGAAGGGGCTGAACACGAGTACTACGAGATGGACCCCGAGCAGTTCGCAGAGGCCCTCGACGAAGAACTCGGCTTACAGCTCGAACCGAAAGGTAAGGAGGTCATCGAGGAAGTCGAAGGCGACTTCACCGATATCACCCGAACCGGCCCGCACAGCACCCTCGACTTCGAGCGCTTGTTCAAAGAAGGTCTCAAGCGGAAACTCGCGATGGACTTCGACGAGGACTTCGTCCGCGAGGCGATGAAAGTCGAAGACACCACGGCCGACGACGTCTACCGCTGGTGTCGCGAGAAAAACATCCTCGTCTCGCTCGCGTGGATCGACGACGAGTGGAGTCGGATTCCCGACGACGAACGCGACAAGTGGGAGTCGTTCGAAGCGATGGAAGAGAACGTCGAGCGAACGACGGTCGTCCAGCGCATCCGCCGCGATGGACTCAGAGAGATTCCCTTCCGCCGTGAAGACGAACGCTACCGTCACCCCGAGATAATCGAGAAGAAGCGCTCGAACGTCGTCGTGGTCAACATCCGCGACGTGTCCGGGTCGATGCGCGAGACCAAGCGCGAACTCGTCGAGCGCACCTTCACACCGCTCGACTGGTATCTCACGGGCAAGTACGACCACGCAGAGTTCGTCTACATCGCCCACGACGCGGAGGCGTGGGAAGTCGAACGCGACGAGTTCTTCGGCATTCGGTCCGGCGGCGGGACGCGCATCTCGTCGGCGTACGAACTCGCCAAAGAGGTGCTCGAAGAGCGCTACCCGTGGCGCGAGTGGAACCGCTACGTCTTCGCTGCCGGTGACTCCGAGAACTCCTCGAACGACACCAAAGAGCGGGTCATCCCGCTCATGCAGGAGATAGACGCGAACCTCCACGCCTACGTCGAGACGCAACCCGGTGGCACCGCAATCAACGCGACGCACGCCGAGGAAGTCGAACGGACCCTCAGCGGCGAAGGAAACGTCGTCGTCGCCTACGTCTCCCAACCCGACGACGTCATCGACGCGATATACCGCATCCTCAGCACGGAGGCGACAGCAGAATGAGTTTCAGACGACACCGCAGAGACGCACAGAAAGAGGCCGCCCGCCTCGACGAACCGGTTCGTGAAGCGGGCGCGCTGGCCCGCAAACTCGGGTTAGACCCGTACCCGGTGAACTACTGGGTGGTCAACTACGACGAGATGAACCAACTCATCGCCTACGGCGGGTTCCAAGAACGGTACCCACACTGGCGATGGGGGATGGCGTACGACCGCCAGCGCAAGACCGACCAGTTCGGCATGGGCAAAGCGTTCGAAATCGTCAACAACGACGAACCAGCGAACGCCTTCCTTCAGGAGTCGAACTCGCTGGCCGACCAGAAGGCCGTCATCACACACGTCGAAGCCCACTCGGACTTCTTCAACAAGAACCAGTGGTTCGGCCTGTTCTCCGACGAAGGCCAGTTCGACGCCGCGGCGATGCTCGAACGCCACGCACAGGCAATCGAGCGCTACGTCCAGAACCCGGACGTTAGTCGCGACGAAGTCGAGAAGTTCATCGACGCCGTGCTCTGCCTCGAAGACACCATCGACCAACACCGGTCGATTCGTGAAGCGGCCAAAGACAAAGACGGCCGTATCCCCGAAGACATCCGGTCGCAACTCAAGAGCCTGAACATCTCCGACGACGTGCGCCGCGAGGTGTTCGACGAAGAGTGGCTGGACCGAATCGAGGAAGCCGAACGGGAAGCAGCGAAACTCACAGACCCCCGAAAAGACGTGCTTGCCTACATCCGCGAACACGGGATGCGCTTCGACGAAGAGACGGGGAAAGCCGAGGAGATGGAACCGTGGCAGAAGGACGTCCTCGACATGCTCCGCGAAGAAGCGTACTACTTCGCCGCCCAGAAGATGACGAAAGTCATGAACGAGGGGTGGGCCGCCTACTGGGAGTCGCTCATGATGGGCGACGAACGGTTCGCCGGCACGGACGAGTTCATCACCTACGCCGACCACCAGTCGCGCGTCCTCGGGTCGCCCGGACTCAACCCCTACAAGTTGGGGAAAGAGCTCTGGGAGTACATCGAGAACACGACGAACCGCGCCGAGGTTGCCGAAAAACTCCTCCGCATCAAAGGAATCACGTGGCGAAACTTCCACGAAGTCGTCGACTTCGACGAGGTGCAGTCACTCCTCCGGACCGACCCCGTCATCGACGGCGTCGACGCCGAGTCACTGGACGAACTCGCTGCACTCGGCCCGGACGACCCACGAGTGGACCACGAGATGCTCGACAGAGCGCTGTCGGGTGACGAGTCCATCGACGTCGATGCCTACCCGTGGAAGGTCCTCTCGTACGAAGGACTCGCAGCGCGGCACTACTCGCTCGTCAAACCGCAGAACCGTGGGTTCCTCCGTCGCATCCGTCGGTCCGAACTCGAACAGTTGTCACGGTACATGTTCGACGACGAACTGTACGACAGCGTCGACGAAGCGCTCGCCGACGTGAACAAGGCCGCAGGCTGGGACCGCATGCGCGAGATTCGCGAGAGCCACAACGACGTGACGTTCCTCGACGCCTTCCTCACCGAGGAGTTCGTCCGCGCGAACCACTACTTCGCCTACGAGTTCTCGCAGTCGTCACGACAGTTCCGCGTCTCGTCGACGCAGTACGAAGACGTGAAGAAGAAACTGCTGTTCCAGTTCACGAACTTCGGGAAACCGACCATCGCCGTCTACGATGGGAACTTCGACAACCGCGGAGAACTGCTCCTCGGCCACCAGTACAACGGCGTCATCCTCGACGTGAAGCAGGCCCGTGGTGTCATGAGTCGCGTCTACCACCTCTGGGGCCGCCCGGTCAACCTGATGACCATCATCAAGGAGTTCGACGAACACGAGGTAGAAGTCGCCCGTCGCCGCGGGCGCGAACCGACGCCCGTCGAGCGTGCAATTCGCATCCGGTACGACGGAACCGAGTTCACCGTCAGCGACCTCGACCCTGACCTCGAAGCGCGTATCGCGGCCAGCGATATCGACTACGACACGAAGCCCGATGATTGGCTCTAAGCAGGGAGATGCGACCGTCTGACCGGGACGACAGCGGGTCGCTCGACGAAGGTGTCATCCACGACGTCCTCCGCAACGGACGGCGTCGACTCGTCCTCGAACGACTTCGTGAGAGCGGCGACGAACAGTCCGTCGGTGACCTCGCTGAACACATCGCCGAGGTAGAGTCCGGCGAGTCGCCACCGCCGCGAAACGTTCGCCAGAGCGTCTACATCTCGTTGCACCAGACGCACCTCCCGAAACTCGATACGCTCCACATCGTCGCCTACGATTCGGCGGCGAAGGTGGTCTCACTCGGTGGCACTGCCGTCGAACTCGAACCGTATCTGGTCGACGACCCTGCGCAGCGTCCCTTCGCGATGCTCACGTTCACGACCTGTCTCGCCGGCCTCGCACTCGTGCTCGCGGGGTGGATGGGCATGCCCGTCATCGCTCGTGTCGACCCGCGACTCGTGGCGCTCGTGGTGCTCGTCATCGTCGCCCTCGTCAGCGGAGCAGAACTCGGTCTCTTGGCGCGAAACCGTATCTAGTACACGAACGGCCGCTCGACTCAAGTCGACCCCATCCTAACCCCGGCTAGAGATGTCCCCATCGACCGCACTCGTGTGGTTCCGCCGTGACCTCCGTCTGCACGACAACGACGCGCTCGTCGCGGCGTGCGACGCAGACCACGTCGTTCCAGTGTACTGCTTCGACCCGCGAGACTACGGCCAGCGGTCGTTCGGTGGCCACCACTCCTTCGAGTTCCAGAAGACTGGCCACCACCGCGCCCGATTCCGTCTCGAATCGGTCACCGACCTCCGCTCGTCGCTTCGTGACCACGGTTCTGACCTTCTCATCCGCGTGGGCCGCCCCGAGTCGGTGCTTCCCGACGTTGCGGCCGCCGTCGACGCCGACACCGTCACGATGCACACGTTGCCGACAGCCGAGGAGAAACACGTGGAATCGGCAGTCACGCACGCGTTCGCCGATGCCAACGTCTCGGTGCGACCGTTCTGGGGACACACCCTCACTCACATCGACGACTTGCCGATGGCTCTCGCCGACGTCCCAGACACGTACACGACGTTCCGGAAGGCCGTCGAAGCGGAATCACCTGTTCGAGACCCAGTTCCCATCCCGGACATTCCGGCGCTCCCCTCGAACACACCCGAAGTCGGCACCCTGCCATCGCTCTCTGACCTCGGTCCCGAAACGAGCCTCAGTCCCGACGACCGGGGCGTCCTTTCGTTCGACGGTGGCGAGACAGCGGGCCTCGCCCGCGTGGAGTCGTACATCTGGGAGGGTGACCACCTCCGAACGTACAAAGAGACACGAAACGGGATGCTCGGGGCGGACTACTCGTCGAAGTTCTCACCGTGGCTGAACGAGGGGTGTCTCTCCCCTCGCTCCGTCCAGTCCGAGGTCGAACGTTACGAGGACAGTCGAGTGAAAAACGACTCGACGTACTGGCTCACGTTCGAACTCCGCTGGCGCGACTTCTTCCAGTTCCAGTTCGCCAAACACGGCACCGACTTCTTCCACCGAGGCGGCATCAGACACCGCACCGACATCGAGTGGCGGACCGACGACACACAGTTCGAGCGCTGGGCGACGGGGCAGACGGGGATTCCCTTCGTCGATGCGAACATGCGGGAGTTGAACGCGACGGGGTACATGTCGAATCGTGGCCGGCAGAACGCGGCGTCCTTCTTCGCCAACAATCTCCGCCTCGATTGGCGTCGCGGTGCCGCGTACTTCGAGACGCAACTCGTCGACTACGACCCCGCGTCGAACTACGGCAACTGGGCGTACATCGCAGGTGTCGGTAACGACTCGCGGGACCGATACTTCGACATCGTCAAACAGGCACGACAGTACGACGGCGACGCCGCGTACGTGAAACACTGGGTGTCCGAACTCGCCGACCTCCCACCGACGTACGCCCACGAACCGTGGAAGATGAGCGACACAGAACAAGCACAGTACGGTGTCGAGGTGGGTGTCGACTACCCCGCGCCGGTGGTCGACCTCGATGCGTCCTACGAGAAACTCCGCTGAGTCGGAGTTGGGAGGGCCGCTCGCTCAGGCCATCCACATGTTGTCACGCGACTTGTCCGCCCGCGCGACGCCAATCGACAGCACGGCCAGGAGTGCGAACGCGATGAGCGAGAGTCGCGGGATGGTCAACAGGCCGTCGAGCATCGGGTAGAGGACGCTCGTACAGGGGCCACCGACCGAACAGGTCGCGTCGGGTGCGACTTGCAGATAGGTGTGATAGCCGGCGAGTGCAGCACCACCGAGTGAGAGTGGTAACACCGTCTTCCAGACCCCGCCGCGGTCCTCGATGGCCGCCACCCCAAGCACGACGATGAGCGGGTACATCAGGATGCGCTGGTACCAACAGAGGTCACAGGGCGTCAACCCCAGTCCGAGGCTGAAGTAGAGGCTGCCAGCGGTCGCTGCGAGGGCGACGAGCGTGCCGGCCGCGAGTATTGCACGTGTCGCGTCGCTCACGCTCGACTCACCTCCACAGTCGTGTCTGCGGTACCGAGTACGCGCTGTCGATTCGATGGCGGTGCATCCTCATTCCAGTCTTGTTGCACGTGGCGACTCATTGGCTCTCTGCTGCTCTGGCACAAGATACGAGGCAGTCTACCTCAAGCCATCGGCTAGATGGGTGGGTCTGATGAGTGACCCTCGCCGCACCGGGGGACGACCGGTGGGCGAATCTTCGTGGGTCGACTCGGGTACGGAACGATGTGCACCGAACCAGTGCGTCTTGACTGGTGGCGCAATGGATTATGAATGTTACCCCGGCAACGAGTTCACAACACGAACACGACGAGTAGCGCGCCGAAGATGCCGCTGACGACGAGCAGTGCACTCTTCTGTGCGACCGGTGCGAGGAGTTCGCGGTCGATGCTCGCCGCGAGCAGGACCTTGACCAAGATGCTCGCGGCCGTTCCAGCGAGCACGCCGACGATCGCAGTGGTACCCTCGATGTATCCACCACTGAAGAGGGTGACAGTCGTCGTGACTACGGACCCACTGGAGACTAACCCGCCGAGGAAACTCGTCACTACGAACCCAGTCGCACCGAAGTACTGCTGTGCTGCTGCCGAGACGAGGAGGACGAGGAGGAAGAAGAGGCCGAATCTGAGTGCGCTTTCGAGGCTAAACGGCGACTCGAACGACACGTCGAGGTCGACGTTCGACTGCCGTGAGTAGAGCGCGTAACTGACTCCGACGAGCGCGATGAGTCCGAGCGGAATACCCACCTGGAACGCGATTTCGGGGACGAACACTGCGATGAGCGAGAGATTTCGAACCGCCATCGCAGCGTCAGCCAGCAGAACCGCGCCGACGGCGAGTGATCGAATCGACGGATTGCGCTCTGTCCGCCCCGCAATCTCACCGATGACGGCGGTGGAGTTGACGAGCCCCCCGAAAAAGCTCGTAATCGCGATGCCGCGCCCGCCGTAGCGTCTGATGATGATGTAGTTGATGAAGCCAATCGCGCTCACGGCGATGACGAGAAGCCACACGGTTCGCGGATTGACCGCATTCCACGGTCCCAGTGGTTCGTCCGGAAGGAGGGGGTAGACGACGAACGCGATGATCGCCAACTCGATTGCACTCCGGACTTCGTCTGAGGTCAGTCGGTGGGCGAAGCCGTGGAGTTCCCGACGGAGTACCAACAGCAGCGACGCGGTGAGGGCCACGATAACCCCTTCGAGGACGAACCCACCGACGACTGCGGCACCGACCGCATAGGCGACGAGCAGTGACGTAGACGTCGTCAGCGAGAGACTCGCGCTGACACTGCTGTCGGCGTTTTCTGGGTCAGTTGCGGCGGCGCGGTCGAGCTCGGAGGTATCTGCGTCGATATCGTCGCGTCCGGTACGCAGTTTGACGACCCCGCGACTCCCGAGCAGGGCCGCCTGGACGACCACGAGCAGTCCGCCGACTGCGAGGAGGACGTCGCTGTCGAGAGCCACCGCGATTCCGCCGACCAGACTCGTCAGTGTGAACGTCCGCATTCCGGCGGACTTTCCTGACCGCTCACGTTCCAACCCGAGGAACATCCCCAGCGCCGCCGCGACGAACAATCGGGCGACGATGGGGTCGACCGACGCGAACACCTCTTGGACCATTACATCACGCCCGAGTTGGTGTTCCACAAGGAGTGACTGAGAATCATCGGATATAATCTATTTATTTTGAGATAATAAAAACGTGTGAGCTAGTCGAGGTTGGATGGGCGGCGACCGCGTCGTTAGGGGTGTTGTTTTCGAGAGACACAGAGGTCTCTCGGAGAGTTGTGTTCGAGAGAAGAGCCCGGGAGGGGATTTGAACGCCGTGAGACATCCGTCTCACGTTCTCACGCTCACGTTGTTCGCGTGAGCTCCACTCGCAACAAGTTGCTCGCTAGTTCAAATCCCCTGGCTCACAGTCACAGCTTCACAGTCCAAGCGACACGCAGAGCGGTCGCTTGGAAGGTAGTTCAGCAGAGAAGTGCTCGGTAGGGGATTTGAACCCCTGTCCTCGGCTCGAAAGGCCAAGATGATTGGCCGGACTACACCAACCGAGCCAACTGCATTCATGGGTGGTAGTTGGATTATTTTAAGCGTTGCGTTCCGTCCCGGGTGAGTGAGAGGAACCCACTCACGGATAGCGATTACTCGCCGGTGAATTCGGGGTCTCGGTCGCTCGTGAACGCCGCGATACCCTCCATCAGGTCAGTCGTCGTAAACAGCAGGCCGAACGCCTGTGCTTCGAGTTCGAGACCGGCTTCGGTGTCTTCCCAGCCGTTGTGCATGGCGCGCTTCGTGTAGCGCTGTGCAACCGGCGGGCCCTGCGCGAAGCGTTTGGCGTACTCGAACGCCTGCGTCTCGAAGTCGTCGTTCTCGACCACTTCGTTCACGAAGCCGTAGTCGGCCATCGTCGCGGCCTCGTAGCGGTCGGCGCTGAAGATAATCTCTTTCGCGCGGCCGGTGCCGACGATGCGCTGGAGGCGGACGGTGCCGCCCCATCCGGGGAGCAGACCGAGGTTGTGTTCGGGTTGGCCGAACTCGGAGCGTTCGGTCGCGATACGGAGGTCGGCGCACATCGAGAGTTCCATCCCGCCACCGAGACAGAAGCCGTCGATACCGGCGATGACCGGCATGTCGAGGTCTTCGAGTTTGCCGAACGTCTGCTGTCCCTTCCGAGAGAGTTCGACGCCAGTCACGGGGTCTGCGCCGCCCGCGGCGATACTCGTCACGTCTGCACCGGCGGAGAACGCGCGGTCGCCAGCGCCGGTGAGGAGGACGGCGCGAACCTCGTCGTCGTCAGCGAGCACGTCGAGGGCGTCCGAGAGTTCGTCCAGCAGCTCCGTGCTGATGGTGTTGAGGCGGTGTGGCCGGTCGAGCGTGATGTGGCCGACGCCCTCGCGGACGTCGACGGCGATGTCGTCGAACGCGAGCGTGTCTTCGTCTTCTCCCTCGCCGCCGTAGAAGCCCTCGCCGGATTTGGCGAGCTCACGGATGTACTCGACAGCCTCGTAGCGGTCTTCGCCGGTCTCGGAGTGGAGTTCGTCGAGCGTCTCGACGAGTCTGGCGATGCCGGCGTTGTCGGCCATCTTCGCAGGGCCGTCGGGGAAGCGCCCGCCGAGTTTGACTGCGCGGTCGATAGCGTTAGCAGGGGCCACGTCGTTGCCGACGAGTCCGGCGACTTCGTTCGCCATGACGCCGAGCAGGCGGTTCTTGACGGACTCTTTCCCTTCGCCGTGGGGCACCTGTGCGCCTTCGCCGTCCTCGTAGTCGTAGAATCCTTTGCCGGTCTTCTGGCCGAGGTTGCCCTCTTCGACCTTCTCCGAGAGGAGCGGACACGGTCTGTAGGCGTCACCGAGCACCTCGTGCATGTATTCGAGGACGTGATAGCCCACGTCGATGCCGACGTAGTCGGCGAGTTCGAAACTCCCCATCGGGAGTCCAAGGTCGTACTTGGTCGTGGAGTCGACTTCGGCCATCGTCGCGTCGCCGGAGTGGACGATCCACGCCGCCTCGTTCATCAGGGGGACGAGGATGCGGTTGACGATGAACCCGGGACTGTCCTTGCGGACACGGACGGGCGTCTTGCCCATCTTCTCTGCGAGGTCTTCGACGAGGGCGAGCGTCTCGTCGGCGGTGTGTGCACCGGAGATGACCTCGACGAGGTCCATCCGAACTGGCGGGTTGAAGAAGTGCATCCCGCAGAAGCGCTCGGGGCGCTCGGTCACTTCAGAGAGTTCGGTGATAGAGAGACTGGACGTGTTCGTCGCGAAGACGGTGTGGTCCGGCGCGAACGCTTCGAGGTCCGTGTACACCTCTTTCTTGATGGACATCTTCTCGGGGACGGCCTCGATGACGACGTCTGCATCCGCGACGGCCTCTTCGAGGTCGACCACCGGGGTGACGCGGTCGAACGCGGCGTCCGCATCCTCCTGCGAGAGTCGGTCTTTCTCGGCGAGTTTGTTCAGTGACCACTCGATTTGTTCGTAGCCTTTCTGGACGAACTCGTCTTTGATGTCACGGAGGACGACGTCGTACCCGGCGAGGGCAGCAACTTCGGCGATGCCGTGGCCCATGTTGCCCGCTCCGAGAACGGTGATGGTGTTGATATCGTCTACGTTCATGGACAAACGTTACAGTGTGAATTGGTTTCAACGTTTCCATCGAGTGAAATGTAAACCTACTACTCGTTTATTTGACCGTTTTTGCGGTCGGCTGTAGACACTGCCTTCCCGTCAGTCGACACTCCGCCAGAGGTAGAGACTGGCGTAGCTTCGGTACGGCGTCCACGTCTCGGCGCGGTCGACCATCTCACCTCGTGGGAGGGAGTCGGCTTCGACGCCGAAGACGTGTTCCATCCCGCGTCGAATTCCGAGGTCTTCGACTGGGAACACGTCCTCGCGCGCGAGGACGAATATGAGAAACATCTTGGCCGTCCAGACGCCGACGCCGCGAATCTCGGTCAGGGCGTCTATCACCTCGTCGTCGTCCATCGCGCGAAGTGACTCGGCGGACAGGCCATCTTGGAACGCCTCGGCGACGTTGCGGACGTAGCCGACTTTCTGCCCGGAGAGTCCACAGTCCCGGAGCGTCTCTTCGTCGGCCGCGAGAATCCCTGTTGGCGTCACGTCGACGCGGTCGAAGAGTCGGTCACGAATCGTCGCAGCGGCCGTCGTCGACAGTTGCTGGTTGACGATGGAGACGACCAGTCGCTCGAATGGGTCGGTCGCTGGGTCGAGTGTCACCGGGCCGTGGTCTTCGACGACACTGCCGAGATGTGGGTCAGTTCGGAGTGCATCGTACGCGTCGTCGCTCATTACCTCGTGGTTGGACGGTCGGAGAGAAAAGTTCGTGCGTCGCGGACAGGAGTGCTGGCGTCGTGGACGAGACTCGACCTCGCCGACGCCGCAGACGTATGTCGCTCGCTTACTCTTCGAGGCGTTCTTCTTCTTCGTCGTCTTCGTCGTCGCGGTCGGCGTTCGAGCGACGGCGGACGTCGACGCGGTAGTGTTCGAGGATGTCGCGGCCGAGAAGCAGCGGGTAATCCATGTGCGAGCGGTCTTCGACGCTGGCAGTCACCGTGTGCTGGGTTCCGCCGATACCGATGACGAGGTCGACGACCGGGCGGGCCTTCCCGCGCTTGACGCTGCCGGACTTCACGCGCGTCATGCTCTTGATGGGGCCGGCACCGATTTCGGCGGCGAGGCTCGTGTCGATACTGGTCCGGGTCGCACCCGTGTCCGACTTGGCGAGGGTCTGCTGTGAGCCCTTCGTCCCGTTGACGACGACTTCCTCGATGTAGCCGATGATGGGTGCCTCACCGTCGAAGATGGGCGATTCGGCAGGTGCGCAGGACGGAACGGAGTCGTCGAGCGTCGCCGAGAGTTCTTCGACGCGCTTCTCGTCGACTTCGCCGCCAGCGCGCTCGATAGCGAGTTTGGCGATGTACGGCGCGGGGCTCTTGCCCGTCGCCTCGTAGAGACCCTTGAACCCAGCGGTCGGGTTGGCTTCGAGGACGTACCAGCCGTCGTCGCTTTCGACGAGGTCGACGCCGACGTAGTCCATCTCCATCACTTCGGCGGTGTACAGTGCGGTCTCGCGGGCTTCTTCGGGCATCTCGTCCGTCGCGTTGAGGACGTCGCCGCCGAGCGCGACGTTGGTCCGCCAGTCGCCTTCCGGTGCGTAGCGGTACATCGCACCCACGATTTTCCCGTCGACGATGTAGACACGCAGGTCTCGGTGTCGCTGGTCGTCGTGGTCGATGAGTTTCTGGAGGAACGCCTGTCGGTTCCCGACCTTCGGGTTCACAGGTTCGGTCAGGTCGACCTTCCACGTCCCACCGCCGTGGGTACCGATTGCGGACTTGTAGACAGCCACGTCGCCAAAGCGCCCTCGACCCTTGTTGAGTCGGTCGTTCGAGAGTGCCAGCAGCGCGTCTGGGACCTTGATGTTCCAGTTCGCGAGCGTCGCGGCCGTCGCGAACTTGTGAATCGCGGCGAGAACCGCGTCCGGTTCGTTGAGCATCGGCCGGATGCGGTTGAACGTCGTCGCGAGGCCGAGGAGTTCGGCGGGTTCCTCTGTGTTGGAAAGGAGAAGTCGATTCGCGATGATGTCCACCTCAGGCTCGACTGTCACCTCACCGTCTTCGATGTTGATCTCGGCGTTCTCACGTCGGAGCCACACGGGCTCGTGGCCGAGGTCCTCAACTGCGTTCAAAATTGCTTTCGTCTCCTTGCTGTTGTGGAGTGAAAGAACGCCAACACGTACTTCCTCGTTGTTGTTGGTGGACATACTCCAACGAACTCGGGCGGGTTTCAAAGGTATGACGGTCGAGACGTGTGTCTAGAGACTAGTAGTTACTGAATTCGGATGATTTCGCCCGGCGCGACCGTTTATAACCCCGGCCCTCCCATCGGTGTACATGGCCGACAACGAGGCCTTCACCTACAACGGAGGGAAGGTCGAGCCGGGTGAGACTCAAGACATCCGGTACGGCATCTCGGAGACGTACCTCGGCGACCCGGTTCGTATCCCCGTCACGATAATCAACGGGGAGAAACCGGGACCGACTGTCTTCCTCTCTGCTGCCGCCCACGGAGACGAACTAAACGGAATCGAAGTCGTCCGCGAGGTTGCCTACGAATGGGACCTCGCAGACCTCGCGGGCACCCTCGTGTGCATGCCGGTGATGAATGTCCCCGCGTTCCTCGCCCAAGAGCGGTACCTCCCCATCTACGACCGTGACCTGAACCGGTCGTTCCCGGGGTCAGAGACGTCCACGGGAGCAAAGCGGATGGCGTACCGAATCTACCAGAACTTCATCGCGCCCTGTGACCTCGGCATCGACTTCCACACGTCTACGCGTGGGCGGACGAACATGCTACACGTGCGGGCCGACATGTCCGACCCCGCGGTGGCACGCCTCGCGAACGCCTTCGGGTCGCACGTCATCATCGACAGTTCCGGGAGCGACGGAATGCTTCGGACCGAAGCGTCCAGTCGTGGCACGCCGGCGATTACCGTCGAGATGGGTGAAGCACACCGGTTCCAGCGCGAACTCATCGACGAGGCGCTCGCGGGCGTCGAGAGCGTCTTCGCGGAGTACGGCCTCCGTGAAACGTCGACTGTCAACTGGCCCGGGTGGCGCACCGTCATCTCCGACGAGAACGAAAAGACGTGGTTGCGCGCGGACGCGGGCGGCATCGTCGACATGCACCACGACCGAGGTGCGCTCGTCCACAAAGGCGACCGCATCTGCACCATCACGAATCCGTTCAAAGACGACAACGTCACCGTCGTCGCGCCCTTCACCGGACTCCTCGTCGGTGTCCTCGAAAACCCCGTGGTGTACCCCGGAAACCCACTCTGTCACCTCGTCGAACTGAAGGACAAAGTTCGCCGCGTCGTGGAGCGAGAACAGTCCGCGTCACCCGAACTTCCCCTGTGAACGACGGAGGCAGAGATAGAGACAATGCGGTGTCCGGCGATTTTTGCGAACCTTGATGATACATCATACACGTAAGTTCTATACCCTCCCCGTCCCGACGCACACAGGAGCATGAGTCAGTCTTACAATCGGGGCCTCATCGAGGACTTCAGTCGATGGCGCGAGTTCTCGGCCGGCATGTGGGCCTGGATCTTCCACAAGTTCACCGGCTGGGTGCTTGTGGGATACTTATTCACCCACATCGCCGTCTTATCGACGGCCCTCTCGGGCGCGGCGGCGTACACGAACACGATTCAGGCACTGGAGAGCCTACTCGTCGTACGCATCCTCGAAGTTGGACTGCTCGCTGTGGCGGTGTTCCACATCCTCAATGGGCTGCGACTGCTGTTCGTCGACCTCGGGGTCGGCCTTGAAGCACAGGACCAGAGCTTCTACGCGTCGCTCATCCTCACGGGTGTCATCGTCATCGCGAGTGTTCCGACTTTCCTCTCAGGGGTGAGCATCTAATGGCAGAACGATACACGTCCTTCGAGCCAGGCGGACGTCGGTGGCTGTGGCAGCGCCTCACCGCCGCGTTCCTCGTGATCGTATTGGCGTTCCACTTCTTCCTGCTTCACTTCCTCAACCACGCGGACGAAGTGACGTTCGCCCTCTCGCAGGCGCGAATGGAGCAGTTGACGTACTTCTCGCTGATGATTCTGTTCCTCATCACCGCGACGTTCCACGGCGTCAACGGCGTCTACAACGCCCTCGTGAATCAGGGCCTCTCGGGCTCTCGGAAGACGGCGGTCAAGGCGATTCTCGGTGTCGCTAGCCTCGTCCTCATCGTGCAGGGCGTCCGCACCGCACTCGCGTGGGCCGGAGGTGTTCCCATCTAACCATGAGTACGCAAGTTCCCGAACCAGTCGAAGAAGAATCGTCCGCTGAGTCGGTCTCGCCAGGCAAGCAGAAGCGCGACCAGAAGAAGCGCGAACGCGCACAGCGAATCCAAGAGCAGCGAGAGGCCGAAGCGGCCGAGAGAGCACGCTCTGACGACGACACGTACCACCTCAAGGTCTTCCGGTACGACCCCGAAGTGCCGGAGAAACAAGAGCCACGCTTCGACGACTTCTACGTCCCCTACAAGCAGGGGATGACGGTCCTCGACGCGCTCATGTGGGCGCGTGACCACTACGATTCGTCGCTGACCTTCCGGCACTCGTGCCGGCAGGCTATCTGTGGGTCCGACGCGCTGTTCGTCAACGGGTCGCAGCGACTCGGCTGCAAGTCCCAGCTGTCGGACCTCTCGGAACCCGTTCGCATCGAACCGCTCCCGCACGCCGACGTCGTCAAAGACCTCGTCGTCGACATGGAGCACTTCTACGACCAGATGGAGGCGGTCGAACCGTACTTCCAGACGAACTCGCTTCCCGACGGCGAACTCGACGAGCAGCGTCAGACCCGCGAGAACCGCGAGAAGGTCAAGATGTCGACGCGCTGCATCTGGTGTAGTGCGTGTATGTCCTCGTGTAACATCGCGGCCGGCGACAACGAGTACCTCGGCCCGGCGGCCATCAACAAAGCGTACCGCTTTGCGATGGACGAACGCGAAGGTGAGGACATGAAGCAGCGCCGTCTCGAGATTCTCGAACAGGAACACGGTGTCTGGCGTTGCCAGACGCAGTTCTCCTGTACGGAGGTGTGCCCGAAGGACATCCCCCTGACCGAGCACATCCAGGAACTCAAGCGCGAAGCGATCAAGAACAACCTGAAGTTCTGGTGAACTTCTCGGTGAAACTCTGAAGTCAGACCAACCCTACGACACACACAATCACACCATGTACGAACACGACGTTATCGTAGTCGGCGCGGGCGGGGCAGGCCTGCGCGCGGCGATTGCGGCACACGAGGAAGGAGCCGACGTGGCCATCGTGTCGAAGCTCCACCCGGTCCGAAGTCACACGGGTGCGGCAGAGGGCGGCATCAACGCCGCGCTCCGCGAAGCCGACTCGTGGGAGGACCACGCCTACGACACGATGAAGGGCTCGGACTATCTCGCCGACGCACCGGCAGCCGAGACCCTCTGTAAAGACAGTCCGAAAGAGACCATCAAACTCGAACACTGGGGGATGGCGTTCTCCCGTGACGAGGACGGCCGCGTCAGTCAGCGACCGTTCGGTGGCCTCTCGTTCCCGCGAACGACCTACGCGGGTGCAGAGACCGGCCACCAGTTGCTCCACACGATGTACGAGCAACTCGTCAAGCGCGGTATCAAAGTCTACGACGAGTGGCACGTGACGCGACTCGCCGTCTCCGACGAGGAGCGACCGGAAGACCGCACCTGTCACGGCATCGTCGCCTACGACGTGCAGACCGGCAACATCGAAGGCTTCCGCGCTCGCAACGGTGTCATCCTCGCGACCGGTGGTCTCGGACAGGTCTACGACCACACGACGAACGCCGTCTCCAACACTGGCGACGGTGTCGCGATGGCGTACCGCGCGGGCGTCCCAATCGAGGACATGGAGTTCATCCAGTTCCACCCGACGACCCTCCCTTCGACGGGTGTTCTCATCTCCGAAGGTGTCCGCGGTGAAGGTGGGATTCTCTACAACGAAGACGGCGAGCGCTTCATGTTCGAGTATGGGTACGCGAACAACGCAGGCGAACTCGCTTCCCGTGACGTGGTGTCCCGCGCCGAACTGACGGAAGTCAACGCAGGCCGTGGCATCGAAGACGAGTACGTTCACCTCGACATGCGCCACCTCGGCGAAGAGCGCATCCTCGACCGCCTCGAAAACATCCTCCACCTCGCAGAGGACTTCGAAGGCGTCGACGGACTCGTCGAACCGATGCCGGTCAAGCCCGGCCAGCACTACGCGATGGGCGGCATCGAGACCGACGAGAACGGCGAGACGTGTGTCACGGGTCTGTACGCAGCAGGCGAGTGTGCCTGTGCCTCCGTCCACGGCGGCAACCGCCTCGGCGGCAACGCGCTCCCCGAACTCATCGTCTTCGGCAAGCGCGCCGGTCACCACGCCGCTGGCAAGGACATGGAAGACGCGCGGATTACGACCGGCAAGGTCGGCGACTACGAAGAAGCCGAAATCGACTCGCCGGTCCAACTCGGCGAAGTCGGCCTCGGTGAGGACGTCGCTGCCGACGGTGGCGCGACGGCCGCTGCCTCCGGGAGCGAACTCGTCCAGCAGGCAGTCGACGAGGAACGCGAGACCGTCGAGGCGCTGCTGGAGAAAGACGACGGTATCCAGCACGCAGAGATTCGCGAGCGCGTCCAGAAGTCCATGACGCGCAACGTGAACGTTTTCCGTGAGGAAGAAGGGCTCAAGCAGGCGCTCGGCGACATCCGCGAAGCACGCGAACTGTATCTGGACGTCTTCGTGGCCGACAAGTCCCGGACGTTCAACACCGACCTCCTCCAGACGCTGGAGACGCGCAACATCCTCGACATCGCCGAAGCGATTACCCTCGGCGCGCTCGCGCGCAACGAGTTCCGTGGTGCCCACTGGCGGAAAGAGTACCAGGAACGCCGTGACGAAGAGTGGCTCAAGCACACGCTGCTCTCGTGGAACGACGGCAACCCAGAACTCTGGTACAAGCCGGTCATCCTCGAAGGCGAGAACAAGACGTACGAGCCAAAGGTCCGGAGCTACTAGGCTCGTCGCGCTGTCGAGAACAGCAGACTGAACACTTCTTTCGAAGCAGATTTCCAACAGCGACAGCGCCGGGTCGTCGTCGCGGCCGTGGTCGCACTCGTCGTCTCAATCGAGCGCCGACAGGGAGTACACCCACCAACGTCTATTTGTCCGGAGAAGCCCTAGGTCGCCTCGGAAGGGTGGCTCAGTGGTAGAGCACACCGGCAGTGACCGTTCGCGGTCGATCCGGTGGATTTCAATGGCTTCGCGTGGTTCGACTCCCGCCCCTTCCGTTCCGTTCTGGTCGCCTCACCGCTCGTGAACGACTCACTCACTCGTATCTTCGACGACAGTCGAAGTCCTGACCGTCAAAAGCCGTATTTTCTCGCATGTACGTTCGTGACGAACACAACGATTCGCTCGAATCTGAGTATCTCGTGGCCTCACTCGCGTCGCTCGGTGTTCGACGATTGTTGTAAGAGAGTTTTATTATCGTCGAAGCATAGAGAACGACAACGACCATGCAACAGACGGTTCCAAAAATCGAACTCCCTGGTGAGCTCGAATCCCCCTCGGCAAAACTCGTGTATCTGTATCTCACAACACACGATGGTGCCTCCATCACCGAACTGCAGGACGGCCTCGAAATGAAGAAGATTTCTCTCTACAGTATCCTCGGAACGCTCTGTAAGCGTGGCCTCGTCCGACAGGAGGCCGAACGGTACCACATCGCTCACTAAGATCGCGTGGAGCGCGCCGGTCGAACGTTCGCTCCGTCTCTGACCATGTCCTCACAAGAGGGACAGACTCGCGGATTCTCCATTCCGTCGGGCGTGAAGACGCGAGCGTACGCAGGAGTCACAAAGGATTCGCAGTTCTGACATTCTGGCATGGTACCTAGTGTCCATCACGAATGTCTCATAAGTTTTCTCCCTACAACAACGCAAGAAGACCACCGATGATGAGCAGCGCGAAGATGAGCAGCGTCACCGCGAGCATGAACTGGTCAGTCGCGTTCATAGCGGAGTGACGCTCTCTGGGAGAATAAACACTCTCCTGTCAGTGATTCATCGAATTTCTCTGATTTTCTCCAGCGATAATGGCAGAGATAGAACTAAATTCACGCGCTCCATCGACACCGTATCAGACCCTCATGGAGTACGTGTACGCGATGACTGGGTTGCTCGTCGGCCTCCTCCTCGGAGCAATCGCAGTCGTGACTGCACTCACGTACACGCCGTACGGTGCCTCGCTGTTCGACACCGCAATCACCGCGGTGACCGGTGTGACACTCCAACTCGGTAATCTGCTCTCCATCTCGGCGCTCACCGCGTTCGCGTTCGAGGCGCTCTCACTCGTGGGGGTTCACTACCCGATTGTCGTTCCAGCAGCGTTCGCCTACACGCTGACGCACGTCACCGTCTACTACTCGTGTATCCGAATCACCGACCTCCAGACAGAGCCACTCAATCCGGACATTATCATCCAGCATAATCCGTTCCGTGCCCTCGTCCTCGGTGTTCCGGGGTCACTGCTGCTCATCCGGGTTCGCCCACCGTCGGGCCGTAACTGAGTCCGCTGACGGACTGGCCTGTGCGCTGGTTTTCGATGGAGTAGCTATGCGAGCCGAATTTGGAACAGAGTTGGGTGGGAGTCGAGTGAGATGGGACCGAGAAGTGAAAAAATCGATATACCGGTCCCGATGCTTCTCTTCGAATAGGTCGGTTCGTCTGCTGTGCCACCCTGTCGACGAACCGGCCGCTTGGAGAGACTATGCAAGAAAACACCAACAGCGGAGCGTCTACCCGACGACGTTTCCTTCGAACTACGGGCGTCGTCGCTGGGGCACTGACGCTCGGCGTCTCGGCGGCCGGGACTGCTGCAGCAGACGCATCGAACAACCCAGCCAAACCGGGGCGTATCTACGCAGACGACCGCCTCTTCGCGACGGCCGACGTCACGGACCTTCCGAAACCGAACGGCCGAAACGACCACTCGTTCGACGAACTGTACGTGTTCGTGGACGGGAGCCAACACGCCGTCACCGAAGCAGCACCCGGTGAGCGCGACTTCAACGGCGGGCGCTGGTCCGTCACGACAGTCGAGTGGAAAGAGAGCCCAACGGAAACCGTCACGAACGACGACAGACTCCACGAACTCGAAGCGTCGGGCGACATCGTGGTCATCGCCGAGGGCGTCCGGTACTTCGAGTGCCCGATGATTCCACTGAACGACTCGTAGACGAACCACCCCGATTCGCGTCGATTTTTCCCGACGAACCGAGGCGGTCGAGACAACTCACCACAGTCGAGAGCGCCCGGTAAATAGAGCTGACAGAGTCAGGAGTGGGCTCTCAGACAACGGGTTCACGAGGTATTCACCCTTGATGCGTATCGACCACGACGATGGCTGCTCCTCGTTCGCGCCCGTGGAACACAACCACTCGTTCGACTGACTGCTGAGCTTCGTGATGCCGGGTGAGCAGACGAGTTAGTAGCCGAGGCGCGAGAGTTCGTCGACGACGCTCAGTAGTTCGTTGATGGCTCGACACCATCTCTGCCTGAAGAAAGAGGGCTTAGTGCGGTTTCGATAATTGAAACGACTGGTGAGTGTCGACCCTGTGTACTCACTGGTTCGTCACTCACTCAGTCGTTCTCGTGCCTCGTCGACCCAGGTGTGGACTCGCTCAGTGCCGACGTCGGTGGCTGCCACCAGTGCATCCACGTCCGCGTTCGCGAGGTCAGTGAGATTCGTCACACCCGCATCGCGGAGTCGCTGTGCGTAGTTCGGCCCGATGCCATCGATGGTTTTGAGGTCATCGGTCTGGGCTGATGCATCAGCATCTCGTTCCGGCGTCTCCGTCTCTTCGACAGTCGGCGACGAATCAGTGTCTCCCGATTGGGTCGTCACCTCGTCGGTCACCGAGCGTTCCGCAAACCACTCGCAGACCTCGGGCCAGAGCTTTTCGTGTGATTTCGACGACACCGACAGCCCGATGTGACCGGTCGGGAACTCCATGACGGCCGTGTCGTCGCTGGCGACGTAGTCGTTGAAGGGCGTACTCGCTTCCGGCGGGATGAGGTGGTCGTATTCGCCCGTAATCTGGAGGACTGGCATATCCACCGCCGACAGGTCGACGCGACTGTCTCCCAGATACAGTTCACCCTTGACGAGCTTGTTCGACTGGTAGACATCTTCGAGGAACTGCCGGTACGTCTCGCCAGCCACGTCGATGCCATCGCCGAGCCACCGTTCCATCCGCGCAAAATTCTCGACGAATTCGTCGTCCTCGAGGTTGTCGTAAAAGTGGACGTACTTCGTCACGAAGTTGCTCACCGGGTCCATAAGTGCGAACCCGACGTCGAGGAATTCGGAGGGGACGTTGCCGAACGCCTCGGTGACGTCTTTCGGCGAGAAGTACGATTCATCCCCCCAGCGTTCGAGGACGCCACCCGTCCCGTCGAAGCAGAGTCCCGCGGCCATCAGACCGAGGTTTCGAACCTTCTCGGGGTGGAGCGCGGCGTACATGGCACTCATGGTACCTCCCATACAGTAGCCGAGGATGTTGATGGCGTCTTGGCCCGAGCGCTCGCGGACGACATCGACACAGTTCTCCAGATAGCGGTTGACGTAGTCATCGAGCGTGAGTGAAGCGTCGAGGAGTGATGGCTCTCCCCAGTCGATGAGGTAGACGTCGAACCCGTTCTCGAGGAGCGTGCGAACGACGCTTCGGTCCGGTTGCAGGTCGAGGATGTACGGCCGGTTGATGAGGGCGTACACGACGAGAATCGGGACGTCGTGCTGCGATTCGGTCTGCGACTCGTAGTGGAGCAGCTGGAGTTTGTTCTCCTCGTAGACGACTTCGCTCGGCGTCTGTCCGACCTCGACAGCGTTCGCTCGCTCGACCTGCGACGGAAGGGTGGCATTCTTTTCGAACATCGATGCTGCAGTCTCGAACTGCTTGCGCTGGATGTTCAACGCTGCAGTGAACGGATTCATGACTCCATGGCGTCGAGCAGTCGGTCGAGCTTCTTCTCGACGGCGTGCTGTCGCCGCTCGAACTCGACCAGTCGCTCACCGATCTCTTGAACGTCGTTCTTGGTCGCGAAGCCGAGCGAGTGCAGCGTCTCTGCGGCAGTCTCGTCGACCTTCTCTTGGTACTCGAGAACGTCGCTTACCGTCGCTCCTGTGACGGCAGCGAACGTGCTGGTCTCCATGACGTCTTTGAACGAGTCGTTAGCGGCGCGCAGCCAGATATCTCGGAACTCATCAGTCGAGATATCTTCTCCCTCGACGGCGTCGTTCGTCTGTTCGAGCATCTTCACTGCGGCTTCCATCCAGGTCTGGTACGCACGCGCGTAGCCCTCGAGACCCTCGTCCATCGTCTCGGCGATGGCTTGGTCGTTCTCGACCGTGTCGATCCACGATTCGACGAACTGCGCCTGCATCTGAACGTTCTCCTCGAACGCTTCGAGGGTCGTTCGGTTCATCTCGTCCATCATCTCGACCCACTGGTCGATACTGTCTTTGTTTGGTGTCGCGTCGCTCATGGTTGGTAATTCAAATCGTCATCACTTGTGATTAAGGTGTTACTCCGTGTCTGCGGGAGACTCGTCGGTCGCTGTGGCCTCGACCTCAGCGAGTGATTCGAGGTACAGTTCGAACGAGTCGTCGACGAACGAGGCGTACTGGTCGACCAGTGCGTCGTAGGCTTCGACGTTCCCTTCTATCGACTGGTGGACGATGTCCCACGTCTGGTCGGACAGCTCGTCCATCGCGTCGAACTGCTCGTCGACAACTTCGTGGAAGTCACGTGAGAGTCGCTCTTCGCTCTGGGTCGACTCTTGCATCGCGTCGACTGCCGTTTCGACGGACGACCGGGTGAGTTCGCTACTCTTCTGCTGGGCAGTCTGCTGGGACTCGACGCTGTCGGCTGCAGCGTGTACAAGGCGCTTGTGCAGTTCGAACCCCTCGCGGGTTGCCTCTCGTGCCTGCTCGAGCGACTGCCGCTGCATCTGCGTGACCATACCGAACGGTTCCATCATCTGCGAAACACCGTCAAAACCGAAGTTTGACTCACTCATTGTTGTCTCTCTGTTTGCTGATTGGAATGACGAACGCTTGCACGAGGTCGCCTTCTTCGATACCTAACGCCTCGCGTTCTGCGTCGGGGATGCTCAACCGGCCACCACTCTGGACGCGGGTTTTGAACATCGCAGTCCCCATGCTCATCGCACCGAAATCGGAGAGACCGCCAGCGGACCCTCCCTGGTTCGCAGCGAGCAACTGCTCGTAGAGCCGTTGTTGCTGCTGCGTAAACTCCTCGCCTGCCTTGCGCAACTGCTCGGTGAACATGGCAGGAGGCCACAGCACGTCGTCGTTGTTCGCCATCTCAGCTGGTACAACGGTCGTGTGTTATATATAGCTTCCCCACAATTCCATCAGATGGTATACGATGGTAAGAGATGGTTTAGAAGAACGGGCGACGGTCCACCCTCCCCGACGATGGTGTCGAACTCACCACACAGGAGGGTCCAACGATGAGTGACGGCGACCCACAACAGAACGTGTCGTCACTGTTCGCGGCTTCGGGGCGAACGATGGCAGAGGTGACCCGCGCGTGGACGAACGCATCGACGCAGGTGCTGAAGAACATCACCGAGGCGAACCAGGCAGTCCTCTCCGCGTTTGGTGGCGGTGACATCAGTGGGGAGGTCACTGAATCGTCGGACGTGTCGATTGGGTATTCACGGCGTGGGTGGTCGCTCGATCGAGACCTCACGTGTGACACCGAGGTAACTGTGGGGGACACCCTCCGCTTTTCGAAGGTAATCAGCGAAGCGAACGTCGACGCCTTCGCCGACGCAACTGGCGATACGAACAGACTCCACCTCGACGAGGCGTTCGCGAGTAACTCCCGCTTCGGCGAACCGATTGCTCACGGTATCCTCGTTCTTGGCCTGATCAGCGCTGCACTCGCCCGGCTTCCGGGGTTGACCATCTATCTCTCGCAAGATATCCAATTTATCCGCCCTGCGACGATTGGTCAGCGCTACACGGCCGTCATCGAAGTCGTCGAACAACTCGGAGACAAGCAGTTCCGACTCACGACAGACGTCGTCGACGAATCCGGTGAGATGATTGTCGATGGTGAGGCAGTCGTCCTCGTCGACGACCTCCCGGCGTAGTCGTCCAATCTGACCGTTTTTGGCCTAGTCGACCTGTATCGCCACGCTCGGCGAACTGATATGTGAGTGGTATAATTAAACTTGTTTAAACTCAGCTTCTGTGTATAAGGGTTGTTCTAGGGAACGACTATGTAGAGCGACACGGCCCAATTACATAGAGGGTCACTGGCCTTACACATCCGAGGTTACTGAGTTGTAATCGGGACGGTGGTGTACGAAGAGTCGCCTCGAAGTGTGGTCTCCCTCACGAGAAACACAATGACGGAACGCAATCGCACCTGTGTGGTGACAGGTTCTTCACGTGGGATTGGCCGTGGTATCGCCGAACAACTAGCAGAAGACGGCTTCAACGTCGTCGTCAACTACCGGAACTCTGAAGCAGAAGCGTACGACGTCGTCGACGCGATCGAAGCCGACGGTGGGACGGCAATCGCCCTCCAAGGTGACGTCTCCGACTACGACGAGATGATGGGAATGGCTGACCGTGTCCACAACACGTTCGGCCCAATCGACGTTCTCGTGAACAACGCGGGTATCACTCGTGACCGGACGTTCAAGGACATGACTCGCGAGGACTGGGAGCAGGTCATCGAGGTGAACCTCGGCGGCGTGTTCAACTCCACGAAAGCCTTCTACGACGATATCAAGCAGGCTGACGAGGGGCGTGTCATCAACATCTCGAGTGTCGTCGGCCAACAGGGTAACTACGGGCAGGCGAACTACGCAACGACCAAGAGCGGTCTGTTCGGGTTCACCCGAACGCTCGCACTCGAGCTCGCGAGATTCGACTCGACAGTCAACTGTGTTGCCCCCGGATTCACGAAGACGGACATGCTCAACAATGTCGACGAACATATCCAAGAGAAGATCCGCGAGCGGATTCCCCTCGGCTGCTTTGCGACGGTTTCCGACATCTCGGGTATCGTCTCGTTCGTCGCGAGCGAAGACTCGGGGTACATGACCGGCCAGATACTCGGCGTCAACGGTGGGATGGAGTGGTAACGTGACCGAGAACACGTTCCACGCTGCTCCGTCGAGCGACGATGTCGACGAGCTGCCGAACCAGAACCACACTCTCGTCTCGGTGCCCGACGATATCGAGTCGAATGGGGCGAAACTCGTCTACCTCGCCGTTAGCGTCGCTGACGAACCGACGACTGCAGAACTGACCCATATGCTGCAGATGAACTCACTCGCTCTCTATCCGATTCTCCGCACGCTCGCAGAGCGGGGACACGTCGACACCGAGGGCGAGACGATTACCTGTACGTAACCCAGCGAACTGTGTGTCGCTGGTGACCTAGAGCACTCTTTTTGTGGACTCTTCGCCGTCTCAGCGACATCTCTCGGTCCCTTCGTTTGTTTGCTTCAGAATCCTCTTCGATGCACTGGCAGCATAAAATTCAGCTATACCCCGGTAGCGACGCTAAAACGACTCGACCCGTAGAAGCCAGGAGTGGGATTCGAACCCACGAAGTCTCGATTACAAGTCGAGTGCATGAACCGCCCATGCTCTCCTGGCGCGTCTTCCGATTATTGGTCCTCCTTTGAGTGTGTATCGTTTTGTATCGATTTCTCCAGTTGAATCCGGTGCGGACCATACCCGTGTCGTCGGTAGAATTTCCGGGCGGATTCGTTGTCTGCCATGACCTCGAGACCGACCACGTCGGCCCCGGCCTCGCGGAGTCGTTCTTCGGCCGCCGAGAGTAAGCGACCACCCACTCCCTCGTCGCGCCTGTCTGGGACGACGAACAGGTTGCTGATGATGCCGCGCGTCACGTCTTCTTCGTACGTGCCTGCTTCGACTTCGAACGTGACGAACCCGACGATGTCGCTATCGTTACGCTCGCCGTCGTATCCGTCGCGCACGACGAGGACGCCGTCGAACGTGATGTGATGCGCCAGCGATGCGCGAATATGCGCCCGATTCGCGTCTGCGAAGAGATGTGACCCAAACGCACGCTGCCCGTGGGCCAGTTCGACCCACAAATCTGACAGAACGTCGAGGTCGGATACATCGGCAGCCACCAACCGCATACACCTCACTATCGCCCGCGAGATTGCTTTTAAGTATCGCTCGCTTCCAGAAGAACGTCCAATCGGGGCCCCGCAAGTCGTCAGGTTCTATTTCCTCTGCAAGCGCATAAGAAAGATTTATGTTCGTCAATCGGCCCCTCATACCATGAGGATAGTTATCAATGGGTATCGCCGAAACCTACTCCCGCGGGAGGGCATTTGCCATCGAGCGTCCGTTCGCGCTCGTACTGGGAGTCATCGCAGCAGTACTGCTCGGTGACCTCCTCCTCGGGCTAGCAACCGGTCAGACGAAGATTGCCGATATCGGCACCCTCGTCTGGGACGGCCTGATGCGTGGCCTCGTAATTGGCCTCGCAGGAATCGGGTTGTCGATGACGTACAGTATTTTGAATTTCGCGAACTTCGCACACGGTGACTACATCACCGCCGGTGCGTTCTCGGGTTGGGCGACGACGTACCTCATCGCCGGCCTCGGGCGCGCGGACATCGGTGCGTTGCTCCTCGTCGGTGCTGGTGGTTCAGTCTACGGCGGGTCGCTCGGCCTCGGGATGTTGTCGACGCCGTTAGCAGTCGTCGCAGGCATCATCGTCGCCGGTTCGTTCGCGATTGCGCTGTCACTCGGTGTGGACCGTTTCATCTTCAAACCGGTGCGTAACGAAGACGGAATCACGCTCCTCATCACGAGTATCGGTGTCGCATTCGCACTCCGCTACCTGATGCAGTTCGTCTTCGGGTCGGACGTTCGCGGCACGACGGCACAGCCACCATCGATTGGGCTCTACCTGCTCGACGGAACTGTGTTCATCAACGCACACGACATCACCCTTCTCATCGTCGCCTCCGGGCTGATGATTGGTGTCCACCTGCTCTTGCAGCGGACGAAACTCGGGAAGGCGATGCGTGCGATGGCCGACAACAAAGACCTCGCACTCATCACCGGGATTCCAACCGAACGCGTCGTTCGCTCGACCTGGATTATCGGTGGCGGACTCACCGGTATCGCCGGCTACATGTTCGTCCTCTGGAAAGGGACGCTCGGCTTCAACGACGGGTGGCTCTTGCTGCTGCTCATCTTCGCAGCAGTCATCCTCGGCGGGATTGGCTCCATCTACGGCGCAATCACTGGTGGTCTCGTCATCGGGCTTACTGCCTCGATGTCGGTCCTCTGGATTCCCTCGGCCTTCGCTCGCGCCGCGGCCTTCGTCGTGATGATCGTCATCCTGCTCGTGAAACCGTCCGGTCTCTTTAGCGGGAGGTCGACTGCATGAGCGTCAAAGACGACGTCGCCGCCCGCGTTCCCGGTGGCGACACGGGACTTATCGTCTTGGTCATCGCATCCGCGTACCTGCTGTACCTTCTGGCAGGTATCGTACTCGGATACGACCTGCGTGGCCAACTCAACTCCATCGCGACGCTGACGTTCTACATCGGCGTCTTCGCGATGCTGTCGCTCGCGCTCAACCTCCACTGGGGGTACACGGGACTGTTCAACATCGGTATCGTCGGCTTCATGGCCGTCGGTGTCTACGTGATGGCTCTCGTCTCGAAGCCGCTGTACGTCGCTGGCGGTGCCGCTCAGGTTGGGGGCCTCGGCCTCCCGCTGTGGGTCGGTATCCTCGCTGGGATGCTCGCTGCGGCCATCCTCGGTTTGGTGGTCGCCTTACCGGCACTACGGTTACGAGCGGACTATCTCGCTATCGTGACGATTGCGATGTCAGAAATCGTTCGGTTCAGCTTCCTCTCTGGTGACCTCCAACAGTTCTCGCTCCTGGGAACGAGAGTCGGGTTCGGTGGCGGGTCGGGCCTCATTCTCGACTTCACGTCGCCGCTCGAAGCACTGTTCCAGGCGATTGGGCTGTGGGGTGTCTACACTGGCTTCATCGATGCCTTCAGAGTAATCGTTCCGACGAATCCCAAACCGGTCGTCGATGGAATCGTCTACGGAGCGTTGCTCCTTGGCTTCGTCGTCGTCTACTACTGGCTACTCAAGCGAACCGGTGAGTCGCCGTTCGGCCGCGTGCTGAAGGCGATTCGAGAAGACGAAGACGTCGCAAACGCGCTCGGGAAGAACACCGACGGCTTCAAAATCAAGTCGTTCATGCTCGGCTGTGCCCTGATGGGCCTCGCCGGGATTCTCTGGCTCATGCCGCAGGGTGCTGTGACGCCGAACTTCTTCCGGCCGCGCGTGACGTTCTTCGTCTGGATTGCCCTCATCATCGGTGGTGCAGGGTCGAACACCGGCAGCGTCCTCGGTGGCGCAGTGTTCGCAGCAGTTCTCTACCAGGGACCACGTTACTTCCAGAACCTCGTGGGAACCGTCTTCCCCAATCTGGATTCGCCTTCAGGGTTCGGACAGGCGATTTCGCCGCTCATCAGTTCGTTCGACCCCGTCCCGTTCTTGCTGTACACGGTCGACAGTATTCGCCAACTCCAACTCGTCGTGATGGGTCTGGTACTCATCTGGCTGATGCACAACCGTCCGGAAGGCCTGCTCGGCCACCGCAAAGAGACAGCCTCCGTCATCCCGCTGTCCCGTCCGAAGTCGATGGCCGCCGCCGATGGCGGCACCGACGAAACGGTTCGTACCGATGGCGGTATCGAACGAGGTGAAGACGATGAGTGATGCATCGAATCCACCAGTCGACGAAGTCGCGACCAAGGTCGACGACGGCGCACTTGGTGCGTTCGCATCCGGTGTCGACACGACAGAGGAGTTCCCACTGCAAGTCGAAGGACTGCGAAAGTCCTTCGGTGGCATCACCGCTGTCGACGGCGCGTCCTTCGAAGTGGAAGCCGGAACGCTGACGGGTCTCATCGGTCCGAACGGGGCCGGGAAGTCGACGACGTTCAACCTCATCACGGGGATGCTCAAACCCGACGCCGGGACCGTCACGTTCAACGGCGAGGACATCACGGGCCTCGAACCCCACGAGATTGCGAACCGTGGGATGGTTCGGACGTTCCAGATTGCTCGTGAACTGAGCGAGATGACCGTCCTCGAGAACATGATGCTCGCGCCGAAACACCAGCGAGGTGAGGCGCTGTGGCGGTCTGTCACACCGGGCGTCCGCGACGACGTTCGCGAACAAGAAGAGGAACTCCTCGAACGCGTCTGGGAGGTCCTCGACTTCTTCGACATCGACCACATCGCCCACGAGTACGCAGGCAACCTCTCCGGTGGCCAGCGGAAACTCTTGGAGATGGCACGAGCGCTCCTCACCGACCCCGACATGCTGCTCCTCGACGAGCCGTTCGCAGGGGTCAACCCGACGCTCGAAAAGAAACTACTCGAACACATCCACGAACTTCGCGAACAGGGCTACACGTTCCTGCTCGTCGAACACGACATGGACCTCATCATGAACAACTGTGAACACGTCATCGTGCTCCACCAAGGGCAGGTCCTCACGGAGGGCACGCCCGACGACATCCGGAGCAACGAAGAAGTCATCGAGGCCTACCTCGGAGGCAACGTATGAGCGTCGACGCCAACACGAGCGCCACGAGCGGTGGCGGTGTCGAAGACCGCAGCGACTGGTTGCTGCGTGTCCGCAACCTCGACGCCGGGTACGGCGACCTGCAGATTCTCACCGACGTGGACATGGACGTTTACGACGGCGAGTACGTGACTATCGTCGGCCCGAACGGGGCCGGCAAGTCCACGACGATGAAGTCCGTCTTCGGACTGACCGCCCACATGGGTGGGACGATTCAGTTCCAAGACGAGGATATCACCGGCCGACGACCCGAAGGTATCATCCACGTCGGAATCGGGTACGTCCCGCAGAACGACAACATCTTCCCGACGCTGACCGTCGAAGAGAACCTCGAGATGGGTGCGTACATCCTCGACGAGGTGCCACAGGACGCGATTCGAGCGGTCTACGACCGGTTCCCCATCCTCGAAGAACGCAAGCACCAGAAAGCAGGGACCATGTCCGGCGGGCAACAGCAGATGCTCGCGATGGGTCGTGCACTCATGCTCGACCCCGACCTGCTGCTCCTCGACGAACCGTCGGCGGGTCTCGCACCCGACCTCGTCCAGGAGATGTTCGACAAAATCGACGAAATCAACGAGGCAGGCACGGCTATCTTGATGGTCGAACAGAACGCGAAAGAGGCGCTTCGACGCTGTGACCGCGGCTACGTCCTCGCGAACGGGCAGAACCGCTACATGGACCGCGGGTCTGCGCTCCTCGAAGACGAACAGGTCCGACAGGACTTCCTCGGCGGATAACGCGACTCGGCACTCGGCATTCTTTTTTCGCGATTCTCTCGTGCCAGCAGTGGTGCGCATCGACGACAGGAGTCGATGTCTCACTCACAGACGAGTGGGGAACTTCGACGGCCGAATACCTGCTCGACAGTCGAGCGCAGAACGTCGTGAGTTGTCGTCACCGGCGGAAGGCTCGATGCCACATCGACCGTCTCGTCATTCTGTCGGCGGTTTGGTAGCCGTATCTGTCCGCGGCTTCGTAGCCGCATCCGTCCGCCTCGGCCGTCAGTCTCCACACAGCACTACCGCTCACCATGCGGCGTCGAAAGAAAAGTCGGGATTGGGTCGTCGCTTATTCCGGACCGGAGAGCGCCGTCTCGATGACGGAGGAGTACGAGGACTCCCCGATGTTGAAGGCGACCTGTTGGTAGACTTCGCCACCGAACTCGTCAGCGAAGACGTTGCTGAAGCGCTCGGAGAGCTGCTGACCGTAGTCGTTGTTGACGTACAGCGTCGAGACGGTGTCCGTTCCGAGGCGGTCGGACATGACCTGCGCCATGACGCGGCCCTGCAGGAAGTCAGACGGCGCAGTCCGGAAGATGAAGTCGTTGTCGTCGAGGTCGGAGACGGACAGTGCCGTCGAGGACGGCGAACAACCGACGATTTCGTTCGGGATGAACGCCTGCTGTGAGACAGGGACGTTCACACCGGACGACGCCGAACCACACACCGAGGGCACGCCTGCGGAGACGAGCGACTGTGCAGCGGCGACACCAGCGTCCGGGGACGTCTGCGTGTCTTCGATTTCAGCCGTGACAGAGAGGCCTGCCGGGTTCGCATCGTTGACCTGCTTGACCGGAATCTGTGCTGCCTGAATCATCGGTTGACCGACTGCTGCGAGGTCACCGGTCTCTGGCAGCAGGATACCGACGGTCATGTCGCGGTCGGTGCCGCCGGGGCCACTGTCTGCGGCCGGACCGTCGCCGCCGGGGTTCGCACCCTGGAAACTCTGCTTGTCGACTTCGGTCGTGGCGTCGTTCGCTGCGTCGAACTCCCAGATGGCGTAGGCTGCCTCTGCCGGGTCACCCTTCGCGTCGAAGTTGACCGAGGAAGACGCACCCTGGTAGTCGATGTCTTCGCCGTTTGCGGCCAGTTCGATACCTTCGACGAGGTCGCCGGGGCCGATGACAGTGCCGCCGGGGTTCGCCATCCGGCGCATCTGGTCTTTGATAGCCGGACCGGAGTTCTCACCGGCCGCAGCGTTCGCGAGCAACTGAATCGCGACGGAGTCGTAACACTGCGACGTGAAGACACCGGGTGCCGCGCCGTATTCGTCTTCGAACAGTTGGGTGAACGTCGACTGGTTCGGACCGCCTGCCGCCGGTGCCGTTCCGGTGACGTTCGCCATCTCGTTACCGACCTGACCGGGCATCGACCCGGAGCGCAGTCCGTCAGGAACGAGGATTTGCTCGCTTCCGTCGGAGGCGCTGTAGTAGTCACGGAATAGTTGGATACCACTCTCGGGGTATCCGATGACGACTAGTCCGTCAGGTCCAGCGGAACCGCCTCCGCCACCGATACATCCAGATAGTCCAGTCAAGCCTGCCGCGCCCGCGGCTCCCACTCCCTTGAGGAAGTCGCGGCGTACGATATCACGTACCATGTGTGAGCCAATAGCAACTACTGCTTATAAAATTTACTCCATGTGTTTTTGAAACCGCCAAAATTGCGCTGGACGGCGGTGCGAGGAACATCTGCGTGTCATCATCAATCATCGCGTATTATATACGAGAATGACGAACGGCGTGAATCGCTGTGTTCAAACCCATCGCGGGGTGTTTTTTGGTAGATGACTATTCCGTCGTTCGTCATCGGCATCGCCGGGGGCAGTGGTGCCGGCAAGACCACCGTGTCCCGACTCATCACCGAAAACGTCGGTGAGTCAGTGACGCGGATTCCAATTGACAACTACTACAAAGACCAGAGCCATCTCGAGATGGACGAGCGCGAGCAGATGAACTACGACCACCCCTCGGCGTTCGAGTGGGACCTCCTGCGCGACCAGCTGGCCGAACTGCTCGAAGGGCGGTCGGTCGAGATGCCGCAGTACGACTTCGAGGTCCACAACCGAAAGCCGGAGCGGGTGACCGTCGAGCCAACCGACGTCATCATCCTCGAAGGAATTCTCGCACTCTACGACGAGAACGTCAACGAGATGCTCGACTTGCGACTCTACGTCGAGACTGACGCCGACGTCCGAATCCTTCGCCGCATCCAGCGTGACGCCATCGACCGCGGGCGCGACTTACAGGGCGTCATCGACCAGTATCTCTCGACGGTCAAACCGATGCACGAGCAGTTCATCGAGCCGACGAAGAAACACGCAGACCTCATCATCCCTGAAGGCGCGAACAGCGTCGCCGTCACACTCCTCGAAGAGAAAGTCCAAGCCGAAGTCGAAGGCGACGAGACGCGCACGTGGGAACGCGAAGCTATCGAACAGGAAGTCCAAGAACGGACTACGTTCGACGGACCGGTCAACTAGCCGGTCGAAGAGAATCCAGAAACAGCCCGTCGGTCGTTTACGCTTTCTTGCCTTTCACGAACTTGTCGGCACCCTCGTAGAACCAGAAGCCGTTGTCGCGCATGGCTTTCCCGACTGCCTTGTGCAGTTCCACGAAGTCACCGAACTCCTCGCCGTCGACGTGCTCGAAAATCTCCGAGAGCGAGACGACGCGCTCGTAGTCGAGGCGAATCGGGTCGTCGCCGAACTCCGCGACGAACTCCGATTTGTTCAGCGGGAAGTCTTCGCCTTCGTCGATTTTCTTCGCGATAATCGCCTGGCCGTACTTCCGGCCTCCTTCGCTCCCTTCTTCGCCGTCCGGGTCGTGTGGCCAATCCATACCCGAGTGTTGGGAGGCCGATTCAAAGCCGTTACGCATTTGTTGATATCTGTCATGCGGGATTTGACAGTGACTGTTGGCAACTTCGACGCTCACGGGGCGAGAGAGTGATGATTGAATTACAGTTCTTCCGGGCCGTCGGGTCCAGCGACCGAGCGGAGATGTGAGCGGCAGCTCAGCGGAGCGAATCCACGTTACAGTGATTTCTTCATACAGGTGGCCGTCGAGGGACAGAGGTCGTCGAACTCTGTGGTCTCTTGAATCGTGACCGGCGGGTCTGTTCGCTCGATCTCCTCGTATCCACGGCCGGCGAAGAACGCGCGCGCCGTCGTCGTGAGTAGGTAGAGCGTGTCGATACCGGCGGCCCGTGCCTCCGCTTCGAGCGCGTCACAGAGGGCGGTTCCGAGTCCTTCCCCTCGCGCGGCAGATTCGACGACGACCGACCGGAGCAATCCATCGGATCCATATCGCTCGATGCCGCCGATGCCGATTGGCGTGCCATCGACGTATCCGATGGAGAAACAGTCCGGCTTCGACCGAACGTCACGGGACGGTAAGTCGTTGGCGTCGAGCAGGCCCTCGACGTACGAGAGTCTGCTGTCGGCCGGGTGGAGAGTCACACGCTCGTCGCTCATAGCTACTATCGCACTCGCAGGTAGCTAATGTCTTCTCCCAGTGCGGAGGTGTGTACTCGTGGTTTTCCGAGGATGCGGTGGGTCTGGGATTTGAACCCCACTCGCTCTGCTCACTCCGTTCGCGTCGCTCCCTGCTTCAAATCCCAGTGGACCGATTCGACGCTCACGGAGGCGAGCACACGCTACGCGGTGCTCGCGGTGTAGTTCGCGTCAGAATGCGGTGGGACTGGGATTTGAACCCAGGATTCCGTGAGGAAACCTGCTTTCAAGGCAGGCGCGTTAGGCCGCTCCGCCATCCCACCTTCGTGCGACAGTTTTGATTCAGGTACCTAAGAGTTGTCGTTCTCGGTTAGTCGCGGACGAGTCCGAGAACCCCGTCGTCCGACTCGACGCGGAGGCCCGCTTCGAACACGAGCGTCGTCGTGTGCTCGGGGACGACGCGCTCTGCTTCGACCCGCGAGCGCAGTATCGGGACGAGCGTCGCGAGGTCGGCACCCGTCTCGACGACTGAGAGCATCTGGATGTAGTCCAGCCCCAACTCGGCGTCGTCTGCGTGTTCTGCGAGTGTCTCGACTTCCGGATCTGCGTAGGCGTCGGTGAAGTCGAACGGCTCGCGGAAGCCAGAGAAGTAGACACGGCCCTCGGTCGATGGCCCGAGAACGACGGGCGTACTGCGAAGCTTCATCGCGGCACTGTCGATGTGTGTGCGCCCGAGTTGTGGCACGTTGGGGCGGACAACGGCGACTGAGTGGACCGCTTCCTCTTCGAGGAGGTGTGTGACGGTGTTGCCGGCACGGGCAGAGAACGTCGAGCCGACCTGCGGTTCGAATCGAACGTCGTCCGTGCCGCCGAGCGCGTCGGTGACGATGCTCCGAACCTCTGCTTCTGCGGAGACGTCGCCGACGAACTCGTCCGGGAGGTCGTCGTCAGAACGGTAGTTCACGAGCAGGTCGCCACCCGACCGCTCGACGGCGATGCAGATGTCCTTGAGCATCGCGGCGTAGAGGTCTGCGGCCTCTCGTTCCGTGAGCGGACTCGTCTCCGCGAGGTCTGGGAGTACCAACCCGGGCCGCGGCGGTTCGGCGAGGACGGCGATGACGGTCATACTCTCTCTTCACGCCGGCGAACCCTTGAACCCGCCGCTTGTCGTTCTCGCGTCAGCGACTCCGGCGGCCTTTCGTCTGGCGGTAATCGCGACTGAACACCGACTCACGAACGTGTTCGACGAACGCCTCGGTGTCTGCGTCGGTCTGCTTGTCGGGGTCCATCATCGGCACGAGTTCGAACCCACGGCCGCGGATTGTCGTCGCGTGTTCGGCTTCCACGTCGAAACTGTCTGCCGCGCGTGTCGTGTAATCGAACGCGAGCGCCTCCAGTGCGGCCTGTCCGACGGGGACGATGATGTGCGGGTTTATCATCCGAATCTCGGCATTCAAGAAGGGTTCACACGTCGAGATTTCGTTGTCTGTCGGGCCGCGTTCGGGGTGTCGACAGCGGGTCAGATACGTGAGAAAGACGTTCTGCACGTCGGGTTCCTCGGCGTCGGGGTCGGAGCGCGAAAAGCCGAGTTCACCGAGGATTCGCTGGACACGCTCGCCCGCGTCGTCACCGGTGAAGGGGACGCCCGTTCGCTCTGCGTCCGCACTCGGTGCCTCGCCGACGAAGAGGAACTCTGCGCCCACGTCGCCGTAGCCGTGGACGACCTGCTCGCGGACCTCACAGAGGGCCTCGCAGTTCGTGCAGGCGGTGTCCATCGAGAAGGGGTTCCGGAACTGGCGTTGGTGTGCGTCCACGACCCTAGGTTCGACTCTGGAATCAAAACCGCCTCGGTCTCGTCAGTCGAGCCAGCCACGTAACGACGCATCCCGCCCCGGCGAGAGATACCGCCGAATTCGATTTCTGTCCCACCCGAACGGCGAGACCACGCTCTCGGCCGCCCGAATCAGGAGACGGTCGTAGTAGCCGACGTCGACGTCGTCCACACCGGGGCGTTCGAAGTCGAGTCGAACCCGGTCGGTGCCGCGGCCGTCCTCGTCGGCGACGACGTATCGAACTGACTGCCCCGGTTCGCGCGGTACTCCGAGTTCGACAGACCGGTTCCCGGCAGCGGCGACGAGCGTGTTGCGGTCGTAGTCCGCAGGGGCCTTCGAGAGCCGACTCGTCACGAGCAGTTCGTCGGTCGGAACGTCGGACCGCCGGAGTCGCGTGCGATGGCGAACGAGTCGGTCACAGACCGCCGCTGGGTCGCGGTGTCTGTCGAGCGTCGAAATCAGGTCGCGCTGGGCGTCGGCGACGAACTCGGGCGTGCTTCGCTGGCGAATCTCGATGCCTTTGTAGACGAAGTCGCCGTCTCGTGTGCGACCGAAGTAGCGCGTCAGCGCACCGCGGTCCATCCGGCGCGTCGGGACGAAACACACCCAGTCGTACGTCGCTTCGACTTCGAGCGGAATCCCACAGTCGTCGGTCACCGTGGCGGCGAGGTCAGTGGGAGACTGTGGGTCGTCGCGGGCACGCGTCAGCCACAGACTGTCGACGATGCCGTGGACGACGCGCCACCCACCGTCTTCGGCCCGTTCTTTGGCCCGCAAGAGCAGGTCACGGGCGACGGCGTTGATAGCCTCGTGGCACTCGATACGACCGAACTTCGCGTTTCGGTAGCCCTGATAGCCGAAACATGACACGAGCACCCACTTGATGGCACCCGACTTCGCCCGTGCCGACGCGGCGGCCGATTCATCGCCTGCGGCCTCGGCCTCGCTGGCCTCACGTTTGAGTCGGCGCCTGTCTGCGAGCAATGGTTCGAGGACGTCGGGCAGGAATCCTCGACGGTCACAGATGGTGTAGTCGAGTTCTGGGATGTCGGCGCGGCCGGCGTGGCAGTCACAGCCGAGGGTGTCCGGCGAGATGTTCCACTCGCAGATGATTCGCGGATACAGCGAGGCGAAGTCGAGTTCGACCACGTCTTCGTGGAGGCCGACCACCGGGTCGAAGGTGAAGCCGCCTCGGTCGGCGGCGTGGAGCGTCTCGACGGATTTGAACGTCTCCGGGCGGCGTTTGTTCCACGGAACGAGCACGTCGCGGGCCATCGCCTCACGAATCTGCATCGCCGTCAGCACGTTGCCGATACTCGCCCACGACGCCTCTTGCAGCGGTTTCCACGAGCGCTCGACGAGATAGCACAGGCCGTCGAGTCGCGACTCTGCCCACAGGAAACTGTTCCCGGTGTCGACGATTGCTCGGCCCGGGACGGCGTATCTGGCCGGTGAGTGTCGCACCGTTCCGTAACTCACGACGGTGTTTCCGCCAGCGAGTCGCTCCAGTCCACGATTCGGGTCGCGGCCGAGTGGGCAGTCGAGTTCGAACTTCGTGGCGCAGTCACGCAGAAGCGGTAGGAGACGTGCGGAACTCACGACGAGAACGTCCGGGTCCTGTTCGGCGAGTTCCTCACACGCCGTCTCGGTTGCGTCGCGTTCGTCGCCATCGACTGATTTTCCGGCGACTGACAGCGCCGAGAGGTCGCCGTCGGCGAGTGATTTCTCGGGGAGGGAGAGCCGAAGTGTGCGGGGTCGACGAGATGGAACGGGGACAGTCTCGGTCTGCACGCAGTACCGAAATCCCGGCGAGAGGTCCACGTTGTAGAAGCGGGCACTGCCGGGTGAGACGCGGCCGAGCAGGTCGTCGCGGAGGCGACGAGCGAGTCGGCGAACACCTCGCGGGGCTACGACAGCGACGCGGAGCACCTCGGTTCGCTCGCGCGAGTCGAGGCGGGGGTACAGTCGGTCGTAGCCAACGTCGGCGACGGCGGGGTCCGCACGGAGTCGTCGTTCGAGGTCGGCGAGGACCGAATCCGGCCCCGAAACGTACAGTTCCGGTATGTAGTCGGTCACGCGGTGAGACTGGGCACCAGCGTCAGTGAGGTGCCATTCGACGACGTCGTCACCGTCGAAGTCGACCGCGAACACGGTTACTCGCTCGCTTCGGACGCGGAATCGAGACGTTCTCGGAGGCGACGCAGTTCACGCTCCTGTGAGAGGAGCATCGAGAGGACGACTGCACGATGCGGGTCGGCGGGGTTCGCGTGACCCGCCGCGGCCGCGTGTTCGTGCGCGCGCTCGAACAACCGGTCGAAGTCGGCTTTCGCCTCAGCACGGAGGGCGCGACGGTACGGTGCCCACGAGTCGCGATACCGTCGAAGCGCGTCACGGTACGTCGGATTCGTCCGTCCCATCACCATCCCTCCGCCGCGACTGCGTCGAGGGTCGTGACCGATGCAGGGCCGACGTGGGCGAGGTCTCCTTCGGGTGCGACGCCGAGCAGTTCGACCCAGTACGGAATCGTCGTCTGCCAGTAGTCGCGGTGGTGGTACGCCAGCGTCTGTACGTCGTCACCGGCGAACGCGACGCCTTCGCGGGTATCGTGACACTCGACGGTCCGGTCTGCAGTGTCTGCGAGTGCGTCGGTGAACTGGTCGTCGACGCCCTCGCGTGCGGTCACGAGTACCGGCACGGACAGTGACTCGGCGAGCGCATCGAGGATGGTCACAGCAGCGTCGAACAACGTCCGTGCCTCGCCCGCGGGAACGTCTGGGTCGCGGTAGAGCGCCGGGAGTCGCGGGACGACGACGAGCGACGTCCGCGACGAGACACGACTCGGAAGCGACGAGACGAGTTCGTGGTGCTGGTAAGCGGTGAACGCCCGTGCGATTCGGAGGCCGCGGAGTGTCCGTCTGGACTGCGCGTGTTCGTAGAGTGCGTGTGTGACGGCGTCGTTCCGCGAATCGACCCAGTAGGCGCTTCCCTCCCGCCGAGCGAGTTCGGCAGTGACCAGTCGGTGGAGCGCGTGGGGTGTCTCTCCGGAGCGACGAAGCAGCGTCACACCGGGTTCGAGTCGCGGACACGCCGACAGCGTGTCAGTTCCCATCTCGACTCGTACGTCGCGGTGACGCGGGTAAAGTGCGAGCCATGGATGCAGAGTGAAAGTGAAATTTCCAGAGACTGTCGTCTCGGGGAGTGTGTGGGATGCTCATGTGAGAACCTGTGTCATCGCGTGAGTGAAAGTGGAACGCGAAACAGCACGGAAGAAGCGACGCGAGAGGGTACGACGAAACTTAGCGGTCGAGGCCGCCTTGGGCCTTGATATCCATGATGTGGCGGACGTTGAGGTAAATCTCCTCGGGAGACGTGTCACCGTCTGGGTCGTAGAGGTCGCTCACCCGGTAGAGGATAGCCGACACCTGCCGGCTCTCCGAGGACTCGCCGTACACGTCGTCGGCGATTTCGCGGAGCAACGCGACCTTCTCGGGGTCTGCGGGGAACTCGGCGTCCGAGTCCGGAGCCATCTCCCAGTCCACCTCGTCTGCACTCGCCGCTGTCTCGTTTGCGTTCTCCGTCACCTCGTCAGCGCCCTGTTCGGGTGTGGACTGTCCGCCGTCACTCATTGCTCGCTGACCCGCCGACGCTGGATGATGCCGGTCATGTCGGCGACGTTTTCGACCATCACGCGGAACGCGTCGGCCGTCTCGTTGTCGTCTTCGAGGACGATTGGTTTCCCGCCGTCGCCGCCTTCGCGGACGGCCGGGTCGAGTGGGAGTGCACCGAGGAACGGCAGGTCGTTCGACGCGGCGAACTCGCGGCCGCCACCGGCACCGAAGATGTCGTGGTGGCCACCGCAGTCGGGGCAGCGGAACGTGCTCATGTTCTCGACGATGCCGAGGACGTTCGTATCGTGCTTGCCGAACATTCGGAGACCCTTGTTGGCGTCGTCGAGGGCGACGTTCTGCGGCGTCGTGACGATGACGGCACCGGTGAGTGGGAGCGTCTGGAGGATGGTCAGCTGCGTGTCGCCCGTGCCCGGTGGCAGGTCGAGGACGAGGTAGTCGAGACTCCCCCACTGCACGTCGTCGACGAGTTGCGTGAGCAGTTGGTGGACCATCGGGCCGCGCCAGATGACCGGGTCGTCCTCGCCGACGAGGAACGCCATCGACATGAGCTTCATTCCGTACTTCTCCGGCGGGATAATCGTCTGGTCTTGGGTCGCCTGCGGTGCCTCTTCGGCGGCGACCATCCGCGGGACGTTCGGCCCGTAGATGTCGGCGTCGAACAGGCCGACGCGAGCGCCGAGTTTCGAGAGGCCAGCAGCGAGGTTGACCGCGACGGTCGACTTCCCGACGCCACCCTTTCCGGATGCGACGGCGATGATGTTCTTGACGCCCGGGAGGACTTCCTCTTCGTCGGGTGCGCGGTCACTCGGAATCTTGGCCGTGAGGTCCGCTTCGAGCCCTTCCTCGGCGAGAAGCTCTCGAATCTGTCGGCCGATTTCTGACTCCGTCGGGGAGTACGGTGCCCCGAGTGCGAGCGAGATGCGGGCGGTGTCGCCATCGACTTCGATGGCGTTGACCAGACCGAGCGAGACGATGTCGTCTCCGAGGTCGGGGTCCTCGACCGCACGCAAGAGGTCGCGTACGTCGGCTTCGTTCATGTCGATTCATCCGGTCGTGTGGCCGATAAGGGTTTTGTAAGGTCTGGTTGCGGATTGTACCGTCCTGTCGCGGACTGTACTGGAACTCTCCACGCAGTCGACACGAACGCCTTCGAGTTTTGGTAACTGGTAACCAATACCGTTTACGTCGAGCCTACAATCGACAGCGAATTTATCAACATACACTCCCAGTGTTCGACACATGGTGCTGGTGGACGACTTCGGCCGCGAGGTAACCGGAGTCCGTATCTCTCTGACCGACCGATGTAATTTCGACTGCGTCTACTGCCACAACGAAGGGTTGGGCGACACACGCGGGCCGATGGACCCCTCTACGGAGGAGATGAGTGCCGACGACGTGGTTCGATTCCTCGAAGTCGTCGAGGAGTACGGCGTCCGGAAGGTGAAGTTCACCGGCGGCGAACCGATGCTCCGCGCCGACCTCGAAGAGATTATCCGGCGGACGCCGGACTCGATGGAGACGTCGTTGACGACCAACGGGACGTTCCTCGGCGACCGGGCCGGCGACCTCGTCGATGCCGGACTCGACCGCGTAAACGTCTCGCAGGACGCTCTCGACCCGGAGGCGTTCGCCCAGATTACGAAGTCTGGCGCGTACGACAAGGTGATGGAGGGCGTCAAAGCGGCCGTCGACGCCGGTCTCACGCCCGTCAAACTCAACATGGTCGTCTTCACCAAGACGGCCGGGTACGTCGAGGAGATGGTCGAGTACGTCGCCGAAAACGAAGGCCTCCAACTCCAACTCATCCAGTACATGCCCGAACTCACGGGCCGCCCAGACTGGAACATCGACATCGAACGCGTCCACCGGTGGCTGACGGACCTCGCTGACGAAGTCGAAGTCCGCGACATGCACCACCGCCGTCGCTACTACGTCGGCAAAGGGATGGTCGAAATCGTCGACCCAGTCGAGAACGCCGAGTTCTGCGCCAACTGTCATCGCGTGCGCGTGACACACCAAGGATACCTCAAAGGGTGTCTGAACCGCAACGACGACCTTCGCCCGATGGGTGAGATAACGCGCGACGAGATTCGCGAGACGTTCGAGGCAGTCGTCGCCAACCGCGTCCCCTACTACGGCGAGTACCTCGTCCGCGACGGCGACGGCGACTGGGTCATCAACGAAGAGTACATCGGCGTCTGAGCGGCGAGCGAACTTTTCTCGGCGGCCGACGTATCGGTATTCATGACACAAACTGTCGAGCGACTGGTCCTCGCCACCGACGGGAGTGACAACGCCGTGCGCGCGGCAGACCACGCGCTCTATCTCGCCGACGCGTTCGACGCGAACCTGCACGTCGTCTCTGCCGCAGGGGTTCCCGAAGGGACACTCGCTCGTCTCGCGGATTCGGTCCGCGCGAGTACGGCCGTCGAAGCAGAAGAGGCCGTGGGAGCGGTCACTCGCAAAGCCCTCGTGACTGGCACCCCGACGACGACGGCAGTCATCGACGGTCCCCCAGCGAGAGTCGTCGTCGAGGCCGGGCGCGACGCAGACCTGCTCGTCGTTGGACGCCACGGCCACACCGGAGTCGGGCGATTCCTCGTCGGGTCGGTCACCGAACGCGTCCTCGACGACCCACCAACGGCGACGCTCGTCGTCCCGGCCGAAGCCGACACCGAGCCGGCGTACGAGACGATTGCACTCCTCGCTGACGACTCCCCGGCCGGTCGAACAGCCGCGACGACGGCGATCACGATTGCGCGGGCCACCGGCGCGAAACTCGACCCACTCGCAGTCGTGGATAACCGCTTCAGCGACGCACCGGGCTTACGTCGTGCACTCGAAGGGGAGGCGCGTGGACTCATCAAGGAAATCGCAGTCGAGGCTGCCCGTGGAGTCGTCGAGTCCACGGGAACGGTCCGAACAGGCGTTCCAGCGGCCGAGCTACTCGACTACATCGACGAAGTTGGTGCCGACCTCGTCGTCGTGGGGAGCGACGCCTCGCGTTCGCTCGACCGGCACGTCGCGACGAGCGTCGCCCGGCGAGTCGTTCGACGGGCGTCTGTTCCGGTCCTCGTCGTCTCGAAGCCGACCGGGGCGCGATAGGCCACCGAATACTCTGAAGCTGCCGAATTCAGTCGTTTCGTGCCGTCTTGTACGGTTTGAGGACACGAATAAATTCCTAGCTGGTTTTTTGAAGTTCCGTTCAACTTATGTCTATCCACTCCTCAGGCTTCGGTGTTGATTGTACGTTCAGTCAGTCGGGGGAACCCGGCGTGAGCGTACCGCGGTGGCCCACCCACCGCACCCAACTCCCCACCCGAACGCCAGACATCCACCTCCAAACTACCCCCTCAACACACTGTGTTACACTCCATGAAATTCTCACGAGCACTAGTGGTCTTGCTAGTCGTCCTGGTCGCAGTTCCGAGTCCAGCGATGGCCGGTATCGTCGGTGAACCGAATCTCCAAGCGTACGCGCCGAGCAACAAACTCGTTCCCGGACAAGAGACGCCGCTGAACGTCGTCATCACGAACTACGGTGGTGACACCGAGTACCGGAAGTTCACTTCTTCAGAGAGCTCCGGGTCGCTCTCGGACCAAGAGCGTTCGAAACTCGAAGCGCAGGTCCGCTCCGCCCGAAACGTCCGACTCACGCTCGAATCCGGTGACGCACCGGTCGAGGTGAACACTGCGACGCTTCCGGTCGGTGACATCCCGCACGCGACACAGCGTGAGGTGACGTTCTCCACGTCGGTGAAAGAGAACGCCGCGCCCGGAACCTACGACATGACGCTCGTCGCCGAGTTCGAACACGACGAGTCCGTCCGCGACAACGGCGACGTGCAGAATGAAGAGGACAAGACGGTCGAAATCCCCGTCACCGTCGTCGTCGAAGAGGCACCGCGCTTCCAGATAGTCTCCGTCGAGACCACTGCACAGGTCGGTGGAAGCGGAACCACGACGCTCACCATGCGCAACGTCGGGTCCCAGACGGCGTACGACTCGTCCGTCGCACTGACCTCACAGAACTCCGAGATTACGTTCGGACAGGCCGCGAGCGCGACCAGATACGCCGGTGAGTGGGGCGTCAACGAGACGCGCCAACTCGAGTACGAGACGGCTATCGCCTCCTCGGCGGCAGTCCAGCAGTACGCACTCTCGACAGTCGTGAACTACGAAGACGAAGATGGCGTGGCACAGCAGTCGAAGAACCGTGCGACTGGTGTGACGCCGCTCGCAGAACAGTCGTTCTCGCTCGATGCGACCGATTCGACGCTCCGTGTCGGCCGCGAAGCGACGGTCAGCGGCACCATCACGAACGACGGCCCACAGACTGCCCGTGACGCAGTCGTCGTCATCTCCTCGAAGTCACCGAACACGAACATCAAAGAGACCGAGTACGCACTCGGAACGCTCGACGTCGGGGAGTCTTCGGACTTCTCGTTCTCGGTCGAAGTGACCGACTCGGCAGACGCCGGCCAACGGCAGCTGAGTTACACCGTCGAGTACCGCAACGCCGACGGCGACACCCAGCAGTCGAACGCGCTGCTCATGAACGCCGAGGTGAAACCCAAACAGAACCTCTTCGGCATCGAGACCAAGAACGGGTCGCTCGAAGCGGGCAGTTCGAAGACAGTCACGCTCGTCGTGACCAACAACGGCGACGAGACGTACCGCAACATCGACGCGAAGGCCTTCGCCGACAGTCCGCTCGAACTCGGTGACGACACGGCGTTCATCCAAGAACTCGCGCCCGGCGAGTCCGCCGAGATTCCGCTCGAACTCTCGGCCGCGTCTTCGGCGAGTGCGAAGACGTACTCGTTCGACATCGACTTCGAGTACGAGAACGAGGACGGCGAGCGCAAACTCTCCGACTCGTACCCCGTCGCTGTCGACGTCACTGAATCCACGGGCGGCGGCGGCCTCTCGATGCCGCTCGTCGGTGCCGTTCTCGTCGTCGGCCTCGGCATCGTCGGCTTCCTCTGGTACCGTCGGTAATCGCCCCACCTCTCCCCCACAATGATTGACTACGAAGTGTACGTCGACCGCCTCGGCGAGTATATCACCGAGAACCCGGGTAGAGTCGTCGCCCTGTTCTTGGTGGTGACGCTCGTCTTCGGGGCCGGTCTCGGAAACATCTCGACCGACGCCGGGACCTCACAGTTCACCAACGACTCCCCCGCACAGGAGGCGCTCGACGACGTCAACCGCGAGTTCTCCCCCGCATTCGAGACGAGTACTGGGAGTACCCAACTCATCCAACAGAGTTCGAACGTCCTCTCGAAATCGTCGATGCTCGACATGTTGCGCCTCCAAGAGCGCATCATGGACCGAGCGGACCTCCGTGCAACCTCGGCGTCGAGTGTCGCTTCGACGGTCGCGCAGACGCTCGACCCGTCGGCGACGACACTCGAAAAACAGATTGCTGCGCTCGAATCTGCGTCACCCGCAGAAGTACGGGCCGCAGCCAAGCAAGCGACAGCGAACCCCAACGTCGCCTCACTGCTGAGTAACGACTTCAACCACGAGTCGGTCAGCGCCTCGTCGACCATCGGCGTCGTCAGCCACGAAGTCCCCGGCATCTCGTCGAGCGCCGGGACCTCGGGGACGAGTCCGATGACGGACATCCAACTCGAGATTCAGACGATGACCTCCGTCGCCGACAGCGACATCACCGTGTTCGGCAGCGGCATCATCTCCAGTGAGTTGGGCAACGTCATCGCCGACTCGCTGTTGCTGGTCGTCCCCGCGGCCGTGCTCCTCATCTTCGGGTTCCTCGTCATCGCCTACCGCGACCCCATCGACTTGCTGCTCGGGGTCATCTCGCTCGGTCTGGCGATTATCTGGACGTTCGGGTTCATGGGACTCGCAGACATCCCGTTCAGCCAGATGCTCATCGCGGTGCCACCGTTGTTACTCGCGGTCGGTATCGACTTCGGACTCCACGCAGTCAACCGCTACCGCGAAGAGCGCGTCAAGGACGTCGCCCCGGTTCCCTCGATGCGGACGACGGTCAAGCAGCTCTCCGTCGCGTTCTTCATCGTCACCGGAACGACGGTCCTCGGGTTCCTCGCGAACGTCACGAGTGACCTCGGTCCCATCCAGGACTTCGGTCTCGTCGCAGCGGTCGGTATCATCTTCACGTTCCTCGTCTTCGGGGTGTTCCTGCCGGCGGCGAAACTCTACGTGGACCAACTCCGTCAGAAGTACGGCGTTCCCGCGTTCGCCTCGGCACCACTCGGAACTGAAGGTGGCCTCCTCGCCCGTGTACTCTCGGTCGGCGTCATCATCGGGCGGCGCGCCCCACGTGCGTTCCTCGTCGTCGTCCTCGTGACGACTGTCGCCGCCGGTGCCTACGGGACAGGCGTGGACACGTCGTTCTCGCAGGAAGACTTCCTGCCACCCGAAGAACAGGCCGGCTATCTCCAGCAACTCCCCGAACCGTTCAAACCCGGCGTCTACACCGTCACGAAGGACCTCAACTACCTCGAAGACACCTTCGAGAGTACGCAGGGTGACAGCGTGACCATATACGTCGAAGGGCAGTTACGTGAGGATTCGGCACTCGAGATGATTCACCGGTCTGGCGAGAACCCACCGGAGACGTTCGTCGCGGACGACCGCCGCGCCGAGTCCACGAGTATCGTCACGGTCATCCAGAGCTATGCCGCTCAGGACCCCGAGTTCGCCGCTCTCGTCGACCGGAACGACGCCAACGGAAACGGCGTCCCCGACGACAACCTAGAGACGATATACGACGAACTCATGGCTTCGCCGGTCTCTGGGCAGGCGTCGTCGTACATCACCGAGGACTACCGCCAGACCCGAATCGTCTACACCGTCGAGGGAGACGCCGAACAAGGCGCCATCGTCGCCGACGGGCAGGAAGTCGCCGACCGCCTCCGGATGAGCGGGGTTGCCACCGGGAACACTGTCGTGTTCAAGGCTGTCTCGGACACCATCTTCATGTCCGCCATCCAGAGCCTCGCCGTCGCGCTCATCGCCACGGCGATATTCTTGGTTTTCATCTACCAAGTCCTCGAAGGCCAGTGGACGCTCGGTGTGGTCAACCTCGTCCCCATCGTCGTCGCGCTCGCACTCCTCGCAGGGTCGATGCGTTACTTAGGCATCCCACTGAACGCGCTGACGGCGACGATTCTCGCTATCGCCATCGGGTTGGGTATCGACTACTCCGCGCACGTCGTCCACCGGTTCGCCGACGAGTACAACGCCGGAAACGACCTCTACGAGGCGCTCCGCTTGACCGTCAGTGGGACCGGTGGCGCACTGACCGGGAGTATGCTCACGACGACGACCGGTCTCGGCGTCCTCGCAATCGCCATCACGCCCGTGCTCGGACAGTTCGGTATCGTGACGGCGTTGAGTATCTTCTACTCGTACCTCACTGCACTCGTCGTCACGCCACCGGTGCTCGTGGTCTGGGAGCGACTGACCCAACGAGAGACGACGTCCGCAGCACCAACGTCCCCCTGACGCACCTCCACAGATGATTTCGACCCGCGCTCTCGACGCCCGCATCGCCCGCAAACCACCGCTTCCACACGTCTCGACCACGATGACCGACGACTCCCGTCACGATACTCCGCGAACGGAACGCTCATGACCGAGAACCAATCGAATTCAACCATGTCTGGACTCACGAAGGTCCGCCCCTGGCTCGCCGCGTTACTCGGTCTCGTCATCACGGGACTGGGCCACCTCTACCTGCGGCGATGGCGCCGTGCCGCCCTCTGGGTCGCACTCGCGTTCGCCATCTCTGTCTTCTTCGTTCCCACCACGGCACTCGAATCGCTGGCAAACAGCGGGTCGATACCGCCGCTCGTAGACGTCCTCCCCATCCTCACCGTGAGCCTTCTCAGCGTCCTCGACGCGTTCCTCCTCGGCATGAAACAGGTGTCCGAACCACGCGACGAAACGGCGCCCGGTGACGCCGAAGCGGTATCGTGCCCACAGTGTGGCCGCGAAGTCGACCCTGCCCTCGACTTCTGTCACTGGTGTACGACCCGACTGGACGAACAACGAGACGACTGACCACCCACCACGCGAGACAACATGAAAAACGAACGAATCGACACTGGACGAAGCGAGACGGAGCAGGCGATAATGGATGCGACGCTCAGAGCCCTCGCAAAACACGGCTACGCCGACCTCTCGATAAAGAACATCGGCACCGAGTTCGAAAAGAGCACGTCGCTGCTCTACTACCACTACGAGAACAAAGACGAACTGCTCTTGGCGTTCCTCGACTACGTCATCGACCTCTTCGTCGCGACCATCGACCCGAACGCCGAGGACCCCGACGCAGAACTCAGAACGTTCGTCGAACACGTGCTACCGTCAGAGTGCCCCCCGGATGGCGGCGACGTCGAACCGGTCGCCCCGCCGGGAATGAACGAACCGGAACTGTTCCAACGAGTCATCTTCGAACTTCGAACACAGACCATCCACGACGACGAGTACCGCCAGAAGTTCAACGAGATGGAGTCGTACATGATAGAAACCATCTCGACGCTCATCCGTCGAGAGATGTCGGCGGGACACTACCGCGAGATGGACGCGGACGTGATGGCCGAGAACTTGATGGCGTTTCTGTTTCGGAGCCTCGATGTTCGCGTCACTGGAACGCGACCCGAGTCCGCCCACGCGATGCGCGAGTCTGTCTACTTCCTGCTCGACAACGTGATGCCGAGCGGCCCCGACCATCCGGGAGACGTCGCCACCGCCGCCGACGACTGCAACCTCTGACGCGGCGGTTTCGGTTACTGTTCTGGATTCTCGATGAAGTCGATGATAGCCTGTGCGCCCTGGAACCCGTCGTCGAGGCGTCCGACGACCTCGCCGTCGTCGAACAGGAGCAACGTCGGAACGCTTCGGATGACGTACTCGTCGGCGATGGACATGTCCGTCTTCGGATTCACCATGGCGACGACCACGTCGGTCACTTTGGCGACGGTCCCGAGGACCGGTTCGATGCTCTGACAGAGCGTACACCCGCTCGTGTAGATGTCGAGGAGGACACGGTCGTGTTCCGAGACGAGCGCGTCTAACTCGTCTTTCGTCTCGATTCGGACGGGTTTCTTCGGCGTGGAAGCCGAGTCTGTCGAACTCATTGCACGGAATACGTAACTCGTGTAGTTATGATTTCGGTGAGAGAGCGTAACACACCACAACCGGCAGTAGGAGCACTGTCCCGCTGTACCATGGGGGAGGCCTTTCGTGACGTTTAAGTAACGGCCCCGTCTCGTATCGCATGCAATCGCTGTAGGGGTGTAGACCCCGAGTCCGATAGGGCGAAACTAACACGAACGCAGTGTTGCGGTAGCCAAGCCTGGCCCAAGGCGCTGGGTTGCTAACTCAGTGGCGTCAAGCCCCCGGGGTTCGAATCCCCGCCGCAACGCTCACAATACGACTTTCCAAGTCATGAGTGCAGAAGAACCACAGGACGGCTCACCGGAGGAGGGAGAGGACCTCCGTTACTTCATCCGAATTGGTCAGACCGACCTTGACGGTACGAAGACGGTAGAGCGCAGTCTGACGGACATGAAGGGTATCGGCAAGCGCACAGCGCGCATCATCGCCGACGCCGCGGAAGTTGACCGAACGGCGCTGTTCGGTAAACTTCCCGAAGACGAGATCGACGCGGTCGTCGATGTCGTCGAGAACTTCGAGGACCACTCTCCCGAGTGGATGGTCAACCGACAGAAGGACTTCTTCTCCGGTGAGACCGCCCACATCACGGGTTCGGACCTCGAGGAAAAGCGTCGTCATGACATCAACCGCATGAAGATGATCAGCTCCTACAAAGGCGTTCGACACCAGCGCGGCCAGAAGGTTCGCGGCCAGCGGACGAAGTCCACTGGACGTACTGAAGGCACCATCGGTGTCAACGTCGAGGAGATCAAGGAGGCGCAAGCAGAAGAATGACGACTGGTAAAAACACCAAGTTCTACGAGACTCCGAATCACCCGTTCCAGGGCGAGCGTATCGCCCAGGAAGCGGACCTCCTCTCTCGCTACGGTCTCAAGAACAAAGAGGAACTCTGGCGCGCGCAGTCTGAACTGCGCAACATCCGCCGTGAGGCACGTCGCCTCCTCGGTGAGGCCCAGGGTGACGCAGAAGAAGCAGAGGCGCTCGGTGCCGAGTTCATGGCACGCCTGCGCCGCTACGGGATCCTGTCTGCAGAAGACGACATCTCCCAGACCCTGCGTCTCGACGTGACGGACATTCTCGAGCGACGTTACCAGACGATCGCCTACCGCAACGGCATCGGACAGACGCCGCAGCAGGCACGTCAGTTCATCGTCCACGGACACGTGACGATCGACGGCGCTCGAATCACCGTCCCATCCCGCAAGGTGGAAGTCGACGAAGAGGACACCGTGAGCTTCGACGAGACGTCGCCGCTCTCGGATGAACTGCACCCTGAGCGCGCGGAGGCCCAAGAATGAGCGAATCCGAAACTGGTGACAAGTGGGGAATCGCCCACGTACACGCATCGTTCAACAACACGCTCATCACGGTCACTGACATCACGGGCGCCGAGACGATTGTCAAGTCGTCCGGTGGTTCCGTCGTCAAGCAGAACCGTGACGAGGCATCCCCGTACGCGGCCATGCAGATGGCTGAGAGCGTCGCCGACCAGATCAAGGCGGCCGGCATCTCGGGCCTGCACGTCCGTGTCCGTGGCCCCGGTGGCAACCGTAACAAGAGCCCCGGACCCGGTGCACAGGCAACGATTCGCGCCCTCGCTCGCGCCGGTCTCGAGATCGGTCGCATCGAGGACGTGACGCCGATTCCGCACGACGGAACTCGCGCGCCCAAAAACAGCCGACTCTAACATACCATGGCAAACGACTTCGAGGTCGAGTTCATCGAACGCGAAGACCGACGCGCCCGTTTCGTTGCGCGCGGTCTGACCCCGGCGTTAGCCAACGGCATTCGTCGAGCGATGGTCGCCGACGTGCCGACGTTCTCCATCGATACCGTTCGGTTCGTAGAGAACACGTCGGTCATGTTCGACGAGATGATCGGGCTTCGGCTCGGTCTGGTTCCGCTGACCACGCCCCTCGACGAGTTCGAGCCTGGTGACACCGTCACCGTCGCGCTCGAAGTCGACGGGCCGGCGACTGCGTACTCCGGGGACATCGAGTCCGCGGACGACATGGTCGTCCCCGCGGACGAGAACGTCCCAATTATCGAGCTGAAGGAAGGTCAGCGCCTCGAATTCGAGGCAGACGCCGTCCTCGGCTACGGGAAAGACCACGCCAAAAACCAAGGTGGGGTCGCTGTCGGCTACCGACACCTCCAACGCGTGGAGGTCGTCGGCGACGCCGGCGAGTTCGACGAACAAGAACCGAACATTCTCCGCGGCGTCATCGAAGAGGCCGCTGCCGAACACGCAGACGACGAGGACGCCGAAGACGGCGACCTCGTGGTCACGAGCGAGTTCGACAACGACCTGACGAAGCGGTATCCCGGTAAAGAGGTCGAAGTGTACGACGTGCCGGAAGCGTTCGTCTTCAGTGTGGAGACGGATGGTTCCTTCACGGTCGATGAGCTGGTGCTTCGCGCCGTCGCCTCGCTTGGTGACCGCGCAGCCGAGCTCGAAGAGAAGGTCTCACTGTAAGAATGATTACTGCCCCGTACCACCACCGACGGTCGCCCACCCCGCGACCAGTCAAACCCACGGACAGCGTGGCGTGTGACTGTGTCACGGCACCGGGTCGGACCGAAGGTGTTTTTACGGGGCATGAAGTACAGCGGAATGCTTGCAGGGATAGCCAAGTCTGGCCAACGGCGCAGCGTTCAGGGCGCTGTCTCATAGGAGTCCGCAGGTTCAAATCCTGCTCCCTGCACTCCGCTTTCTCTCTGGAGGTAGACAATGAGTAAGACGAACCCGAGACTCAACAGTCTCATCGCCGAGCTGAAGGCGGTCTCGCGTGAGTCCGGTGCCAACGTCTGGCAGGATGTCGCGGACCGTCTCGAAAAGCCACGGCGCACCCACGCGGAAGTCAACCTGAGCCGTATCGAACGATACGCTCGAGAAGACGAAACCGTCGTCGTGCCCGGCAAGGTGCTGGGTAGCGGTGTGCTGCAGAAAAACGTCACAGTCGCTGCTGTGGACTTCTCGTCCACCGCTCGAACGAAGATCGAGCAGGTTGGCGACGTCGTGACGCTCGAACAGATTGCTGAACAGAACCCCGAAGGGTCCAACGTGCGGGTGATCCGATGAGCCTCGCAGAATTCGACGCCGACGTCGTCGTCGACGCGAAGAACTGCATCATGGGCCGCGTCGCCTCGGAGGTCGCTCAGCGCGCCCTCGCAGGCGAGAAGGTCGCCGTCATCAACGCGGAAGACGCCGTCATCACCGGTTCCGAAGATGACGTCATGAGCGTCTACCGCAAGCGCGCCGACGTTGGTTCGGACCAGGGTCCGTACTACCCGAAGCGTCCCGACCGCATCTTCAAGCGCGCCATCCGCGGGATGGTTCCGTACAAGAAGCCCCGAGGACGCGAGGCGTTCTCGAACATCCGCGTCTACGTCGGCAACCCGTTCGACGAAGACGGCGAGATGCTCGACGAGACCTCGCTGGACCGACTTTCGAACATCAAGTTCATCTCGCTCGGAGAGGTCTCCGAGAAGCTGGGTGCTAACGTCACATGGTAACCAACACGTCCGGGAAGAAGAAGACCGCCATCGCCCGCGCAACCGTGCGCGACGGTGAAGGTCGAGTCCGTATCAACTCCCAGCCGGTCGAGCTGGTCGAGCCGGAGATGGCCCGCCTGAAGATGCTGGAACCGTTCCGCATCGCAGGTGAGGACCTCCGCTCGCAGGTCGACATCGACGTGCGCGTCAACGGGGGCGGCGTGGCCGGTCAGGCCGACGCAGTCCGCACCGCGCTCGCTCGTGGGCTGGTGCAGCACCTGAACGACGCGGAACTTCGCGACGCGTACATGGAGTTCGACCGCTCGCTGCTGGTCAACGACGTTCGCCAGTCCGAACCCAAGAAGTGGGGCGGACCGGGCGCACGCGCTCGCTACCAGAAGTCCTACCGCTGAGGTGATCTAACCATGATGATTCCCGTCCGGTGTTTCACCTGCGGCAAGGTGATTGGCGAACACTGGGATGAATTCCAGGCCCGTGCTCGCGAGGGTGACGAGGACCCTGCAGAAGTCCTCGACGACCTCGGGGTCACTCGTGCCTGCTGCCGGCGGATGATGGTATCGCACAAAGACCTCGTGGACGTCGTGTCACCCTACCAATGATACAACGGTACAATCGGTACGAGAAAGCCCGCATCCTCGGCGCGCGAGCGCTGCAGGTCTCCTACGGAGCACCCGTGCTCGTGGAGACTGAGCAGACCGAACCGATACTCATCGCCGCTGAGGAGTACGATGCAGGTGTCCTTCCGTTCACCGTGAAACGAGAGGGTAAGTGACAACATGACTCGAATCACATCAGTCTCACTGCGCCGCGTGCTCGACTCCCGTGGCAACCCGACGGTCGAAGCCGACGTGCTCACCGAATCCGGTGGGTTCGGTCGTGCTGCGGCCCCGAGTGGTGCATCCACTGGCGAGTACGAAGCGATCGAACTGCCGCCGACCGAAGCAATCGCAGCGGCCCGACGCCACGCCGTTCCCCGTCTCGTAGACGAAGTCTACGCGGGTGACCAGCGTGAAGTCGATGCGGCACTGCGAGCAGCAGACGGTACCGAGAACTTCTCGGAGATTGGCGCCAACAGCGCCGTCGCCATCTCGATGGCGGCCGCGAAGGCCGGCGCCGACGTGCTCGGTGCACCCCTGTACCAGCACCTCGGCGGCGCGTTCCGTGGGGACAACTTCCCGACGCCACTCGGTAACGTCATCGGTGGCGGTGAACACGCCAAGGAAGCCACGAACATCCAGGAGTTCCTCGCCGCACCAGTCGGTGCGCCGAGCGTCTCCGAAGCCGTCTTCGCCAACGCGAAGGTCCACGCCCGCGCGTCCGAGATTCTCGACGAGCGTGGTGTGCCCGCCGCGAAGGGCGACGAGGGTGCGTGGGCACCAGCAGTCTCCGACGCCGAAGCGTTCGAGATTATGGAAGAAGCAGTCTCCGACGTCGAGGACGAACTCGGCTTCGAGATTCGCTTCGGTCTCGACATCGCCGCGTCCGAGATGTTCGAAGATGGTGTCTACCACTACGGCGACGAGACGAAGACGACGGACGAGCAGATCGACTACGTCGCCGAAATGGTCGACGAGTACGACCTCGTCTACGTCGAAGACCCCCTCGACGAGAACGACTACGAGGGCTTCGCGGAACTCACCGACCGTGTGGGAGACCGCACGCTGATCTGCGGTGACGACCTCTTTGTCACCAACGTCGACCGCCTGCAGGAAGGTATCGACGTGGGTGCCGCGAACTCCATCCTCATCAAACCGAACCAGATCGGGACGCTGTCCGACGCGTTCGACGCCGTCGAACTCGCCTCCCGTAACGGGATGGACGCTGTCATCTCTCACCGCTCTGGTGAGACGGAAGACACGACCATCGCACACCTCGCCGTCGCCACCGACGCGCCGTTCATCAAGACCGGCACGGTGCAAGGCGAGCGAACTGCCAAGCTGAACGAACTCATCCGCATCGCGGACGACGCAGTATGAGCGACAACGAAAACGACGCGGTGGAGGTCGCCGACGAGGAACCCGAGACGGAGACCGAAGAGGTCGCCGAGACGGGCATCGACGAGGCCGCCACCGAAGACGAGACAGCAGAGACCGCCGAGGCGGCCGACGAGGCCGCCGAGGCCGAAGAAGCAGAGCCTGAGCCGGCCTTCGACGAGGACGTCATGCCCGACGAAGACGCCGACCTGCTCATCCCGGTCGAAGACTACCTGGCCGCCGGTGTCCACATCGGTACCCAGCAGAAGACCAAGGACATGGTTCGGTTCATCCACCGTGTCCGTGACGATGGGCTGTACGTGCTCGACGTGAGCCAGACGGACTCGCGAATCCGCACCGCCGCGGACTTCCTCGCGAACTACAACCCAGAGCAGATTCTGGTTACGTCCTCCCGTCAGTACGGTCGATTCCCGGCCGAGAAGTTCGCCGACGCCGTCGGCGCTCGTGCCCGCACGGGACGCTTTATCCCTGGCACGCTGACGAACCCGGACTACGCCGGCTACATCGAGCCTGACGTGGTCGTCGTCACCGACCCGATCGGTGACGCACAGGCAGTCAAGGAGGCCATCACGGTCGGTATCCCCGTCATCGCGATGTGTGACTCCAACAACCAGACGTCGAACGTCGACCTCGTCGTTCCGACGAACAACAAGGGTCGCCGTGCACTGTCGGTCGTCTACTGGCTCCTCGCCAACGAGACGCTCGACCGCCGCGGCACCGACACCGTCTACGCCCTCGAAGACTTCGAGGCGGAACTGTAGACGGGTCGACCGTTTCAACTCGAACTTTTCTCGCGCTCACTCGCCGAGCGACAGCGCCACCGTTCACGCTTCGGAGTGACCACATCGGCACCGCTGACGACGCGACTTCGCGGTCGAATCTCCTCGCCACAAACGGTTTTGGGCGTGGTTGCCATAGCTACACACATGGGAAAACTCCTCCACCAGATTACGGTTCAGGAACTCGCGGCCGACCTCGACGCCGGGAAGTCGTTTACGGTGGTCGACACACGACCACCAGGGAGTTTCGAAGCGTGGCATATCGAGGGTGCAGTGAACGTTCCGTACCATCCCGTCGATGGGCTCGGTGGTGACTGGGATTGGGAGCGAGTCGAGGAACTCGCCGAATCTGGACCACTCGTCACGATCTGTGGAAAGGGACTGTCGTCGACGTCGCTCGGGTTCGAACTCAGTACCCGCGGGTACGACGACGTGTCAGTCGTCAAAGGCGGCATGCAAGACTGGAGTAAACTGTACGAAGTCGTCGAACTCGATACCGAAGACGACGACCTGTTCGTCGCACAGGTCCAGCGTCGCGCCAAAGGCTGTCTCGGCTACGTCGTCGGGTCTCGGTCGACACGAGAGGCCGTCGTCGTGGACGCGACACGACAGTACCACGAGTTCGAACTCGTCGCCGCCGACGCAGGGATGGTCATCACTGGCGTCCTCGACACCCACGTCCACGCCGACCACGTCTCCGGGGGGCGGGCGCTGGCAGACCGACTCGGCGTTCCGTACTACCTCGGAAGCCACGCAACCGACCGTGACGTTCAGTACGACTTCACGCCGCTGGACGACGGTGACACGGTGCGAGTGGGCGACGTGGAAATCGAAGCACTGTACACACCGGGACATACCTCGGACATGACGAACTACCTCGTCGACGGACGATTCCTCTTGACCGGCGACACGCTGTTCGTCGAGTCGGTCGGTCGGACCGAACTCCAGTTCGGCGATGCAGACGCCGCGACGGGTGCAGAACTGCTCTACGACACCCTCCACGAACGAATTCTCTCGCTGCCAGCAGAGACACGAATTCTCCCCGGTCACGTCTCTGTCGCCACCGACGGGACCTACGGTGTCGCCTCGCCAGGAGAACTCGTGAGCACGACGCTCGGCGAACTCCGCGAGGAGTTAGACCTTCTGGGGATGGACGAAGAGACGTTCGTCCACCGCATCGCCGACGAGACGCCGGAGAAACCGCCGAACTACGAACGGGTCATCGCGATAAACACCGGGCGAGAATCTATCGGTGACGAAGAAGAAGCGACTGAACTCGAACTCGGGCCGAACAACTGCGCGGCCTGAGGCGGGGCGCGGGGAGTCGATGCGGGTCGTTCAGGGAGTCGCAGTGGGCCGTTGGTGAGTCGTTCGTGAGGCAGTTTGTTAGTCGTTCGTGAGGCCGTTCAGTGGAGTTCGACCACGCCCAACCGCCGGTCGAACATCTCGTGGTCGAACCACGCCATCCGGCGGTCACTGAAGCGAATCTCCGGTCCGAGCGACAGCGACTGCCGCGCCCGGTCGAGGTCGGTGACGCCGACGAGGAACGCACACGGTCCTTCGCCGACTGTCTCGATTCGCTCGCCGAGTTCGTCGTCACCGGGTTCACAGAGGGCGAGTGGCGTGCCCGGAAGGACGGCAAAGTTCGAAAAGGGACCGTTGATATCGACGGGCGAGGGGTAGCGATGCCGTCGGGCGAATAGGTCGGCGGTCGCCTCACGGTCACGGGTTGCGACGATGACCGTCTGAAGTCCACGGATGGGAGTGTTCTGGGACGTTCGTGGAACGCGATACGGCCGCGGTGTTCGGTCCCGAATGGTGAACGGGAGCCGTAAGTCGTCGCCTTCGAAGCACATATCCCACTCGACGAGGCGGCCGTCGGGTCGCTCTCTCGACGCTTCGTGCGGGCCGTCGACTGGGACACCGCTGTCGATGGCGGCCTTCGCGCTGGCAGCGACGTCGGAGACTTCGAGACACCATCCGGTGGGGCCAGCGCCAGCAGCGAGGTGGGTCGGCCAGAACCCGGCGTTCTCAGCGTCTGTCCCGAGCGTCGGTGCGATGAGTTCGAGGTACGACCCGTCGGGAAAAGGAACGACTGCCATGTGCGTCGTTCCGGTGCTGTGCTCACCACCGTACGTCGGTGTGAGACCGACCTCGTTGGCAGCAGTTCGGAGTTCGTACAGCTCGATACCACCGAACGCGACGTGGTCGATGGTTCGGTTCATACACAAACCACGCGGGAGGGGGTATAGTGTTTAGTGGCAGTCGAATGCGCGAACGCTGGTGTCTGACGGGGTAGACGGTCGATTTTCGGGCGAATCACTGTCTGTCATCCTGACTGTCTAGCTGTTCAACATTGTCCGAAGCGTTTTGCCCACAGCGCCCGTCCGTAGTCTATGAACTTCCTGCGGAGCGTCCGAGTCGTCGCAGACGCTTCGGCGACGGGGACCGGAAATATCGACTGGGATGCCGTCAGCGAAGCCGCGAGAGCAGCGACAGACCCGGGTACGCTCGACCTCTCTGCTGCCGAACGAGAGGGGTACGCATCTGACGTTCGAGACGCACGGGACCGACTCGCCGAGGTCGCCGAGGTGTCGTTCGACGTCCCCGACGTGGTAGAGGTACAGAACCGACACCACTGGATAGACGCCAACGTCAGAACGTTCCGCCGAGTTATGGCCCCCTTCGAGGAACACGGTCCCTCGGTGCTTCCGGGCGTCACCCGCGCGGTCAACACCGGAACGTTCGCGCTCGTCCTCTCGTTCCTCGGCAACAACGTCCTCGGACAGTACGACCCTCTCCTCCTCGCCGAGGGCGACGACGACCACGGCCTCTACTTCGTCCACCCGAACATCCGTCGCGTCGCCGATTCGCTCGACGTCGACTACCCACGGTTCCGCCGCTGGATCGCCTTCCACGAGGTGTCGCACGCCGCGGAGTTCGGCGCGGCCCCGTGGCTTTCGACCCACCTCGAAAAACGGATGAACCGCGGTATCGACGCACTCGTCGAGGGTGACCTCGACCGAGATGCGTTCGCCGAACTCGACACGGCGATGACGTCCGTCGAAGGCTACGCGGAACTCCTGATGGACCGCGCGTTCGACGAAGAGTACGAAGACCTGCGCCGCAAACTCGACGAGCGACGGCAAGGTGGTGGACCAATTGCAAAACTCGCTCGACGCGCACTCGGTCTCGGCCTCAAACGCCGACAGTACGAACGCGGCGCTCGGTTCTTCGAGTACGTCGCAGACAAACGAGGTATCGCGGCCGCATCACGTGTGTGGGACCATCCGGAGAACTTGCCGACTGATGCAGAATTGGACGCCCCCGAGCGATGGATCGCTCGGGTATCGCCCTGAGGAGACTGCAACTCCATCAGGGTGCGCGTCCGGGTTCTGAACGTGGTTCAGGTCGCACACGCACCTTGGGTAGGTACGCTGTCTTGTGACAGAGGCCCAACTCTGGCACAACCCAGCGTATTCCGGTTGAAAACCAGGTCGTTGCCCCTGCCCTGGTTACCGGCGGTATTCGGTCCTCAATGTATCTATATATATTCTGCGGTTCATCGAACTTCGTTCAGGCGAGCTTACTTATTTGCATATTTATTACAATATTGACACGATTACCAGATAGTTATCACCACGTCGTCTTTTCATCGCCTCACCAGTTCGTTGCCTCTCGGTGAAACTCACCGACGCCGATTCACGTTGGTAAACTCGCGGCCCCAGTACGACAGAAAAACCATGAGTGCGATGCCGAGGACAGTCCCACCGGCGAACGCGAGACCAACCTGTGGAAGCGTCGCATCTGCAGTGACGGCGATGAGGCCAGCAGACACGCCAACGAGTAGTACGAAGCCGATTCTGAGACGTGAACTCGCGAGTCGCATCTCGTCGTCACTCAAACTTGGCCCTACCATCGCGCCTCCTGCACGAGCGCCCCCGAGTCGTGGGTCGGTCCACTCGCGCCCCAATCGTTCATATCGAGTTCGTCGCGTCGAGGCGATTTGAAACCGATGGCTCTCAGTAGAACCCGCGGTCGACCTCGTCAGTCTCTATGAGGTCGTCGAGTTCGGCCGAGAGGAGTTCGTTCGCGTCGGTGAACTCGTCGGTCAAGTCGTCGAGTCTGTCGGGGCGAGCGTCGAACTCGTAGTCCATCGGTCCGAACGCCGGACTGTCGAGCGCTTCCATCACGTCGGTGAAGAAATCGTCCGGTGTCGTTGGAACCTCTGCGTGAACCTTCATCGTCTCTTCGAGGCGACGGGCCATCGACGTGGCTTCGTCTTCGTCTTCCGGCGGGCGCTGGACTCCGAACCGACCGGCGTCCGTGTCGGTCTCACGGTTGGGGAACAGCGGTTCTAGGTCGTCGTCGATACGGCGAGCGACCCGCGTGCCGACGCCACGGACTTCGTACGGATTCTTGGCGTACGTCTTGAGTTGGTAGACACCAACGTCGCGGTGGCTGAGAAAGAGGTCTTCGCCGAGACCGCCACGCCGAGTTCCCGCGACGGCGCGCCACGCGCCCGGGTCGCGACCATCTTCGACGACGTCCGAGAGGATGTCTTGCCAATCTCTGACGCGCATGTGCAGTGGTACCGCGGCAGCGCGAAAGAACGTGACGGTTACTGTCGGCCCGGAACCACGTCACACGACTCCGATGGCGACGAAATAGTTGGTCGACCGACGCCTATTTGGCCGTTCCTCACCGACGGTTTCGACGTGAATCTTCGCGGTCCGCTCGTCGAGGTTGGTGCCCCACGTGAGGTCGAGACGCGGTACGGAGAGCGTTCGCTGGCGGAGGTGACGCTTCGTCCTGAACGGGGGACGGCCGACCCCATCACCGTCACGCTCTGGGGGAAGTGGACCCACGCCGCCGAACACGCCGAACCGGGGATGGATATCCTCGTCACCGACGTCGACGAATCGGAGTACCGAGGCGAGACGACCTACGCGACCGGCAAAGAGTCGTTCGTCGTCGTCGAACCCGACTTCCTCGTCGACGTGACCGACATCCGCTCGTGGGTCCAGTGCTCGCGGATGTACTACCTGAACAAACTCTCCGGCATCCCGCTGAACTACCCGGTCGTCAAAGGGACCATCGTCCACGAGGTGTTCGGTGACCTCCTCCGCGGCCGTGACCTCGACTCCTCCATCGACGAACGCATCGACGAACGCGGCCTCGAACTCGGACTGCTCGGCCGAGAAGTAGACGAAGTCGCCGACGAAGTCCGCCGAAACGCCGCCGCAATCGAAGGCTGGCTCTCGCAGGGGGTCCTCACGGACGAAGACGAGTGGCGCTCTGAGTACACGCTCATCTCGCCGACGTTCGGCATCAAAGGCCGCGCTGACGCCCTTCGCCGTGGCTCACCCGTCGAACTCAAGACGGGAAAGAACCTCAATCGCGACCCGCGATTCCAGGACAAGATTCAGGCGGCCGCGTACGCCCTCATCCTGCACGAACGTGGTATCCCGGTCGATACGGGGACGCTCCTCTACACGAAAAACACCACACTCGACCGGACCGAAGAGTCGGGCGACCTCTCGCCGGCGAAGGATTTCTCGATTGGCCGTGGGCTTCTCGAATTCGTCGTCCGCACGCGCAACGAAATCGCCGCGATGGAGTACGACGCCTCCGTGCCGACGGGGTACGAAGTGAACTCGAAGTGCCAGTACTGCTTCGAGAAAGACACCTGCATGGTCGTCTCGGGACGCCTCGGACAGGAGTCGAAAGCCGGTGCTATCGGTACGCCAGTTCCCGAAGACGAACGCGAGTATTTCGACCGATTCTACCGCGCAATCGAAGAAGAGCGCCGGGCGGTCCACGCGGAGTACCGCAAACTCTGGGAACAGTCCGCCGAGGAACGGGCAGACGACGACCGGGCGATTATCGGTCTCGAACCGCTGGGCGAAGAAGAACTACCCGACGGAACGTGGGAACTCCGCGCCCGGAAGACCGACGATTCGGTGTCTAAACTCCGTGAAGGCGACGTCGCACTCGCCAGTGACGGCCACCCCGTCGAGGGACACGCCGAAATCGCACGCATCGTCGAACTCGGTGACGAAGTCGTCGTCACGACGGACGAACCGGTTCCACTCCGCCGCCTCGACGTCTACCCCTCCGAACTCAACGTCGCCAGACTCCTCACCGCCCTCCACGACGCCGTGTTGAAGGGGTCACCCGACCGCAAGGACGTGCTGTTCGACCGGCGCGCACCCGAGTTCGAAGCCCGCTCGGCCGGCGAGACGTACATCGACAACAACGAGGCGCAAGACGAGGCGGTCAGTCTCGCCGTCGACGCCGACGACCTCGCGCTCATCCACGGACCGCCCGGGACGGGTAAGACCTACACCATCGCTCGGACCATCCGCGCACTGGTCGAAGACGGAAATCGCGTCCTCCTTTCGGCGTTCACGAACCGCGCGGTGGACAACGCGCTCGAAGCACTGCGCGACCAAGGGTTCGAAGACATCGTCCGCGTCGGCACCGAATCGGGTGTCCGCGAGGACATGCTGGACGTTCGCCTCTCTCGCAGCGGCGACCCCAACACACTCGCCGCCGCCTTGCACGACGCCCCGGTCGTCGCCGCGACGACTGCCTCCTGTGGGTCGCGCGTGATGCGCGAGCAGTCGTTCGACGTCGCTCTTGTGGACGAAGCCTCGCAACTCACCGAACCGGGGACGCTCGCCGCGGCGAACCTCGCCGACCGGTTCGTCCTCGTCGGCGACCACAAGCAACTGCCACCCGTCGTTCGCGCCGAGAACGACCTGCAGAAATCGCTGTTCCAGCGACTCATCGAAGCCCACCCCGAAGCGTCGGTGATGCTCGACCGCCAGTACCGCATGTCCCAGCGGATTCAGGCGTTTGCTTCGGCGGAGTTCTACGACGGCGCACTCCGTCCGGCGACCGGCGAAGTCGCGGGGCAGCACCTCCGCGACCTCGGCGTCGACACCGCCGACTTACCCGCCGAACTCACAGACCAAGTGACGTTCGTCGACCCCGATGGCCGCCGCGTCGGCAACACCAACCCTGTCGAAGCTGACCGAGTCGCCGAAATCGTCGCCGCCTACGAGGCCGCCGGTGTCGCCTCGGAGGATATCGGTGTCATCGCTCCCTTCCGGGCGCAGGTTGCCGAAATCTCCCGCCGAACCGACGTGACCGTCGATACCGTGGACCGGTTCCAAGGCTCCTCGAAAGAGGTCATTATCGTCTCGTTCGTCGCAACCGGCGACTTGGACGGGCCGTTGTTCGAAGACCACCGACGCATCAACGTCGCGCTCACGCGTGCGAAGAAAGCACTCTGCCTCGTCGGCGACGCCAGCGCGCTCGAATCCGACCCGTTCTACCAGCGGATGCTTAGGTGGGCGCGGCGGTAAGCTCGCTGAAAAAGATTGCAGGCTGCAGAAGACGAGTTCAGTAGCTGTTTTTCGACCGACGGACGTGTCTTGTTCGCTCACGAATCCGACGGCTGGTGGGCACCCGACTTTGCTCGAAGGGGCAGCGACCGGTTTGATCCGTTAGGGCGGAAGGTAACGGGCCGTGATAGGTAGTCGGTGGGTAACTATTGCTGTAAAGACCGAGTGTGTCGGTATGTCGCCACATCCAAACAGGAGGACTGGTGCCACCCACGCTCGGGGTCACACATCCACCCGGCGCGCGCTCCTGCGCGTGATTGGTGGGACGGCGTTGCTCGGTTCGGTCCCGGCCGTCGCCTCGGCACAACAGCCACAAATGGGAACCGGCACGGGCCAGATTACGAACCTCGAAATCACCAACACACGGTACGCAGACGGCGTCCGCCACGAGGATCGCCACCTCGAGGGGACCATCTCGGGGACACTCGACGGGACGTTCGAGGAGGATGTCAGCGGGACAGTCTTCCCGAGCGGACGCGTCGTTCTGCACGGCACGATGACGTTTACTGGTCAGGTCGCCGACTGCGGGACGGGCACGCTCCATCTGAAGGTGTCTGGTCAGGGAACCGTCACGGATCCGGCCGGCCCCATCGTCGATTCCACCGTCCGCGTAGTCGACCAAGCGGCGAACACGCTGAACGTCACTGGTCAAGGCACCGTCCGACAGGAAGGCCCCAACCTATCGTACGACGTCCAGTACCGCTGCCGCTGACTTTTAACTCACGTCGAGGTCGATGTCGTCCTCGCCAATCTCGTCGAGGACACGCTCGTGGAACTCCCGAAGCACCGCGCTCTCGTCTTCGGCGAGAACCACGTCGCTCGCCATCAGGGTGGCGAGGCCGAATGCCCGCGGCGTCGGCGTCGAAACCTGCTGGTCGACCACGTCCACGTCGCCCGATTGGATGTCTTCGAGAACGACCTCGATAGCGGCGAGGTTCAGTTTGTCTTCGAGAATCTCCCGATAGGTCTCTTCCATCACCGCGAACTCGTCTAACTCCTGTGCGAACGACAGCAACATCTCCGAAGAGACCTGTTGTTGGGCGGCCGTCTTCTCGTAGCCCTTGTAGCGCTTGAGAATCATGAGCGAGCGCGTCGCGTTGATACGGAAGTAGCGCTTCAGGAGGTCGGTGCCGTCGAGTGCGGCCCGGAGGTCCTCGGCGAGGGTGTCGGGGTCGGCCTCACGGAGGATGGTGCCGAGGTCCACCTTCCGGTTCAGCGGCATCGAGATGGAAAAGCCGTTGTCGGCGACGGCGACCTGCACGTTCGCGTTGGTCCGGCGGGCGCAGTGGTACGCCAGCAAGCGCGAGAGGCCGTCGTTGAACTGCCGGCCGTAGGTGCAGTGGACGTAGTAGTGTCGGCGATACGTCTCGCGGTTGAGTTCCGTCTCGATGGCCAGACGCGAGGGAGTCGCCACGCTCTCTGGGCCCGCGTACCGAACTTGCTCGTCGAACATTCGCGTGACTGCGCGAACACTGTTCTCGTCGAGTGGACGGTCACGGAGCCACGCGCGGACGGCGGGCGGACCGTCCGATTCGAGTTTCTCGACGATATCCGCCTGGAACTGGGCTATCTCGCGGCCGAGGTCGTACGACAGTGGGAGGCGTTCGGAGAACCACGACGGAACCGTGGGCCGTTGGGCGGTTCGGTCGACGTACACCTTCGACCCGCGGCGATAGCGATACGCGAAGTTGTCGCCGCCGAGGACGAACACGTCGCCTTTCTCCAGCGTGTCGAGATAGGCTTCGTCGAGTGTACCGACCCACTGGTCGGCCCCGCGAACCAGCACGTCGCAAGTAAAGGAGTCGGGAATGGTGCCGATGTTGGTCATGTAGATGACGCGGGCCATCCGTCCGCGCTTGCCGACGAGCGGTTCGCCGACGGGGTACTCTTCGTAGTGGTGCTCGCCGTCGGGTGGGTCGTTCGTATCGCGCCACACCTTCGCGTAGACGTTCTTGTCTTCGAGGCCGTCGTAGTCGGCGGTGAGGTAACGAAACAGGCGTTCGAAGTCGTCGTCCGAGAAGTTTCGGTACGGATAGGCCCGACGCAGGATATCGCGGACCTCTGACTCGGGGCGAATCGAGTTGATAGCCATCCCGTAGACCTGCTGTGCCGCCACGTCGAAGGCGTTCTCGGGGATGAACACGCGGTCGACGAATCCCTCTTCGGCCTTCGTCAACATCACCGCGCACTCTACGAGTTCGTCTCTGTCGAGGGCGATGACGCGGCCTTCGACGGTCTGGCCGAGTTGGTGGCCCGCCCGGCCGACGCGCTGGAGGAGCGCCGCCACCGACTTCGGCGACCCGACCTGCACCACGAGGTCGATGTGCGGCATGTCGATACCGAGTTCCAGACTCGTCGAGGTGGTGACGACCTGCAACTCGCCGGCTTTCAGCTTTGACTCTATCTCCTGTCTCCGCTCTTTCGAGAGACTTCCGTGGTGACACCCGGAGTTCGATTCGTCGATGTCGGGGTACGTCTCGCGGAGATTGTGCAAGACGCGCTCGGCCCCCGAGCGGGTGTTCGTGAACACGAGCGTGTTCGTGTGCGAGGCGACCAGTTCGTGGAGACGGTCGTAGAACCGTGTCTGTACCTCGGCACGCGGCGTTCGAATCAGGTCGTCTGTGGGACACTCGAGTTCGATGTCGAAGTCGCGGACGAACCGTGTGTCGACGAGTTCGTACTCCCGAGGGTCGCCGTCTTCGTATCCGACGAGAAACTCTCCGACGGTGTCCAGCGGTTCGACGGTGGCAGAACATCCGATGCGCGTGGGTGACGACTCCGCGAGGGTTTCGAGTCGCTCCAGCGAGACCGAGAGATGTGTGCCGCGTTTGTTCTCGGCGAGACTGTGAATCTCGTCGACGACGACGTACTCGACGGTTCGGAGTTTCTCTTTGAACTTCGGCGAGTTGAGCAGGATAGCGAGCGTCTCGGGGGTGGTGTTGAGGATGTGCGGCGTCTCCTCCAGCATCTTCTGCCGGTCAGCTGAGGAGGTGTCGCCGTGGCGGATGGCGTGTCTGATGTCGATGGTCTCGTCGCGTTCGCCGGCGATATCGGCGATTCCGTCCAGCGGTTCGGTGAGGTTCCGATGGATGTCGTTGGCGAGTGACTTGAGCGGAGAGACGTAGAGACAGTACACCGAGTTGTCGAGGCCGTCGGGTGACTCGCGGTCACGGCGGAACAACTCGTTGATGATGGCCGTAAACGACGCGAGCGTCTTTCCCGACCCTGTCGGTGCGCAGATGAGCGCGTTCTTCTCTTCGTGGATGAGTGGGATGGCGCCTCGCTGTGGTGGTGTAAAGAAGCCGCCGTTGCCGGGGACGAACTCGCCGAACTGGTCGACCCACCACTCCTGAACGGCGGGTTCGAGCAAGTCCAGGACGTCCTCGTCGGCGACTGGCACCGACTCGGGGTCGAAGTCGTAGTCGTCCCGTTTGCCTGTGAGGAGGGAACGGCCACGCTGAGTCATTACCTCGGGGTTAGCCTCCGCAGGTATGAGGGTTGTGCCGTTCTCCCGTCACGTCCCCGGCCGACAGTCGTCAGTTCTCCAGTCGCGGGTCGGTTACCTCTCGGAGCGCGTCACCGAGGATGGCGAAGACGCCGTGGGAGAGGAGGGTTCGAATGCGGGACACGGAGCTGTGTGTCACCAAGACCAGTCAGACCATGAACACTAGCATTCTCACGCGCCGGGTCAGAACGAACACAAGGACTAACGCGCGATGCGTGGTATAGTCGCGCATGCGTCTCACATTTCTCGGAACCGGGAGCGCGATGCCCGTCTCGGGGCGTGCCCAGTCCGGTCTCCTCCTCGAATCGGATTCCAACGCACTGCTCGTCGACTGTGGTTCTGGTGTCTTGGCTCGACTCGCCGAGACCGACGTCGGCTACGAAGGCGTCTCGTCGGTGCTCTTGACGCATCTCCACCTCGACCACGTCTCGGACCTCATGCCGCTCATCAAGGCCCGGTGGTTGGTCGGGAAAGACGACCTCGAAATCGTCGGTCCCGAAGGAACCGAAGCGCTCGTCGAGGGACTCTTGGACGTACACGACTACATGAAGGACCGACTCGACCTGCAGGTCCGTGAAGTCGGCCCCCACGAGTTCGGCATCGCCGGATTCGACGTGATGGGATACGAGGTTCGTCACTCGATGACGACGCTCGCGTATCGGTTCACGAACGACTTCGGTGAGGCCGACCTCGTCGTCTCCGGCGACACCGAAGCGTTCGACGGTCTCACCACGTTCGCCGACGGGGCGAGCGTTCTCGTCCACGACTGCTCGTTCCCGGACGACGTGGACGTCTCGAACCACCCGACGCCGACGAAACTCGGCGAGACGCTCACCGGCCACGATATCGACACGGTGTTTCTCACCCATCTGTATCCGCACGCCGACCGCGTAACCGACGAACTCGTCGAAGGCGTCGAAGCACACTTCGACGGCGAGGTGAGAGTCGCAGAAGACGGGTTAGTCGTCGAATTCTAACTGCACACTGCGAGGGACAACGCTCTCTACTCGCCGCGAATCACGGTGCCCGGCGATTCCCCAGCGACGAACGCGGAGAGTCCGTCGGGTCCGAAGACGTGCGCAGGGGCACCGAGTGCGAGCAACTTCCGAACTTTTGCGGCCATGCCGCCGGTCACGTCCGTCGAGTCAGACCCGCCGAGTGCATCGGCGGCGTCCTCGAACGCCGTAATCTCCGGAATCACGTCGCCGTCGGTGTCGAGGACGCCGGGAACGGTCGAACAGAGGCCGACGCGGTCGGCACCGAGACCGGACGCGAGCGACACGACGAGGTCGTCGCCGCTGACGATGGTCGCACCCTCGCCCGCGTGGGCGATGACGTCACCGTGGAGGACCGGGACGAAGCCTTCGGTGAGCATCGTCTCGGTCGCGGCGAGCGGAAGCGATAGCGAACCATCTTCTTCGCGCGCGCCAGCAGAGAGCGGGTGGACTGGGAGGGCCGGCACGTCACGTTCTGCGAGCGCGTCGAGGACGGCGTCGTTCAGGCGCTTCATCGCGTCGTGAATGGCGCGGACGCCGACGGCGTCGTGGGTTCCAGTGTCCGAAGAGACACCGTGGTCGGCGGCGTGGTGGTGGCCGAAACTCCCACCGCCGTGGACGACGACGACTTGCCCCGACTCGGCGAGGGCCGCCACAGCGTCTGCGGCAGCAGCGAGCCCGTCTTCGTCCACCGTCTCGGGTTCGTCTTTGTCGGTGACGACGCTCCCGCCAAGTTTGAGGACGACGAGACTCACGCCGACTCCTCCGCTCCTGAGTCGGCGTTCGCGGGTGGTTCTTCGAGGCGAACGCCCTCGGTAGCGAGTTCGGCGCGGAAGGCGTCTTCACACCCGGGCGTAAACCGGAGGCCGGTCTGTGTCTCCGGCGTCGGGTCGAGTGCGACGATACAGCCGCCGCCACCCGCACCGGTCAGTTTCGCGCCGTATGCGCCCGCCTCGCGGGCCGCCCACACCATCGAATCGAGCGACCGGGAGGAGACGCCGAGAGCCTCCAGCAGGCCGTGGTTGAAGTTCATGAACTCCCCGAGTTCGGAGAGGAGTTCCTCGCTCGGGTCTGCATCGGGGTCCGCGTCGGCGAGGAGCGTCTCACCGCGACGGACGATGTCGCCGATGGTCGAGACGGTGTCTGCGGCGAAGTCGTAGCGGTCGCGGAGGTCTCGAACACCAGAAACGAGCGCACCGGTGTCGCCCGCACCGCCGTCGAAGCCGATGACGAACGGAAGCGCGGGTGCGTCTATCGTCTTGCAGTCATCGCCCTCGACGCGGACGGCACCGCCCATCGCGGAACAGAACGTGTCGGCGCGCGAGGCCTGCCCGTCTTGGACTTCGTACTCGGCCCGATACGCTCGGTCGGCGATTTCACGAGGCGTCAGTTCCACACCGAGTTCGCGGGTGGCAGCGTCGATGCCGGCGACGACGACAGCGGCGGACGACCCAAGTCCTGCACCTAGGGGGATGTCGCTCTCGACGCTGATGTCGAACCCCGCGTCGGGGGCGTCGGCGGCGTCACGGGCCTGCTCGACGGCAGCGTCGATGTAGCCCATCGCAGCCTCGACGAGTGGTGCCGGAACGTCCACGTCTGGCCGACCACCGGTCGAACCGCTGTACTCGACAGTGAAGCCGTTGAGACTCAGGTCTTCGGCACGGACCCGGACGTGGTCGTCGTCACGGAGCGAGACGGAGACAGTCGCCCGGCGTTCGACGGCACACGGAACCGCCGGTTCGCCGTAGACGACTGCGTGCTCCCCGAACAGGTACACCTTGCCGGGAGCGCTCGAAACGGTCATGTTCCGGGCTTTCTACGGGACTCGCTTAAGCGTATCCGACCGGCGTCGTCACTGGGCGAACTGGGACACAAAAATGGGGACGTTCAGGGCGGTTCTCGCGTCGGCGTCAGTCTCGAGTCGGGGTCGATATCGGTTCAGGCACCGATTTCGACTTCCTCGCGGTCGTCGAGGTCGACCAGTTCGTCGAGGTCGTCGTCGCCGCGGCCACGGATGTAGCGAACGATTGCTGCGATTCCGACGAGGAGCACGAGACCGAACAGCATCGACATCGCGCGACTGCCGCCGGATTCGGCGTCGTCCTCGTCCGCCTCGATTTCGACTTCGTACTCGTCTTCGTGCGCTTCTTCCAGTTCCGCCTCGTAGTCGTCGTCGGCGCGCTCACTCTTGTTGAAGAGCGGTGCGCGGTTGGAAGGGCTGAACTCGAAGCCGTCGTGCAGGTGTACCTCGAAGAGGGTAAAATCGGCCATACACCTCAATACGCTCACAAGAGTGATAGTCGTTGTGGCGATACTCACCGACTGGTAACGTCCGGTAGCTTCGTCCGCTCAATCTATTGCTGTTCACGGCGGCCCACTGCTGTTCGTGCCGCTCTATTGCTGCCATTGCTAACCTATTGCGGTTCGTGTCGGTCTATTGTTGCCAGCGTCGGCGTTTCGATTTTCGCTGTGTTCTTCACGCACGCGCCACGAAAAACCTTCATGGACGACGACCGACGTTCTTTCCTCGACGCCCTGCTCACGACACCAAGTCCCTCTGGCTACGAGACCGCCGGCCAGCGCGTGTGGGTCGACTACGTCTCGGAGTTCGCCGACGACGTGACGGTCGATGCCTACGGTAACGCCGTCGCAGTTCACGAGGGAACGGGTGAGGGCCCGGAAATCGCCTTCACAGGTCACGCGGACCAAATTGGGTACATCGTCCGCGACATCGACGACGACGGCTTCATCCGTATCGGTGCCATCGGCGGTGCAGACCGGACCGTCTCGAAGGGCCAGCACGTGACCATCCACAGCGAAGACGGCGACGTGCCGGGTGTCATCGGCCAGACGGCGATTCACCTCCGCGAGACGGGCAAAGAAGAGTACGACGACCTCGAAGAGCAGTTCGTCGACATCGGCGTCACGAGCAAAGGTGACGCCAAAGACCACGTCGAAATCGGCGACCCCGTGACGGTCGAAGCGCGGGTCCGTGACCTCGCGGGCGACCGCATCGCCGCCAACGGGATGGACAACCGCGTCGGCACGTGGTCGGCCGCCGAAGGCCTTCGCGCCGCGGTCGAAGCAGACGTCGATGCGACGGTCTACGCCGTGAGTACCGTCCAAGAAGAAGTCGGTGTACAGGGCGCGAAGATGGTCGGCTACGACCTCAACCCCGACGCGATGGTCGCAGTCGACGTGACGCACGCGACGGACAACCCGGACGTGCCGGGCAAGGCCAAGGGACCGGTCGAACTCGGCGAGGGGCCGGTCGTCTGCCGCGGGAGCGCCAACCACCCGAACGTCGTCACGCTCGCCCGTGACGCAGCGGTGGCGGCCGACATCGACGTCCAACTGGAAGCGACCGGGACGTACACCGGGACCGACGCAGACGCCTTCTACACGAGTCGCTCCGGGATTCCCTCGCTAAACATCGGGATTCCGAACCGCTACATGCACACGCCCGTCGAAGTCATCTCGACGGAGGACCTCGACGACGTGGCCGCCCTCCTCGGGTCGATGGCGTCGCTCGCAGGCGACGTCGAGTCGTTCGGCGTCGAGTTGTAGGCCCCCGACACCGAATTGGCGGCCGCAGCTGGGTGGTCGCAGGCCGGCCTATGCGTCGTCTTCGCACACGTCTCCCGGCGAAAGAAAACCGTTAAAAGTCGCCACACGGTGTTTCCACGTATGGCTGGAACTATCGAAGTACTCGTTCCCGGCGGGAAGGCGAACCCCGGCCCGCCGCTCGGCCCGGAACTTGGCCCGACCCCCGTCGACGTGCAGGACGTCGTCAACCAGATTAACGACCAGACGGCAGCGTTCGACGGCATGGAAGTGCCCGTCACCGTCGAGTACGAAGACGACGGTTCGTTCTCGATCGAGGTCGGTGTCCCGCCGACGGCTGCCCTCATCAAGGACGAGGTCGGATTCGAGACTGGCAGCGGCGAGCCCCAGAAGGACTTCGTCGCCAACATCTCCATCGAACAGCTGAAGAAGGTCGCCAAGCAGAAGTCCTCTGACCTGCTCGCGTACGACCTCAAGAACGCCTCGAAGGAAGTCGCCGGCACGTGTGCGTCGCTCGGCGTCACCGTCGAGGGCGAAGACGCTCGGACGTTCAAAGAGCGCATCGACGGCGGCGAGTTCGACGACCAGTTCGACGACGAATAATCGTCTCGCCACGTCGAACCGCACTTTCCGTCGGGTCGAGTCTCCTCGGCCCGCTTTCTTCTCTCCACAATACGCGTAGTCTCGTGTGTCTGCATGTGTGCGCTTGGCACGCGAAACGCCCGAATTCGGGCGCCTCGACGCCCTTTCTTCGACGGACTTAAGTTGAGCCTACTCGTCCTGCCGGACGAGGCAGGCAGTAGCCTGTTTCACTGACCCGTAGGAGCAATCCTGCGTACTACGGAGGTGAATAATGGCAGACACAATAGTTGACGCAGTCACTCGCGCACTCGACGAGGCACCTGGGCGGAACTTCCGCGAAACGGTTGACCTCGCCGTGAACCTGCGCGATCTAGATCTTAACGACCCGTCGAAGCGTGTCGACGAGAGCGTCGTGCTCCCGTCTGGCACCGGCCAGGACACCCAGATTGTGGTGTTCGCGACCGGTGAAACCGCGCTCCGCGCTGAAGATGTCGCCGACGAGGTTCTCGGGCCGAACGAGCTCGAAGACTTCGGTGACGACACTGATGCGGCGAAAGACCTTGCTGACGAGACCGACTTCTTCGTTGCTGAGGCAGCACTGATGCAGGACATCGGTCGCTACCTTGGTACCGTGCTCGGTCCTCGTGGTAAGATGCCGACCCCGCTTCAGCCCGACGACGACGTCGTCGAGACGGTGAATCGGATGAAGAACACGGTGCAACTCCGTTCCCGCGACCGTCGCACGTTCCACACGCGCGTCGGTGCGGACGACATGACCCCTGACGAGATCGCGGAGAACATCGACGTTATCGTTCGTCGTCTCGAAGCGACGCTCGAAAAGGGCCCCCTCAACATCGACTCTATCTTCGTGAAAACGACGATGGGTCCATCCGTGGAGGTGCCCGCATGAGCGAATCTGAGACCCGACAGACCGAGGTTATTCCGCAGTGGAAGCAGGACGAAGTCGACAAGCTCGTCGACTTCGTCGAATCCTACGAATCCGTCGGTGTCGTTGGCGTCGCGGGCATTCCGAGCCGCCAGCTTCAGGCCATGCGCCGCGAGCTGCACGGCTCCGCGCAGGTCCGCATGAGCCGTAACACGCTCGTGAACCGCGCCCTCGACCAGGTCGACGACGGCTTCGAGGAACTCAAAGAGTACGTCGCCGGGCAAGTCGCGCTCATCGGTACGAACGACAACCCGTTCGCACTGTACAAAGAGCTCGAGGCGTCGAAGACGCCTGCGCCCATCAACGCTGGTGAGGTCGCCCCGAACGACATCGTCATCCCCGAGGGTGACACGGGTGTAGACCCGGGTCCGTTCGTTGGCGAACTCCAGCAGGTCGGAGCGTCCGCTCGCATTATGGACGGCTCCATCAAGGTGACCGAAGACTCCCACGTCCTCTCTGCGGGCGAGGAAGTCTCCGAGGAACTCTCCAACGTCCTGGCAGAACTCGGTATCGAGCCCAAGGAGGTCGGTCTCGACCTTCGTGGCGTCTTCTCCGAAGGCGTCCTGTTCGAACCCGACGAACTCGCCATCGACGTGGACGAGTACCGCGCCGACATCCAGTCGGCCGTCGCCGCTGCGACGAACCTCTCGGTCAACGCGGTCTACCCGACGACCCAGACCGCGCCGACGCTCATCGCGAAGGCGACCGGCGAGGCCAAGGCAGTCGGTCTGTTCGCCAACATCGAGAGCCCGGACTTCATGCCGGAGCTCATCTCGAAGGCGGACGCCCAACTGCGCGCGCTCGCAGCCAACATCGACGACGAAGAGGCACTCCCTGAGGAACTTCGTGGCGTCTCCGCGCAGAGCGCGGAACCCGCTGCGGAAGACGAATCGACGGACGAAGAAGAAGCAGAAGCAGAAGCCGACGAGGCCGAAGCCGACGACACCGACGACGACGAAGGTGACGAAGCAGGCGACGCTCTCGGCTCGCTGTTCTAACAACACACAACGAGGAACACAACAATGGAATACGTCTACGCCGCACTCATCCTGAACGAGACGGAAGAAGAGATCAACGAAGAGAACATCACCGCAGTCCTCGAGGCTGCCGGTGTCGATGTCGAAGAGTCCCGCGTCAAGGCGCTCGTCGCCGCGCTCGAGGACGTCGACATCGAAGAGGCCATCGAGACGGCCGCCGCTGCCCCCGCACCTGCTGCAGGCAGCGCTGGTGGCGAGGTCGAGGCCGCTGACGACGACGACGAAGAGGAAGCCGCTGAAGAAGAAGCCGCCGACGAAGGCGACGACGACGAAGACGAAGACGCTGACGGCGAAGGCCTCGGCGCCCTCTTCGGCTAAACCTCGCGAGACACACGCCGCATTCGCGGCCTAACTCGCTTCCCAATTCTGCTTTCTTTCGACACACCCTGAGCGTCAGCGCTCGTCACCGATTCGACACACCGAGCGCGCGGATTCGACCTACTCCGAGCGGTTCGAAACGAGAGTTCCAACTGCGTAGATTCATATCCCAGACCGGGACCACCTCGGAGCGATGTGGCTCACTGGCGCGGTCGGTGTTACTCGCTCCGCCGTCGCGACCAGTCTCCTCTCCACGTCGGACCCGACTGTCGCCGTCGCCGTCGGTGTCGCGGTTGGCATCCTCCTCGGGACGTGCTCTGGACTCGTCCCCGGCCTCCACGCCAACGCGTTCGCGCTCGTGCTTGCCAGCGTGGCGTCCAGCGTTCCCGGCCCGCCCACAGCGATTGCCGCCACCATCCTCGCTGCGGCCACCGTCCACACGTTCCTCGACGTGGTGCCGGCGCTGGCACTCGGCGTTCCGGATGCTGCGCTCGCACCCGGTGCACTGCCGGGTCATCGACTCGTCTTGGGTGGACGAGGACGCGAGGCACTTCGACTGTCGGCGCTCGGAAGCGGTGCCGCACTCTGTCTCGCCGTGCCTGTTGCCGTCCCGATAACTGAAGCCACGGTCCACGTCTACCCCCTCGTCCGCGACAACCTGTGGATGGCACTCGGTGCTATCGTGGCCGCCCTCGTCTGGACGGAACCGACGGCGCGCGCGAAACTCGCTGCGGGGGTGACCATCGCCACAGCGACGGGGGTGGGTCTCGCTGTCCTTGGGAGACCCTTCGCCGGACCGCTCCCTGTCGGCGGCGTGTTGGCCCCGCTCTTGGCGGGGCTGTTTGGCGTGCCCGTACTCCTCGATGCACGAGATGGCGCTGGTGTCCCGCCACAGGGTGATACGACGCTCGGTACGTCGCCGCAGGCAGTGCTCCGGAGTGTCCTCGCCGGGACGGGTGGCGGCGCGTTCGTTGGCTATCTCCCCGGTGTCTCCGCCGGGATTGCTGGGACACTCGCACTCGCCGTCCTCCCCGCAGACGACCCAGACGAGTCGGCGCGAGCGTACGTCACAGCGACGAGTGCGGCCACGACTGCGACGACGGTGTTCGCGCTGTTCGCGTTGGCCGGGTTGGGAACGCCGCGAACCGGGGCGCTCGTCGCACTCACGGCCGCCGACTTACCGTCTGGGCTCTGGATGGCAGTGCCGGTGACCATCGTCGCGGGCACGTGTGGAGCGGTGTTCGTCCCGGTCGTCGGTGACCACCTGTTGGAACTCGTCGGTCGGGTCGACCAGCGACGACTCGTCACCGCCGTCTGTGCCTTCCTCGTCGTCCTCTCGTGGGCGTTCGCAGGCGTGGGCGGCGTGGGCGTTCTCGCTGTCGCGGCAGTCGTGGGGTTCGTCCCGGTGCGACTCGGATGCCGCCGTGTCCACCTGATGAGCGTGCTCATGGGCCCGTTGGTCCTCGGATGAGGTATGTCGACGTGGGCCACAGAGTGCCCCCAGAGAACCCGGAAAGACAACGGTTAAAAGTCGCGCGCCGGTTGTTCAACGTATGAGCGAGTCCGAACAGCGACACGCGCACCAGTGTGTGTCCTGTGGCATCAACATCGCTGGCATGAGCGCCGCGACGTTCAAGTGCCCCGACTGTGGCCAGGAGATTTCGCGTTGTTCCAAGTGCCGCAAGCAGAGCAACCTCTACGAGTGCCCCGACTGCGGGTTCATGGGTCCATAATCATGGGAAAAGTAGCCGCTAAAATCAAGGTCATGCCGAACAGCCCCGAGCTGGACCTCGACGACCTCGAGGACAAGCTCGAAGACTCCCTCCCCGAGGGTGCGAAGATCAAGGGATTCGAGCGCGACGACGTCGCGTTCGGTCTCGTCGCACTCCTGCCGACGGTCATCGTCCCTGACGACGCTGGCGGCACCGAGGCTGTCGAAGAGGCGTTCACGGAAGTCGACGGCGTCGAGTCCGTCTCCGTCGAGAACGTCGGCCGTATCTAACTGAACGACCGACCTTTTCCGCGAAACTGCATCCCGCTGAGCGACTGCGTTGGCGAGCGACCGTCTCAGCGGACTTCCATCAGGTAGAGGCCGACGACGACGCCGAAGAGTAACCCGTACAGGACGCCAAGCTGGAGCGATCCCACGATGAGACCTACGATTCCGCCGAGGAGGACACCGCCGGCGAGGCCGATACCGAACTGTTCGGCGCTGTGGCTCGTTCCCTCTCGGTCGTCGGAGTCGACGAATACGTGGTCGACCAGTTCTGGGGTCGGTTGTTGGACGAACTCTGCGCTCAGTGATGCTGACTCCTGGGACATATGTAATGATTCATCGTCATAGTCTATAACCCTTGCTCGGGTTCCCAGAAGTCGGAAACAACCGTTTCGATGCCCAGAACGGCGTTCTTCGAGGAGGAAATGAGAAGACGAGACCCCGGTCAGAACGCTTCGCCGAACGCCTGTTCGAAGTCTGCTTTCATGTCGTCGATGTGTTCGATGCCGACCGAGACACGGATGAGACCGTCGGTGAGTCCCGCTTCGAGACGTTCTTCGCGGGGGATGGCGGCGTGCGTCATCGCCGCGGGTTGCTCGATGAGACTCTCGACGCCGCCGAGGCTCTCGGCGAGCGTGAACACCTCGGTCTCTTTGACGACTGTCGACGCCTGTTCGAGCGTCCCGTCCAGTTCGAACGAGAGCATGCCGCCGAAGTCGTCCATCTGTTCGGCCGCGAGTTCGTGTTGCGGGTGGGAGTCGAGACCGGGATAGAACACTTCAGAGACGGCTTCGTGGTCGTCGAGCCACGCGGCGAGTTCACGGGCGTTGTCGCAGTGACGGTCCATGCGGACGGGCAGCGTCTTCGTCCCACGGAGGACGAGGAAGCAGTCGAACGGCGAGGGCGTCGCACCCACGGAGTTCTGGTAGAAGCCAATCTCCTCGTCGAGCTCCTCGTCGTCGGTGACGAGCGCGCCACCGACGATGTCGGAGTGGCCACCGAGGTACTTCGTCAGCGAGTGCGAGACGATGTCGGCACCGTGTTCGAGCGGGCGCTGGAGGTACGGCGTCGCGAAGGTGTTGTCGACGGCGCAGAGCGCATCGGCTTCGTGGGCGATGTCGGCCAGCGCTTCGATGTCGTTGACGCGCATGAGGGGGTTCGTCGGCGTCTCGACCCACACGAGTTCCGTCTCGTCGCGGACAGCGTCGCGGACGGCGTCGTGGTCGGTCGTCTCGACGAAGTCGAATTCGAGGTCGTACTTCTCGTAGACCTGCGTGAAGATGCGGTGTGTTCCCCCATAGACGTCGTTGCCGGCGACGACGTGGTCGCCCGCTTCGAGCAGGTTGAGGACGGTGTTGATTGCACCCATCCCCGAGGAGAACGCCCGGCCGTACGAGCCGCCTTCGAGCGCCGCGAGATTCGTTTCGAGGTCGGTCCGCGTCGGATTCCCCGTCCGAGAGTATTCGTAGCCACGGTGGTCGCCAGGGCCGTCCTGTACGTACGTGGAGTTCGCGTAGATTGGCGTCATGAGCGCGCCCGTCTCCTCGTCGGGCTCCTGCCCAGCGTGGATGGCGCGCGTCTCGATGCGTCGCTCGTCTTCGGTCATACGCGAACCCCCGCACCGACTCGGGTTAAGTCCGTCCCTCCGCCGCGACCACGCGGGAGATGCACACGCGCGGTTCGTAACGTGCAATTTATAATGGCGACGCAAGTACTCGTTCTCACGACTATGCCGAGCTCCAATGGTCCAATGAAGGGGACGCGAGGAAAGCTCTCGAACAAGCCGCGCGAGCGCGGTACTTCGCCGCCGCAGCGCTCTATCGCCGAATTCGACGAGGGTCAGAAGGTTCATCTCAACCTCGACCCGAGCGTGCGCGAGGGACGGTTCCACCCGCGCTTCAACGGCCTCACCGGTGAGGTCGTCGGGAAACAGGGCCGTGCGTTCAAGGTCCAGATCAACGACGGTGGCAAAGAGAAGCTGGTTATCGTCCGGCCCGCTCACCTGCGCGCCCAGCAGTAAGCGATGACCATCTTCAAAGAAAAGCTCGACGAGGAGTACCTGACCACGTCTGAGGTCAAAGAACTCCTCGCCGAGGTTGAGGCGGAACGCGCTGCCGACGAAGAGCGCGAGATGCGCTACGAGCTGGCGCGTGCAATCGAGCACGTCAACCGGTTCGCCCACCTCGACCCCGAGGAATCTCGCGAACTCGTCGAGGAGCTCGCCGAACTTGAGAAAGTCGACGCCCCCACCGCAATCAAAATCGCGGACCTCCTGCCGGAGTCCCGCGACGAACTGCGTGCGGTGTTCGCCCAGCAACGGTACGCACTCTCTGGCGACGAACTCGACGAGATTCTCAACGTCGTCGCCAAGTACGTCTGAACGGGCGACGGCGCGGCCAACTATTTAAATATAGCCTCGTCGTATCTACTGACATGACAGCTTCGGAGAGCGGCGACGCCGACGCAACGGTCGAGTACGCCGTGTTGCTCGACGTGCTCCGGCACGGGCGTCAAAATGATGGCCGACGACGGTTCGACGCAGAGCCCATCGCCTACGCGCTCGACGAGTCGAACTTCCGTCTCCTCGAGTTGACGCTGGCTGAAGACGCGGACGTGAGCATCGGCGACCGCGTCGTCGTCGCGCCAGTTGCAGACCGCGAAGTCGTCCAGAACGTCGAGCGGTTGTCGTACGGTGACCTCTCGAATACGGCGGACTCCGAATTAGAGTACGTCGTCCAGGACATTGTCGACGCCGACGAAGCACGCTTCGTGAACTTCTACAACGAGGCCCAACCGATTACGCTTCGCCTCCACCAACTCAACTTGCTCCCCGGTATCGGCAAGAAGCTGCGGGACAAGATTCTCGAAGAGCGGAAGCGCTACGGCCCGTTCGAGTCGTTCGACGACCTCCACGAGCGCGTCTCCGGGCTTCACCATCCGAAAGAGGTCATCGTCGAGCGCATCCTCGACGAACTCCACGACGACGACGTGAAGTACAAGACGTTCGTTCGAAACGACCAATAAGTGGAACGGGAGTTTTACCCGGCCGCACACGCTACCTCTGGCAATGACGAGCGACGGAAGCGAACAGGCTCGCGCGGCCGGCACACGCGACCCGGACGCGCTCATCCGCCGGGCAGGCGTCCGCGGTGACCCCGACCGAGACCAGCACTTCCTCGTCGACGACCGCGTCGTCGACCGAATCCCGACGTATCTCCCCGAGGACACAGACAAATCTCACATCCTCGAAATCGGTGGTGGACCGGGCGTCCTGACCGACCGACTCCTCGACGTCGCAGACCGTGTGACCGTCGTCGAACAGGACGGGACGTTCGCGGCGCATCTCCGCCGTGAGTTCGCCGACGAAGTCGAGGCGGGTCGCCTCACGGTCATCGAAGGCGACGCACTCGAGGTGGACCTCCCCGAGTTCACGGCGTGTGTCTCGAACCTCCCGTACGGCATCTCCTCGGAGATATCGTTCCGTCTCCTCCCGCGAGGAAAACCGCTCGTGCTCATGTTCCAGAAAGAGTTCGGCGAGCGGATGGCCGCCGACTCGGGAACGTCCGAGTACGGCCGCCTCTCGGTGAGCGCACAACACTACGGCGAGGTCGACGTCTGTGAAATCGTTCCTCGTGAAGCTTTCGCCCCCAAACCCGCTGTCCAGAGCGCCATCGTCCGCGTGACGCCGCGTGCGCCGGACTACGAGGTCGACGACGAGGAGTTCTTCCTCGACTTCGTGAAGGCGTTGTTCACCCAGCGTCGCAAGACGATTCGCAACGGGATTCGAAACACGCCACACATCTCTGGGTTGTCCGACCCCGACGCAGTCGTCGATGCCGCTGACGAAGACGTCCTCCGGAAACGCGCCGGAAACATGGCACCCGCAGAGTTCGCCGAACTCGCCCAACTGGCCGCAGACGTCGGCTTGTAAACTATGACACACCCCGTGTACGCCTCCCTTCTGTCCTCCATGTCTCCTCACACACACTCGATAGTCGCCCTCCAGAGCAACGCACCAATCGACTTTGCGACGTTGTTCCCGTCGGTCGAGTTGCGCATCGGCGCGAGCGCCCTGGCGCTCGCTGTAATCGTCGCCATCTGGTCGCTCGGTGCGCGACTGCACGACAGAGATTCCGAGAACGTCTCGTCGGCTATCTGGCACCTCGGCGTCACGCTGTTCCGCCTCGTCGGTGTCGTCCTCGGTGGAGTGTTCCTCTTTTCGGTCTGGTCGTCTTCGGGCGACATCGCCACGTTGTCCGAACAGTACGGACTCGGGACGGACACACTCGTGCAGATTGCCCTCTCTGCGGCGTTCCTCGTCGGTGCGTACGTCGTCACTACCGTCCTCGGCAGACTCATCAGCGAAGTCGCGAGTACGCGACCCGAGATATCCGACCACCAGCGCGAGATTATCTTCCGTCTCGCGCAGGTTTCGACGTACCTCGTCGCCGTCGTCGTCATCCTCGGAATCTGGCAGGCGGACCTCGGTGGCATCCTCGTCGGGGCCGGATTCCTCGGTATCGTGGTCGGGATGGCCGCGAGACAGACGCTCGGTGCCCTCATCGCAGGCTTCGTCTTGATGTTCTCCCGACCGTTCGAAATCGGCGACTGGGTCGAAGTCGGAAATCACGAGGGCATCGTCACCGATATCACGGTCGTGAACACCCGAATCCAGACGTTCGACGGGGAGTACGTGATGATTCCGAACGACGTGGTGAGTTCCGAGAGCCTCGTCAATCGGAGTCGTAAGGGCCGACTCCGTCTCGAAGTGGAAGTCGGCGTCGACTACGAGACAGACCTCGACCACGCCGCCTCGGTGGCACAGGATGCCGTCGAAAGCCTCGACGAGACCATGTCGGTGCCCCAACCACAGGTCGTCGCCAAGCGGTTCGACGACTCCGCCGTCGTCCTCGGGGTGCGTCCGTGGATAGACCGCCCGAGTGCGCGCCGCAAGTGGCAAGCGCAGACCGCCGTAATCAGCGCCATCCGCGAGGCGTTCGACGAAGCGGACATCAGCATCCCGTTCCCACAGCGCGAACTCTCGTCGCGCGGACAGTCGGGGCCGGTTCCACTCACTGACGCCCCATCGCAGGCCACTCCCCAGAACAGCGGACCCTCTGAGGGCCGAAATGACTGACCTCGCAGAACGCCGCGGGATGAACACCTCCGTCTACCAACCCGCCGAAGACTCGGGCCTCCTCGCACAGGCCGTTATCGGACGTGTCTCTGGTCGTGTCCTCGAAGTCGGCACCGGGTCCGGGTGGGTGGCAGAACAACTCGTCCGAAAGACGGACGCCGAGGTGGTGGCGAGCGACCTGAATCCACACGCGTGCGAGCAGGCAGCAGAGCGGTCTGCTGCACTCCGCGAGGAGGGCGAGCGTGGGTTCCACGTGGTGCGTGGGAATCTCGTCTCGCCCTTCCGTGACGACTCGTTCGACGCCGTCGCGTTCAACCCGCCGTACCTCCCCGAAGACCTCGAAGCGGCCCGCGACGACTGGATGGAAGTCGCACTCACCGGCGGGAAAGACGGCCGCGAAATCATCAATCCGTTTCTCGACACTGTCGGTCGGGTGCTCAAACCCGGCGGTGAGGTGTACCTCCTCGTGAGCAGTCTGACCGGATACGACGAGGTCCTCGCTCGGGCTGAAGAGAACGGCTTCGGTCACGAAGTCGTCGTTCAGGAGTCGTACCCCTACGAGACGCTCACGGTTCTCGCACTAAAATAACTCACACGCATTTGTCCATACAGGAAATATTATACGGCGTCATTTCTTAGCGACGGGTGATGACCGAACTCGTCTCGACAACACCGGGGCTGTATCCCCTCCCGGATTGGGCGAAGCAGACGCTCTCCGACCTCAAAGGACACCAGAAACACGACCTCATCTCCGGCAACGAAGGCTCGGATATCGTGAGCGCGTACGACCGCGCCCGCGAGGAAGTCGTCTCTGAGCAAGTCGACGCCGGCCTCGACCACGTCGTCGAAGGCCAACTCCGCTGGGACGACATGCTCGCGCACCCGCTGACGGTCCACGAGAACGTCGAGACCGGCGGTATCGTCCGCTACTACGACAACAACAACTTCTACCGCGACCCGCAGGTCCGCGGCGAACTCACCTTCTCCGGTGACGTCGCGGCCGAACTCGACAAGACGGCCGACCTCCTCGGCGACGAGTCGCTGCAGGCCGTTCTCCCCGGTCCGTACTCGCTGGCTGACCTCTCGACCGACGAGTACTACGGAGACGAGGCGGAGTTCCTCGATGCAGTCAGTGAGTTCCTCGCCGGCGAAGTCGACGCCTTCCCGGAACACGAGACGCTGTTCCTCCTCGAACCCTCGCTCGTCGAGTCGCCGCCGGCCGAAGACATCGACGCGCAGGTTCCCGAAGCCATCTCGGCAGTCGCCGACGCTACGGACGCCAACGTCGTCGTCCACACCTACTGGGGGTCGCTCGAAGAGAAAGTCTACGCGCACCTGATGGACGCCGACGTGGACGCAATCGGCTTCGACTTCGTCGCCGGTGACCGCGACCAGACGTTCTACAACATCAACGAGTACGGCACGAAAGACGACATCGCGCTCGGCCTCGTCGACGGCCAGAACACGCTGGTCGAAGACCCTGCGACGGTCCGCGAGCGCGTCGAGTGGACGCTCGACCGCGTCCAGAACAAGACGTTCGACACTGCGTACGTGACCTCTAACACCGAACTGTTCTACCTGCCGGAGAACCGCGCGACGGAGAAACTCGCTGCACTCGCTGCTGCGACCGAAGACGAACTGGAGGTGGAAGCATGAGCCGTGACGCCGAGAACCGCGAGCAGTTCCGCCCCGAGAACCACGAGAACGAACACTTCCTGCTCACGACCGTCGTCGGGTCGTACCCGAAGCCGAAGTGGCTCAACCGCGCGAACGACCTCGCCGAGGACCCCGACTCCAAGTTCACCGAAGAGCACCTCCACGAGGCCCACGACGACGCCTGTCGCGTCATCACGAACGAACACGAGCGCGCTGGTCTCGACACCGTCGTCGACGGCGAGATGCGCCGTGAAGAGATGGTCGAGTACTTCGCCCACCGCATCCCGGGCTACGAGTTCAACGGCCCAGTGAAGGTCTGGGGCCACAACTACTTCGACAAGCCCTCCGTCGTCGGAGAGGTCGAGTACGACGAACCGTGGCTCGTCGACGAGTTCGAGTTCACCCGCGACGTCGCTTCCAAGCCCGTCAAGGTACCCATCACGGGTCCGTACACCCTCGCCAGCTGGTCGTTCAACGAACACTACGACAGCGAGGCAGAACTCGCCTACGCCCTCGCCGACCTCGTCAACGAGGAAATCGAGCAGCTCGTCAACGCAGGCGCGACGTACATCCAAATCGACGAACCCGCACTGGCGACGACGCCCGACGACCACGCCATCGTCGGCGAGTGTCTCGAACGCATCGTCTCGGGCGTCCCGGACGAGGTTCGCATCGGCCTGCACGTCTGTTACGGTGACTACTCGCGCATCTACCCCGAACTCAACGACTTCCCCATCGACGAGTTCGACGTGGAGCTCTGCAACGGTGGCTACGACCAAATCGACGTGTTCACCGACCCCGAGTTCGAACCCGACCTCGCGCTCGGTGTCGTCGACGTTCACGACGCGGAAGTCGAGACGGTCGAGGAGATCAAAGAGAACATCAAGCAGGGTCTGAAGGTCGTCCCACCGGAGAAACTCACCATCTCGCCGGACTGTGGTGTGAAACTCCTGCCCCGCAAGGTGGCCTACCAGAAGATGGAGAACATGGTCAAAGCCGCCCGTGAAGTCGAAGCCGAACTCGACGCGGGCGAAATCGACCTCGCAGAACCCGTCCAGTCCGCCGACTGAGCGATAGTCGCTCGACGCTGGTCACTCTCTTTTCTTCTCTTTTCGGTCGAATACGTCTGCGTGATAGCCGTTCTCGCGAATCGTACCACCAGTATTCCACGCTTTTCAATACCGTCTGATTATCAACAACATTGAACGTTACGCGAGTTTATATTTGAACACGTTGTCATTTCATATGGTGGTAGAATGTGACAATCACACCAGCAGCGGGTGAACCGAGCGACGAGCAACAGTGGCTCCCGATAGCACGTCGGAGTCTCCTGCGCGCCGCTGGGGCATCGGCGTTTCTCGGGATGGCGATGGGAACTGCCGTCGCACAGAGTGACGAGAACGGAGAAGACGATTCGACACCGGACAACGGTAACAGTGGTGGTGGGCCAGAACCGAACGAGTTAGACCCGATATTCGGGTACGCATCGGCGGAACCAAACCCGTGTTCGGGAGAATCAGGGGAAGACTGCTTCGAGGCGTTCAAACAACCCGTCAGACCGGCACACGAGGTCGAACTACACATCGACCTCCCGGAGGAGTTGTTCGCCTTCACAGCACCGGGTGTCCTCGACGAGGACACGATTGCTGAAATCAACGCCGCTGCCGCAGACGGCGTCGTCGAGGCCGGCGAACTGAGCGACCCGACCGCCGAAGTAACTGCGCCGACCCCGGAGGGAGATGTGACACTGACGGTCGAAGAACTCGCAACACTCCTCGCCGAGAGCACAGCGTTCCACTACGAACCGACTGGACTCACAGTCGAACCGGGCGATGTGGTCATCTACAGCGCAGAGACGCCGGACCACGGCGTTTCAGCGTACCACGAGCGACACGGACGGCAGAACCGTGTCCCGGAGGGCGTCGGACCGATTTCGTCGCCACTCGTGCCCGTCGGTGGGTACTGGCTGTACAAGTTCGAAACGCCGGGCGTGTACGACTTCTACTGTCCCCCACACCAGATATTCGGCATGGTGTCGCGTGTGGTCGTGACCGATGGTGACGTCCCCGAACTCTCGATAGAAGAGACCGGCAGACCGCCAGAAGAGATGAACGTCTTGCCGTTATTCCTCCAAGGACTCGACCCGAACCTCCCAAGTGAGGCAGCAGTCTTCGAGACGGAAGCACTCACCCCCGAGAACATCGTTAGCGAGGGACGTGTCTCGTGGGAGACTGTCGTCGAAGAATACCGTGGAGGTGCCTGAAATCGCTCGCGGTTCGACCGTCCGTTCTTTTTTGAGCTGTTAGTCCCGCTTCGTCGCCCGAATAGACAGCGTCATCGGAATGTCTGGCTTCCCGGTGGGGAAGCGCCACCACCCATCGTCGCCTTCGACGAGATTCGGGAAGCGCTCGTAGCAAATCTTCGGGAACTCGTGGACGAACTCGATATCGAGGCCAGCAGTGATGAGCGCGTTCAGGATATCGCCCGTCGTGTGTGCCCAATAGAAGGTCGTTCCGTGCTCGATTTTGTCATCGCTGGCGTAGCCTTCGTCGCTCTCGAATCGGTGGACCTCGTCGGAGAAGTACGGATACTCGAACTTTGCGAACTCGCCATTCGTCTCGCTGACCGCCCCGACGACGGGGTGGACTTCGGCGATGTAGAACGTCCCACCGGGCGTGAGGAAGTGGTCGATGATTTCAGCCCACCGGCCGATATCTGAGAGCCACGTAATCGCACCGTAGGAGGTGAACACGATGTCGAACTCACCGTCGAGATTCTCTGGGAGTTCGTAGACGTCGCTCTCGACAAAGCGGGCCTGGCCGGCGTCGATTCCGGCCTCGTCGCGGAGTTCGCGAGCCATCTCGATTGCCTTCGGAGAGAAATCGATTCCGGTGACTGTCGCGCCTTCTCGTGCCCACGAGAGCGTGTCCATGCCGAAGTGGCACTGGAGGTGGAGGAGCGACTTCCCTTCGACTGACCCGAGTTCGTCGCGTTCGAGGTCCATGAGGCTCGACTCTCCGTCCAAGAATCCATCCACATCGTAGAGTGGTGTCGATGGATGGAGGTCGGCCAACTCGTCCCAGTGGTCGCGGTTGGTCGAGCGAAAATCGTCCATACGTCGCTCCCGGGAGAGTGGAATAAGTGCTTTGTCACCTCGACTGTATCAGGATACGGTACGTCGGTGTACGGGACTCGTCAGGCCCAGTCGGGTTCGTACGCTCGCTCGTCCACGTTACTGTGGTAGTCACGGGGTCGTGCTTCACCGACGTGCCATCGTCCATCTGCATCCCGGACGAGTGGCAGTTCCGTTCCCACTGCATCCGAGATTTCGTCCGGGAAGACACCGCACGCCTCGGCGACACGTTCGAGTCGGGACTCACCAGTCAGCTTGGTCGGAAACGGTACCCAGAGTCGTGCGGTTCTGTCGTCGGGCGTCGCGAGCGCGAGGTCGAATCGGACACCGTCGGTCAACGAAAATCGGTCGAGTCCGCGCGTCCCTCGTCTTCGCTCTGGAACGACAGCAGTGACGACGCCGGCGTCGACGTGGTCGAGCGCACGTAGTCCGGCGACTTTGAGTTCGACGTCGCGGATGTCGGTTGGACCGAGTACCACCGGTCGAGCCAGAGCTAACGCGTTCGTTGCGAGTCGTGCAGTCACCCACGCGGCGGCCGCCGTCACCCCGAGCATCGCAATTGCGCCCACGAAGAACATCACCAGCAGTGTGATGAGGACGAGTTCCAATTCCACCATGCCCTCCACTTCGCTGGCGACGAGCAAAGCGGTTATTTGCGCCAGACCTGACGGTCAGGACCTGTAGACGGTATCTAACCAGCTCGCGTGTCGAAGGGTCGGTGGTACCACGACTCATCCCGAGACGACGACCGGGTGTTCGTCTCGGAGAGAGCGCGGACGAGAGGACGTGGGCCGAGATGGCCGTCGCTCCTCTCGAGTGAGAAAGTGGAAAATCGAGACGAGACTTACTCGTAGAGCCAGGTCTCGTCGATGCGCTCGTAGTCGACCAGTTCGTCTTCGTCGAAGAACAGGTCGATTTCGCGCTCGTTTGCGCCCTCGTCCTCGTGGTCGGAGCCGTGGATGACGTTCCGACCGAGGTCGAGACCGTAGTCGCCGCGGATGGTACCGGGGGCGGACTCGGCGGGGTCGGTCTCGCCCATCATCTGGCGGACCTGCCGCGTCGCGTCCTGACCTTCCCAGACCATCGCGAAGACGGGTCCGGACGTGATGAAGTCCACGAGACCCTCGAAGAACGGCTTGCCTTCGTGCTCACCGTAGTGGTCGTGGGCGAGTTCTTCCGAAATCTGCATGAACTTGCCACCGACCATCTTCAGACCACGCTCTTCGAAGCGGGAGACGATGTCGCCGATGAGACCGCGCTGGACACCGTCCGGCTTGACCATCACGAAGGTACGCTCGGCGTCGGACATTTAGTTGTCCTCCTCCGCGCGACCGCGTGCGCGTCGACCGGCTTCCGTCCACTCGAGGTCACGAGCCTCGCGACCGAGGAAGTAGTTCTTCTCGGCCTTCGAGTTCTTGAAGTGGAGGATGGTTCCGTCGACCTTGACGTACATCGTGCCCGTTCCGGGCTCGATTTCTTCACCACTGTAGTCACACGTTCGCTTCTCGACCATGATTACTGACCTCCGATGGAGTCGGCGTCACGCTGGGTCTCGCGGAGCTGAAGGATGTCGCCCTCGCGGACGGGACCCAGCACGTTTCGCGTGATGATACGGCCCTTGTTGGAGCCCTCACGGATGCGGCATTTGACCTGCATGGCCTCGCCGTGCATCCCAGTCTTTCCAACGACTTCGATGACTTCCGCGGGCGTCGAGTCGCTGGCTTGTTCGTCCGCGCTCATGGTCGGTTATCGAAGGTCCTCGACCTTAGTCGCGATGTCCTCGACATCGTCGGCCGCTTCGCCAGCGTCGACGATGGCGGCAGCGGCACTGCCGACTTCGAGACCGGCGGCGTGGCCGATGTCGTCCTGCGTCTCGACGAAGATGAACGGGATGCCCTTCTCGTCTGCGAGTTCGGGGAGGTGCATGACGATCTCCTCGGGGGAGACGTCCTCCGCGATGAGGACGAGCTGAGCGTTGCCGCGCTCGATGGACTTGGTCGTTTCGTTGGTTCCTTTCTTCACGATACCAGTATCTCGGGCGACCTCGAGCGCCGCGACGGCGCTGTCAGCGAGGTCGGCCGGTACGTCGAAATCTACGTAGACTGCCATTGTTGTTCACCTAAATCCTGCTCGCGGGCTCGACTCCCTCGCCGGCGTCACCCGTCGGTCGGTCGCGATGGGTGGGCATATTCCCTACGGCGAGGAGGTTCATCAACCCCGGACAGGCTGTAACCTTTCCTTACTTCGGACCCCATAAAAGCGCTTTCAAAATCGTACCGGCGTGCGATGAGTCCGCATACCCCGAGATTCGGGCATCTCGCCACCGAGAATGTCTCCAAAAAATGGAGGAATTTGAACACCTACGAGACTCGCCCGTGAGCAGACGACCACTGGCAGTGCGCCCCGACCGAAGGAAGTGAATATGCTCGCGGGAAAACGAGAGGTATGACCACCCCCGGCGACGACGCTCGCGACGACGACACCGCCGGCACACTCGACGTGGAGTCGCTCGCGTCCGCCCGCCGCGACGAGGCGATGGACACCGACCAGCGCCGACTTCTCGTCTTTTCGGGCGACCGAGACGCCGGCATCGACGCCGCCTTCGACGTGGTTCGCGGTGCAGACGTCCCAGAAGACGAGGTGACGTTCGTCACGACTCGCGAGGGATTCCGTTTCGACCGCGTCGAGCCACGACAGGCGTCGAAACTCCTCGGGACGACACGAACCATCGTCGTCCTCGACGCCCACGAGGACTTCTCCGCGAACACGCTCGGGCGCGTCGCCGGTGCCGTCGACGGCGGCGGCCTCCTCGTCCTCCTCACCCCACCCCCCGACGAGTGGGTCACTCGCCGCGACTCGTTCGACGAACGCCTCGCCGTCCCACCGTTTACCACCGACGACGTGACCGGTCGCTTCCGCGGCCGACTCGTCTCGACGCTGCGTGACCACCCCGGTATCGCGCTCGTGAACCTCGACACCGGGACCGTCGAACGCGACGGTGCGTACAGACAGGGAATCTCGTTCGACACGGCGCTTCCGTCGGTCCCAAGTGACCGGCGGTTCCCGCGTCGCGCATACGAAGACTGTCTCACTGCCGACCAAGCCGACGCACTCGCCGAACTCGAAGCACTCGCCGAACCGGAGACCGCCGTCGTCGTCGAAGCAGACCGAGGACGGGGGAAATCGAGCGCGGCAGGCCTCGCCGCCGGAAGTCTCGCTGCTGAGGGACGCGACGTAGTCGTCACGGCACCGGGGAGACGCAACGCCGCCGAAGTGTTCGTCCGGGCCGAACGACTCCTCAGAGAACTCGGCGACTTCCAGTCGGGAAGTGCGGACGAGTTCGACCTGTCGTCGTCGCGTGGCGGACGTATCCGATACGTTGCCCCAACCGAAGCAGGTGCGGCGGCGACCACTGCCGACGCCGTCGTCGTCGACGAAGCCGCCGCCCTCCCGGTTCGTCTCCTCACGTCGTTTCTCGATGCCCCCTCGGTCGCCTTCTGTACGACCGTTCGCGGGTACGAGGGAGCAGGGCGCGGGTTCGCCGTCAGGTTCCGGGATAGACTGGACGAGTCCTCACACACCGTCACCGACGTTCGACTCGACGACCCGATTCGCTACGCTGCCGGCGACCCCGTCGAATCGTGGACGTTCAGAGCCCTGTTGCTCGACGCTCGCCCGCCCGTCGCGCAGTTGATTGCGGACGCGACCCCGGCGTCTGTCGAGTATCAGACGCTCACACCGGACGATTTGCTCGCCGACGAACACCTCCTTCGAGAGGCGTTCGGACTGCTCGTCCTCGCCCACTACCGAACCGAGCCTGACGACTTGGCTCGTCTCCTCGACGCGCCCAACCTGACGCTCAGGGCGCTCACCTACGAGGGCCGAGTCGTCTCTGTCGCCTTGCTCGCACGCGAGGGTAACCTCGATGCAGAGACGCGTCGCCACATGTACGACGGCGGCCGAATCCGTGGGAACATGCTCCCCGACGTGTTCACGAGTCAACTCCGCGACGAAGACGCCGGGATTCCAGTCGGCTATCGCGTGATGCGAATCGCAACCCACCACGCCGTCAGGTCGTCGGGACTCGGGTCGCGCTTGCTCTCGGCGATTCGCGACGAGTTCGAGGACGACGCCGATTACCTCGGGGTCGGATTCGGCGCGACGCCCGAACTCCTCTCGTTCTGGCGCGAGAACGACTACGGGACCGTCCACCTCTCGACGACTCGAAACGACACGAGCGGTGAGTACTCCGCGCTCATGTTGCTCCCGCTCTCGACAGCGGGCCACGCCCTCCACGACCGACACGCCGAGTGGTTCGTCCAGCGCATCGGCGACGTCCTCGGAGACGCGCTCTCCGACCTCGACCCGGACGTCGCGCGGGCCGCACTCGCGTCTGTCGACATCGACGACGACCCGTCGCTTTCGGACTACGAGTGGCGCGTCGTCGTCGGTGCATCCTACGGGCCGGGTCTCTACACGACGGCACCGGGCGCGTTCCGCCGCCTCGCACTCGCGCACCTGATTTCCCCCGAACGCGCGTCACTCACCGACCGCGAAGAGCGCCTGCTCGTCAGGAAGGTACTCCAGACTCAGCGGTGGTCTTCTGTGGCCGACGAACTCGGCTTCCACTCGACTGCGCAGTGTATGCGTGCCCTCGGCGACGCGTACGAACCGCTCGTCGACGAGTACGGCGGAGACGTCGCGCACGACGAGCGCGAGAGGTATCTGTAATCGTACTCGCGTCACCACGCGGGCGGTACATCGATAGTCGTCCACGACGATGGACGGGTATGGCCGAGTGTAGCGAATCCGGATGCGACGGCGTCGCCGCGGTCAGACTCTACATTCCGTGGGATGCTGACAGAGACGTCTGTACGGCACACGCGAGAGCGCTCGTTCAACAAGACGGCGTCGTCGCTGAACCCCTCGACGGCGCAGAAAAATACTGGTCGTAGTGTCGGAGACTCACCGAAGCGTGACGGCCATCATCACTTCGTCGACGTACTCACCGTCTATCTTGTAGTGGCCTTCACGGACCGCCTCGGTCTCCCACCCGTGGGCTTCGAGGAACTCGATGGCGCCCTCGTTCGTCGCCGGGACGCTGTTGTACAGTTTCTCGAACCCGTGGTCGCGCGCCCACTCGACACCCTGTTCGAGGAGGCGACTCCCGATTCCGTGGCCGCGGTACTCGGGTCGTGTGCCGACGGTGAGGACGGCGGTGTGACTCAGTTTCTCGGCTTCGGGCAGGTCGAGGTGGACCCACCCCGCCAGTTTCTCGTCGACGGTTGCGACGAACACCATCCGGGAACTGACGTCGTTGTGCCGGAGGACGACTTCTTCGTGGTCGAGTACGTCCGCGACAGTCTCGGCTTCGATGTAACGGCCTTCGTCGGCGACTTCGTGAATCGCCTCGACGAGGCTCTCTAAGTCGACGTTCTGGGCCATCCGAATCGTCACGTCGAGCCCGTCCAGTTCGACCGTCTGTTCTTTTTCGGGCGCGTACGCGACTTCGACGTGTTTTCCGACTTTTCGGATGTAGCCGTCTCGTCGCAGAATCGTCAGGTGTGCACCGAGGGCCGCGGGTTCGAAGTTGAGCGCTCGCCGTACCTCGTCTTCTCTGACGGTCCCGTGGCTCTCGATGTACTCGTAGATGTCCTTGCGGTCTTTGTGGCCGAAGTTAAGACTGTCAGTAACTTCCATGGTACACAATCACAGGCATGGTTAATAATAGTTGTTCGTGATGAATTGCCAGAACGTCTCGTTCGTCTAGCTAGGCGCTCTGCGGGGTATTCTGGGCCAATAATCGAGAGACTGCTCGGTACTGAGACGACGAACGCTCAGTACCGAGCGGGGACGCAGGTCAACAGTTGGGCCGTGTCGACGACGTTGTGAGTTCTGAGAAGGACTTCCGCCGCTTCTCGAACGGTGAAGTCGGCGTCGAGGTCGACGCCGTAACACCGAGCGTACATCGCCAACCAGTCGTTGAGCGCTCGCTGGAGGAGTCGGAACTCCTCGCGGGTGAACTCGACCATTCGCCCACCGGTTCGTGCTTCGATGTACAGCGAGACGGCCGGGCCGACACCGTCGCGGGCGCACGCCAGTGCTCGCTCGTCTGCCGCCGATTCGTCTGGGGGGTCGAAGCGCTCGCGGGCCTGTTGGGCCTCGGACGCGAGTTCCCGAACGCGCTCTCCGAACCGCACGTGTTCTGGGTCGCGTTCGCTCTCAGCGACGCGGTCGGTATCGTCCGACCACCCTGACTGTGCAGTGTCCCCGGTCACGTGTTCATCCCCACTTGAACTCGACACCCTTGTCGCCGCGTGGGTGTCTCCACTCGGTGTCGGCGACGACGGCACACGTCCCACACTCGACACAGGGCTGTGTGTCGAGGCTGACGACGCGCTCTTCGGAGCCGTTCGTCCGCACGAGTTCTTCGCGGTAACAGCCACCACCGAAGTCGACTGCGGAGACCGGGCAGGCCGCCACGGCGGCACCACTCGCCTCGTAGGAGTTGTCGAGGAGTGTGATGTGTGGCGTCCCGATGTCGGTGTCGTAGGTCAGGTTCCCGATGCGCTCTTCGAGACTCGGCGGCGTGACCGAACTCTGCTCGCGGACCGGTGTCCCGAGTTCCTCTGCGATGACTGTCGGGAGCGTGACGTACGGCGTCTGCGTGTCCGGAATCATCGACGAGAGCGCCGGGACGTTGTAGAGGCGTTCGAGTTGCCCAGACAGCGCCCGGATGCCGGCACGACCGACGAACGACGTCAGCACGGATTCGGTGAGGTTGGTGACGCTGTCGTCTTCGGTGACGCCACGGAACATCTCGTACCCGCGCGGGCGAAGCTTCTGCATCACACCTTCGGACCGGAGTTTCTTGGCGTACCGCGCTCCCGCCTTCTCGGGTTCGTTTCGCGACTTCGCCTGTGCGTACGACTCGGCAGCGAGCGCACCTGCGGTGACCGCGTGGTTCATGCCCTTGATGATGGGCCCTTGGGCCTGCATCTGACCGGCGGCGTCGCCGACGACGAGCAAGCGGCCAAAGTGCGGTTCGCGCAGTGCCACCTTCTTCGAGTCGGGGACGAGTTTCGCACTGTACTCCAGTTCCGTGTAGTCGTCACCCAGCCACTGTCCGAGCAGCGGGTGGGTCAACATGGCGTCGAGGAGTTCGTGCGGTTCGGCCTGTTCGGCGACGAGACTGTCGAGGTGGAAGACGGTCCCCAGCGACAGCGTCTCGCGGTTCGTGTAGAGGAACCCGCCACCGCGGACACCTTGGAACAGGTCGCCAGAGAAGAGGTGCGCCACGCCTTCGTCTTCGTCGACGTTGAACCGGTCGGCGATGACGTCGCTCGGCATGTCGACGACGGCTTTGACGCCCTGGAACCACTGTTCGGGGTCGTCCCAGTCCATCAAGCCCGCATCGCGAGCGAGTTCGGAGTTCACCCCGTCGGCGGCGACGATGACGTCGGCCGTTATCGGGTCGAGTTCGTCCAACTCGACGCCGACGATTTTCCCTTCCTCGCGGAGCAAGCCGGTGACGTGGACGCCAGTCAAGAGGCCACCACCTGTCTCGCGCGTTCGTTCGTGGACGCGCTCTTCGAGCCACGAATCCATCTTCCGCCGGAGGACGGAGTCCGACCACTCGGTGTCGTGTTCGTGGAGTTTCGTCAGGTCGAACGACTCCACCTTGTCCCCGGCGAGGTTGTGGATGTGGTACTTCGTAATCGGCCGTTCTGCCGCCTCTTCGCGGAATCCGGGGAAGAGGTCGTCGATGGTGTACGGTGCGGACTCTTCTGCGTAGATGAGTCCTCCCGAGACGTTCTTCGACCCGGCTTCGACACCGCGTTCGAGGACGAGCGTCTCGATGCCGTAGTTAGCGAACGTCGCTGCTGCGGCCGCACCGCCGGGGCCTGCCCCGACGACGATAGCTTCGTAGTGTTCGTAGTCGCTCATTGGGAATCACCTCGGTCGCCGGCAACGCCACCGTCAGACGTTCCGTCTGACGAGACTCGCGAATCTTCGATTCGCTCACCACCATCACTCGCAACTGCCGCCTCGAATCGTCCTTCTTTCAGTGCCGTCGTCAGTCGGGGGAGAACGTCGAACAGGTCGCCTTCGATGAAGTAGTCGGAGAAGTCGCGAATGCGCGCGTCCGGGTCGGTGTTGATTGCGATAATCGTGTCCGACTCGTCCATGCCGACTTTGTGCTGCACTGCGCCGGAGATGCCCGCCGCGATGTACAGTTTGGGCGCGACGATTTGTCCGGTCTCACCAATCTGTCTGTCTTCGTGGGTGTACTGTTCGACGTGGCCGTCGAACTGGAACGACCCCGTGACGATACCGCGGGTGACACCCACTTCGGCGTCTTCGAACTGATTTGCGAGTTCCAGCGCCAGTTCGATACCCTTCGTCGGGTCGTCGCCGATACCCCGGCCGACGGCGACGATGACGTCGTGGCCGGTCAGGTCGATTCCTTCGTCCAACTGGTCCCACTCGGTCACAAAGATACGGAACCAGTCGTCGTCGAGCGGCGCGTCGTGTTCGACGACGAGACCCTCGCGGTCTGGGTCACCCTCGGGGATGTCGAAACTCCCCGGAATGACCGATGCACCCTGTGGGTGGAACTCTCGTGTCGGGTTGTCGATACAGAGAATCGTCGAGTACTCGAACCCGGAGAAGTCCGGGCGCTTCATGTGAAGCACGCGCTCGAACTCCTTTTTCTCGCCGGCGACGCCGGTCTTGACGGGGTTCGAGATGATTTCGTTCGTGATGTAGAGTCCAGAACAGTCGCTGGCGAGGCCGGAGTCGAGTTCGGCCTGTACGAGTGCCGAGAGGTCGCGGCCGTTGTTCGTCGCCGGGAACACCGTGTAGCGCGGTTTGTCGTACTCGCGCCACTCCTCGTCACGGCCATCCGTCACTTCGCCACGGTTGTGAGTCGCCCCCGCGCGGGCCATGTCGCAGAATATCTCCGTGTAGGGCTTGTGCTGGAACCGTTCGAGTCGCTCGTCTTCGCGGACGACGACAACGTCGGCACCGTAGGCGATGACGTCGTCGACGTGCTTCGAGACGTCGGACCCGATGAGGACGGCCACGACACGTTCGTCTGCATCGTAGTCGTCGTTGTACTGGTCCATCAACTCGCGCGCCTTCCCGAGCATCTCTTTCGAGACGTCGACGAGTTCGCCCGCCTGCGTCTCACAGTAGACCCACATGTCTTCGTAGACGCCGCCGTGGAGCGAGCGAACGTGACGCTTGTCGCGCGTCGGGTGGTCGAGGTCGGGATGTCGCTCTTCGGCGGTTCGTTCGTCGACATCGGCGACCGTGACCTCTTCGTCACTCCCCTGGACGGAGTCGATGCGCTTGTTGATGAGGCGTTTGACTGCGCCCCGGTCTTCGCCCGCCTCTTCTGCTTCGAGGAGTGCTTCGAGGTCGTCTACCTCGTCGATGTTTTGCAGCGCGTTCCCCACGTCGGCCGTACTCATCGACGCGAGGTCGAGGCTCCCGGCGTCTGCGGGTTCGTCGTCGTCTTCGGAGAACTTCTCGATACGACTCTCGATGAGCGCGATGACGGGTGCGCGGTTCTGTCCGCGGTGTTCCGCCTGCAGAATCTCTTCTAACTCGCCGACGTCTTCGATGTCTTTGAGCGCGGGACCGAGTTCCGAGATCTCGTACTCACCCGGGTCGAACTCAGTCATCGCCAGTCACCTCCGCGGCCGACGCGTCGCCACCGACTGCCGACTGCATCGCCTCCAGAACGGCTGTCATCGACTCGGTGTCTGCCGGGTCGACCATCGTCGCCTCACGCTCTGCCGGCGCTTTCGGAATCGGGTCGACAGACGAGACGATGGTCGGTGACCCGTCGAGGCCGATGTAGTCTGGGTCGACGTTGATGCCGGTGTGGTCCCACACCGTCAGATAGTCCTCGAAGTCAGGCGCACGTTGCTGAGTCTCCGCGCGGAGGTCCTTCAACGTGAGCCGCTCGCCGGCCGACCGATACGAGGGGACGAACTCCGGGTCGGCGACGACGAACGCCGGAAGTGAGGTTTCGACCGTCTCTATCTCTTCTATGTCCCCCTCGACGAGTCGTTTCGCTCGGAGAACTCGTTCTTCTTCGTCGATGTCGAGCGAGATGACGTGCGTGACGAGCGGCATGTCGAGACACCAGTTCGTCTGGGGGCCGGTGTGACCGGTCTCCCCGTCTGCCGTCTTGAACCCCGAAAAGACGATATCCGGCATCTCGTCGAGGTTCTCGATGGCCGCACTGAGCGTAATCGCCGTCGCCCACGTGTCGGCCGCCGCCATCTCCCGGTCAGAGATGAGATACAGGTCGTCGGCGTACACCGACTCCATCGCCTCCTGGAGCACTTCCTTGTACCCCGGCGGACCCATGCTCATCACACTGACGTTGCCGCCGTGTCGAACCCGTGTCTGGAGCGCCGCCTCCAGTGCGAACTTGTCGTTCGGGTTCATCACCGTGGGCGTCTTCCCCCGCTCTAGATGCCCGTTTTCGTCGAACGATACCTGTCCCTCTCGAAAGTCAGGGACACCTTTGGTAAGTACCACCATGTGCATTGAGAACACTCTCTGCTTAGTGCTAGCTCAGATTCATAATAATCTTTTGTGCTACCCGCTTGAAAAGTCAGCGAGGGCCGTCGCTCTCGGCGTCCGGCTCGCACGCGAGAGAGTCAGTACGGGCGAGACGACGTGCGGACGAGGCTAGATGCGTCCCGCTCGGCCGGGGTCGACGTCGATGGCATCGACCGGACAGACGTCGACACAGAGCATGCAATCGATACACTGGTCTTCGTGTGTCGGCTCGGCTTTGATGTCCGACTCGGGGTGACCGGGTGTGTCCACCCACGTGAACACGTCGACAGGACAGTCTTCGAGACACGCACCGTCAGCGAGACAGATATCGAAGTCGACGGCGACGTGTGTCCCGTGAATTCCGAGCTTCTCGGGTGGGTCGGTCGGCCCCCAGACTGCGACACCACTCCCGTCGTCGACGCGCTCTCGGTTCTCTTCGAAGGACGGATCGATTGGCATGGTTCTTGTTATCATTCCGTTGACGAGGCAATAAATCATGCCCCGAATCTGGTCGGCGGTGTGTTCTCGGTGAGGTGATTACGTTCCGGGTTCAACGAGAGGTATGGACCTGTTCTTCTGGTTCGCACTCGCCCTCCTCGTCCTCGGCGTCGCCGGGAGCATCCTTCCGTTCCTCCCGGGGGCGATTCTCTCCGTCATCGGGGTCCTCGTCTACTGGTGGTCGTCCGGATTCTCAGAGCCGAGTCTGCTCGCGCTCTTCGGCCTCCTCCTCGTCGGCGTCATCGCCATCGTCACCGACTACGGTGCCGGCGTCATCGCTGCACGAGTTGGCGGCGCGTCGACGCGAACGTCGATTATCGCGGGCGTCGTTGGGTTCATCTTACTGTTCGTCTTCGGTCCCCTCGGGTTGGTCCTCGGCGTCGCTGGAACCGTCTTCGTCATCGAGTATCTCGAACACGAAGACGCAGAACAGAGCAGTCGGCGCGCCCTCTACACGACGATTGGCGTCCTCGCGTCGTCTGCCGTCCAAGTCCTGTTGACGGCCTCGATTCTCGTCGGCTTCGTTCTCGTCGTGGCGCTCTGAGCGCCCATTCGCGGCAGCTTGTTGGCTTCACTGGCTCCGTCTTTTCTCTCTACTGGCCTCGCCTTCCTTCTCCACTGCCCCCGTCTTCCGACTTAAACTTCTGCCACGGCTCGCGCCGGTGCTCCGTCGGCATCGACCCGAAGCGGCATCACGAAGAGGTCGACCGGACGGTCGGCCGGAAGCGCTTGCAACCCACAGAGGTTCTCCACGATGACGTTTCCGGACCCGAGGACTGCGTGGTGAACCGGGATGCCGTCACCACCGGTCGGGTCCGGACTGAGTGCGTCGATTCCGACCGACACTCCTCGGTCGGCACACACTCGTCCAGTTTCGGGCGCGAGCGCCGGATGGTCGGTCATGCGGTCGGTTCCCCACTCGTCTTCCCACCCGGTTCGGAAGACGAGGAAATCGACGTCTTTGGACAGTTCGGACGGAATCGCGTCTGGTGTGACGAATCCGTTCGCCCCGATGTGGCGGCACTCGACGACGTGGGCAGTGAAGCGGAGGTCCTCGACTGAATACGTGTCGAGCGTTCGCCCGTTCGGTTCGGTGTGTGCCGGCGCATCGACGTGGGTGCCAGTGTGGCTCCCGAGTTCGAGGTGGGAGACTCGGTAGCCGTCGGTGTCGAATTCGGCGTGCGGTTCGACCGATACGGGTGGGTCGCCGGGATACGTTGGCATCCCGGACTCGACACGTCGAGTGAGGTCTACGAGGGTCACGCCGCGTCCTACGCGGGCGGCGGTAAAACGAGTGTTCGTGTTCGGGTGGCGTTACTTGTGGGCGAAGAAGACGAGCGTCTCGTCGTCGCCCTTCTCGTCGACGCGGACGAATCCGACGCGCTCGAACTGGACGAGTTCGTCCACGGGGACGTCGCCGAAGTCGGGTTCTGCGACGCCCAGTACGTCGCCGTCCATGGTGCGCATTCGGACCGAGACGCCGTCGGTGGGTGCCCAGTGAATCACGTCGACTTCGCCCTCACGAACCACGTCGAGGTCGTCACCGGTTGCGACGAGCGTGTCGCCCTCGCGGCGGACCGCACCGAAGCCTTTGAGCCAGACGCGGTCACTTTCGGCGGGCACGTCACCCGATTCGAGGAGGACGCTGTCGCCGACCGGGATGTCGCGGGTCCCGCGGTCTTCGAAGCTCGGGTGGAGCGGCGGGTGCGCGACGTCTGGACCGCCTTCGACGGCGAACTCCTGTCCATCACGGACGAGGAAGTAGCGGTCCGTCTCGTCGTCGACGAGGTCGCGGTTGTTCGCGTAGATGGTCGACATCGAGAGGTCGACGTTCGAGGTGGACGTTCCGAGGCCGACCATCGCATCGACGATGGCCTGTCCACGGATGCCGCGGCGACGGAGGCTCTTGATGGTCGGCACGCGTGGGTCGTCCCAGCCGTCGAGTTCGCCCGCGTCGATGAGTTCCTTGATGCTCGACGTGGACATCTTCACGTCGTAGTCGTCGACCTGCACGTGGCCCCAGTGGATGACTTCGGGGTAGTCCCACCCGAAGTAGTCGTAGACGAACTGCTGGCGCTTCGCGGAGTCCTGTAAGTCGATGCCGCGGATGATGTGCGTGACACCCGTGAGGTGGTCGTCGACGCCAGACTGGAAGTCGAGCATCGGCCACGCGCGGTAGTCTTCGGCTTCTTCGCGTGGGTGGGGCGTGTCGATCATACGGAACGCGACCCAGTCACGCAGCGCGGGGTTCTTGTGCTCGATGTCGGTCTTGACGCGGAGGACCATCTCGCCGGAGGAGTACTCGCCGGCGACCATGTCCTCGAACTCGTCGAGGGTCGTCTCTGCGTCCTTGTCGCGGTGTGGACACGGCTTGGCGTTGTTCTTCAGGTTCGAGAACTCCTCACCGGAGCACGAACAGGTGTATGCGCCGCCCATCTCGATGAGTTCGCGGGCGTAGTCGTAGTAGGTCTCGACGCGGTCGGAGGCGCGAATCACGTCGTCGGGTTCGAAGCCGAGGTATGCGATGTCTTCGAGGATGGCGTCGTACGCGCTCAGGTCGGGACGCTTCGTCTCGGGGTCGGTGTCGTCGAAGCGGACGATGAACGACCCGTCGTACATGTCTTTGTACGTGCCGATGACGGCGGGCATGCGGGCGTGGCCGAGGTGCCACGGACCGTTGGGGTTCGGCGCGGCGCGCATGCGAACCTCGTCGTAGGCGTCGACGTTCGGGAGTTCGGGAAGCAGTGAGTCGTCTTCTTCCTCTTCGGCTTCCATCTCTGCGAGTTCGTCGGGCGCGAGTTCTTCGAGTCGCTCGCGTTTTTCGTCCGTCGAAAGCTGGTTGACGTTCGCGACGACCGGACCGATGAGTCCCGGAATCTCGCCACCGTGCTGTCGGAACTCGGGATTCTCGCCCATCAGCGGGCCCATGATGGCACCCACGTCGGCGTCGCTGTCGTGTTTAACTGCGTTGAGGAGTGCGTGTTTCTCCGCCTCTCGCTCGATACGTTCTCGAAGCTCGTCGTCCATTACCGTCCGATTCCGCGGCGCGCCTAAAAACAGGCCCGGATTGCGGGGAAGGGTCCTCGCGCGGGCAGGGGTACGAGAAATGTTAACACGCCTGTAGGGATATCAGTTGCGGTGCGCTCGGAGAGACGAGCGACGGTGAGAAACGGTGTGTCGGACCGCAGGTCCAACAGAAACGACTGCCGACGCCGGGGGCGCTCAGTACCCGCGGGTGATGAGGTAGTCGGCGATGTCGCGGAGCAAGTCGTGCGCCTCGTTGTCGGGGAGGACATCGAGACGTGCTTTCGCCTGCTCGGTGAGGTCTTCGGCCATCTCACGAGCGTAGTCGATGCTGCCGGCGGCTTCGAGTTCCGCGACGGCGGCCTCGACGTCGGCCTCGGTGAGTTCTTCGGCCGACGCTGCATCGACGAGGTTGTCCACGTCAAGACCCTGCTGGCGTGCGTGCAGGAAGATGACTGTCTCCTTGTTCTCGACGAGGTCAGACCCTCGCTGCTTACCCAGTTTCTCTGACGGCACGGTCAGGTCGAGCACGTCGTCTTGAATCTGGAACGCGCTTCCGGACTCGATGCCGTACTGGTAGAGGGCTTCGACGACGTCGTCGTCGGCACCCATGAGGACCGCCGGGATGGCGGCCGCGGTTCCGTAGAGGACGGCCGTCTTGAGTTCGACCATCCTGAGGTACTCGTCGGGGAGAACCTCGGTTCGCCGTTCGAAGTCGATGTCGAGCGCCTGTCCTTCGCAGATTTGCGTGCAGGTGGTGGCGAGACGACGGACGGCTTCGAGGCCGGCCGCCGGGTCCGCGCCCGTCTTCGTCAGCAGTTCGAACGCCTTCGCGTACAACGTGTCGCCCGCGAGAATCGCGGTCTCGGTGTCGTACTCTTTGTGAACTGCTGGAACGCCGCGTCGAAGGTCGTCGTCGTCCATGATGTCGTCGTGGATGAGGGTGAACGACTGGATGACCTCGATGCTCACGGCGGCAATCATCACGTCGATTGCCTCTCCCGTGAGGGTCGGGAACGCGCGGTAATCTTCCGACATCGGTTCGACGTCGGCGAGCGCCTCGGCCGTCAAGAGCGAGACTGTCGGGCGGAGTCGCTTCCCACCGGCCTTCAGGAGGTACCGAGAGGCCTCGTAGAGCCGTTCTGGCTCGGCCATCGGTACGTCCTCGTCGAGCGCTTCGTTGACGAGTTCGCGTCGCTCACGAATCGCCTCGAGCACTCGCTGTTCCGTCGCGTCCGAACTCATCACTCCACCAGTTGGATCATGTTGCCGTTCCGCGTCACGTGGACGTCGCGGCCGAGGGCGTAGCCCTGACTCTCTGCGAGGTCCACGTACGGAGCGAAGCCTTTGAGGTTCTGGTGGGCCGGGATGACGTGCTGGGGCTGGAGCGCCTGCAGCATCTCGTAGTGCCCTTCCTCACGAAGGTGACCGGAGACGTGGATGTCGTCGTAGATGCGAGCGCCCTGCATGCGCAGGAGACGCTCGGACTGGTAGCGCTGTCCCTCGTTGGTCGGCTCCGGGATGACCCGCGCAGAGAAGATGACTTTGTCGCCATCGTCGAGTTCGTACGGGGTCTCGCCGCGGCCCATACGGGTGAGCATCGCGCGTGGTTCGCCCTGGTGGCCCGTGACGATTGGCAGGTAGTTCTCCTTGCCCTCCTTCATGATGCGCTTGAAGGTTCGGTCGACGGACTTTCGGTGACCGTACATCCCGAGGTCGTCGGGCAGGTCGACGAAGCCGAGGCGCTCGGCGGTGCCGGAGTACTTCTCCATCGAGCGACCGAGGAGCACAGGCTGGCGGCCGATGTCGTTTGCGAACTCGACGAGCGAGGAGACACGCGAGATGTGAGAGGAGAACGTCGTGGCGACGATCCCGCCGTCGTAGTCCTCGACGGAGGTCATGACGTCCTTGAGGTGGCGACGTGCGACGGACTCGGAGGGCGTGCGGCCCTTCCGGCCGGCGTTCGTACAGTCTTCGATGTAGGCGAGGACGCCGTTTCCTTCGCGGCCAATCTCACGGAAGCGCTTCATGTCGATTGGGTCTTCGAGGACCGGCGAGTGGTCCATCCGCTTGTCGAGACCGTAGACGATGGCACCTTCCGGCGTGTGGAGGACCGGGTTGATGGCGTCGATGATGGAGTGGGTGACGTGGACGAACTCGAGGTCGACCTGTCCGGAGTCACCGATAGACATCGTCTCACCGGCGCTCATCTTGATGAGGTCGTTGTTGACGTTGAACTTGTTCTCGCCCTCGATCTGCTGTTTCACCAGTTCGATGGTGAACGGCGTCGCGACGATGGGTGCGTCGTAGCGGTGTGCCAGTTTGGAGATGGCACCGATATGGTCGAGGTGGCCGTGGGTCGGCACGATTGCCTGAACGTCACCTTCGAGGTCGCTCATGATACGGTCGTCCGGGATGGCGCCCATATCGATGAGGTCGAGGCTGTGCATCTTTTCGGTCTCAACGTTGTCGTGGATGAGGACCTGCGACAGGTTGAGGCCCATGTCGAAGACGACGACGTCGTCTCCGGCACGGACGGCCGTCATCTGACGGCCGACTTCTTCGTATCCGCCTATGGTTGCGATTTCGATTTCCATGGTTTGAATCTCGATATTCCGAGCATCGAAAGCCACGAGGTGGCGAGGGTGCTCACGGAAAGACGGGTGTCTGGGGGCCATCGGCCCCGGCGTCTTGCAGCTCGTCGGTCGATTGACCCCGCGTGCGAGGTGGGCCCAGCCGGTCGATTTGGGCACACCCGCACTTACCCGCGGGTTTCTGGTATCGGCACCTACTCACTGGGGTACTAAAAACTACGTGGGTTCATCGCGCTCGCACACACGTCCGTAACAATCGCTATCGGGCGGTGTCGTTTGGGGACAGACACGGCCGTCTCAACACCGATTCGTTCTGTATTCGGTGAGAGTCGCCGATTCGGGCGGTTCGGCACCTTTAAGATAATTACGGGATGGAATTGAACTATGAGCGGTCGACCTCTCGACGTCCTCGAAGCGTCACTCGACGAACCGGTGACGGTTCTCCTCAAGGACGGCAACGCATACTACGGCGTCCTCGCTGGCTACGACCAGCACATGAACGTCGTTCTCGAAGAAGCGCTGGACGAAGACACTGTGCCCGGGGATATCGAACTCGAGCAAGTCCAAGACACAACCATTATACGCGGCGATAACGTCGTCACCATCAAAGCATGACGGGTGCAGGAACCCCTAGCCAAGGAAAGAAGAACAAGACGACGCACGTGAAGTGCCGTCGCTGCGGCGAGAAGTCCTACCACGTGAAGAAGAAGGTCTGCTCGTCTTGCGGCTTCGGTAAGTCGAAGAAGCGTCGCAGCTACGCCTGGCAGTCGAAAGCCGGCGATAAATAACGACTCTCGACGGTCGCTGACCGTCACTTTGTCTTCTGTCTCGCCGTCTCACGGCGAGCAACACAATCGCGTTCCTGACACTCGGTCTGTCTTCTCTTCTGTGCTATTCGGTACCACTAGGCGCTCGTTCTGCGGCGTCATCCGGCGCGTCACCCCGCCTGACGAACCGTCACTGTCGTTCCTCGCTACAGACGGCGTCCGTACTCGAATCAGCGACCGCCATCGTGGCTGTGTTGCCCTACATTTGTGCACACATATGCATATTTTCTGGTGTCGGAACCCGCAGTTACTGCATAAGGACGGGTTTTTTACCCCCTCCCCGCTCTATCTGCTTCCATGGCAAATGGGCGGGACGACTCCCACCACATCAGCGGACCAACCGAGAAGTGCGGTGTCGTCGGCGTCGCACTCGGCGGCCGAGACGCTGCACGACCCCTGTACTACTCACTGTACGCCCTCCAACACCGAGGGCAAGAGTCCGCAGGCATCGTCACCCACGACGGGTTCCAACAACACAGCCACGTCCAGATGGGCCTCGTCGGAGACGCCTTCAGCGCGGAGGACCTCGACGGCCTGAACGGACAAGCAGGCATCGGACACGTTCGATACCCCACTGCAGGCGACGTGTCGAAGTCCTGTGCACAACCGTTCGCCGTCTCGTTCAAGTCGGGCTCACTCGGCCTCGCGCACAACGGGAACCTCGTGAACGCCGACGAACTCCGCGACGAACTGGAGAACTACGGGCACGCGTTCACCTCGACGGGCGACACGGAAGTCATCGCCCACGACCTTGCCCGGAACCTCCTCGAAGAGGACCTCGTCCGTGCGGTCAAGCGGACGATGGAGCGAATCCACGGGTCGTACGCGCTGACCATCATGCACGACGAGACGGTGCTGGGCGTTCGCGACCCAGAGGGTAACCGTCCGCTCTGTATCGGGAAAGTCGACGACGGCTACGTCATCGCCTCCGAGTCCGCCGCAATCGACACGCTCGACGGTGAACTCGTCCGCGACGTCCGACCGGGCGAACTCGTCGTTCTCGAACCCGACGGCTCTGGATTCGACTCGTACCAACTCGTCGAACGCAAGAACACGGCCCACTGCTTCTTCGAACACATCTACTTCGCCCGACCAGACTCCGTGATGAACGACTCGCTCGTCTACGAGGTGCGTCGTGGTCTCGGGCGCAAACTCTGGGAAGAGGCCGGTGTCGACACCGACGTCGTCATGCCGGTTCCCGACTCGGGACGCGCGTTCGCCTCCGGGTACGCCGAAGCGGCCCAAGAGGACGATGCGACCGTGGAATTCGCGGAGGGTCTGATGAAGAACCGCTACGTCGGCCGGACGTTCATCATGCCGACGCAGGACGAACGCGAGCGCGCTGTCCGCCTGAAACTCAACCCGATAAAGAGCACTGTCGAAGGGAAGTCCGTCACACTGATCGACGACAGTATCGTTCGCGGGACCACCTCCAACCAACTCGTCCAACTCCTCCGTGAGGCCGGTGCCGAAGAGGTCCACATGCGCATCGGTGCGCCACCAATCGTGGCTCCCTGTTATATGGGCATCAACATGGCAACACGGGAGGAACTCATCGCCTCGGACAAGTCCGTCGAAGAAGTCTGCGACACCATCGGGGCAGATAGCCTCTCGTACCTCTCTATCGATTCTGTCGCAGAAGTCCTCGAAAAGTCGCGGTCCGACCTGTGTCTCGGTTGTGTGACCGGCGAGTACCCCTACGATATCGACGGCGAGGAGACCGACCGCGACATCAGTCGGCCAATCGTCGGCGCAGACGCTCCCGCCAGCGACTGACGCCTGAGACGTTCTGTTTTCGCCGTCTGTCGCGTTAGTTGATTCTTTCTACGCGCCGTGCTAACATAATCAACGCGTCGTTTCTTTTCCTTCGCATTCGTCTATTTACACGTACTTCGCACCGTCAGAAACCGGGTGACGGCACGAGGTACAGACGGAGTGCGATACTGACGACGGGGCGACGTGTATGTCAGCGAGACGTCTCGCCCAGCTCCGTCTCTGTGACCTGCCGGTCACACCACGTACCGACTACCTGTCCGTGGCCAATCTCGACCAGGTTCGATTCCTGCTCGTCGGTCCGGACAGGATACTCCCTTTGTCCGTTCAGTAGACGACGTAGAGCAGGAAGTAGACGACGTTTCCGAGGACGAACGAGATGAGCCACAGCGACGCTGCGAGACGACCGAATCGGGCGTGTTTCGTCCCAAACACCTCGGAGATGGGCCGGGTCAGCGCCAGCAGTAAGACGTAGTAGACGATGGGAACACAGACGATGGCGAGCAGGATGTGAATCGCCAGCGTCGGGAGGTAGACGAACTGGTAGACCGTCTGTGGCCCCGGGAACGGCGTCGTCCCCTGTACGACGACTTTGTAGAGATAGAGGACGAGAAACGTCGCAAAGAGGGCGAACGAGGTGAGCATCATTCGCTGGTGCTTCTCGACCTCTCCACGTCGGACGAACCGGACGCCGGAGAGAATCGTCACGATTGCGACGGTTCCGATGGCGGCATTCACGTGCGGAATCGCGTTCAGGACACCGTCAGATGCTTGCGGGATGGCCGCGCGCGGAATCGCACCGAGCACCGCCCCGAAAACGAGCGCGAGCGAGAGTACTGAGAGGATGGCCGTGAGTCCACGGACGTGGTCGCGTGCTCGAAACTCCATAGCCGTACAGGGGGACTGGGAGGCCAAAAATCGTTCTGCCCTTCGCTCCCTACGTCGCCTGCAAACGCCCGACATTGTCGAGTCGAAAGGAAAGTCATTTAAATTACCGCGGGGTAACGGAGAGTGCAGTAAGACACAGCGAGCGTGGGTAGCCAAGCCAGGCCAACGGCGCAGCGTTGAGGGCGCTGTCCTGTAGAGGTCCGCCGGTTCAAATCCGGTCCCACGCATCGCAAGATGCAGGTGATTTCCTACACGGACATCACCCACGCACAATCCTTCCGAAACTACACACCCACGAGAGGATTCTCTCGGTGGGTTCTCTGACACATCCGCGAGAGCAACAGTGCTGTCTCGTTCTCGAACTCGTGCCGACTCGACGTTCGAACCACCCGCTGTGCGCGAGTTTAAAAGGGTCGAACGAGTAACACGCCACATGGCCAAGTACTCGACCAACCGGGGCGGCGGTGACTCCGGTGGCGACAGTTGCGAACTCTGTGGACGGGCGACGACGAAACTCCGCCGAGCGAACGTGGCCGGAGCCAACCTGTTGGTCTGTTCCGACTGCGCGCCCCACGGCGAGAACCGCCACACTGACCGCAAACGCGAGCAGTCGCAGACGACTCGCGACGACTCCGAGCGCAGTCGCCGCAAGCGCGCCGCCCAGCGGACGGCGAAGATGTACGACAGCGCCAAGGGGAGCGCGAAGCACTGGGAGAAAGAAGGGACGAACTACGAGAAAGACCGCCTCCCGTACCTCGTCTCCGGATACGGCGACACAGTCGAATCTGCCCGGCAGGACGCCGGTCTGCAACTCGAAGAACTCGCGGCCGAACTCGACCTCGAAGAGAAACAGCTCCTCGCCATCGAGCAAGGTCGGGCGACCCGCGCGAACATCGGTGGGTCGGTCATTCGCGCACTCGAAGAGCGCCTCGATGTGACTCTCGTGGACGAGTAGCACGATTTTTCTCTCTCGGGCGTCTCGACGCCCACATGTCATCCGCTCTCGCATCCGACAACCCCACAGTCCGTGCATTCGAGGCGACAGTCACCGATATCGACGGCCGCTCGGTCGTCCTCGACGAGACGTACTTCTACGCCGAAGGCGGTGGCCAACCGTCTGACCGCGGTGTTCTCGGCGGCACCGAGGTCGAACACGTCCGCACGACCGACGAGGGCGTCGTCCACGAACTCGCTGCCGACCCTGACTTCTCGGTCGGTGACGAGGTGACGGGCGTCGTCGACGACGACTTCCGAACCTACTGTATGCGGGCGCACACCGCGAGTCACGTACTCTACGGTGCGGCGCGACACATCTTCGACGACCTCGGCTACGGCGGGTTCGGAATCTCCGACGAGAAGGTTCGGGTGGACTTCGAGACGTCGACCGAAGTCGACGACGACGCACTCGCCGAGTTAGAGCGACTCGTCAACCGAGCAGTCTGGGACTCGCGAGACGTGTCGTGGGAAGAGATTCCGGTCGAAGAAGCCCGTGACCGCGAGGAAGTCGCGTTCAACGTCAAGACCGAAGAGGGCGTGTTCGCCGACGCCGACGAGGTACGAATCGTCACCATCGAGGGATGGGACTGGGCGGCCTGCGGCGGCACGCACGTCTCGAACACCACCGAAATCGGGCCGGTCGAACTGCTCGGCCGGTCGAACCCCGGTGAGGGACTCACCCGTGTCGAGTTCGCAGTCGGCCCGTCGGCAATCGACCACCGCGCCGAGGTACAGAAGTCCGCGTACGATGCCGCGAGCGTCCTCGGAACGAGCCTCGAAGACCTCGGGTCGGCGGCAGCAGACGCCGTCGACGCACGCGACGAACTCGAATCCCAACTCTTCGAGTTGAAGTCGGAGATTCTGGGCGCTCGACTCGCCGACTTCGAGACGGTCGAACGAGACGGTGTGACGTGGAAACTCGGGTCAGTCTCGGGATTCGAGGCCAACGAAGTTGGCGAGGCAGCGAAGGAGGCGCGCGGCGATGCAGACGTCATCGTCGCTGTCGGCGAATCCAACGCGCCGTTCCTCGTCGTCGCGAGCGCAGGTGACGTCGCCGCCGGCGACGTCGTCTCCAAAGTGACCGACGAGTTCGGCGGTGGTGGCGGCGGAAGTCCGACCTTCGCACAGGGTGGCGGTCTGGGTGCCTCCGCCGAGGACGTGCTGACGTTCCTCCAGAACTGAGCAGTCTCCCCGTTTCTCCTCCTGTTCTCCTCTCCACTCGTCTCTTCTCCTCCCGTGACACGGGTGTCACATCCGCTGAGACAGTTCAATCATCTTTTTCAATGACGGTCCGTAGTGAACACCATGGAATCAGTAGGGTCTGCTACGGGTCTGACTGACGAGCAACGGGCCATTCAGGACGTGGTCCACGAGTTCGCCGTCGAGGAAATCCGCCCGACTGCGCGTGAGGCCGACGAGACCGAGACGTTCCCCGAGGAGGTCTGGGACGGACTCGCAGAACTCGACTTGACGGGACTGACCGTCCCCGAGGAGTACGGCGGATTCGGTGCCGACCGAACCACCTACGCCGTCGTCAACGAGGAAGTCGCCTACGGGCAACTCGCCGTCGCCACCGCACTCTCTGTTCACTGTCTCGCGACCGAGTGTATCGCGGAGTTCGCTTCCGAAGCCCAGAAAGAAAAGTGGCTTCCGAAGATGGCCGAAGGTCGTCCAGTCGGAATGTTCGCCCTGTCCGAACCCGAAGCGGGGTCGAACCCGGCAGAGATGTCGACCGTCGCTCGCCGTGAGGGTGACGAGTACATCATCAACGGCCAGAAGCAGTGGATCACGAACGGCCAGCGAGGCGGCGTGTGCATCCTCTTCGCGAAGACAGACCCTGACGACCCGAACTCGGTCACGCAGTTCCTCGTCCCCGAAGACGCCGGTTACGAAGTCGGCAAGAAAGAAGAGAAACTCGGCCTCCGTGCCTCCGACACGACGGGGCTCACCTTCGACGACGTGCGTATCCCGGCCGAGAACCGCCTCACCGAGGAAGGTCGTGGTCTCTCTGCGGCGTTCCACATCCTGACCGGTGGCCGTATCGGTATCGCCGCGCAGGCGACCGGACTCGCACAGTCCGCCCTCGACGACGCCATCGCCTACGCGAACGAACGCGAACAGTTCGACAACCCCATCTCGAAGATTCAGGCGATTCGCCACAAGATTGCGGACATGGGGACGAAGGTCCACGCCTCGCGCACGATGGTCCGCGAAGCGGCACGCGTCGCCGACGCCGGCGAAGACCCACGAACCGCCGCGTCGATGGCGAAGTACTACGCGAGTGAGGCCGCAGTCGACGTGACTAACGAGGCCGTGCAGGTCCACGGTGGCTACGGCTACACGACCGACTTCGACGTGGAACGCTACTACCGCGATGCGAAGATTACGACCATCTACGAGGGGACGAGCGAGATTCAGAAGGAAGTCATCGCGCGGTCGCTGCTCGACTGAGACCGGTTTCCTCCCGAAGCGTCTTTTCACTCCGACGCCCTACTCCGACCAATGAGTCTCCCCGACCTCTCTGATTTCGATGCCGTCGTCTACGACTTAGACGGCACGCTCGTCAACCTCCGCGTCGACTGGAACGACGCGGCCCACGACGCGGCGCTCGTCCTCCAAGACGCCGGCGTTGACGCGACTTCGATGGACCTCTGGGACATGCTCGACGTTGCTGACGAGGCGGGTGTCCGCGACGAACTGGAACGCGAACTCGCCTCCCACGAACGACAGGGGGCGTGGGTCTCCGACTTGCTCCCGCTGGCCGACTACCTCCCGGACGACGGCGTTCCCTCGGGCGTCTGCTCGCTCAACGCAGAGGACGCCTGTCGCGTCGCACTCGACGTCCACGACCTCTCGCACCACGTCGATGCCGTCGTCGGCCGCGACACCGTCGAGACACGCAAACCCGACCCCGAACCGTTGCTGACGACGCTCGACCGAATCGACGCCGACCCCGACGACGCCGTCTTCGTCGGCGACTCCGCCCGCGACGAAGTGACGGCCGAACGTGCTGGTGTCGCGTTCCGGTACGTCGGTGACGGGCCATCGGGCGTCTGAACTCGGGACTGACCACTGAACGGCGGACTGAATCGATGGCGAACAGGCGGCACTCGCGACCGCGAGGCGACGTGCCGCACACCCGCATCACGCCTCGCGGTGATTCTCAACGGATACGGTTGCTGGCCGCGGATTAGTATATAAACTTCAGTGGCGAGTCGTACTCACTCCGGCGGGGGCGTTAAGGCCGCAGAATCCTACATTCTCTCATGGGATTTCCGGTCTCCTACTACTGTCCACACTGCGGTGCCGTCGTCGAACTCGAACGTGACGGCTACCTCGCCGACAAGTCGGTGACGCCGTACCCACTGGAAGGGTGGGAATACGCCGACCCCGGCGAGGAGTTCGAAGACGCCGAGGGTGTCCACTTCGTCTGTGGTGAGAGCGACGCCGCAGAAGTGACGTGGACCGACGTAGTGAGCGACGCAGACGACGTCGAGAATCCGGGATTGGAGTCGCCCTGTGGACGCGACTTCTACCTCTCGTTCGTCAAGTACGAAAACGGGCGAGAAGTCGACGGGACCCCCGAGAGCGACTACGTCGTCATCGGTGGACAGGGACCGGCGAGTCCGCGTGGGCCGAATCCGGGGCCACGTGGACCGGGCTACTTCTGAGGTCGGTGATACGTTCTGGTCGATTTATCGAGACGTGAGTAGGTAACAACTATCACTGGTGTTTCAATACCTCTCACATCGATAGACGTCTGTGATACCAGTTCAGTCTGCATTCGGTCTTGGTGACGCGTTGTTCTTCACGCCATTCGTCCTCCTCGGTGTCGCCATCCTCGTCTTCGGTGCGGTGATGGTGTATCTCGACCACAGAAAGGAGATGGCGCTCATCGAGAGCGGCCAGTACGCCGACGCGAATCCCGACCCCCGAGCATGGATTCTCGGTGGCGGCCTCCTCGTCCTAGCACTCGGACTCGGGAGCATCGTCTCGGCGTTCCTCTCCGGCGGTGCAGTCGGTGACGGCGTCACCGCCGTCTTCCTCGGCCTCGCGGCGCTCGCGTACTACTTCTACAAGCGCCGAGTCGTGGCTACGACGACTGCTTGAAAATCGAGTTTGTGACTTTTTCAGCCTTTGATGTTGCAGACGGGGAACGTCCGGGCGACCTTGTCGCCGATGCCTAACTCGTCGGAGACGCGCACGACTTCGTCTACGTCTTTGTAGACGCCGGGTGCTTCTTCGGCAACCGTCGCACCCGACTGTGCTTTCACGTATATCTTCTCTTGCTCGCGGAGTTCTTCTTGAACCGTCTCGCCCCAGTACTCCTGTTTCGCCTTCGTCCGACTCATCAAGCGACCTGCGCCGTGGGCCGTCGACCCGAACGTGAGACCGAGGGACTGCTCGCCGCCTCGAAGAACGTAGCTTCCTGCACCCATACTCCCAGGGATGATGACGGGTTGCCCCACGTCGGCGTACGCCGGCGGGAGTTCGGGTCGGCCAGCGGGGAACGCTCTGGTCGCGCCTTTTCGGTGGACGTAGAGTTCGCGCTCGTCGCCGTTCACGTCGTGGACCTCTTTCTTGGCGATGTTGTGCGCTACGTCGTAGAGGAGACGCATCTCCATGTCGCGCCAGTCGCGGTCGAACACGTCGGCGAACACCTCGCGCGTGCGGTGCATGATGAGTTGTCGGTTCACCCACGCGAAGTTGATGGCGGCGCACATCGCGCCGTAGTACTCTTCGGCGAGTTCGGACCCGGCGGGTGCGGCGGCGAGTTCCTTGTCCGGCAGTTCTTCGAGCAGGTCCGTGTGTTCTTTCTCGATGCGACGGAGGTAGTCCGTACAGGTCTGGTGGCCGAGGCCACGCGAGCCACAGTGAATGAGAACGACGATTTGGTCGGCTTCGAGGCCGAACGATTCGGCCACGTCGTCGCGGTAGATGTCGGTGACGCGCTGGACTTCGAGGAAGTGGTTTCCGGAGCCGAGGCTGCCGATTTGGTTGCGACCGCGGTCTTTGGCTTTTTGCGAGACGAACTCTGGACGTGCGTCGTCGCGGAAGCCTTCGTCCTCACAGTGGGCGAGGTCGTCTTCCGTGGCGTAGCCTTCGTCGAGCGCCCACTGCATCCCACGTTCGAGGATGTCGTCTATCGTCTCCGCGTCGCCCGTGACGACACCGCCGCCGCCGAGGCCACTCGGAATCGCGTCGAAGAGCGCCTCCACGAGTTCCTCTTCGTGTCCCTGAAGGTCCTCGTAGGTGAGGTTCGTCGTCATCATGCGGACGCCGCAGTTGATGTCGTAGCCGACGGCTCCCGGCGAGATACACCCATCAGTGGTGTCTGTCGCGCCGACGCCGCCGACGGGGAAGCCGTAGCCCTGGTGGCCGTCGGGCATGCAAATCGCGTGTTTGGTGATGCCCGGCAGGTGCGTCGCGTTCCGCAACTGTTCGAGCGTCTTGTCCTGTCCAATCTGTTCGAGCAGCGCCTCGGATGCGAGTATTCGCGCGGGGGCGTTCATCTCGCCCTCCTGCGGAATCTCCCAGACGTGCTCGCGAACTCGTCGCAGTTCGATATCGCCGAACTCGCGTGTGGTCATATCCGAACAATCGAGACGGCGATTGAATAGGATTCCGTCACGCCGCCAGTCAGTCGCCAGTCAGTCGCCCTTCGCAGACCGGGGTGGTTCGGTGGTCGGGGTGTCACTCTGACTGCGAGTGTGCAACGCCTCGTCGACGGAGAACGGTCCACCGCCGGTCACGAGCAGTGCCGAGACGAGGCCGAACAGTGAGATGTGGGCGAGAACTGGATCGTCCGGGAGGCCGAACAGCGTTGTCGTAAAGAGCAGGAACGAGACGCTCGATGCCGCACGAGTGAACGCGCCGGCGAGGAGGAGCAGCCCAACGAGCAGTTCGGTCAGTCCCGCGCCGACGACCCACAACTCGGGTGCGACGGGCACGACAGCAGTGAGGTCGTACTTGGCGACGACGGCGAGCGCGTCGCCGGGTTCCATCAGTTTCTGTGCCACACCGAGGTAGATGAAGGTGATACCGAGGCCGAGGCGGAGTATCGTGGGGACGTACGCTTCGAGGTGATTGGTTCGCTCGACGAACGGAAGCGCGACGCGGCGGTAGAACGGGTCGAAGCGGGAGTAGACCGTCCGGTCGTCTGCCGCCATGGAGGCGACCACGTCGTCAGCACTCGGCTTTCCACCACCGACGAGTGCGATCGCGAGGAACCCCGGGACGTACTCGAACGCGAGGAGGAGCGCGGGTTCCACGGCGAGGCCGACGAGATATGAGAGGAGACCGAACGCAGCGACGAGTCGCGTCCCAAAGCCGAACAGCAGGAGGAACCCGACAGTGATGCCGAACAAGCGGACGAAGACTGGCGACGCGGGTTCGACGACGGGCGAAAAGAAGTAGCCCGAAAAGCCTGCGCCGACCAGTGGGAGACCGACCGCGAGGCGAAGCAGCCACGGAAGGAGGTCTTCGTACGATTTGAGCGTGCGCCGGAAGACGCGGACGTCGTTCGGGAACGGTCGGAGTTTGAGGTAGGCCGCGCCGGCGATGGTGACACCGAGGCCACCCACGCCGAGGACGGCGAGGTTGAACGGGTTCGACAGCGCCGTGACGAGGAACGCGAGGACTTCGATGGGGTCGCTCCCCGGAGTCACGTACTTGACGTGCGCACTCACGGTGCCGGTCGCGACGGTGAGGAGGGCGACGAGGCCACTCAGTATGGCCGCGCGTCGAACGGTGGAGGACATACCCAACCTAGCCGACGAGTGCGTAAAACGCCGAGGGAATTATTCGGCTGAATTCAGCAGAGAGAAGGTATAGAACGATTGAACAAGAGAATCAGCCGATGCGTCGAATCAGACGTCGAAGACGACGTACGACTCCCACCCGTCGTCAGTCGAGTCGAGTCGCATCTCGGAGTAGGTGACTGCCTTCACGTCGCGCGCATCGACGTCGGCGAACGGAACCCCACGTGCCGAGGCATCGACCACCCACTCGTCGCCGTCCTGTCGGACCGTCGCTTCGTGAGCGACGGGGAGGACGCCCCGAACGTCGCGTTCGTAGATGAGTTGGTCGAGGTAGTCGAACAACGCGGCCTCTCTGCTCTCGGCGCGAACGGAGAGGGAGAAGCGTTCTCCTGTCTCGGGGATGTCGTCACACATCGCCGCAGCGAGGCCGTCGGCGACGGCGGCGAAGACTGCTCCGAGACTCGGGCCGTCGGCCTCGACGGCCACGTCGGCGGTGTGTTCGCGGAGTGTAAAGCCCATATCGACTAGAGCGTGGGCGACTATCCTCGTCCTTTCGGTCGGCCGTCGTGACTGGCAGCTATCCTGACAGAGGGGTATCGAGACAGGAGTCTGTCGTGACTGGCAGGTGTCCTGACGGACGGTGGAGTTATATTCTCGCTCCGGTTACCTCGGGATGTGAGCGTCAACGTGGAGATGCGGATAGACGGCCCCGGCGAGACCGAGTACGCCGAAGCGGCGTGGGCCCTCAAAGAAGAAATTCGGGTCAACGAGGGTCTCCTGAAGCAGCGCCGAGGGTTCTTCATGGACGCCTACCGGCGGTCGACGACCTATCTCCTCTTCGAAAACGACGCACTCGTCGCCTTCGCGTCGACACGACGCGACGGCTACATCCTGTTTCTCGCAGTCGCTCCCGAGGCCCGCGGTGAAGGCCACGGCAAACGACTCGTCGCCGAAGTCGCCAAGGAACATCCGGTGGTGACGTGCCACGCCCGGACGACGAACCAGAACGCCCTCGACTTCTACGAGCGGATGGGCTTCGAGGTCCAACGTCGCATCGACAACTACTACGAAGACGGCGGTGCGTCGTACTACCTCCGCCTCGGTGAAGAGGCGGGCCTCAGAGAACGTCTCTCGGAATTCCTGCGTCGCTGACGCGGAATCGGGTTCTCAGGTTCACTCACGTCGACGAACGACAGATTCGCACGCTGTCACACACCCTTGCTCGTATCCTTAATTTTTATTCGCTTCGTAGTAGTAGGACCGCGTATGTACATCGGAGTGCTCACTGTCCCACTCGGGAACGAATCACTCGACGACGCCCTCGACTACCTGTCGAGTATCGGCGTCTCGGGCGTCGAACTCGGCGTCGGCGGGTGGCCGGGCGAAGACCACGTCGACCGAACTTCTGTCCTCGGCGACGACGACGCGCAAGCAGACCTCCTCGCAGCGGTCGAGGAGCGCGACATGCAAATCAGCGCGCTGGCGACGCACAACAACCCGCTCCATCCGGACGAGGAGACGGCCGCCGAGGCCGACGACGAACTCCGGGAAGCCATCGAACTCGCCGATGCGCTCGGCGTCGACACCGTCACCTGCTTCTCCGGACTTCCTGCGGGCGGTCCGAACGACGAGGTTCCGAACTGGATTACGGCCCCGTGGCCGACAGAGCACGCCGACGCGCACGAGTACCAGTGGGAGGTCGCCATCGACTACTGGTCGGACCTCGCCGAGTTCGCAGACGACCACGGCGTCGACATGGCCATCGAGATGCACCCGAACATGCTCGTCTACGAACCGACGGGGATGCTGAAACTCCGCGAAGCAACCAACGAGCGCATCGGAGCTAACTTCGACCCATCACACCTCTACTGGCAGGACATCGACATCACCGAGGCAATCCGATTCCTCGGCGAACACGACGCAATCCACCACTTCCACGCCAAGGACACGAAGGTGTACGACCACCACGCGAAGGTCAAGGGTGTCCTCGACACCACCTCCTACGCCGACACCGCGGACCGTTCGTGGCTCTTCCGCTCGATTGGCTACGGCCACGGCGAAGAACACTGGAAGGACGTCGTCTCGACGCTCCGGATGGTCGGCTACGAAGGTGCGCTCTCCATCGAACACGAAGACGCCCTCACCTCCTCGAACGAAGGACTGGAGAAGGCGGTCGACGTGCTCTCGCGCGCCGTCTTCGAGACGAAACCCGGCGAAGCCTACTGGGCGGAGTAACCAATGTCTGAACCCCTCAAAGTCGGCGTCCTCGGCTACCGCTTCATGGGCAAAGCCCACTCGAACGCCCTCGCACGCCTCCCGATGTTCTTCCCCGAGGCACCCGAGGTGGAGCGAACGGTCATCGTCGGCCGCGACGAGGAAGCCCTCGCGGACGCTGCCGACCGATTCGGCTTCGAATCCACGGCGACCGACTGGCGCGATATCGTCGACGACGTGGACGTGTTCTACAACCTCGGTCCGAACCACCTCCACGCCGAACCCTCGATTGCGGCGCTCGACGCCGGCGTCGACGTCTTCTGTGAGAAACCGCTCGCGCCGACCCTCGAAGAGGCAAAGGAGATGCGCGACGCCGCCCGCGACGCCGACGCTGTCGCCGGGTGTGCCTTCAACTACCGCTTCGTGCCGGCTATCCAGTACGCGAAAGGCCTCATCGAAGACGGCGAACTCGGTGAGATTCACCACGTGCGCGGTCGCTATCTTCAAGATTGGCTCGTCGACCCCGAAGCGCCGTGGGCGTGGCGGATGGACAAAGACCTCGCCGGGTCCGGTGCCCTCGGTGACCTCGGTGCACACACTGTCGACCTCGCGCGCTTCCTCGTCGGCGAGGTTGCTGGCGACATCACTCGCGTCTCCGGGCACCTCCAGACGTTCGTCGACGAACGTCCCGTCCCCGGAACGGACGAGTACAAACCGGTCACCGTCGACGACGCCTACACCGCACAGGCCGAGTTCGAGAACGGCGCGATTGGCTCGTTCGAAGCCTCGCGCTTCGCGAACGGTCACAAGAACGACCACACCATCGAGATTCACGGGTCCGACGGAAGCCTGAAGTTCTCGCTCGAACGCCTCAACGAGTTGGAGGTCAAGACGGGCGATTCACGAGGCTACGAGACGGTGCTCGTCACCGACGAGTCCGACCCCTACGTCGACCACTGGTGGCCACCGGGCCACGTCATCGGGTGGGAGCACACCTTCGTCCACGAGAACTACGAGTTCCTCACGGCCGCTGCGGAAGGCGGCGAGTTCCACCCGTCGTTCGAAGACGCCTACGAGGTCCAGCAGGTGCTCGACGCAATCGAGCGCTCTGACGAGTCTGGCGAGTGGGTCGCTGTCGAATAGAAGAAGTCAGTCAGCGACTCAGAACTCGATGACGCCTTCGTCGGTGATGACCTGGTCGATAAGTTCGACCGGCGTCGCGTCGTAGGCGGGATTCTCCAGTTGGATTCCTTCGACGGGTTCGAGCATGACCTCGCTGGGCGAGCGAATCTCGTTCTCGAAGCGGAAGCCATCGTCGACGACTTTGGCACTCGACCCGACGACAGTCACGGGAACGCCCATCCGGGTGGCAGTGGCGACGAGCGGGAAGGTGCCGACGCGGTTGTACAGCGTCTCGTCGACGATGCAGTCCATGCCGATGACGACTCGGTCACACTCACTGAGGAATATGCCGGACGCGCCGTCGACCATCAGGTGTGGTTCGACGCCGTCGATAGCCGCGAGTTCACGTGCGAACTTCCGTCCGAGGAACCGTGGTCGGGCCTCTGTGACGTAGGCGGTCAGGTCTGCGCCGTCCGCGACGGCGAGTTCGACGGCTTCCATCACCGTCGAGGAGTAGTCGTGCGTGAGGAAGGTATCGCCGTCTTCGAAGAGCGACGCCGCGTTCTCTGCGGCACGACTCTTGCCCATCTCGACACTCTCGACGACGCGGTCGATGGTGTCGAGGGTGAGTTCTCGTGCCTCTTCGAACGTGTCTGCCTTCCCCTGTACGCCTCGAAGGACTTCCATCAACGCGTTGTAGAGAGAGGCGTGCGACTGGTTCGCGCGCTTGAGCGCGCCGACGTTGCGTTCGAGGTCACGTTCGAACTCTTCGACGGTCGCGTAGTTGCGCTCGGTCAACTCCGCGAGTGAGCGTGTAGCCTTGACGGCGACGACCGAGGAGCTGTGTGTCTGCATCTCGCGAATCTCCTCGATGGTCTCGTCTATCATACGAGAACCTCTGCGTATCGTGTGAAAGAGTTTCCGGGACAGTGGTCGACGTGTCAGTTTTCCGGCTCGGGTTCGGGAGTCGACCCGCCGTCGCCTGCGTCGGTCCGTTTGGCGTAGATGAACAGGACGATGGCCGTCACGAACCAGATGACTGCACCGACTCGGATGGCGAACCCGGCACGAGCACCCCACGTCGGGAGCGTCGTGTTCAACGAGAGGACTGCCACGATGGGCGACCCGACGAGAATCGTCGTGACGAACGTCATCTGCATGACCCACCCATAGTCGACGCCCTCTGGGTTCGTTCGCTCGACTGGTTGCACGACTAAAGCTACGAGGGCGGGGGCTAATGCGTGCCGGTTCCGTCGCGGACCACAAGGGTGACGCTGATAAGTCAGACGCGCGAACGGCCTTCATGGTCACGGTACGGGCCCTACAGACGAAGGCTGGGACGGAGCCAATTACGATGCTCACGGCGTACGACGCCCCGACAGCGCGCATCGTCGACGAGGCTGGAATCGACATCGTCCTCGTCGGGGACAGCATGGGAAACACGTCGCTCGGGTACGAATCGACGCTTCCGGTGACGGTCGACGAGATGTTGAGTCGGACTGGTGCGGTGGCACGGGCGACTGACGACGCCCTCGTCGTCGCCGACATGCCGTTCCTCTCGTTCGGCGTGGACGAAGCAGCGAGTATCGAGAACTGCGGCCGGATGCTCAAAGAAGCAGACGCAGACGCAGTCAAGTTGGAGAGCGGCCCGCACACGGTCAAGTTGACGAAGCGCCTCGTCCAACTCGGTATCCCAGTGATGGCACACCTGGGTCTCACGCCGCAACGCGTCAAAGAAGTCGGCTACAGCAGACAGGGAACCACCCGCGATAGCGCCCGAGAAATCCTCGAACTGGCGAAGGCACACGCCGAGGCAGGCGCGTTCTCACTGGTCCTCGAACACGTCCCGGCGAACGTCGCCAAGCAGGTGACGGAGACCATCGACATCCCGACCATCGGTATCGGTGCTGGCCCCGACTGTGACGGACAGGTTCTCGTCATCGACGACGTGGTCGGCATGAGCGACCGTGTGCCGCCGTTCGCAACCCAGTTCGGCGACGTGAAAGCCGAGATGGAGAAGGCAGTAGGTGCGTACCGAGACGCCGTCGAAGCGGGAGAATTCCCCGCCGAAGAACACAGCCACGTCGAGAAAGACTTAGACGAGTTGTACTGAGCGGACGACACTCGAACGTCGCGTCAGACGCCTCGTTTTCGGTGACGCATCAGACGCCCATGTTCCGAAGATGCGCCGGGCACCTATGTTTCGGAGACACGCTGGTCGAGGAACGATTTCACTGCCGCGTTGAACGCCGCCGGCTGTTCTAACATCGCCAGATGTGCAGCGTCCGCTATCGTCGCCATCTCGCAGTCCGGCATCGAGTCGGCGAGATACTCGTGATACGACGGTGGCGTGAGACGGTCGTGTTCACCGACGAGTGCGAGCGTCGGGACTGCTATCTCATCGAGGGTGTCGCGGACGTCGAAGGTGTGACAGGAGCGAAAGTCGCGGCTGGTGACCGCCTGCCCGGCGTCGTACATGGCTTGTTTCGAGCCGTCGATGAATCGCTCGTCGTCGCTGTGGAACAGTTTGTCGTCACCGTGAAGGAACGAGACAGCGCGGTCGAAGTCGTCGTCCAGCCAGTTCAATAGGTCGTCGAGGACGGCGAGTTTCGCGCCAGTTCCGGTGAGGACGAGGGCGTCGAGGTCGAGGTCGCGTTCCAGTGCGAGCGTCATGACGACGGCCCCGCCGAGGGAGTTGCCCACGAGGACACTCGCCCCCGTCGCGTCGGCGACGGCGACGACATCGTCGACGTAGGCAGAGAGCGTCTCGTATCCCGGTTCTGCGTCGATGTCGTCACTGTCACCGTGCCCGCTCAGGTCCAGTGCGGCGACCGGGTAGTCACCTGCGAGTCGGAACTGCCCGCGCCAGACGGCGTGTGAGCCTCCGCTCCCGTGAATGCACAGTATCGTTGGCCCCTCCCCGCCCGCGTCGCGGAGTCGATAGGCCGTCGTCCGTCCGTGGTGGTCCACCGTAGCCGCGTCCATACTAGCGAACTGAACGCCACGAGAGAATAAACCCCCACGAAGTGGTGAACCTCCGGGTTCGAATTCAGTTCGCCAAATGGGCCACTAGTTTGACGTTACTCCCCTGCGAATCAACTACCGAGGTACGACGAGTGTGAACCGCAATTCAACCGATAATGTGGTACTCCACCGTCGTCACCCGGTTTTTGGGAGAAAAGTTTATATAGTCAAAACGCTAACCTTGGGTTAGACTTATCATGAGCATGCAGCAATTCGCCGGTGGAAACGAACGTTTCATCCGCCGGTACGAATACGAAGATAGCTGGGTCATCGCGGCCGACATCGGTCTCTCGGAGGACGAGATCGACGTCGATATCGTCGGCACGACGGCTATCGTCGTCGCCGACACCGGCGGCCACATGACCGAGACGGAGTTCGAACTCCCCGTCGGCGGCGATGTCGACGTGGACGTTCGAAACGGCGTGCTCACCATCACCATCCAGAAATAAATGAAACTCACTGTCAAACCACTCAAGCAGAAGGACGCAGGCCGTGGACTCGCCGCAATCGACCGCGCTGCCGCCTCCGAACTCGGCCTCGAAGGTGGCGACTTCATCCGCATCGAGGGGCCCAACAGCGCGACCGCTATCGCGCGAGTCTGGCCCGGGTACCCTGAAGACCAGGGGACGGGCATCATCCGCATCGATGGCCGACTTCGCCAGCAGTCCGGTGTCGGTATCGACGACCGTGTGGAAGTCGAAAAGGCGGACGTAAAGCCCGCCAAGCGCGTCACGATTGCGCTCCCGCAGAACCTCCGTATCGGCGGAAACATCGGGACCTACATCCGCGACAAGCTCTCTGGGCAACCCGTCACGACGGGCCAGAACGTGCAGCTTCCGCTCGGATTCGGCTTCATGAGTGCGTCCAGTCAGTCGGTCCCCATCAAAATCGCCTCGACCGACCCCGACGGGACGGTCGTCGTCACCGACAGCACGGAGTTCCAGGTCAGCCAAAAGCCTGCCGAGCAGATCAAAGACACCGCCCCGAGCAGCGGCGACGGGCCGTCTGTGACCTACGAAGACATCGGTGGCCTCGACAAGGAACTCGAACAGGTCCGGGAGATGATCGAACTCCCGATGCGCCACCCGGAACTGTTCAAGCGCCTCGGTATCGAACCGCCGAAAGGCGTGCTCTTGCACGGCCCGCCGGGCACCGGGAAGACGCTCATCGCGAAGGCTGTCGCCAACGAAATCGACGCCTCGTTCCACACCATCTCCGGCCCGGAGATTATGTCGAAGTACTACGGAGAGTCCGAAGAACAACTCCGTGAAATCTTCGAGGAGGCGACCGAGCAGTCGCCCGCCATCGTCTTCATCGACGAAATCGACTCCATCGCACCCAAACGAAGCGAGGCCGGCGGTGACGTCGAACGCCGCGTCGTCGCCCAACTCCTCTCGCTTATGGACGGGTTGGACGAACGCGGCGAAGTCGTCGTCATCGGCGCGACCAACCGTGTCGACGCCATCGACACCGCACTCCGTCGGGGTGGCCGGTTCGACCGTGAGATAGAGATTGGCGTCCCGGACCGCGACGGCCGCAAGGAGATTCTGCAGGTCCACACGCGGAACATGCCGCTGTCGGACGGCATCGACCTCGACGAGTACGCCGACAGCACCCACGGGTTCGTCGGTGCCGACCTCGAATCCCTCGCCAAGGAGTCGGCGATGCACGCCCTGCGTCGCATCCGCCCGCAAATCGACCTCGACGCGGAGGAAATCGACGCCGAAGTCCTCGAAAACCTTCGGGTCACCGAGGACGACTTCAAACAGGCCCGCAAGAGCATCGAACCGTCGGCGCTCCGCGAAGTGTTCGTCGAAGTCCCGGACGTCAGCTGGACCGACGTCGGTGGCCTCGAAGACACCAAAGAGCGCCTCCGCGAGACCATCCAGTGGCCGCTCGAATACCCCGAGGTGTTCCAGCAGATGGACATGGACGCCGCCAAGGGCGTCCTGATGTACGGTCCGCCGGGAACGGGGAAGACGCTCCTCGCGAAGGCCGTCGCCAACGAGGCGGAGTCCAACTTCATCTCCATCAAGGGGCCCGAACTGCTGAACAAGTTCGTCGGTGAGTCCGAAAAGGGCGTCCGCGAAGTGTTCAAGAAGGCCCGCGAGAACGCCCCCACGGTGGTGTTCTTCGACGAAATCGACTCCATCGCGACCGAACGTGGCCGCGACTCGTCGAGTTCGGGTGTCACCGAACGCGTGGTCTCGCAGCTCCTGACGGAACTCGACGGCCTCGAATCCCTCGAAGACGTGGTCGTCATCGCGACGACCAACCGGCCAGACCTCATCGACTCGGCGCTCCTGCGTCCGGGTCGACTGGACCGTCACGTCCACGTCCCCGTGCCAGACGAGGATGCACGCCGTGCAATCCTCGACGTGCACACCCGAGACAAACCACTGGCTGACGACGTCGACCTCGACAAAATCGCCGCGAAGACCGACGGCTACGTCGGTGCCGACATCGAAGCGCTCACCCGTGAGGCATCGATGAACGCCTCCCGCGAGTTCATCCAGAGCGTGAAGAAAGAGGATATCCACGAGAGCATCGGCAACGTCCGCGTGACGATGGAACACTTCGAGAACGCACTCGACGAAATCCGTGCGAGCGTCACCGACGACGTCCGCCGCCGGTACGAAGAGATCGAAGAGCGCTTCCAGAAGAGCGAGGTCGAACGCGACCGCGAGACCGAAGTCGGTCGGACCTTCCAATAGGTTCCAGTAGGGTCTGCCGACCGCTGGTAGGTCTCTCTTGCTGACCGGCGTTCAGTCTTCGTTGACTATCTTTGGTTCGTGTGATTCCGCCGGACCGATATATTCTTAATACTCCTGTCTGCTATGTAGTGGTACCCACTAATCGGGATACTAAATTTTCAACTAGCTACGCGTTTGTTTCACCGGAAATGCGGTGTGTCCCTCCCCGATTGTAAAGATGGTACTCGGTGTGTAGTTGTCTCTCGACCAGCGGCCACGCTGCTGGTCAAAACCCTCCTGTTCGATACCTCAGGCCTCGATATCTGTGAGGATTGCTTCGGCGTGTCCCTCGGGAGAGACGCCTTCGTAAACGTGTTCTATGGTTCCACCGGGGCCGATGACGTACGTGTTGCGGAACACTCCGTCGAAGGTCTTTCCGAACATGTTCTTCTCGCCGTAGGAGTCGTACTTCGTCGAGACGGAACCGTCCTCGTCTGAGAGGAGTGAGAACGGAAGGTCGTACTTCTCGGCGAACGAGTCGAGGTCCGAGACGGGGTCGTCGCTGATGCCGAGGACGGTCACGTCACGGGCAGTGAACTCGTCCCACGAATCACGGAACCCACAGGCTTCGGTGGTACAGCCCGGCGTGTCCGCTCGGGGGTAGAAGTAGACCACGACGTGCTCGCCGCGGAAGTCAGAGAGTGAGACGGAGTCGCCGTGCTGGTCGGTGAGTTCGAAGTCGGGGGCATCGTCGCCGATTGCGAGCATATCACTCGCTTCGGACGGCGAGCAGAAGGGTGTTTCTTACTCGAGTCTCTCTGCGGCACCGCGTTCGACGAGTGGGCCCGCGTTGGCCGACGGGAGCGTCACCACGTCTTCTTCTGCGAGGTCGTACTCGCGTTCGTCGACGCCGAAGATGGTGCCTACGTCGGCGGTAATACGAACCGTCTCGCGTTCGTCCACGAGGCCGGAAAGCGGGTCGTCGTCGGGGGCCGACGCAGCGCGCTCTTCGGTCGACGGGTCGGCCGCCGGTGCTGTGTCGTCGCCGATAACTGCCGCCGCTTCGTCGACAGGGCGGTCGGTGCTGGACGTGTCGTCGCTCGTGGCCGACTTGGCGTCTTGTCCGGCCGACTGTTCGTCTGGTCCGGTCGGCTGCTCGTGCGTCGTGGCTGACTGCTCGTCGTCTGTCGGCGACGAGTCGTTCGAACTGCCACCCATCGCGTCCGCGAGCACGTCTCCCGCGTCTTCGGTTTCGGGAACACCAATCTCCGGGTCGGGTTCGTCCGGTGGAACCGCCGGGCCCGGTGAGGCAGTTTCGGTGGACGCTGGCTCGGCCTCTCGTGCACTCGGTGTGTCGGGAGAGACTGCCCCTGCGGCACCAGCAGTGCCCGTCGCGTCGTCGGCACCCACGTCTTCGAGCGTCGAGAGGACGTTCGTCCGATTCTCCTCGATGCGGGCGACCAGGTCGTCGAAGAGACGTTTTTCTTCGTGGGTCAGTCCTTCCGTGGTCGAGGACATCCCAGCGGCCGCGAAACTGGCGGCTTTGACGACTTTGCCGACACGCCGTTCGTAAATCGAGGTGACGACCTCTTCGGCAGTCTCGATTTCGTCGGTGATACGACGAATCTCCGACGAGTAGTGGGTGCCGAGCTCCTCGGCCTTGCGATTGCGCATCGCCTTCTGTTCGGCGATGAACTCCGCGACGTCGTCGTAGAACGACTCGCGGAGCTGCTGCAAGCTATCTTTCTGTCGCTCCGTCCGCAGCACACTCCTGAGGTCGTCTACGTTCATTCTGACACCTTCTCTGCTCGACCGCGGGCCATGAGAAACACCCCGAGGCTTTCGCGTACTGAGTGGACGCCCGACTGAAGTGTAAAGGTATCGTCATCGAACCTCACCTCACCGGGGTCGGTGACTCTGACAGTGATGTCGCGTCCCCGGAAGCGGTCGGGAACGGCGTCGACGAGTGGGTCGAACGCCTCGATTTCGTCGCGGTCGAGCGGTTCGACGACGAGGCCAGACCCACCGTGGATACTCTTCGGTAATCGAATCAGGCGCTTCGTGTCCGTGGTCACGGGTTCGTCGATTGGCGACGTCTCGTCGGTGATGGTCTCCTGTGCGAGTGCTTCGACCAGTGTCCGGACGCCGGGGCCACCCGCCTCGACGTTCCCCTCGCGGATGGCATCGGGGTTGTTCTGGAACGCACCGAGGATGGTCTTCGCTCGCCCGTCACCGATGCCGTCGAGTTCTTTCAGTCGTTCGAGGGCCGCCTCTTCTTCGAGGTCCATCAGCCCGTCGACGAACCGGAGGAGGCGCTGGTGGGTGCGCCGCCCCCACCCACCCTCAGTTCGGAGAACGCGACGAGTCGTCGTCCCGTGCTGGCGCGTCTCGATGAGGCCGTCGACGTCGAGGTCGATTGCGCGAATGTAGTCGACGACTTCGCGGCGTGCTTCGCTGTCGAGGCCGCGAATCGACTCGTCGCGGACGTGGACGTGGTAGCCGCGACCGCCGGAGAACACTGCCTGCATCTCGTCGAAGGCGAAGTCGTCTTCGAGGATGTCGAGGAGGTCCAGCAGTGCTTGCTTGCCCGCTTCGAGCATGTCCGGGTAGGCGGTCGTCTCGGGGTCGACACCGGGGAGGTGGTCCGCGTCGATGTCGAACACGAGGTCGGCCTCGCGCCACTCCTTGTCGTCCATCGAGGCCGCGCCGGGGTCGGCAAAGCGGGCGGACGAGAAGTACACGTGCCGGGGCGCGGTGCGTGCGAGGTAGTCACTGAGGTCTCCCAGGTCGAGTAACGACTGGTGGCGGTGCATCCGTGTCCCGCCGGCAGACCACGGGATGACGCCCCACTCCCGTTCGCTCGGGGCGGGCGGAAGGGGGATGTCGGTGCTTCGGTAGTAATCTCCGAAGCGACCTTCGAGGTACTCGCGAGTGCGCCCATCCATACACCTCGGATTCCAGAGGCGGGGGTAAAGCGATTACGTCTCTACGCGTTCAGAAGTGGACCTCTCAACGGTCTACTATTCTCACCGTGGACACACAAACTGACTCTCACACGTAAACTGACCCTCACACGTGGTGATGGTCGACGACGGCCTTGGGTACCGCTTTCCTCGCGGGCACGCGTGTGAACCATTTAGAGTCCAAAATAGGTGAGCCCAAACGGCTCGAACAACCCGAGTCCCAACAACTCGAACATCGACGTACACCGTGTCGTCGCCGACTGAACCACGCTCGGCGACGACCTCGATTCGGTCGAGCGTAACCTGGCAGTCAACAGGAGTAAACTCGTGCGGCGTTGTAGACACCGCAGGCCCCGGACCCGGGCAAAGATTAAGTTTCAATACTCCGAAATGACTCTGTAGTCGTCGAAGTTGCAAGACGGGGAGGCTTCCGGAGTGGCAGCACTATTGACAAGCGGTTTACTACAACAGCGGTAGTAGCCGGCACCCAAACTATAAATAATCACTAAATGTAGAGTACAAACTGTAATGGTTGATGCTGAATCACGCAAGGGCAAGCGGAATGGCGTCTCACGACGCAGCTTCGTGAAGGCTGCAGGCGCATCGGGCGTCGCAGTTGGACTCGCGGGCTGTATTAGCACCGGCGGCGGCGATGGTGACTCCGGTGGAGACGGTGGAGACGGCGGCGACGGTGGAGACACCGACACCCCGATCAACACCGAAGCACCGACTGAGGACATCACGCTTCAGTGGGCCGCAGACACGCGTATGGCAGACAGCGCGGACGAAATCCGTCAGGCACTTTCTGACGCTGGTCTCCCAGACAACATCACTGTCGAACTCATCGCAGGTTCGCAGGTTACCGACAACCGTCAGGCGCAGTACCAGCAGTGGCTGAACGGTGGCCGCGAAGAACCAACGCTCCTCATGATGGACAGTGGGTGGACGGTTCCGTTCATCGCGCGTAACCAGATCCAAAACCTGTCGCAGTCGCTCCCGTCCGAGATGATTTCGACCATCGAGGACCAGTACTTCGGTGCGAGCGTCGCCACGGCGAAGGGCGCGAACGGCGACCTGTACGGTCAGCCGCTGTTCCCTGACTTCCCGACGATGCAGTACCGCAAGGACCTGCTCCGCAACGCAGGCTACACCGACGAGGACTTCGAGACGTGGGCGACCGAGTCCATGTCCTGGGAAGAGTTCTCGGCGATTACGAAGGAAGCCATGGAAGCGAACTCCGACATCGAGTACGGCTTTACCTTCCAGGCGAACGTCTACGAGGGTCTCTCGTGCTGTGACTTCAACGAGTTCATGACCTCGTACGGTGGCGCCTACTTCGGTGGCCGCGAGAACCTCTTCGGCCCCGTCGGTGACCGACCGATTACGGTCGAAGAAGAACCCGTCCTCAACGCCATCCGGATGGTCCGCACGCTCATCCACGGCGAGGACGACGAACACGCTCTCGACGGCATCACGGGTAACATCTCGCCCGAGGCCGTCCTGCAGTGGACCGAGGAGCCGTCGCGCAAGCCGTTCACCGGTGGCAACGCAATCATGCACCGCAACTGGCCGTACTCGATCAACATCAACGGTGCCGACGACGTCTTCGGCGAAGACCTCGGTGTCATGCCGATTCCGTACGGTGTCACGCCGGACGAAGCTCAGTACGAAGGCACTGGTGGCCCCGTCGCAGCCCTCGGTGGCTGGCACCTGACGCTGAACCCGAACGCACCGGACGAGAAGAAGCAGGCCGCTGTGCAGGTGTTCAAGGCCATGCAGGAAGAGCAGTTCCAGCTCGACATGTTCGAAATCGGTGGGTGGATTCCGCCGCGTCCCGCGACGCTCGACTCCGACCGCGCACAACAGGTGCCGGTCATCGGTCGGTACCTCGACGCCCTGAAGGTTGCTGGCGAGAACGCGATTCCGCGTCCGGTCACCGTCGTGTGGCCCCAGCAGTCCGGGAAGGTCTCTCAGGAAGTCAACAACGCGATGGCCCAGGAGAAGTCGCCCGAACAGGCGATGTCGGACCTCGCAAACCAGCTCGAACAGATCGAGCAGAGCGCCTCGTAACTCCGTCGTTGGGTAAGACGTAACACCACCCACAATCGTTATTAATTGTCATGGCAACAGAGCAAAAATCGGGGGAGGCACTCTCTGAGTCCCGACGGAGCGGTCCGTACGCGTCTGCCGTCAACTGGATGGAGAATCTGTCCGAGACGCAGTTCGCGTACCTGCTTCTAACGCCCGCACTCATCCTTTTGGGGGTAATCGCAGTGTACCCGCTAGCGACGACGTTCAGCATGTCGCTGTTCGCCGACCAGCTAACGGGGTCTGCACGACTGGGTGAGTTCGTTGGGCTGCAGAACTACATCGACCTCTTCACTGGCGCGCGAGACTTCGCGCTTCCGTCGGCCTTCCTTCCGACCTTCACGACAGAATTCCCGTTCGTAACAGACATCTACTCGAGTGCGCTGATGGTGACGCTCATCTTCACCGTCTTCAGTGTGCTCTTCGAAACACTCATCGGCTTCGGTCAGGCACTCATCTTAGACCAGGACTTCCGTGGTCGGCGATGGGTCCGCGTCGCTATCATCATCCCGTGGGCCGTTCCCATCGTCATTCAGGGGATGATCTGGTATCTGATGTTCCAGCCGAACATCGGGTTCCTCATCGGAACGACGGAAAACCCGGCGCTGCTGAACCAACTCGGTCTCATCGGAACGACGCCACTGCGCGACACCGCAGACTCGCTGTTCCTCATCATCGTGGCCGACGTCTGGAAGACTTCGGCGTTCATGGCGCTGCTCATCCTCGCAGGGATGCAGAGTATCGACCGCTCGCTGTACGACGTCGCGAAAGTCGCCGGCGCATCCCGCTGGCAGCAGTTCAGGATGATTACGTTACCGCTCATCCTGCCGACGGTGCTGGTCGCGATGCTGTTCCGCACCATCGACGCGATGCGCGTCTACGGTATCATCGAGACGATGGCAGGGTGTCAGACCGTGCCGTCGCTCTCCTGTCTCGTCGTCAGTACGTTCAACGCACCGCTGTACGGGACCTCCGCGACGGTGGCATTCGTCACCGCAGCGATCATCGCGCTCGTGGTCTCCGTGTACATCTACAACTTCGCCAGCGAGGGGCTCTAAGATGTCTAACGAAAACTCAGGAATCAACCTCGGTTCCGACGACGCTGAGATGAAGCGCGGGCCGTTCGGCCGCTGGGTCAACAAGGCGATTAAGAACCCCGACAGAGTGTACCGAGCGATGTTCTACGTCGCGACGGTGTTCTTCTTGGTCACGACGCTGTTCCCGTTCTACTGGCTCTTGGTCATCGCGCTCACGCCGAACCGTCTCATCACCAACATGGGGCTGCTCCCGAAAGGGTTCAACCCGGCGGTGTTCATCGAGATGTTCGAGCGCGTGCCGTTCCACTTGTACATGTTCAACAGCTTCGTGTTGGGCATCACGACGACGATTATCGTGTTGCTCCTCGCGAGTCTCGCGGGGTACGTCTTCGGGCGCCTCCGCTTCCGCGGGAAGGGAGCGTTGATGCTCGGCATCCTCGCAATCTCGTACTTCCCGCCGGCAGCGTTCCTCATCCCGCTGTTCGAACTGTTCACCGGGAACACAGCGATTAGCCTGGGCGCAATCACCATCTCGTCGCCGGACCTGTTCAACACGCCGGCACCGATGGTGTTCCCGTTCAGTGCGTTGCTGCTCCCGCTGTCCATCTTCATCCTCACGACGTTCTACGGGCAGATTCCCGACGGACTGGAGGATGCAGCGCGGGTCGAAGGAACGACACGGCTCGGGGCGCTCTTCCGCGTCATCGTGCCGCTGTCAGCACCCGGTGTCGCGACCGCAGGAGTCCTCACGTTCATCGCTGTGTACAACGAGTTCTTCTTCTCGTTCCTGATGAACAACGGTGAGGCCTCCTCGTGGGCACCAATCGTCGCTGGTATCCTGAAATATCAAGGCCAGTTCGACACGCCGTACAACCTGATGGCCGCCGCTTCCATCGTGGGGGTCTTACCCGTGGCCATCCTTGTCATAATCGCACAGGAACGTATCGTCAGCGGACTAACTGCAGGAGCACTGAAGGAGTAACCATGGGAGACGTCAAACTCGAACACGTAAGCAAGCACTACGACGATGTAACGGCTGTCGACGACATGAACCTCGACATCCAGGACGGCGAATTCATCTGTCTCGTCGGTCCGTCCGGATGCGGGAAGTCGACGACGATGGAGATGATTGCGGGACTGACCATCCCCTCGGAGGGGAAGGTCTTCATCGGTGACCGCGAGGTCACGAACCTCCCGCCGAAGGACCGTGGGGTGGCGATGGTGTTCCAGAACATCGCGCTGTTCCCGCACATGGACGTGTACGACAACATCTCGTTCGGCCTTCGACTCCGTAACTACGACAAAGAAGAAATCGAACGCCGCGTCAACCGTGCTGCAGACGTCGTGCAACTCGAAGGCATGCTCGAGCGCATGCCCGACGAGATGTCCGGTGGACAGCGACAGCGCGTCGCGATCGCCCGTGCAATCGTCCGGAACCCCGGTGTCTTCCTGATGGACGAACCGCTCGCAAACCTCGACGCGAAGCTTCGCGTCCACATGCGGACGGAACTCCAGCGCCTCCACAAGGAACTGGACACGACCATCATCTACGTCACCCACGACCAGGCAGAGGCGATGACGATGTCCGACCGCATCGCAGTCATCGACTCCGGTCAACTCCAGCAGATCGACCCGCCGTTGGTCTGCTACAACGAACCGGCGAACCTGTTCGTCGCTGGCTTCATCGGGTCGCCGTCGATGAACTTCCTCGACGGTGACGTCACGGAATCTGGCTTCGAGTCGACCAACATCGACATCGAATTCGACCCCGCAGACCTCGGTATCGAGGTCGGACGAGAGGTCACGCTGGGTATCCGTCCCGAGGACGTCTACCTCGTCGAAGACGAACATCTCGTGACGAACCCGAGCCACGAGATCGAAGCGATTACGGACGTTCTCGAACCGATGGGTGACGAAATCTTCGTCTACCTGAAACTCGAAGAAGATGCGGAAGCGCACCTCGACGAGGACACCATCGCGATGAACGACCAACTGCTGATGAGTGTCGCACCCGACACCGTCATCGAAGAAGACACGGACGTCTCGGTGGTCCTCGACCGCTCGAGAGTCCACCTCTTCGACACGGAGACGGGTGAGGCAATCAGCCACGGTATCGAAAGCGCCGTCAAAGCGGGTGGGCCAACCGGCACGGAAGCCGAAAGCGACGACTGAAGCCTCGACGCTCCCACACAACGTTTATCCGACCGAGGACGTATCACACATCCATGGTCAACGAACTCGGCTGGTTCTATCTCGGCGGGATGACGATTCTGTTCTTCTTCTGGGCCTACGGCATCGTCTCGTTCCTGCTCGACGTGAAGAACAAGTTCATCCCGAAAGGGCGGCAGTACCTTCGTGGCCGTCGGCGACTCAAAGAAGAAGAACGCCGCGAACAAGAACGGAAAGAGCGCGAAGAGCAACTCTACTGAGACGAACAGTCATCGTCTCAGTCTCAGTCTCAGTCGTCAGTTGGCACTCTTCTCCCGTCCGCTTGCTGTCGGTTCTGGTAAATCAGCCCAAAGAACGTGAAACTTAACACCAGCAGTAGTTAATAATCGATTCATGAGTACAGGTTCATCGGTCCGAGTTGGTATCGTCGGACTCGGAAACATCGGGCACCACCACGCAGACCGCCTCGTCGACATCGGCGCGACCCTCGTTGGCGGCCTCGACATTCAGGCAGACGCACGTCGGCACTTCGCAGAGAAGTACGACGTCAACACGTACGAGGATAAAGACGAACTCTTCGACGAAGTCGACGCCGTCATCATCACGACGCCGAACCGCTTCCACGAGGAGTACGCGGTCGCCGCACTCGACGCTGGCCTCGACGTGCTTCTCGAAAAACCGCTCGCGCACTCGCTCGAATCTGCCGAGCGAATCGCCGATGCAGCAAGACAAGCCGAGGGCTTCTGCATGGTCGGCTTCAACAACCGATTTGCGAACCCTGTCGAAGTCATTCGTCACCACTACGAGGCGGGTCGCCTCGGTGACGTCACTCACGTCGAAGCCAACTACGTTCGACGGCGCGGCATCCCCGGACGTGGCTCGTGGTTTACCTCGAAGGATATCGCCGGCGGTGGCGCTCTCATCGACATCGGTGTCCACGCGATCGACCTCGCGCTCTACTTCCTCGACTTCCCAGACGTCGTCGAAGTCTCCGGCGTAACTCGCTCGGAGTTCGGTGACAGAGACGACTACACGTTCGTCGAGATGTGGGGTGACGACATCGGACCGGAGGCGTTCGACGTCGACGACTCCGCCAGCGCCTTCATCCGAACCGCCGAGGGAACGACCATCTCGCTCGAAGTCGCGTGGGCGACGAACCGCCCGACCAACGACGAGTTCTTCCTCCGCGGAACCGAAGGCGGCGCGCGTTTCGACCGTGCAAGCCACGAACTGCAGTTCTACGACGGTGGCCTCGGTGGGAGCAACCACCTTACCACGGCCAACGTCGAGACACAGACCAACGACACGCACAAGTCCGAACAGAAACTGTTCGTCGAATCGGTCGCCGCTGGCGAACACCCCGGCCGCAACACGGTCGAAGAGGGGCTCGCAGTCCAGCGTGTCATCGACGCCATCTACCGGTCGTCTGAGGAAGGCCACGCGGTCCGCCTCGACGCCGTCGAGACACCACCAGCGAACTGACGACCCAAACAGCGAAACACCCCCACACCCAATTTTCCACTCATGTCTGTCATCGATTCACTGAGACGCCCCGAGCACACCGGTGAGAATCGGTGTCTCCCCTGTACAGCTGTGAATGCCGCGTTCGTCGCCATCGTCGGATTCGCACTCGGCGTTCTGTGGCTTCCTGCGGGATTCGTCGTCCTCGCCATCGGAGCGCTCCTCGTCTACCTCCGTGGCTACGTCGTCCCCGGCACGCCGTCGTTCGCCCCACGACTCGTCGCGGCCGTTGGACTCAGCGGTGTCTTCGAACACGATGACGGCGAACCCCGCCAGTCGGACACACTCGACGCCAACGTCGAACCCGAGGTGATGCTGTCGACGCTCCTCGATGCCGGTGTGCTGGTCGAAGAGCCCGACGGACTGTTCCTCGCGGACGACGCGCGCGAGGAGTGGGAGTCGACGATGGCGACGCTGCGGAAGGCCTCGGACGATGAACTGGCGGAAGCCGTCGCCACCGCGCTCCCGTTCGACGCAGAAGTCGCTCCTGAGTTCGACGGCATCTCCATCGACGGGCCGTCGATGTCCGTCTGGATTTCTCGCCCACAGGCAATCGCCGACGTTGCAACGCTCTACACGGTCGTCGAACGCTCCGTCGACCCCATGGTCGCACTCTCTGCGACCGAACCACTCCGGATGTTCACCGAAGTCTGTCCGAGTTGTGGCGGCGTCGTCGAAGAGACGACGGTGCGCAATTGCTGTGGTGGCACTGCGGGCATCTACGACTCTCCGGAACACGAGGTCCTCGGCTGTGCCGAGTGCGGCGCAGTCGTCTACGAGTTCGGCGACGAATAAGAGACGTCGAAAAACGAACGCAGTCAGCGAGCGATTTGGGGGTTTTCCCCCGCTTCAGTTGAACTGGTCGCGGTCTGGAACTTCGTCGAGCCCGAGCAGAATCTCTTGTCCTTCGATGTCTTCGAGTGCAGCGACGAGGCCACCGACTTCGACGACGCCTTCGTCGGTCTCGATGTGGAGCGAGGCGACTTCTTCGGTGTCTTCGAACGCGGTTTCGATGACACGACCTTCGACGACGATGGCGTCTCCCGTCTCGATGTCGCGACCGGAGACAGAGGCGTAGAAGTCTCCTTCTATCTCGCGGATATCCTTGACGGCACGGCGAATCGAGGCGTAGCGACGCGGGAAGGGGCGACGCTTCCCGTTGGCGACGATAGTCTCGGCAGTGGACCAGAGGACCGTTCCGAAGAACCCGCTGACGAGGAACCCGAGTGCCGAGCGGTTGAAGATGACGCCGTAGCGGTCGCGGTCGTCGCGGAGGGCGTCTTGCGTCGCGTAGATGGAGTACTCACCGTCGGCGACTGCGAGCACCGGCGAGGTGATACCGCGACGGGCGCGAGCGATGGTCGCCACGTCGAGATAGTTGAACTCGTCCGGGTCGGGCGCGCGAGAGGCGGGCGTAATCAAGAGGTCGATGCTGATGCCGCTGTCGACGGCCGCCGCGAGGTCGTCGCGGAAGCGCCGAAGCAGGTCGGGCGTCAGCGACAGGATGAGTTCGTACTCTGCGGACTCGATGATCTCTTCGATGTACCGGAGAATCGTCGACCGCGACTTGACGAGCGAGACTGCTTCGGTGTCACGAGCAGGCGCGGTGTAGCGCGCTTCGAGTTCCTCGATGAGTTCGTCGAGCGACGACTGGACGTTCGAGAACGCGTCTTCGGGGTCGACCGCGACGATTTTCATCGGCCGCGACTCGCGGAGTTCCACGAGGCCACGGTCAGAGAGACTTCGAACCGTGTCGTACACCCGCGGTTGCGGGATGCTCGTTCGGTCTGCGATTTCGCTCGCAGTCAACTGCCCGTGTTCGAGGACGGCCAGATACGCGTCTATCTCGTACTCGCCGAGACTAAAGCGCTCGCCGACGCGCTCCATCGTAAGCCGCAGTTCATCAGCCATGTTCGTGAGGTATACAGGCATCACCTAAGTCATTTACTGATATCCGAGTAGCACCGAATTCCGAAAATAGGTGGTAACGTCTTCACTCCGACATGCCCGCCACCGGTCGGTCTTCTGTGAGTCGGGGGGTCGTTCACTTCGGGTCTTACACCTCGAAAGTGACAACCCTTTTTTCGTCACTCTGCGTTGCGATTTCCATGCACGGAGTCGACGGCGTTGCCGACGCAGTAGTTCGTGTCGGGAGTCTACGCCCGATGGCGGGACGAGAGACCGTCTTCGCTCCACTCCAGTCCGGACTCGTGACGGCACCGGCGTTCGTCCCGGACTACCTGTTGTTCCCCGGCTGGCAGTACGTGGCGGCATTCATCGTTCTCGTCTTGACGGTCGTCGTCTCGAAGTACGCCGTCCGACTGCTGGGCCGCCCAGTGGCGCGGCAGTTCACCCGACAGAGTGTCGCACAGACCGTCCTCCGCATCGTCCGTCTGTCTATCGTCCTCGCCGGAATTGCGTTCGCCGCGAACCTTCTCGGCTTCAAAATCGGGAACATCGTCCTGTCTGTGACGGTGTTTTCGGCCGTCCTCGGTATCGTCCTCGCACCAATCGTCGGGAGTATCATCAACGGTGTGTTCGTCATCGTGGACCAACCCTACGAGATTGGGGACATGATAGAGTTGGACGACGGAACCCGCGGGTTCATCGACGAGATTAATCTGAGCTACACGAAGATGTTCACACTCGACAACACCTTCCTCGTCATCCCGAACGGGAGCATCCGTAACCGCGACGTCATCAACTACTCGGCCGAAGACGAGCGGACGCGGATGACACTCGACGTGCTCGTCACTTACGAGTCGGATTTGGAACGGGCGCGCGAGTTGATAGAAATCGCTGCTCGCGACACCGACCAGGTCATCGAAGGTGGGCCGGACATTCGTGTCGGGAGCGCCCGCTACCCGGCGAAACCGACCGCGTACATCGCCTCCTACGCCGACAACGGCGTCCTCTTGCGACTTCGCTACTGGGCGATGAAACCGTACAAGATGCCACGCATCCAGTCGGACGTACAGACACGTCTGTGGAATCTGCTCGAACAGTCGGATGCGAACGTCGAGTTCGCGTACCCACACACGCACCTCGTCTTCGACGAGACGAGTGGGTCGCTTCAGGTCTCTGGCGACGACGACCGCGTGCGGCACACAGTTGCGTCGCCGCCGTCTGGTCGAGGTGACATGACCGATGCTGACCGTGGCAATGAGTAGGTTTCGCTGAGTACGCTTTGCGCCTCGAACCGTGGGTTGTATCGCGTGCTGACTACGGAGGGGAAAATATCACCAAGTCTCGCTCGAATTACGTCTCGTCCGACTCTCCAAACCGCGAATACGAACTGCGGTGAGTGCTCCGAATCAAGTCCTCGTCAGAAACCTTGAGACCGAGTTCGTCCAACTCCTCACCGATGCGTGTCAGGTCGTCGCCATCGACACCCACAGCTCGAACGAGTACGTTGGCCTCTCCGGTCATTACCTCTTGAACTTCGACGACACCGTCTACATCGGCTGCCGCCTCTGCAAGCGTTCCGCGCGTCGGAATCGGGGCCGTACAGACGATTTGCGTGAACAGCTGATACCCTGCCGTCTCGTAATCGACGTCGGCGTGGTAGCCTCGAACCACACCATCCGCCTCGAGTCGCTGAATCCGATTTCGAATCGTACTCGCAGAGACGTCGAGCGCATCTGCGATGTCGCTCGAAGACGTGTGACGGGCTTCCAGCTGGAGGTGGTACAGAATGCGTCGGTCGAGGTCGTCTAACTCTCGAGTCGCCATTTGGCAATATGTTTTGGATGACCCAGTTAAAAACGTGGCCACAGAAGTGTCGAAACGACATCGCCGCCGTGTGGTTCTGCGTTTTCCACAATAACGTATTTAAATTCTCGGACAATCCGACACATACTCCTGTGTCGAACACAAAGATGTAGCGCTACCACCAATGAACCCAGCCGAGATTGGGATTCGCTTGTTCGCAGGCGTTTTGCTCATCCTCGCAAATGGCTTCTTCGTCGCCATCGAGTTCGCGTTGACACGCGCTCGTCAATTTACCGAAGGCGACTTCGTCGACGGTGACTCGAAACTGGAACGGGCGTGGAAGATGACCAACGACCTCGAACTGTACCTGACGACGTGTCAGGTCGGAATCACCGCGTCGAGTATCGCAGTTGGGATTGTCGCCGAACCGGCACTCGCCGCGATATTCGAGCCTATCTTCGGCGGAACACCGCTCGCGAGAATCGGTGCCGGGGCGCTCATCGCGTACTTCATCATCAACCTCATCCACCTGACCCACGGCGAGCAGACGCCGACGTATCTCGGCGTCGAACGCTCTCGGTTGGTCTGCAGGTACGGAGCAGCCCCTCTCCACTGGTTCTACGTGGCCATCTCCCCACTCATCAAGCTCGGTGACTGGGTCGCAAAGTGGACGCTCCGACTGTTCGGAATCGAGATGTCCGGCGCGTGGCTCGAAGCAGAACAGGACGCTATCGAATCCCGGAGCCAACTGCGAAACCGGTTGAGTTCTCTTCTGGAGCGCGGAGAGATAGAAGGCGAGCGGCACGACGAGGTGTTGAACGCACTGGAGGCGGGGACTATCGAGATTCGGAACGTGATGGTCGCCGAGTCAGATGTCGTGTTCCTCTCGACTGAGGTTTCCATCGAAGAGAATCTCGAACGTGTGTCCGAGACACCACATACCCGCTACCCACTCATCGGGTCCACACCCGAGGAAGTGGTGGGCATCGTCTACGTCCCGCAGGTGGTCGATAAGATGGACGCGTTGCGGGATGGAGACGCGACGTTCGAAGAGATTGCAGCACCGCCGATGACGATGTCGGCAGACACCACCGTCAGCGACGCAATCGACCGCTTCCAGGCCGAACGACAGGAGCTAGCCCTCGTCCTCTCTGACGGGGATGTCGTTGGATTACTCACTGCGACCGACGCGCTCGAAGCGGTCATGGGTGAACTGGAAGACCCCTTAGATTCGAGTACGACGAGTAACCTTTCGGGTAATCAGACAGCAGTAAACTAGAGCCCTGTGACGAACTCACAGTTCGAACACTATCGAGACCGGACCGTTCGGTGTCCGTTCCGCTGACTAGTGGTCGGCGCGGACGGTGATGACCGTCGCGTCGAGTTTCTCCCGGAGGAACATGTCGATGTCCGGGTCGTCGAGGAACCGTCGGAGCATCCGCCGCCAGCGACTCGCTTGCTTCGACCCGATGACGACGATATCGGCCTCTTCGGCGGCCACCTCTTCGAGGATGGTCTCTTCGACGAGGAATCCTTTCCGGACGACGTACCGTGCGCGTGTGAGTGGACCAAACTCGCGCTCGACCGCACGCTTGAGGTCGGTCCGCGTGACACCGCGATTCGACTGGTAGAGGTCGACGTGGAGGACCGTCAACTCCGCGTCGCGTTCCCTCGCGATGCGGACTGCCTCTTCGAGCGTCGCCCGCGAGTGTCTGGAGAGCGGATACCGAACCGGGACCACGACCCGTGTCATATTCGCCACCCACTCACTGGGTGTGCGTCAACCTTTCCCTCTTGGACGGAGTGGCCGGCGTCACAGTAGTCACGGGACATCGGTCAGTCCTCCGCTGCTGCGGTGGACCGACGCTCGATTCGTCCCTCCACCGCTGCGTCGAAGCCGACTTCGCGGGCGTACCGTGCGAGTGCCTCGTGTTGAATCTCGAACTCGCCGGCGCGGTGGGCCTGCGTGAGCGCTGGGAACTCCTGTGTGCTGTGGAGCACGTAGTCGCTGGTGGCGAGCGTATACGTCGCCTCTGGGTCGATTGGCTCACCTGCAACTGTCGCCTCGACGACTTCGTCGCGGTCGTCGTCCCAGACGAGTCGAGCACCGCTGACGTGTGCGTGCCACCAGTCGGGTTTCCCGAACCCCATCGTAGCACCACGGGCAGCGTTGAACACCGCGAGGAGTTCCGTTCCGGTCACCTCGGCGACGACGATGTGCTCTTCGAAGGGAACGAGACTCACCAGGTCTGCGTGTGTTATCTCGGGGCCAACGGGTGGACCAGAGCGGATTCCACCGCTGTTTTGCAGGCCAACGTCGGCGCCGGTGGCCCACCGATAGGCGTCGGCGATGGCGTTGCCGACACGGCACTCGCCGGCGGCCACTGTCTCTTCAGAGCGGTCCATCGGGCGGTCGATTCGGCAGAGGACCTCGTCCAGTCCAGCGGCGTCGACACGCCCGTTGAGCGCCGCGACGAACGACTCGTCCGGTCGGTACTCGGCGGTCCGATGTCGGACCGTCTCGATTCGCTCTGCGTCGATTCGCACCTCCCAGACGACGTGGCCGTTGGCACCGGGTCGAACGATTGGGACACCGTCGACCACGTCGTCGCGTTCGGCGTGGACGTGGCCGCCGAGGACGAGGTCGACGTCGCACCGGCGGACGAGGTCGTCGTCTCCGCTTCCGAGGTGTGAGAGTGCGACGACCACGTCGGCACCGTTCTCGCGGAGCGCGGTGATGGCCTCGTTCGCTGCCTCGTACGGGTCGTCGAACGTGAGTCCGACCGCCTCGGGGTTGATGGACCCCGTCGCGGGGTCGGTGACACCGAAAAAACCGAGTGTCATCCCGTCTACGTCCCGGGTCGTCCACGGGACCGCGCCTTCGGCGGCGGCGAATCGCTCGCCCGCCTCGTCACGGACGTTGCTGGAGACCCAAGTGGGACGACTCGCGGCGACGAGTTCTCGGGTTCGAGTCGCACCGTAGTCGAAGTCGTGGTTGCCGAACGTCTCGAGGTCGGCGTCGACGGCGTCGTAGAAATCGAGTGCCTGTCCGCCGCGTTCGACGAGCGACAGGACGCCCGGAGAGGTGTTGTCGCCCGTTCCGACGACCACCGTGTCGTCGTCGTCGAGGACGGTGACGCAACCGGCGAGACGGCCCGCACGTTCGGGGTCGTCGAAGACGTTCTCGATATCAGAGTAGTGGAGGAGCCGAGGCATTCGCTTCTCGAATGTGGGGGCGCGGTCGAACAAGAAGCCGTCGGGACAGGTCGCAACGCGGGACTGGGCCGGAGTGTCCGCCGACCCGGCTCTCGACGTCCCTCTCGGTGTGGCCGATTACTCGTCTGCTTTGGCCTGCAGTTCGAATGCGACTTCGACTTCTGCTTGGTACTCTCGGGTCTCGACGGACGCCAGTTCTACCCCGAGTTCTTTCACTTCGACCCACTTGACACCGGCGAGCGTCTCCTCTGCTCGGTCGATTGCGTCGTCGACTGCTGCGTCGAAACTCTCGTTACTCCGACCGATGAGGGTGATTTTCTTGAACACCATCTCGGCAGACTATTCGTCGTACTATCACAAATAATCGTCCCCGATGTGTCACGATACGGCATCCCGATTTTCGTGAGTGGCGAGCGACGACGCAGACTCACCCGACTGTCGAGCGTGCAGCGACCGAGACGAGTCGCGTCCGCGTCACGCCGTGTTGTCCAGTCGGGACCGAATAGCACCGACTACGTCGGTCAGGTGTGCCGTTCCCCAGATGGCGACTATCAGTCCACCGACCGTGTCGAACACGAGGTCCAGGAGCGTATCTTCGAGGCCGTACTGGGTCAACACCGACCCCGTGCCGGCGAGGGCGGCGACCCGCGAGATTGCGAACTCGATGACCTCCCAGAAGACGCCGAACGCGAGGACGAACAGCAAGATGAAGACGAACATGAACCGACCGGGGAGGAAGATTGCACTGGTGTGCTGGTCGACTGCCCGAATCGTCGCGTACCCTGCGGCAGCGACGACAGACGACGAGAGTGCGTGCGTGAGGTGGTCCCACCACCAGACACCGGCGTAGAAGCTCGTCTCGGAGCCGGGGATGCCGACCGTTCCGAGTGCGTGGAGAAACGCTGCAGCGGATATCCAGAGCGTCAACCCGGCGTCCATCGGGATTCGGTAGTCGCGTTCGAGTATCGCCGGCAGGTAGGTCACACCGAGGCCGACCGACGCGTTCACGACGATTCCGAGGTTTCTGCGGTCGAGGCCGATGAAGATGAGGCCGATGAGAATCAGTTGCATCGCTCGCGCGAGTTGTTGTTGGCGACGTGCGCCGATGCGCAGGCGAGCGCGGATTTTCATCGAGACCCACCTCCCTTCGGGTCGACAATCTCCGCTGCTTCGACCACCTCGGTGGGGAGGCGCTGTTTTGGCTCAGCACGACGGCGGAAGTAGTACTCGAATACGAGACCCGCCACGAGGCCGGCGACCGTTGCGGCCACGAAGTCCCACATCAGTGCCGTCTCGATGACCTCCTCTGGCCGGCCGTTCAACAGGAGGCGCGTCCCGAGATAGAGGTCTGACAACCACTGGACGACGGCCCAGACCCCAGCGGCGGCCATCGTGGCGATGACGACGAAGAAGACGGCGAACGAGTGGTTCATCCGAACGGGCGTGAACACGTCCAACTCCACGGCGATGATGAGCGCGACTGCGGCGACTGCCAGATACGTCGAGACACGTCCCGAGAACGTCAGCCCGCCGATCGTTTGCCCTCGAACGAGCACGCGAGCGACGAGCGGGAAGGACGCGAGTGCGACGACTTCCCACGGGAGCATCGCCTGTGCGTCGCGGAACGCGAGTGCCGGAACGACAGTCAAGATGGCGACGATTCCGGCGAACCCACCCCAGACGAGGTCTCCGTTCGCAACGACGCTGCCGGTAGCGACGGCAGCGAGGAATCCAACGAATAGCCACGCGAGGGCCGCATTGAGCCGTTTACTACGAACGAATCGACGGAGCCCCGACTGCGTGGTCTGCGGCATACCCACCCGTTAGGGATGGGTTGAGAAAACGTTTGGGCGCGAGTCTACGTGTTCGCGCCGCGGACGACTTCGTAGTCGTCCCCACCACTGTTCGACACACCAATAATGGCCCACTCGTACGGGAGGTCGACACCGAGAAGTCGCTCTTTGAGCGTCTCGATGTGGTCGTCCCACGTCACGAAGCAGCGAAGACGATAGCCTGTGTCGTCGCCGCCGTCTGTAAGTACCGGTCGGCACTCAGACGCTTCTCGCGAACTCAGTGCGGTCACTTGGACCGTACGCCACTTGTGTTCGGCTAGCATTTGGGTTCCGTCCCCCGAGACGGTGTACCCCAGCCGGCCGAATATCGACCGAGCCTCCTGAACAGGGGGCATCGAAGCCTGGGCCATGCAACTCTATCTACACTAGCTCTCGTGATAAAGCTTGCCACGGTAACCAGTACCACTCGAAACTGAATGTGTGTTCGAAGTGAGTTCTCTACTCGTGAGCGGCGTCCCACTCGTCGGGTTTTCGGACGTTTCCACACTCGTTGCACTCGATGCGACCCATCGTGTCCATCGCAGTGTTGAACGAGTCACAGTTGCCACAGAGGTAGCCCCATCGGTTCTCGGCGTCGTCAGTGGCGTACACGACGTAAAACGGTCCTTTCGACCCGCGTTCGACCTCGTCGCGGGCGACGTAGACGGTCTTTCCACTGGCGACTGTCTGTGATTGTAAGTCGGTCATGTACCTCGATTCGCGGGCGAGTGGCTTAAGAAGTCGGGCCCTACGTCCGGAAGGACTCACCACATCCGCAACTACTCGTCGCGTTCGGGTTCTCGACGTGGAAGCCTGCGCCTTGCAGGCCACCTTCGAACGCGAGCGTGGACCCGCCGATGTAGTTGATACTCGCAGGGTCGACGAACACACGAAGCCCGTGTTGTTCGACGACCGTGTCGTCGTCTTCCGGTTCTGTATCGAATCGCATCCCGTAGGAGAGGCCAGCACACCCACCCTGTTGGACGAACAGGCGGAGACCGGCAACGTCGGTGTCCATCGACTCTCCTTCGAGGAGCGAGATGGCTTCCTCCGCGGCAGCGGGCGTGACCGTAACAGCCCCGTCGCCGCTTCCGGTCGCGGATTCTGTGCTCATACTACCCGATATACTGTGGGAACGGTTAACTGTGGCGCCGGGAGCAAGGTGTGTTTGTCCCGGTACGACGTCCCTACTCGTGGAAGTGACTCACTACTCGTCGAATCGCTCGCGGACGCTCTGTGCGTGTGCGTCCAGTCCCTCCGCTTCTGCGAGCGTCGTGATGGTCTCCGAGAGGTCCGAGAGGGCGTCGCGGTCGAGTCGCTGGACGGTCGTCGAACGGACGAAGTGGTCGACCGAGAGGCCACCCTGTCGCTTCGCGCCCGCGCCAGTCGGGAGAACGTGGTTCGTGCCGGAGGCGTAGTCACCGGCTGCGACGGGTGTGTACGGACCGAGGAAGACGCTCCCTGCCGAGTCGATGCGGTCGAGCAGCGCTTCGTCGTCGTCGGCCTGAATCGACAGGTGCTCTGCGGCGTACTCCTCGGCGAAGAGAACTGCCTCGGACATCGACCGTGCGAGGAGCACACCCGACGCGTCGTTTTCGAGTGCCGCTTCGATGGTCTCTGTGCGCTCGCGCTCGGCGGCCTGTCGTTCGACTTCGGCGACGATGGCGTCTGCGAGGTCCGCGTCGTCGGTGACGGCGACGACGGAGGCGTTCGGGTCGTGTTCGGCCTGTGCGACGAGGTCGGCCGCGACGAATCGCGGGTCTGCCGTCTCGTCGGCGACGACGAGAATCTCCGAGGGACCAGCGAGGAAGTCGATATCCACGTCACCGCGGACTTCGGCCTTCGCGGCGGTCACCCACTTGTTTCCGGGGCCGACGATTTTCTGGACGGCTTTGACCGTCTCGGTTCCGTAGGCGAGGGCGGCGATTCCCTGTGCGCCGCCGACGGAGTACACCGCATCGGCACCGGCGACGTGCATCGCGGCCAGCGTGACGGGGTTCATCGGGTCGGCAGGCGGCGTGGCGACGGCCACGTGTTCGACGCCAGCGACCTTCGCGGGGATGACGCCCATGAGGACGCTCGAGGGGTACGCGGCGGTTCCACCGGGTGCGTAGACGCCGACGCGGTCGAGCGGTCGGTAGCGACGCCCGAGTTCTCTCCCGTCGAAGTCTTCGCGCCAGTCTTCGGGGACCTGTCGCTCGTGGAACTCGCGGATGTTCGCCGCAGCAGTCTCGATTGCCTCGCGGACGTCGTCGTCGATTTCGTCGTAGGCGCGTTCTGCCGCGTCACTCACGTCGATGTTCCCCACTTCGACGCCGTCGAACTCGCGGGAGTACTCTCGGAGTGCGACGTCGCCTTCTCTGTGGACTCGTTCGACGATGTCGCGCACGTCGGACCGTACCTCGGCGACGCCAGCGTCGCGCTCGAAGAAGGCGCGTCGGGCGTCCGGGCCGAGACCGGCCAGTTCGCGAACCTCGATGTTCATACCCGGCGTTCGGTGTCGGCGTGAAAAGTCGTTGCGGATGCGGTGGTCGGCCTGTGTCTCGTTCGCATGCGATGGTCGACTCTCACGAATTGCAGCGGGTGCGACGCTCGGGCCCTCGCCCTGTTCGAACACGTATCAGATGCCAAGAAAATATGCTGCGGTCTACTATGTGTGTCGTCGACTATCATACCACTGTGATGCCATAAAGTGCTAGTTAACTAACCCTAGACTGGTCGTAACAAAACTGTCACATCGTGAATTTTCTCGTGGAGGTCTCACAGATGACTGCACGAGAAAACGAAGCCCTCGCACGACGGTTCGTCGAGGAGGTATGGAACGGCCACGACATGGACGCGATAGATGAACTGTTCAGTCCCGACTACGTCGGCCACTGGTTCGACATGACCGGGGCGGACGTCGACAGAGATGGGCTGAAGTTGTTCATCCAGAACGTCTTGACGGGGTTCCCGGACTACGAGATGGATATCGAATATATCCACGCGGACGACGAGATCGTGACGCTCGGATTCTGCGGCGGCGGGACCCACGAAGGAGAGTTCTACGGAATCCCGCCGACGGGGAACGCGCCGACTGACGACGAGAAGACTCCCGGCATCATGTCGATGCGGGTGACGGACGGACAGATCGTCGAAGGCTGGGCGACGTGGGACTCACTGGGACTGCTCCAGAGAATCGGCGTTCTGCCTGAAGACCCGACTGGAATCGCGTCCGCCGACGACTGAACGAATCGCAGACCGAACCCCCGTTTTTAGATGACGTCTCGACGTTCCGTGTACGTCAGCGTTCGCTGGTCCGTCTGGATGGTCGTCTGAACCGTAATCCACCCGTCCGCTTGTTGCACTGCGAACGCCTCCGAGAAGGAAAGTTGGACTCTCCTCGTGGTTGTGTACGACTCACCAGCGTCGAGGTTACCAACTGCTTCGCTTCCGCGCCAGACCTCGTCCTCGGAGGCCGTGCTGTTGCCTGCGAAGATACGACTGTAGACGGTGACACCGGTCGCATCTGCCTCTTGCTGGTTCGTCAGTCTACTCGTCACGTCACGACACGTCTGTCCGCACTCTTCGATGCTGACGATTGTGAAGGCGAACGGTGGGCCCGAGGCGGCCTGCGTCTGGTCGGCCGTGTTCGTGTCTCCGCTATCGTCGCTCCCGCCATCGCTTCCACTACTGTCGCCCCCACTGCTTCCGCCCCCAGCACCATCGCCACTCGTCGGTGTCGCTGTCTGCGTGGGGAAGTCCTCGGTCGTCTGGTCTCCGGTGTCTGCCCCTCCAGCGAACGGGCCAGCACCGGTTACGAATGCGAGACCGATACCTGCCGTGACGAGGACAAGTATCGATGCTGCGACGAGGACTGTCCGTCTCATATTGTACCTACCAATGCGTCTCCGTTCCCTGTGTAGTTGTTGGCCATCTGCTTAGTTCCCGGCCGACGATGGTGACCCCGCATGCTCGCTCACGGCAGGACCGAGCGCACCGTCGAGTGTGTCGTCGAGGAAGTCAGTAACCGTGTCGTGGATGTCAGACACGAAATCGGGAACCTCCGCGGGCAACTCGCTCGGGGGGCCTTGCTGGTTTTTCGGGTTCGCGTCAGAGTCGCTCGCACTCGCTCCTGGCGTGGCGGCGGCCACACCCGCAGTCGCGACGAGGACGGCGAGTGCGACGCCGACGATTGTGTGTAGCTTCATCGTGATTCGCTCCGGTCGCCACTCACGACGCCACGATGATGAAGGGTGGAAACTGTGTGACTCGATTTGTCCCGGTCCTACGGTCCGTTGAACCGAATTAACGCGGATTAGACGCGAGTCAATCCGTGTTATCGGGACAGCTGCTCGCGCATCGCCGAGAACCCGGCATCGACGTCGACGTCCGCGCCCTGCGCTTCGAGTGCCTCACCGAGTGCAGTCATGAGGAACGAGACGTTCTTCGGTTTGGCGGAGTAGCCCATACACCCGATACGGAAGATGTCGCCGGCGAGCGCACCGAGGCCACCAGCGATTTCGAGGTCGTAGTGTTCGAGAACGTACGAGATTGCTTCGCCCGCGTCGACGCCGTCGGGGACGAGGACGGCGTTGAGACTCGGCAACCAGTAGTCGTCTTCGGGGTTCAGACCGAGACCCATCGCTTCGACACCGGCTTTGAGGGCGCTGGCGACCTCGAGATGGCGGTCCCAGCGGTTCTCTATTCCTTCTTCGGCGACGAGTCGGAGCGCCTCACGAATCGCGTAGACGTTCGTGATGGGTGCCGTGTGGTGGTACGCGCGCTCCTCACCCCAGTAGCCTTCGAGCAAGGAGAGGTCGAGATACCACGAACGGGGTGAGTGCTCACGCGAGAGCACCTTGTCCATCGCGCGGTCGTTGAGCGTCAGCGGACTCGCACCCGGCGGGCAGGAGAGACACTTCTGTGGTCCAGAGTACGCCACGTCGATGCCCCAGTCGTCGACTTCGAGTTCGACGCCACCGAGCGAGGTGACGGTGTCGGCGACGACGAGTGCGTCGTGGTCGTGAGCGATGCTCGTCAGTTCGGAGACGTTCGGCTGCTTGACGCCGGTCGAGGTTTCGGCGTGGACGAATCCGAACACGTCGGGTTGGTACTCGTCGAACGCTTCCTGAACGTCTACGGGGTCGAGCGGTTCGCCCCACGGCGCGTCGACGTGGACGACGTTTCCGCCGGCGCGTTCGGCCATCGACTCCATGCGGCCGCCGAAGTAGCCGTTGGTCGGGACGAGCATGGTGTCACCCGGTTCGACGAGGTTGCCGATGGCCGCCTCCATCGACGCCGACCCGGTACCAGAGACGGGAATCGTCCACTGGTTGTCGGTCCGGAAGGTGTAGCGCATGAGCTCTTGAACATCGTTCATGATGTCGATGAACGACGGGTCGAGGTGCCCGACCAGCGGCGTGGACATCGCCTTGAGTACGCGCGGGTGTACGTCGCTCGGTCCGGGGCCCATCAGTGTCCGGTTCGGTGGCGTCAGTTCGCCGACATCTGGTGCATTCGCCATGGTCTATGATGACGTGCCTCTCTACGAGGCAAAAAACATAGGGAAACTGAATCGTGTGTGCCCACTCCCCACGAACTGTCCGTGCGGACTTCTCGTGTGACGACGTCGGCGACGTTCGACCGCCGACTCACCCACTGATTCGCTCTGCGACCTTCTCGATGGGGTGCGGCGGCCTCGTCGCGCCAGTATCGCGGTCTTCGAGCTGTGTTCGACACGATGCGCCGGGTGCGACCACCGTGTCGCCCCCGCTTTCGTCGACTTGGCTGAACAGGATGCGACCCATCGCCTTCGAGAGGTCGTAGTGTTCGGATTCGTATCCGAAGCTCCCCGCCATGCCGCAGCAGCTCGAATCGAGTGGGTCGACCTCGTAGCCGACCCGGCGGAGCACGCCCACCGCGTGGTGGTCCTTGTTCAGCGCCTTCTGATTGCAGTGGCCGTGATACGTCAGTGACTCGATCGCGCCGCCGTCGACGACGGCCTTTCCAGCACCTGCCGCGCCTGCACCGACTGACTCGTCTCGGCCACGAATCGGGAGTGCCTCGTCGAGTCGGTACACGTCGATAAACTCCATGACGCCGTACGTCGCCGCGCCAACGTCGGTCACGGCGGGGTGGTCGAGCAGGTCGGCGTACTCGTCTTGGAACATCACTGCGTCGGAGGGTTCGGTGAACACCACCGACCACCCGTCTTCGACGTAGGGTGCGAGCGTCTCGACGTTGCGGGCGGCGCGGCCGCGTGCGAGGTCGAGGAACCCACCGGAGAATGCTGCTCTGCCGCTGGGTGCGACGTTTTTCGCCAGTTGTACGTGGACGCCCGCGGCCTCCAGTGTCCGAACTGCGGCCCTGCCGATTTCGGGCGTGACGTAGTTCGTGTAGGTGTCCGGGAACAAGAGCACCTTGTGCGTCGCGTCGTTCGCCGACACGGCGGGGTCGTGCGTCGCCATCCAGTCTTCGAGGGTGTTTCGGGTGAACGACGGAAGCTCTCGGTCCGGTGCGATTCCGAAGAGGCGGTCCATCACCGTCCGCGCACCCGGAAGTTCGGTCGCCCAGTTCGACACCGGTGCGAGCGCGCTCCCCAGTTTCGCCGCGTTGTCTATCTGTGCGAACAGTCGCTCGCGGAACGACGACCCCGATTCTTGGTGGTGTTGGTGTTTGACCTCGGCTTTGAGTTTCGCGAGGTCGACGCCGGTCGGGCAGTCGTTCTTACAGCCCTTACACCCGACACAGAGCCCGAGAACCTCCTCTTGGAATCGGTCGGTGTAGAGTTCGTCTTCGGGCAGGTCACCGCTAATCGCCGCCCGGAGCATGTTCGCCCGCCCTCGCGTGGTCTCTGCTTCGTCCTTCGACGCCCGATAGGTTGGACACATCGTCTCCGACCCAGTCTGCCGGCACGTTCCACACCCGTTGCACAACTCCACGAGGTGGGAAAACCCGCCTTCCTCTTCGAAGTCGAGTGCAGTCGTGGGTTCGAGCGACTGGTAGGTCGGCCCGTATCTGAGGTTCTCGCGCATGTCTGCCGGGTCGTCGTCGCGGTAGACGACGTTCCCCGGATTCAGTCGCCAGTCGGGGTCGAACGCCGACTTCAGTTGCTTGAAGGCGTCCCACAGTTGGGGGCCGTACATCTTCGGATTCCACTCGGTTCGGGCCCGACCGTCGCCGTGTTCGCCCGAAAACGACCCGTGGTGTTCCAACACGAGGTCGGTCACGTCGTCGGTAATCGAGTGCATCGTCTCGATGCCGTCGGCGTCCTTCAGGTTCAAGATAGGTCGGATGTGGAGCGTCCCGGACCCGGCGTGTGCGAAGTACGCCGCCGACGTTCCGTGGTTTGCGAGCACCTCCTCGAACGACTGGACGTACTCCGCGAGTTCCTCCGGCGGCACGCTAGCGTCCTCGATGAACGGGTACGGCTTGGGGTCGCCCTGTAACGACATGAGCAGCGGAATCGCCGCTTTTCGGAGTTTCCAGATGTTTGCTTGCGCGTCGTCGGTGTACGCCTCGATGGCGTCGAACGCGTTTCCGTCGTCCGACCCGGACTGCAAGAAGTGGTCGTTGGCAGCCTCGATGGCTGCCTCGAAGTCGTCGTGGAGCTCCGAGTCGAACTCCAACATCAGCGTGGCCGCCGTCCCGTCCGGGATTTGCTCGACATACTGCGCGTACTCACTCGACGCGCGTGCCATCTCGAACACCTCGTCGTCCATGAGTTCGACGGCGCTCGCGCCGTAGTCGAGCGCATCCGGGACCGCTGCCATCGCGTCTATCAGGTCGTCGTAGGCGTAGAGGACGAGTGCCGTCTCTTCCGGCACCGTCACCAACGACAGGGTCGCTTCGACCACCACACCAAGCGTCCCCTCTGCGCCGACGAAGAGTTTCGAGAGGTTGATGACCGTCTCTCCCTCGTCGTTCTCGAAGATGACCTTGTGGAGGTTGTAGCCCGAGACGGAGCGTTTGAGCGTGGGGTACTTGCGCTCGATTTCTGCTTCGTTGTCTTCGACCAATTGCCGGACGGTCCGATAGAGTGCCGCTTCTCGGTCGTCTTTCCCGACGAGTTCGTCCCACTCGTCGCTGTCGACGACCACGTCTCTCGTGTGAATCATCGACCCGTCGGCGAGTATCACCTGCAACTCCTCGGTGTAGGCGTCGGTGATACCGTATCGAACCGAGTGTGCGCCGGTCGAGTTGTTCCCGATGCCGCCGCCGATGGTCGCACGGTTCGACGACGCCGGGTCGGGCGCGAACTTCAGGCCGAACTCGGCGAGTCGGTCGTCGAGGTCGTCTTGGACGACCCCCGGTTGCACCGTCGCTCGCCTGCTCTCGGGGTCGACGTCGACGATGTCGTCCATATACTTCGAGAAGTCGAGGACGATGCACCCGGGGCCGACGGTCTGTCCCGCCAGCGACGACCCGGCACCACGTGGGAGAATCGGCACGTCGTGTGTTCCCGCGATTTCGACGGCCGCTCGAACGTCGCTGACGCTTTTCGGGATGACGACACCGGCCGGTCGCGCCCCGTAAATCGACCCATCAGTCGCGTACAGTATCTGCGCGTACTCGTCGAACCGGACTTCACCGTCGACGGCGCCGCGCAACTCGTCGGCGACCTCGGCGTACTCGGTTACGTCCGCCACCTCGTAGTCACGTGACTCCTGAAAGCGCTGGAAGTCGCTCAGTTCGGTCCCCTGTGCCGTCGTCGTGACTCGATTCGTCCGTGAGGAGTCGCCACCAACCATTGTAATGTACAATAGTGTAGAACGGGAAAAGTCTGTGTGCGCGCCGTCATCTTTGCCACGAGCGATAGCGATGTCGTGGTGTTGTCAGGAACTGTCGAGGCGTGCCTGCTCGGCGCTCACGCCTCGGTTCCTTCCGTCTCTCCGTCCGCCGACACGTCACCCGTCTCGACGAGAGACGCGAAGTCTGCAGCGAACGCTTCGACTTCGTCCCAGTCTGTGTACTCGTAGTCACGAGACGTGTCCGTGTCGCCGGTCGCTTCCTTCGCGATGCGTTTCATCATCAGTCGAGTGATGAATCCGTACTCCGAGTAGCGGAGTGCACCGCCGAAGAGCGCGATTCTCTCCGGGTGCCATCCGGTCTTCTCGACGAACTCGTCGATGTACGATGCGGCCTCTGCCTGTCGCGCTTCGTCACCAACGGCCGAGGAGAGCGACACCTGGAAGAACGCGTTCGGCCGGTCTTCGAGTACCTCGCGGTTCTCGCGGACGAACTGGTACACGTTCTTGGCGTGTTTGCCCAGGTGAATCGACGACCCGACGAGTATCGCGTCGAACTCCGCTGGCGTCGCCGCCGGGGGGACGTCGTCGACCGAGACAGCAATCGCAGTGTGGCCGCGTCCTTCGAGTACATCGACGATTCGCTCCGATATCTTCGCAGTCTGCCCTTCGGTACTTCCGTACCCGACGAGGAATGACACCATCTGCAGTCACCGGGTGAGTATTCGATGGCAGTGGAGATAATGGCGGTTTCAGACTCTCACTCTTCGGGAACGAGGTGACTGCGGGGTCGGTGTCCCCAATTCTCGTATTCTTAGAGACACGAACCCATTTCATTCGTCTTCTGCGCGAATCGACAGATAGAGACTACTATGACACACGAAACAGCTGATTTCGAGGTTCCATCCGACGAGGAAATCGCACGAACTGCCACACTGGACGATATCGAGACAGTCGCCGCTCGACTCGGCCTCGGCCCAGACGACATCGAGCCCTACGGTTCGAACAAGGCGAAACTGCGGCAAGAGGCGGTCGACGCTGCCCGCGAGCGCGGCCGAAATGGGTCACTCGTGCTCGTCACTGGTATCACGCCGACGCCGAAAGGCGAGGGAAAGACCGTCATCTCGGTCGGACTCGCACAGGGGTTAGCCCGACTCGGCGAAGACGTCGCCGTGGCCGTCCGTGAACCGTCGCTCGGACCAGTGTTCGGTATCAAAGGTGGCGCCGCAGGCGGCGGCTATTCACAGGTGCTACCGATGGAGGATATCAACCTCCACTTCACCGGAGACATTCACGCACTCACCGCCGCACACAACCTCATCTCGGCGATGCTCGACGCCCACGTCCACCACGGAAACGACCTCGAAATCGACGTCGACCAGATTACGTGGCGACGCTCGCTCGACGTAAACGACAGAGCGCTCCGCGAAACCGTCGTCGGACTCGGTGGCAGTGCGAACGGCCCGCCGCGCGAAGACGGATTCGGCATCACAGCGGCGTCCGAACTGATGGCCGTTCTCTGTCTCGCATCCGACCTCGCAGACCTCAAACGGCGGGTCGCCCGAATCGTCGTCGCCACCGACCGAGACGGCACACCAGTGACCGTCGACGATATCGGCGCGACTGGTGCGGTCAGCGCGCTCCTCCGAGACGCGTTGCGACCCAATCTCGTCCAGACACTCGAAGGCGTGCCGGCGTTCGTCCACGGTGGTCCCTTCGCGAACATCGCCCACGGAACCAACACGCTCGTCGCCGACGAAGTCGGACTCGCCCACACTGACTACCTCGTCACAGAGGCGGGATTCGGTGCCGACCTCGGCGCAGAGAAGTTCCTCGATATCGTCTCCCGCGAAGGTGCCGCACCGGAAGCAGTCGTCGTCGTGGCGACGGTTCGCGGCCTCAAACGCCACGGCCTCGACATGTGGCCGGCAAACTTCGACGTACTCGCCACCCCGAATCCCGACGCGGTCCGCGACGGTCTTCCAAACCTCTTCCACCACGTCTCCGTGCTTCGAGACTTCGGTCTTCCCGTCGTCGTCGCAGTCAACCGGTTCCCCGACGATACTGACGCCGAAGTCGCAGCCATTCTCGATGCGTGTGCGACCCGTGAGATTCCGGCCTCGGTGTCGACAGCACACGCTGAGGGTGGACGCGGTGCTGAGGAACTCGCCGAACTCGTTCGACAACAGGTCTCTTCCGGGCGTGCAGACCTGCAACTGACGTACGACCTCGACGACTCGCTCCGCGAGAAGATTACGGCAGTTGCGACGCATGTCTACGGCGCGAACGACGTGACGTTCTCGAAGCAAGCCGAGAAGGACCTCAACCGACTCGTCGAACACGGGTTCGACTCGCTTCCGGTCTGCCTCTCGAAGACACCGTACTCACTCTCGGACGACGCCTCGAAAACCGGTGTGCCGACCGACTGGACACTCCACGTCCGCGAACTCTACCCTGCTGCAGGTGCCGGGTTCGTCGTGGCGCTCACGGGTGACGTGATGACGATGCCGGGACTCCCGGCGCGACCCGCCGCCGTCGACATCGACGTCGACGACGACGGAACGATTCACGGGTTGTTCTGACTCACCGCAACCGCCACCGCATTTTTTGAGACCACCTGTCGTATCATTGGCATGCCTCCGTCACGACGACAGAACGGTCTTCGCGCTCGATTCGACGAGGGCGGTGTCGCGCTCGGCGTTCTCGACACCGCGTACAGTCCGACGCTCGTAGAGTTCTACGGTGACCTCGGTGTCGACTTCGTCTGGGTCGACCTCGAACACGGCGGGCCGAGTCCGTGGGACGCCGGTGCGATGGAGGACGTACTTCGTGCGGCGGAGCGCACCGGAACCGAGTTGGTGGTTCGGCTTCCGACCACCGACCCGACACTCGTCCGGAAGGCGCTGGACCTCGGCGTCAGGAACGTGTTCCTCCCCCGTGTCGAGTCGGCCGACGAGGTTCGCGCCGCCGTCCGGTCGTCTCGATTCCGCTACGATGGCGGTCCCGGTGACCGCGGTCTCGCGTCGCCGCGTGCTCGACGATGGGGCCTCGCCGAGGATTACGTCGACACCGAAGACAACGAGACGCTCGTCGGTGTGACCATCGAGAACCGCCAGTCGCTCGCGAACCTCGACGAGATTCTGGCCGTCCCCGAACTCGGGTTCGTGTTCATCGGCCCCTTCGACCTCTCCGTCTCGCTCGGGTACCCCGGCGACATCGACCACCCGAAGGTGCAGGAAGCTGTCGAGACGATTCTGTCGACCGCCGTCGACGCCGGCGTTCCCGTCGGCGGACTCGGATTCGGGATGGACGACGTGAACGAGAAGGCGAAACACGGCTATCAGATGCTCAATCTTGGGAGTACGACCGGCGCGCTGAAAGGCGTCGTCGAGGGATGGTTCGAAGCCTACGACGGTGAGAGACCCCTCTAAACAGGTCGGTATCGGAGTCCGACCCTCGTCTCACTCGCTGGGCTGTTCGTGTGGTTCGATGTTCGTGTTCAGTTTGAACAGGTTCTCGGGGTCGTACACGGTCTTCACGTCCACGAGTCGGTTGTAGTTGTCGCCGAACAGCGTCTGTGACGGGTCTTCGCCGAACCCCGGGAAGTTCCCGTAGCCACCGGTCGTGACGAGCATCTCTCTGAGTTCTTCGATACCGTTTCGGACCCACGCCACGTTTTCGTCGTCCACCGCTGGGTCTTCCCAGTTCGCTTCGAAGGTGAGCATGTAGTCGTTGGTCCGGTGCCAGAAGGCGGTCGCATCCGGTTCGACATCACCGATTGCGCCACCGAGGTGCCAGACGTCGACCGTCGAGAGGTGTGATGGACTGTCCGCACCGTACCTGACGACGAGGTCAACGATGTCGTCCGTGAGTTCCTCCACGTAGACGGCCTTCCAGTAGTAGCGCAGGCCATCGGGGTAATCCTCGTCTAAGAGCGTCTGGAGTGCCGTGTACTCTATCGGGCCACTCATGTCAGCGATTGGCTCGGCCACCGTTCGGAGTTCTCGGAACTCGGCTTCGGCTTCGTCGGTCGGCCCGTCGTAGCAACCAATCATGGCGATTGCCGGGTCGCCCCACGATTCTTCTGGGAACGTTTCGTCCTCGGGGACGAACGCGTAGAAGGCGACGACACTCCCGTCTCTGGAAGCAGCTGTCGTGTACTCACGGAATGCACGCAGCGCGTCTTCGACATCGTCACCACCGTACCAGGTGAAGAGCATGTTCACGTCGGGTCCGACCTCGTGCAGTTTGTACTCGAAATTCGTGACGACACCGAAGTTGCCGCCACCACCTCGAATCGCCCAGAAGAGGTCTGTGTTCTCTTCGTCGCTCGCCGTCCGAACGACTCCGTCCGCAGTGACAATCTCGACGGACGTGAGGTTATCCAGCGAGAGGCCGTACTTCCTGCGGAGGTGTCCGAGCCCGCCGTTGAGCGTGAGCCCGGCGATACCTGTCTCGGAGACGACTCCGAGCGCCGTTGCGAGGCCGTGCCGTTGGGTCGCCCGGTCGACGTCGCCAATCGTCGCACCACCTTGTACGCTGGCCCGGCGGGTCTCTGTATCGACGACGACGTTCGTCATCTCGGAGAGGTCGATGACGAGTCCATCGTCACAGATGGCGCTTCCGGCGACGTTGTGACCGCCGCCTCTGATCGCCACGGGGAGGTCGTTCTCCCGAGCGAAGTTCACCGCGGTGACGACGTCGTCGACGTCGGCACAGCGAGCGATGAGGAGCGGATACTTGTCTACCATCCCATTCCAAATCGCCCGTGCGTCGTCGAATCCGGGGTCTTCGGGTTGGACGAGTGTGCCCGTGAAGGCAGCGTGTATCACCTGTAGCTGCTGGTCGCCAATCGTGTGGGTTGACATAACATAGCATACGCCATCGGAGAAATTAGCCGCATCTATTAGGACGAACGGCAGTTCAGCATCGGCCCGCTGAACGAAACCAGAACCCGTCTGCGAGGCGGTTACTCGGGAAGTCGAAATGCGAGGCTGTACATCGTTCCGACAGACTCCTCGCCGATGGCCGCCGCGAGTCGGTCTGCCTCCTCAGCCAGCGCTGTTCCACGTTCGTCAGGGACTCTCGACGCCGCAGTTCGGGTGGCGCTGGCGTGTGCTCTAAGGTGACGGTTCGTCCACGGAACCGGGTCGAGAAGCGTCCGCTCTCGGTCGAACTCCCACCCTTCGCCGACGAACAGTCGACGGAGCACGCCTGATGGGTAGAACGTCAGCGCAGGGTTCCCGTCAGCCAACTCGGATGCAGCGTTTTCGAGCGCGAAGAGGTCGCGGACGCGAGCGGTGTCGGGGAGTGGGTCGTAGTCGTCGACGACGAGATGACACCCCGGCGCGGCGACCCGTGTCAACTCGCTCACGACGGCGTCCAACGTCGCTGGTGGGAGGACGTTGAACAGGCCATGGGCGGTGAGTATATCGACTGAATTGGTTGCCAGCGGAAGACTACGAACGTCCGCCTCGAGGACGGCAGTCCGGTCAGGTTCGTCGCGTGCGACTCGTTCGTGGACGAGTGAGGCGTGCGCAGGGTCGTTTGTGACTGCGTAGACGCGACTCGCCCCGGCCGCGAGGAGCCCGGCCGTCGTGTTGCCGACGCCAGCACCCGCTTCGAGACACACTGCACCGCTCACTGGTCGGTCTTCGAGGGCTGTCTGCACCGTCGTTGGAACGTCCATGAGCGGAGAGAGTAGTTCTCAGTGGTGGAGCTGTTCTGGGACTGGACTCTCGTCGTGACGAAGTTTCTCGATGAGCGAGCGCTGGGCCGCCTCGTCCATCCCGTCGTATCGCTGTGCTGCGTCGAGGACCATCGCCATCAGTTTGGGGTCGCCCATGCTGACGACACTCGTCAGGCCCTGCGCGGCCGCGAAGTCGAATCGCTCCTCGATTTCGGCGGGCGTGTCGACGGGTTCGTACCAGTTCGCATATGGTCGGTCTCCTTCGGGAAGTTCGTCCGTCGACGGCCACGGACCCTTCGCGAAGGCTTTGATGCCGAGCGTTCCGATACCCTCCTCGTCCGCGCGCTCGAGCACTGCGTCGTAGTCGTGGTCGGCGTCGTCCTTTCCGGCGACGACAGGGTTCATCGGGAACATGAGTGTCTCCAGGTCGTCGATACGGTCGATGGCGTCGAGGATGAGTTGCGGTTCGCTGTGACTCGTCAGCCCGATGTGACTGATGAGGCCGTCGTCTTTGGCCTCTCGGAACGCTTCGAGTGCGCCGCCGTCGCCCGTAATCGTGTCCAGTTCGTGCTCGTATTCGAGCCCGTGGACCTGGTAGAGGTCGATGTGGTCGACGCCGAGGCGAGTGAGCGACTGTTCGAGTTTTCGCTTCGCACCGTCGTAGGTTCGTTCTTGGGTCTTACACCCGAGGAAAATCTCGTCGCGGTGCTGCCGGAGCTTCGGTCCCAGCTTCAGTTCTGCGTCCCCGTACATCGGGGCCACGTCGAAATGGTTGACCCCTCGGTCGAGGACGAGTTCGACCATCTGGTCTGCGCCCTCCTGTTCGAGCCAGTTGAGCGCGATGGTGCCGAAGGTCATGATACTGGTGTCGTGACCAGTTCCGCCGAGGGGGCGTGTCTTCATACTCGGAGAGTCACTGTCAGCGAACAAAAACGTGTGTCCTGCACGGGTTCGTGGCAGTCCTGCCGTCCGGTCTGTCGTCGCGTCGTGAATATTTCGCGACCAAATCTAGTGAGTATATCTCCACATCAGTCGTACGTCTGTGTTGGTGGAGAATGGTGGTAACAATACTAGTCAAACACGCTGTAGAGGACTACGACAAGTGGAAACCGTACTTCGACGACCACGACAGCACCCGAAACGAGTACGGGTCACAGGGCTATCGTCTGCTCAGTCTCGCTGAGGATTCGAACGACCTCGTTATGATGTTCGACTGGGACACGATGGAGAACGCACAGAAATTCCTCGAATCGTCTGACCTCCGTTCCGTGATGGAAGAAGCGGGTGTCGTCGGTGAACCCGAGATATACTTCCTCGAAGAGGTCGAGTCGAAGCGACCCGAAGAGCCGTTAGCGTAGCGTTATCTCTCACGTGGGAGAGGCGAGACACGAACAGCACGATTTTTCGTCCACCGATTGCACGCTTTCTCTGCTGTTTTCGCCCGTTCGACAGTTCTAGTACAGAATCCAACTCCCCGATATTCTGGCGTTTGAGACGTTCTTCGTTAGATGATGATTTCCGGACCGACTGAGTTTTAACATCCGCTAGCAGACCCGCCGATACGACTGTATGAACAGCGAAAATCACATCGACGACCCCATCGCGTCGGCACTCCTCAGCGACTCGACGTACGAGCGCCTCAGGGTGCGCCGCCGGAGCCTGTTCAAACAACCACTCTCACGGAAACTCGCGTGGCAGAGTCTCATCCTCGCTGCACTGGCGATGGTGCTCCCCATCGCGTTGGCACTCCCTGAATCGACGCGGATGCTCTTTCCCAGCGGAAACCCGCTGTGGTCGACTCCGAGAATCATCGTCATCGGCGCGTACGCGGGCGCCATCCAAGTCGTCGCAGCGCTCGGACTGGTGTACGTGGGCTACAAGCGTATTCGCCGCGGCGCGGAGTTGACCGAACGCGAAGCACGTCGTCTGCTCGACATCGAGGACGTCGCATCGATCTTCAGCCTAGTCACCGGCCCGTTCGCCGTCGCCGTCTTCGACGGGATGTTCCTCCTCGGATACGGCGGCCAAGATGCGTTAGCGATGTTTCTCGCTGCCGGTGGCGACAACCCGTTTGCAGTGTCCACGCTTCCGGTCACTGTCTTCGGTGTCACGGTGACTGCGGCAGTCCTGGCCGTGGTTCTCTTCGCTGTCAGTCGACTGTTCGATAGCCTCCTCCCACAGTGAACGATTGCCGTCGGTGTCTCGTGGGTTGGGGCGCTCCCTGAACACCAACAGTCGACCTCGCCGTAACCCGGTAACACTCACGTCGCCAGAAACTCAAGTCCTTCCAGCCCATATTATGGTTCAATGGCAACACCCACTCCGACACCGGGAATTCACCACGTAACGTGTATGGCAGGCGACCCCCAGCAGAATCTGGACTTCTGGGTCGAAACGCTCGGCCTGAGACTCGCCAAGCGCTCTATCAACCAAGACGACCCCAGCACGTACCATTTCTTCTTCACGGACGCTGAGGGCACGCCCGGAACGAGCATGACGTTCTTCCCGTGGGAACACCTCTCGCGTGGGAAAGTCGGGACGGGACAGGTCTCCCGAACTGCGTTCCGCGTCCCAGACGGGAGCCTCGACTACTGGGAAGACCGATTCGACGACTACGGCGTCGATTACGACGACCGAATAGAACGCTTCGGAGAGACGGTCCTCCCGTTCCGTGACCCCGACGGCCTCCCGGTCGAACTCGTGGAAGTCGACATCCCGGACGACGACCCCACGGTCCCGTGGACTGAGTTCGTCCCCGAGTCGGCCGCAATCCGCGGATTCCACTCGGTCACGCTCTGGCTTGCTGACCCAGAACCGACGAAGGGCCTGCTCGAAACGATGGGGCTGGAAGAAGTCGGAACTGAAGCGGCACAGGGCGACACGCCGGGTGACGAGCGAACTCGATTCGCCGCATCCGGTCCGGTCGGCAAGTACGTCGACGTGCTCCCGACAATCGAGGGCAGTCGGCAAGGACACGGGACGGTCCACCACGTCGCCTTCCAGACGCCGACCGACGAAGACCAGGAATCGATGCGCGCGGCCGTCCAGTCGGCGGGACTGCGCCCGACACAGCAGATCAACCGCCACTGGTTCCGTTCGGTCTACTTCCGAGAGTTCGGCGGTGTGCTGTTCGAACTCGCCACGAACGGCCCGGGCTACGCGAGCGACGAACCGCTCGACGACCTCGGTGGACGACTCGTCCTCCCCGGGAAGTTCGAAAGCCAGCGCGAGCAAATCGAGGGTGGATTGGCGGACGTAACGATACCGCGGGCAGAATCCGTCGAAGCCGACGACTGAGACCGTCTCAGTCAGTTCGGGTTCGAACTGGTCAAACTGGGTTCGAACACTCAGACTGGATTCGCATCGGTCAGCACCTCGACGAGCGCCGGCCCATCGAAGGAGAGTGCATCTTCGAGTGCGGGTTCGAGCGCTGCTGGTGATTCGACTCGGAATCCGCGTGCGCCGCAGTTCTCGGCGTACGCAGCGAAGTCCGGGTTCACGAGGTCTGTCTGCCAGACTGGCCACCCACCGTCGCGTTGTTCTTTGCTAATTTTCCCCAGTTCGTCATCGGTCAAGAGGACGTGCGTGAGGTTCATGTCGTACTTGACTGCCGTCGTCAGTTCGCCCATGTACTGACCGAATCCACCGTCGCTCGAAACCGAGACGACTGGTCGCCCCGCGAACGGTGAGTCGGGTTCGCGGGTCGCCGCCCACGCCCCGAGGGCGGCGGGGAATGCAAACCCGATGGACCCGAGATAGCCGGACATCAAGACCGTGTGGTCGGTGCATTCGAAGTAGCGACCGAAGGCGTAGGTGTTGTTGCCGACGTCGACCGGCACGATTGCGTTCTCGGGGAGGAGTCGGCTCATCGCGTCGAATACAGTCGCGTAGTTGACGCCACGTTCCGGTGGTTGGTCGCGTCTCGTCGCCTTCTCTGCTCGCCAGATATCCCACCGCTCTGCGACTTCGGCGCGTTGACTCTCGGCGTGCAGGTCTAGCTCGTTCAGTCGGTCTCTGAGGATGTCGACGGTGACACCCACATCACCCCACACGGGAACGTCGACACTGTGGTGCTTGCCCAGGACCATCGGGTCGTGGTCGACGTGGACGATTCGCTTGTACTCGGAGATTCCCGTGTGGTTCGAGAAACTCGCCCCGAAGACGAGGAGAAGGTCTGACTCGTTCATGAAGTGGCTCGCGATAGGTGTTCCACTCCGCCCGAGGACGCCGCCTGCGAGTGGATGGGTGTCTGAGAGTTGCCCCTTCGCTTTGAACGTCGTCACCACCGGGCAGTCGAGGTGTTCGGCGAGGGCGACGACACGGTCCATATCGAATCGAGCGCCGTGGCCGACGATGATGAGCGGTCGAGTCGCGTCTGCGAGCAAGTCCACTGCCTCCTGAATCGATGCCGAAGGTGGGGCGATATCTCGCCGCGTGAGTCGCCCCTCGGGGCTACCGGCTTTCGCACCATCCGCAGGAATCGTCTGTACCTCGTCTGGGAAGACGAGATGCGACACGCCCCCTTCGAGGAGCGCCGTCTTCGCTGCCCGTGTCATCAGTTCGGCGTGGTCACTGTTCGGCAGCACCGTCTGTTCGAAGAGCGCAACGTCGCCGTATGCCGCTTCGAGGTCGACCTCTTGGAAGTTTCCAGTCCCCAGAACTTGCGTCGCGACTTGCCCGGTGAGTGCGAGAACTGGTGCGCGGTCAACGTTGGCGTCCCAGAGGCCGGTGAGGAGGTTGGTCGCTCCCGGGCCGGCGATGGCGAAGCACGCCGCGGGCTCGCCCGTGAGTTTTCCGTACGCTGAGGCTGCGAACGCTGCCGCCCCTTCGTGTCTGACACCGTAGTAGGAAAGGTCGCCTCGCTCGGACGCCTCGCGGAAGGCGTCGGCGAGTCCCAGATTGGAGTGGCCGACGATACCCCACACCTGTGAGACGCCCCACGCCGTCATCGTCTCCACCATCACGTCGGAGACGGTCCGTTCTCGTACTCGTTCTGGTGGGAGGCCGACGTAGATTCCATCGTCTCGTTCTTCGACTGCGTACACGAGCGTGCAGTCGTCGTGGTCACCCGGGGACTGTCCGGTGAGTGGGTCGAAGTCCCACCCATGCCACGGACACCGGAGCAACCCCTTCTCTATCGAGCCTTCACCCAGTGGCCCACCTTGGTGGGGACAGGCGTTGTCGATAGCTGCGTACTGCCCGTCGTAGTGGGTCATACAGACAGTCGTACCGCCGAAGGAGACGGCCGTCACGCGCCCCTCTGGGAGTTCGTTGGGGTCGAGGGCCTTGTGCCAGCGAAGGTCGCCGGTGTCCGGTGCTGACTCGTTCGTCATCGATATGTGTTATTCGTTGACACTGGGCATAACTGTAGTAGCGAGGGATCTGTCGTTGCTCGTGGGTGAACACCTTCGTCAAAAGACTGCAACACGGCCGGCGAGGAGGTCCGACCGTAGTTCGTCTATCCGCTCGAATTCGTCGGCAACCGCCTTCGTTACCACGTCGTCGTCGGTGACCGTGGTGACGACGTCGACAGCCTGTGGTTCCGAAACTGGGTCGCCGATTCGAGAGAGCAGTTGCACACTGCTGTAGGTCGCACCGAGTTCGTCGCCGAGTCGCCGAGCGATTCGAAGCGAGAGGAGGTTGTACAGTTTCCCGACGTGTGTCACTGGGTTCTTCCCCGCCGTGGCTTCCAAACTCATCGGTCGAGACGGTGTAATCAACCCGTTCGCACGATTTCCACGGCCAACACACCCATCGTCGCCTGCTTCGGCAGAGAGCCCGGTCGTCGTCAGATAGAGTGATTCTTCCTTGTAGTTGTCCGCGTTGTTCACCGTGACCGAGACAGGCAGGTCGATGGTGTCGGCCGCGTGCTGTTCTGCAAGGGCTTCGATGCGGTCGATGACGTCGCGGTACTCGCCCAGGGTTTCGACGTGAGAGTCGATGACTGCCGCCGCAACCGTGAGAGACAGACGGTTTCCACGGCGAACTGCCATCAGTTTCACGTCCTTTCCGACGGCTGTGAGTTCACTGTGGAGTCGCGGTTCGAGTGTTCGGACGAACCGTTCGGTCGGCGTTCCCGGAGCGTAGCCAACACCGAGACTCGTATCGTTAGCCAACGGTTCGTCACCGCGTTCGAAGAGAGACCCTAAGTCGCTCGACGTCTGCCCGATTCGCGTCTCGACGACGACGTGTTCGGGGGAAAGCTCCGGCACCGTCTGGAGGAGGTAGTCCCGTGCAGCGGCGGTCGCAAGTTCGTCGACGGGGACCGACTCACCACCGACTGTCGTGGTCGCACGACCACCGACGAGGACGTATATCGGTTCGACGACCGACCCACCACCGAACGCCGGCTGAGACTGTCCCGCTCCGAGGTGGACTTTGTCTGTGTTGTGGTGGAGGATGTGACCGAATTCGTCACGGTAGAAGCGAGAGAGTCGGCGCGAGACGGCCTCGGCGACGCCATCGCAGAGCGAATCGGGATGGCCGATACCTTTCCGCTCGACGAACTCGGTGGGGTGGCGAGCGACGGGGTCACCACCGACTGACGTCACCGAAACTCGGTCGTTCATACGCAGACATCAACTGGCAGTGAGAAAACAACTCGGTGGCCACACCACCCGTGTCTCGCCCGGTCTTTTCGACCTGCTCGTCGTCAGATGAGGGGGAACGGATACGTGACTGTAGGCTGAACAGTAGCGTATGGTTCTGTCGGTGAACGGAGCGGGAAGATGAGTCGTTCGACACCGCCTCCAGAACGACCACTCGCACGTGTGTACGATGCGGCGTACACCGGCGTCCCAAACTGGGATATCGGCCGTCCGCAGCGCGCGTTCGTCCACCTTCTCGAAGCCGACCTCGTCAGGAGTCCAGTACTCGACGTTGGCTGTGGCACGGGTGAACTCGCCCTGTTCTTCGCTCGTCATGGCTACGACGTTCTCGGCATCGACATCTCTCCGCTCGCTGTCCAACAGGCCAAAGCGAAGGCTCGTGGGCGGCGGATTCCTGCACACTTTCTCGTCTGGGACGCACTCGACGTGTCACGACTCGCGACAGCGAATCTCTCCTTCCGAACGGTCGTCGATTCGGCGATGTTCCACCTCCTCGGTGACACAGAGCGTGACCGCTTTATCGCGGAACTCGGGGGAATCGTTCCACGGGGTGGACTCTACTGCGTGCTCGGTGACGCTCGATACGACGAGCGCTGGATATACGGCATCTCCCCCGGCGAGTTGCGCCGACGGTTCGAAGCGACGGGTGGGTGGGAAGTCGTCTTCGCGTACCGAACCGCCTTCGAGCGGCGGTGGAGCAGGAATCCGGCGTACTTCGTCGGCGTCCAGCGAATCTAACTTCGCTCGACCGGGGTGTCGAAGCAGTAGCGACGCCACGCTGTCCGTTCGGAATCGTGGCCGGTGTCGGAATCAAAAGTACCTTGCTATCCCGCTTCACAGTAACCCGTACGTAGGTGGTTTCCGTGACCAAGAAACGCGAATACAAAGACGACTATCCGGAGAAAAAACTGTACATCCCGGGGCCGACCGAGGTGCGTGAGGACGTCATCCAGGAGATGTGCCAGCCGATGTTCGGCCATCGGATGGACCGAATGACCGACCTCTACACGACCATCGTCGAGGATACGAAGGAGTTCCTCGGCACCGACAACAACCTGATGATTCTCACGGCGTCGGGGACGGAGTTCTGGGAAGCTTCGACGCTCAACCTCGTCGACGAGAACATCCTCTGTACGACCTGTGGGAGCTTCAGCGAACGCCACGCCAACGTCGCCGAGCGATTGGGGAAGAACGTCGACAGACTCGAATACGAGTGGGGACAGGCGGTCAAGCCCGAAGACGTCCGCGAGTATCTCGAACAGAGTGACACACAGTACGACGTCGTCTCGTGTGTGATGAACGAGAGTTCGACCGGTGTTCGGAACCCCATCGAGGAGATTGGCGACGTCGTCGCCGAGTACCCGGACACCTACTTCGTCGTCGACGCGGTGTCCGCACTTGGTGGTGACTACGTCGATATCGACGAACACAACATCGACGTCATCTTCGCGTCGACGCAGAAGGCATTCGCGATGCCGCCGGGACTGGCAGTCTGTGCGGTCAGCGACGAGGCCCGAGAGCGTGAAGTCGAGAAAGACTCTGCCTCGTGGTACGGCGGGTTCCAGCGGGCGTTCGACTACTACGACCGGAAGGGCCAGACGCACTCCACGCCAGCGATTCCAGTCATGCTGGCCTACCGCAAGCAGATGAAGTACATGCTCGAAGAAGGACACAAACAGCGCAGTCGTCGCCACGAAGAGATGGCCGAGTACACGCGCGACTGGGCGTACGAACACTTCGACATGTTCCCCGAGGAAGGATACGAGTCCCAGACGGTGGCCTGCATCGAGAACACGCAGGGTATCGACGTCCCCGCGACCATCAAAGAGGTCTCCGAGAAGTACGACATGGCCTTCTCGAACGGATACGGCTCGGCACTCGGCGAGAAGACGTTCCGTATCGGCCACATGGGCGAACACGATGTCGAGTCCATCAAGGAACTCACCGACGCCATCGAAGACGTCGCTGGGTTGTAACGCAGGGTCACTCGACTTCGATATGTTCCCGAGGGAGAGGCAAACCGCTCACGGACTCGTTTCTGTATCTACCACGACGTTCTCGGGGGTTCTCGCTGCTTGTTTTGCTGCCGCGATAGTCGCTTGGTCGCCGAGTTCTTTGTAGTGACTGTAGAGTGCGTAGACGAATGGAATCCCGAATATGAGGGCCGCACCCCCGACGACGGCCATTCCGAGTGGCGTCAGTGTCGTCTCATATTGTCCCCCTGCACCGACCACGACTGCACCTTTCATCCCTAACCCGGCGTGCGGTTCACAAACGTACTGACTGATACCATCACCGTCAAATTCGAGCGCAAAGGACTCTCCTTGCTCTGTCAGAAGCTCGCTCTCGAAGGTCCCGTCTGTTGCGACGACGTTGTGTGTACCGCCTTGGCCCGTCCACTCCCAGATGACTGTCGTTCCGGGGTCGATTCGGACTGCTGCCGGTTCGAAGGCGAAGTTACCACCGTTGCCGGCCGACCCGACGCTGATTGTGACTTCTGTGAGTCCGGTCGCATCGACAGTCCCTGCGTAGTTATCTACGTCGTCGAACCACGTTCCGAAGTCCGGTTCAGGGAAGGATGAGACGCTACTCCCAACGAGGACGTTTCCCACAACGATTGCCGCACGCATTCCGATGGTCTCGTGTGGTGTACAAGCATAGTAGCTCACACCTTCTCCATCGAAGGTGTGGTCGAACGTCTCGCCGACCACACTGAGCAGTTCGCTCTCGTAGGCGCCATCCTCGGCGACGACGTTGTGCAGACCACCGTCACCCGTCCACTCCCAGACGACTGTGGTCCCTGGGTCGATACGGACTGCGGCCGGCTCGAACGCAAACCCACCGCCGTTTCCCTCTGCGCCGACAGCGACAGTCACGGTCGATTCGCCCGTCATGTCTACGACGCCACGATAGTTTTCTACGCCTTCGAACCACGATTCGAATTCAATCTCTGTTTGCGCACGCGCGGTGGGGAGTGTCCCAACTGCCCCGAGTGTGACGGCCGTGGCGGCAGTTGTTCGCATGAACGTTCGCCGGTCGACCACCGGCTCACTGCGATTCGAACTCATGGAATCATACATGAAAGAGTAACGACGTGAATACGAAAATCTGCTTCTCAGCTTCTCAAACCCAGAGAATGAGCGCTTTAGGATATGACATCTCACCACCTATTTCCCGCTGTCTAATGACTCATCGTTCGATAACCAGAAGACAAATGTTACAGACGGTTGGCGTTGGTGGGACGCTCGCTGTTGCTGGCTGTCTCACAACCGAGCGCATTGGAAACGTGACGGTGAAATCCGTCGCCGCCCCAGCCTCGCTCAATCCTGCGATGGCTGTCGATATCGACCGAATTGCGGCAGACCCCACGGACATCCCCGGTCCGATTACACGGACGACTCCCGACACAGTCGTCGTCGAACTTGAGACCCGAGAGTTGGTTGCAGAGATAGAACCCGGCGTGACGTTCACGTACATGACGTTCAACAGCCAAATCCCCGGACCACTCATCCGTACTCGGGTTGGTGACACCGTCGACCTCACCATCTCGAACCACCCAGAGAATACGATGCCGCACAACATCGACCTCCACGCCGTCCGTGGACCGGGTGGTGGTGCCGAAGACACGTTAGTGATGCCAGGGGAGACCAAACGAATCACGTTCAAAGTTACGTACCCCGGTTTGTTCGTCTACCACTGTGCGGTTCCAAACCTAGATTACCACATCTCGGCAGGGATGTTTGGTGCAATCCTCGTCGAACCAGAAGAAGGCCTTCCGGCAGTAGACCACGAGTTCTACCTCGGTCAGCACGAACTGTACACGAACGGACAGACAGGCGAAGGGGGTCACCACGAATTCGACTTCGAAGCAATGGCACGCGAAGACCCCACGTACGTCCTCATCAACGGCGAAAAGTACGCCATCGGACCACAGGGCTACAACGACATGCAGATGAATACGGGTGAGACTGCGCGCGTGTATTTCGCCGTGGGCGGACCGAACCTGTTCAGTAGCTTCCACCCAATCGGGTCGGTTTGGGACGAAGTCTATCCACAGGGTGCCATCCTCTCCGACCCACATCGGTACGTCCAAACGACACCCGTCCTCCCCGGGAGCGCGGTTATCGCAACGCTTTCGTCACCGGTTCCGCTCCCAATCAAACTCGTTGACCACGCCCTCAGTCGCGTCGCTCGAAAAGGGTGTCTCGCCGTCATCGACGTTCAAGGCGAACCAGACCCAGAGGTGTACAACCCAACTCCGTGAGGAACCCATCAACTGAACTGACGACTCACAACTGGTCGCGACAGTTTCTTCTGAACCAAACGTATTTCTGCCTCTTGAAGTGGCACTGATTTCTTGGCTCGTCGAGGGCGATTGCGACTACTCTCTGCGGAACGACTCGTCGCCGTACTCCGCACGCATCCGCTGGAACTCCTCGTGTTGCTCGCGGACCGCCGTCGTCTGGTCCGCATATGCGTACTCGAACATCGAATTGGGGTCTGCATCGAACGACTCCATTCGGTCGATTGCATCCGCGAGCGTCTCCGTTATGTCGTCTTCCATCGCTTCGATGGAGTCGTCGTCGAGTCGGCCAGTCTCACGAAGAAACGCCTCGAACCGGTCGAGTGGGTCTTTCTGTCGCCACTGTTCGACTTCCTCGTCGTCACGATAGACCGACGGGTCGTCTGCTGTCGTGTGCGCGCCGTACCGGTACTGTATCGCCTCGATGAGCGTTGGACGGGGAGTCTCGCCCGACGCGTCGAGTGCCTTTTCCCGGGCCGCCTGTGTCACCACGTACATCGCGAGTGGGTCCATCCCGTCGACCTGCACGCCTTCGAATCCGTACGCGTCGGCTTTCTGTGCGAACGTTCGACTCGCAGTCTGTTCGTCTCGTGGCGTCGAGATTGCCCACTGGTTGTTGTTACAGACGAACAGCGCCGGCACGTCGAACACGCCCGCGAAGTTGAGTGCCTCGTGGAAATCGCCCTCACTCGTCGCGCCGTCGCCGAAGTGCGCGACTGTCACGCGTGGTTCCTCGCGGTATTTCATCGCCATCGCCACGCCGACAGCGTGTGGGAGGTGGGCAGCGATGCTGATATTGAGGGGGAAGATGTTGCGGTCTGCGAGCGCTTCGTGTCCCGCTTCGTGCCCCGCCCAGTAGAGGAGGTACTCCCACGGAAATCCACGCGCAACGACTGCGCCGTGCTCGCGGTACTGATAGGAGACGACGTCTTCGTCGGAGAGGGCGTACATCGACCCAATCTGGGACCCCTCCTGCCCTGCGAGCGACGCGTAGGTCCCGATTCGACCCTGTCGCTGGAGGCTAATCAGCCGCTCGTCGAATCGCCGACAGAAGCGCATGTCACGAAACATCGAGACGAACGTCTCGTCGTCGAGATTCGGGACGAGTTCCGGTGCCACGACGGACCCGTCGGCGTCCAACACTTGCACTCGCTCGTCCGGCCCTCGCGACAACACGTCCCCCTGCGATTCCATTGCTGACAGTTCGTTCGCTCACCGTGGATATGAAACCCCGCGTCGGTCCAATCGGCAGACTCACACGTCGCTCGTCGGGAGGACGGGTCTACGACGGCAACTTCTTCTTCAGGATTCGGATGACTTTGTCGCCGTTCGGTGTCTCACCGAGGGATTTCCCAGCACGACTCAGTACGTCTTTCGCAGTCGCACGATTCTCGTCGCGGGCACAGGACGGTTTGATCTCTCTGTCGGTGTCGTCGCAGTCGTCCGACCCGGTGCCAACAGCAACGACGCTCCCAGTTCCTCCTGCGACGGATGCCAGTACGAACACACCGACGACGACCACCCGTAGCAACGATTTTCGAGCCATGTGCTCTATGACATTGGCAAACAGTAACAAGATTTTGTAAACCAATCTGCCAGTACTGTCCGGATTTCTGTATCGTTCGGTAGAAACTGCACGGAGGGAGTTGTTCACCCCCTCAACGTAGATTACTCGTCGTCGCCAAGCCGCTGGAGGATGTCGATGAACTCCATGTCGATGTCGGTGTGGTGGTGGACGATGTGCCACTCGCCGTTTTCGCGGTGGTAGATGTTCGTCGCTCGGTACATCCCTTCGACCGACTCTCCGCCGAGTGACATCGAGACGTCCTCGGTGACGAGTTCGATTGCGACGTCCCCGAAGACTCGGAAGTGCTGGTCGGTCGGCTTTACTTCGCCTCCCTCTGCCATGTCGGCCACCGCCTGCCACGGGCCTCGAACTTCGTCCCATCCCACTTCGCGCCCTCCGATTGGGTGCATCGTCGTTACGTCGTCCCGGTGTGGCCAGAGTTCCATCATCGGGGTCGCGTCTCCGTTTGCCATCTGCGTCAGTGCGTTGTAGAATCTGTCAGAAACTGCCCGGACGCCCTCGTCTGCTTGCTTGATTGCCATTGTAGACTCTCACTATATAAATGCCGGGCGCGGCAATAAACTATCACTGTTTTTACCATACTGTGTTGTCAAAGACGAAAAGAACCTCACAAAACCGGCTGTGCCAGAGGAGCCTCATACGAATGTGTGCGCTCTCGATAGTGATGACGCGACAGCCAGCAAGGTGACTTGCACGAAACTCCGTACTCGGTCGTATTCGGATAGTCCACCAACAATTATTAACGACCATCTTGCATCTATGTTGACATGGTGATGGAGACATCCTCGGTCGAACGGCTCATGACGTCTGGCGTTTGCACCGTCGCGACTGACGCGACTGTCGAAGACGCTGTTTCGACGCTCCTCGCGGAAGGAATCAGTTCCCTCGTCGTCGTCGACGAGACGGCCACCCCAGTTGGGATGTTCACGAACAGTGACCTCGCCACGTTCGTCTCCGAGGGTGGGTCGCCGGCCGACGTGACGGTTTCAGCGTGGATGACAGACCACGTCGTCACCATCGACGCACGGAACTCTATCCGTGACGCTGCCGCGAAGATGATTCGACACGGCATTCACCATCTGCCTGTCACCGACGATGAAGGGCACGTCGTCGGAATGCTCTCGACGATGGACCTCACGGCGCACTTCTCGTATACGGGCGGAAGCGACGTCGTGTGACCCTTGGAATGTCCGCGTGACGGGTGGGCGCACGGAGCGACAGTTGGATAACGGTGTCTCCGATGACCAAAATGGCACTCACTCTGCCGACTGAGGCCACCTATCTGGAGACGTCAGTTGGGGTGACGTCGAACCGCTTGAGGAACGTCTGTACTGCTTCGTCAGCCCCGACAATCGTAATCCGTTCGTCCCCAGAGAACCGCCACTGTGGGTCGACCGAAACCGTCTGCCCGTCACCGTTCTCGATTGCGATGACGCGACAGCCGGTTTGTTCGTAGATGCGGGATTTCCCGAGTGTCGACCCCGAAAACGGCGTCGCCGGGACGCGAACGAGGCGAATCTGACTCGCCGGCGCGAGCACGTCCTCACCTCGAAGCTCCTTTGCAACCATCCTCGCGCTCACTTGCGGGACTGACAGGACGTAGTCGGCCCCGGCGGTGAACGCCTTCTGCGTGGCCTCTGCGTCTCCAACACGGACGAGAACCTCTATCTCGGGGTGAATCGACTGGGCGAGCACGGTCGTCAAGAGCGCAATCGAGTCGTCTGGGACGCCAATGATGATTGCCCCGGCGTTCTCGACCCCCGCGGCGAGCAAGACGTCTCGGGAGCCTCCGTCGCCGACGATATCGACGCCTGGACGGTCCTCGACGTCGATTGTGACGACTTCACCACCGGACTCCTCGATGACTGCCTTGGCGGCGCGACCGACTTCGCCCAACCCCACGAGCACGAAGCGCTCGTGTTCGGTGAACGACCGGGGGGGCCGGGTGAACTCGCTCAGGTCTTTGAGTGCGGACTCCTCACCAGACACCAACAGGACGGTGTTCGGACGGACGACTGCGTCCGGACTGGGTGGGAGCTGTAGCTCGCCGTCGAGCCACGCACCGACGATGTTGGCCCCGGTTCGCTCTCTGACCTTGGTCTCTCGGATGCTGCGCCCGACGAGCTCGCTCGAATCGGAGACTGGGAGCTCCATCAGACTCGTGTTTCCCCCGAGTTCGATGGTGTCTCGCAGCTCAGAGCTGAACGAGGCGACGGCTTTCTCTGCGAGGCGGTGTCCCAAGACGCCGTGCGGCGACAGCACGGTATCTGCACCGACGGTGCGCAGTATTTCCTCCATTCTGCTGTCGTCGGTCAGTGCGATGACGTCGATATCCGGCCGCATCCCCCGGACGGTGAGTATCGTGTTGACGTTCGCGTCCCCGGCGTCGGTGATGACCGTCTGTGCAGTCCCGATGCTGGCTCGCTCGAACGTCTCCGTCGCTTGCGGAGAGCCGTGGATGGCGGCGTAGCCGCGATTCGAGAGTGACTCAGCGTCCTCCCGTGAGGAGGAGATAAGCACGTAGTCGATGCCCAGTTCGCGGAGTTCGTCGAGGAGGATTGCAGAGTCCCGGCGGTATTCACAGATGATGACGTGGCCGGTTTTTGGACTGAGCCGGTCGTCAAGGTTGACCTCGGCGCCGGTAAAGAGTGGGATGATGATGAGACGGAGCGTAAAAAACCCGATTGCGATGCCGGAAATCTGAATCAACGCGACGAAGAGAAACATCAGCGGATGGCTCCAGATACCCGAGTCCTGACCGTATCCAGTGGTGGTCATCGTCTGGATGACGAACTCGAACGAGGCGAAAATCGACTGTTCGACGCCTTCGAGCCGTCCCAGCGCGTAGTTGTATGCGACGGTGTAGAGGGCGATGAGTAACACGAGCCCGATGACGTAGTAGATGACGTGTCGGATTCGACGGCTCGGTTCGAACCGGCGAATCGACTCGGGGAGAGAGGACATGTTCGGATACCTATAGTAGTACCGACCCCGTGAAAACAGTACGTGCCTCTGTGGTTCGGCGGACGAGTGCTTCAGAACAGCGTCTCGCCGTGGCTCCGAGGCAGCGAACGAGTCGTCTCTCAGCGGGTGAGACTTTCTCGCCAGAGACGAGTCTGCAGTAGCAGTTTATGCAGACGGTTCGATAGCCGATTTCTGGTCGACCATCTTCACGACCGACATATCTGGCATCCCTTTCACGCCAGCCTGCGCCATCCGCTCACGCATCTCCTCGGACCCGAAGAACGCACGAGGGTCTTCGTTGTCGTCCCAGTCGAATAGGACGACGACCTCGTTCGGATCGTCCACACTCTGGAAGGTCTGATAGCCCTGTTCTCCATGCTCAGTGCGGAAGGAATCGTTTTTATCGAACGACGCTCTCCACGCCTCAAAATCCTCTACAGTCGATTTTGCCAGTAGGTACGCCATCTATTTCACCACCGATAATGTAGGCTCTGGAGAGACATAAAGACGACATATGTTACCACTGCACAAGATTCTATCGGCGAATGTGAATTTCTCTATCGAACACGCTGACTGGACTCGTGCCTGATTACTTCTGAGACTGGGAGTAGCGGTGAGATGAGTGTAGACGTATCTCTGTATCGTCGTAAGTTGTCGCCCGGAACACTAACGGCCGGTATCATCCCGAGGCGGCGTGCCGCGTCAACCGGGAAACCCTCGTGCCAGGCGGTCCGTCTTTCGGGCGCGGACGTTCCGAAGTACGCCGGCGTGTGCCGGCCAGTAGGTGTCGCGCACCCGGGTTCGCCGTTCTGTCATCGCTCCCAAAGTGGGACAACTCGGACGGGGACTTGAGGTACGCACAAGCGTCTAGTTCACCGGGGGTAAAACGAGTTCCGACCGAGCGGTGTGGCTGAGTCGCGACACTCGGCGGCAGCTTACAGCGTGTACTCGGATTCCTTCAGTTGGACGTACTTCCCGTTGCGGTACTTCAGTTTCGTCTTCTTGTATCGTGTGGCGAGTTTCGCCGCGCTGAAGCCCGCAGAGAGTTTGGCGGTGTCGAACGCCGTGTAGCCGCCGTCTTCTGCGAGCAGTTTCCGTGCCGCTTTGAACGTCTTGTCCCAGTCGTTCGGCCCGTAGTCGTGGACGATTTCGGCCATCGCGACGTTCCGGAGGATTTCGTCGCCGATGGCGTCTTTCCACCGCTCGTTGTACTCGCTCATGTCACCCGCAGCGGCGAGTTCGCCGGCGATGGCACCAGTTCGAACGGCGACGTGGTCGCCACCTTCGTGGAAAGCCGACGTCGACCCCATCGCACCGCCAGTCACGGCGATGCCTGCTTTCGCGGGCGAGTCGATTGGTCGCGTCGACGAGATAGCGTACGTCTCGGTCCCTTTGGTCTTCCCTCGGTCTTCGACGATGGGGAAGTCCTCGTCGATATCGTACTCGTCACCGTACTCCTGTTCGAGGAGTCGGCGGATGTACTCACGTCCCTGTGGGATGCGCTCGTCGTCAGGGCGGAGGAGTTTGTAGTCGTCTCGGTCTTTCACCTCGTCGATGTCGAGGCCGATTGGCATCGTGAGACCGACCCGGCAGACGTTGTTGTCGTTCGGGAAAATCCACGGATAGGCGGTGTGGCCGGGCATGTACCCCCACCAGAACTTGATTGCACCGTCGACTTCGTCGAACAGTTCGGGCGGGAATTCTCGGTGTTCCTGATAGGCGATGTGGTTCACCTTCGGTGCGGCGAGGCGGTCGGTGATGTCGAAGGACAGGTACTTGTCGAGAACCTTGTTGGTGACCGTCCGCTGTGGACCGTCGGCGAGGATGAGGAAGTCGGCACCGATGTCCTCACCGTTCGCTAACCGAACGACGTGTCGTGGGTCGTCCGCACTGTCAGCCGCGTCGAGGTCGGTCTCGACGTCACGGACGGACGCCTTCACACGGTACTCTGCACCTGCGTCCTCTGCACGACTCCGCATCCAGTCGTCGAACTTCGCACGGTGGAAGGTGTATCCGAACTCGTCGTACGACGAGTCGATACCGGTGCTCCGAAGCGTCAGCGACTCGGTCGGCCCGATGAACTCGGCCCGGTCGAGGATGTCGAGGACGACGTCGTCTGGCATCTCGTCGGGATCGATTCCCATGATGTCCACCCAATAGTCGAGGATACCTGCTGCGTCCGTCGAATCTGGACCGAGGCCCTGTCGGTCCGCTCGGGGGACGCCTTTCTCAAAGACCACAGCGGTGGCCCCGGCCGACGCAGCGGCGTGTGCTGCCGCCGTTCCGGCCGGGCCGCCACCGACGATGGCGACGTCTACGCGTTCCATACCGCTACAGCACTTCGCTCGGCTATTAAACCCCCTGAACCGACGTGGTCCTTCACGGCTCGCCACCTGCTCGAGTAGACGACGAGATTTCGCGCGTTCGAGGACGCGTCCGCAGTCTCACTACCGTGTGTGATAACTGGGTGCGGAGGTTTATCAGGCAGTCCGGCCGAGTTCCGGGTCAATGAACGCTGACGAGCCGGGCGAAACCAGAGCACCGGTCGTGTTCCGCGACGAAACGGGAGACCTCGTCTTCGTCGACGGCGGGCCTGCACCGCAGGGCTACGCCCCCGTCGCGTGGAAACTCGGCGAAGATGGGTCCAGATTCGTCGTCGACCCGACTGTCGACGTCGTCAGCGTCACGAGAACCATCTCGAGACACCGCAGAAATCCCCGAGAACTGTAGCTCAGTGCGGGAGTTTGGATTCGCAGCACTCCGTCGTCTCGTCGTCGCTAGTGTCTAGTCGTCGCTAGTAACAGTGCGGACCGTCCCACTCCCGTCGAAACTCTCGACGAGCAACATCGTGACGAGAACCGCAGCGACACCGGCGAGGACACTCGCGATAGCGAACGCTGTCGCAACGCCGACCAGTGCTGCGAGTGCACCGACGAGCGTGGGCCCGAGGACGCCGCCGACGCCCTTCGCCGTCGACTGAAGACCCATGAGTTCCGACGCTCTCGACTTGGGGGCGACGTCACCGATGAACGCGAGCGACCCAGTCGTCATCGCCGAGAACGAGGCGGCGAGGAGGACGAACCCGAACGCACTGATGGCGAGTCGCCCCACGAGTGACCCCGGAAGACTCGACGCTGCAGCGACCAGCGTGAACGCAGCACTCCCCGCCATTCCGGTCGTGATGAGTACTTTCCTGCCGGCCGTGTCCGCGACGTGACCGAACAGATAGTTGAACCCGACCTGCAAACCGTGGTTGAGTGCGAGCAACGCGCCCATCTGTAACTCGGTGACGCCGAGACGTTGCGGGAGGTAGACCGGCATCAAGGCCATGACACCGAGAACCGTCACATTCCGCAACGCGAGCGCGACGTAGAGCCAGCGGAGACCGTTCGTCCGCAGATGTGCACGGTCCTCGCGGGCGGGGATGAGGCGGCCACGGAGTTCCGTGAGGATGCTGTTCGGATTCACACTTTTGCGTTCGGTGGTCCCGCCGAGTCGGGCCACTGCCAGCGTCGACGCGAGCGACGTGACGACGATGAATATGTAGAGGTCTGCCGGAAGGAAGATTCCAACGACGAATCCTGCGGCCAGTTGCCCGCCGGTGAAGCCAGCAGCACGAGCACTGTTGTAAAAGCCGAGTTCGCGGCCGCGTTTCTCGGTCCCGCCGAGCGAACTTGCAATCGTGAGCATCACCGGCGGGAATCCAGCGGCGAATGCGGCGTAGATTCCCCGCAGGCCGATTGCGCCCCACGGTCCGGGGTCGAAGACGACGAGTGCGCCCGCAGCGAGTGTAGCACCTACGCCGGTTGCGACGAGGACGCCTCGCTGTCGGCCAGTGACGTCTGCGATGGCACCCCAGAGTGGGGCGAAGAGCATCAAACCGAACCAGTAGGCCGTCTGGACCATTCCGACGGCGAACGTCGACCCGCCGGATGCGCCGATGAAGTAGGCTAACCCCGTCCCCATCAGGACACCGCTGCCGAATCGGGTAATCGCCGCGAAGGCGACGAGGACTCGGCTCCGAAGGGAGGGAGTGGTCACACAGGCACCTACGAAGTAATCGTATATACAACTCTGTTTCACGGCCAGACGGGTGACCCGTCCGATCAACCTGTTCCACGGCGACAAACTGCACCGGTCACATCGGTGCGATAGTAAGACGACGTACACTGATTCGGACAGATTCATCACCGACTTCGAGAATCATCCACCATGACCGACCCAGACATCGCGGTTCTTCGGCAGAAGATTCACGGACTGTCCGCCGAAGAGTTCGCAGAAACGCTTCGTGACCGACTCCCCGACCACGAGGTCGCACTCGCACGAACGCCCGCCGAGGAGCGAGACCTGCTCTCTCGCGCTCGGGTCGCGACTGGGTTCAGCACCGACGAAGAGACGCTCGACTCGGCTGACAACCTCGAGTTGTTTGCCTGTGTCTTCGCGGGCACCGGCCACCTCCCCATCGAGGCGTTCGAGGCCCACGACATCGCAGTGACCAACGCGGCGGGCGTCCACGGCCCGAACATCGCCGAGCACGTCCTCGGCAACATCCTCTACTTCACCCGACGATTCCACGTCGCCGAGCGACAGAAACAGCACAACGTCTGGCAGTCGTTCCAAACCCACGAACTACAGGGCTCGACGGTCACTGTCGTTGGCCTCGGCGCACTCGGGCAGGCAATCGTCGACCGTCTCGATTCCTTCGGCGTCGAGACCATCGGCGTCCGCTACACACCGGAGAAAGGCGGACCCACCGACGAAGTCGTCGGCTTCGACGACGAGCAAGGCCTCCACGACGCCTTCGCACGCTCCGACTACGTCGTCATCGCGTGCCCGCTGACAGACACCACGCGCGGACTCGTCGACGAAGACGCGTTCAGGTCGATGGCTCCCGACACTGTCCTCGTCAACGTCGGCCGCGGTCCGGTCGTCGACACTGACGCACTCGTCTCCGAACTCCGGAGCAACGGCATTCGCGGCGCGGCACTCGACGTGACCGACCCCGAACCGCTCCCGTCGGACCACGAACTCTGGGACTTCGACAACGTCCTCATCACGCCCCACAACGCGGGCCACACGCCGAACTACTGGGAGCGCCTGGCCGACATCATCGCCGAGAACGTCGCCAAGTTAGACGAGGGCGACGACGACCTGCGAAATCGCGTCGTCTAAGAACGGAGGAAAAGTCGGGCATCGGACCCGTTCAGTCGGTACCGCACCCGTTCAATCGTCCCGTGCCTGTTCAGTCGATTACTCGTCGCGCGTGAGCGCAGGGTTCGTCACGGCACCGTTCGCCGCCGACCCGAAGTCACGAGCGTACTTCGCGAGCACACCGGAGGTGTAGTTCGGTGGCTTCGGCTCCCAGTTTTCTCTTCGCGCTTCGAGTTCGTCGTCAGAGAGGTTCACCGAGAGTTCGCGGTTCGGAATGTCCACCGTCACCTCGTCACCGTCTTCGAGGAGTGCGATGGGGCCGCCGTCTGCGGCCTCTGGAGCGACGTGGCCGACCATCGGGCCGCGCGTCGCGCCGGAGAACCGACCGTCGGTGAGCAGTGCCACGTCGTCTTCGTGGCCCTGGCCGACGACTGCGGCGGTGACACCGAGCATCTCACGCATGCCGGGGCCACCGCGCGGACCTTCGTTGCGGATGGCGATGACGTCGCCTGACTCGACGTGTCCCTCTTGGACGTAGCGCATCGCGTCTTCTTCGTTCTCGAAGATGCGTGCGGGACCGGTGTGGTGGAACTTGTCGTCACCAGTCACCTTCAGGACTGCACCGTCAGGGGCGAGGTTGCCGGTGAGAATCTTGATTGCTCCTTCGGACTGGTACGGTTCGTCGACGGTGTAGAGGAAGTCCTCGTCGATGTCGTCGTCGTCGGGCAGGTCGAGGTGTTCGAGTTCTTCTTCGATGGTACGGCCCGTGACGGTCATCGCATCGCCGTGGAACAAGCCTGCGTCGACGAGTCGGCGGATGACGACCGGAATGCCACCGACTTCGTGGAGGTCGTTCATGACGCGAGTACCACCGGGCTGGAGGTTCGCAATCTTCGGCGTCCGGCGGGAGATTTCGTCGAACTCCTCGATGTCGAGGTCGATGCCGGCCTCGGCGGCGAGTGCGAGCAGGTGGAGAACCGCGTTGGTCGACCCACCGATGGCGACCTGCAGCGCGATGGCGTTCTCGAAGGACTTCTTCGAGAGGATGTCCGACGGTCGAAGGTCGTTTTCGACGCACTGGAGAACTGCTTCACCAGCACGACGGGCGACGTCGTACCGCTCTTTGGACTCGGCCGGTGCCGACGCCGACCCGAGCGGTGCCATCCCGAGCGCTTCCGAGATGGACGCCATCGTGTTCGCGGTGAACATCCCACCACAGGACCCTGCACCGGGACACGCGTGCCGTTCGAGGTCGTCGAGTTCCTCGGCGCTCATCTTCCCTTCGGCGTAGGTTCCGACGCCTTCGAAGACGTTCTGGACGGTGACCTCGCGGCCTTCGTGCTGGCCGGGCATGATGGACCCGCCGTAGAGGAAGACCGAGGGGAGGTCCGTCCGGATGGAGGCCATCATCATGCCGGGGAGGTTCTTGTCACAGCCGGCGACGGTGACGAGCGCGTCCATGCGTTCGCCGAACGAGACGAGTTCGACGGAGTCGGCGATGACCTCGCGGGAGATGAGCGAGGCCTTCATCCCTTCAGTCCCCATGGAGATGGCGTCGGAGATGGTGACCGTACCGAACTCGATGGGCATGCCACCGGCCGCTTCGATACCCTCGATTGCCGCGTCGGCGACGTCGTCGAGGTGGACGTTACACGGCGTGATGTCTGCGGCGGGGTTCGGGACGCCGACCATCGGTGACGAGAGGTCTTCGTCGTCGAATCCCATCGCACGGAACATCGCTCGATGCGGGGCCTTGTCGGGGCCCTCTGTGACTTCCGAACTTCGGAGGTTCGGGTCCTTGCCGCTAGAGAACACGTCGTCTGCGTCCTCTTCGCGTGGGGACTGCTGGCTCATACCTGTCCGGAACGTGTGCGCGAACTTAAATGGGGGCGACTGGGCAGACGTTGCAGTTGGATTGCGGGCGTGAGAGAAATCTACAACTCCTCTCGGCGTGTCGTTCGAGTGATGATTCACGGGGAGCGAGACACCCCGCCGAGCGACAAAGACGCTATCGTGAGCGCCCCGCGAGGTGTCGGGAAGACAGTGCTGGCGACGGTGAACCAGTATCCGAGCGTCCACAAACGGGGGTGTCACGGCGCGCTCGTCGAAGAGACGTCGGCGTTCCGCTCCGACATCGAGCAGTTCTCCGACCTGCACGTCCTCCTGTGGGACGCCGACCTCGAACAGGTTCTCGACGTGCGCGAAGATGCCGTCGCAAGTTCGGTCTCCTACGACACCTCTCGCGTCCCGGAAGTCCACATCGAGAACCAGTTTCGGTTCGTCAGCGGTTACGAAGCCACACTCTCACAGGACCTCCTCGTCGCAGTCGACGACCGCGCGTTGCTCCTCCGAAACCACGTCTCCTTCGAGCAACCGAACGAGCACACCATCTACACGCTCGTCAACTTCGGCATCGAAGACGTCCTCGGCATCGACGGCGTCGACGAGGCCTACTACGCCCACGAAGCGGGTGTCGATTACATCGTCGCGTACGACTTCGACCGGTTCGTCGCACTCGCACAACGGCGTCCATCGGCCGGTGATTCGACGTTTCACGGCCACCGAGTGGGTAGGCAGAATCACTCGTTCGGTGACCAGCGAAGTGCGTGGGCCGACATCTACGAGGACGAAGATGGGTGGCTCACCCCCAACGACGTGGCGACCGGGCGCGTCGACGCCGGTGTCGGTCTCTACGTCGGCCACGAGCAGGAGGTATCGTGGCTCACCGGTATCGGATTCGGGACGACCCACCGTGACGCGATTACGGCCGCGACGAACGTTCTCGACACCGGGTACGACCCGATTCGAGACTCCTTTCACGCCGCGTGGAACGACTGGCACGAAGCCGTCAGAGACGGGCCGACAGGTGACCCGACGGCAGACCGGATGTACGACCTCTCGATGACGAGCATGAAGTGCGTTCAGGACCCTCGCGGGCCGATGATTGCGGGCGCGTTCAAACCGATTCACTTCGAATACAAGTTCGTCTGGCCCCGAGACCAGGTGATACTCATTCAAGCGCTCCTCGCGGCCGGAGCGAGTGCGGAAGCACGCGACGCGCTCGCGTGGTTGGATTCGGTCCAGATTGCCGATGGTGTCCGCGGGCCTCGCGGTATCGAGCGCGGCGGGTCGTGGTGGCAAAACTACTTCGTCGATGGGACGGCCCACTGGCGAGCGCTCCAACTCGACCAAGTTGGGGGGCCCATCTACGCGCACTGGCTCACGTGGCGTGAAACTGGTGACGACGGGGTCCTCGACGCACACTACGAGATGTCTCGCCGAGCGGCCGAATTCCTCCTCCAGTGGGACAACGGGTGGGGGTTCCCGAAGAAGAGTCAGGATACGTGGGAGGAAGTGTGGGGTCACGCGACCGCCGGGAGCGCCGCTGCAATCGCCGGGTTGCGCTGTATGGCCGAACTCGCCGACGCGAGCGGTGACGACGTGTTCGCCGGACAGTGTCGGGACCAAGCGGCAGTCTGGGCCGAGAACATCGACCGCTACTGCTTCAAGCAGGACACGCCCTACGGCGACCACTACGTCACTGCCGACGCACCGGAGGGAAACGAGCACCCTGCACCCGATAGCCGACCCGACGCTGCGGCGTTCATGGCTGTTTGGCCGTGGAACGTCGTCTCGGCGACGCACCCACCGATGCAATCGACGGTCAGACTCGCCGACGAGCAGTGGTGGCGTGCAGACAAGACGCCGTGCGTCGACCGGTATCCCGGCGACGATTACACGCCGACTGGAACCGCCGAAGACGGTGGGTGGCCCCTCTGTGAAGCCTACGCCGACATGGTCCGATGGCTCGGCGGCGTAGACGACGACGCCGTCTCAGACCACATCTTCGAACACGCCGAGTCGTGGGCGACGGCCGCTGGACTCCTCCCCGAACGCGTCGATGGGAACGGCGACGTTCGGTGGAACTCGAACCTCCAGTGGGCGCAGGCGACGTTCGTCCTCCTCGTCGAGAGTCACGTCCGTGGTGTTCCCTTCGGGATGGCTCCTGATGGGTGAGAACGTGACTTTTGATGGGTAAAACTCGACGCTCTACTCGGTATCACGCCGTGCGAGGCCCGTCAAGTGCGGTGCCTCGGCGACGATTATCTCGCTCGTTCCGAGGCGGGCGGCGTTCTCACTCCCCGGAAGGCAGAACGCTGGCATCTCGTCGACGATTCCCGCCGTCGCGCGTGTCCCGACGACGCGCGTTCCAATCTCGTCGAACGAGAGACTGCGGAACAACTCGCCGAACCCCGGCAGTGACTTTTCGAAGAGTTGCTCGACGGCTTCGACCGTCTGGTCGTCGGGCGTGACACCAGTTCCACCGGTCGTGATTGTTACGTCTACGTCGCCACGGTCCGCCATCCGGGCGACTTCAGTCTGGATTTCGTCGAAGTCGTCGTCGACGACGCGGCGAACCGAGATAGAGTGGCCGGCGTCGTGGAGAATCGCCTCGATGGCGTCGCCTGCAGGGTCGTCGTCGACAGTGCGAGTCGACGAGACGGTGAGCACTGCGAAGTCGAGTTCCACCACGTCGTGTTCGTGGTGGTCGTGGCTGTGGCTATGGTCGTGGGTGTGACCGTGCCCGTGCTCGTGGTCGTGACTGTGGCTATCACCGTGGCCGTGGTCGTGACCATGGCTGTCTCCATGCCCGTGGTCGTCGTCGCTGTGCTCGTGTCCGTGCCCGTGGTCGTCGTCGCTCACGGCGCTGGCTTCGTCGTCGGGCGGTAAAATTCCCGCGTCGGTCGTCACTCGGTGTCGTCGGAACGCTGTTCGCCGATAGACGAGAGTGTGACCAACTCTGCGTCGTCCTGAAGCGACGCGAAGCAGTCGGTCACCCACGAGATTGCCTCGGGGTCGTCGTTGAGGGCGAGTCCACCGACGCCGGTGTCTGTGTAGACGACGATGCCGGCCTCGTCGTCGACGGCCCAGAGACCGAATCCGAACGGAATCTCAGCGCGATAGATGTTCACCGCGTCCTTCTGGAGTTGTTCGACCATGACTGCACGCGAACGGGGCGCATCGAGTAGTTTCCTGAGCAGTTCGTTGGCAACGATCATCTCGACTTCCGTCCCACCCGCGGTCGCCGCATCGTAGAATGGTTCGAGTTGGCCGGTGATTGCAACGGGCGCGATACCGTAGAGCCTCTCGCCCTCTTCGACACTCGTGAACAACTCCTGAATGACGCCGTCTGGAATGTCGGGACTCGACGTGAACACTCTCGCGCCAGCGAAGAGTGCCGGGTCGAGTGGTGCGTCTCGTGGGAGCATCCGAAGGAGGTCCTGTGCGTTCGAGACGCCGTGGATAGCCCGTTCGTACCGCTCGAACGATTCGAGCGCACACCGGCCGACGACTGTCAGTTCGTAGTCGCCCTGTTGCTTCCGTACGAACCCGACGCGCTGGAGGTCACGAAGAACACGGTCGACAGTCGACCGCGACGTATCGAGGTCCTCGGCCAACGTTCGCTTGTCGCGAGGGCGCTCGGCGAGCGCTTCCACAAACCTCGAACGATGTACGAGGAGGTCGAGCAACTCTTCACCACGCTGCGCTCGATTCTGCGTCATCGGCAGAGAACGCCCCTCGATAGCCGCCCATCGTGACGTGCGGCGCGTTCGTCGGCTCGTCCCAACTGCGACGGAAAGTGACCTATCATATTTTGAATTAGTGTGTGTCAGACTTCGCTTTCCCTTCTACTCTGGTGCCCATAATGAGTGTGTCCCATGTGAACACTCGTATCGTGGCCAAATATTCGACAAATAACGAACTATGAGAAAGACAATTGGCGTAAACTTATGTTTTTATCATATGCTTTCATGGGTCCGAACGAGATGAAAGCAGTCCAATTCAGCGAGCATGGAGATCGAGACGTTCTCGAATATGGCGACTTCCCTGACCCCGAAGTCGGTCCCGAAGAGGTACTGGTCGACGTGAAGGCGGCCTCGCTCAACCACCTCGACATCTGGACTCGACGGGGTCTCCCGGGCGTCGAATTAGAGATGCCGCACATCCCCGGCAGCGACATGGCGGGCGTCGTCACCGAAGTCGGCGAACGAGTGTCTCGATTCGAAGAAGGCGACCACGTCGCACTCATCGCGGGCATCGCCAGCGGCGGCGACGAGTTCTCGCGGAAGGGCGACCAGACGCTCGCCCCGGACTTCCGCATCATCGGCGAACACCTGCGTGGTGTCCACGCGGAGTTCGCCGCCATCCCCGAAGAGAACCTCGTCCCTGTCCCCGAGGACGTCGCGTGGGAAGTTGCTGGGTCCGCGTCGCTCGTCTTCCAGACGGCGTGGCGCATGCTCATCGACCGTGGTGAACTCCGCCCCGGCGAGAAGGTGCTCGTCCTCGGTGCGTCCGGTGGCGTCGGCCACGCGGCCGTCCAAATCGCCGACTACGCTGGTGCCGAAGTGTACGCGACTGCGTCCACCGACGAGAAGTTGGAGTACGCCCGCGAGTGTGGTGCCGACCACGTCATCAACTACGAAGAAGAGGACTTCTCGAAAGAGATTCGCAAACTGACCGATGGCCGCGGCGTCGACATGGTCGTCGACCACATCGGTGACGCAACGTACAAACAGTCGCTCAAGAGCCTCGTCAAAGGTGGCCGCGTCGTCACCTGCGGTGCGACGACCGGACCGGACCCAGGTGCAGGTCTCAACTACATCTTCTGGAACCAGCTGTCGGTCATCGGGTCGACGATGGCGACGCCCGGCGAAGCAGACGAAGTACTCGAACTCGTCTGGGACGGCACGTTCGAGCCACGAATCCGCGAGACGCTCCCGATGAGCGAGATCGACCGTGCGCACGAACTCATCGAGGAGCGACAGGGCTTTGGCAAGGTGGTCGTTATCCCAGATAGTGAGCTCTGACACCACGTCTCGGGAAGATACCTACGTTCACCGCCCGGGCGAGTCCGATATCGGAGGTGACGAACCGGAACCGAAAGGCTTCGGCACCCGTGGGTGGGCCCTCGTCGGCGTCGTCGCCTTCTGTTTCCTCGTCGTCCCCGGCGCGGTGTACCTCGTCCCGTCGCTGCCGGCGATGGTCGGACTGCCGTACATCGCTGCGATGTTGGCACTGCCGATGCTTCCGGCAGTCCTCCTCGGCGCTGTTGCGGTCTGGTCGATGACGGCGGCGACTCGTGGCGACGACTGACCGAGTCGCTCTGACGACACCTGTTTTTCTCTATCGCACCACCGAAGCGGTCTGGCCGTTTTGAACGGTCGAATTGCGGGCCAATATAAATAGTCTCGACAACGCTTATCGTCAATCGTGAGTTATGATAACATGTAGCGATGTTCGAACGATTCTCCAGCGGCTACTACCTCGGACGATTGTACGTCGAACCGTACGATGGGACCGAGGCGGCCATCCAGCGTACCGAACACGAGCAGTTGAACGAGCACGTCTACGCGACCGGATGTGGTGTCGAGCGAATCGACTATCCGCTCGTCATGAAACTCGACAGTGCCCACTTCCCCGTCGTTGGTGACGATGGCGTTCCTGCAGGGACGCTCGTGCTTCCGCGCGATGCAGTCGGCCCGAACACGCTTCCGGACGACAGACCGGTTCTCCTCGCTGACGCCACTCGTGCGGCAGAACTGCTCCGATACGCCGGGTACGACCTCGACGACCTCTCGGAGTCGCGTCGAAAGACCTGACGTGACCTGACGGTGCCACACCTCCCGCACAACTGCACCGAGTAGCCGAGGCGTTCGACGTCCGAAGTCTCAAGTGGACGGCCTGCACGCTTCCGAGCATGCTGGACGAGTTGTTGGGCCGGGCCGAACTCAAAGAGCGCATCGCGGAGTTAGAAGACGAACGCGACGCGTTAGCAGGCCGCCTCGAAGGTGAGTCGGACCGGCGGAAAGACGCGGTCCGTGCGCGACAAAACGCTGAAGCGGAGGTCAACCGCCTCGAAGACCGTATCACTGAACTCGAAGACCGAGTCGCGCGCCTCTCCGGCGACGACGACTCGCTCGACTTTCGCGGGACTGAAGACCTTCGTGGTGGTCGCCTCCGCGAGGTCGTCAGTCGCCTCGACTCCGTCTCGACCGCGCCCGAAGGTGCCCTGACTGCGGTCGTCACCGACGAACAGTCGATTCCGTCCGCCGTCGAGTCCGCTTTCGGCGACCGTGCGTCACTCGTCCGCCGGGCCGCCCCCTGTGTCGCACTCACCGACGATGCCGGACTCGTGAGTGTCGCCCTCTCACCACCGCGCTCCGCCGACCAGTTCGACGCGTGGGGCGACGGGTTCCTCCTCGACACAGACTGGTTCTTTCCTACCCCGGAGACCGTGGTCGCGCTCGTTCGCTCCGACCTGTTCGCCCTCGGCTACTACGAAGACGACGAACTCGTCTACGAGACGGGGTTCGAGAGCGACGTGAAGTCGGCACACTCGAAAGGAGGGTTCTCACAGGCACGCTTCGAACGTATCCGTGAGGGCCAGATAGACGACCACCTCGACGCGTGTCACGACGCCCTCGACGACCACCTCGGCGCCGAGACAGACCTCGTCGTCCTCGGCGAACGGACGGTCCTCGGCGAGTTCCGCGAGCGAGCGTCACTGACCGCGACGGTCGATGCCAGTGGCGACCCCGAGGCGGCCCTTCGAGAGGCCTCGCGTGAGTTCTGGACGACGCGACTGTTCCGAATCTGAGTCCCACATCAGTGCGGAACTCCCGCCGACGGTCCCGCCAAAGACGACTCGGCGACCATTCGACTCTTCGGTGACGATTCACCGACAGACGCTGCCGAATCGCCCGACCTTTTAGGGTGGCACGTAGTCTCACCCAGTATGAGCGACCCACAACGAGTCGTCGTCCTCGCACACGAGAAGTTCCCCGACCGCGCGAAGACCGCTACGGGCGTCCTCAAGTACGCCGACTACGACGTGGTTGCCGTCCTCGACCGAGACAAACCCGGAACCTCGACAGCAGACCACCGCCGTGACCTCCCAGACGTCCCAATCGTCTCTTCGATGGCCGATGCGCCCGAGGCCGATGCCCTCCTCATCGGCATCGCCCCCATCGGTGGCGGGTTCGACGAGACGTGGCGCGAAGACGTTCGGACGGCCCTCGAACGCGGCTGTGACATCATCGCTGGCCTTCACTACTTCCTCAACGACGACGAGGAGTTCGCCGCACTCGCCGCCGAACACGGCTGTGACATCAACGACGTTCGCAAGCCACACGACGACATCGGCGTCGCACAGGGTAAGAGCGCGGACGTCGACGCAGAAGTCGTCCTCACCGTCGGAACCGACTGCTCTGTCGGAAAGATGACCGCGACGCTCGAACTCGTCGAGGCCGCCCGCGAGCAGGGTATCGACGCAGGATTCATCCCGACGGGCCAGACAGGAATCATGATTGCCGGGTGGGGCAACCCCGTCGACCGCGTCGTGAGCGACTTCACCGCAGGGTCGGTCGAAGAGATGATTCTGGAGAAAGGCGACGAGTACGACGTGCTCTTCGTCGAAGGGCAGGGCAGTATCGTCCACCCTGCGTACTCCGCAGTCACCTGTGGCATCCTCCACGGCGCGATGGCGGACAAACTGATTCTCTGCCACGAGTCCACCCGCGAGGCGATTCACGGCTACGAGTCGTTCGCGCTTCCTGACCTCTCGGAGTACGTCTCGCTTTACGAGAACCTCGCGGCCCCCGTCCACGAAGCCGATATCGTCGGTGGCGCGCTCAACACCTCGAACGTCGAAGACGACGACGAGGCTTCCGCAGCGGTCGAAGCGTTCGCCGACGAACTCGGTGTCCCCGCTGTCGACCCCGTCCGGCAGGACGCCGCAGCCTTCATCGACGAGGTGTTTTGAATGCTCTCGACCGAGTTCGAGCGCATCTCGATGCCACTCGCCGACCCGTTTGGAATCTCCCGTGGGACGCAGACGGAAGCCGAGAACGTCGTCGTCCGTATCGAAGACGAAGGCGGGATGACGGGCGTCGGCGCGGCCGCGCCGTCGACTCATTACGGGGAGACTGCAGACACCGTTGAAGCGGTCCTTCCCGCCCTGCTCGACGTCGTCGAAGCCGTCGGTGACCCCCACGCAATCGACCGAATCGAACGCCAGATGGCGCAGACGGTTCGTCGCAACCCGGCCGCCCGAACTGCGGTGAGCATCGCCCTCCACGACCTCGCTGCGAAACGACTCGGCGTCCCGCTCTACAGACTCTGGGGCCTCGACCCCGAACGGTCTCCGACATCGTCGTTCACCATCGGTCTCGACGACCTCGACACGATTCGTGAGAAGACCGCAGAGGCGTACGAAGCAGGGTACGACATCCTCAAAGTGAAAGTCGGAACCGACCGCGACAAAGCCATCATCGAGGCCGTCCGCGACGAGGCACCTGGCGTGACTATCCGTGTCGACGCCAACGAGGCGTGGACGCCCCGTGAGGCCGTCGAGATGAGCGAGTTCCTCGCAGACTACGGCGTCGAGTTCATCGAGCAACCGGTTCCTGCCGAGGACTACGAGGGTCTCAAATTCGTCTACGACCACTCGGCGCTCCCCATCGCGGCCGACGAGTCGTGTATCACGGCCGACGACATCCCGAAGATTGCCGACCGCGTCGACATCGCGAACCTGAAACTGATGAAGTTGGGTGGACTCACCGAGGCGAAGCGTGCGATTCACACTGCCCGCTCACACGGTCTCGAAGTCATGCTCGGCTGTATGATAGAGACGAACGCCGCAATCGCCGCTGGGTGCCACCTCGCACCGCTTCTCGACTACGTCGATCTCGATGGGTCGCTCCTCCTCGCGGACGACCCGTACAAGGGTGTCCCGATGCCACAGGGAGCAATCGACCTCGACGCACTCGACCGTCCGGGAACTGGCGCGAAGAAGAACTAACAATCGTTCACTCGGCCGAATCACTCGCTCGTGTGTCCGAACCCCGTACAGTAATTTGTTCAGTATTTTTCTCGCCTCTCAGGAACGAACTGATACCGATATGTGGGGCCGTGGTGTATGTTATCATGTGGTGTCTGCGCGCCTCGGAGATTCCACTGCGTGACGCGTGGGCCAACACAGCAACGAGGTGATGAAAATGGCGACTCGAGCCGGAACTGAGGAACTGTACCAGCAAGACGACTCCCAAGTAAAATCCGTGAAGAAGCAGTTTGATGCTTTCTTCTGGGGTGGTGTCGTCGTCATCGCTGGTGTACTCCTTGCAGTCGATAGTCTGGGGGCGCTCCCACAAATCGCGCAAGGTGATATCTGGAGTTGGTTGTTCGTGGGAGTCGGGGCGTACGCGCTCTTGCTCGGAGCGGTTCGTCTCTCTTCTCCGAACTACCCAAACCCAACGACTGACGATTACTTCTGGACCGCCATCTTCTTACTCATTGGTCTCGGCGGCTTTGCTGGATTCACGCTGACGTGGCCACTGGTAGTGGTTCTGTTCGGCCTGTCCATCCTGACGAAAGCCTTTCTCTCGGGTCGGTCGGCACAAGCCTGACCCACAGTACTTGTTTTTCAGTCGGCCTCGACGCACTCGACCGGCCGGGGACCGGTGCGCACCGCTGAGTGTTCGTTTCGAACAGAGTCTGTTAGGACTCCCAATCGATATCCTCGCCGCTCGTCTCTGACCGCAGCACGAACGGTCCGATAGAGAGCGTTCGTTTGGCGACCGTAGAGATACGAAGGACGTAGGCTGCAAGCACCGAGAACGGAACAATCGAGATTGCGGTGACGAACGCGACTCCCAGAAGTAGGTTCGACACCCCGAGCGTCGCTCCGGGCAGGCTAGCGGGGTTGTCGAGAAACAGTATCGCGCTGATACTCGCGACGAGCGCGGGAACTGCGGTGTAGAACATCGCCCGCGAGAGGTCGACGAGTTCCCAACGGAAGTAGAGTGTCTTGACGTGTTCGCGAGCGGGGCCAAACAGTTCGAGGGCGTCTCGAAGGTCGTCGAGCGCCGTTTTGGTCTCCGAAGACAGGCCGTCGTGCATCCGGCGGAGTCGCGTCGCCTGATAGATTTTCCACGAATAGTTGAGGTCCAACGCGGCCGAGAGCACCTCGAACGTCCCGAACTGTCGTCCATCGAGTCGGTCCGCAACGTCGTCTGCGTTCTCCGCGACGTTGGTCGCGAACTCACTGATACGGTGTTCAATCTGTTCTGGTGGTGCATCTTCACCAGCCACGTCAGCGTCGCCAGCCTCGGCGTCGGTGTCGTCAGTGGTGGTGTCTCTCTGTACTGTCTCACCGACGGCTTGCGCCCGTGTCGCGATGCTCTCGGCTAACGCACGCATGAACGCAGCAGGTTCGGGTGGCGCGACAGAGACACCGATGAGGTCGGCGACGTCTTCGCGGAAGGCAACCGACCCTTCCATTCGCTCGCGCTGGTCTCCGAGCGGGCCGAGTTCGCGCGACAGGACGAGTTGGTTGATACTGACGACGAGTGTGACACCGGTGACGATTGCAGTGAGGAGACCCTGTGCGAGCGTCTCGATCGGGTCAGACGATTCGACAGCACTCCGGAGTGGGGTCGGGTCGAGCGTTCCGAGAACGACGATACTGACGAAGATGACTGCGGGCGGGACGGCAGCGACGACCCACCGGTCGGCACAAAGGTAGACGGCGAGTTTCGACCGACTCGTTGACCCTCGCTCTCGCATTCTGTCACTGGGTTCGCCAGCAGATGACCCCTCGTTACTCGACATGATGTAGTGTTCATTGACGGACTAAAATCGGTCGTCGCAGTCGGTCGAACGTGGTCCGCACAGCAACTCACAGCACCCGATGTGTATTGGCTAGACCCGTTACGACGACTCTTCTTCGTTCTTCAGCTCTTCCAGTTCGGCTTCGACTTCTTCGTCGACGACTTCTTCTTCGACGTCGACGTCGACCTCCGCTTCTTCGGCCGGTTCCTCTTCCGCGGGGGCAGACGATTTGCCCATCTCGGCTTTCAGCGTCTCCAGTTCGGCATCGACTTCCGCGTTGGTCCGACCCGCTTCCAGTTCGCGCTCGATGGAGTCTTTGTCCGAGAGGACGTCGTCGAGCGCGCCGGATTCCATGAGTTCGTCCATGGCGGCCGAACGGGCTTCCATCTCGTCGGTCCGTTCTTCGGCACGTTCGAGCGCACGACCCACGTCTGCCATCTCGTCGCCGACACCGGACATGGCCTCGGAGACGCGACTCGATGCTTCGGCCGCCTCGTAGCGTGCCTTCATCGTCTCCTTCTTCGTGCGGAACTCCTCGATACGGCTCTGGAGTTCATCTTTCTTCTGGACGAGGGTATCCTGTGTCTCTTGGAGGCGCGCAATCTGGCCATCGAGTTCCTCGATTTGGTTCATCTTGGCCTGCTTCTTCTCTAGGGCCTTGCGCGCGAGGTCCTCACGGTCCTGCTGGACGGCTTGCCGTGCCTGGTCGTTGTGCTTCTCGACGTTCTCTTCGAGTCGTCGCTTCTGAATCTCCAGTCGTTTCTTCTGTGTCGTTAGGTCTGCGATGCCCTGTTTGACCTGCTGAAGCTCGTCACGCATCTTCTCGTAGGAGTAGTCGAGTGTCTCCGTAGGGTCCTCCGCACGGTTGAGGAGGGCGTTTATTTTCGAGCGGATGACGTACGACGCGCGAGAGAGAATTCCCATACCCAATAAGTACGCGACGCTCGGCTTAAAACCTCACCAGCGTAAGAGGTTGGTATGACTGAGACGATTCTCGTACCCGGTGGGCGAGACGTGAAGGCGACGTTGGACGCCGCCGACTCTGCAGCTGTCGCTGGCGACTCTCCTGACGCTGTCGTCGTCGCCTGCCCACCCCACCCGCAACAAGGTGGCCACCGTGGCGACGCTCGCCTCGTCGCTGTGAGCGATGCCGTCCGGAGTCGTGGCATCGACTGCCTCCGATTCGACTACGGTGAGTGGGACGAAGGCTACGGCGAACGCGCCGACACGCTCAGGGCAGTCGAGTGGGCGAACGAACGATACGACCGCGTTGGTCTGTTCGGGTTCAGTTTCGGCGGTGCGATGGCACTCCTCGCTGCCGCAGACGGAGCGGACGTGGAGGCCGTCTCGGCACTCGGTCCCGCAGCACGTCTCGCCGCTGACCTCGACGTGACCGAGGAGTTCGACCAAATCCCGGTCCCCGTTCAGGTCGTCTACGGGACCCGCGACGACATCGCCGACTGGCAACCCGTCGTCGACTGTGCCACCGAATATCACCAGTCGACCGTCGAGTTCGCCGCAGACCACTTCTTCATCGGCCAGACCGGAAAAGTCGCCGACGCGGTGGCCGAGTTTCTCGTGCCGACCCTCGTGGCCGAACACTGAACTGCGGCCCACGTCGTCCAGTTCGACGGCATCGAGACATCGAGCGAACTGACCGTTTCAGTCGTCGCTGGCGATAGCTGTTGTGTTCTTTTACTACAATATATATCGTCAGTTCGTCGGTGGCTCTCACACTCGGTGTTTCGAGTCGTTCGACACCCTATGCCAGATTTTAGGCCGTCTGCAGTCGAATAATCGCGCTTATTCGCCCCAGTGAAATCCCCACAACAACGCTGATTGGGTCTATTAGTGTCTTGTGCGACAACCCCAATATAATGGGAATTCTTATGTGCCTCAGGACCGCATCTCGGTCCATACCACATGACGCGTATCCCGAGCATCCAACCGCAGGAACTGAAAGAAGCCATCGACAGCGGGTCAGACGTCACAATCGTGGACGTACGCGGTCCGCACGACTTCGACGAGTGGCACATCGACGGCGACAACGTCGAGGCGGTGAACGTCCCGGTGACGCAACTGCAAGCAGTCGACCCCGCAACACTGCTGAACGGGGCTTCGGAGGGCGAAGTCGTCGCAGTCTGTGCCTCCGGTCAGACGAGTCAGATGGCGGTTCAAATGCTCCAACAGGCGGGTATCGACGCGAAAAATCTCCAGTACGGGATGAACGGATGGGCGAATCTCTACGTTCACCAAGAACTGGAGACGAATGCGAATGCAACGGTTCTCCAGTTCAGTCGCCCGTCGAGTGGGTGTCTCGCCTACATGGTCGTCTCCGGGGACGAAGCAGTCGTCGTCGACCCACTCCTCGCGTTCGTCGACACGTACATCGAAGTCGCCCGCGACTACGGGGCAGAGATTACCGCGGCCGTCGACACGCACGTCCACGCCGACCACATCAGCGGCGTCCGGGCATTTGCGACTCGCTCGGAAGCCGATGTGGTCGTCCCCGAACCCGCAGTCGCTCGCGGTATCGACTACGACGTTGCGTACGAGACCATCGCCCACGGAGACGAAATTGCAGTCGGCGATAGCACGATCGACGTGATTCACACGCCCGGCCACACCTCCGGAATGACCTCGTTCCTCGTCGACGACGCCGTCCTCCTCAGTGGTGACGGACTGTTCACCGAGAGCGTCGCCCGACCGGACCTCGAAGACGGTGACGAAGGCGCTGCCGACGCGGCGGCGACCCTCTACGACTCGCTCCAGAACCGCATCCTCACACTCGCCGACGAGACCATCGTCGCCCCCGCACACTACAGTGACAGTGCAGACCCAGCGGACGACTGGTCCTACACTGCGACGCTCGGCGACCTGACGGCGAAGATGGCCGCCCTCTCGATGCCCGAAGACGAGTTCGTCGAGTACATCACCGCCGACGTGCCGCCGCGCCCGTCGAATCACGAGCAGATTATCCAGACCAACCTCGGACAGCTCGATACGCCCAACTACGTGGCGTTCCAACTCGAACTCGGCCCGAACAACTGTGCAGCGAGTCAAGAGTCGATGACGCAGTAAGGACAGCACGCTGGCCAGTACCGTCAGTTCACAGAGCGCTCGAAATACGGCGTGGCATCGCTAGAGAACGATTACTGCTCGGAGTGACGCCGGATAAATTCGAGCAGCGGACGTATGTCCTCGAACTCAGGACCTCGTGTGACCTCATGAGTGTCACGGGTCCAGCGGATGAACCCATAGTCGACAAGTGTGGGGAGATGTTGATGATACATCGCCACCGCTTGTGAGTGGCTCGGTTGGAGATGCTGCGCGCCTTCAGTGGCTGAAATACAACCCGCCGCACGTTGCTGGTTCGACTCGAGCAGTCCTATCAAGAGGCTTCGGCGGTGTTCGTTGGCCAGCGCGATAAAGCAATTGTCGTTCATTATTCTCAGAAGAGGGGGAATCAACGGATTGGAGCGTCCCTTCCCCAGACCGCCGATTTTATCCCCTCCATACCAGCAGTGTTCCTAGACGGATAACCTCACTGTGTATTCAAATTGCCAAATTTGACTTTTCGCATTATTTGGTGTCAAATTCTGCGCATAGTCGATGTGCCAGTGGTGGATTCCCCAACTCATCCAGAGTATTCTGCGAAAATCACACTCTTGCCAGTATCCAGCTCACTCTCTCTCTTCTGAATGCGTGTGTTCATCGTCACTGCGCACCTGCTCAGTCCCCTGCAAGAAGAAGTGATTGAACGGCTGAACGTGGCGTTTTCTCATCATTTCAGAGCTCTCAATTTCGGTCCCCAGTTCGTGAATTGCGTCGGTTATTCTGGCGATTTCGGACGTGCTCGTCCCGACGACGTCCACCTGAATATTTCGTCGGCCGGTGAGCATCTCACGAACGTCGATAACTCCCTGAATCGACCGGATTTTTTCCGAAAATTCGGAGAGTTTGGTCGGATCCGCGGTGACGACGAACGACACTTGCAACGGCAGGTTGGCCGCTTCGTAATCGATCTCTGGGTGGTAGCCTTTGATGATGCCGTCTGACTCGAGTTGGTCGATACGATTGCGAACAGTGCTAGCTGAAACGCCAACCGTATCAGCAATCTCTTTTGCTGTCTTGTTCCGAGCGTCTTTCTGAAGCAAATAGATGATGCTCCGGTCGACATCATCCAAGTCTCGTCCCATGTGAGCACTACGACAGGAAACGACCTAATTATTGAGGCCTGTCTCCCCTCTCACGCACAGGCGGTGCCAACTAGTTGTACTCGCGCCAGCGGTAGCCACACTCTTTGCACTTGAAAAACCGCGTCGGCGGTTCGTCGGCGGACGCCGTCTGCTTGATGGTGTACCACGCCTCGGTGTGGCCACATTCGTCGCAGTGAACGTCTTTGGCCGTCGGTTTGCCCTCGAACTCTGCACCCTCTTCGGTCTCGATGAGTTCGTCGCCCGACTGTGCTTCGGTGGAGACGAACTGCTCGGCCAGTTCTTCGTCGCGCTCGGTGGTCGCCCCACAGTCGTCGTTCGTGCAGGTCATCGCACCGTTCTGTGTGACCATCATCGACCCACACTCGTCGCAAAATTGCATACGCGGCGTTAGCGGGCCCGGTACTAAGAATCTGTCACTCTCTGCACTCCACGCCGGTGGTGACGGGGCTCAGTCGTCTTCGGGGTCGACCATCGGGCAGTTTCGGACGCGGAAGTGTTCGGTGTCGACGACTTCGACGATTGCGGTTCCGTCGTGAGAACACCCGAGTTCTGGTGGGCCAGCGAAGTGCTCACACCGCTGGCAGAACGTTGCTTTGGGGACGATGTGGTCCAAGACGCTGTCTGTCGCGTCGACTGGTTCTGCGTCGGCACCGGCACCGACGCTCGCGTCGTCGTCACCACTGTCGACCAACGAGGTCCACACGTCGTCGCTGTCTAGTTCCTCGACACGGACAGACTCGAACAACTCGTCGGAATCTGTTTTGGTGGCCGCCGAGCGGGACCGTCGCTCTGCCACGCGCCCCGCGAGGTCCGAGAGCGGGACGTTGTCGTCCGGGTCGCTGTCAGTTCGCTCAGGGTCGAGTCGTTCGGGGCTGTCGTTCCCGAAGTCGAACTCGTCGTCGATATCGTCGGCGTGTTGGTTCTCAGCGGGCTCGCTGTCGTCAGTCATTCGCTTGTTCTCCCTTGGTTCTCGTGCCGCGAACTGAGTCGTCGTGTGTCTCGACAGCGGCCGTGTCGGTGTCGGTATCGTTGACGGTTTCGGTATCGGTGTCTGTGTCTCCAGCGGCCTGCTCGTCCAGCAGTGTTTCTATCTCGTCTTCCGACGACTCCGCGGCCTCCAGCGCCGGTGGTTGCCCGGTGTGGAGCGTCGCCGACCCGAAAAAGCCCCGAGACGGAGTCAACTCGTCGAACGACGACCGACAGCCCGGACACCGAGGTTCGGTGAGGAGGTCGAGGTGGACGGTCTGTCCGCACTCTGCACACGTCGCCTTGTGTTCGCCGGCGTCGTTGGCGACGCGCAGCAAATCACCGAGTGCCTTGCGTTCGAGTTCCGCTGCCTCGATGTCGGCCGCTCGTGAGCGCAGTTCTACGAGCGATTGCGCGACCACGCGGAGGTTCTCGTCGAGGTCTGCAGTCGTCTCGTCGAGGTACGTGAGAATCTCTTCGTAGTTTTCGAACCCGGCGTCGACGCGCTCGTCGACCTCGGCGATGCTGGCGCGGACCGCGTCGAGACTGGCCGTCGCTTGGTCGATTCCCTCCTGGAGGTCTGGGTGAGCGTGGTCTCGCGGAGCCTTCTCGTCGGTCTCGCGTTTGACCTGGACCACTCGCTTCCGAACGTCGCCTATCTTCTCGTCGAGCGAGTCTTCGAGCCCATCGACACGCCCTTCGACAGTGTCCAGTCGGTCAGGAACGGACTCCACGTCGTCGAGTGACGCTCCCGAGTCGGTCACCGCCAGTCGGTACGTGCCGACCGCTCGTGCAAGAACCGTCGCTGGGTCGACATCCTGCGCGTGGGCACGGGCGGTGACCCACTCTCGGAGGTCCGCCGGTAGCGTACCCCCAACATCCCCTTCCATCTTCATTTCCAGTTTGTCCACAGGCCCTTAAGAACTATCGCCGAGGAAGCATTCGTTCGCAGTGCAGTGTGTGAGGCTCGTCAGTGAAGTGTGTACGAGCTTCGACAGTGCTGTACCCGTCGACTACGGGGACATTAGCGAATCTTCCGAACGTCGCTCACGTCGAGGCCACTCTCGTTTATCTCCGTCTCGAACTGGACGATGTTCTCGCTCTCCAGTTGCGACAGGACGCCACGGAACTCTTGGACGACCATGGTTCGTGCACGTTTCGAGCCACCGGTCTCCCATTTGAACAGGAGTGTCCCGTCCGTCGCCCCCTTGAGGATGCCGAGTTCTGTCTCGGAGAGTGCTTCGGTGCTCACGAGGACCAAGATGAGGCCACCCCACTGGTAGGAGGCCTTTTCGAGACCCTTCACCACCATGGCGATGTCCGACCACGTCATATCGTCAGACCGACTGGCCACGAGGTCGGTCAGTGAGTCGATGACGACGAGGTTACCGGGGGCGTGTTCACTGAGGGTGGTCCCGAGTGCACCTAACACCGACTCGCGGTTGTGTCGGTGTCCGAGGTCTTCCAACTCCGTCGGTTTGCCGAGGTACCACTCCCGAGGAATCGGACTCAACTGGAAGAACTCCGGCGACAAGTCGTGGAACTCGATGTGGTCGATGGCGGCCGCAACGACGTCGCTGTCCATCGTATACTCCATCTCTCGGCGGAGATATGGCTCACCGGCGGTGAACGAGACGTAGTGAATCTCGGGCGGCGGACTCGCAGAGTCGTCCAGTGACCCGTAATGCAGGTCGAACAGGTCTTCGTCGGCGCGAGAGAGCGCGTTCATGGTGACACTCGTGTAGAGGAACTCACGAGCGCCTGCGCCGGACTCTCCCGCGAGGAGAACGACGTTGCCCGGCGGTGCCCCTCCGCCGATGATGCTGTCGAGTCGAGGGACTCCGAAGGGGATGGAGTGCATGTCCAACCCGACTCAAGCACGATGGTTAGGCGTTTCGGGGGCCGATGTGTCGCGGCATCGTCACAGGGGCGACTTACTCGACCTGCGCACCACGATTGCGCCCGCGTGAGATGGTCACCGTTCCCTCGATTCCTGCGTCAGCCAGCGCCGCTCGTCCAGCGGCTATCGCCTCGTCGACGTGGGCGGCGTCGGTCACGCCGTACACCGTTGGACCCCACGAAGACTGCCCGGAACCGTACACTGCTGGCGACTCCGAGAGCGACGAGACGAGCGCGCCGACTGGCGGCCGGTAGACGCCACCTTGTTCGTCGGCGTACCACGTCCCGTTGAGTCGGCCGACGGATTCGACCGCCTCTCCGAAGCGCTCGGCAGACCCCTCCGCGAGGGCTGGGAGGAGTCGTCGGGTGACGATGCCCGCGATTCGGTCGCTCGTTGCCGGGTCGGCGCGCTCGACGACCGACCGCATGCTCGCTTCTTCCGCAGCGCCGTTTCTCCCGGGGTCCACGTCTGGGACGACGAGGAGGAAGCGCCAGTCGTCGGGAACGGTGTGCCGTGCTGCGACTGCAGGGACCGTCCACGACCCGTCTGCCGGCCGGTCGGTGGTGAACCGCGCGGTCGGATGCCCGGCGTCGAGGATTGCACCACCGTGCTCGAAGGATGCGACACCGATTCCAGAACGGCCGCCGCGACCCATCTCCGGTGCGAGTTGTCGAACATCCACGTCAGTCTCTGTCGCGGCGGCCACTGCCCGGAGGACGGCGAGTGCGAGTTGCGTCCCGCTTCCGAGGCCAGCGTGCCGTGGGAGCGTTCGTTCGACGACGACGTTCGCACCGTCGACGCCGAGGAGGTCGACAGCTTGCTCGGCGTACTGACGTGCTGCGGGGTGGCGACAGTCGACCTCCGCTGCAGGTTCGGCCGACACCACGACCTGCGGCTCGTCGAGTCCGACGCCGAGACCACCGTAGAGTCGGTCGCGGGCGAGACTCAGATTGAGGAAGCCGAAGTGGATGCGCGCACCGGCCGAAACCCGTACCATGTCATCGGAGGTCAGCGACCACTGATAAAGGGAGTTGCGACAATGGCAACGAGGGCCGCCATTTGGTCGCGCAGACCGGTGGTTTGGTGGGGAGAAGGAGCGGGGAGAGGGGCGAGAGGAGGGCCGGGCGTCAGCGGTACCACTGACCGTGAGACAGGCGATTACTCAGACGTGGTGTTCGTAGTGGCCGTCTCCTTCGTGGTGGATGTGGTGTTCGAAGCCGTCGTCTCCGTCTCGTTGGCCGTACTGTCGTCGGATTCGTAGACCACGGACACCTCCTCAGCCACGGGTTGGATGACGTATTTTCCGGCGTTTCCAGTCTTCACAGGAGTGAAGTCAGCCGTGAACGTCGTGGTCTCGTCGGCACGGATTTCGAACGACTTCTCGAACTTCAGCGGCGCAGACCCGGGGACTTCGACAGTCGCGTCGGAGCCATCTGTCAGGGTCGCGTCGGTGTTGCTCACTTCCAACTGGAGGAACTCGTAGTCACCCGCGTCGACTTCGCTGTCTGCGACGAGGGCCGACGCATCGCCCTGCAGGTCGACGAGGTCGACTTCGGTGTCGCTGACGTCGAGTTCTTTCGCGTCACCGTCGGTCGGTTTGATTCGGACGGTCGAGAGCGTCACCAGACACGACTCGAAGTCGTCGATGTCTCCGGGGCGGTCGCTCACACGCGTCGACAGGGTACCCGTCTTCGCGGACGCGGTGCCCATACAACCGGCAGTTCCGACGGTACTCAGAGCGGCGATTCCAGCGGCACGCTTGACGAACGTACGTCGATTCTGTGTCATTGGTGTATCAGGTTTCGTCTGTGTATTCCGCGTTTCATCTTGGTTGTCTGTGCTTCGTTCCACTCGTGGTCGTTGTCTGCGTGTACGACCGAGGGGAGGGGGAAGGGGGGGGAATGCTCATGAAGCGGCCTGCGTAGGCCGTGGTCCACGACGTGTCGGCCCTGCGTGTGACAACCGGGCAGGGAGCGTTCCGGGGTGCGAGGGCAGCCGACGTGTCGCGGCAGTTCTGCCTGTGGACGCTGGGGTATTGAAAGGTGGAAATCGCTGTACTGGATTGCACTCGTTAGTGCGAAATTGGGTGCAATTCGACGCGACTTTCGCCGAATTTCGTGGAAACTGAGAATCTACGGTGGCCGTTCCTCGCCGAATTGCGGTGGGTTCGGCTGAAGGGGGTGTCAGCCGATTTGACTCTCGGGTGCCAGACGCGTTCGAGCCACTCACAAAGCCGTCGCTCACTCGCTTCTGGCGTGTCGAGTCCGAAAATGAAGTCTCGGTTCTGGGGTCCTCGCAGGGGGCCGACTGCCTAGACGATCTCTTCGGCGACCACGTCGGCCGCGAGGAGGTCAGGGTCGACAGCGAGGTCGGCCTGCCCGCGAGCGAACTCCGGAAGGGAGTCGCGCGAGTAGGTCACGACGCGAACGTCGGGGTTCACTTCTTTTGCGACCGAGATGGCCGTCGCGTCGTCCATGTCGGTGAGGACGAGCAGGTCGGCCTCGTCGATGCCGGCCTCTTCGAGCGAGTCGGCGGACGCGATGCCGACGACACGAACCACTGTCGCGCCTTCCGCTTCGAGCGCTTCACCGAGTCCGTCGGGGTCCGTCCCCGCGACGACTGCCGTCGTCATTCGTACTCGATTGTCGCCGGTGGTTTGTGGGTCACGTCGTAGACGACGCGGGCGACGTTCTCGTTCGTTCCGGTGATACGCGACTGGATGCGCTGGAGGGTGTCCCACGGCAGTTCCTGTGCGCGGGCGGTCATGCCGTCACGCGACTCCACGGAGCGAACCGAGACGATCCATCCGTGGACGCGGTTGTCACCCTTGACGCCGGTTCCTTTGCCGATGACCGCGGCGAACGCCTGCCACGGTTCGTGCTTTTCCGTCTCGTCTTCGACGATGTGACACGCCTCGCGGGCCACGTCGACCTTCTCGGGCGTGACTTCGCCGAGGACGCGGACTGCCAGCCCCGGACCCGGGAACGGCATGCGTTCGGCGATGATGGATTCGAGACCGAGTGCGCGAGCGACCTCGCGAACTTCGTCTTTGTAGAGGTCGCGGACGGGCTCGACGATGCCTTCGAAGTCCACGACGTCCGGCAGGCCGCCGACGTTGTGGTGGGATTTGATGTTCCCTTCGGACTCGATGCGGTCGGGGTAGATGGTCCCCTGGACGAGGTACTCGGCGTCGGTGTCTTTCGCCTCACGCTCGAACTCGCGGATGAACTGCTCGCCGATGACGGCGCGCTTTTCTTCGGGGTCGATGACGCCTTCGAGGGCGTCGAAGAACCGTTCTTTGGCGTCCACGACGCGGAGGCTCTCCATGAAGGAGAACGTCTCTGCAATCTGTTCGGTCTCGCCCTTGCGCATCAGGCCGGTATCGACGTACACCGGCGTGAGTTGCTCGCCGACGGCCTCGTACGCGAGGGTCGCTGCGACGGAGGAGTCCACACCGCCCGAGAGAGCGATGATGGCGTGTTCGTCGCCGATTTGGTCACGAATCGATTCTTTTGCTTCGTCGATGAATTCGTCTACGTTTACCATTATGCTGTCACCTCTTCGTTGTCGAGTTCACGTGCGTCGAGTTCGCCGAGAACGCCGCGCAGGAAGCCAACGAACGGCGGGCTTGCGCGGTCGGGTCGGGAACGGAATTCGGGGTGGAACTGCGTGCCGAAGAAGAATGGGTGGTCGGTCAGTTCGAGAATCTCCATGCGGTTGTCTGCGCGGCCGGAGAATCGGAGGGTTTCAGATTCGAGTTCGTCGATGAGTTCTGGGTTCACCTCGTAGCGGTGGCGGTGGCGTTCCGTACAGGTGGTATCACCGTAGACCGCCTCTGCGAGGGTTCCGGGCGTGATGTCGGTGTCGTGTGCGCCGAGACGCATCGTCCCGCCCATGTCGTTGACCTCGTACTGTTCGGGAAGCAGGTCGATGACCGGGTAGGGCGTGTCGGCGTCGAGTTCCGTCGACTGTGCGCCTTCGTGGCCAAGGACGTTGCGAGCCTGTTCGACGACGGCCATCTGGAAGCCGAGACAGAGGCCGAGGAACGGAATGTCGTTCTCGCGGGCGTACCGGATAGCGTCTATCTTGCCGTCGGTGCCACGCGACCCGAAGCCGCCGGGGACCACGATTCCGTCGGCGTCCTTCAGGCGCGCTTCGTGTTTGTCGTCCATCTCGTCGGCATCGACCCAGAGGATGTTCACGTCGACACCGCACTCGATGCCGGCGTGCTTGAGCGCCTCGTGAATCGACATGTACGCGTCTTCGAGCGCGTACTTCCCGACGAGGGCGATATCGACGGACCCAGTGCGCTCGGCGGTGACGAGTTCGCGCCAGCGGCTGTCGCGTTCTTCTTTCGGAAGCGCTTCGTCGGAGATGCCGAGTCGCTCCATCACGTAATCGTCGAGGCCTTCTTCTTCGACCATCAGGGGGACGTGGTAGATGTCCGGAACGTCGGGGTTCGAGAAGACGGCGGCGTCCGGCACGTCACAGAACTGCGCAATCTTGTGCTTCGTCTCCGGTTCGAGTTTGTCGTCGGCGCGCCCGACGAGGATGTCGGGTTGGAGGCCGATGCTCCGGAGTTCTTTGACCGAGTGCTGCGTTGGCTTGGTCTTCTGCTCGCCGTTCTTCGAGTAGGGGACGAGCGTGACGTGGGTGAAGAGCACGTCGCCGTCTTCTTCCTCTGAGGCGAACTGGCGGAGGGCTTCGAGGAACGGCATGGACTCGATGTCACCGACGGTGCCGCCGACTTCGACGATACAGACGTCCGTCCCTTCGGCCGCCTCGCGGATGCGACGCTTGATGTCTTCGGTGACGTGCGGGATAATCTGGACCGTCTTGCCGAGGTAGTCGCCAGCGCGTTCCTTCTGGATGACGTGCTGGTAGGTCTTCCCCGTCGTGATGTTGTGGTCGGCGGTCATGTCGATGCCCAGGAAGCGCTCGTAGTTCCCGAGGTCGAGGTCGACTTCCGCGCCGTCTTTCAGCACGTACACTTCGCCGTGCTCGTAGGGATTCATCGTCCCGGCGTCGACATTCAGATACGGGTCGATTTTGACTGCGGTGACGTCGAACCCGGCATTCTTCAGGAGTCGGCCAGTGCTCGCGGCCGTGATACCCTTCCCGAGGCCGGACATGACACCCCCGGTTACGAAAATGAACTTGCGCCCCATCTCTGGGTCGTATTCGTCCGTCGGCATACTGACCGTGTGCGAGCGTACTTCAAAACGATTTCGGAGCCATCATCGTGTGCCAGAGAACCGCACATGGGCGATATCTGAGGAATCGTGACACAGCGAGCTGGTTCCCCGTCGGTCAGTTTGGTTGTCAGTCGAGTTCTTTGACGACTCGTGCCGGATTCCCACCGACGATCACACTATCCGGCACGTCTTTCGTCACGACCGACCCCGAGGCGACCACCACGTCGTCGCCGATGGTGACGCCCGGATTGATGACTGCGCGTCCGCCAATCCACGCGTTGTCGCCAATCGTGACCGGTTCCCCTGATTCGGGGCCTTTGATTCGTTCTGCTGCGTCGAGTGGGTGTGTCGCCGTGTAGATGTGGACGCCGGGGCCGAGTCCGGCGTTGTCGCCGATAGTGATGGGGCAGACGTCGAGGAAGACGCAGTCGAAGTTGGCGAAGAAGTTGTCGCCGACGCTAATGTTGTAGCCGTAGTCGCAGCGGAACGTCGGTTCGATTTCGAGGGAGTCGCCAACGTCACCGAAGAGTTCGCGGACGAGTTCTTCGCGCCGGTCGAGTTCCGTCTCCTCGGTGTCGTTGAACAGGCGCGTGAGTCGTCGCGCGCGCCTGCGCTCTGCGACGAGTTCCGGGTCACTCGCGTCGTACAACTCGCCCGCGAGCATCTTCTCCTTCTCAGAGGGCATAGTTCGACAACTAGCGGCGAGAGTGTAAGTGTACTCACGGACTTCCGCTACCGCAGAACTTGACCCTCTTCAACGAGTCCACTCGTGTATGAAAGACTTCCCGCAACTCGGCTTTGGCACGTACAAACTCGAAGACCGAGACGAGTGTGTCTCTGCGGTCACAACCGCCCTCGACGTCGGCTATCGCAGCATCGACACGGCCCAGATGTACAACAACGAGGAGTACGTCGGTGAGGCACTCGCCGAGTCAGACGTGGACATCGACGACGTGTTCGTGGCGACGAAGCTCAAACCTGAAAACCTCGGCTACGACGACGCAATTCAGACCGCTCGCGAGTCGGCCGACAAACTCGGCGTCGACACCATCGACCTGTTGTACGTCCACTGGCCACTCGACGCCTACGACGACGAAGAGACGCTCTCGGCCCTCGACGAACTCTACGAGGAGGGTCTCATCGCCAACATCGGCCTGAGCAACTTCCGTCCCGACCAACTCGAATCGGCCATCGAGAAACTCGATGCCCCCGTGTTCGCTCATCAGGTGGAGATGCACCCACTGCTCCCCCAGGAAGAACTCCTCGCACTCGCCGACGAGTACGACCACCACCTCGTCGCGTACTCGCCGATTGCACGTAACGAGGTCGCCGAAAACGACACCATCGTCGAGATTGCCGAGAAACACGAGGTCTCACCTGCACAGGTCTCTCTCGCGTGGGTTCTGGCGAAGGGCGCGACGGCGATTCCAAAGGCGGCCACGCCCGACCACATCCGTGACAACTTCGCTGCACTCGAACTCGAACTGAGCGACGAGGACATCGCTGCCATCGACGACATCGAAACCGACCACCGCATCGTCGACTTCGACGAAGCACCGTGGAATCGCGTCTGAGATATCAAGGTCGAACCGCGTTTTCCACAGAATTTAGCTTGATATATCAGGGTCGAGGCGGCTTTAATCCGACAAATAATGGCTGAAACTAGCCATTTTGAGATATCCTCATTTGCGAGTTAGACGCCTCAGCACTCTTATTTTCGGCAGACTCTAGTTTGGTGTGCGAGTCGTTCACAACGAGGGTAAACATATATCACGAATACTCCCCTACCGTCAATTATGGCGTCGGTGGTGGTGGTGTGCCCACACTGTGGACAGCAAGTAGAATCGAGCTACGAAGGTAACGCCGATTTCGACGGCGTTCGGCAACGCCTCAAGAGCGAATACCGTATCGCGCGGCAGACCTGTCCGGTCTGTTCGAATGCGTACGACCTGCGGCGCGCGTAACGGTTCGCGGACGGGTCGACGGCCTCGGTTGGTGGCCGAGGTGTCGAATTAGCCCGTGTTTTTCATCCCAGCGGCGATTCCTTTGACGGTGAGCCGCAGGGTTCGTTCTTCGTCGTCGGTCCGGTGAGTCTGTGCGAGCAGGTGCGTTTGCAGCAGGTTCAGCGGGTCGACGTACGGGTTCCGGCGTTCGAGGCTCTCCTGTAGCCACTCACGTTTTAGCAGGTCGCTCCGTCCGCTGATTTCCAGCATCAGGCTGGCGGCGTCCTCGTACTCGGTTTCGAGTCGCGGGAAGAACTCTTCACGGAGTTCGGCGTCTGCGAGGTTCGCGTACTCGGTGGCGATTTCGAGGTCCGTGCGGGCGAGCGACATCGCCGCGTTGTCGAGGGTGCTGCGGAAGAACGGCCACTCGTCGTACATCTCGCGAACCGTTTCGAGGGTGCCACCGTCGTCGAGGTAGGCGTTGACACCGGCGGCGAGTGAGTACCATCCGGGAAGGATGCACCGCGACTGCGTCCACGAGAACACCCACGGGATGGCGCGGAGGTCTTCGACAGTACGCTCACCGCTCCGAGAGGCCGGGCGAGACCCGAGGTTGAGTTCCTCGATGACGGTGATGGGTGTCGCCTGCTCGAAGTAGGAGACGAAGCCCTCTGATTCGAGGAGGTCGCGGTACTCGTCGCGGGCGGCGGCGGCCATCGTGTCCATGGCGTCGACCCATCGGTCGGGCACGTCTTCTTCGGGTTCACGAATTGCGTTCAGGCGGGCGCGAATCTGGGCGTTGAGCATCTGTTCGAGGTTGCGCTCGGCGATGCGCGGATTGGCGTACTTCTCGGCGATTGCCTCGCCCTGTTCGGTGAACTTGATCTGCCCGGTGATGGTCTCGTTCGGAAGCGCCAGCATCGCCTCGTTCATCGGGCCGCCACCGCGGGAGATAGACCCACCGCGGCCGTGGAACAACCGCATCGTCACGTCGAAGTCGTCGCAAATGTCCGCGAGACGGCGTTGGTTCTTGTAGAGGTCCCAGTTGGCTGCGAGGAATCCGTTTTCTTTGTTGGAGTCGGAGTAGCCCAGCATAATCTCCTGGACGTTGTTCCGTGCGGCGAGCGCCTGTTCGTACGCCTCGTTTTCGAACAGCGTGCCCATGATACGGCGCGCACCGTTCAGTGCCGACTCGGTCTCTAACAACGGAACCACGTCGATACCACAGTGGTCTGGGAGTGAGACGACGCCCGCTTGGTCGGCGAGGAAGAGCACTTCGAGGGCGTGCGACGGCTCTTCGGTCATCGAGATACAGTAGGTGTCGATGGCGGCGACGCCGTACTCACGCTGCCACTCGCCGAGTTTGCGGAACAGTTGGAGGACGCGTTCCGCCGTCTCAGAGAGTTCTCCGGGGTCTTCGAGGTCGATAATCGGCTCGTTCTGGAGAATCGCATCGGTGAGGAGTTCGACGCGCTCGTCTTCCGACCGACTGTAGTAGTCGATGCCCTCGTGTGCGAGTGCCTCGTGAACCGCCTTGGTGTGGTTTTTCTGGTGGTCGCGGAGGTCCAGACTGGCGAGTGTGAAGCCGAAGGTGTCGACCTGTCGCATCAACGGTTCGACGTACACGTCGGCGACCTGTCCGGCACCGGCTCCACGGAGGCTGGTGTCGATGACTTCGAGGTCGGACATCAGTTCGGCCGCGTGGCTGTACCCGTTGGGGCGGACGTCTTCGATGCGGCGGAGACGCTCGCGCATCAGTTTCAGTTTCTGTCGATACGGCTCGTCCGGATACCGTTCGTCCGCTTCTTCGGCCACGACGGGGAGCAGTTCTCGGTCGGCTTTCAGCGACCGTTCGAGTTCGTACCCGGGGTCGATTCGTGTCGCGTCCTGACTCAGCACACCGGAGAGACGTTTGAGCGCGCTACTGTACTTCTCGAGAGCGACGCTGCGCTGGCGGGCGAGCGTCTCTTCTGTGACCTCGGGCGTGACGAACGGGTTGCCGTCGCGGTCAGACCCTGCCCACGAGCGGAATTCGAACAGTTTCGGGACGTCGAGGTCTGGATACTCGTTGTGGAACTCTTCTTCGAGTTCTTCGTACACTTCGCCGACGACGTCGAAGAGGATGTTTTCGAGGTACCACTGGACGTTTCGAGCCTCGTCGGTCGGTTCCGGGCGTCGGTTCCGGACCTGCGAGGTCTGCCAGAGACTCGTTACCTCGGCGACGACGTGGCGCCACTCCTGGTCGTTTTCGAGGTCGGTGAGACGGCGTTCGTCGAGGGTCTCCAACCGGTTCGCAATCGAGCGGAGTTTGGCCTTGACCGTCTTTCGGCGGGCCTCCGTCGGGTGCGCCGTGAACGTCGGTTCGATGAGGATGTCTTCGAGTACCTGTTCGAGAAGTTCTTCGTCGACGTCGTCCTCGTGGAGGGAATCGAGTGTGGCGAGGATACCATCGGCGAGGGTACCTTCCTGTGACGCCTCGCGGATGACTCGAACCCGTTCTCGCTCTTCGGCGAGGTTGATGAGTTCGAAGTAGGTCGTGAACGCGCGTGCGACGATACTCTCACGTTCCGGGTCGAGGTCACCCACGACGTCGTAGAGTTTCTCGCGGGACCCCGACTCACCTTTTCGATAGGCGATGGCCGCCTGTCGAAGCTCCTCGACCGTCTCGAACGACGCCGTAGAGGTCTGTGCCTCCAGAACGTCCCCGAGCAACGCCCCAAGCTCGCGGACGTCCTGTCTGACGTCTCTGGTGTGCAATCGCATCTCCTACTCGAATATGAGTACTCATTGTAAAAGTCCACGAGTACGGTCGAAAAATTGCCCGAAATGACGTTCTAAACGAATGTTTGTAAACGACTGGTGAATTTCACTCCAAACGCCAAAATCCGCGTTATTAGTATCCCACACTACTGAGGGCGGTGATTTCGTGGGGTGTACTAACACGGTGGATTCGTCACGCTTTTACTGGACGGGTCGAACTTCAGGGTATGAGCGATAGCGACAAGTACCCCGCCGATTCGGGTCGTCGTCGGTTCGTCAAGGGCGTCGTCGGGGGAGCGGCGCTCGCTGGCGTGGGAACGACTGGCGCGGCCGCAATCAACTCCGCAACCACCTCACCGGGCGCAGGTGGCGGTCCAACACAGGCGTACGCCATCGAGAACACCGGCGGTCCCGCGCCGCGCGGAATGCCGGTCATTCCAATCGAAATCGACGGCGAGGGCTTCATCAAAGGCGTCTGGCCGGAAATACAGACGATTACCCAGGGCGGTGTCGAAGCCCAGGTTGCACAGACGGACGACTACAAGGGAACCGGTGTCACGTACTCTCAGGCATGGTTCCAGTACTGCGGTGTGCAGTCCTACGAGGGCATGGCACCGGACTTCGAGTCTGACAACTACTTCCGCTCCGACTCCGGCGGATACGAGTGGCAGCAGGAAGTCTACAGTGACGGTGACAGACTGAACGTCAACGACTTCGACGACTACGAGTCGTGGGGTAACGGCATCGGACGCGCCGGCCTCGGCAAGCCCGCAACCGGGACGTGGCGTTCAGAGGACACCGAAGATACCATGCCGATTCAGGTGCTCCGCTCGAGCCGTATCGAGGAAGCAGCACAGGACAACGACTTCCTCGCCGCTGCGACGGACCAGGGTGTCATCGCGTGGCTCAACAAGTGTACGCACTTCTGCTGTGTCCCCGGATACAAGCAGGCCGCTGACGCCGCGAAGTTCAACGCAGAAGACGGTGTCTACTGTCAGTGCCACCAGTCCGTCTACGACCCGTTCTCTATCGTCCAGACGCTCTTTACGGCACTCCCGCGCCCCGAAGAGTAACTCTCGAACGCTCGTTTTCGTTCTTCTCAGTTTCTCCCGACGTGTAATCACTACTATAGTCGCCTCGCTGGTATGGGTAGTATGACGAACGCCCCCTCCGCTCCGGTCTCCGCAACCCGACTGGACGAACTCGCCCGACTCGTCTCTCCTCTCGACGACCGTCCTGATCTTCCCGTTCGTGCCCCGTACGACGACAGTGTCGTCGGCGAAGTCCCACTGTGTACGCCCGACGACGTTCGAGCGGCAGTTTCCGATGCGCGGACGGCGGGCACCGAGTGGGCCACGTGGCCAATCGAAGACCGAGTCGCCGTCTTCAGCCGATTTCACGACGCCCTCCTCGACCGTCGCGAGTCGCTGCTCGACGTGATCCAAACCGAGACGGGCAAAGCACGCGCAGACGCGCTCGAAGAGGTGCTCGACGCTGCCGCGACGGCCAGATACTACGCGAACCACGCCGACAGAGCACTCACGTCGAAACAACGAACGGGTGCGATACCACTGCTGACGAAGGCCGTCGAACATCACCACCCCGTCGGCGTCGTCGGCATCATCTCGCCGTGGAACTACCCGCTCTCACTGTCTGTCTCGGAGTCCATTCCGGCCTTACTCGCAGGGAACGCAATCGTCCTCAAACCTGACGAGGGAACACCGTTTACGGCACTCTGGGCGCTCGAACTCCTCCGCGAGTGCGGCCTTCCAGAGGACGTCTTTCAGGTCGTGACGGGTGAGGGGCCGACACTCGGTGACCCGCTCATCGAAGGCGTCGACTACGTGAGTTTCACTGGGAGTACGGACGTTGGTCGCATCGTCGCCGAAACCGCAGGTCGTCACCTCACGGCGTGCTCGCTCGAACTGGGCGGAAAGAACCCTCTGTTGGTCCTCGACGACGCCGACGTAGAGAAAGCCGCTCGCGGAGCAGTCCGGGGATGTTTCGCCAACGCAGGGCAACTGTGCATCTCTCTCGAACGAATCTACGTCCACGAGGCAGTCGCCGACGACTTCCGCGACGCACTCGTTCGAGAGACGCGCGGACTGACGCTCGATGCAGGGTACGATTACGACCACGACGTCGGCTCGCTTCTCGACCGTGAGTTGCTGGAGAAAGTCGAGTCCCACGTCGAAGATGCCGTCGAGAAGGGCGCGACAGTCCTCACAGGGGGGCGCGCCCGGCCAGACCTCGGCCCGTACTTCTACGAACCGACAATCGTGACCGACGTGACGCCGGAGATGACGCTCGCCGACGAAGAGACGTTCGGCCCGGTCGTCTCGCTGTACGAGGTCGAGAGCGTCTCCGAGGCTATCGAGCGCGCGAACGACTCCGCGTACGGGTTGAACGCGAGCGTCTGGACGGAACGAACCCAACGTGGCGAACAGGTCGCCGCACGACTCGAGGTGGGGACCGTCAATGTCAACGAAGCCTACGCCGCAGCGTGGGCGTCCATCGACGCGCCGATGGGAGGGATGAAAGCGTCCGGTATCGGCCGTCGCCACGGCCGTCACGGTCTGCTCAAGTACACGGAGTCACAGACGGTTGCGACCCAACGACTGGGGCTCCTCTCGCCGCCGAAGCGCGGAAAACAGGTCTGGGCCGAGGGCGCGACACTCGGCCTCCGCGTCTGGAAACGCATCTCAGAGGCGCTTCCATGACCGTCTTCCTCACCGGTTTTCCCGGGTTTCTGGGGAGCGCACTGGTCGAACGCCTCGCCGACCGGACCGACGAACTCGTCTGTCTCGTCCAACCACGCTATCGTGATGCGGCAGTGTCACGCGCCGCTGACCTCCTCGGCCCGGAGTGGAACGAGACACTCACACTCGTCGAAGGCGACATCACCGACCCCGCGCTCGGACTCTCGGAGACGACGCGCACCGACCTCGAATCGCGCGTGACGGAGGTGTTCCACCTCGCCGCCGTCTACGACCTCGCCGTCTCGCCCGACGTCGGACAGGCGGTCAACGTCGACGGAACGCGACACGTCCTCGACTTCGCCGAATCCGCGGGTGTCGACCGACTCCATTACGTCAGCACGTGTTACGTCAGCGGCCGGTACGACGGCGTCTTCACCGAATCCGACCTCGACGTGGGACAGTCGTTCAACAACCACTACGAAGAGACGAAGTTCCACGCCGAAGTCCTCGTCCGCGACCGAATGGACGAGGTTCCGGCGACCGTCTATCGGCCGGCTATCGTCGTCGGCGACAGTCGAACCGGAGAGACCCAGAAGTACGACGGCCCCTACTACTTGATTCAGTTATTGCTCCGGCAACCACGAGTCGCAGTCGTTCCCCGGCTCGGTGACCCCGACGCGAGCGAGTTGAACGTCGTCCCGCGGGACTACGTCGTCGACGCCATCGACTACCTCTCGCAACTCGACCGTTCGAAGAACGTCACCTACCAGTTGTGCGACCCGAATCCACCGACGATTCGCGAGTTCGTCCGGATGCTCCTGGACGCCACAGACCGCGTCGGTGTCCCCGTACCGACACCAGTTGGGGTGACACAGTCAGCACTACACCGGTGGGAGACACTCAGAGACGTCGTCGATATCGAACCCGAGACGCTTCCGTACTTCACGCACCCGACTCGCTACGTCGGTGGAAACGCGCGAAAACACCTCTCGGGAACCGGTATCGAACCGCCGGCGTTCGAGTCCTACGTCTCCGAGTTAGTCGCGTTCGTCCGTGAAAATCCAGAGATTCGCTCCGACGCGATGACGTGAAACAGCGCTTCGATTCGGGAGTCACCCACCGCTGACAGGTGGGAAGAGCGCGAGTTCGTCGCCAACTTCGGCGGCGTCGTCGAGCGCCGCGTTCTCACCGTTTCGCAGGACGTTGATGTGGTCGTACAACTCGCCATCGTCGGCGAACACGCGCGATTCGAGTGACGGATGCGACCCGACGAGTGCGTCGAGTGCGTCACCGACAGTCGCCTCCCCTCGTACGTCGACGCGGACGGTGCGTGCACCAGCAACCTCCGCAAGGTCTGCGAACAACTTCCACTCCATGCTATCGTCTCTTCTCTCGGTGCTCATGAGGATTGCGCCCCCGACTGTGTCGCCGACTCTGCACCGACGGAATCGCCGCCATCGGTGTCTGTGTCTCCATCCTCGTCCTCGCCACCATCGGTCAGATTATCGTCCGTCGCCGCACGCCGTTCGACCTTCCGGAGCACCTCTGGACGGCCGATGACGTAGAGCGTATCCCCAGCACGCAGTTCTCGGGTTCGCGCAGGGATGGCGTCGATGGGGTTGTTCGCCGGGCGGATGGCGACGACAGTCGTGTCCACGTCGGCGACGCGTCCCCCGTCGAGCGCGGCGTCGGGTTGCACCGTCGTGACTGCCATCGTCTCGTCGGCGCTCCGAAGCAGTGACGCGAACTCACGGTCGACGCGAGGGTCTGCTGGAAGGGTGACGACCCGGTATTCGTCGGCACCGGTGAGTTTGCTCGCGTCTTCTTCGTCGAGAGCGACGGTGGCGACGTCGTCGGCGACGCCGCGCAGTTCGCCGAACGCAACGCGGGTCGGCACAGAGCCACTGCCATCACTCTCGATACGGGTTTCTTCCCCGTTCGTGGTCGCGGTCGTCGCGTCAGACTCGGTGTCGTCCGACGCGTTCGGAACGGCCCACACTTGCACTGGGTCGCCGGCGGCTGCCCCCGGTCCGGGGTCTGCGCGGATTGCGACGGCGACAGTCCCCGGTGCGAGCGTCGGGCCGAGGCCGGCAGCGCGACTCCCGAGTGCGAAGTAGGAGACGTCACCGTCTTCGAACTCCACGTCGACGTGGCCGACGCCGTGGTCGTCTTTGACCCGTTCGACGAGGCGTTCTCGGAGTTGGTCTTCTGTGAGTCGCCGCGGGAACAGCAGCGTCTTCCCGCTCAACTGGGTCTTGATAGTCTCGGAGACTGGGTCGTAGGCTTCGATGTCGCCAATCTCTTCTGGAATCGTCACCGTCGTCACCCGCCCGACGGTGCGGACGAGACGACTCACGTCGGCGTCGAGTTCTTTCGCCCCCGCAACGGCGAACACGTCGGTCGCGAGTCTGTCACCGACGAGACGGCCGACCGGCGAGGCGAGTGCGCCACCCGCCAGCGCCGTCGTGTTGAACAGCACTGTGTCGAGTTGGAAGACCGCCGTGTCACTCCCCGTGACGAAGTTTCCGAACAGGCCGACGGTGTTCAGGTACAGCGCCACGACCGAGGTACCAAAGAGGAGTGCGAGCGCCCGAGGGATGACTTCGCGCGTGTACCATCGATACGTGAGTGCGGCGACACCCGACGCGAGGAACGCCCCAACGATGAGGCCGATGACGCGGAGGATGGTCCTGACCAGTGGGTCGCTCGCCGGCGGGAGTGAGACCTGCCCGACGACGCCTGCGACGAGTTCGGCGGCGAGGAACGACATCACGCACCCACCTCCAGAACTCCGTACTGGTGTGTCCGCACGTGCCGGCGTTGTCTGCTCATGCAATCGCCTCCTCGAACGCGGCGAGGTCAGAACGCGACCCGACGGCGTACAGTGTGTCACCGGCCGAGACTTCCTGATCGCCGCGAGGTGCAATCGTCCACGTCCCACCGTGTCGAACAGCGAGGATGGCCACGCCGTACGTGTCGCGGACACTGGCCGCTCTGAGTGTCACCCCGTCGAGGGGGCCGTCGACGCCCGCGGTGAGTCTGGAGAACCGCTTGCCAACGCGGCGAAGCAGCGAGACCAGTTCGAACTCACGGCGGACGCCACGAGAGGTGACGACGAACTGCTTCGTGTCGCTTTGGAGGAGTGCTTCAACGTCGGGTCGCTCGACTGCGACCGTCACGCGGCCTTCGCCACCGACCGCTGTCGGTGCCCGAGTCGGTGCTTTGGGGGCGTCTTCGTCCTCCGAATCGTCGGTCTCTGTCACCTCTGCGACCGAATCGACGCCGACGACGCTCGCCGTGACAGTGCCACCATCGGTGGCGACGACGACGTCGTCTCCTCGTGCGAGACCGGTCGGGACGAGTGCCTCGATAGAGACGGCTCGCTTCCCGGCGGGTAGGCGTTTCGAGAGGCCACCGACGGGTGCAGCAGCAGCAACGCTCGCACGGGCCTGTTCGTCGATTTCGACTTCGACTGCGACGAGGTCGAACTCGGTCTGGAGTCGGTCTGCGAACCGCGATTCGAGTTCGACGAGTGGGATGTCCGCAGGGAACGTCCACTCGCCGTCACGAATCGCAGTGCGGATGTCGAGTGGGACCGGCGGGTAGCCTTCTATGTCGTCGACTTCTCGCGTGACGCTCACAGTGACCTGTCCGCGGCCGCCGACGAGTTCGACCACGTCGGTCGAGAGCGTCCGTTCGGTGAGCATTCGAAGCGACATCTTCCGGGGAATTTCGTTCGCGAACGCGTCGCCGCGATTGTGTGCGTAGAGTGCGCCCATCAGCACGACCAACAGCGCGACAGTCAGTCTGGCCTGATTGTCGGACTGCGTAATCGTCGGGTCCGCGAGAGCCATGAGGCCACCGCTCGCACCCGCGATGGCGACGCTGAGGACGACGACTGCGAGACCGGGAATCGTGACCCCGGTCACGTAGCGGAACCCGAACCCGAAGAGCCACGCGACGGCGGCCGGGACGAGTCCCGTGAGGATGCCGAAGTAGAGTCCATAGACTACTTCGACAGGGAGTGAAGCCATAGGCTGGTTCACTCACTCCCGAGATAAATGCGTGGCGGCGTGACTGAGTTTCTCTCACGAAGGTGGGCTCTGCGCAGTTCTCCCGTGTCGCCGTCTCGATACCCAACGGTTTTCCCCCTTCCATGCAGACGTTCCGCCGACATGGTGTCGGCACGCGACTGGGTAGGCGCCCGAACCACAGTGACGACCGTCTTCATCGTCGCAATCCTGTCTGCAGTGACAGGGATATTGAACATCAGTTCGCCCGTGGCGGGTGGCGTTTTCAGCTCGGTCATCCCCGAAGTGATTCGCATCACGGCGGGGTTCACCGGCACGCTGACCGGATTTCTGCTTCTGGCCAGCGTCTACGGCCTCCGACGGCGTCTCCGGCCGGCGTGGTACTCGACAGTCATCCTCCTCCCGGTGTCCGCCGCGCAGGGACTCATCCAGTCTCCCGCTCGCGCGATTCCGCTGATTGGCTTCTCGATTATCAGTCTCGTCCTCTGTTTGCTGAACTACCGGGCGTTCGACCGCGACCTCGACTGGAACGTCACGCAGTTGTCGGCGCTCTTGGCTATCGCCGGCGCACAGACGTACGCAACGGCGGGGGCGTACGCACTCAGAGAGCAGTTCAACGGCGTCGACTCGCTGTTCGACGCGTTCTACTTCGCACTCGTGACCGGCAGTACCGTCGGATACGGCGACATCACCCCGCGAACGGCAGTTGCGAAACTGTTCGGGATGTCGGCACTGCTCGTCACCGTCGCGAGTTTCGCAGTGGCACTCGGTGTCCTGCTCACGCCTGCCATCGAAGCACGACTCACCAAAGCACTTGGACGCATGACCGAATCACAACTCGAAATCCTCGACAACCACATCCTCGTCCTCGGACACGGGGAACTGACCGAACCGATTCTCGAAGAACTCGAAGACCGCGCAGACGTACTCATCATCACGCCCAACGCAGAACGGGCACAACGACTCTCCGACCGTGGGTACGACGTCTTCACGGCCGACCCAAGCGACGAAGAGTCGCTCAAGCGCGCCCGCGTCGAAGTCGCCCGCTCGGCTATCGTCGCCACCAACAACGACGCCGAAGACGCGCTCGCCATCCTAACAGCCCGACAGCTCAACCCCGACATCCACATCGTCGCGGCGGCGACACAGCGCGAGAACGAACCGAAACTCCGCCGCGCCGGCGCGGATACCGTCATCAGTCCTGCTGCACTCGGTGGTCACTTCCTCGCCGAGTCAGCTATCGGTGGCGGCGGCCTCGAAACGGTCGAAGAACGACTGCTCGAAGAACAACCGGACGAGATGGTCGAAGACGCCGATACTAACGCCGCCGACACCGACGCCAACTCCGACGACTAGTTTCCGCGGTCGAAGACGGCGACGTCGCAGTCGGTTTCTCTGATTCGTTCGAACGTCGGCGGTGCGATGAATCGCGAGGCTGCAGAGCGTTCTCCACTCGACCCGAGGACAACGAGGTCGTACGTCGCGGCGTTCGAAGCGATAAACTTCGTCACTTCGGTTCGGGCGACACGCGTCTCGATGTTTCCGTCTGCCGTCTCCACGAGGTTCGCCAGTTTTGACTCTGCCGGCCGACGCTCGACCTCTGCACCGATGCAGGTCGTGACGCTCACACTCCCGGTCTTTCCAGCGAGTCGGGTCGCGAAGTCTATCATCGCGTGTGCGGCATCGCCCGGCCGAGAGACGAGCACCAGAACCCGTTTCCAACGGTCTGACTCTCCTTTCGACCGGAAGGCGACCGTGTCGTACTCACCACCGAACAGCCCGCGGACGTAGTCCGACAGCAGGCCACGGTCTTCCTCGTACGGCGTGACGACGAGGTCTGAGTTAGTGTTTGCAGCGGCCTCGACCGTTGCCGTCAGTGGGTCGCCTCGCGCCACGACGACTTCGACGGGAACGCCCACTCTGGTTCGAATCCTGTGCGCACACCGTTCGAGACGCTCGACTGCAGCGTCGGCGGCAGGGTTGCCGGTCGAATCTTCCGGCGTCTCCGGCTTCGTCTCTGTCTCTGACTTCGTCTCTGTGTCGGCATCGACTGTAGACGCCTGCGTCTCCGCCGTCGACTCCGGCGGGAGAACGTCGAGCAGGACGACTTTTCCAGCCTCGTGCGCCGCCGCGAGGAGCGCAGCGAAGAAGGCAGTTCGCTCCGCTGTCTCGCCACGCATCGGGACGAGGACGTGGTCGTCACCTTTGACCGTTCCGTAGAGGTACTCAGCGCGTCGCTCGTAGAATCGCTGGCGCCAGACGCTGAACACGATCGCGATGACGACGCTCGCGAAGAAGATGCTCACCACGTACTCCTCTGGGTTCACATCTCCCGTGACGAGCGTCAAGAGCGCAGTCGAGAACGCAGAGGGTGCTTCGATGTCGAGCGCCCACGTCGCAGAGCCAGCGAGGAAAATCGCGAGCGCGGCAGACGACGGGTGGACGATTGCGGTTCCCGTCGGCCCGTAGACCCACGTGGTGAATCCGTAGGCGACGAGGCCACAGAGTGCGCCAACCGTGAGCGCGAGGATGAACTTCACTGGCGAGGCGTACTGCCCTTCGGGGTCGGAAAAGAGTGTGTACGAACCGGACGCGAGTGGAGGAAACAGCAGGAACGAGAGGGTGCTCACCGCGTTCGAGACGAACGTCACGCTCGCGATGAGGAGCGGAATGACGAGTAAGACGGTGAGATGAAGGAGATTGTTCGTATTCTCTATCCAGCGGCCGAACGCCACCGCCTCGCGCCGCTCTATCCGCCGAATTCGAGTGCGGAGTTCGCTGACGCGTGCGACCACACGGGCCGCGAGGTGGCGAATGTCCACTGCCGCTTTACGCGAGGTCGACCACGGCGTCGAGCGTGATACTGATAGCGCGCTCGACGTTGTTCTTCGCCTTCTCAGGGAGTTCTTCGTCGGAGTCGGCGCCCTTCTGGGTGCCGGCGACGAGGTTGCCGTCGACCGTACAGATGGCACCAGCGCGGAGGCCCTTGCGGCGGGCGAGGGAGAACACGGTCGCCGCCTCCATCTCGATGGCGAGGAGACCGGCCGCGTTCCAGTCTTCGACGTACTCGTCGGACTCGTTGTAGAACGCGTCGTCGGAGACGATTGGGCCGACGTGGACGTCTTCGTCGTTCGCTTCCGCCGCGTCGACGAGCGAGGTGAGCACCTCGTAGTCCGGAACGGCCGGGTAGACTTCAGACTCGTAGCGCTTGGACGTGCCTTCCTCTTTGGCGGCACCGGTCGCGACGATCATGTCGCCGATTTCGATGTCCTCTTGGAGTGCACCGATGGTGCCGACGCGGATGAACGTCTCCACACCGACACGGGAGAGTTCCTCGAGCGCGATTGCGGCCGACGGACACCCGATACCCGTCGAGGAGATGGTCAGCGGGACGCCCTCGTACTCCGCGTTGACGACCTTGTACTCGCGGTTCTCTGCGACTTCTTCGACGTTCTCACACTGCTTTGCGATGCGGTCGACGCGCCCTGGGTCGCCCGGGATGAGTGCGATGTCGTTTACGTCGCCTTCTTCGACGAGGAGATGGGGCTGTTTCGCCATATTCGACCCACTCGTGTCGCGGGCAAAAACGCCGCGGTTCGTGGGGGACACCGACACGTAGATCGACGAGCTGAATCGAAGACCCGCCCGTCAGGCGATACCCGCGAAGAGCGCCGGGGCGAGAACGAAGAGCGTCACGCCGAAGACCAGCGACGAGCGAAGCCATTGCCCACGAACTGCCGTCGCTCGTTCTTCGTAGATGCTCCGGCCTGCCCGTGGGAGGACGAAGTACGAAAACAGGAAGTAGATACTCGCCACCACTACCCCCGTCGAAACCACGTGTGGCGCGAAGTCGACGCCGAGGAGTGGGGCCTCGGGGAGGAGTGAGTCGATTGCGAGGTAGACCACCGCGTAGAAGGCACCCGAGATGGCGCCTGCGACGTGGTGGACGAGGTTCGCGTCGAGGAAATCGACGTCGTCCGGGCGAGTCCGTTGGAGGACCGATGCAGCGATGTACGCGGGCGTGAAGCCCTCTTCTTGGCGCCACATCGGGATGTCCATCACGACAGCGGCCGCGACGCCGACGAGCGCACCGAGTGCCACTCGTCCGGCGAGGCCGCCGACACTCGGAAGCGACCCGAGTGCGGCGACGACGGCCGAAATCTGCTCCAGCATCGTTCCGAGGAATGACCGGCGAGGATAAAATTGGTCTGGTCGTTTCGGGCGAGCGTCAGCGACATCGACACGGCGTCCCTGAATCTCCGAGTCGCGTCGTCACCGTTCCACGAGGTCGTCGAGTCGTCGCCAGCTCAGTTGTGTTCGGGCACCCGGCTCGGCCGCAGTGAGTGCACCACACGCGTTCGCGACGGCGAGAGACCGTTCGTAAGACCGGCCGTCGAGTCGCGCCGCGATGAATCCGGCAGCGAACGCGTCGCCCGCGCCAGTCGTGTCCACCGCGTCGACGGGGTACCCCGGGTGGACGTGTCGTTCGTCCTCATCACGGACTTCTGCTCCCTTCGGGCCGTGTTTGAGGACCAGTGTCGTGTCGTCGAGTGCGTCGCCGACGACGCCGCCGTTGCCACCGGGACCGTCGTGTCTCCGTCTTTTGCCCCCGTTCGGGTGCGACTCTGCCGCCTCTCCGAGCGCCGTCGCGGCCTCACGGTCGTTGAGAAAGACGTAGTCGACCAGTCGGAGTGCCTCGGTGTAGCCTCGGTCACCGATGCGCCGACCGGGGTCGAAACTCACCGTCGTCTCGGCGTCGAGTGCTCGTCTGGCGAGTGCGGCCGCGGTCCCCGGTGACTGACTCGTCAAGTGAAGGTGGTCTGCCTCGACGAGCGCATCGGTCGAGAGGTCGGACGCCTCGAACGCCTCGTTCACGCCCGGAGACCCGAGAACGAACACTTCGCCGTCGGCGTCGACGACGATGTACTTGACCGTCGTCGGACCGTGGTCGACGCTGACGATGTGACTGCAGTCGACACCCTTCGATGCGAGTTCGGCGATGGCGGCGTGCCCGTACTCGTCGTCGCCGACGCTCCCGAGGAGCGAGGTTGGGAGGTCCAAGCCGACCAACCCGCTGGCGACGTTCGCGGCACTGCCGCCGCCAGCACCGACCCGGGACTCGACAGTTGCTTCGCCGTCTGGTTCGGGAAGAGCGTCCACGCGGAGGGTGACGTCCCAGTTCACGTGGCCGGCACAGATGACACGGGACATTCGTCCCCGTGTGTCGTTCCGCTGGCCAGATAACTCTCTCGGGTGATTTTGTGCTGCCATCCTCGATGTGCTGTCTTCGTGACCCACTCTGGATGGGTAAATAGGTGCTGTGTGCTAGTCGGTTCTTGGTCGGTCATATCGAAGTGACTCGAGCATCTGCTGTCCCAACTCGACGAGTGAGTCGAGTCGTTCGTCGTTCACAGAGACCACGGTCTGTTCGTACGAGTCGTACCTAATTACACCGACGTCATCCAGTTTTGGAAGATGTGTGTGGTGAAGTTTCACCATCGAAACAGGTTCCACACCGGTGGCCGAACCGGGAAATGGGTCAGTTGCGTTTGAGCGGTCGACGTGCATCGCGAGCGTCTCCAATGTCATCGGTGTCCCATGACACCTGAGGACGTGCAGTACGTGGTTGCGGTGTGGATTTCCGAGGATATCGGACACTGCTAACCTATCGGTCGTTGAATAAGCATCATACATCAGAATAATCAAATCCTGCAATGGGACAATTCGTCACAAAAACACAAAAGCCTATGTTAAACTTGGAGAGAAGATAGTTAAAACAGGACATATTTAAATTTGATGCAGGTGATGTCAGAAAGTTCAGAAATTAACTGGCTATGTGTTTTGAATCGTGAGGCTATCGTCGCTCACTGCTTTCCTGTCGACTACGCTCGTTTTTCGAAACGCGTGCAACGAGCGTTACGTGAAGTTAGGCTCCCGAGATTGCGAACAACAGCAGGTTGTGGACGCCGGGTCCGAGTCCAACGGCAGCGACGAGCCCCAAGAGAAGCGACCCTTCGACGGGTTCCTCGCGGACGTAATCGGCGAGGAGCGCCACGACGACACTCACAACGGCGAGTTTCACGAGGACGAAGAGCCACCCGGTCCCGATGATGTCCGCCGTTGGAAGTGCACCGGCCGCTTCGAGAATGAGACGCGAGAGTGGTGTTCGCTCGCCGAAGCCGAGAACGTCGATGCCGACGGCAGTCGAGACACCGTCGAGCGCGTGTCCGAAGATGGCGACGACGCCGAGGGTGCCTGCGACCGCTGCGTTGGGGTCGATTCGGGTCAGGACACCCCACGTCACGGGCGTGATGAGTAACGCAACGGCGAGGGCGATTCCGGGCCAGAGTGGGCTGAGCGTCCCGGCGGCCAGTCCGCTACCGAGGGCGAGTACGACGAGCAGTCCCGCGAGGACGATACCCGGGAGTGCGAGGTTTCGAGGAGACGCAGACTCGGCGAGCGCCAGTGCAAGCCACGTTGCTCCGGCGAGCACTGCGACAGTGAGGTAGACTGCGGGCGTCCCGCCGAACGGTTCGATAGCGGACGGGAGCAGTCCGACGACGTAGAGGACGTGAAGCGCCGACCCCGACACCATCCACGGAACGAGTGCGAGGATGTGCCCCTCCGAGACAGACGGGCGCGTTCTAACGAGGCCGACACCGACGCCGACGAGGCCAGCGACGAGGACGACGAGATACGGCAGTGGGGGAAGCGCGAATCCTTCGGGGAGGATGGCCATGCAAGAGGCCCAACCGGGCGGCGTGAAAGCCTTACGTTCTTTAGGTCCCCGTCGCCTCCACCCGGTATGAACCGAGACGACCTCGCGCCCCGTATCGACCACACGGTCCTCGGACCCGAGACGACGATGAAAGACGTCGAAGCCATCCTCGACGACGCCGCCGAATGGGGGATGAACGCCTGCATCCCGCCGTGTTACGTCGCCGAAGCCAGTGAGTACGCTCCAGACGTCGTCCTCGCCACGGTCATCGGCTTTCCCCACGGCCAGAACACGACGGCCGCGAAGCGCGAAGAAGCGGTCGACGCCTGGAAGGCTGGCGCCGACGAACTCGACATGGTCATCAACGTCGGTCGGCTCAAAGCCGGCGAAGACGAACTCGTCGCCGAGGATATCTCGGAAGTCGTCGCAGCCGTCCCCATCCCGGTGAAGGTCATCATCGAGACGGCGCTCCTCACGGACGAGGAAAAGCACCGTGCCTGTGAGGCGGCAGTCGAAGCAGACGCCGCCTTCGTCAAGACCTCGACCGGATTCGCAGACGGTGGCGCGACGGTCGAAGACGTCGAACTCATGGCGGAGTATCTACCCGTGAAGGCGTCCGGCGGCGTGGGGTCCTACGAGGACGCGCTGGCGATGTTCGAAGCAGGTGCCGAGCGTATCGGTGCGTCTTCAGGTGTCGAAATCGTCTCGGGCGCGCCAGACGAATAACGGTCTGTTCTGCTACTCTTCCCGCAACGCGACCAATCTCGCAGAGTCGTTTTCGCCGCCATCTTCGACGACGAACAGCGTGTCGTGTGCAGGCGTCGGTCCTGTCGCAGCACCGCCCTCTAACGAGTACTCCCAGCGATGGTTACCGAGTCTCGCGCCTCCGACGCCGATTCCACCCGAGCGGTCGTAGGCGATGACACCGCCCCCGTCGCTCGTCTCTGAGACGAAAATCGTGTCCCCAGCACCAGCAGGCGGCGCGAAGTAGTCGCCGTCGGCGTTCCACGAGGATGACCCGTCGTTTTCGTCGTAGGCGTGGATGCCGCTCCCGTCGGTGGAAAACACGCGGTCCGGCCCGACGACCACGGAGCGGTGCGGCGAGGACTCGGTTTGATGCCACCCGATTCGACCGGCACGGCCGGCACCTCGAAGGTGGGCGACTCCTGCCCCGAACGCGCCTGCGATGACGTCACCGCCAGAGATGATGGAGAGTGCCTGTATCGACCCGGGAAGTTTCGTCCGCCACATGCCCGTCGGTTCTGCCCCCGAATCGAGGAGTGCGACGACTTCGCCAGCCTCGGTCCCGACGACCAGTTCGTCCCATCGAGCAACCAGCCTGACCACAGGACCGAACACGGTTGTTTGCCACTCGACAGTACCGTCGCTCGCTCGGATACGGAAGACGTTGCTGTCTGTATCGGCCGCGTAGACGTGGTCGTCATCAGGATTCGGACGGAGTACCGATGCCCAGACGCTCGACTCGGTCGGCGCGTGCCACACCTCTTCGCCGTCGTGGGTGAACGCGAGGACTCCCGTTCTGGTTCCCGTCTGGCCGATGTAGACGTGGTCGGAGTCGACGGTCACCGGCGACCTGAACCCACTTCGTGACTCTACGTCGACCGACCAGCGCTCCGTCCCGTCCTCGACGGCGAAGGCCCGGAGTTGCTCAGCCGTCGCGTAGTAGACCGTATCTTCGTAGACGGTCGGCCGAGCCAGTCCCAACCCGCCGACCTCCACGCCCCACGCTTCGCTCGGTTTCGATGACGGTCCAACCGCTCGGGGATTGTAGCTGGTTCCCCGTGGCGAGAAGTTCGGATGTGGCCAGTCGGCACGGCCGTCGCCGGTCGACCCGGCGTCGTTGCCACCGAGGCATCCGGTGAGCGCGGCGAGCGTGCCTGCGCCGGCGAGTCGAAGCACGTCACGCCGTTGTAGTCGGTGTCCCGACGAAGGTGACCGCCGTCCGCCGACTTCGCGTCGACTGGAGGGCGTATCGCGCGAATTCATTGGTCACGAGTTCACAACAGGGTGACAAGTACCTTGTTGTGAAAATGGGCTGCTCTCGCTCGAAGGGACAGTCGAATAAGAAGGAATCTGGGCCGGCTGTTTCGCACGTCCGCTGTGCGAACTCAGGCAGCGGGTCTGCCGGCACGTTCTGCGGAGCGGTCGTGCATCATGCTGCCGACTGCGCCACCGAGGGCGCCCGGGATGCCGGCGATCGCGATGATGACGATGGCGGCCGCGAACGTGGTCAGGCCGAAGAACACGCCTGTGAACAGGATGTTGAACAGGACGAGTCCGATGGCGACGAATATGGCACCGACAGTCGTTGCGACGAGGCCGTTAATCGCGCCGTCTGTCGTTCCCGTCGTGACCATGTATCCAGCGACGAACCCACCGATAATCCCGGTCAGGATGTACCCAATCGTCGGGAGAGTGAAGCTCGTAAACGGCACTGTGAAGCCACTGAGTAACCCGATGACGAGTGTTGCGGCGAAACCGTATGCAATCGCGCGTAGACTAAGTTCCATAGCAAATCTATATACAACGGATGAGGGCATGAATTATATTCGCGGTTTTACGGATGATTCCGGCGACCAGAGCATCTACAGCGGCTGAAGATCCAGAATACGGAACGTGATTCGAGGGAGAGTGGATGTGACTCCATCGTACGTGGTCACCGTCTTTCACAGCCTTCGAGTCCGTCGTCGTCTCGTCGGATACCGCGTCGCTTTTGGCCGCGCACCCGATACTTGGAGTAACCGAATGGCCCGATACCACATCGAGACGTACGGCTGTACCTCGAATCGCGGCGAGAGCCGTGCCATCGAGAGTGCGCTCCGCGACGCGGGTCACTACCGCGTCGATGGTCCCGAGGAAGCCGACGTTGCCATCATGAACACCTGTACGGTCGTGGAGAAGACGGAGCGGAACATGCTCCGTCGGGCCAAAGAACTCGAACAGGAAACGGCCGACCTCATCATCACCGGCTGTATGGCGCTCGCACAGGGGAACGACTTCCGCGAGGAGGGCATCGACGCCCAGATTCTCCACTGGGACGACGTGCCGACTGCCGTCACCAACGGCGAATGTCCGACGCCCGGCCCGGGTGTCGAACCCGTCTTAGACGGCGTCGTCGGCATCCTCCCCATCGCCCGCGGGTGCATGTCGAACTGTTCGTACTGCATCACGAAGTTCGCGACCGGTCGCGTCGACTCCCCATCGGTCGAAGAGAACGTCGAGAAAGCCCGCGCACTCGTCCACGCCGGTGCGAAGGAACTCCGCATCACCGGCCAGGACACCGGCGTCTACGGCTGGGACAAAGGCGACCGGAAGCTTCCGGAACTCCTCGACCGCATCTGCTCGGAAATCGAGGGCGACTTCCGCGTTCGTGTCGGCATGGCCAACCCCGGCGGCGTCCACGGCATCCGGCAGGAACTCGCGGACGTGTTCGCAAAGCACGACAAACTCTACAACTTCATCCACGCGCCCGTGCAGTCGGGGTCCGACGAAGTCCTCGAACACATGCGCCGCCAGCACCGCGTCGACAAGTTCCGTGACATCGTCGAGACGTTCGACGAGACGCTCGGCTATTGGACGCTCTCGACGGACTTCATCGTCGGCTACCCAACCGAAACCGACGAGGACCACGCGAAGTCGATGGACCTGCTCCGCGAGATTCGCCCCGAGAAGATCAACGTCACGCGCTTCTCGAAGCGCCCCGGCACCGACGCTGCCGACCTGAAGGGCCTCGGTGGGACCATCAAGAAAGAGCGGTCGAAGGAGATGTCCGAAGCCAAGATGGACATCGTCGCCGCCGCGTACGAAGAGATGGTCGGCACCGAACACGACGTGCTCGTCGTCGAAGAGGGAACTGGCGACTCCGTGAAGTGCCGCGACGAGGCCTATCGGCAAATCATCGTCCAGAACGCCTCCGAACACGGCCTCGAACCTGGTGACTTCGCTCGCGTGACGGTCACCGCTCACCAGACTGTCTACGCCTTCGGCGAACCGGTCGAAACACGAGTCGAGCCGAAAGCGGCCTGAGAGACTGCGGACCCACTTTTACGGTCGAATCGACCACACGAGTTCGTCTTTTGCCGACGCTGGTGGGTCGCCGTCGAAGTTCGTCAGCGTCCACGACGACACGCCGACGAGTCGCAACAGGAGTTCGAACTCGCGTTTCGAGACCGACTTCAATCGGTAGGTCTCAGAGGCGACCACCTCGTCGTGTTCGTCCAAGAGGACCTTTTCGCCCCGGACGATGGCGTCGATTTCGTCTTCGAAGTCGGCACGGTGGAGCACTCGGTGCGGTTCGCCCGTAACCTCGACTGCTTCCGTTTCTTCGACGCCGTAGTTCTCGACGACGAACTCGCAGTCAGGCGCGTAGAAGTTCAGCACCAACTCGCCGTCGTCGGCCGTCGCATCGAGGAGCGACCGGAGTGCGGCCAGTTGGTCGTCGATAGTCAGGTTGTGGAGGAACGCCCGAAAGGGGACGATGACGAGGTCGAACGGCGCATCGACGGTGAACTCCCGCATGTCTGCCTGCCATACCTCGGGTTCCAGTCCCTCGGCGGTCGCTTTCTCTCGGAGGCGGTCGAGCATCGATTCCGAGAGGTCGATTCCGGCGGCGTCGATGTTCTCACGGAGCAGTTCGAGGTAGATTCGTCCGGTGCCACACCCAACTTCGAGGACGCGACCATCCACCTCACTGGCGCGGGCGACGTAGTACGACACGTCCGTCGTCGGTGTCTCCTCTGCGTCGTAGAACGGGGCCCACGTGTCGTAGAAGTCGATGACGCCATCCGATTCCATGGACGGTCTGCGTCCGATTCGTCCTTAAACCTTCGCTCGGTATGCGACGGTTGTTGAAATCATCTGTACTGTTGAAAACGCAGACTGACTGTCGGAACCAAAAGAGGGCGTGGTCTGCGGTGTCGGTCAGGGAGACACAGCATCACAGTGCCAACCGGGGTCGTGGCCGGTACGGCGTATGAGGTCGGACCGACATGCGGGACAGTAGTCAGGAGTGGTTGATTCGGTACGAGGGACGTACACGCCGCCGCCACACTCCACACACGCATCAGCAACGATTGTCGCACAGTCCGCACAGATGTTGAATTCGTCAACTGTGAGGTCGCGCAAGGGTTCGAGTTGTTTATCCAGGATGTACTCGTCGACGACCGCCTGACAACGGTGACACGGTTTCATAGCGATGCACCTTGCCACATGTGACCGTGACACATATACTTGTCCCCAGGAAGCTGACGGACGTACTATTCCCCCACCGATACCTTGTTGTCACTCGGAACACAGCATCGCGTGTGTCAGCTGACGCCCCGCCACTCTCGCGACTCGTCGCCCGAGATGCGCTCCAACTCGTTCTCGCCGTCACTCTCGTCGGTCTCGTTCTCTTTGCGGTCACCGGCGTCTGGCCACCCATGGTCGCCGTCGAGAGTGGCAGTATGGAGCCACATCTCGAACGCGGTGACCTCGTCGTCGTCACAGACGAGGACAGGTACGCTGGCCCCAGTGCTGACGACCACGGCATCGTCACGGCGAGTGCGAGTGATGGATACCAGAGAGTCGGTGCCGAAGGTGACGTTATCGTGTACGCACCGCCGACGAGAGACGGGTCACCGATAATCCACCGAGCGGTGTTCTACGTCGACGCCGGTGAGAACTGGTACGACGAAGCGAACAGCGCGTACGTCCGCGGTGCGAACTCCTGTGCAGAGTTGCGGAACTGTCCCGCACCGCATGCAGGGTACATCACCCAAGGCGACAATAACGGCTACTACGACCAGGCGTCCAGCATCGCGCCACCCGTCCGTCCCGAGTGGATTAAGGCCAAAGCGCAGTTCCACGTCCCGTATCTGGGAACCGTCAGGCTCGAACTGCAAGACGCACTCTAACGGGAGAATCAGTGGTGTCCGACGCTACTTTCCATCGCCGCCGTCGGGCGTGAACGGTGTAAACCGCTCTGCGTCCGGGTCTTCTTTCCACTCGCCGAGTTCCCTGGGGTCGATGTGGACGAACACGTCGTCGACTTCGTCGATGTTGCGGATGGCTTGGACGACCCACGTCTCGATGTCGTGGGCCTCCGCGAGCGTCATGTCGCCTTCGACTTCGATGTGGAGACTCACGTCGATTTCCGGGCCGACGTAGTGGGCCACCACGTCGTGGGCACCTTTCACGTCCGGGTGGGACAGCGCCGTCTGCACGATGAGTGCGCGGAGGTACTCGGGTGGGGCAGCACCGACGAGGTAGTTCACGTTGTCGCGGACGATTTCGTACCCGGTGTAGACGATGCCGATGGAGACGACCATCGCGGCCAGCGGGTCCAAAATCGGATAGCCGAACTGTGCGCCGAGGACACCGACGAGTGCGGCCGCCGCCGTGAGGATGTCGTTGCGGTTGTCGAGTGCGGCGGCGACGAGCGCGGGGGAGTTCCGCGTTTTACCGACGTCCAGGCAGTAGCGATAGAGCGCGAATTTGAACACGCCGGCGCCGACGAGGACGACGACACCGAGCATCCCTGCGGCACCGCCGTAGCTCTGGTTGAGAATACTGCTCGTACTCTGCCAGAGAATCGCGCCACCCGCCGCGAAGATACCGACGGCGACGAACAGCGAGACGAACGGTTCGATTCGCTCGTGTCCGTGCGGGTGTTCGAAGTCCGGCGGTTTCGTCGTCAGATAGAGGCCCGCCAGAATGATGGTGCTGTAGATGACGTCTGCGAGACTGTTCACCGCTTCGGACCCAACCGCCAGACTTCCAGTCGTCCACCACACCGCCCCCTTCCCGAGGACGAGTATGGCGTTGGCCACGAGGACGACGACACCGACCCGACGGATGGCCCGTTTCCGCTCCATTACACTGGCTTTCGGGTGTGGGGTTGAAATGCGCTTCGGGTGATAGCAGCCGTTTAGACGACGATTAAGAGAGTTTTTGAGTCAGTCTAAATCGAAGATAACCGCCGAGTCGTCGCCGTCGGTGCTGGACCCATCGAGGTCCGAGAACGCCTCGTGAAGATGCTCGTAGGAGTCGTCCAGCGCTTGCACGAGGACTTTGGTATCCGAGATGACTGGCATGAAGTTCGTATCGCCGCTCCACCGAGGGACGACGTGGGTGTGGAGGTGGTCGTCGATCGACCCGCCCGCAGCCGACCCGCCGAGGTTCTCGCCGGCGTTGAAGCCATCGGGGCCGAACGCGGCGTCGAGGGCGTCGAGTGTGAGCGACTTCAACCGGGCGTGGTCGAGGAGTTCCTCGTCGGTGAGGTCCGCGAAGTCGCCGGTGTGGCGGTACGGAATGACCATCACGTGACCCGGTGCGTACGGGTAGTTGTTGAGGAGGACGAACGAGTGTTCAGAGCGAGCGACGATGTTGCTCTCGGCGTCGTCGTCGCGTTCGGGAAGCGCACAGAAGGGACAGGAGTCGTCGTCTGCATCCTGGTCACCGTCTCGGGTCACCCACTCGATGCGCCACGGGGCGAACAGTTGGTCCATGACGGGGTGAACGAACGGGGGGATGCAAGCCGTTTCGGTCGCTGGTGGGCGAGAGCCCTATCGAGTCAGGTTCTCGTAGCCGTCTTCGGTGACGATGATAGTGTCTTCCGCCTGTCCGACCATCGCGCCCTCTTCTTCTTTCAGGACGGGGTAGCCACGGAGGACGCCCTGCTGTTCGAGGCGGCGAATCGCCATCTCGGATCGGCCACCTTCGAACCAGCGGGCCGCGAAGGGGAGCAGTTTGTACGTCTCGCGGACTTCGTCGAGCAGTTTGCGCGACATTCGGTCGCGGACCGAGCGGTCGTGGACGAGACTGTAAATCTCGTTCTTCGAGCCTTCGGTAACTTTCCCGGACCCGTCGGTTGCGAACGGTTCGATAGCGACGACGTCGCCAACTTCGAGTTCGACGCCGCGGTCAGACCCGCGGTTCGGAATCGTCGGGTCGGTGTGCGCGTCCCACTGCTCGACGCCGTGGCCCGAGAGGTTGAGAACCGGCGTGTAGCCGTAGCCCCGAATGACGTCTTCGATTTCAGCACCGATTTCGCCGGTGTGTGCGCCCGCTTCGACCATGTCGAGCGCGGCGTCGAGCGCCTCTTCGGCGGATTCGACGAGTTCGTCGTTGCCCGAGAGGTCCACTGTCACCGCCGAGTCGGCGATGTAGCCGTCGACGTGGACGCCGATGTCCAGACAGACCATGTCCTCGCCGAAGACGGTGTCGTCGCCGCGGCCCGGACTCGCGTGCGACGCTTCTTCGTTGACGCTGATGTTGACTGGGAACGCACAGCCATCGGCCAGTTCACGAATCCGTTCTTCTGCGTATTCGGCCACTTCGAGGTGGGTGACGCCCGGTTCGACCATCTCGGCCGACTCGTCCATCACCGTTCGGAGGACCTCCCCTGCTTCTCGATACTTCTCGACCGTCTCGTCGTCGAGGGGTCCGATGCTCATGCTCCCGGATTCGGGGTCCCGCCGGAAAGCGATTGCGGGACGAGTGGCACCGCATCGGCGCTCTCTCGTCGGAGGCCATGTGTCACATTGGCGTGACTATATAGCTCAACATTCAGCAACTAGTAACCCTTTCTAAATCTCCGGTGCTGGATAGGAGAAGACAGCGCCCACTATGAGTGTCCCAACCTTCCACCCCGACGTCGCCGAACAGCACCTTCGTGTAGATATCGACGACTGGGACGACGTGTACGTCGTCGGTGACGTCCACGGGTGTCTCCCTGCGCTCGAACGGCTCGTCGACCGCCTCGACCCCTCCGACGACGACCTCGTCGTCTTCGTCGGCGACCTCGTTCGGAAAGGACCGGACAGCAAAGGTGTGGTCGACTACGTCCGCGAACGCGACAACTTCCTCACCGTCCGCGGGAACAACGAAGAGAAACTCATCCGTGGGAAGAAGGAAATCGACGCACTCACCGACGACGACCTCGAGTGGATAGAAGACCTCCCGGTCGCCATCTCGTGGGACGGCGCACTCGTCGTCCACGGCGGCGTCCACCCCGACGTCCCACTCGAAGAACACGACGTCGACGCCCTCGAAAACACCCGTGCGATGAATCCGGGCGACAGCTACGACGGGCCGTTCTGGTTCGAACACTACGAGGGTCCAGACCGCGTCTTCTTCGGGCACACCGTCATGGCACACCCAGCGGTGTTCCGGTACGCGATGGGTCTCGACACCGGTGCAGTCTACGGGGGCGCACTCACCGCCTACGACCTTCACGCGGACGAACTCGTCTCGGTCGACGTGGACGTGACCCACGAGTCACGCAAAGACTCGAAGATTCTCGAACCGCGGCAACCCGCACTCGTCTGACTCCCGAACAGGCGGCGAAGTAAAGTTCACTGCCGTACCATCTTCTCTCAGTACATGTCCGAAGATGAGGCGCAGAGCGGTGAGCCAACCGAGTTCGACGGCGGCCAGACGACTGTTCAGCGTCCAACGACCGAGCCCGTCCGCGTCGGTCGCGTCGTCGACGTACCGGAGGCTCCAGACACGGTGGACCTCTCAGAGACGACGCTGTATCTCAACCGCGAACTGAGCGAACTGTCGTTCCACGAGCGCGTGCTCAACGAGGCGTTCGACGAGCGCAACCCGCTTTTCGAGCGCGTCAAGTTCCTCTCGATTCTCACCTCGAACCTCGACGAGTTCTTCATGAAACGCGTCGGCGGGTTGAAACAGCAAATCGCCGCGGACGTGACGGAGCTCTCTCCCGACGGTCGCACACCACGCGAACAGTGGGCACTCGTCTTAGAGCGCGCTCGGACTCTTCTCGACCAACAGACCGACTGCTTCCGTGACCTCGTTCGCCCCGCTCTCGCAGACGCCGGTATCGACATCGTCACGTACGACTCGCTCTCGTCGGACGAACAAGCCGCGCTCCGAGACTACTTCGAGGCCGCGGTTCTCCCGACGCTCACACCGCTCACGTTCGACCCTGCACACCCGTTTCCGTTCATCTCGAACCTCTCGCTGTCGCTCGCTGTCCTCACGAGAGAACACGACGATGCACCGACGAAGTTCTCCCGTGTGAAAGTCCCCGGCAACCGCCCACGACTTGTCCGAGTGGACGCCCACGTCGACGGCGACACCGGCCCGAGCGGCGACGCCGACGAGACCAGCACCACGAAACGGTTCGTTCCGCTCGCTCGCGTCATCGAACACAACCTCGACTTGCTGTTTCCGAACGTCGACATCCTCGACACGTCGATGTTCAGGGTGACGCGAAACGCCGAAGTCCGGCGGAACGAGGAGGTCGCAGAGGGCCTCATCGAGATGATCGAAGACGTGCTCCGGCAGCGTCGGTTCGCCACGGTCGTCAGACTGGAAGTCGAACACGACACGCCGACTGCGGTTCGTGACCTCCTCGTCGAACAGCTCGACCTCGACGAGAGAGAGGTGTTCGAGCGCGAGATTCCACTGGACTTCACAGAACTGACGACGCTGTTCGACCTCGACCGGCCCGAACTCGAAGTCGACCCGTGGCACCCACAACCCCACCCACGGTTTGCCGGCCTCTCGGCGGACGACCCTGACGCGCTCTTCGCGGAAATCGCGCGGAAAGACGTCCTCGTGCATCATCCGTATCACTCGTTTACGGGCACCGTCGGGACGTTCCTCGGCGCGGCGGCGAACGACCCGAAGGTGCTCGCTATCAAGGCGACTATCTACCGAACCGCACCCGACTCAGAGGTCATCGAGACGCTCATCGAGGCGGCGAAGAACGGGACACAGGTCGCGGTGATGGTCGAACTCAAAGCCCGGTTCGACGAGGAGAACAACATCCGATGGGTCCGTCGCCTCGAAGAAGAGGGTATCCACGTCGCCTACGGGACCATCGGCCTGAAGACGCACACGAAGACGGCGCTCGTCGTCCGCGAAGAAGGCGACGGGGTTCAACTGTACTCACACGTCTCGACCGGGAACTACCACTCCCAGACGGCCAAACTGTACACCGACCTCGGCCTGTTCACTGCCGACCCAGACATCGGTCACGACCTCGTGCGCCTGTTCAACTTCTTCACCGGCCACTCGCGGCACGAGACGTACCGCAAACTGCTCGTCGCACCGACCAACCTCCGCGAGGAGATGACCCGACTCGTCCGTCGCGAGGCCGACCACGCTCGCGCCGGGCGCGACGCCCACATCGTCGCCAAGATGAACGCGCTCGAAGACCCGGAGATGGTCCGTGAACTCTACGGAGCGTCGATGGCTGGCGTCAAAATCGACCTCGTGGTCCGTGGCATCTGCCGCCTTCGCCCCGGTATCGAGGGAATCTCCGAGACCATCTCGGTGTCGAGCGTCGTCGGCCGGTTCCTCGAACACTCGCGTATCTTCTACTTCGAGAACGCCGGCAACCCCGAGTACTACGTCGGGTCGGCGGACTGGATGACGCGAAACCTCGACCGTCGCGTCGAAGCGATTGCCCCCGTCGTAGACCCGTCGCTGCGGGTCGAACTCGACGCCGTTCTCGACGCGCTCCTCTCGGACAATCGCCGACGCTGGGTGATGGACTCCGAGGGACGATATCAGCAACTCCGCCCAGCAGACGACGAACCCGAGGTGGAAGCACACACCGAGTTGATGAACCGTGCGCTGGCCGAGACGCACCGAGCGAGAAACGGTCAGCACGAGTCGTAACGGGGCAGGTAGGGGTGGTTTCCAGTGGTGCTGTCGTCTCTCCTAGCTCCCCGAAAAATAGCCGTCCTCAGGCGCTCGGTCGAATCCGAGCGAGGACGTCACCGCGACTGAACTCACCGCCTTCCGCGACGACGAGTTCGGTCACCGTGCCACTCGTCGGTGCCGACACGTCGATACTCACCTTCTCGACTTGCATTTCGCCGATGGCTTCGCCTTCGTCGACGGCAGAGCCTTCGCGGACGAACCAGTTGGCGAGGTAGCCCTCGTTGACGTCGTCCGCGTCGTCGGGCCAGATGGATGCCGAATCGACGTCGACGTCCTCGGTCATGTGCCTCCTCCGTTTGCGTCGGGCGACCCGCTCATTCGTGGAGTTCGCGGATGGCCGCCGCGATTTTGTCGGTGCTGGGGTTGACTTCGTCTTCCAGCGAGCGAGCGTACGGAATCGGCACGTCCGGGATGGCGAGGCGCTTGACCGCCGAGAGGTCGTCGAGCGCGCCTTCTGCGGCGCGGGCGATGATTTCGCCCGTCACACCGAACGACTGGTAGTCCTCGTCGACGACGAGGAGTTTCCCGGTCTTGCGGACCGAGTCGAGGACAGTCTCGGTGTCGAGTGGGACGAGCGTCCGCAGGTCGATGACTTCGGCGTCGATGCCGTCGTCTTCGAGTTGACTCGCCGCCTCCAACGACCGGTGGACGTGCAGGCCGAGGGTGACGACGGTCACGTCGTTCCCGTGGCGCTTGATGTCGGCTTCACCGAACGGAATCGTGTAGTCTTCTTCCGGAACGGGCGTCTTCGGGCCCGTGGGCGACGGCATCCAGCCGAGACCCATCAGGCGCTTGTGGAACATGTACACCACAGGGTCGTCGTCGCGGATGGCGCTGTGCATCAGTCCCTTGGCGTCGTAGGCCGTACTCGGGACGACGACTTTCATCCCGGGGAGGTGGGCGAAGGTCCCATAGAGCGTCTGGGAGTGCTGCCCGGCGTCGTTGTAGGTGCCACCGACGGCGGTGGTCAGCACCATCGGGACGGAGAACGACCCGCCGCTCATGTAGGTGTTCTTCGCCATGTTGTTGTAGATCTGGTCCATGGCGACGCCGAAGAAGTCGACGAACATCAGTTCGGCAATCGGCCGCATGCCGGCCTGTGCCGCCCCAACGGCGGCACCGAGGAACGCCGTCTCGCTGATTGGCACGTCCATCACGCGGTCTCGGCCGAACTCGTCTAACAGGCCGGTCGTACTGGAGAAGATGCCGCCGTAGTCGGCGACGTCCTCGCCCATGTAGAACACTTCTTCGTTCTCACGCATCTCCCACGCGATAGCTTCGACCATCGCGCGACTCATGGTCAGTTCGCGGTCCGTCTCGGTTGCTTCCGTGATATCTCGTGATTCAGTCGCCATTATTGCTCACCTCCCTCACTCCCACCGTCAGTCGCTGTCTGCGCTGGCGGGTTCGTGAAGACGTTCTCGTACGCCTCCGACGGGTCTGGTTCCGGTTGCTCTTTCGCCCACGCGATTGCTTCGTCGACCCGTTCGTGTGCGCGTTCTCGGATCTCGTCGAGGTCGTCGTCGCTCACGCCGTGTGCTCTGAGGTCGTCGGCCAGTCGTTCGATAGAGTCGCGCTGTTTGGCGCGTTCGATGTCCGCTTCTGGCCTGTACGCTTCGGCGTCACCCATGAAGTGTCCCATGCGGCGGTGGACCTGCACTTCGATGAGCGATGGTCCGTTGCCATCGCGGGCGCGCATGATGGCTTTTTCCGCTGCCTCGTAGACGGCGACCGCGTCGTCAGAGTCGACTCGTTCTCCGGGCATGTCGAATCCCTGCGCGCGTCGAGAACCGTCTTCGACGTCGGTCACGCGGTCTTTCGGCATACTAATCGCCCAGTCGTTGTCCTCGATGACGAAGACGACCGGAAGGTCCTGAACCGCCGCGAGGTTGAGTGATTCGAGGAACCCGCCTTGGTCGATTGCCCCTTCGCCGAGGAACGCGACGGCCACCGAGTCCGTGTTTCGTTTCTTCGCGGCCATCGCGGCACCGACTGCCGGCGGACACCCCTGTGCGATGATGCCTGAACACGCGAAGTTTACGTCCGGGTCGAACAGGTGCATGTGTCCGCCCTTCCCGCGGCACAGTCCCGTCTCACGGCCGAATATCTCGGCTGTCATCTTCTTCAGGTCCACACCTTTCGCAATCGCGATGTGGTGCGGTCGGTGCGGTGCCGTCACTGTGTCGTCGTCTCGAAGGTGGATGCAGACGCCGGCGCCCGAAGACTCGTGCCCTGCAGCGAGGTGCAGTTCACCCGGAATCGGCCCCGCCGAGATGTCGAACGCCGGTTGCTTGCCGACGAGATACTCCTCTTGTAATCGCTCTTCGTAGTACCGAGCAGTCACCATCTGCTCGTACATCGTCCGTAGTTCGGTAACACTCACCATATGCTCGTGAGACTACACGATATATTGTATTAACATTAATTGTGAAGAATAGGACCGTCTGTTTCACCGAACCACTGAAATTGACAGTTGTGGGGCCGCTAGCGTACAAAAATAAGTAATCGCTCGACGACTCTCTCCGTATGGCTGACACGACACCAACGCCAGTCACGATACCCGCTGGCGGCGTCGAACTCGAAGGAGACCTCGGGATTCCTGCGGATGCTTCGGGCCTCGTCGTCTTCGCGCACGGAAGCGGGAGCAGCCGGAAGAGTCCCCGAAACAACTACGTCGCGGACGTCATCCGACAACACGGCGTCGGGACGCTCTTGTTCGACCTCCTGACCGAGAAAGAAGACGAGACGTACGAAACACGGTTCGACATCCCGCTGTTGGTCGAGCGACTGCTCGCCGCGACCGAGTGGCTTCGGAGTCGAGACGAGACGCGCGACCTGAAGATTGGCTACTTTGGGTCGAGTACGGGTGCTGCAGCAGCACTGCTCGCAGCGGCCGAACTCGGTGACGAGACCGGTGCCGTCGTCTCACGTGGCGGCCGCGTCGACCTCGCAGACGAACGTCTCTCGGAGGTGACTGCGCCGACGCTGTTCGTCGTCGGTGGTGCAGACGAACCCGTCCTCAGTCTCAACCGTGAGGCGTACGAAAAACTCGACTGTGAAAAGTCGTTGGAGGTCGTTCCGAGCGCTGGTCACCTGTTCGAGGGGGCAGGTCAACTGGAGGCCGTCGCCGACGTGGCGGCCGAGTGGTTCGAGACGCATCTCTGACCGACCCGCGCTACGAGACGGACCCCGTCTCACCGGGAGAACTTGAGGTCCTTCTCGGGGTTCTCGGCGACGACCCACCAGCGAACGTCTTCTTTGGGGTGGCGTCGCTCGACGTGTTCTTTCAGTTTGTCGCCAGCGTCGAAGTCGCGTCCACAGAGGTTACAGCGGTGATGTCGCTTGGTCATGGTAAACCTACGACAGCTAACAAGATTAACCTAGGCTGGGGGAACGGTTCGAGATGAATAGTCCCCAAAACTGGGCCCTGAACCCGCTTAGACGCCTTCGACGAGTCGTTCCAGTTGTTCCGGTGGGACAGCACCGCGCGCGGCGTAACCCTCGTAGGCGAACGTCGGAACGCCGGTGACGCCGTGGCGCTGTGCTTCGGCGAACTGCTCACGAACTTCTTCGAAGAACGTGTCGTCGTCCAGTGCAGACCGAATCTCGTCGCCGTCGATACCGGCGTCTTCGGCGAGTTCGACGAGGAGTGCTTCGTCGCCGATGTCGGAACCCTCCTGCCAGAGCGCCTCGAAGATGGACACGTCGAACGCGAGCCACGTCTCGTTGTCGTAGTGTTGTTTCACGTAGTACGACGCGACCTGCGCGGGAAGCGAGTCGACGTCCGTCGCAATCTCTTGTTTCATCTCGACGTTGTAGCGGTCTTGGAGGCGACGGACACCCTGTTTCGCCTGTTCGTAGTAGTCTTCGTCCTTGCCGTCGTCGACGGAGAAATCGATGGTTCCGTCGGGCCGGCGCTTCTGGCTTCGAAGGTCGAACGGATGCCAGTCGATGTCGAGTTCGTCCTCGCGCGTCTCCTGGTAGCGCTTCAGTGATTCGCGTCCGAGATAACAGAACGGACACACGTAATCCGAGTAGACAGTGATGCTCTCCGCGTCAGCGTCGGTCATACACACTCGTATTGAGCACGGTTACAAAAACGAATTGCTTGGCTGTGCGCCCGAGTCGACAGAGCGGTAGAGTCTCTGTCCGGCCGGTGGCATGTTCACGCAGCGGACTCTTCTTCGAGAATCTGGCAGATTGCGACTTCCATCTCTTCGAATTCGGAGAGTTCGAGTTCGTCTGTGGTGACGATGACGCCGTGGTCACCGATGACGGCGCGACCGACGAAGCCCTCAGAGAAGATACGGAGCGTAAACTCGTACTCGCCGAACTCGGTTCTGGTGAGGTCACTGCTGTCGTCTCTGGTCTTGCTGTACGTCTCGTGTGGACCGAACGCCGCACGCTCGTTTTCCACGAGTCTCTCCTTGGCCGCGCGTGCCATCTCTTCGTCGCCGCCGTAGAGGTCCTGTCGGATGTAGAGCGTCTCGAAGTCGTCACGCGTGAAGTAGACGACGCTCCGGAGAGAGTCGCCGAGCGTCGTGCGGCAGGTGGAGACGATGGCGTCTGTGAAGGCCTGTGAAACGTCAATGGAGGAACGTGTCATAGACACTCATAGCACTCGCCAGTACTTGGCTATCTCGCCACGTTCAGGCTTTCAGACGTGTGAGTAGAAATCAGCCGACGGCAATCAACACGCAATCAGTTCGCACTCAAGCGAGTCGGAACCGGGTATCAGTCAACGTCTCTGAAACCTCCCAGAGTCGCGCTGCTGTCTCGGGGTCTCGTGCCCGTTCGCTCGGTTCCACGACTCCCGGATGGCCGCGCATGCCGAACAGTCCCTGTGGGCCGACGTACGCTCCGCTTTCGACGGTTGGTTCAGTGGCGGCGTAGAGGGTGGGGAGGGCACCCATCTCCGCTGATTGGGCGAAAATCGCGTTCCCGAGTTTACTCATCCAGAGACGGGCAGTCGACCCTGACTCTGACGGCCCTCGGAACTGGAGGTTCGTCGCGGCGTACCCCGGATGTGCGCCGACGCTCGACACGTCGTCGATACCTGAAGCGGTCAGCCTGCGGTCCAACTCGAACGCGAACAAGAGGTTCGCAAGTTTGCTCTGGGCGTACGCGTCCCACTCGTCGTATCCACGTTCGCCGTTGAGGTCGTCGAAGTTCATCCGCCCGCGCTCGTGGAGCCCACTGGACACCGTGACGATGCGTGATTCACCGGGCGTGTCACGGAGGTGTGCGAACAGTCGCGCGGTGAGCGCGAAGTGACCGAGGTGGTTCACGCCGAACTGCATCTCGAACCCCTGTGCGGTCTCCTGTCGCGGAATCGCCATCACTCCGGCGTTGTTGCAGAGGACGTTGAGTGACCCGTGTTCGGCTGTGAACTAGTCGGCGAATCGGTCGACTGAGTCGAGGTCTGCGAGGTCGAGTGCTGCAACGGTCAGTGAGGCCGCCGGGACGTCGCGTCGAATCTCCGCCATCGCTGCCTCGCCTCGGTCGACACTTCGGCAGGCCATGACGACGTGTGCGCCCTTCTCGGCGAACACCTTCGTCGCCTCGAAGCCAATCCCGCTGTTCGCGCCGGTGACGACAGCGGTCTTCCCCGAGAGGTCGGGGACGTCTTCGGCAGTCCAGTCGCTCATGTATCGATAGTAGGACCGAAGCGAAAAAACCGTGCTGGCGAGTGGTAGTTCCCGACAGACGAGTTACCGAGACGCCGTGCTCGTCTGCATGCCGTCTGAGTTGAACGCCGACCCGAACCCCTCGTCGTCGAGGAGGATGACACCCGCTGACGACCCGGTGAGTTCGCCGAACTCCTCGATAGCGAGGTCTGCAGCGGTCTGGGCGTCACGACCCTGTTCGAGGTGCCGAACTGCGCGCCGGGCGAGCGTCACGCGAGCGATGTCTTCGCCGGCACCCGTCGTGGAAGCAGCGCCGGCCGGGGAGGCATAGAACCCAGAGCCAATCTGCGGCACGTCGCCGACACGTCCGGCGAGCGCGAACCAGCGGCCGCCAGTCGAGGTCGCGGACGCGAACGTCTCACCATCCGTCGCCACGGCGCCCACCGTATCGTGGCCGGGGAGATTCGCGGCGGTGACGGCTCCATCAGCCGCCTCTGCCGTCGGGTCGCTCGTACTCCCTCCGAACCGGTCGGCCAACCAGTCGAGATGTTCTCGTGGCGACCCCTCGGGTGCCTCGGCGGCCTCCCAGCGCTCGCGCGTCTCCTCGGTGAACAGGTCGACGCCAGTCTCGACGCCGATGTCGGCCGCGAAGTCGACCGCCGGGTCGCCCGCCAACAGGACGTGTGGTGTCTCTTCGAGGACGCTCCGGGCGACCGAGACTGCGTGCTCGACGCCCTCCATTCCGGCGGCAGCGCCTGCGCGTCGGTCGCTCAGCATCACACCGGCGTCAGTTCGGACGACGCCGTCGGACTGAACTGCACCGCCGACGCCTGCATTGAACCGTGAGTCCGATTCGAGGACGCGAACTGCGGTTTCGACCGCCGAGAGCGGGTCGGGCTCGGCGACCCCTTTGGTCGCAGCATCGTCCAGAACGGCCTGTCGTGGTTCGGGTTCGTCGGGGACGCCACCGGCCCCACCGTGCAGGATAATCCGCATACGTACGCGCACTCGGAGATTGCGGGTAAACGTATCGAACACCAATCGAACCGAACAGCAACCGAACGCCAGTGGATGACGTGATATTTGCGGAACGAGCGGGAGAACGGCAGGACTTTTACACCGTACTCAAAATCCCTCATTGTTCATGAGCTACGACCAGATTGAGGTACCTGAAGACGGCGAGAAAATTACGTTCGAGGACGGCGAACTCTCCGTTCCCGACAACCCGATCATCCCAATCATCCACGGTGACGGTATCGGAACGGACGTCGGCCCGGCCGCACAGAAGGTCCTCGACGCCGCCGCAGAGGCAACTGGACGCTCTGTATCCTGGATGCGCGTCTACGCCGGCGCCTCGGCCCGTGACAAGTACGACGAGAACCTCCCCGAGGACACCGTCAGCGCCATCCGCGACCACCGCGTCGCCATCAAGGGCCCGCTCACGACGCCCGTCGGCGCAGGCTTCCGCTCGCTGAACGTCGCACTCCGTAAGAAGCTCGACCTCTACGCGAACGTCCGCCCGACGTACCACCTCGACGGTGTCCCGTCGCCCGTCAAGAACCCCTCGGCGATGGACATGGTCACGTTCCGTGAGAACACCGAAGACGTCTACGCCGGCATCGAGTGGGAAGCCGGTACCGACGAAGTCCAGCAGGTCAAGGAGTTCGTCGAAGACGAGATGGGCTTCGACAACGTCATCCACGACGGCCCAGTCGGCATCGGCATCAAGCCGATCACCGAGTTCGGGACGAAGCGTCTCGTCCGCGAAGCAATCGAGTACGCCCTCGAAAACGACCGTGACTCCGTCACCCTCGTCCACAAGGGTAACATCATGAAGTTCACCGAGGGTGCCTTCCGTGACTGGGGCTACGAACTCGCAGCAGAGGAGTTCGGCGACGTCACCATCACCGAGGACGAACTCTGGGAAGAGTACGACGGCGAGAAGCCAGAGGACAAGGTTGTCGTCAAGGACCGCATCGCCGACAACATGCTCCAGCAGCTCCTCACCCGCACCGCCGACTACGACGTCATCGCCACGATGAACCTCAACGGCGACTACATGTCCGACGCCGCAGGCGCCCAGATCGGTGGCCTCGGCATCGCCCCCGGTGGCAACTTCGGTGAAGGTCTCTGTCTCGCAGAGCCCGTCCACGGCTCCGCACCCAAATACGCCGGTCAGGACAAGGTCAACCCGACCGCGATGATTCTCTCCGGCCGCATCATGTTCGAGTACATGGGCTGGAAGGACGCCGGACAGCTCATCCGCGACGCCGTCGAGAAGACCATCTCCGAGGGCAACGTCACGTACGACCTCGAGCGTCAGATCGAAGGCGGCAACAAGCTCGCCACGAGCGAGTACGCCGACAAGGTCGTCGAGAATATTCAGGAACTGGCGTAAGCCAGACACCACACTGAGGCCATCTGGCCTCGATTATCTTCTCTTTCGACTCGCTCCTGAGCGGTCGCTCACCGTCGAAGGCGGTCGAACAGGGGGCGGACCAGACCGAAGACGACAGCACCGGCCGTGTCGGCGACGATGTCGACTCCCGTGTCTTCGAGATAGTACGCGGTAGTCCACTCGACCCAGAAATCCGTGAAGAGTCGTTCGTACACTTCGAACCACGTTCCAATCGCGGCGACGGCAACCGGGAGGACGACGAGCAGTGCGACCGGCGAGCGAAACAGTCGCGGCTTGAACACGTACAGCAACGCCGCGACACCGAACCCAGAGGCTGCGTGGACGAAGATATCCCACCACCAAATCTTCGTGTAGAGGAACAACGCCATGCTCACGAAGTGAGTGATGGTGACCGCACCGCCCCACGTGGCGACGACTGCCATCTCTCGTGGGCGTTCTTCCCACCGCGGTACGACCATCTGGTCCCACGTCTGTTTCAGCATCCGAGAGCTGGGGGGCGCTGTGCGCCGGGTGCCGTGTGTGATGCCTGCTGCTGCAGGCCAGTTCGATGCGAGTCCATACCGGGTGAAAGGGAATCTAAAATATGTACGTTATTCCCACCGAGAAGCAGGTTATTGATTAAATTAACCCGACCGTCACGAGGGACGGAAACTCAACGCTGTGACTGTGTGGACAGTGTGTCGTCGTCCGACGGAGTTGCGGCGTCGGGAGACGTCGACGCATCACCACCGTCAGACCGGAGGTTTGCGGGGTTACCCGACGGTTGTGACTCGGTCAACCGCGACGGGTCGGTCGTGAACCGAACGACGCCGTCGACGAGGACGACGAACGCGAGCGCACCGAGGACGTCGACCACGAGGTCGGTGACGGTGTCTTCGAAGTAGTACGCTGCCGACCATCCGTACCAGAAGTCCTTGAACAGGTACTCGTACACTTCGAACCCGGCGCCGATTGCGAGGATGACGCCGGCAACGACGACCGGCGCCCGACTCCCGTTGAACGTCTGCGGGAAGACGAGGAACAACACACCGGCGACCCCGAATCCCGACAGCGAGTGGGTCAGTAGGTCCCACCACCAAATCTTCGTGTAGATACCGTAGGCCAGTCCACCGAAGTGCAGCACACTCACGAAGACCGCCCACACGCCGACGAACACCCAGAGCCACGGCTCACGCGAGAGTGACGTACGGCTCATCGCCGTCTGCGACGTGGAGTTGCCACGAGGGCGTTCGGCGGGCTGGACGCTATCCATGGGAGAGATACGCGGTGGGAGGGCATAGTTAGGGAGTTCCGTCGGCAAAATAATTACAACCTATTGATAAATGTCTTCTCCCTCACAGTCAGGATAGAGCTGCGCACACGTCCGGCGTGATGCCATTCCCGACCTCGAATCTGTTCGTCTTCGCGGTCAGTCCATCCACGGGGCGCTGTCACGAGGCGGTGAGAACACGTCGATGCCGACGACCGGTTCGTCACCACGGTTGTCTGCGCCGTGGAGTTCGTCGCCTGCGAGCGAGTAGGAGTCACCGGGGCCAACGACGATTTCTTCGCCATCGTCGCCCACGACGAACGTCAACTCGCCGGAGACGATGTATCCGACCTGTTCGTGGGGGTGGTTGTGAACCGGCACCGACGCGCCGGGTTCGATGCGGAAGTGCTGGACGTTCATCTTGTCGCCGCCGGCGAGGACTGCGAGATACACGTCGTCGACTGCCTCGGTCGGTTCTACGTCGTCGATGGAGATTCGGTCCATGGTGACAGGGCACTCGCTGCCGAGATAAAACCGGTGGGCTCGACGACCCCCGAACGTTCAAATCGGATGGCGAGCAACTCACGACCATGTACGCGGTCGTGGGCTGTACGGACTGTGCGAACATGTGGTTGCTCTCGAACCCGCGGGAGTCGAAGACGGCGACGTGTCCGCGATGCGGGAAGCGACACCAGACCAAGAAACTTCGCCGATTCTTCGAGTCGGAAGACCGCGACGCCGCGAGACAGGCACGGGCGGCGCTCCTGGCGAAGAAACACGGCGACAGCGAGGCGTTCGCGCAGTTGGAACACGTTTCGGAACTCGACCGGCAGGTCGAGGAGTCGGGTATCGACGACCGGGAGTATCTCGAAGGGTCGGGACTCGACGCCGACGAGGTGTTCGACGCCGGCGAACAGGCGAAACGTGGTCGGGCCGCCTCGTCGGGGTCGAAAGACCGATTGACTATCGTCCGCGAGTCGATTCGGGACGGTGACAGACCGTCGGAAGACGAAATCGTGGCCGTCGCCAGCGAGCGTGGTGTTCCCGAAGAGCGCGCCCGCGACCTGCTGGAGAAGCTCCGGCGTCGCGGCGAAGTCTCAGAGTCCGGCGGTCGGTATCGCCTGCTCTGAGAGCAGGTATAGCGCCAGACCGACGCTCAGAGGAATCCGAGCAACTTCGCGATGGTGAGCGCGGACGCGACGACGCCGAGTGCTAACTTCAACAGACGCAACGCGAGTGTGAGGCGCTGGACCTCGTCGTGGTTATCGTTCGATTCGGGGTCGGTACTGGAGGTGGGTGCGTACATGGTCGGGACGGGAGTGTGGACACGCCCGCAGGTGCTCTCCTGACGGACGCCTCTGAATATACCAGTGAGACTGGATTAAAATCGAGCCACGGGTGTAGAGTGAAAGTGAACGTGGTGTGTTCACAGTGGTTCGAGCTGATTTCGTTCGAGTGAAGTTCCGAAACGCGTGATTCGATTGAGAACACACAGCGAAAGTGAACGCCGGTTCTCAGTCGGCAGTCGTTAGCTCGGTTCTTGGATGAACACGAGCACCTCGTCGACGAAGCGGTCCGGTGCAGTGTTCATCACGGCGTGGGCATGTCCGTCGAAGACGACGACCCGGTTGTTTGGAAACACAACTCGAAGCGTCTCAACCGCGTCTTTGAGGAACGGTGCGCTCTCGCTCCCGGACAACAGCAACGTCGGGACGGTCAGGTCTTCGAACCGACTCGCATCGAACTCGTACTGAGTGGGTGCGAGGACTTCTCGAATGACGGTGTTGACCGCGGCCACACGGTTGGGCCAGTTCGGTGCCGCACGGAGTGCGTCGAGTTCCATCGGTGGAACTCTCGCAACCTCGGTGAAGAACAACACGAGCGCATCTTCAGCTGCGTCGTCTTCGTACAACGCCTTCATCTCGGAGACGACGTCTGCAGTGTCGGGGAAGCTATCGCCGACGGGAAATGGGGGTTCGTACAGGATGAGTTTACTGAGGTTGTCGGTGCGGAGGGCCGCCTCCAGCGAGCAGAGCGCCCCGTACGAGTGGCCGAGGAGAATCACCGGTTCACCAATCGAGTCGACGACTGCGGCGACGTCCTCGAACTCTCGTTCCAGCGCGTAGTCGGGGCTATCGCCGCTTTCACCGCGCCCTCGGCGGTCGATTGCGTAGACTGTGGCGTGTTCTTCGAGGGGAGACCGGACGATTTCCCAACGCGTGTGGTCGGCGGACGTCCCGTGTACGAGGACCAGTGGCGGGCCGCTTCCGGTTCGTTCGTAGGCAATCTGTGTGCCGTCCACTGAAGAGATGGTCTCCATACTCTTCAAGACTAGAACTAGGTCGTCAAACCACGTTAGCATTACTCACGTTAGCACTGCTCATTCGTGGTGTGTCTACTGTCCGACTACCGGTTGCTGTCGTGGTATCGTTCGACGACCGGTGGCGGTTGTGGCACCTCGTCCGAACTGGTCAGCGTCTGCGACCCCCAGACAACTGCGAGGACGCCGACTAAGACGACCCACGAGACAGTCGCGATTGCATCGGCACGTGGTGTGAGCGCGATTATCTCGCCCGTGAAGTTGACCATCCCGTGCAAGATGATAATCGCGAGGATGCTACGGGTGGTGTTGTTGAACACCCACGTGAACACTCCCGTGAGGCCGACGACTCCAATCATGAACGACCAGAATTCGAGCGTCCCGACCCCGAGTCCTGCTTGATACGTCCCTTCGACGAAGAACAACGGAAGGTGCCAGACGGCCCAGACGACACCCAGAATGAGGCTCGCAGTGAGAGCAGACCACTGCATCTGGAGGCGGTCGAGCACGTAGCCACGCCATCCTAACTCTTCGATGAACGGTGGGAGCGTCGCGAAGAACACCGCCGGAAGTATCGCGAGCGGACTCACAGCAAAGCCAAGAACACCCTCGCTCCACGTTGCACCAGTCCCACCGAGGAAGAGGTCAACTGCCGCTCCGACGAGACTCATCACGAGGGGGAGAAACAAGATGACGGCGAACCATTTGAGACCGATTCGGCTCACGTCAGTAAGACGTCTCCAGTAGTCTTTCCGTCCACGTTCGTCGTAGACGAGATAGGTGAACCCGATGCCGGCGATACCCGGGCCGGCGAGTCCGGCCAACAGCAGTACGAGGCCTTCTGCACTCTCGAACGAGATTCCAAGTGCGATAGCCGCCACCCAGAAGGACCACGTAATCAGGTACGTGACGCCGAAAAACGCCAGTGGGCTCGTCACGAACGAAGTCGTTACTCCCGGTTGGACTTTGGCTGTCTCGACCATAATGTCTGATAGACAATCGCTCTCTTAGCTATTGAACGCAGTACTCAGTTCTCGGCCTCTGAGTTTCAGGTCTCGAACGGGCCAAAACAGACGGGTCAGTTATAGAGTGAACGTTCGATGGGCCGAGTCTCTCCCGGCCGAGGTCAGTTACCGTCCCAGCTCCGCGTGAGCGCTCGAAAGATGCCGCGAGGCGAGTGCAGAGAGAAGCGAGAGTTCACCGGCGAGCGACCCGACGGCGATGCACTCGGCGAGGGCGTCGGCGTTCGACCCGGCGGGGTCGCCACCGCCGCGGATACCGAGGATGTCGAGTCCCTCGGACTGCGTCGGCAGTTTGGTGCCGCCACCGACCGTCCCGACTTCGAGCGATGCGAGCGAGACCGAGACGTAGAGGTCGCCGTCTTGAACGTCGGCGGTCGTGATGGCGTTCGCGCCTTCGACGACCTGTGCTTCGTCCTGTCCCGTCGCGAGGAACATCGCGGCGACGACGTTGGCGACGTGGGCGTTGAAGCCGAGACTCGCGGCCTTCGCCGACCCGATGAGGTTCTTTCGCGTGTTGAGTTCCGCAATGGCCTCCGGCGTGGTGTGGAGTCGCTGTTCGACGACTTCGCGGGGGATACGAACGTCGGCAGTGACGCTCCGACCGCGTCCTTCGACGGCGTTGATGGCGGCAGGTTTCTTGTCGGTACAGAGGTTGCCCGAGAGGGCGACGAGCGACCCGGTGGTCTCTGCCTCGACGACGTCACAGGCCGCCCCGGTGGCGATGGTGGCCATGTTCATCCCCATCGCGTCTTTCGTGTCGTAGCGGAAGCGCAGATAGACGGAGTTGCCGACGACGTACGGCGTCACGTCGAGGAGTTCGCCGTGACTCGTCGTCTCCTCTGCGGCGTCTTTCAGCTTCTCGAAGTTGTCACGAGTCCACGAGACGAGTGCTTCGGCCTCGGCCACGTCGGCGACGCGGAACACCGGGGCGCGGGTCATTCCGGACTTGAGGACGCGGGCGGTCGCGCCGCCAGCGCTGTTGATAACCGAGCACCCTCGGTTGACCGACGCGAGGAGTGCACCTTCGGTGGTCGCCAGCGGCAGGTACTTTTCGCTGGAGACGGCGGCACCGTTCACGGTGACGGGGCCAGCGACACCCATCGGCACCTGAATGGCACCGACCATGTTCTCGATGGCCGACTCGGCCTTCTCGGCGGGGAAGCCGTAGTTACCAACCGAGTCGAGCGACGCACCCGACTGCTCTTCGACGAGGAGGCGGCGTGCTTCGGCGGCGACGTCGGCGTCGGCGTGTGCTTCGAGTTCGTGGAGGCGGAGTTCGCCCTCCCGAACGCGGTCGGCGAGGGACGCGGCGTCTGTCATGCTCCGACGTTTCCCGCGCCGGCCCTAACGGTTTCCGGTTCTTCGAGCAAGCCGAGTTACCCAGTCAGTTCCTCCCAATCCCGAACGATTTTGCCCTCCCGCGTCGGGGTCGAACGTATGACTGCGGCAGCGGACCTCGTACTGACGAACGCGGAGGTACACACGCTCGAATCACCGGACGAGACGCACGAAGCAGTCGCTATTCGCGACGGCGAAATCGTCCGTGTCGGCCGCGCGTTCGACGTTGAACTCCTCGCTGGCGTCGAGACGCGAGTGGTAGATTGTGACGGCCGAATCGTCCTGCCCGGATTCATCGACGCCCACACCCACCTCCCGAACGTCGGACGGTCACTCGTTCACGCTGACCTCTCTGCGGCAGACTCGGTGGACGACGCCCTCGAACTGCTCCGCGCGAGAGCGTCGGAACTCGACGAAGGAGACTGGATTCTTGGGTTCGGCTACGACGAGAGTACGTGGGACGAATCGCGCTATCTCACCTGTGACGACCTCGACAGCGTCTCCGACACCGCCCCCGTCGTCGCCTTCCGAGAAGACCTCCACACCGCCGGCGTGAACTCTGTCGTTCTCGACCGCTACCGCGACGAGATGGTCGCAGAAGGCGTCCAAACAGAGGGTGGAGGCCCGGACGGCGAGCCGACGGGCGTCATCGTCGAGGAAGCAATCGACGTGCTCTGGGAGGCGACGGAGCCGGACCGCGAAGAGATGACGAAACTCGTCCGCGCCGCACAGGAGTACGCCACTGCTCGCGGCGTCACCGGCGTCCACGACATGGTTCGTGGCTCCCGTGCCCCAGAAGTCTACCACGACCTCGCTGCTGCCGACGATTTGGACCTCCGCGTTCGCATCAACTACTGGTCGGACCACTTCGACGCACTCCACGAAGTCGGTCTGCGGACGAACCACGGCGACGGACTCGTCAGCGTGGGTGCCATCAAGACGTTCACCGACGGGAGTTTCGGCGGCCGCACCGCAAAAGTGTCCGAACCATACGCAGACGCCCCCGACGAGACTGGACAGTGGGTCGTCTCTCCCGACGAACTCCACGAACTCGTCGCAGCGGCCGACGACGCCGGCTACCAACTCACTGCGCACGCCATCGGCGACGAAGCTATCGACACCGTCCTGGATGCCTACGAAGAAACCGGAGACGCAGACTCCGCCCGGCACCGAGTCGAACACGTCGAACTCGCCTCCGACGACGCAGTGGACCGATTCGCAGACACGGGAGTGGTCGCCTCGGTCCAGCCGAACTTCCTGAAGTGGGCCGGTGAAGACGGCCTCTACGACGCTCGTCTCGGTGACCGTCGCCTCCAGACGAACCGGTACCGTGACCTCCTCGACGCCGGTGTCCACCTCGCGTTCGGGAGCGACTGCATGCCACTCGGACCGTTGCTCGGTATCGACCTCGCCACCGACCATCCGAACCCAGACCAGTCACTCACCGTCACCGAAGCAATCCGCGCGTACACCTCGGGCGGTGCCTACGCCGGATTCGACGAAGACCGACTGGGGACCGTCGTCCCGGGCAACGCCGCCGACCTCGTCGTCCTCGACGAGTCGCCGTGGGAGTCCGACTCCATTCGTGACATCGACGTGGCGATGACCGTCGTCGACGGCCGCATCGTCTTCGAGGCACGAGACTGAATGGAGACGGGTCTCCGCTCGCCGGTTGCGAAGTATTACGCCTACAAGGCGACCGAGTTCGTCTCGTTTACGGCAGCCATCTGGATTCTGTTCGTCCGGTCGCAGGGTCTCTCGTTCGCGGCGGTCGGCGCACTCAACAGCATCTGGTGGCTTGCACTCGTCGCCAGCGAGATTCCGACGGGGTACGTCGGCGACCGACTCGGACGACGCACTGCGATGGTAGTCGGGACGGCCATCATCGCCGTTTCGACCGTCGCCATGGGCCTCTCGTCTACGTTTCTCCAGTTCGCCGTCGTCTACGCGACGTGGGCAGTTGGACAGACGTTCCGCTCCGGAAGCGACGACGCGTGGCTCTACGACCTGCTGGGCGAGACCGACGAGACACAGGAGTTCGCGAGCGTTCGTGGCCGGGCGACTGGCGTCGGCCTCGCAATCGGCGCGGTGACGACACTCGCAGGCGGCGTCATCGCCGACGCCACGAACTACTCGGTGCCGTTCTTCGCCACCGCAGTCGTGACGGCACTCGGCATTCCGATTCTCCTCTCGGTTCCCGAGACCGGGACGACCGGAAGCGACTTCACCCCGCAGAAGGCGATTCGCGTCATTCGAGAGAAGTTGACTCGGCCGCCACTTCGGGGGTTCGTCGTCTACTTCGCACTCCTGTTCGGCGTCGTCAACATGGCGTACATCTTCGACCAGCCAATCGTCCGCGACGTGGCGCTCGGCCTCGGGGTTCCACCCTCGGCGTCGAACACTGCAGTCAGCGCCTCCTACGCCGTCTTCTCACTCGCTGCGGCGGCAGCGAGTTACCGAGCTGGCTGGATTCGCGACCGAATCGGGATTCGACGGTGGTTTCTCTTCGCACCCGTCCTCGTCGCGCTCGCGTTCGGGTCACTCCCCCTGTTCGGCCCACTGGCCTTCCCCGCGTTCATTGTCACCCGTGCCATCACCAACGCCTCTGTCGTCCTCGGGAATCAGTACGTCAACGACCGGGTGGATTCGGTCGGCCGAGCGACGGTGCTCTCGGCCGCTGGCATGGTCTTGTCGCTCGCCGTCGTTCCGTTCGAACTCGCCGGCGGCGTCGTCGCCGACGTGGTCTCACCGGCCGGCGCGCTCGCTGCGTTCGGTGTGATTTTGCTGCTCGGGTCGGGGGCGCTGTGGGCAGTCGAACGGCCAGTGTAGCGCTGCATAGAACCACCCCAGACAGCGGAGAATCCAACCCGAAGGGAAAACCCCTTACTCCCGGTCGTCGCACTCGCGGGCAATGGGCTTCTTCGACGACCTCCACGACCGCATCGAGAAGGTGAACAGCGTCGTCTCCGTCGGCCTCGACGCCGACATCGACCGCATCCCCGAACACCTCCTCGACAAGGACCTCCCACGCTGGGCGTTCAACCGCCGTATCATCGACGCGACGCACGAACACGCGGCGGCCTACAAGCCGAACGCGGCGTTCTACGAGGACGCCGACGGGTGGCGGTCGCTCCGAGAGACCATCGCCTACGCCCACGGAAAGGGCGTGCCAGTCCTCCTCGACGCCAAGCGCGCCGACATCGGCAACACGACCCGAAAGTACGCGAATCTGCTGGACGAGGCGGACGCCATCACCGTCAATCCCTACATGGGACGTGACTCGATTCAACCGTTCCTCGACCGAGCGGACAAGGGCGTGTTCGTGCTCTGCCGAACCTCGAACCCCGGTGGGTCCGACCTCCAGTCACTCGAACTCGCCTCGGGCGAACCGCTCTACGAACGGGTTGCGGCGCTTTGCGACCTCTGGAACGAACACGGAAACGTCGGCCTCGTCGTCGGCGCAACGGGTCCCGACGAGTTAGAACACATCCGCGAACAGGTTCCGGACCTGCCGTTTCTCGTCCCCGGTGTCGGTGCACAGGGCGGTGACGCCGAAGCAGCAGTCGAGTTCGGACTCGCCGACGGTGTCGGCCTCGTGAACTCTTCTCGGGGGATTATCTTCGCTGGAGAGGACCAGGGCGAACACTTCGACAAGGCTGCCGGTCAAGCGGCGAAGCGTCTCAAGAACCGCCTGAATCAGTTCCGCTGAACCGGCGCGTTCACCGACGACGACCACGCCGCCATCGGAACGGTGTCTCAGTACCGGCGAGACGTTTACCACCGTGCGCCACCAACTGCGACTGTGGACCGGGACCGACTCGTCATGGGTCTCGCGGCCGTGTTCGCGGGAATCACCATGCTCATCGTGGTGTTGGCGTTCGTCTACCAGCCGTTTTTGCTGGTCATGGCCATCCCGTTCGGTGCGACGACGTACTTCATGTATTCGCACGTCAGCGGCCGCCTCGAAGAGCGCTTCCGCCGAACCCGCGTCCGAGCAGGTGCCGGCGGCGTCGGGTTTCAGTCGGAACGCCGACGCGCGAGTCGACAAACGACTGGCGGATTCGGCGCTGGCCCGCGCGGCGACCCGCGTCAGGGACCGGGCGCTGGACGGTTCAGGGATGTCGGAGGCCGAACTGGCTACCAAAACCGTTCTCAACGCGTTCGCCCACCCCGAAACCCCGTGAGCAGACAGGAGGCGCTCCGAACCCTCGGACTCGACGACGGTGCCTCTCCCGAGGAAGTGAAACAGGCGTACCGAGAGCGCGTCAAAGAGACGCATCCCGATTCGAAGAACGGGGACCAAGAGGCGTTCAAACGAGTCTCTCGGGCGTACGAACGCCTGTCTGAGTAATTTCGACTACTCGTTCGTCGACACCGTTCGGTGTCAAGATAGCCCGTTGACGAGTTAGTCGTGAACCGTGGTTGATATTAACATGGTAACCACTACCGCGGAAAGCGTTTTCACGGTTGGTTTCCTACGGCCGGCCATGAGCGCTGACCGGGCTCTCCTCAACGAGGCCCTCGAGCGCGGTGAGGAAGAAGGCGGGAACGTCGAGTTCAAAGAACGCCTCACTCGCGCCGTTCACCTGTCCGACGGTCGGATGGAGTCGCTTGCGGCCCAACTCCGACACAGAGTGCTCTCTGGTGATGGAGTGGCGACCTACGTCGTCGGTGTCACCGATGACGGCGGTATCGCCGGTATCTCGCCGGCCGACTTCTCCGAGACCATGGACGTCCTCTCGTTACTCGCCGAAGAGGCGGGCGCACACATCGAAGACGTCGAGACGTGGGGCGTCGGCGAAACGGCAGAACGCGGGCTCGTCGGTGTCGCAACCATCCGCGAAGGGGCGATGCTGGACGTCGACGACGACCACATCGTCGTCGGGACCGCTGGTCACGTCGACCACGGGAAGTCCACGCTCGTTGGCTCACTCGTAACCGGTCAAGCAGACAACGGGAACGGCTGGACGCGGGCGTTCCTCGACGTGCAACCGCACGAAATCGAGCGCGGCCTGTCGGCAGACCTCTCGTACGCAGTGTACGGATTCTCCGACGATGGCCCGGTCCACATGCGAAATCCGCACCGCAAATCTGACCGCGCACAGATCGTCCAGGATGCCGACCGACTGGTCTCGTTCGTCGATACCGTCGGCCACGAACCGTGGCTTCGGACGACGATTCGCGGCCTCGTCGGGCAACGACTCGACTACGGCCTCCTCGTCGTCGCCGCCGACGACGGACCGACCCGGACGACCCGCGAACACCTCGGCATCCTCCTCGCGATGGAACTGCCGACAATCGTCGCCATCACGAAGACAGACGCCGTCTCAGCAGAGCGACTCGACGAGGTCGAACGCGAGGTCGAACGACTCCTTCGCGGTGTGGGCCGAACCCCACTCAGCGTCGAACGCCACGGCGTCGAGGCCGCGGTCGACGAGATTAGCGAGTCGGTGGTCCCAATCGTCCTGACGAGCGCCGTCGAGATGGACGGTATCGACGAACTCGACCACATGTTCGAGTCGCTCCCGAAGCGAAGCGCCGCAGAGGGTGACTTCAAGATGTACATCGACCGGACGTACTCGGTCACTGGCGTCGGCGCCGTCGCGTCCGGAACGGTCAACTCTGGCGCGGTCGAAGCGGGAGACGCACTCCTCTTGGGTCCGATGGCAGACGGGTCGTTCAAAGAAGTCGAAGTTCGGTCCATCGAGATGCACTACCACCGTGTCGACCGGGCGAACGCCGGACGCATCGTCGGAATCGCCCTCAAAGGCGTCAGTGAGTCAGAAATCGAACGTGGAATGGTGTTGCTCCCAATCGACGCCGAACCCACTGCAGTCCGCGAGTTCGAAGCCGAAGTGATGGTGCTCAACCACCCGACGCGCATCCGTGAGGGGTACGAACCGGTCGTCCACCTCGAAACCGCCTCTGAAGCGGCTGTCTTCTACCCAGAGGGTGGACAACTCCTCCCGGGCGATACGGGGAAGACTCGCGTCGAGTTCAAATTCCGGCCGTACTTCGTCGAAGAAGGCCAGCGATTCGTCTTCCGCGAAGGCCGGTCGAAAGGCGTCGGGACCGTGACCAGCGTCGAGTAAGCAGACTCAGGCGTCGACTGCGGCGTATCCGGCTGTTTCGTGCCGTGCGAGTCTGAACAGCACTGCCCAGTCGAGGAGGTCGAGTACACGGTCACGCCAGCGCGTCTCCCACCCAGTTGGGTCGCGGTGCCGTTCCCAGTTCGGGACTGTCGGTTCGAACGCGTCGAACACGGCGTCGGCCGAACGTGGGTCGTCGCCGAGTGCATCCAGCACCTCCCGAGCGCCAAAGACGTGCTCGACGAACGCGTGCCCGAGGTCTTCGACGGTCTTCTCGTCGCGGAGGCGCTCGAATCCGCGACTCGTCTCCCGAGCGAGGCCGAGTGATTGACAGAAGACGAGCCAGTCACGACCCTCGTCCGGCGTCACGTCTAACCGTGTGGCGAGGCGGCCACAGCAGTCGTCTTCGGACCCCGGAATCAGCGGGACCGCGCGGTGTGCCTCCCAGAGTCGGTCGAGTGCATCCGGGGCGGGCGGGACCGGCTTTCGCCTCACAGTCCGAACGATTCGGCGAGGACGTCCTCGTCCGTCTCACCGAAGGTGTAGGTGGGGCCGTCCACCACGTCGATGGTCGCCTGTGCCGGACCGAACACGCCGGGGTCGACCTCGCCGAAGTCCCACTCGGCGTCTTCGAACAGTTGCTCGAACGGGACGCCGTACTCTTCGCCGGCCGTCGAGATGGCGCGGTCGAAGTCGTCGAAGTCCTCGGCGACGGTCAAGTGAACCTTCCCACCGTAGGCGACGGCGTCGTTCGTTCGACTCATGGCGACACCTTCGTCGAAACTGACCGGTGCCAGCGGGGCCGACCCGCTGGCCGAGATGACACTCGACGGTTCGTACCCTGCTTCGAACAGGTTGAACATCGCGAGTTCCGCCGTCCGGGCCGCGCCCGTGACGCTCCCTGCGAGCGAACCGGTCGCGTACGTCGGCAAGAAGACGGCACTGGGTTCGACACCGCACATGTCAGCGACGTGTTCTGCAACCTCGTCGGTCGGCAGGTTGATGCTCTCGACGGTGAGCGCCGTCAGGTCGAACTCGTCGTAGTAGCCGAGGTGGTGGAACTCTTCTTCCTCACCGACGAGCGCGCGGGCGGGACCCGACCCGAGTCCGTCGAAGTCGTCGAAGACGAGTTCCCACCCTGCTTTCTGTGAACAGAGGAGTGCGAGTGCGGGGCGGTCCGTCGAGAGTTCGACGGTTGGGCGTGGCGTGCCCGCAACGTCGCCCATTCGTGTCTGCACCGTCGCGAGGCCGGCGGTCTGAATCTCAGCGAGGAGCATCCCCGCTTCGACACCGCCGTCGGCGTCGACGCCGAAGTCGATGACCGTCGCACCGGAGTCGAGTTCGTAGCCCTCGATGCCGAGTTCGTCGGCGAAATCGAGCGCCTCGTCGACCAGTTCGATGGCCATTCGATTGATGCTTTCCATGGGCGCCGATTACGCGCCTTCGGCTAAAGGGTTTGTCAGTCGCCCGCTCTCCGGCGTGCGTGGACGTGTCTCAGCGTGCGTCGCCTGAGGCACGCGTCGGCAGCTTACTCGTGGTCGCGTTTGGCCGGGCGTCCGAGGTGTTCTTCGACGGCCGAGACCTTGTCCGCGGCCCGCTGGTCGACCGTTCGTTTGTCGTCTATCTTCAGGAACGTGCTCACTCGGTCACCGTCGACCGCCTTGTGAGCCGCCGCCACCGCCGCGAGCAGTTCGTCGATATCGGCCGCCTCGACGATAGTTCCCATCGGGTTCGTCTCGTAGGAGACGTCGAAGTCGTCGAGTGCGGCGACCGCCTTGGCGACTTCGCCGGACATGCTCCCTTCGGTAACTGGTGCGACACTCAACATCGCGATGACTGTCATACCGAACACGCCGTCGCGCAAGATAGTAAAACGAAGTGTCGATTGATGGACAATTTGCTATCGAACCGATGAGGCTATCATCTTGACAGTCATAGAATCCTGTATGTCTCGACGTAGAATCACTCAACTGACACTCGTCTTCGCGGCGACGATTATCGTCGGGGTTCTCCTCGGTTCGATGATTGGAGGTGCCGTTGGCTACTCGACAGAGTGGACGGCGACGGGTGCTGCCTTCGGTCTCGCAGTCGGACTCTTCACCACGCAACGATAACGCGCTGGTCGTCCTTTTTCTTCTTCGCCAACGTATCTGATTCCATGAATCCACGTGTCGCGCGTGCGCTCACTCTTGGTCGAGCAATCCTCCACGAAGTGCGCACTGAACGGCTTACGTTCATGGCGGGGAGCATCGCCTACGGCGCGTTCGTCTCTCTCCTGCCACTGTTCCTTCTCGTTCTCGCTGCGGTCTCGGCGATTGGGAGTCTCGACCTTCGGCAGAGCGTCATTACGGTCCTCCAATCTGTGTTGACCCCCGGCGCTGGTGACGTCATCATCACCGAAATCGAGACGTCCGGGCAACTCTCCAGCCTCTCGCTCGTCGGTGTCCTCGTCCTCGTGTGGGGGACGCTGCGTATCTTCCGAGGACTCGACACTGCGTTCTCGGATATCTACGAATCAGAGGCCGCGAACACGTTCACTGACCAGGTCACCGACGGCCTCATCGTCTTGATCACCGTCTCACTCGCCGTAATCGTGGGCGGCGTCGTCGAAACGATCCTCCCCACACTCGACGGGGCCCTCGGATGGGCCATTTCTCGGGTCGTTCTCATCAGTTTCCTCTTCGTGGCGTTCTACCCGATGTACTACATCTTCCCAGACGAAGACGTGGGCTTTCTCGAAGTCGTCCCCGGGACACTCGTCGCTGCCGTCGGCTTGACGGTCTTCGCGTCGCTCTTTCGACTCTACGTCCAGTTCAGTAGCCAAGCACCCGAGTCGAGTGTCGTCGCTGGCATCCTCGTCCTCCTGACGTGGCTGTATTTCAGTGGACTCGTCATCCTTCTGGGTGCCGCGGTGAACGCAGTTCTCTCGAATCGCTCTCGCGACGTGAACGTCCGCCCACTCTTCGGTGGCGTCCCACTCGACTCGCAGGCCGGTGGGTCGACCCGACACGACGTGACCACCGCCATCGAGAAACTGGATAGACTCGTCGCCGCGAACCCGACCGACGACATCATGGTCACGGTTGGCGACCAGATGGTGTGGATTCCACGCCCCGAAAAGGTGGTCGTCGACACCGACACGAGCACGTTCCTCCCCGAGGGCCCGGTCCGGTTAGAACTCAGATGGTCGTCGTGGCCTGACACTCAGGACGACTGACAACGTGCATTATCCCTCCAGCGACCGTACCTCTCGCATGGCAATCAAGACACCGTCCTACCCGACCCGGCCACTCGACGGCGACCACTCGACGTGGGAGACCGTCGAGACGAGTTCGACCACCGCCTCGCGGGCCGTTCTCCCGCCCGTCGTCGTCGAGAACCGCACGATGAGCACCCACCACATGGGCGAAGCGTACCTCGTCTGGCAGTGTGACCGCTGTGGTGAAACTGGGTCACTGACGGCGTTCCCCACCTCCTGTCCGGACTGTGGGGCCGCACGTGAATCGCTGTTTTACTACACCGAAGACTGAGGGTCACGAACACGAGCGTCGGGTTCGAGCGTCGAGTTCCGAAGTGGCCACGTGGGGGTGCTCAGCACCGACCGCGACCGTTTTCCCGCCAGCCATCGACCGACGAGTATGTACCTCTCTCATCCTGTCCGACGGATGCGTGACGACCCATTCGACGACGAGACGGCCGAACTCCGTGTCGAACCTGTCGACGACGACGCCCGGCTCGCTCTCGACGACCACGTGGAGTCACTCGGTGGGTCTGTCGAGAAAGAACTCCAGTTCGGTGGTGTGGTGGTCGTCCTCTCCGAATCCGACGTGGCGGCGCTCTGCGAACTCGACGGTATCGAACGAATCGAGACGGTCGACACGCTCGGGTACTAATTAATCGAGACGGTCGACACGCTCGGGTACTAATTTCTTCTTCGCCCACACGCGAGCGCAGAGTCGAGGCCGACTGCCTACCAATGCTTCTGCACTGCGTCGTCGTCCCTCGCGCATGGACCCGCGAATCACAATCGTTACACTCGGCGTCTCGGACCTCGCTGACTCTATTCGCTTCTATCGAGACGGACTCGGTTTTTCCGTTACGCGACCGCGACCCGGACAGCGACATCGCGTTCTTCACACTCGATGGGACGTGGCTGGCGCTCTACCCGTGGGAGTCACTCGCCGAAGACGCGACTGTCGCCGCGGAAGGAAACGGATTCTCGGGCGTCACCCTCGCACACAACGTGTCCACGAAAGCCGAGGTGGACGCGATTCTGGACGAGGTGGAAGCCGGTGGCGGACGAATCGTGAAACCGGCACAGGACGCCTTTTGGGGCGGGTAATCCGGGTACTTCTCCGACCCAGATGGCCACCTGTGGGAGGTGGCGTATCCGATGTAAACGGAATGTAGCGGTTGGTGAAGACTCACCTTTGAGGGCGAAGAACGAACCCGAGGGATTTGAACCTCGGTCGCTCTGCTCGCTTCGCTCGCGACGCTCCCTGATTCAAATCCCAGTTCTCGCATTCACTCCTCACAGTCCGAGCGACACGCACAGCGGTCGCTCGGAAGGTAGGTTCGTTGTAGAAGTGCGTCGGCTGGGATTTGAACCCAGGTTGTGACCATGGCAAGGTCACGTGATACCACTACACTACCGACGCATGAGGTGGAAGTGCGCTGGCTGGGATTTGAACCCAGGTTGTGACCATGGCAAGGTCACGTGATACCACTACACTACCAGCGCATTCCGCGTGTATCGTGGCGCTTGCTGCGTTTCAGGATAATGCTGGGTTGATAAATAAGACTTGCGAAACGGGGAAGAAATCGGATGACAGCGCGGCACCTGCTACCACGTGGGATTCGGTTCGTCCGACTGGTCGAAAATCGTGGTATTCACGCACACACGTCATTCGCCAATCCCCCACAAACTGGTGCGTGGGAGGCTCTATCACCCCAGATTTGATTCGCTACTCTTTTAGGTGACCCTACGGTAGAAACGCCACAGTCTAGACGACACGAGGATGAATTCGGCATGAAACTTAGCGTACTCGTGCCGACCTCACTCGTCCGGGAAGCCGAAGACCAACGCGAGGCAACTCGCAAACTCGGCTACGTCGCCCGTGCGGCGGCGGTGTTCCGGGCGGACGAACTCGTCATCTTCCCCGACGAAGATGGCGAGACCAGGTGGGGCGGCGAGTTCGTCGAAACCGTACTTCGGTACGCTGCGACGCCCCCATACCTCCGGAAGGAAGTGTGGGGCAAGCGTGACGAACTCCGGTACGCCGGGATTCTGCCCCCTGTCCTCGTCTCGTCTACGACCGCGGGCGACTCCGACGAGTTGCCTGCGTTGCGAGAAGGAATCGTGACCGAGGTCGGACCTGACGACCGCGTTCGGGTCAATTGCGGAATGCAACACCCGATCTCCCTGTTCGTCCCTCCCGGGATGAACCTCACAGAGGGAGAGCGCGTCGCTGTCAGGATCTCTTCGCGAGAACCGGTCCGTGCGAGGATCGTCGACGACCCCCTTCCGGGGTTCGACGTATCCCGCATGGACCTCACGGAAGCACTCGGCAGGCCAGATGCGGGCGTGCGAATCGCCACGTCTCGCTATGGCGAGCCGCTGTCAGTCCCCCGTTTGGGAGAACTGACTGCCCGCATCGCCGATGCCGGCGGTATGACCGTCGTCTTCGGTTCACCGGGCCGTGGGCTTCCGGACATGCTCGGGATGTCTCCCGAGGATGTTGCAGACGTCGAACCTTCCGGTGGTCCGGGGTTCGACCTCTGGCTCAATACGATTCCGCGACAGGGAAGCGACGTGGTGCGAACGGAAGAAGCGATGTTCGCGTCACTCGCCTCCCTGACACTCACGGAGTGAATACATGCCACAACCAAGCAGACCACGAAAAGGCTCGATGGGCTTCAGCCCACGCAAGCGTGTGACCAAAGAGGTCCCGCGCATCAAGTCGTGGCCAAGTGACGATGGCTCTCCTGCACTGCAGGGATTCGCTGGCTACAAAGCCGGCATGACCCACGTCATGATGGTCAACGACGAAGCGGACTCCCCCCGAGAGGGTATGGAGGAAGCAGTGCCGGTGACCGTCGTCGAGACGCCACCGATGCGTGCTGTTGCTCTTCGCGCCTACGAGCAGACGTCGTACGGTATGAAGCCGAAGACTGAGGTCTGGACGAACGAGTTCCACGACGAACTCGACCGCGTCCTCAACCTTCCGGCAGAAGACACGTTCGAAGAGGACGCCGAAGCGCTTCGCGAGGCCGTCGAGGCCGGTGAAGTCGATGACCTCCGCGTCATCACGCACACGGTCCCGTCCGAACTCAAGAACGTGCCTAAGAAGAAGCCCGACGTGATGGAGACTCGCGTCGGCGGCGGCTCCCTCGTGGAGCGCGCCGACTTCGCCCTCGAACTCGTTGGCGAGGGTGGCGTACACGAGATGTCCGACGTGTTCCGTGCTGGCGAGTATCTCGACGTCGCCGGTGTCACGAAGGGTAAGGGTACGCAAGGTCCCGTCAAGCGATGGGGCGTCCAGAAGCGGAAGGGCAAGCACGCCCGCCAGGGTTGGAGACGCCGTATTGGCAACCTCGGCCCATGGAACCCGTCGCGTGTCCGCTCGACGGTTCCGCAGCTCGGTCAGACTGGTTACCACCAGCGCACCGAGCTCAACAAGCGCCTCATCGACCTCGGCGACGGCGACGACGCCTCCGTCGACGGTGGCTTCGTCAACTACGGCGAGGTCGACGGCAACTACGCGCTCATCAAGGGCTCGCTCCCGGGTCCCAACAAGCGTCTTCTGCGGTTCCGCCCGGCCGTCCGGCCGAACGACCAGCCGCGCCTCGACCCCGAGGTGCGCTTCGTCTCTACCGCATCGAACCAGGGTTAAACCATGCAGGCAACTATCCGAGACCTGAACGGTGACGACGCAGGCAGCATCGACCTGCCTGAGGTTTTCGAGACGGCTTACCGTCCGGACCTCATCAAGCGCGCAGTCATCGCAGCTCAGGCAAACCGAAAACAGCCGTACGGTGCCGACCCCTACGCTGGCATGCGAACGCCGGCAGAGTCCATGGGAAGCGGTCGCGGCATGTCGCACGACCCACGCCAGAATGGCGTCGCACGACGTGTCCCGCACGCCGTCTCCGGTCGTCGCGCACACCCGCCGAAGGCCGAGAAGGACCAGGGGAAGGAAATCAACACGAAAGAGCGCAAACTCGCAGTCCGCTCGGCACTCGCCGCAACGGCGAACCCCGAACTCGTCCGCGAGCGCGGTCACCAGTTCGACGATGACCTCGAGCTTCCGCTCGTCGTCTCCGACGACTTCGACGACCTCGTCAAGACGAAGGAGGTCGTCGACCTCCTGCAGTCGCTCGGCGTCTACGCCGACATCGAGCGCTCCGAAGAGAACAAGAAGGTGAAAGCCGGTCAGGGTAAGCTCCGTGGCCGCAAGTACACCCGTCCGAAGTCCATCCTCTTCGTGACGTCCGAGGAGCCTTCGAAGGCTGCTCGTAACCTCGCCGGTGTCGACGTCGCCACCGCGGCGAACGTCTCCGCCGAGGACCTCGCGCCCGGTACGCACGCCGGCCGCCTCACGCTCTTCACCGAAAGCGCACTCGAGGAGGTCGCAGAACGATGAGCATCATCGAGCACCCACTGGTCACCGAGAAAGCGATGAACCAGATGGACTTCCAGAACAAGCTCCAGTTCATCGTCCACGTCGACGCGACCAAGTCCGAGATTTCGGACGAAATCGAGTCGCGCTACGACGTGACCGTCGAGAAGATCAACACACAGGTCACGATGAAAGGGAAAAAGAAAGCAACCGTTCGTCTCTCTGAAGACGACGACGCGCAGGAAGTCGCGTCGCGAATTGGGGTGTTCTAACCATGGGACGCCGAATTCAGGGCCAGCGTCGTGGTCGCGGTTCGTCCACCTTCCGGGCGCCGTCGCACCGCTACAAGGCCGAACTGTCGCACAAGAAGTCTGAGAAGAAAGACACCATCTCGGGTACGGTCGTCGGCATCGAGCACGACCCCGCCCGCAGTGCGCCTATCGCCCTCGTCGAATTCGAGGACGAACAGCGCATGATCCTCGCTCCCGAGGGCATCACTGTCGGTGAAGAGCTTCAGATCGGCGTCTCCGCCGAGATCAAGCCCGGCAACACGCTGCCCCTCGCCGAGATTCCTGAGGGTGTCCCCGTCTGTAACGTCGAGCGCCAGCCCGGCGACGGCGGGAAGTTCGCCCGTGCCTCCGGTGTCAGCGCGCAGCTCCTCTCGCACGACCGCAAGGTCGCTGTCGTGAAGCTGCCGTCGGGTGAGGTCAAGCGCCTCAACCCCGAGTGCCGTGCCACCATCGGCGTCGTCGCCGGTGGCGGCCGCACGGAGAAGCCGTTCGTCAAGGCAGGGAAGAAGTACCACAAGATGAAAGCGCGCGGTATCAAGTGGCCGCGCGTTCGTGGTGTTGCAATGAACGCCGTCGACCACCCGTTCGGTGGCGGTGGCCGCCAGCACCCCGGTCAGCCGAAGTCCGTCTCGCGGGACGCCCCGCCGGGACGGAAGGTCGGTGACATCGCCTCCAAACGCACCGGTCGCGGTGGCAAGGGAGGTAAGTAATCATGAGCACGCAATACCGTACCGGCCGCGAAGGTGAGTTCACCTACCGTGGCTACACGCTCGAAGAGCTCCAGGATATGGACCTCGACGAAGTCGCGGAACTGCTCCCCGCTCGTCAGCGGCGAACCATCACCCGTGGCCTGTCCACTGAGCACGAAAAACTGCTCGCGAAGGTCGAAGACAAGACGGAAGAGGAGACGGCAAACGCGCCAGTCCGCACGCACCTGCGTGACATGCCGATTCTCCCCGAGTTCGTCGGTCTCACCTTCGCCGTTTACAACGGTCAGGAGTTCGAACGCGTCAAGATTCAGCCCGAAATGATCGGGCACTACCTTGGCGAGTTCCAGCTGACCCGTTCGTCAGTGACCCACGGTCAGGCCGGTATCGGCGCGACCCGGTCCTCGAAGTTCGTGCCGCTCAAGTAAAACCATGGGAATCAATTACAGCGTCGAGGCCGACCCGGACTCCACGGCCAAGGGTATGCTCCGGGACCGGCCCATCAGCCTCAAGCACAGCAAGGCCATCTCCCGCGCCATCAAGGGGATGACCGTCGCCGACGCCGAGGACTACCTCGCAGCCGTCATCGACGGCGAGCGCTCGGTTCCGTTCAAGCAGCACAACTCCGGTGTCGGTCACCGAAGCGACATCGAGGGCTGGGACGCAGGACGATACCCTGAGAAAGCGTCCAAGGCGTTCCTCGAGCTCCTCGAGAACGTCCGCAACAACGCGACCGAACAGGGATTCGACGGCCCAGCCATGGAAATCAAACACGTCGCCGCCCACAAGGTCGGCGAACGTCCGGGTCGCAAGCCCCGCGCCTTCGGCCGGGCAGACCCGTGGAACACCCCAATCTGTGACGTCGAACTCATCATCGAGGAGGTCGAGGAATAATGGCTGACGAACACCAATTCATCGAGAACGGACTGCAGCGGTCCCAGATCGACGAGTTCTTCGCCGAAGAGCTCGGCCGCGCCGGCTACGGCGGCATGGACGTCGCGAAGACGCCCATGGGCACGCAGATCGTGCTCAAGGCCGAGAAGCCCGGTATGGTCATCGGAAAGGGTGGGAAAAACATCCGTAAGGTGACTCGGGAACTCGAAGAGCGATTCAACCTCGACGACCCCCAGATCGACGTGCAGGAAGTCGACGAGCCGGACCTCAACGCCCGGATCGTCGCCGACCGCCTCGCCAACGCACTCGAGCGTGGCTGGTACTTCCGCAAAGCGGGCCACACGACCATCGACCGTATCATGGACGCCGGCGCCCTCGGTGCCGAAATCGTCCTCTCCGGCAAGGTCACGGGCGCTCGCTCGCGCGTGGAGAAGTTCAACCGTGGCTACATCAAGCACAACGGTGAACCCGCACAGGAAATCGTCGACGAGGGCCAGGGCGTCGCAGTCATGAAGCTCGGTACCATCGGCGTCACGGTCAAGATCATCCCGCCGGGTGCGCGCCTCCCCGACGACTTCGAAGTCGAGGAAGACGCCCAGCCTGAAGCGGTCGAACAGATCGAAGAGACCGAGAGCGTCGAAGACCTCCTCGAAGAGGAACCGGAAGAAGTTCCGGACGTCTCCGAGGACGTCGAAGCCGAACCCGAGACGGAAGCCGTCGACGAGGAAGTCGTCGAGGAAGCCGTCGAGGAAGACCTCGACGAAGAAGTCGTCGAGGACGAGGCCGACGCCGACGAGGAAGCCGTCGAGGAAGACCTCGACGAAGATGTCGCCGAAGAGGCGGCCGACCTCGTTGCCGAGATGGAAGACGACGACGAAGAGGAGGAAGAATAAATGGCAATCCTCTACACCGAAGAGATTCGCGACATGACGCCCGCAGAGCGCGTCGCCGAGCTCGAAGAGCTCGAGACCGAACTGCTCAACGCCAAGGCCGTTCAGGCCGCGGGTGGCGCACCGGACAACCCGGGGCGCGTCTCTGAACTGAAGAAGACTATCGCCCGAATCAAGACGATTCAGGGCGAAGAAGGCGACCTCGACGAAGAATAAATGCCACTGACACCCGAGACCCTCGCGCGACACGAACTCAACGGCCTCTCTGTAGAGGTCGTCGACGCGGCGAACCCCGACCTTGTCGGGATAGCCGGGCGTATCGTCGTCGAGACGATGCGTACGCTGATGGTCGACGATGGGACTCGGGTGCGGCAGGTGCCGAAACGAGGGGCGACCTTCGAATTTGAGATTCCGTGCACAGATGAAGCCGCCGGCGCTGCGAAGGTGTCGGGGACCACGTCCAAACTTCGGTCGGATACTACTGGCGGATTAGATGCCAGTCAGTCTGGCCGGCGCGCCGACTCATCATCGGCCGCTTCCCACATTGGGAATTGCGAGGGCATGGCCTACGTTACGGTGGATGGCTCACAACTGCTCTCACGACCCGCCCTACGCACCGAAACTACAGGTGACTCGAAATGGCGATAGGACTAGACGTTCCAATGCCTCCGGAACCCGACGAATCCGAGGCTTACGACTACGAAAAATGTCCGTTCTACGGCTCGCTCTCCGTCCGGGGTCAGACCCTGGAGGGCAAAGTCGTCTCGACGGACATGGCAAAGACCGTCATCGTCGAGCGGGAGTACGACGTATTCGTTCCGAAGTACGACCGCTACATGAAGCGACGTTCGCGCATTCCGGCACACGTGCCGGGCGTGCTCGACCACGTCGCTGTCGGTGACGAAGTAAAGATTGCGGAGACACGCCCGCTCTCGAAGACCAAATCACACGTTGTGGTTGAAATCATCGGGGGTGACGAGTGATGGAAGCGCTCAAAGCAGACATCACCAAAGGCGTCGCTCGTGGCTCGCTGATCACGTGTGCCGACAACACCGGCGCACGCGAACTCAAGGTTATCAGCGTCGCGGGTTACTCCGGCACGAAGAACCGACACCCCAAGGCAGGCATCGGGAACAAGGTGACCGTCTCGGTTACCAAAGGTACCCCAGAGATGCGCCGCCAGGTGCTCGAAGCCGTCATCGTCCGCCAGCGGAAATCCTTCCGCCGGCCGGACGGGACGCGTGTGAAGTTCGAGGACAACGCCGCCGTCATCATCGACGAGATGGAAGAGCCTCGCGGGACCGAGATTAAAGGACCCGTCGCACGCGAAGTGGCCGAGCGCTTCGGGAGTATCGCATCGACGGCTACGATGATTGTATAGTATGACCCGACAACCGCGCAAACAGCGAAACGAAGTTCGCAATGCGCCGCTCCACGAGCGGCAAAAGCAGGTCCGCGCACCGCTGTCGGCCGACCTCCGCGAGGAGTACGACACCCGGAACGTCCGCGTCAACGTGGGCGACACCGTGGAGGTACTCCGTGGCGACTTCGCCGGCGAAGATGGCGAAGTCACCGAGGTCGACCTCAAGGACGCCGTCATCTACGTCGAAGGCGTCACTGTGGCAAAAGCCGACGGTGAGGAGGTCCCACGACCCCTTCAGGCCAGTAACGTCCGCGTGACGGAACTGGACCTCGAAGACGACGTGCGCGAGGCCCGACTCAAGGAGGATAACGAATGACTCGACACCAGAAGCGACTGTCCGTACCGAAGTCCTGGCCGGTCGAGCGCAAGACAGGCACGTTCACGGTCAAAGCCGGTGCCGGTCCGCACGGCAAGGCAGGGGTTCCCCTGCTCATCGTCCTGCGCGACGTGCTCGGCTACGTGGACTCGAAGAAGGAAGCCAAGTACGCCCTCAACAACCAGAGTGTTCTGGTCAACGGCGACGCGGCATCCGACGTTCGCCGTCCCATCGGGATGTTCGACATCCTGGCGTTCACCGAGCGTGACGAATACTACCGTGTCTTCCCCGACGAGGGTGGCCGTCTCGCACTGACGCCCATCGACGCCGACTCGGCATCCAGCCGACTCGGAAAGATCGTCCGCAAGACGCAGGTCACTGGCGGCAAGTTCCAGCTGACGCTTCACGACGGCTCGAACCTCGTCGTCGACGACGCCTCGGAGTACAGCAACAAGGACTCCATCGTCGTCGACAACGAGACGAAGGACGTCGTCGTGCACTTCCCGTACGAGGAAGGCGCACTCGTCACTGCCGTCGCTGGCTCCCACGCCGGCGAAATCGGTGAAGTCACCGAGATTATCACGACGAAGGGCAGCGGAAACAACTCCGTTGTCGTCGAGACCGAAGACGGCGCGTTCGAGACCATCGAACAGTACGTCGTCGTCATCGACGAGAACTTCACGGGTGATGACGAATGAGCGAAGCTGAATTCCACGCGATGCGCGACCCGCGTATCGAGAAAGTCGTCGTCCACATGGGCGTCGGCGAAGGTGGTCGCGAACTCGCGAAAGCCGAAGACATCCTCGAAGAGATCACGGGACAGGAGTCCGTTCGTACGGTCTCCGGCCGTGCTTCGCAGGACTTCGGTGTCCGTCGGGGCGAACCCGTCGGCGCGAAGGTTACGCTCCGCGGCGACGCCGCCGTCGAGTTCCTCGAGACCGCACTCCCAATCGCGGACCTCTCGTTCTCGTCGTTCGACGAGACGGGTAACTTCGGTTTCGGTGTCGCAGAGCACACCGAGTTCCCGAGTCAGGAGTACGACCCGCAGATCGGTATCTACGGCCTGGACGTGACGGTCAACCTCGTCCGCCCCGGATACCGTGTGAAAAAGCGCGACAAGCGCTCTCGACAGATTCCGTCATCCCACCGGATGACCGTCGAGGACGCCGTCGCGTTCATCGAATCCACGTTCGACGTGGAGGTTGAAGAATGAGCGATAGCGAAACAGAACAGACGGGCGAGCACGCGACCCGCCGCACCGGCCAGGAGAACGAGTGCCGGCGCTGCGGGCGAAAGCAGGGACTTGTCGGCAAGTACGACATCAACCTGTGCCGCCAGTGCTTCCGAGAGATTGCCCGCGAGATGGGATTCAAGAAGTACCGATAATATATGGCTGACAACGATCCACTCAGTAGCGCGCTTTCCGGTGTGAACAACGCCGAGAGCGTCGGACACCTGTCCCACGAGATCCAGCCCGCCTCGAACATCATCGGCTCCGTCCTCGAGGTCTTCTACGACCGCGGGTACGTCGACGGCTTCGAATTCGTCGACGACGGCAAGGCCGGTAAGTTCGAGGTCGAACTGAAAGGCGCAATCAACAAGTGTGGCGCCGTCAAGCCGCGGTACTCCGCGGGTGCTGACGACTTCGAGCGATGGGAGAAGCAGTTCCTCCCCGCCCGTGACTACGGGGCGCTCATCGTCACGACGAGCCACGGCGTCATGAGCCACTACGAGGCCCGCGAACAGGGCATCGGTGGCCAGATTATCGCCTACGTCTACTAGAACAATGAGCCGAATAGAAATCGAAATCCCGGACGAGGTAACCGCCGAGGTCGACAACCTCGAACTCACCGTCGAGGGTTCCAACGGTAGCGTCACCAAGCGCCTGTGGTACCCGAACGTCTCGGTCACCGTCGAAGACGGTTCCGTGGTCATCGAAACCGACGTCGAGAACGCGAAAACGAACGCGACGATCGGCACCTTCGAGAGCCACGTGAACAACATGCTTCACGGCGTCACCGAGGGATGGGAGTACCAGATGGAAGTCCACTACGCTCACTTCCCGATGCAAGTGAACGTCGAAGGCGACGAAGTCGTCATCAAGAACTTCCTCGGCGAGAAGTCCCCGCGACGAGCAGCAGTTCGCGGTGACACCCAGGTACAGGTCGACGGCGAAGAAGTCACCCTGAGCGGCCCCAGCAAGGAGGACGTCGGGCAGACTGCCGCCGACATCGAACAACTCACTCGCGTCACGGACAAGGACACTCGCGTGTTCACCGACGGCGTGTACATCACCCAGAAACCCAAGACTGGTGGTGCCTAATGTCGGAAGAAATCACCGAACTCGAAGACATCAGCGGTGTCGGCCCGTCGAAAGCTGACGCGCTTCGCGAAGCAGGCTTCGAGACTGTCGACGACGTGAAGGCTGCGAGCCAGTCCGAACTGGCCGAAGCCGATGGCATTGGTAACGCGCTCGCCGCGCGTATCAAAGCCGACGTCGGTGGCCTGGAAGTCTCCGAAGAGTCGGAGGCTGAGGTCGAAGACGAGTCCGCCGAAGCCGAAGAAGCCGAAGAAGAGCCTGCCGAAGACGTCGAGACGGAACTTCGCCCCCGCGGCTACGCGGACAAGAAGCCCGAACTCGACGCCGAGAAGGCAGCGGCACTCGCACAGAAGCGCCGCGAAGGCAAGCCGCAGTTCAACCGGCAGGACTACCACAAGAAGAAGCGCACGCCCACGTCGTGGCGGCGCCCCCGTGGTGGTCTCTCCAAGCAGCGACGCGGCATCAAGGGCAAAGGCCCCAAGGTTCAGGCGGGTTACCGCACGCCGAAGGCCGCCCGTGGTCTGCACCCGTCCGGCTTCGAGGAAGTTCGTGTGTTCAACACGGACGACCTCGAAGGCGTCGACGGTGACACGCAGGCTGTTCGTATCGCGTCCTCGGTCGGCGCGCGCAAGCGCGAGCGCATCGAGGAAGTGGCTGAAGAGCGCGAGATTCGCGTTCTCAACCCCACCTACGTCGAAGTCGAGGTGGATAACTGATGACGGACCTGAAAGCACAGAAGCGCATGGCCGCTGACGTCCTCGACGTTGGCAAGGGTCGTGTTTGGTTCGACCCTGAGGCACAGTCCGACATCGCGGAGGCCATCACGCGCGAAGACATCCGTGAACTCGTCGACGAGGGCACGATTCGCGCCAAGGACGCCAAGGGCAACTCGAAAGGTCGCGCACGCGAGCGCGCCGCCAAGCGTTCCTACGGTCACCGCAAGGGTGCCGGCTCCCGCAAGGGCCGTTCCGGCGCTCGGAAGAACAAGAAAGACGCATGGGTCAGCCGAATCCGCGCCCAGCGCCGTCGCCTGAAAGAGCTGCGTGACGACGGTACGCTCGACCGTACCCAGTACCGCTCGCTCTACAACAAGGCGTCCGGTGGCGAATTCGACAGCGTGGACCGGCTCGAAGCATACATCCAGAACAACTACCAGGTGGAGATTCAATAATGGCGACAGGACCACGATACAAGGTTCCGATGCGTCGCCGCCGCGAAGTCCGGACGGACTACCATCAAAGGTTGCGCCTGCTGAAATCGGGTAAACCCCGCCTCGTTGCTCGCGTGAGCAACAAGCACGTCAGGGCGCAGCTGGTCACGCCGGGCCCGCAGGGCGACGAGACCCACGCTGCAGCGACCTCTGCCGACCTCGCCGAGTACGGCTGGGAAGCCCCAACGGGCAACCTCCCGAGCGCGTACCTCACGGGGTACCTGGCAGGTAAGCGGGCACTGGCCGCCGGCGTCGAGGAAGCAGTCCTCGACATCGGCCTCAACACGGCCACGCCCGGAAACAAGGTCTTCGCAGTGCAAGAGGGTGCTATCGACGCTGGCCTCGAAATCCCCCACAACGACGCAGTGCTCGCAGACTGGGACCGCAACCGCGGTGTCCACATCGCTGAGTACGCAGAGCAGCTCGACGAGCCGCTCTACAGTGGAGACTTCGACGCCACGAACCTCCCCGACCACTTCGACGAAGTGCTCGGGAACCTTCAGGAGGACGAATGAGCAGAAATAACAACGGCTGGGAGCCGCGAACGCGGCTCGGCCGCATGGTGCAGAACGGCGACGTCACGTCGATGGACCAGGCGCTCGAGACCGGGCTTCCGCTCAAGGAGCCCCAGATTGTCGACCAGCTCCTCCCCGGACTGGAAGACGAAGTTCTCGACATCAACATGGTTCAGCGCATGACCGACTCTGGCCGCCGGGTGAAGTTCCGGTGTGTCGTTGCAGTCGGCAACCGTGACGGTTACCTCGGCTACGCTGAAGCCCGCGACGATCAGGTCGGCGGCGCTATCCAGAAAGCGATCGAGGTGGCGAAACTGAACATTATCAAGGTTGACCGCGGCTCCGGTTCCTGGGAAGACCGCGCAGGCGGCCTCAACTCCCTCTCCCGCAAGGCAGAAGGGAAAGCAGGCTCTGTGACGGTTCGAATCATCCCAGCACCGCAGGGTCTCGGCCTCGCGGCCGCAGAGACGGTCCGCAACATCCTCGAACTCGCCGGCGTCCAGGACGCCTGGACCAAGAGCGACGGGAACACGCGGACGACCGTCAACCTCGCAAAGGCAACGTACAACGCACTCAAGAACGCGTCGCAGTCCCGTACGCCGCGACGCGCTCGTGAAGTCCGTCAGGAGGTGCGCGACTAATGCAGGCTATCGTTCAACTTCGCGGTGAAGTCAACATGGCACAGGACGTTCGTGACACGCTGAAGATGCTCAACATCACCCGCGTGAACCACGCAACGTTCGTCCCCGAGTCGGACACCTACCGTGGCATGATCACGAAGGTCAACGACTACGTCGCACACGGCACGCCGAGTGTCGACGTCGTCGAGACCCTCATCCGCACGCGCGCCGAGCCCGAAGAGGGCGACGCCGACATCACCGACGAGTGGGTCTCCGAGAACACCGACTACGACGACATCGCCTCGCTCGCGCAGGCGGTCTACGACGAGGAGACGACGCTGCGAAAGCAGGGTGTCTCCCCGGTGCTCCGACTCCACCCTGCACGTGGTGGCCACCGCGGCCAGAAGCACGTCACGAAGGAAGGCGGTCAGCTCGGTAAGCACGAGACCGAGCAGATCGACGAACTCCTGGAGGCAATGCGATGACGTCCAAGAAACGACGCCAGCGTGGCTCCCGGACCCACAGCGGCGGTACCCACAAGAACCGGCGTGGTGCCGGACACCGTGGTGGCCGTGGCCGTGCCGGGCGCGACAAGCACGAATTCCACAACTACGAACCGCTCGGCAAGCACGGCTTCAAGCGACCGGACACCCTGCAGGACACCGTCGCCGAAGTCAAGGTCCAGAAGCTCGACGAGGACGCTGCACTCCTCGCCGCAGACGGACTCGCCGAGAAAGACGGTGACGCCTACACCATCGACGCTCGCGACGTGGCCGAGGACGGCTGGGACGCGGACGTCGTGAAGGTGCTCGGTGGCGGCCAAGTTCGCAACGAACTGAACGTCGTCGCTGACGCATTCACCGCCGGTGCCGTCGAACTCATCGAAGAGGCTGGCGGCAGCGCCGAACTCTCCGAACGCGCAGAAGAAGCGGCTGAAGCCGAAGCGGAAGCCGAGGCTGACGCCGACGACGATAACGAGGAATAAATCATGGGATGGAAGGACGCCGCCGAACCAGTGCTGGCGCGGATGCCTTCAGTCGCCCGACCGGAGGGACACGTACCGTTCCGCCGGAAACTCGGGTGGACTGGTGGTATCCTCGTCCTGTACTTCTTCCTGACGAACGTGACGCTGTTCGGTGTCGACGCTGGGGCTGCGAACGACCTCTTCGGTCAGTTCCGCTCCATCTTGGCCGGACAGCAGGGCTCGGTGCTCCAACTGGGTATCGGTCCAATCGTCACGGCGAGCATCGTCTTACAACTGCTTGGCGGTGCTGACCTGCTCGGGCTGGACACCAACAACAACCCGCGCGATCAGGTCCTCTATCAGGGACTTCAAAAGCTGCTCGTCGGGGTCATGATTGTCCTGACGGGCGTTCCGATGGTGTTCGCTGGCGGATTCCTGCCAGCCGACCCTGCCGTCGCATCTGCGCTCGGTATCGGCACGTTCGGCGTGGAGGTACTCATCTTCGCGCAGATCGCCGTCGGTGGTGTCCTCATCCTGTTCATGGACGAGATTGTCAGCAAGTGGGGCGTCGGCTCCGGTGTTGGGCTGTTCATCATCGCCGGTGTCAGCCAGCAGCTCGTCGGTGGGCTGTTCAGTTGGCAAGGCCTCGGTGGTGCGTCGGGTTTCTTCCCGACGTGGATCGGAATCTTCACCGGTTCCGTTCAGCTGCCGAGTTCGCCGACTGACTTGCTGTCGACCATCTTCCTCGGTCAGGGTCAACTGCTCGCGCTTGCAACGACGGTACTCATCTTCGCTATCGTCGTGTACGCCGAGAGTGTCCGCGTGGAGATTCCCCTGTCGCACGCTCGTGTGAAGGGTGCCCGCGGTCGCTTCCCGGTGAAGCTCATCTACGCGAGCGTCCTGCCGATGATCCTCGTCCGCGCCCTGCAGGCGAACATCCAGTTCCTCGGGCGCATTCTCGACAGCCAGTGGGCGGGGATGCCCGCGTGGCTTGGCGAGTACGCGAGTGGACAGGTCACCGGTGGCCTGTTCTACTACCTCGCGCCCATCCAGTCGCGCTCCGACTGGATGTGGTTCCTGGGCCTCACGTCGGCTGACCCACTCGACATTGCAATCCGCGTGCTCATCGACCTGGTCTTCATGATCGTCGGTGGTGCGGTGTTCGCAATCTTCTGGGTCGAGACGACCGGCATGGGCCCCGAGGCGACTGCACGACAGATTCAGAACTCCGGGATGCAGATTCCCGGCTTCCGACGTAACCCGCAGGTCATCGAGAAGGTCATGGAGCGGTACATCCCGCAAGTGACCGTCATCGGTGGCGCGTTGGTCGGCCTGCTCGCCGTCATGGCGAACATGCTGGGAACCATCGGTGCCGTCTCCGGGACGGGGCTGCTGCTTACGGTCTCCATCACGTACAAGCTGTACGAGGAGATCGCCGAGGAGCAGCTCATGGAGATGCACCCGATGATGCGCCAGATGTTCGGCAGCGAGTAAGGAACCGCGGTCACATTTTCATTTTAGCCAATCGGTGAGAGGCATCACTCACTCTTCGTCAGCAAACCCGTGTTCACCGATGAGCGGAACGAACCGAACACCACCGTAGTTCGTCTGCTCGACTCGTCCATCCACGTTTGTGACGAGCACCAACTCCTGTGACCCGCCACGAGGGCCGAGTGGAATCACCATCCGCCCACCGTCGGCGAGTTGGTAGACGAGCGGGTCGGGAATCTCCGGGGCGACAGACGTGACGTTGATACGGTCGAAGGGTGCCTCGTCGGGGAGTCCACCGGACCCGTCAGCGACGATGACCGTCACGGAACCGTAGCCAGTTCGGCTGAGTGCATCGCGAGCAGACTCGGCAAGGGCGGGAACCCGCTCGATGGTGAAGACGTTCTCGGGGCCGACCATCTCTGCGAGAACGGCCGCATGGTACCCGCTTCCGGTTCCGATTTCGAGGACCGTCTGTCCCGGCCGCAGTTCGAGCAGTTCGGTCATCTGGGCGACGAGGTGTGGCGCAGTCACGACCTGCCCATGACCGATATCGAGTGGTTCGTCCGCGTAGGCACGGCCACGAACGGCGTCGGGGACGAACTCGTGTCGGGGGACTGCTCCCATCGCCCGCTCGACTCTCCTCGTATAGATGTAACCTCGCTCGCGGAGGGATGTGACGAGGTTCTTGCGTGCCTGCTCGATTCCGTCGTCGCTCACCGAGTCGGATGGACCATCATATCGAGGCCGACAGTACAGGCGACGACGAGTCCGTCGTCCATCTCGGGTGCGACTTCGATGCCGTAGGTGTCGCGGACGCGGAACCACTTCTTCGACACTTCTGCGACTCGCTCACCGTCGCGCATCAGTTTGTACTCGTGGTCGAGGATGTTGCCTTTCACGTGGAGGTCCGGCCCGCCGTGGATGGAGACGGTAAACCGGTCTCTAAGTGGGGTGACGAGCGCTTTCTTCACCGTCGCCGCCGGACGACCGTTCTTGTGAATCGTCATCGTATCCTTGATGCGGACGATTCGCTCTTTGATGGTGTACGAATCGCCGTTCTGGAGGTTGTCCATCTTGAGCGTCTCGCGGACACGAAGCACCTTCCCGTCGACTTTGAACACCTTCGCCCCGGCGTGATTTTCGACGTAGTAGTCGTCCCCGATGGAGACGAGTTTCTGGGTCATCTTGTAGCGGTCCCACTCGCGTTTTCCTCCACGTCGTCCCCTCCCACGTCCTTCTCGTCGTGATTGCCGCGTCTCCGCCCGTGGTCTTCGAGCCATACCGACATATCGCGTGGACAGTGAATGAAACTGTACGATATTTGATTTGAATGTCGGTGAGACCCGACGTTCACCGTCGTGAGAGCGTCCTGTGAACAGACGAGGGTAGAACTGGTTCGTTCGAGCGAGTTCGAAAAACGAGTCGTGGAGAGCACATCTCCGTGTCTTTGCTTACCGAGTTGGGTGGACCATCATGTCGAGGGCGGCAGTACAAGCAACCACGAGACCAGCATCCATCTCGGGAGAGACTTCGATACCGTACGAATCGCGAACGCGGAACCACTTCTTCGACACTTCTGCGACTCGCTGTCCGTTTCGCATGAACCTGTACTCGTGGTTGACGATGTTCCCCTGGACCCGCAGGTCAGGCCCGCCGACGAGAGAGACGGTAAAGCGGTCTCGGAGCGGGGTAACGACCGCCTTGTGTACCACTGCCGCCTTTCGACCGTTCTTCTGGATGGTCATGGTCTCTCTGACGCGAGCGATTCGCTCTTGAATCTTGTACTCGTCGCCAGATTGGAGGTCGTCCATCTTGAGCGTCTCGCGGACACGGAGCACCTTCCCGTCGATTTTGAACGCCCGCATGCCGGCCTGATTTTCGACGTAGTAGTCGTCACCGATAGCGACGAGTCGCTGCGTCATTCTGTACCGTTCCCAGTCGCTCGGCCCACCTCGCCGTCCGATACCGCGTTGTTCACGCCGCTCCCGTCGGGCTGCTGCTCTTGGTCTTCGGGCCATAGGCAGGTAGACGCTGGCAGAAAGTATTTAGATGTTGGACATCTGACTGGTATTTCTGGTGGTGTCGACGTTCTATCTCGGGGGAGGGTTTCGGGAAGCGAGACGCGACCAATCCCGGTCGTGTCTATCGAATTATGACACTTCGTTCAGCACTATCGCCGAGACAGGAGTGACTCGTTTCGGAGTCGAGCCGGCCGATTTTTGTACTCGATTTGAGACTCACAGTGTATGAACGAGGGGCGACTCGCACTCGACATCGAGACGGCTAGCCCGCGTGGAGAACCGACCGACTTCCAGAACACTGCCGACTTCGAGCTGGTCGCGGTCGGGCTTGGCTACCACGACGGTGACGGAGACGCCAAGGTCGAAGTGCTCCTTCGCGACGGTGGCTGGGAGGCAGAACACACAGCAGACCTCCTCCGGAGGGTCGTCGAGTGGTGTGAGGCACACGGTGGCCCAGTCGTCACGTACAACGGCGAGTTCTTCGACGAGCACCACCTCCGGGCGTGGGCCACGACAGTCGCAGACGAGGGCGTGTGGCCCGACGCACCGTCCCGCGTGGACGCACTGTTTTCGAACCACGTCGACCTCGGGACGCTCGCCGCGACAGCGTACCCGAACGCGGTCCGCCCCAACAGAGAGATTCCCGCGCTCTGGAAGGCATGCGACGAGGCAGGTATCGCCCAACCGACCGTCTGGTACGACGACTACGACCTGCCACCGAACTATCTCGACCGCCTTGGCATCGACGACAGACACGTGAAAGGTGCGCACGTCGGTGAGGCCCTCGGCGAGCAGTTCGTCGACGGCGTCGTCGCCGGCCTCGACCACACCCACACACACGCCGAACTCACCCGCCTTCTCGTCGACTACGCCGCTGGCGACATCGAACCACTGTTTTCACTCCACGACGCGCTGCGTCGTCTCGATACAGAGGCGTAGTCAGCGGAGAGAGGCGTCGCCCGCTCAGTTGTCCTGTCGCGCGGCAAACGTTTAGCCGACGGGTACCGTACCACGTTCCATGAACGACCTCGAACCGACGGCCACCGTCGAGGAAGCACTTCGTGGGAACGGTATCAGTGTCGAGTCTCTCTCCATCGACGACCACGTGTCTATGACCTATCTCACGGCGTTTCCAGACGTCGAACCCGACCACGGTGAAGTCGGGCGAGCAGTCACGGCGTTCCTCGAACTCGCGAACGACGAGGCGCTGGAACCGACGACCGTCGACGCGACGATTCTGCGGAGTGAGGGCGACGTACAGGCGACGTGGCGTCTCGAAGCCGACTGGATTCGCGCGTACAACCGCTACGAGATAGACGACGTGGAACTGTCCGAACGTGTCCTCGACAGTATCTACGAGGAGGGGACAGCGTGAGCGCGTGGCGTCATCGCGGGAAACCACCGGCCGCGCGGGGGCCACGCCGGCCCTCACACTTCGACTACTCACGAGTCAGCCTCAGCTTCGAGAGTGACGGGACGGACTGCGCAGGCTGGCTGTACCGCCCTGACGGTGTCGAGACACCGCCCGTCGTCGTCATGGCCGGAGAACTCGCCGCAGAACGTCGCTTTGGCCTCCGAACCTACGCCGAGCGGTTAGCCGAAGCGGGGTTCGCCGCCTTCCTCTTCGACTACCGGAACACTGGTGATTCGGACGGCGAACCGCGAAATCTCGTCGCTCCCGGCTCGCAGGTTGCAGACTGGCACGCAGCACTCGACGGACTGCGTGAACGCCCCGAAATCGATTCGAAGCGTCTCATCCTCTGGGGGGCGGGGCTCTCCGGTGGCTACGCACTCCGTGCGGCCGCCGAAGATGGCCGTGTCGCGGCCGTCGTCGCACAGAACCCGATGCTCGACGGCACGGGAGTGATGGGTGGCCGTGGCGTTCGAGGAACGCTCGCTGCACTCGTCGCTGGCGTCCGCGACAAACTTCAGTCACGACTCCTCGGACCGTACCGCGTTCCGGTCGTCGGTGATGGCGCGTCGATGGCCGTCTTCGAAGACCCCGGGACACGCGGAGCGTACCGAGAACTCGTCCCGCCGGGGAGTGCCTGGCGCGACGAGACGCCGGCCCGCGTGTTCCTCTCGATGTTCCGCTACCGAGCGCTCTCGGACCCAGAAGAGATTACCTGCCCAGTCCTCCTCGTCGCCGGAACACGCGACGAACTCGCCCCTGCCGACGACGTCGCCGCGCTCGCCGACGAACTCATCGATGCAACGTTCGTCGAACTCCCTGCAGACCACTTCGACCACTACGACCGAACCTTCGAACAGACGTTCGGTCATCTGCGGTCGTTCCTTAACACGATCTAACAGCCACTCTGGACAATTTTCTGAATAGTCGTGAGAATCATTATGTCGTCAGCCGCCAAAGGAGTCTCGACTATGTCACCTATCCGCCGCCTCGTTCGTTCTCGCCGTCTCGTCTCTGTGTTCCTCGCCATCGCGCTCGTCACCGCTTCGGCTCCCGTCGTCGCACAGGAGTCCGAGAGTCCGAGTGACGAAGAGATGCTCCAACTTCTCGAAGAGGGTGTCGCGCTGTACAACCAGAACGCCGACCAGTTCGACGTCTCGTTCGCCCGTGGCCTCATCGCCGGCAAGACGGTGAACGTCTACATCGAAGACGGCGACGAGACACACGTGTACTCCGCGAGCGTCGACGACGACATGCGTATCGTCGACGTCGCGGCGGAGCCAAATCCGGACGCATCGATGCGTATCAGCACCGACCGCGCGACACTCGAAGCGATTGCGTCGTCGTCTAACCCACTGGCCGAAGTCGAACAGGCGGTCCGCGACGACCGAATCCGTGTCACCGGTGAGGACGGCCACTTCGTCGACAAGGCTGTCTGGACCATCGCCAACCTGTTCAAAGGCCTGCTCTTCTGAGCGCGTCCACTCACTGTTTTTTCTGACGCTCCGTTTCGATGGTCGCAAACCGACGGTTGGACTGTCGTGTCCGTAACCCATTTTGCCCCCACAGTCAATTCTCCGCCAATGACCCACACACGTACGGTCGAACTCGAAGGCCACATCATCGACTCCGGGATGATGCAACAGGCCTTCGGTCTCGTGATGGACCTCGGAGGCGAGTTCGACGTCGAGCAGTTCGACGTCGGGAAACAGAAGGACAAGACGTCGTACTGCCGGATGGCCGTCTCGGCGGACGACGAGAAGCTACTCCAGGAGATTCTCCACGAACTCCACCAAATCGGGGCCAACCTCACCGAACCGGTCGACGCTCGTGTCGAGCCGTCGCCTGCAGACCAGGTCGTCCCAGTCGGGTTCTACTCCACGACCAACCATCCGACCGACGTTCGGTACGAGGGCGACTGGCTCTCGGTCGAAAACATCGAGATGGACTGTGCAATCGTCGTCGACCCCGACGGACCCGAGGGGCCACGCGCCTACACGAAAGTTCTCAACAGCGTCGAAGAAGGCGACCTCATCGTCACCGACGAGGCAGGCATCCGTGTCAAGCCTCCAGAGCGCCCCCGTGACTCGTCAGGTCCGTTCGGGTTCATGCAAGGCGGTGTCTCCTCGGAGCGTCCGTCGGATTCACTCATCGGCGAAATCGCCGACGCACTCCGCGAGACGAAAGAAGCAGGTGGGAAGGTCCTCGTCGTCGCCGGGCCGGCGCTCATCCACTCCGGCGGCGGTGACGCACTCGCGCGTCTCATCCGCGAGGGCTACATCGACATGATTTCTGCTGGCAACGGCTTTGCCACCCACGACATCGAACGCGGACTCTACGGCACCTCCCTCGGGATGGATATGGAGACGATGGAGCACCCACGAAAGGGGCACAAACACCACATCTACACCATCAGTGAAGTCATCCGAGCAGGCGGCATCGCCGAGGCCGTCGAAGAGGGCCTCATCAAAGAAGGTGTGATGTACGAGTGTGTGAAGAACGACGTTCCGTACGTTCTCGCTGGGTCTATCCGCGACGACGGGCCGCTTCCAGACACCATCACCGACACCATCGAGGCACAGAACGCCATCCGAGAACAGGCCCACAAGGCCGACATGGTGCTCATGCTCTCGACGCTCCTCCACTCTGTCGCCGTCGGCAACTGCCTGCCGTCGTCTGCGAAGACCGTCTGTGTCGACATCAACCCCGCAACCGTCACGCAACTGCTCGACCGCGGGTCGTCGCAGGCGATTGGGATGGTGACCGACATCGGCACGTTCGTCCCGACGCTCGCCGAGAAAGTCCTCGACGAACCGGCCGAGTAACGCCTCTTCTCGTCGAAACGAATCTCGTCTAAATCGTCTCGAATCCGAGACACTCTGGCACACGAGACTATTATAGTGCCGACCGGCGTCGGTAGGGGTATGCACTCAATGTGGAAGACCCTCCTCGTCGCCCTCCTGGTCCTCGTGGCCGGGTGTTCAGGTGGCGTTGGTGGTGACGGCGCAACGGCAACACAGACGACGACCGTCGCGGACACTGCCGACGGCGACACGACGAACGGTGACACTGGCGAGTCTGGTGACAGCAGCAGCAGTGAAGACAGTTCGTCGTCGATGGCGTTCGACTTCAATCAGTCGTGGGACGAACAGTTCCGAGAAGGCCAGTACTACCGCTACGAGATTACGTCGCCGAACCTGAACGACACGGCGACGTACGAGTGGGAAGTCCTCTCTGCGACCGAAGACGAAGTGACCATCCGAACGAAGGTCGACGCCGAGGAGACGACGAGTGAGCAGACCGTGACCGCCTCGCGGGACCAACTCTACAGCGAACTCTCCGGGAGTCCCTCCGGGTCGATTGCGACGGTCGGATTCAACTCTCCGTACTACAGCGGTGTCGACGGTGAAACCCTCGAAGTTGGCGATGGATGGGAAGCCTCTGGAACCAACGGGAACGTGAGTTTCACAGTCGAGCGCACCTCGTCGTACGCCGGCCTCGACTGTGCGTACTTCGTGGTTCAGATGAACGGCAGTGTGTTCTGGGAGAGCTGTGTCTCCCCCGAGAGTCCACTCCCGGGATACATGGCGTTCTACGAAGAGGAAGGTGACGACGAACCGGTCTTCGAGATGACGCTCGTCGAATACCGGCCCGGAAACTGAGACGCGCCTCAGTAGACTGTTTCTAACGGAACGACTGCCATCGGAACGTTCGAAGAGAGGAGGACGTCCTGTGCGGTGCTCCCGAAGACGATTTTCGAGGTCGGGTTCCGTTTTCTGACGCCGATGACGATTTCGTCGGCGTTCTGGTCTTGGGCACACTCGAGGATGTCTTCGGCCGGGTCGTTGCCGCGGATGAACTGGTGTGTCTCGACGGTGACGAAGTCGCCGAGGCGAGAGGAGACGACGTTCAACGCGTCGTCGCCGTCGCGAACGTCGTCGCTGTCGGTGCTGTCGCCGCCTTTGTGCGAGTTGACGACGTGAACGACGTCGCCGGTCTCTATTCGTCGCGAGAGGTAGTCACAGAGTTCGGCACTCGTGTGGACAGAGTTCGTGCCGATAACGTACGTTGCCATGCAACATATCCTGACGCCGTTCTATAAAAATCCACACCCCAACAGTGACGGCTAGACCTGCTTCGCCATCGCCTTTACGTCTGCGACTGTCATCTCTTTTCCGTGTGTGTCGTGTGCGTGGTTCTGGATAATCATCACGAGTTCGTCTTCGTTCTCGGACGTTACGCTGAACCCACACGAACAGGTTGCTTGTTGCATCTCGGACATGCCACATAACCTACGATTGCTGTCGTCAAAAGTCGCATGTACGGTCCCGAAGACGTTCTCAGTCCGAGACTAATCAGGGACAAAACATTTACCGACCGGAAAATGTCACTCGACTATGGATAGAAACGCCCTCCTCGCGGGCGGGGCCGTCGGTGTCCTCATCGTCGCCGCCGTCTCCGCTGTCCTCGTCCCCGGTGTCCTCGCGGACCCGACGGACGACGGTCCGGTTCGACCCGGCCCGGTCGACGTCGCGGACGTCTCCATCGCGGCGGGCCCTGCCACGGGAGAGACGGTTACACTCGGTATCGAGACACGAATCGACCACAGACGAAACCCGACCCAGAACGTGAGCGTGCTCGTTCGAGCAATCGACGCCGAGTCGGGACTGGTGACGACGACGGAACGAGTCGACGTCGGCACGCTCACCCGTGACGGTGAAGCGACCGCAACTGCCAACCTCACCGTCCCACGAGAGGGAGGTTACGACATCGAAGTCGTCCTCTACCGCGACGCCGAGCGCGTCGACGAGGCGCGAAAGAGCATCCGAGGTGTCTCGGCTATCAAGCCGCCGTACCTCCAATCGACCACGTCGTTCACCGAGTCCGAATCGCTCCCGCCAGTCTCGTTTTCCATCGCCGACGCTGGCGAGAACCGAACCACACTCGACCTGACTGCGACGCTCGTCAACACCGGTGACCAACCGGCCGAAGACCTCTCGGTCACGTTCGTCCTCCGGCAGGCCGAGTCTAACATCGTCGCCTCTCGGACGACAGTCGACGCCGGCACCATCCAGGCCGGCCGGACCGAGTCCGTGGACGCGACGGCGACCGTACCGAACGAGTACAACTACTACATCGACGTCGTGTTGCTCCGAGATGGAGTCGTCATCGACTCCGCTCGTGGCGCGGCGAACCTGAACCCAACGAGGACGATTAGCGTGAACGAGACCACAGAAGAAGTCGAACTGCGTGTCGAAGACTTCGAAGACGACAGAGAACGGACCCCTGAAGCAAGCGACTACGAACCGACCCGGACCGAGTCTTCGGCGCCCGGATTCGGCGCCGTCGTCGCACTCGTGGCGCTCTGTGCCACTGCGTTCGTCGCCCGGAGGTGGAGCCAATGAGCGACGAGACGCCAACGAAATCGGGGACCAAGAAGGCCCAACGGACCCAGACGGTCCCCGACCCGGACGACGACCCAACCGAACGGGAGAACCGTGAGTTCGCCGCACGCCTGCGCCGCTATCTCGACTACGCTGTCCTCGTCGGGTTGCTGCTGCTGGCACTCATCGCGGCCTTGCAGTTCTACCTCAACGCCTCACAGACCATCTCGACGTGGGTGAACCCCGAGTTCCGCGCGCCGTTCCAAGCCGCGTTCAACCTCGTGTTACTCCTCGGTGCGGCCTTCGGCATCTCCATCCAACTTCGGCGGCTGACGAAGAAGTGACCGACGTCTCGGTCGCCGACGAGACGTGACTGGCCGTTCCGTCACCGACGAGATGTGACCTTCGACTCACGTCGGAGGGTCTCTGTGAGAACTTATGCGAGTACCAACCACGCACCGAAGACGGCGACGCCGCCGATGACGGTACTGACGGCAGCGTGGACGCGGAGTCTGTCGAGCACCGAGTGTGCGTGTTCGTCTTCGACCGACAGCAGGTCGTGAATCTCACTGCCGATTTCGCACCGCGGAAGGAAGTCCATGGCGACGTGGAGGAAGACTCCGGAAGCGAACCCGAAGACGATACCACGGAACGCGTCTGTCGCCGGGAGCGAGACGGCACTCGAAATGATGGCCGCGACACCGAGACCCGCCGCTGGGAGGAGAAGCGGGTAGACCGATTTGTCGTTACCAGCGAGGCGACGGGCGGCAGCGTAGCCCGCCGGACCTTTGTGCGAGACGATTGCGAGGCCGAGGCCGACACCCACGTCGATGTTTCCGTAGACGATTCCGATGATTGCACCGGCGGAGAGGGCGTGCGCAGAGAGTTCCGTCACGGTGCGGTCCATCGGGAAGTCCATGTGTGCGAATCGGTGGCCGACGGTGTGCGCACCGAATCCGGCGAGGATACCGAACGCGATGCCGAACCCACCGAACTGTGGGTGGTGACCGAGTGCCTGTGGGACGAGAAACACTGCTGCACTCGTCACCATCGCACCGCTAGCGAGGCCGTAACCCCAGACGAGTCCTTCCGCGTGTTCGGTGCGAGAGCGCGCACCGAACGGCGCAGCGAACGCCATCGCAGCGAAGGCAGCCCACGAGACGATGAGAAGTTTCCACGCCTGCGTGGACACTGCATACGCCGAGAGGGCGACGAGAACCACGACGCTGCCGACGCCGATGGCTGTCGAACGATTCATGTTGTGAACGAATTGGCTCGGATTAATAAGGCGCCCGGTTTCGTGAGGCGGTCGGCGCAGCGTCCCAGTTGGACGGTCAGCGAGTCGCCTTCTTCCACGCCTTGAGGTCGACGATGGTGCCATCGAGGTCGGCCGGGTCGGCCTCGGTCGCCGCCCAGACGAACATGTCGCCAACGTCGTCCGGGTCGCGTCCATGCCCGCCAGAGAGGTCGGTGGCGACCAGACCGGGGTCGAGGACGCCGACAGGTTGGGCACAATCGGCGGCGAACTGCCGAGCGAGTGCTTCGGCCGCCGCCTTCGAGACGGCGTACGCTCCCATCCCGGGTTTCGCCTCGCGGGCGATCGACCCGGAGGGGATGAGGATACGGGCGTCGTCGGTCATGTGCGGCAGTGCTTCTTTGACCGCCGCAAAGACGCCGCGAACGTTCGTTCTGAGCGTGTCGTCGAACGCGGCGTACGACTCGTCGGCCATCGGCATCTCACCGGGCGTGCCGTGGTTGACTCCCGCGTTGGCGACGAGAACATCGATGGAACCGCCGGCGCGAGCGGCAATCTCCATCAGTCGCTCCATGTCGAACTCGTCGCGGACGTCGGCACGGAGGCCTTCTGCAGCACCCCCGGCGTCTTCGACGTCGTCGAGGACGGTTTGGAGGGCGTCGTGGTCGCGGGCGCAGGCGACGACTGTCGCCCCGTTCCGACCGAACGCTCGCGCGATGGCCGCACCGATTCCGGAACTCGCGCCAGTAACCACGACAGTGGTGTCGTTCATGTGCCTCGTTAGGACGGACTGGTCCTAAAGATACCTGCGTCGGATACCGATTTGGTCAGTCGATTTATGTCCTTGACGTTCTTACAAGACTGTATGAATTCTGTCTCGGACCTCGATTCTCTCGCTGGCGAGTCGGTCGTCGTCGTTGGCGGTGGGTTCGGCGGTCTCTCGACAGCGTGCTATCTCGCCGACGCCGGCGCTGACGTGACGCTGTTGGAAAAGAACGAACAACTCGGTGGCCGAGCCAGTACGCTCGAACGCGATGGGTTCCGATTCGACATGGGTCCGTCGTGGTACCTGATGCCCGACGTGTTCGAGCGATTCTTCGCACACTTCGGGAAACGCCCCTCGGACTACTACGGCCTCACTCGTCTCGACCCGCACTATCGCATCTTCTTCAAAGACGGCGACCAGGTGGACATGCTCCCCGACATCGAGGCGAACAAGGACGTCTTCGAGTCGTACGAACCCGGCGCGGGCGAGAAGTTCGACGAGTACCTCCGGAAGTCCGAGCGGAACTACCGCATCGGGATGGAACACTTCGTCTACGAGGACCGCCCCAACCTCCGAGACTACATCGACCTCGACGTGGCCAAAAACGCGTGGGGCCTCTCGCTCGTCGGGTCGATGCAAGACCACGTCGAACGGTACTTCAACCACCCTAAACTCCAGCAGATAATGCAGTACACGCTGGTGTTCCTCGGTGGCGCGCCAGACAACACGCCGGCGCTCTACAACCTCATGAGTCACGTCGACTTCAACATGGGCGTGTACTACCCCGACGGCGGCCTCGCGGGCGTCGTCGACGCGATGGTCTCACTCGCAGAGGAACTCGGCGTCGAGTTCCACACGGACTCGCCGGTGGCCGAAATCGCTGGTCGACGCGGTGGATTCGCCGTCCGAACCGAAGACGGACGCGAGTTCCTCTGTGACCAGGTCGTGAGCGACGCCGATTACGCCCACACGGAACAGGAACTCCTCCCACCTGAGAAGCGACAGTACGACGCCGACTACTGGGAATCCCGAACGTACGCGCCCTCGGCGTTTCTCCTCTACCTCGGTGTCGAAGGCGACGTCGAAGAACTCGCCCACCACACGCTCGTCTTGCCGACCCAGTGGGACGACCACTTCGAGCACATCTTCGACAGGCCGGCGTGGCCCGAAGACCCAGCGTACTACCTCTGTGTCCCTTCGAAGACGGACGACACCGTCGCACCCGACGGCCACAGTAACCTCTTCGCACTCGTCCCCATCGCTGCGGGCCTCGAAGACACACCGGAGATTCGCCAGTCGTACCGTGACCTCGTCCTCGACGACATCGCCGAGAACACGGGTGTCGACCTCCGAGACCGAATCGTCGTCGAAGAGTCGTTCTGTGTGAACGACTTCGCCGAGCGTTACAACAGCACGAAAGGCACTGCACTCGGTCTCGCACACACGCTCAGACAGACTGCGCTCCTTCGACCGCCACACGCCTCGAAGAAGGTCGACGGCCTCTACTTCACGGGGTCGTTCACGACACCCGGCATCGGCGTCCCCATGTGTCTCATCAGCGGACAACTCACCGCAGAGGAGATGGCCGAAGACGCACGATGACGACCGATATGGCGGCGGGTTCCGCGATGGACGGCGGACTGCGAGACCGACTCAGCTACCTGTTCGTCCTCTCGCGGCCACGCTTTTGGCTCTACCTCGCCGGGCCGGTCCTCGTCGGTATCGCGGCCGCCGCGACGAATCTCTCGGACCTGTTCTCACCCGAGGCGCTCGTCTTGGTCGCGTACTTCCTCGTCCCGGCGAACGTGTTTCTCTACGGCGTCAACGACGTGTTCGACGTGGACGTCGACGAGGCCAATCCGAAGAAAGACGACCGAGAGGCACGCTGGCGCGGCGACCCAGTGAATCGGGCTGTCGTCGTCGGGAGCGGCGTCCTCGGACTCGGTCTATTCGCGTTCACACCGTCAGTCGCGTGGCCGTGGCTGGTCGCACACTTCTTCCTCGCCGTCGAGTACAGCGCGCCACCGTTCCGGTTCAAGACGACCCCGTTTCTCGACTCCATCTCGAACGGCCTCTACATCCTCCCCGGCGTGGCCGCCTACGCGACGATTGCAGGTGTGAACCCACCGCTCCTCGCGATTGCAGGAGCGTGGCTCTGGACGATGGGGATGCACACGTTCTCTGCGATTCCCGATATCGACCCTGACCGAGCGGCCGGAATTCAGACGACAGCGACGTTCCTCGGCGCGCGATGGACGTACGCGTACTGCGCCGTGACGTGGGGTCTCGCGGCCGTCGCGTTCGCCCTCGTGGACGTGCGTCTCGGTGCGCTCTTGGGTGCCTATCCAGTGGTCGTCCTCGGTATCGCCTTCTCTGGTGTCGACGTAGACGAAGCCTACTGGTGGTATCCCGTCTTGAATACAATCGTCGGCATGCTCATCACCTTCGGAGCACTCTGGGGTATCGTGAATGGCTGACCTGCGAACGACCCTTCCTCGGACGCGCCAAGAGGTCGAACTCGCGTTCGACGAACTCGTGCGCGACAACCGGTTTACTATCTCGGTGTTCTTCCCCCTGAACGGCGCTGTGTTGCTCATCGCGAGTGCGATGGCGTGGATGCCCGAACCGATCGCGTTCAACGCGTTCTTGATACTCTTCGGGACGCTGGTGATGCGTTCGCCGCTTATCGTCGGCGTCTTGCCACTGGTGACCCGTCGCGCGGCAGTCGCCGTCGGCGCACTCACGGCGTATGCGTACGTCATCGAGTACACCGGTATCACGACCGGATGGCCCTACGGGTGGTTCTTCTACGGTGTCGACCTCGGCCCGACCGTGGCTGGCGTCCCAATCGGCCTCCCGGTGTTCTTCATCCCGCTCGTGATGAACGCCTACTTGCTGTGTCTCCTGTTGTTGGGCGACCGTGCCCGAAACACCGCAGTTCGGCTCATCACGGTCATCGTGATGGTTCTCGCCATGGACGTCGTGCTCGACCCCGGCGCCGTCTCACTTGGGTTCTGGGAGTACTACCGACTCGGCGAGGGCACGCTCCTCTTCTACGGCGTCCCACTGTCGAACTACGCCGGCTGGGTCATCAGCGCGACCATCGCCGTCGTGCTCCTCGACTGGGGATTCGACCGCGAGGCGCTTCTCACTCGGCTGGCTGAGACCGAGTTCATGCTCGACGACCTGGTGAGTTTCGTCATCCTCTGGGGTGGCATCAACGCGTGGTTCGGCAACTGGGCACCCGTCGTGGTCGCCGGTCTCTTCGGTGTCGGTCTGCTTCGAACCGAGCGCTTCGACTCCAGCTTGCTCCGGATTCCACGGCGGCTCCCGTGGCAGTCGTGACCGTCGCCAAATAGCGGCACTCACTTCTAACTCTCGTCTGTAGACTGCACGGGTTCACGGCCTCTGTGGAGAACGGTCGAACTTATCTACCAGTACTGGTATATTTGTGATAATGGCCGGGCCTCGGGAGAATTCCAGCGACCCGGTGTACGCGGGCACTATCGTTCAAGAGTTCTTCCAAGAAGTGACGGAGTACGCGATATTCCTCCTCGATTCCAATGGGAACGTGGCGAGTTGGAACGAGGGTGCAGAGCGAATAAAGGGATACGAGCGTGACGAGATTTTAGGCACCCATTTTTCGGTCTTCTATCTGGACGACTCTGACAGTGACGCTCCCGAGAGAGCGCTCTCACTTGCAGAGCGCGACGGAAGCTACGAGGAGAAGGGGTGGCGTGTTCGAAAAGACGGGTCACAGATATGGGCACAAGTCACGATTCGCGCACTGTACGACGAAAGCGGGACTCTCAATGGGTTCGCGGAGATTGTCCGAGATATCACGGAGACCCGCGACTACCAAGAACAACTGGAGCGAAGTCGAGACCGACTCGAACGGACCGAGCAGTTAGCCGACGTTGGCGGGTGGGAACTCAATTTTGAGCCGCGTGCAATCAGCGTGACTGACGGAGCGAGACAACTTCTCGACGTTCCCAACGAGGAGGAACTCACGATTCGTGACGTCGTGGCGTTCGTTCACGACGACGACCGTGAACTGCTAGAAGACGCAGTCGAGAGGGCTCGACAGAGTGGTGAATCGTTCAACGTGGAACTTCGAATCATCACCGCGAAGGGGCGAAAGCGGTGGGTTCAATTACGGGGAGAGGCCGTCGAGGGCACCGACACTGTTCGCGGCGCAGTTCGTGATATTTCGGCTCGAAAAGAGCACGAAGAACGACTGATGGTCCTCAACAGGGTGTTACGCCACAACCTGCGGAACAACCTCAACGTCGTCACAGGGTACGCAAACAAACTGCAAAACGACCTCGAGGAACTCGAACACGCGTCGATGGCAGACGGTGACCTAACACATCTTCTCGATGTGTTCGATGACCTCTCCGAGACGACCGCTGGAATCCGCTCGGAACTGGCGGCGCTCACCCAGACAGTCTCTGCAGTGGACGAATTTGAGACGCAGTCTGCGGTACGGATGACAGAGCGTATCATCGAGAACGCCGAGGACCTCATGTCGACTGGTGAGAAGGCACGAGCGTTCGAGCAGGTGATGGAAAACGAGGTCGAACAGCGTGCGATTCCAGTGCACGATACCTTGTCGCAGCTACAGACGACCTACCAGCGAAAACACCCTCACTCGGAGATTAACGTCGTCGGTGGAGAAGCGCAGATTTTCGGAGACCAGGGGTCACTACGCCTCGCACTCGACGAACTCGTCCACAATGCGATTGTACACAACGACCGAGAATCGCCGACAGTCGAATTAGCGACGAGACGAGTCTCCACCGAACGGGTCGTGATTACTGTCAAAGATGACGGGCCGGGAATCCCGGAGACTGAACAAGAGATTCTAAAACAGGGTAAAGAGACCGCACTAACACATGGGAGTGGGATGGGTCTCTGGACTGTTCACTGGGTCGTTACACAGTTGGGGGGAGACGTCTCGATTACGAGCAGAGACACGGGTGGTTCGACGGTAGCGGTTCTTCTTCCTGCGCCACCCAAAATCGGGGCGTAATTGAGCCTCACCGGATAGAATCAAGACAGCACACGAAACGACGACTAATCTGAACCCCAGCGGTTCAGCGAGCGAAGCCACCCGGAGACACGACCACGGTTTTGTGGGTTGCGGGTGGGGGTCGAACCGGGCCCGAAGTCGGCGTCGAACTCCTCGTCGTCTGGGTACGGAACGACGCTGACGGCCTTGAACACCGCGACAGGGTCGCGCCAGACGGCCCAGTACGCCGCTGTCTTAGCGAGGAGGGCGACCTTCCGTGCGAAGCTCAACTCGGGAGTCTCGGAGATGGTGTCGTATCCAAGGTTTCGAATCGACCGGTGATGGTCGGCGTAGAGCACCGCCGAGAGCAACACCGGGAACTGACAGTCTGCGGGAAGGTGTTCGATTCCTGCGACACCATCGCGGTAGAGCGACTCCGTCCGCCGGAGTTCGTCTTGCATCACGGCCGCGACACACTCGTCGAAGTCGAGGGCGAGAATCTGGTCGACGTCGACGCCGTGGCGCTCCAGCGACGTCTGTGGGAGGTAGACGCGGTCACGCTCGACGACGTCTTCGCCGACGTCACGAAGGAAGTTCGACATCTGGAACGCCTGACCGAGTGCCGTCGCGTGTGGAAGCGCTGCCTCGGGGTCGTTCGGCCGCATCACGGACGTCATCATCCGCCCGACTGCCGATGCCGACCCGTCCATGTAGGTCTCTAACTCCTCGTAGGTGGCGTAATGGTCCTTGTCGATGTCGGACTCCATCGCGTCGATGAAGACGTTCACGTCCTCGGGGTCGATGCCGTATCGTTCCCGGAGCTCTGCGAACGCGGATAAGACGGGGTCGTCCGTGTCGACTTCTCCGAGTGCTTCGGCTCGAAGTCGTTCGAGTCGCTGACGCTGTTGCTCTGGTGGGGCCGTCTCTTCGGCATCGACGACCTCGTCGGCAACACGGAAGAACGCATAGAGGACGTACGTCGCGTGCCTGACGCGCTCCGGGAGGAGTCGCGTGGCGAAGTAGAACGTCTTCCCCGTTCGCTGTTGTATCTCTTTTCCGGCTTCAACCTGTGATTCGTTTAGCATCGTTTCATGTTCGCGTGACCGTCTTGTGTCTCGTGAGCGAGAAAAGGCCGGGAGGCCGCAAGTGGTCTCAACCAATCAATGGGTCTGTGTCGACATAACACTTGCCGCCACGGCGGAATCCCCCAGAAAACCCACCGACATAGCAGTGGTGACTCGGTGAGAGGGATGTGTCAGCCATCACTACCAGAACGTGTCGCTACAGTCGTAGACGACGCCGTGTTCCGGGCAGATGTATTTGCAATGGCGATGATTCATCGATGCCCCACAGTAGGGACACGGGCGGCCTTTCGGGGCCTCGATGCGACACGCGTCTCCGTCGGGGGCGTCCATACGAATTTTGCAAGGACTCCACTTACATATCACTTACTGCCACTGTCGGCATCTCCTGCCGGTTTGCAGTTCCGCGCTCGGTTCCAGACACACCACGCCGTGACGAATCGGACTCGTTGGTGACGGACAGTGGGAGAATCAGACCCCGGTCTGTGCCTCTTGAAGCGGGACCGTTCCTCGCGTCGTCATCGCGGCGACCAGCGCGACTCCGGCCAAGGCGACTGCTGCGATGCCCATCAGCGGGCGGTACCCCACGGCAGTCGCCGCCGCGGCGAAGACGATGGGACCAGTCGCTCGACCGAGGAACGTCGTGCTATTGCGCAGGCCCAAGAGCCCTGCACGGTACTCTTGGGTGACCCGGTTGCTGACCGCAGCATCGACTGCGGGCATGCTGAGTCCGAGTCCAGCACCGAACAACAGCACCGAGGCGATGACGAGAGTCGGCGACGGAGCGACGAACACACCCGCCAGCGCGAGCGCATAACAGACGAAGCCGAGGGTGATTATCCGCCCGTTCGAGAATATCCGTGCCAACCGGCCGTTCGCACTCGCAGCGCCGATGGCTCCCGCCTCTGCGACCATCAGCACCAGTCCAATGTAGAGCGGACCGACACCGTAGACTGCTGTCAGCAAGAATGGGAGTGCAGTCACGAGGGCACCGAACAGGAAGAACTCCGTGAGGAACGCCGTCGTGAGCAGTGCCCCCATTCCGATCGTGAGCGCCGAAATCGCACCCTTGAGGTACCCACTGGATTGCTCGCCCTCGCCGGGTGAATCGTCGCTCACTGGTGCATCGTCGCTCGCTTCACTGGGCTTCTTCACCGTTTCGTCGAGCGCGACGTACGCGAACAGCGCCACTGGGAACCCGAACGCGTATGCGATGAATGGGGTGTTCCACGCAACCGTGGCGAGTGCCCCACCGAGGACGGGAAAGATAGCGGCACCCAAGGAGAGAATGGCGATGTTCGCTCCGAGGACGGCGTTTCGCTGAACGCCTTCGAACACGTCGCCGATGACCGTGACCGTCGTGACGAACAGTGCCGCTGCAGCGGTTCCTTGAATCGCCCGCAACCCGAGCAACACGAGGTAGTTGGGTGCGAAGTAGCACGCGAGGCCGGCGACACTAAAGACCAGCAGGGCGGGAATGAGGACGCGCTTTCGGCCGATTCGGTCGGCGAGGAGGCCGACGAACGGAGAGACGACGATGCCCACGAGGAAGTACGCGCTCACGAGGAGACTCGCTTCGGCGTCGGTGAGCACGAATACGTCGCGAATGACGGGGAGCGCTGGAGCAACCAGCGGCACGCCCAGGGGTGCGAGGAGCGTGCTCGCGAGGACGACCTGTACAGTTGGGTTCTGCCACGGCACAGAACCGTCTTCGGACCGACGGAATGCCGGTATGTTCATCCTTACACCGTCCTGCCCGTGAGGTTGGATTCACCACTCCCCCCAGCGGTCACGAGTTCCCACGTCGTGACTGGCGAGCCGCCGCCACGGAAACGGGGCCGCAGTGCCCCCGACACGGTTTCACCGCTCGTGACGAACGTGCAACGTTGCTCATCCATGTACATCTAGAGGTCGTCTCTGAGATTAAACGCATCTTTGCGTCCGTCTGGTGTCGTGTCCTCACTCAGTGGTCGTCGCGGCGGAACTCACCCCAAATTTGGTACTGAAGTGGAACAACCCTCATGTACCGTGGTCACTGAGAATCACTGTCGACGTGTCGTATCAAACCAGTGTGAATATTACGACTCCTGACGAATCAGTAGAAAGAGCAGTCGATGGAGAAGGCGCTTTGGTATCTACTCACGGCGACACGGGGCGGAGAGAATCGGGTCCGAATCATTCGGACACTCTCTGACCAGCCGTTGAATGCAAACCGCCTCGCCGACGAACTCGACGTCGGCTACAAGACCATCCGACACCACCTCGACGTCCTCGAGTCGCACGGCGTCGTCGAAGCAGGTGGCGAAAAGTACGGGCAACTGTACTTCCTGACAGACCAGTTCGAACACTCCCGCGACACGTTCGAACAAATCACAAAACACCTCGAATAAACCATGGCAATGGGCACCCAAATTATGGCAGCGAGCGTCCTTTCGGGCGTGAACATCGTCTTCCTCGCGGCGTTAGCCGCCGTGTGGGTTCGCAACTACCGGACGTTCCGGACGTCGCTCGTCCTCGGCCTCCTCGCGTTCGCAGTGGTGATGCTCGTCGAGAACGCGTTCGCGCTGTACTTCCTGTTCACCATGCAGAGTCTCTACTCGGGCGACCCGCACGTCCAACAGGCGGTACTCGTCCTCCGCGCACTCCAACTCCTCGCGCTCACGTTCCTGACGTACGTCACGATGCGCTGAATCGGCAGACAAACCGTCTGTCACGATTCGCCAAATCGGCAGACAGTCGCGCCCTCGTTGCAGAATTTGGTACTAATTTGGAAAAATCAACATGAGGTCATCTCACGTCTGTCTCTCTGTGGATTCAACCACACGTGAGAGACGATGACCGACAAATCATTTTCGACGACACGACGAACCGTCCTCGGACTAACCGGCGCTGGTGCGCTGACCGCACTCGCCGGGTGCCTCGGTGGAGTGACCGCACTACAGGCGGACGGCAACGGCAACGGTAACCAGTCTGCGCGCACCTACCGCGTGACCGTGGCGAACCTCACCTCGAGTCAACCGTTCACGCCGCCTGTCGTGGTGGCCCACCAGCCCAGCGTGGAACTCTTCTCGGTTGGTGACCCCGCGAACGACGCCATCAAGGAGCTCGCCGAGAACGGGAACCTCGCTCCCCTCGGTGAACTCGCCGAGAGCCTGAACGAGGTTCGCGGTGCCGCCATCGCCGAGACACCGCTCGTTCCGACCGAACTGCCAGGGAGTGACATGTTCCCGTCGTGGACGACACTCGAACTGGAGACCGATGCGAGCGGTGCATACCTCTCGTTCGTGAGCATGCTCATCGGGACGAACGACGGGTTCACCGGGCTCGACACCGTCCCACTCCCGGACCAGGTGAACGAGTCACGGTCGTACTTCGCAGCGAGTTTCGACGCCGGCACTGAGACGAACACCGAGATGTACGCCGACATGGTCCCGCCTGCGCAGGGCCTCTACGGTATCGACTCCGGAACCGAAGGGACTGGAACGAGTAACCCAGACCTCGCCGAAGACGGCGTCATCACCCCGCACGGTGGTATCGTCGGCGACGGCGACCTCGACGTGGAGGTCTACGGCTGGGATGACCCCGTCGCACTCGTCCAAGTCGAACGCATGGCGTGAGTCGGAACACACGAACACGCCACCCGCGACACTCGCTCTGTCGCGTACCGTCACCCCTCGTCTTCTCACCCCTCGGTTCTCTCCACTGTTTCCTTCGGTCCCACTTCGTCCCTCGTTCCCTTTTCAACCTTCGCCCGATATCTGCAGTTCTCTCGCAGGCACTGATGTGCGAAATTGGTCATCTAAGAACGCTTTTTGTGGGTGGACGAATTTGGCATGGATAGACATGTCACAAGGCGATTTCGACGGGTACGGCGGACGATACGTGCCCGATATGCTCGAGGAGTCACTCGAACAACTCGCAGGCGCGTACGACGAGATTTCGAACACCGAGGAGTTCCAAGCCGAGTTCCGACGACTGCTCGAAGAGTTTGCTGGGCGGTCGACTCCGCTGTACCACGCGCAGAACCTCAGCGACCGGTACGGTGCCGACATCTATCTGAAGCGTGAGGACCTGCTCCACGGCGGTGCCCACAAGATAAACAACGCGCTCGGACAGGCACTGCTCGCGTCGAAAGCAGGAAAGAAGCGCCTCATCGCCGAGACGGGTGCCGGTCAACACGGGACGGCGACGGCGATGGTCGGCGCGCTCTTCGGCCTCGACACGGAGATTTACATGGGGAAGAAAGACGCCGACCGGCAGCGGATGAACGTCTTCCGGATGCGCCTGATGGGCGCCGAAGTCAACGAAGTGACTCGCGGCAACTCCGGACTCGCCGACGCAGTCGACGCGGCGTTAGAGGACTTCGCACAGAACATCGACGACACCCACTACCTCGTCGGGAGCGTCGTCGGCCCCGACCCCTTCCCGCGTATGGTTCGTGACTTCCAGAGCGTCATCGGACAGGAAGCGCGTGAACAGTTCCTCGAACGCACGGGCGAACTCCCGGACGCCGCCGTTGCCTGTGTCGGCGGCGGGTCGAACGCAATCGGCCTCTTCCACGCCTTCCGCGACGACGACGTGGCGTTCTACGGTGCCGAAGGCGGCGGTGAAGGGTCGTCGTCGAAGCGGCACGCCGCCCCACTGGCGAAGGGGAAAGACGACGTGATTCACGGCATGCGAACCCGCGTCATCGACGACGACGTGGAAGTCCACTCGGTTTCTGCCGGCCTCGACTACCCCGGTGTCGGCCCCGAACACGCGATGTTCCGCGCTCTCGGCCGAGCAGAGTACACTGGCGTCACGGACGACGAAGCACTCGCCGCGTTCCGCGAACTCAGTGAGACCGAAGGCATCATTCCCGCGCTCGAATCCAGTCACGCCGTCGCCCGCGCGATTCAACTGGCCGAAGAGGGAGAACACGAGACTATCCTCGTCAACCTCTCCGGTCGTGGCGACAAGGACATGGAGACTGCGTCCGAGAAGTTCGACCTGTAAACAGCGGTTCGAACTATCGCGGGCCGTTCGACGTCGATGGCTGTTGTGCTGCAGTGCAGTCTGTTTCACCTGTCGGCGACGTCGTCGGGCGAGGATGCGTCTGTCGGCGACGAGTCGTATAGAGAATAGCGTGACGAGGGGAACTACGTCCCGCCACGTTTGCAACTGACTCTACCTGCTGCCAGGGACTTGTAAACTGCTCTGGTGGAGAGATGTGGGGGAGTCTAGCCAACGAGTTCGCCGGCCAAACTGGAGGGTCCCTCTGACAACAGCGTATACCAAATGGATACCTGAGTAGTAAAGTGTGTTGGCTGTAGACGTGTGAGAAACATAGATTTCGCCGCCGGGAAAGACGTTTTTAAGAATTTCTCAAAATGAATAGTCAGAGCAGAGAGGGCTTTGTGGTCGGCCTGTACAGAGCTGTGAGAAGGACGGAAGACGACCACGGTGGCGTCGCTCTGTTTGGGTCGTGACGTCGTGAAATTGAGTAGTGCCCGGGGTGGGCTCCGAACCCACGATCTCCGCATGTCCCAGGTGCGAGGCCGGCATGACCTCGCGAGGGGCGGAGGCTTCCAAGGCGTTCCGCACCGATTGTGAAACCCTATGAGTGCGGCGCTATGTCCAGCTAAGCCACCCGGGCTCATCTTCGCGTTGTTCGGTGATTGTATTTAAGCTTCTCATCTTGACCGGCTCCGGTGCGAGTCACCATAGCACTCGGACCGGGTGGCCACCGCCGACATGACAGAGCTCACTACCGTCATTCGTGACTGACTGACCCACGGATTTATGACCCGACACTGGGTGCACACACGCATGAGCCAACCGGAGATCGTCCAGTCCGTCCTCGGTGGGGAAGACGTGGTGTCCCGCGTGCACCTCGGGGGCGAGGACGAACTGTTTGTGACTCCAACGCGGACACTCGTGTACCGCGCCGAGGGACTCCTCTCGGACGAATCTGTCGACGAGTTCTCACACGCTGCCGAGCGACTCTCGGTGAGCGAAGGACGACGGAAAGGAAAGATATCACTCGACTACGGTCTCGACGGAACTCAGACGTTCGGTCTCTCTGTGAAACACCTCGACGAGGCACTCCAGCCCGTCGTCGAAGGTGTCCTCTCTGCTGCCGGTGTCATCGACGACGACGAACGTGTCGTCCAGTCGTTCCGGTTCAGCGAACTCACGTTCACCGTCGCCGAGCGCCGCGTCGTCCGCCACATCGGAAGCGCGGTGTGGGACGAAGACTACGAGTCGTACCACTACGACAACGTGACCGACCTGGAGTTCGAATCGGGCAGTGTCGCGACGACAGTCGTCCTCACCGTCAACGGCCGCCAAGAGCGATTCAAAATCCCGAACGAAGAGGCACGTGTCGTCCGCGAGAAACTCGCGAACGCACTCTGTGCGCACCACGACGTAGGAAGCCTCGAAGAGTTCCGTCTCATGATTGCCGAACAGCAAGAAGAAGACGAGAGCGTCGAAGAAGCGCGGGACAACACCGACTTCGGAGCGGGTCCAGACCCACTGAGCGCCAACCCCGGCGAACTGTCCGACGAACCGGCGAACGCGACACGGAGTGCAGACGACGACTCCGACGAACCGCCTGAGAAACAGACCGTCGAAGCGACGAGTACCGGGAGTTCGACGACCGAGACGCAGACGGTTCAGTCTTCTGCGAACAAGGTCGCTGACGCGGCAGACCTCGGCTTCGAAGGCTCCGGGTTCGAACCGGCAGCAGATTCAGACGGCGACATCTCGGAACTCGCGGCCGAAGTCGAGGCACTCCGCACCGTCGTCGAGGCGCAAACCGAGCAACTCGACTACCAGCAACAGCTCATCGAACAACTCATCGAAGAACTCCGACGCGGTCGGTAGGTCGGCTTTCCACACTCGACTTCTCGTCTGTCGCTCCGTCTCAGAGCGCCCGTCTACTCTCGTCTGAACCGGTCTACTCTCGTCCGAACCTGCCTACTCTCGTCCGAGGACTTTTCTGATACACGACGACCCGAATGGGCCGAGTTCGCCCGATTCGAATCGGACGAAGTGCCCTGTCGATATCGACGCACCGCAGCGACGGCAGTCGAAGTCGCCCTCACGCTGGACGACCTGACTCTCGAAGCGGACGAACGTTCCGCCGCGATGGTGACGAATTCGGCCACCGTCTCGCTCGATGATGCCCCGGAGTTCCGCCGTGTCGAGGATGTCTCGCGTGAGTGTCGGGTCCGTCGTGACCGTCTCGATACGGTCGACTACCTCGGCGAGCGAGAGTTCGTCGACTTCGAGGTGTGCGAGGAGTTCGAGTGCGAGTTCGACGCGTTCCTCACGTGGTTGGTCCGTCACGAGTCGGATGCTATTCGAGTCCCATCGGGCTAAAGCCCTCCGAAGCACAAAGCGTTTGGTCGCTGCGAGACGACGCTCTGTCGAGTTACCGTGAAGCGCCCACGTCTCGTCGCTGGCCTCGCACTGGCCGTGCTGTTGGTCGGTGCGTTCGTCGTCTCACCAGCGGCCGTCGTCTCGCACGCGACGTGGGTCGCCGCCGACCCGGTTCGTCTCGTCGTCGCCGTGAGCCTCCTCGCCCTCGTTCGTCCGCTCCTCGCGTGGCCGACGACGCTCCTCGCGCTCATCGTCGGGTATGGACTCGGCCCAATCGGGATTCCGTTCGCCCTCGCGCTCATCGTCCTCACGAGTATCCCGCCGTTTATCTTCGCACGCCGGTTCCGCGGGACGAGTAGACTGGCCGAAGTCGGCGAGCAGACCGTCGCCATCACCGGGTCTGTCAGAGGCGTGACTGCGAGCAGACTGTTGCCGGTTCCTTCTGACGTCGTGTCGGTTGCAGCAGGCGTCGCGAACGTCAGACTCGGCGCGTTTGCACTCGGGACAGCGCTCGGCGAACTCCCGTGGGCGATTGCCGGCGTCGTCGCCGGCACGTCTGTCGAGACGCTCACGACCGACTCCCTGCAGGCAATCGTCCGCCCCGAGTTCGTCGCACTCGCGGCGCTCGCGGGGTGTGCACTTCTCGTTCCGCCTGCGTACCGCCGGTACCGAGCAGGGACAGAGGCGTAGGCGTCGAAAGCCGAACGAAAACGAACAGTGGTCAGTTAGTCGAGGAGCGACTCGCCAGTCATCGCAGCAGGCTGGTCGACTTCGACCAGTTCGAGGAGCGTCGGTGCGATATCGCAGAGCGACCCTCCGTCGCGGATGGACCGTCCACCCGAGAGCGGGCGGTCCGACTCGTCGTTCTCGTCGTTCTTGCCATTTTTGCCATTCTTGCTGTTCTTGCCGTTCTTGCCATTTTTGCCATTCTCGGCGTTCTCGGCGTTCTCCGCTGCCAAATAGACGAACGGAACCGGGTTGAACGTGTGTGCGGTGTGGGGTTCTTCCTCGGTTCCCATATCGTCCGCGTTGCCGTGGTCGGCGGTGATACAGACGTGGCCACCGTGTGCGCGGACGCTCTCGACGAGTCGGCCGAGCTGCTCGTCGACTGCTTCGACCGCCGCAATCGCGGCCTCGTAGTCGCCGGTGTGGCCGACCATGTCGGGATTAGCGTAGTTGAGCACCATCACGTTCGGGTCGTCGGACTCGATGTAGTCGATGGCCGTGTCGGTGAGTTCCTCGGCGGACATCTCGGGCTGGAGGTCGTAGGTCGGCACGTCCGGACTCGGGACGATGCGTCGAATCTCGCCCTCGAACTCGATTTCGCGGCCGCCGTTGAGGAAGTAGGTGACGTGCGGGTACTTCTCGGATTCTGCGAGGCGCAACTGCGTCATCCCCGCCTCAGAGATAACTTCGCCGAGTGTGTCTTCGGGTTGCTCCGGCGGGAACGCGACGGACACGTCGAACGTCTTGTCGTACTGTGTCATCGTCGTCATGAGAATCTCCGGGGGCGTTGTCTCGAACTCCCACTCGGGTTCGATGTCGCAGAGCATCCGGACGAGTTGGCGAGCGCGGTCCGCGCGGAAGTTGAAGAAGATGACCGAGTCACCGTCTTCGAGCGCGGGCGCGTCGTCGACGAGCGTCGGTTCGACGAACTCGTCGGTGTCGCCGCGGTCGTACGACTTGGTGACGGCGTCGACGGCGGTGTCTGCGGTCCACTCGGCCTCGCGCTCGACGATTGCGTCGTAGGCGCGCTTGGTCCGCTCCCAGTTCTGGTCGCGGTCCATCGCGTAGTAGCGTCCGGTGACGGTGGCGACCTGCCCGGTTCCCTGTTCGTCGACGACGGCTTCGAGATTGGTGAGGTAGCCTTCGCCGCCGGTCGGGGAGGTGTCGCGTCCGTCCATGAATGCGTGGGTGACGGCGCCGACACCGCGGTCTGCGGCGAGTTCGATGAGCGCGTGGAGGTGTTCTTGATCGGAGTGGACACCACCGTCGGAGACGAGTCCCATCAGGTGGACGCGCCCGCCGGTCTCTTCTACGTGGTCGTAGGCGGCCGTGATAGCCTCGTTCTCGTAGAACGACCCGTCTTCGATGCTGTCGCCGATGCGGGTGTACGCCTGTTTGACGACGCGGCCGGCCCCGATGTTGAGGTGGCCGACCTCGCTGTTACCCATCTGGCCGTCCGGGAGGCCGACGCGCCGGCCATCGACGATGAGCGTGCCGGAGGCACCCGCGTCGCGGTACGTGTCGAAGTTCGGTGTGTCCGCCGCTTTGATTGCATCGCGGCGGTCGTGGTCACCGAGACCCCATCCATCGAGGATGATGAGGGCTGCGTTCATAGCCGCTGGTTCGGCACCCTGGGGTAATTGTCCTTTGTTCTTGGCAGCGCCTTCCTCTCAGCCGACCCCGACGGCCTTTTCTTCCGGCGCACCGTCCACATCGGCGATGCGTCTGCGTGATTTCGACCTCGACGCGGCCGTCGACGAGTGGGTCGAGTATTACCTCGGAAACGGCCCTAGCCTCGTCGTCTTCATCCTCCTCAACGCCTCGGCGTTCCTCGTCGGCGTGAGTTTCTACGTTCACTCGGACCCCTCGCTCGCAGACATCCCGACATTTCTCTACCCGCTGTTCGGTGACTCACCGACTGCCCTCGCCTTGATGACGCTGTCGGCGGCGACGCTTCTCCCGAATCTCGGTCGGCGGGTCGTGGACGCCCCAGTCAACCGGCCACTCGCGTATCTCCACACGCTCGCGTTCGTCTGGTTGGTCAAGTACGGCATCTGGACGGCCGTCGCACTGAACCTCCGGCCCGACCTCTACGTCGGATTTTCGGGCGCCGCGCTCTGGGACTACTGGGGAATCATGCTGACGCACCTCGGGTTCCTCGTCGCGGCGTATCTCATCCCGCGCTACGGCGCGACGACGAAGGGCGCGCTCGTGTTCGCCCTCGGACTCGCCCTCGTCAACGACGTGTTCGACTACGGGTTCGGCTACTATCCTCCGCTGAAGTACGAGGCGGGTCTCCTGCTCGCGGTCATCACCGTTGGCCTGTCGTTTCTCGCGGTGTTTCTCGCCGCTCGTGCCTTCGACCGCCTTCCCCGTGGGTCATAATCACTAATCGCACGACAGCGTAGCGTTCCCCATGAGTCAGGCTTTTGGCCACCCGTAGACTATGGACACCTAATGGACTCCGCGGTACTGCTTGATCTACTCGGGAACGAAAACCGCCGCCGTATCTTGCGGCTACTCTCGCACAAACCGTGCTACGTCACCGAGATTAGCGAGTACCTCGGCGTCAGCCCAAAGGCCGTCATCGACCACCTCCGGAAGTTGGAGGACGCGGGACTCATCGAGTCACGCACCGACGACCAACGGCGCAAGTACTTCCACATCTCTCGGAACCTCCGACTCGAGGTGAACGTCTCGCCGTACGGCTTCGGCGCGAAGAGCGCGTACCCACCGAGCCCCAGTCTCGACATGGCCGGGCGCTGCCCGCACGTCTCACTGGACGTAGAAAACACCGAGACGAACGACGTCGTCGACCTCGCGCGCGAACTCGGGAAGCTACAGGAACTCGACAACGAACTCTCGCTCGCCCAGCGGTGGGTACAAGGGCGACTGACGGACGTACTCGACCGAATCAACGACCGGCTCGGCGTCGACGCCGACAGCCGGTTCTACGCCGAGATTCTCGCGTCGGTCGCGAACGGGTCGAACACGGTCAGAAGCGTCGCAAAAGACGTGAACGCAGACCCCAACATGGTCGATGGGGCACTCCAGCGCCTCGCCGAGGGTGGCCTCGTCGTCTACAACGGCGACGGCTGGGAGATTAACTGAGTGTCCGTACTCGCTTTTTAGCCGTTACAGTTCTCGCGTCAGGCCGTCTTTCAAATCACGGCCGAAGTAGTGGCCGACGATGCCAGCGAGGCCACCACTGAGTGCGCCGACGCCTGCAATCGCGAGTCCGTAGTCCGCGAGCAGTTGCACCGCGAACGGCGCAAACACCGAAAACAGCGTCGAGAGGACGAACGCCAGACCGGCCGCAATCGAGCCTGCGAGGGCGACTTCGACGTAGTGGCGTTTCGACCCGGCGATTCCGAGGAGGAAGCCAACAGCGGCGATACCGACGAACCGACCGACGAAGCCGACGATGGGGATTGCCCCACCAATCAGGAGGCCACCGATGGAGAGCACGAGCGCGACGAGGAACGTCCGGAGAGAGAACAGGCCGCTGAGACGGCCGCCACCGCGTTTGGACTGCTTCTGCGGCGTCGATTCGTCGTCGTCGAGGCTGAGTCCAGAGAGGATGTCGTCGACGGACCGCTCAGACTCCTTTTGGTCCGACCGTTGCATGTGTGAGTTGTGGGTGGGAAGGCTGATGGCTCTTGTGCCGCACCGTCTCGAACGCTCACAAGACACTTACTGTGTCAATCGAGTTTGGTGACATGAAACGCAGGCGGGTTCTCGCGTCTCTTGGGTCGCTCGTCGCTCTCTCTGGGTGTACGAGTGGGCTGTCTGAACCAGCATCCGACGAATGTGGTGAGTTCCAACTGTGTGAGGGGTCGCAGATGGTGAGGGTGTTCGTCAGTCCTGAGTTTTCTGGAGAAGCGATGCTGGACGCCGAATGCCGTGACAAGGATTTCGAGTTACAAGCGGGAGACTCGAAAACCATCAGGCGCGAGGTTGACGCCGAGACCTGTCCTGTCGCGCTGTACGTCGACGGCCAGAGAAGATACAGAGACACCATTCAAGACTACGAGTCGACGACGGTGCGAGTCAATTCGAGTGGTGAAGTCGAAGTGGAAACGGTCGAAGTCTAGCACGGGTTTTGGCAGTTTACCTCGTGAGTCGTACACCTGAGAAAAGGACTAATACGGGCCGAATTTCCGGACAGAGAGTAGTTCACGGAGGCCTTCTGTATCGAAGTCAGCGTCGGAAACGACCAGTTCCTTCCCCTCAGATCGAGCTGTAGCCGCAATCATGAGGTCGCGTGGCGACATGGGATTCCCAGATTCGAGAAGACGATTTTGCATCCGGGCAGCTTCAAACGCGACCTCCTCGGAGAAGTCGAGAGCGGTGACTCGACCGAAGTTCTCACGCGCTCCGATGAGGTCTGCCTCACCGACTGAGAACACCTCACCAGCGAGAACTTCGCAAATACAGATGCTGGAGGTGACTACGGTCGGTTGTTCATCGACGAACTCGACAACTTCCTTGACACCGTCGAGGTAATCGATGATAACTGATGAATCGAGAAAAGTCACTGCTCGTAGCTCTCTCGGGAACGCTTGATAGCTTCACGCGCCTTCTCGGCTTTGTCAGTCCCTTTCCACGCGCCAGCCTTCATCCCCGACCCTTCGTTCGCCAATCGGTCGAGGAACTCATCCCAGGTCTCATCGTCTCGCTTCAGTCTCGCCAGTTTCTCCTTCGTCTCGTCAGAGACACGAATTGACGTACTCATGTGCATACATTGCGTATGCGGCCGGAAGTAGTTTGAGAGGACCGTCTCTGCTGGATTGCTACAGTGAGTTCAGGGTTCCAGACTGCTGCATACACCCGCTGTCTGTGTCACGCGATTTCTGATAGCGATTGGAGAGGTTTCTACGGTCGTGCTGAACTCAGCGCACGAGTCGGTCAATCACGTATTCTAGACGAACCACGCCGTGCCATTCGTACACGTGGACTCTCGCATCCGACTCCCGAACACGCTAGAGCGCGTGTGAACCGAACGAGTAGGCAGAGTCGCTGAGAGTCCGGAGAGAGTCACAAACTTATCTCCGGACACGACGACTCTCTTATCAGAAATGTTGTCCGCGTCACAGGTCCCGGGATTGCCATTCGAGTCACTCCTGATTGTGGCCTCTCTGTCAGCCCTCGCACTGGCGGCGGTCCACCTCCTCGTCGGTGAGGGAGTCGATACCGAGACAGGGGCAGGGCGGTCGGCGCTGTCGGCCGCCGGGGGAGCGGCCGTTGCGTACGTGTTCGTCCTGCTGCTGCCCGAAGTAGCGCACTTCGCGGCCGGGGATTCGCGAGTCACCGCAGGCTCTGTCACCGAGGAGACAATCTACGGTGTCGCGCTCGCCGGGTTCGTCGTGTTCTACGGGCTGGAGGTTCTCATCGCCCGAACCACGGCCGAGCAGTCCGCAGCACCGCCACTCGTGTTCCGGGCCTACATCGCCGTGTTCGCCCTCTATAGTAGCCTCATCGGCTACCTCCTGTTTCACCAGGAACTCCCGGGCGTCGTCAACCTCTTGCTGTACGCAGTCGCGATGGGACTGCACTTCAGCATCACCGACCACGGGATACGCCGACACCTCGGGGCACAGTACGACCGCGTGGGGCGGTGGGTGCTCGCGGGTGCGACCCTTCTCGGTGCCGCGGTCGGGTTCGTCACACTGGGTCAACCCCTCGTCATTACCGGGCTGTTCGCGTTCGTCTCCGGCGGCATCATCCTCAACGTCATCAAGGAGGAACTTCCGCACCCCCGACGGGGCCGGTTCCTCTCTTTCCTCGGTGGTGCAGTCGCGTACACCCTCGTCGTCACACTCATCTGAGTCCAGTCCGGCTCAGTTGCGACCGGACGAGTGATACGACCGACCTCGAAGGGTGGACCGCCGTGTTTGGGGTCTCCGAACGTCGTTCGTTTAGTAGATATGACCTCTATTTGTTGCACACTACTCCTATCCCAGTCAGAGTAGTTCGACAGGCCAGTGCTGGAGGTTCTGTTTGAGTTGCACCGAGAGACGAGCGTAGCGAGTCTCTTGGCCCTTTTTGGTCCAGATTTTTGCTCCGAGCGGGTCGCGTAGCGACCCCGAGGAGGAAAAAGGTGGAAGAGTGGGATTCAAGTCTGACCCCGCGTTATCCCGCGATATGAACGCAGGGGACCGCGTCCGCGTCACACGCGCGGATGTCACGAACGAAGGTGTCTTGATGCCCTCTTCTACCGACGAGTATCTCGTCCTCAAACTCGACGGTGGCTACAACGTCGGCATCGACCGCGACGATGCGGACGTCGAAGTGCTCGAAACGGACGTCTACGACATCGAAGACGCACAGACTGAGAGCGGCGGAACCTCCGAAATCGAGTTCGACGAGGACCTCCCGACCATCTCGCTCATCTCGACCGGTGGGACCATCGCGTCGACCGTCGACTACCGAACGGGCGCCGTGACGGCGCAGTTCGACGCCGAAGACGTGCTTCGGGCCGTGCCGGACCTCGCCGGGCGCGCGAACTACCGTGGTCGCGTCGTCGCCAACATCCTCTCTGAGAACATGACGACCGACGTGTGGGTCGACCTCGCCGAGGCCATCGCCGAGGAAATCGAGGCGGGTGCAGACGGCGTCGTCGTCATGCACGGCACGGACACGATGCAGTTCTCCGCATCGGCGATGTCGTTCATGCTCGACACGCCCGTCCCAATCGTCTTCACGGGCAGTCAGCGCTCGGCAGACCGTCCGTCCTCGGACAACGTGATGAACGCCGTCTGCGCCGTCGAGGCCGCGAAAGCCGACGCCGCCGAAGTCATGATTTGCATGCATGGGTCGGAGTCCGACGACGTGTGTGCCCTCCACGAGGGAACCCGCGTCCGCAAGAACCACACCTCCCGGCGCGACGCCTTCCAGACCATCGGCGCAAAGCCACTCGGCGAAGTCGACTACGAGGCCGAAGAGGTCACGTTCCGCCGCGACTACACCGAGCGCGACGAAGAAGAACTCGCACTCCACTCGGACCTCGAATCCGGCGTCGAACTCCTGAAGTTCACGCCCGGCATGGACATCGCGGCACTCGACTACCTCGAGGACAAGGCGGGCCTCGTCATCGAAGGGACCGGTCTCGGGCACGTCCACACCGACTTCATCCCGCGAATCGAGGAACTCATCGAGAACGGGACTGTCGTGGTCATGACCTCGCAGTGTCTCGAAGGCCGCGTCTGTGACCGCGTCTACGACACCGGCCGCGACCTCCTCGACGCCGGCGTCGTCGAAGCGGGTGACACCCTCCCCGGAACCGCGAAGGTGAAGCTCATGTGGGCGCTCGCCAACCACTCCGACCCGGCAGATGCGATGGGGCGAAACCTCGAAGGCGAACTGACCGAGCGGTCCGTCCCGTGGGAGTAATCTGATGGAAATTCGACCCGCCAGACCGGAGGACTACGAGGCAGTCGTCGGGTTCACCCGCGACACGTGGGCCGACCGTGGCGGGTCAGACTACATCCCCGACATCTACCACGAGTGGATAGCGCCTGGCGAAGCAGAGCAGGCAACGCTCCTCGTCGATATGGGTGACGAAACACCATCCGAAGAGGTTGCGGCCATCGCGCAGATGGTCATGCTCTCGGAGTACGAAGCGTGGGCGCAGGGAATGCGCGTCGCACCAGACTACCGCGAGCAAGGCCTCGCAACTACACTCACCCACGCACTGTTCGACTGGGCACGCGAACAGGGTGCTCGTCGCGTTCGGAACATGATATTTTCGTGGAACGTGCCGAGTCTCGCGAACTCCCGCCACGTCGGGTTCGACCCGGGGATGGAGTTCCGCTGGGCGACACCCGAACCGGATGCCGACGCGACACCGGCGTTAGACGTGAGCGACGATGCCGACGCAGCGTGGGCGTTCTGGACTGGATGCGAGATGCGAACTGCGCTGTCGGGACTCGCGCTCGACCCAGTCGAGTCGTGGGCAGTCTCCGAGTTGACTCGCTCGAAACTCCACGACGCGGCGGCCGACGACCGTCTGTTCGTCGTCGACGACGACCGAGTCAGTGGCTTTACCTACCGAAACCGAACGTACTCGCGCGAGCTGGAAGACGAAGGCGAAGTGACGTGGGCCGAGTACGCAGTCGCCGCGTGGAACGACGCCGAGACCTGTCGCTCACTCATCGATGCCGTTCGCCGTGATGCGGCGGCAGTCGGCGCAGACCGAACGCGCGTCCTCGTCCCCGAAGGGGTCCAGTGGGTCTCTGACGTCTCACTCGCTCGAAGTGACGTTGCAGAACAACCAACGTTCGTGATGGAAGCGGACCTCTCGTAAGGGGTCGCACGTCACCGCCACGTCACGTCGTGGACTTCGAATCGGGCACCACCGAGTTCGGAGTCGTTGATCTCGAATGACCACCCGTGGAGGTCGGCGATGCGTTTTGCAACTGAGAGCTCGACCGAATCGTAATCGACGCCGAGCACCTGTGTTTGTCCAGCCGTCACGGCACGTTCTTCGTCTGAGGGCCGTGGTCCATCGTCGTCCACGTAGAATCCGTTCATCGTCGCCCCGACGACGATTTGCGTGGGGTAACCCGGAACCGAACTTCGACCAATGGCGTTGGCAAACAGCGAACTAAGGAAGAGTCCGAAGAGGTGTTCGTCCGCATCGAGGACGCCACCACCGACGACGCGGAAATCGATGTTCGTTCCATCACCGACCTCGTCCCACTCGATTTGGGCGTACTCGCGGAAATCGACTGATTCGAGGTCGAGTGTCGCCACTTGGTCGGCGAGTGCGATGCTCCGTTCGATGACGGCGTCGATACGAGAGAGTATCTTCGACAGCGACGACGCATCGGGACCATCTTTCGCCACGAGTTTCGCAGCCTTCTCCATGGCCGACGAGAGGGGTTCTTTGAGTTCTTTCGACAGGACGTGCGCGAGCATCGCGAGGTGCTGGTTCTTCTCGTTGACTTGCAACTCTGCGAGTCGTCGCTCGGTGATGTCGAGGTGCATGACGAGGACAAACCGACCGTGGCGAGGCGTATCGTAGGGAACCGCACGCATCAAGAACCACCGGTAGACCGTCGGCGAGTGACACGGATACTCGATCGCCAACAAGTCCTGTTGACCGCGGAGGAGCGAACGAATGCCGTCGGCGACGATACCTGCTGTCTCACTCTCCTCACGGGCGGCATCACAGACGGCGACGTAGTTGACGCCAATCGAGGTGGAGTCGCCGGCGTAATCGTTGCTTTCAGCGAACATTCGCCACGCTCTGTTCGTGTAGATGATGTCGCCGTGTTTGTCGAGAATCGCGACTTCTGCCGGGAGTTCGTCGAATCCGCGTTCAATCAGCGATGCATCTCCCATGAGATGTGATACGCGTTATGAGTGCTTGACAGTGCCTCATATATGTAATCCGTAAGTACAACGGCAAAGCGCGCGACTGCGCCGCCGCTGTGAACTCAACCGCAGTCGGTGGTTCGCATTTGGTACAGAAACTGCGAGGGTGGTGTCAGGTGTGGTCAGTCCGAGGCGACGACGCGCCGCTTACGGCCATTTCCCTCCGAGTCCGCCATGGAGAGAACGTCGTCGAAGAAGCCGAGGGAGTCGTGAGGGCCGGGGTGCGCTTCGGGGTGGTACTGGCGCGTGATGACGCTCAGTGCTTCGCTTTCGAGTCCTTCTGCAGTGTCGTCGTTGACGTTGACTTGCGTCACTTCGAGGTTTTCACCGGGGTCGGCGACGGTGTAGCCGTGATTCTGGGTCGTCATGATGACCTTCCCAGTGTCGAGGTCGCGGACGGGTTGGTTCACGCCACGGTGACCGAAGGCCATCTTCTCGGTGGTACCGCCGAGTGCGCTCGCGACGATTTGTTGACCGAGACAGATACCCGCGATGGGAACCTCGCCGGCGAACTCCTCGACGAGTTCGCGCGCGGCGCCGAAGTTCTCTGGGTCGCCAGGGCCGTTCGAGATGAACAACACGTCGGAGTCGAGTGCGGTGACGTCGTCGGCCGTCGAACCGTACGGGAGGACGTGGACAGTCGCACCGCGCTCGACGAGCGAGTCGATGATAGACTGCTTGGCACCACAGTCGATGAGGGTCACCGTCTTGTCACCGTCGCCCTCGTAGGTGGTGGGTTCAGGAGTGGTTACCTGCGTGCCGATGTCGACGTGCTCGCTCATGCCCTTACACTTCGCGAGTTCTTCTTTCGCTGCTTCTGGGGTCGCATCCTCGCCCACGACGATACCGACCTTCATCGCACCTTCTTCGCGAATCGAAGTCACGAGGTCGCGCGTGTCGAGGTGGTCGACCGCCGGGACACCCTCGTCGGCGAGCCACTCGACGACGTCGTCGGTGAACTCGCGTGCAACGGCGGCCCGTGGGTGGACCCGGTCGGACTCGAATCGCTCGGCTCGGACGCCGTAGTTGCCGATGAGGGGGTACGAGAAGGTGAGTACTTGTTCTTCGTACGAAGGGTCGGTCAGACTCTCTTCGTATCCCGTGTATGCGGTCGTGAACACCAGTTCGCCACGTGTACGTCCCGGAACGCGACCACGCGCTTCGACCACGCGGCCATCCTCCAGGGCCAGATAGGCGTCCGACATTACGAGAAACGAACGGAACACGGGTGCATAAGTGTTGCTTTCGAAGCCGAGTTACGAAATTCGTAATCGGTAAGTCGCTGGGGGCGGCACGTGGGGTATGGACGAGCTGGACCGACGTATCCTCGACATCCTCCGACGGGATGCTCGGACCCCCAACACGGAGATTGCGGCAGAAGTCGGAACGTCCGAGGGGACGGTTCGAAACCGCGTCGAACGGTTGGTCGAGGAAGGCGTCATCGAACGGTTCACGATTGCGACCCGCACCGGGAACCTGAAAGCGATGATCGAGGTGACCGTCGCGGTCGACGTCGATACCAACGACGTTTCGGAACTCATGTCCGAGTGGAAGGACGTCGACTTCGTCTGGCAGGTCTCGGGCGAAGAGGACATCGTCCTCGTCGTCGACGCCGCCGACACGCGTGCAGTAAACGACCTCATCACACGTGCACGCGAGCACGACGACGTAAAGAGTACCAAAACCCGCTTGATTCTCGACGAGCGACTCGGGTGAGTTCGTTCCCCGCTGGTTCGCATCGAAGCATAATTGACCCCCGCCTCCGACGAGACGGACATGAGCAATGCAGCGGCCGACGAGGCCACGGAACTCCACAAGAACGCAGAACAGGACGTCATCGCCGTCGACTCCGACGACAATCCGGAGGGCACCGTCAACCGGCTCGACGCCCACACGGGCGACGGGATTCGCCACCGCGCCTTTACCTGCCTCGTGTTCAACGAAGAGGGCCAACTGCTCCTCGCACAGCGCGCACCGAACAAGCGCCTGTGGGACACCTACTGGGACGGCACCGTCGCCTCCCACCCCGTCGAAGGGCAGTCGCAGGAAGAAGCGACCGAAGAGCGACTCGAAGACGAACTCGGCATCACGCCCGACCAGTACTCCGACCTCCGCGTCACGGACAAGTTCGAGTACAAGCGCTACTACGAGAACGCCGGCCTCGAGTGGGAGGTCTGTGCGGTCCTCAAGGTTACCCTCGAAGACACGTCGCTGGACCCCGACGAAGACGAGATTGCGGGGATGCTCTGGGTCGACTACGAGCACCTCAACGACCACCCCAAGTGGTACCGTCAACTGCGCCTCTGCCCGTGGTTCGAGATTGCGATGCGTCGTGACTTCGAGTAACCTCTCACTCGCGTCACACGCCCACGACTCCATCGTCTCCCACGCTCGTTCGGGCGCCGCCGAAGCCCCTCCAGCAGAGGTCTGTGGCGTCCTCGTGGGAGACCGTAGTGCAGGTTCTATCACCACTGTTGTCCCCGTTTCGAACGTTTCCGACGAGCCACGGCTCGCCTACGAACTCGACCCTGCTGAGACGGTCGCCGCCTTCGAAGACGCCGACTCTGCGGGGCTCGATGTCGTCGGATTCTATCACTCGCACCCCGAGTCGGCGCCAGTCCCAAGCGCCGCCGACCGGGAGCAGGCGTCGTGGCCGGGGTACGTCTACCTCATCTGTCACCCCGATGGGCGACTCACCGCCCACGAGTGGACTGGAACCGAGTTCCGCGAACTCGAAGTCTCCGTCGAGTGAGGCGTCGTCACCTCGTTCTCTCCACACCTCGTTCTCTCCACACAGTCAGAAGTTTCCGGTGAGAATAACCCGCGTGAGTCCTCACAGAGTCGTATGGAACCCGACGTATACGACGACCTCGACGGGCAAGTTGCCCTCGTCACCGGCGCGAACCGAGGCATCGGCCGCCAAATCGCTGCGAACCTCCGTGACCTCGGTGCGACGGTGTACGCCGGGTCTCGAAGCGTCACGAACGAGACGCCCGAGGGAACCGAACGCGTCCTCCTCGACGTGACCCAAGAAGGCGACATCGAGGAAGTCGTCGACGGGATCTTCGCCGACCAGGGGCAACTCGATATCCTCGTCAACAACGCCGGAATCGGAGAGTTCGGTGACGACATCGTCGCCGAACCGACCGACAGCATCGACAAGACGCTCGCCGTCAACCTCCGCGGGCCGATGCTCATGTGTAAGCACGCGGTCCCACTTCTCCTCCAGAACGACGGGGGCCGCGTCGTCAACGTCTCGTCCGGCATGGGTGCACTCGTCGAAGGCCAGTCCGGTGGCTCGCCGTCGTATCGTATCTCGAAGACGGGCATCAACGGCCTCACCGTCTACCTCGAAGGCCAGTACGGCGACGACGGCCTCATCGCCAACTCCGTCTGTCCCGGGTGGGTCCGCACCGACATGGGCGGCGAAGAGGCCTCCCGACCAGTCGAGAAGGGCGCTGAGACGCCGACGTGGCTCGCGCAGTTCAAGCCGGGGAGTCCGTCCGGGAAGTTCTGGCGCGACAAGAAAGTCATCGACTGGTAAGTCGAACCGTTGCCCCTGGCTCTCGTCAGTTCGGCTGGGAGTCTTCTTCTATCTCTGCGCGTGAAGGCTTCGCGAGCTCCTTCACCGCCACGATTACGTAGAACAATCCCGCCAGCCGCGTCGCGTGGTACACCCAGGGCCTCCATTGGCAGTTGGCGGCGTCAGTGTAGGCGAGTTTGGTCGCATACCCGAGGTACTCGCGTGGATACAGGACCGATAGAAGCCCCACGACACCGAGGAACTTCTTGAACGTCGAATACGAGCCTTTGCGCCGTCTCACGAGGAGTAAAAAGGCCACTCCCTCGACCCGAGCGACGGGGACCGTCCACGGCCGTAACTCGCACTCTTCGGGGTTCTCGAGCGCAAGTCGTTCTGCCGCCCGGATGAGCACCTCCGGTCGGAGGAGTTCAGCGACGCCGAACACGGTGAGTATCGTGCGCAACATGAGTACACCAGATTATGTCGTTCAAACTGATGAAGACACCCCCGTAACTCGGTCGCGGTACACACCAACTTCAGGTGGTTCTTCGCTTCACGTCACACCAGCACCTCGCCGGTCGAACTGCTCGTACTCCGTCCCATCCAGAACCTCTCGCAGGTGGTCGACCGCCCGGTGCACGTCCTCGAACCCGACGTATGCCGGTGCGGGCGCGATGCGGACGACGTTCGGCGGACGGAAGTCGACGACGACGCCGCGTGCTTTCAGCGCGAGACTGATACGGTACGCTTCTGGGTGTTCGACGGCGACGTGGCCGCCACGGGCCGCCGGGTCGCGGGGCGTCCCAACCTCACATTCGGGAAGTCGTTCGTCCACGAGTTCGATGAGGTAGTCGGTGAGTGCGAGTGATTTCTCCCGGAGTGCAGCGACTCCGCCAGCGTCCTCGACGATGTCGAGCGTCCCGTCGAGCGGTGCGGCCGCGAGGATGGGAATCGTCCCAATCTGGAACGCGCCGGCCGAGTGCGCGGGGTCGTAGGTGAGTGCCATATCGAACTGGGTCTCTTTGTCGTTGCCCCACCATCCGGCGAGCGATGGCGTCGCCCCGAAGTGGCGTTCGTTGACGTACAGACCTGCAATTGCGCCGGGGCCGGCGTTCAGATACTTGTAGGTACACCAGACGGCGAAGTCGACGCCGACAGCCGACAACTCGTGTGGAATCACGCCGACCGAGTGTGCGAGGTCGAATCCAGCGAGTGCCCCCGCATCGTGAGCCGCCTCGGTGATGGTCTCGATGTCGAACAACTGCCCACTTCGGTAGAGGACCGACGGGAGAAACACCATTCCCACGTCGTCGTCGATAGCCGCGAGCACGTCTTCCGTCTCGATGGTTCGACCGTCGCGACTCTCGACCACGCGGAGCGCTTCGTCGGGGTCGACGCCGCGCTGTCGGAGTTGGGCTCGAATCGCGTAGTGGTCCGTGGGGAAGTCGAGGTCGTCCACGACGAGCTTCTCGCCGCGTTCGGGGTCGTAGAACGTCCCGACGAGGGTGTGGATATTCACTGTCGTGGAGTTGGCGACGACGACTTCGTCTGGATTCGCGCCGAGGAGCGGTGCGAGTCGTGCACCGAGTCGCTCGCCGTAGGTGAACCAGTCTGGGTCGGCGTCGGTCCACCCGTGGATACCGAGGGTTCGCCACTCGTCGACGACGTGGTCGAGGGCTGCTTCGGCGTCCGTAGAGAGCGGGCCGAGTGAGTTCCCGTCCATGTACAGTTCGCCATCGGGGACGAAGAAGCGGTCACGGAGGTCTGAAAGCGGGTCTGCGGCATCCATCTCACGGGCAGATTCGATGGACGCGATGTCCTCCTCGTCGTTCATGGACGCGAGTTGGCCGCCCGACGCAAGTAGTTTTGTGACCCGTGCGGCGGGGTGTTTTTCACGTTCGCCTGCGCGCCTCCGGGTATGGTTCTCTTCGACGACGACTCGCCGCCTGCCCCACCCAGACATGACGGCCTCGCCGACGCGGCGGCAGAACTGGACGCACAGGCGCACGCAGTCGTCGACGAGGTGACGCGACTCGGCATCCCCGAGTGGTCGGCACTCGACATCGAGAGCGCCCGCCGCATCGAAGACGAGGTGTTCGCACCCACAGATGCACCCGACGTTGCCGGGGTTACGAACTTCGAAATCCCCGGGCCGGCGGGTGGAATACCGCTTCGCGTCTACCACCCCGACCCCGAACGGTCGCTCCCGACGCTCGTCTTCTTCCACGGCGGTCTCTGGGCGATGGGGACCCTCGACTCCATCGACGGCGTCTGCAGGCGCCTCGCGACACGGGCAGCGCACGTCGTCGTCTCCGTCGACTATCGACTCGCTCCCGAACACCCATTCCCCGCTGGTCTCGAAGACTGTGTGCGAGCGACGGAGTGGGTCGAGGCAAACGCCGAGCGCATCGGTGCAGACCCAGACCAACTCGCCGTGGCCGGAACGAGCGCCGGAGGCAACCTCGCGGCGGCGACGTGTCTCCACAGTCGCGAGTTCGGTGGCCCGACGATAGACTCCCAGTTCCTCTTGTATCCGATGACAGACCTCTCTGCCGACCACCCGTCGCTCTCCGAGAACGCCGATGGGCCACTGCTCACGCGCCGAGACGTGTTGTGGGCCCACGACACCTACCTCCGGTCGCCTGTCGACCGATACAACCCGTTTGCTGCGCCACTACGTGCGGACTCACACACCGACCTGCCACCGGGATACGTCGTCACGGCAGGGTTCGACCCGCTTCGAGACGAAGGCGCGGCCTATGCGTCGGCACTCGAATCGGCAGGCGTCCACGTCGTCCACGACCACGAACCCGCGATGCCACACGGGTTTCTCAGCCTGACCGCAGACGTGGACGTGGCCGATGTGGCGCTCGACAGGGTTGCAGACGCGTTGCGGCGTGGGTTCTAACGTGGGTTGATCCCCACAAAATCCAAAATTAGGGACGACTTCGGATTCGAGTACTCAGGCCGTCGGTCGCTCCGCGTCTTCGGACTCCGTGCGCGGAGAGAGTCCCCCGATGAGGCCACCAATCGTCGCGGGAATCGCGCCGATGAGGACGAACAGAAGAATCGCGAACGCAACGCCGATAGTCGCGAATACGCCGCCGAGGGAGAGTTCGACGAGCGAGATTGTGAGGCCGGCGAGGACGAGTATCGTGACGGCGACGAGCGCGCCAATCGACCCCGCGAGGAAGCCATTCCACGCACCACTCACCCGTCCGCTATTGGCGTAGTATCCCGCGGCCCATCCACCGATGATACCCGCGACACCGCCACCAAGAATGGCGAGTTGTGGGACGAACCCGGCCACTAACGAGAGGATGGCGGTGATTGCGAATCCGATTGCAACCGCACGCCACTTCGTGACTACCATAACACCGAGTGTACGTGTCGAACTGGCTTGAAAATAATTTGTCAGGACCGAGAACGTCCCGAACCGGTGACTCTCTTTGCGGCGTGTTCGTGGATGAACCCAGGCGGGTTCTCGCTCTTTCAGGTTCTCACTCTTCTGCTGCGCTGGCGAGTCGCTCGTAGGCCGCCCACGACGGGTCGACGTCCGGGTGGTCGATTCGGTCGCCGTCGACGACGACGCCCTCACCTTCGACGACGGTTCCGGCCACACCGACAGGCGTCCCTCGGGCGTCGAGTGCGGCGACCACGTCGTCGGTGACAGTTGGGTCCACGGCGACGACGAGCGACCCAGCAGTCGTCGAGCGCCACGGGTCGATGTCGAGGTAGTCACAGACCTCGCGGACACCCGGACGGAATGGGATGCTCGACTCGTCGATTTCGAGTTGGACGCCTGCACTCTCTGCAATCTCGTTGAGCGCGCCGTGGACGCCGCACTCGGTAGCGTCGTGCATGGCGTGGACCTTCCGCCCACCAGCCGCAGAGACAGTCATCGCGTCGCGGACGGCGTCGGTCTCGTCGAGTCGTGCCTGTGCAGTTTCGAGGACGTCGGCATCGAGGCCGTCGAATCCCTCGGGGAAGAGCGTGGTCAAGAGACCGGTCGTCTCGACCGCAGGACCCTTCGTCACGAGCACGTCGTCTCCGGGGCGTGCGCCATCCGGTCGGACGACGTCGTCGTGGTCGCCAACAGCGAGCGCAGTCGCGCCGCCGACCCACGGGTACGAACAGCCCGAGTAGCGAGCGGTGTGGCCGGTGACGATGCTCACGCCGAGGTCAGACGCCTCTTCGTGCATCGCGTTCCAGAGTTCGGCGAACTCGCTGTCAGTCATCTCCGGCGGGAGCGTGAACGAAACTGCGATGTGTGAGGGTTCGAGGCCAGAGACGGCGATATCCGAGAGGACGATGTCGATGGCGAACCGTCCCGCGCGGTCGAACCCGAGGGCGGGAAGCACGGATATCGGGTCAGTCGCCAGCGCAACTGCGGTTCCATCGATGTCGAGGAGGCCGAAGTCGACGCCGTGGGTCGGGCCGAGCGCGACGTCGTCTCGGTCAGCGCCGAGACGCGGGTAGATGTACTCGTCGAAGAAGTCGCGGTCGACCTTTCCGAGGTCGGTCATAGTCGGAGTCGGTGGGCCGCCAGTAAGAACGTACTCATCTGTCGTTTCTGCGGACCCCGTACGTCGTCAGACCGGTGGCTACGACCTCGAACGAGAGCCTGCACGCTCGCCGAGTGAAAATGGGACGGTCCCCCGTCCCTGCTCATGAAGAAGACGCGGAGACGGTTCGACGGGGAACATACTGTCCCACCACCACCGGACTGTGACCGCGTCAGTTCAGGCATCGCTCTGGACATACAAGAACCTCGCTAAGTCCCCTCGATAGTACTTTATAGGGGAATTAAAACGACATAAATCACTGACGACATCGATAGCTACCTGCCACGCTCAGACTGGTCGATACCCTGTTTTGTCGGGGGTGTTGTTCGGCGTCCACCACGCGTCGTCGATGTGTTCGATGAGCGCGCGGGCGACGGCCACAGGTTCCTCGTGGTGGACCCAGTGAGTCGCTCCTTCGAACGTTCGGAGGTGGCCGTCTGAACAGTACGAGAGGCTTTCTCTGGCCATCTTCGGCCGGAGGAATCGGTCGTTGGTCCCCCAGACGATGAGCGTTGGAACCTCGACAGTGGTCGACGCCGGTTGTGGACGCTCACGGACGACTGCCCGATACCAGTTGACCATCGAGCGATACGCACCGGGACTCGACCACGCCGTTCGATAGTGTTCCATGTCCGTCGGCGAGAACGTTCCCGGGAGTGCAGTAGCGCGCATCGTCCGCTCGGAGATGGCCCAGTCGCCGACGGGAGCGAGGAGTTCCGGAAGCTTCGGCACCTGGAAGAACAGCACGTACCAACTGCGGAGTTGCTGGGCCGGGTTACGCCGGAGGTGTCGAGAGAAGACAGTCGGATGCGGGACGTTCATCACCGTGAGCGACCGGACTCGGTCGGGGTGGTGAAGCGCAGTCCACCACGCGACGGCGGCACCCCAGTCGTGGCCGACGACGTGCGCTTTCTCACGGCCCAGTGCGTCCACGAGTCCGACCACGTCGTTCGAGAGGTCGTCGATGCTGTACGAATCGACACCGCTCGGCCGGTCACTCAGGTTGTACCCACGTTGGTCGGGGGCGGCGACCCGGTATCCGGCCTCCGAAAGCGGGCGGAAGTAGTCCGCCCACGCGTACCAACACTCCGGGAACCCGTGGAGGAGGACGACGAGTTCTCCATCTTCTGGCCCCGCTTCGACGACGTAGAGTTCGGTGTCGCCGACATCGACCATGCGACCAGTCACCTCCACAGGTAACTGTACGTCCTCACACTCCAACCCCGTTTGACTCGACATACGTCTCGCTACGCGGTCAGACCACAAATGTGACGCGGCGAATCGACCGCCGTCGAAAAGCGGGCGATTCGCTCCGGAGAAACGCTATCCGAAGAGGCGTTGCCGGATGCTCCGTTTGCGACTTCGCTCTGCGAGGAGGACCGAACAGTCCACGTCGTCGACGACGTCCAGTACCAACGTCCCGCGGACGAGTCGCGACAGGAGGCCGCGTTCGGTCGCCCCGATGACGAGGAGCGACTTGTCACGAGCGTGCGACTCGATTGCGCGCTCGACATCGCCGGTCTCCACTTCGAGTGTGGCGTCGCCGAGGCCGCGTTCTTCGGCCCACTCACTGAGGAACGCCTCGCCTTCGCGTTGGTCGTCGGCGACGTGGAGGAGCGTCACCTCTGCTCCGTAGAACTCCTTGAGCACCGTTGCAATCGACGCAGAGAGGTCGGAGTCCGGACCACCGGCAGTCGGGACGAGCACACTCGATGGGTCGAAGCCACGGTCTTTCATCACCAGCACGTCGTACGGGAGCGTGTTGGTCATCTCTTCGATGGCACTCTCTGCACGACCGGGTGCCCCGTGACTGTCGGGGCCCCACCCCATCACGACGAGGTCTGCGTTGTACATCTCGGCCGCGTCGAACACTTCCTCGAACGAACGGTGGGAGAGAATCGTGTGCGTCTCGATGTCGATGTCGAGTTCGTCGGCGTCGAGACGGGCCTGTTCGAGGAGTTCGTCGGCCTCCGCGAAGTCGTACTCTCGACGTGCGGAGTCGAGTGCCGTCTGGTCAGGAACCTGCACGATGTGGACGCCGACGAGCGTCCCGTTGTTCGCTTTCGCGACGGACCCGCCGAGCGTGACGAGGTCACGTTCGCTCGCAGGATTCGCCAGCGGAACCATGACCCGGTAGCCACCGTCGGGTTGGACCGACGTCGTCGCCGAGACGGCTGCGGGCGGCAGATCTTCCGACCGCTGGAGCACGTACTTGCCGAGGATACCCTGCTTCGTCGCCTGCCCGCGAGCGTAGACGGCGTACCAGAGCATCGCGAACACGACGAACCCGACTGCGAGCAAGACGATCGTGTCGGCGAAGAACGCGATGAGTGCGAACGACGTGATTGCACCCAGAATCGGCGTGAATGGGTACAGCGGAACCCGGTAGTCTGGTTGGTAGTCGTCGGGGTCTGCGACGCGCATCACGACCAGCGAGACGTTGAGGAGGCCGTAGATGATGAGGTGCAGGACGCTCCCTGCGTTTGCGAGCGTTCCCACGTCGGCCAGGAGGATGAACAGGAGGATGAACCCACCCGTGATGGCGATAGAGCGGTACGGCGTTCCGAAGCGTGGGTGAATCTCGTTGAGCTCTTCGGAGACGATTCGGTCGCGACCCATCGCGAAGTTGATGCGCGACGAGGCGAGGATGGACGCGTTTGCGGACGACGCCGTCGCGAGCAGTCCACCGAACAACATCGCGGCCGCACCGAGCGGTCCGATGAGGATTCTCGCCACGTCGACGACGGCGGTTTCGTTGCCGGCGACGACGCTGTTGTCGACGGCGGCTAACACCGTCACGAGGACGAGTGCGTACACTGCCGTGACGATGAGGACACTCCCGAGGACGGCGCGAGGGAGGTTCTTTCCGGGGTCCTTGATCTCCTCAGCGACCGAGGTAATCTGGACGAACCCGAGGTAGGAGACGAAGATGAGGCCCGTCACTGGCAGCAGTGGACTCACACCCTTGTCCGGCGGGACGAACGGGCGGAGTTTCGCGATGTCGGCGTTCAGGAGGCCGAACAGCGTGAACACTGCGAGGATAGCCAGCAGAATGAGCACGATACCGTTCTGCAGTTTCCCGGTCTCTTTCGCACCGACGTAGTTGATGAACACGAACAGCAGACCACCGGCGAGGGCGACGAGTTTGACGCCGGAGATGGTCACACCCGCAATCGAGAGGCTAGGCACCGTGAGGAACGTCGCGACGTACTGCCCGAACCCGGTCATGTAGAACGCGGACGCGAATGCGAGCCCCATCCAGTTACCCCATCCTGCGACGCTGCCGAACAGGGGGCCGAGTGCGTGATTGATGTAGTAGTACGCACCGCCGGATTTCGGCATCGCGGTCCCGAGTTCGCTGGCAGACGCGGCGGTCAAGAGCGCGATGGCTCCACCGAGGACGAACGCCGCGGCGGCGAGCGGCCCCGCCAACTGGACGGCGGCGCCGGGGAGAACGAAGATACCAGCGCCGATCATCGTCCCGATACCAATCGTCAAGGCCGCGAGTGGGCCAAGGTCTTTTGCGAGTTCTTCGTCAGTCATGTCTCACCGTTCGAGGTGTCGTCAGATTCGTCGTCGGTCTCGCCGTCGAGCGCCACATCGTTGTGGGGCAAGACGACGACTGGACGGTCACTCTTCCGAATCAACCGGTCGCGGACGTCCCCCGAAAAGAGGTCCCACCACGACCGACCACCGCGCGGGGTGAACACGATTGCAGACGCATCGACGTCGCGCGCCGCGTCGAGGATGGCGTCGCCGACGTCGGTGTCGAACCGAAGGTCAGTTTCGATGTCGATGTCGGCCGATTCAGCGGCGCGACGAGCGATGTCGAACAGGTCGTCTGCGAGCTCTTCGCGTTGCTCGACACCCGCTTTGTCGGGCGCACCGCCGGCTTTCTCGATGACGTGGACGACGAAGGCCTGGCCATCTTGGGCCGCAATGCGTGGGAACGCGACGCCGCACGTGACCTCGGCGTCCTCCTCGTTTGCGAGTGGGAGGAGCGGACGTGAGAACAGTGAGTCTACCTGTTCTGTCATAGTTGTGGACACGGTGGTGTCGGTTGTACAGTGAGCGATTCGACCCGGCGGAACGGGATTGTGTCGGGTCCAGCGGCGCCCGATTCACAATGTGACCGTCGGGAATACATATCGCCGGCTTGGACGCCGATTGGTATAGAAGTTCGCAAATCCCGCCCCCGTGTCGGCGAAATTCGCCGGGGAAATAGGACGTTCGTTTAGTTTAAACCATCAGATGGCAACGACCCAGGCGCGATACTCCTCTGTGCGCTCGTACACCGCCTGAAACACCTGGTCGGCGAACCCCGCGAGACGGTTCGCGTCGGACCGCGCAGTGATTCTGACGTTCGTTCCTTCTGCTTCGTCTGGACTCTCCAGTTGGTCGATGCGAAACTCCGGGAACTCAGAGAGGAGGTCTTTCAACCGGGCGAGTTCCTCGTCTGTCACGTCCATGTTGAACGTCTGTTCGCCGAACTGAATCCACGGACCGGGGCCCTCACCGTCGACATCAGGGTCGCGGTCGGCCTCCAGCGTGAGGAAGGCGCTTCCGCGGTTCCGGTGTGCCACGACGGCGTCGGCGAAGAGCTTCCGGCGCTCGCGAGGAGTGTCGGCCTCGAATCGAGTCATAGACGTGGCTACTCTCGCTCGGTACAAAAACGGCCCGCGTCGCTCCCGGCGGTCAGATGAGGACGAGAACTGCGCCCAGCGTCACCACACTGACCGCGAGCAACTGGACGGCGAGGACGAACACGGGGGTCATCCCAGTCTCACGCATCGAAGCGAGACGGATGTCGAGGCCGAGACCGACGAACGCGAGTGCGAACAGAGCGCCGCTGGCAGTGTCGAATGCCGCCACTACGCCGGTGGGGAGGATGCCTGCGTTCGCCACTGCGGCGAGGAAGACGAATCCGACGAGGAACCGTGGGATGCCATCGAGGACTGCCCGGACGTCTGTGGATTTCCCTCCGGCGTACCGAACGGCGTACCAGAGCGCGACGACACCGAGCAACGAGTTACGCGCGAGTTTCGTCACCGTCGCCCACTGTCCGGCCACGTCGGAGTGGGCGAACCCGGCCGCAGTGACTGGTCCGGTGCTGAACATGCTCAGACCGGCCCAGACGCCGAACTGACGCCCGGTCAGTGGGAGTACGTCACCTGCGATGGGGAACAGCGCGAGCGTAATCGCGTCGAACAAGAGGACTGTGGCGACGACGTGTGCGAGTGATTCGCCGTCGGCGTCGATGGTCCCTGCGATGGCAGTGGCCGCCGAGACACCGCAGATACTCGCGCCAGCGGCGAGGAGCGACCCGGTCTGGTCGGCGAGCCCGAACACGCGTCCAGCGACGAATTCGACGAGGACGATGCTCGCGACGACGGTGACGACGACGAGTGCGATGAGTCTCACTCCAGAGGCGGCGAGTTCGTCGACTGCGATACGGGCGCCGAGGAGGACGATACCCGCTTCGAGGAGTATCGTTTGCGTGCGCACGCCTGGCGTCGCCCACTCGGGCACGCCGGTGGTGTTCGCGACGATGGCACCAAAGACGACGCCGAGCAAGAGCGCGTTGACACCGGGAACGACAGTTGCGACGAGTGTCGCTGCTCCGGCGAGGACGACGAGCAGTCCAATCCCGGGGAGGAGACGCCTAACCCGTGTCACGTGTGCCTCGCTCATGGCCGGACAGAGTGGGAAGCGTTCTCAACCAGTTCGAGCGACGAGTCGCACATCGGTCGATTCGAGGACACCCGCGCCGTTGAACGTATCGCTCTTCGTCGCTCGAATCGGCAAAATAGGCTGGTTTATCTGGCCATGTGTGTCAATAGCACGAGATTTTTGCCCAGAATCCGGCATCACTGTCCGCTTTCCCTGACTTCGCTCGTCGCATATCTGGGCGGGTATCTTCAACACTATATGCTCTCGCCGGATGGTAGTCGATATGGGCAAGCGCATCCTTCTGCTCGGCGCGCCCGGCGCCGGCAAGGGCACACAGTCGAAGCGACTCGCCGACAACTACGACATCGACCACGTCACGACCGGTGACGCGCTTCGCGCGAACAAGGACATGGAGACCGAGTACGGTACGCCTCGCTCGTTCATGGAGAAAGGCGAACTCGTCCCCGATGCAGTCGTCAACGAAATCGTACAGGCTGCCCTCGAAGACGCCGACGGCTACGTTCTCGACGGCTATCCGCGCAACCTCTCGCAGGCGGAGTACCTCACCGAGATTACGGACCTCGACGCCGTCCTCTACCTGAAGGTCGCCGAGAGCGAGCTCGTCGAGCGACTCACCGGCCGTCGTGTCTGTTCCGAGTGCGGAACCAACTTCCACGTCAAGTTCAACCAACCGGAAGAAGAAGGCGTGTGTGACGAGTGTGGCGGCGAACTCGTCCAACGCGACGACGACACCGAAGAGACCGTCCGCGAGCGGCTCTCCGTCTTCGAAGAGAACACCGCGCCGGTCATCGAACACTACCGCGACGAAGGCGTTCTCGTCGAAATCGACGGTGAGCAGACGCCTGACGAAGTGTTCGAAGACGTCGCAGACGTCGTCGACGACGCGTAACCCTCGACGAGCAACCAGACCGTTTCGAGTTCTGGTGGCGTCACCGACGACGCATCATCGGGACACTCACACTGTTTTTTGCGGTGGTTCGGACAGGAACGTCGCGTGTCGGAGCTGTGCACGCTCACGCCCGGAGAGTAAAACCTTGATAACGGCCGGTTGCTAAGGAGTCGGTAATGGCACGAATCGAATCTAAGGTGCGCGACCTCGTCGGCTCGGACTCCGACATGCGCGCCGCCGTCGAGACCGTCCTCGAACGGGCGGACGACGGCGAAGTCGAGTGGGCCGACGTCCGCGACGAGCTCACGAGCGGTCAGTGGGGCCGCCTCATCGAGAAAGGAATCCTCGTCGACGGTGACGAAGGCTTCCGGCTTGCAGACGTGACGGCGACCCGCGCTGGCCTCGAAGACGACGACTCGTCGTCCGGCTCCTCGTCAGTGGCTTCGTCCTCGTCTTCCTCGTCGACCGACACTGGCGACTCGTCGTGGTCGAAGTACGACAAGGGCGCAGCAGTCGTGACTGTTGGTCTGTTCCTCGGCTACTCTGTCGCCCAGGTCCGCAACGTCATCGGCGGCGTCATGGACGTCTTCCTCGGACCGCTGGCCGAGTTGCTCCCGTTCTACGCCGTCGTGATGGTTCTCGCACTCGCGACGGGGCTGTACTCCACGCTCCTGCAGGCGAACCTCATGGACATGGAGAAGATGTCCGTCTACCAAGAGCGCATGAAGGACATCCAGAAACGGCAGAAGAAAGCCCGCGAAGAGGGTAACGACGCCGAACTGGAGAAAATCCAGGAAGAGCAGATGGAAGCGATGGGCGACCAGATGGGCATGTTCAAAGAGCAGTTCCGCCCGATGGTCTGGATTATGTTCCTCACCATCCCGGTGTTCCTCTGGATGTACTGGGCCATCGGTGTCGGCGGCGCGAACGCCCAGCCGCACGTCACGCTCGAACCGCTCGTGCTCCCGATGGTCGGGCAGGTCGAGTGGACGACTGGCGTCATCGGACCGATGCAGGCGTGGATTGTCTGGTACTTCCTCTGCTCGATGGGGTTCACCCAGATCATCCGCAAGGGGCTCAACATCGACATGACCCCGTCGGCTTCGTAAGCAGCCGTTTCGATTTTTCCTCGACAGGCGTGAGAAGCCCCCACAGGGGCCGACGCCAACGATAACCTCTTTTAGTGAACCCAACGGAGCATAGATATGTTACTGACTGTTTCCGGGCCACCGGGCAGCGGAAAGAGCACGACTGCCGCTGCACTCGCTGCGGCATTCGACCTCGAACACATCAGCGGCGGCGACATCTTCCGTGAACTCGCCGCCGAACGCGGCATGTCTGCGGTCGAGTTCAACAAACTCGCCGAAGAAGACGACCAAATCGACCGCGACCTCGACCGACGCCTCCGCAATATCGCACTCGAACGCGACGACGTGCTTCTCGAATCGCGACTCGCTGGCTGGCTCGCAGGCGACGCCGCAGACCTTCGTCTCTGGCTCGACGCCCCCGTGGACGTTCGCGCAGAACGAATCGCCGACCGCGAGGACAAGCCCGCCGACGTCGCACGCGAAGAGACGACCACTCGCGAGGCGAGCGAAGCACTCCGCTACGAGGAGTACTACGGCATCGACATCACCGACCTCTCTATCTACGATATCACGCTCAACACGGCCCGTTGGGGCGAATCTGAAGTACCTGCAATCATCACCGCCGCGGTCGAAGCCTACGACCCCGACGACGACGAAGGAAAATACCCCGTCGAAGGCGTCCGCTACGACTTCTAACCATGCTCCGAACCCCACCCGAAGACAGAAGCGTCGACGAACTCCTCTCGTTCGGCGTCGTCAACCTCGACAAGCCACCGGGGCCGTCGGCCCACCAGGTGACTGGGTGGGTCCGCGACATGGCAGGACTCGACCGGGCCGCCCACTCGGGAACTCTCGACCCGAAGGTCACTGGCTGTCTCCCGATTCTCCTCGACGACGCGACCCGAATGGCACAGGTGTTCCTCGAAGGGTCGAAAGAGTACGTCTCGGTACTCGAACTGCACGGCCCTGCACCAGCCGACATCGAATCGACCGTCGCGGAGTTCGAGACCAAACTCTACCAGAAGCCACCACGAAAATCGGCCGTCTCGCGTCGCCTCCGCGTCCGCGAAATCTACGACCTCGACCTCCTCGAAGTGAAGGACCGACAGGCCCTCTTGCGCATTCGCTGTGAGTCCGGAACCTACATCCGAAAACTGTGTCACGACCTCGGCCTCGCACTCGGAACCGGTGGTCACATGGGTCACCTGCGCCGAACCGCGACGGACCCCTTCGACGACTCGGACCTCGTTGACCTCCACGACCTCAAAGACGCCCTCGTCTTCGCCCAAGAGGGTGACGAGTCGTGGATTCGCGACCTCGTCTTCCCGGCCGAACGGGCACTGACGCACATCCCGTCGGTCACGATTGCCAACAGCGCCGCCCGCGAAGTCGCCAACGGTGCGCCGGTCTACGCCCCCGGTGTGTTCGATGTGGACGACGACGCAGGCCGCGGCGACCTCGTCGCGTGTTACACCGAAAACGGGTCGGCCGTCTGTCTCGGGAAACTCGTCGGCGATGCCGACGCCGACGCTGGCGAAGTCGTCTCGTTAGAACGCGTGTTGGTCTGAGACAGTCGCGACGGGTCAGCTGGCTCGGGTGTAATTTGGTCTTCAGACTGCGAGCTGATAGCACGATAGACCGCCGCAGTCCGACAACGAAACGAAGGGCTTAACCGCAAGACACGCATCGCTTTGAATGCACCCTGGGACCGTGGGGTAGTGGTATCCTCTGCCGATGGGGTCGGTAGGACCTGAGTTCGACTCTCAGCGGTCCCACTCCACCTTTTTCCTCGTTGGGTTTCCTCACGAGCCTTCGGCTCGTTGCGGGAACCCGCCTCGAAAAAATCTGGACCAAAAAGAGCCGCGAGGCCTCGCTACGCTCGGCTCGCGGTACAATAGGGTTGCATATCCTGCCGCGAGTCCGTCAGGACTCCGGCGAGAATCCAGTTGCGTCGGGAAATTCTGCACGACGCTGCGCGTCGAGCCCGGCATCGAAAAGCCACAATTCGTGTAACACTCCCAACATCAATTCTGTCGTATCCAAAAGGAAATTTTTATCAAACTCTGATTGGATGCCCGCCCATGGATAGCCTGGAAATCGAGCACACCGTACAGAACATTGCTGATGCGTACGATATCGAGGTGTACGATGTGCACGAGTCGGGTAACACACTCGTCATCGAACAAGAGGAATTCGAAGACACGCGTTCGACGATGACCTCGGCCCTCCTTTTCGATAGATACGACGCCGGGTTCGACCACATCGAGATTCACGTCCCCGACTCAGGGGAGACGAAGCGAATCAGCAGAACACTCTTCCAAGAGTCACTCTCCGAACTTTCCAACGTAATTGGGAACCAAGGGGCGTTCGGGTCGTCTTTCTGAACCCCACGGTTGAACGACGAGACGACCTTCCCGCAGATAAACACCGTCTAAAAACGCGTCTCTGCGGGTTCGACCTTACTGCTGAGCGTCCACGACGGCCACACCAGCCAGATTGACGATGTCCTTCACTTCGTCGCCACGCTGGAGGACGTGCACCGGTTTGTCCATGCCGACGAGCATCGGTCCGATTGCCTCGGCACCGCCGAGTCGCTGGAGGAGTTTGTAGGCAATGTTGCCCGCTTCGAGGTTCGGGAACACGAGCACGTTCGCGGGGTCGTCGAGGTCAGAGAACTCGTAGGTGCCGGTGAGTATCTCTTCGACGAGCGCCGTGTCGGCCTGCATCTCACCGTCGACGGGGAAGTCAACCTCGGGGTCGTCGTGCAGGAGTTTCACCGCGTTCCGCGGTTTCCGAGTCCCTTCGTTGTCCACACTGCCGAAGTTGGAGTACGATAGGAGCGCCGCACGCGGTTCGACGTTGAACCGGCGGGCGAGTTCAGCGGTGTGTTTCGTCACCTCGGCGAGCACCTCCTCGTCGGGGTCGAGGTTGACCGTCGCGTCCGCACAGAAGATGACGCGGTTCTTGAACGCCAGCATGTAGACACCGGCCGCGTAGTTGGCGTCTTCGGCGGTGCCAACGACCTGCAGTGGCGGGCGAAGTGCCGATGGGTAGTGGTGGGTGAGCCCCGTGAGCATCGCGTCGGCGTCACCGATATCGACCATCACGCTGGCGAAGTAGTTCGAGTCCTGCCCGACGAGTTCGGCCGCCTCGACACGCGTGAGGCCGTTACGTTGTCGTTTCTGGTACAAGTGGTCCGTGTAGTGACCCCAGTCTCCGTCGTGCGGGTTGGCGATGGTGGGGTCGAAGTCGAGGCCCAGTGCTTCGGCTTTGCGGAGGATACGCCTCGTGTTGCCGATGAGAATCGGGTCGGCGATTCCCTCCTCTTGCATCTGGTAGGCTGCCCGAATCATCTTCTCGTCTTCCCCCTCGGCGAGGGCGACCCGCTTGGGGTCCGACTTCGCCTTGTTGAGGACGACCTGCATCATCTCGCGGGACTTCCCGAGACGCGCTTCGAGTTCCTCGCGATACTCGTCGAGATCGCGTTCGAGGCGAGCGGACCCACTGTCCATCGCCGCCTTCGCGACGGCGGGTGTGACTTCGTAGAGGACGCGCTGGTCGAGGGGTTTCGGGATGAGGTAGTCGGGGCCGAACTGCAACGGTTCGTCGCCGTAGGCTTTGACGACGGCGTCTGGAACGTCTTGCCGAGCGAGGTTCGCCAGCGCTTCGGCGGCGGCGCGCTTCATTGCCTCGTTGATTTCGGTCGCACGAACGTCGAGCGCGCCGCGGAAGATGAACGGGAATCCGAGGACGTTGTTCACCTGATTAGGATAGTCAGACCGGCCCGTCGCCATGATGACCGTATCGTCACGGGCGCTCTTGGCATCCTCGTAGGTGATTTCGGGGTCCGGATTGGCCATCGCGAAGATGATTGGGTTGTCCGCCATCGACTGGACCATCTCTTGGGAGACGATGCCACCGACAGAGAGACCGACAAACACGTCGGCGCCTTCCATCGCGTCTTCGAGAGAGCCGTCTTCGACGCCACGGGCAAACGGTTCGGTGTACTCGTTGAGCTCGCCTGCGTCAGCGCGTCTCTCTGAGAGAATGCCGTCGATATCGCACATCGTGATGTTCTCACGAGGGATGCCGAGTGAGACGTAGAACCGAGCGGTCGCCGTCGCCGCAGCACCCGCCCCCGCGAAGGTGACTTCGAGGGAAGAAAGCTCCTTATCGGCGACGTCGACGGCGTTGAGCAACGCCGCGCCAGAGATGATAGCCGTCCCGTGCTGGTCGTCGTGGAAGACGGGAATGTCCATCCGCTCGCGGAGTTTGTGCTCGATTTCGAAGCACTCGGGGGCTTTGATGTCTTCGAGGTTGATGCCGCCGAACGTGGGGCCCATCGCCGCGACACTCTGGACGAACGCGTCGGGGTCGGCGATGTCGAGTTCGACGTCGAACACGTCGATGTCGGCGAAGCGTTTGAACAGGACGCCCTTTCCTTCCATGACTGGCTTGGACGCCTGCGCGCCGATGTCTCCAAGACCGAGGACGGCACTCCCGTTGGAGACGACACCTACGAGATTCCCCTTCGCGGTGTACTCGTAGGCGAGCGTCGGTTCGTCGGCGATATCGCGGCACGGTGCTGCCACACCGGGCGAGTACGCGAGGCTCAGGTCGCGCTGTGTGTTCGTCGGTTTCGTCGTCGCAATCTCTATCTTCCCGGGCGGGTCCGCGCGGTGGTACTCCCGAGCGTCGTCCTCGAGTGTCATTGTACTCCACCCCGTCGTTGAGAAAGGTAGCCTCTTCGTTCGGAATCGAAGCGGCGACTCAGTACGTCACAGTCGTCTGTCCCGTGCGCGCCTCGTCCAACCATGCAGGGTCGGTGACGGACGTCGTCCCGACGTCGGTCAACTCGAAGCGCCACTCGGCAGAGACGGGCTCACCGTCTTCCGTTTCGCCGCGAAGGTCCCAACTCGACGAGCGAGCGAGGCCGTCTTCGTCCACGAGAACGACGAGCGTGAAGTCGGTTATCGTCACGTTCTCGTCGGGCCCGAGCGCGGTGACGCCGTACTGACGCCAGAGGGTGGGGTCGGTGTACTCGTAGCGGTCGACTGCGACACCGTCGAACGTCTCGGTGCCGACGAACGTGGCGTCCTCTAAGTCGTCGTACGAGAACGACGCCCCGCGTGCCAACGCGTACTCGACCTGGTTGTCATCCGCTGGGAGGACCTGATAGAACGCCTCGGTGTCGTCTCCGAGTCTGGTGTAACTCGTTCCGTCGGCGATGAATCGCTCGTAACTCACGCCTTCATCGGCCCCGGAGATAGTGAACGTCTCACTCGTCCGGTTCGCTTCGAGGTCCACGTAGTACGTGTTGGTGAGTACCGACTCTTCGCCCGTCGAATCGACCATCGTCAACGACCACGTACTCGTGAAACTCCCTGCAGCACGGAGTTGGGCCTCCGAGTCGCTGACGTCGAACCCGTCTGTGTCGCCGTCAGAGTCGCCTGCCCCTCCGGAACCACCCGTTCCGCCGCTGTCTCCACTACCGCCAGATGGTGCCGCCGTCGAGGTGTCGGTTGGCGCACCAGTACACCCTGCGATGACGAGCAGTAGTGCGACGAGAACGGTAAGTATCTGAACACGCATAATCACGTACTCTAACGTCACTGACAGGCTTAACCTAGAGTCACGATTCTTCGACTCTCTTCGACGTGGACACGACGTTGAGCGTGATTCAATCGACGTCCACCGAGCGACAGATTGGTCAGCTGAACCCCAGCACGCTCCACTGAGCGAGCCCCACGGAGACTCCCACGAGGAGCACGACGCTCACCACGATGATTCCGACTTCGACCGGTGTCGAGAGCAATCCGAGTGAGACGATGAGCGTCGTCGCACACGCCGGCGCGTGGACGGTGTCGGTGGCGACCATCCCCCAACTCGTCACGACGACAGAGAGGATGGCGCTGGCGACGAGTCGGAAGCCTGCGAAAGAAAATGCAGGGAGGGATGCGGTGAGCGTCACTCCTGCTGCGAGAAGCGTGTAGGCGAGGAATCCAGCGACTGCTCCAACGACGTGTCCCCCGATAACTCGACGTCCGTTCGGCCGCTCACCCTCACGCGAAAAGGCGAGGACGAACGCGGACGGACCGAGACTCGGGAAGACGAACGCTGACCCAGTGGCCCACGCGACGAACCCCAACACAGCAAACATTAGGCCCGCAGTGAGGGCCGTCTCTTTCCCTCGCCGTGTCATGTACGACGTTCGGTTGGCGCACACTGAAAACGGTGTCTGACTGGGCGCCGTGGCCGTGAGCGGAGTTTAAAATACGCGCTCGGCGATAGCGTACGTATGCCCGGCGCACTGTTCCTCGAAGGCGACGCCGTCGAACTCCGAACCGTCGACGAGTCAGACATCGACTTCTTCCACGAGATGGTCAACGACCCGCGCGTCCGTCGTGGTATCGCCGCTGTCGACCCGGTAACGCGGACGAACGAACGCGAGTGGGTCGAGTCACGCGGCACCGACGACAACATCAACTTCGTCATCTGCGACGACGGCGACCCGGTCGGGACTATCGGACTCAAGCCACCGAACGTGGTCAACGGCGCAGTCGAAGTCGGCTACATCGTCGCACCGGACCACTGGGGCAATGGGTACGCGACAGATGCGCTTCGGACCATCTGCGGATACGCGTTCGGTGAGCGGCGACTGAACAAAGTGTACGCGAACGCCTACGAGACGAATCCGGGGTCCGTTCGTGTCCTCGAAAAGGCCGGATTCCAGCAGGAAGGCGTCCACCGGGAACAGGGCTTCGTCGACGGCGAACACGTGGACGTGTTGCGCTACGGCCTCCTCTCCGAGGAGTGGCGACGCACCGAAGACGAAGAAGAACGCGCCGGAGACAGGTGGTTCTAGATTAAATCCAGCCTTCTTCGACGAGGAGTTCGCCGTTGAGGACGGAGGCACCGGCCGCGCCACGAATCGTGTTGTGCGCGAGACAGTTGTACTTCACGCCGTTCGGCGTCTCCTGAATCGCACCGGCGGAGATTTGCATGCCGTCGCCGCGGTCACGGTCGAGGCGGGGTTGCGGACGGTAGTTGTCTTCGAAGACGTGGATGAGTTGCTCGGGAGCGCTCGGGAGGTCGACACCGGGGAACTCGCGCATCGCGGTTGCGACATCCTCGGGCGAGGCGTCCGCTGCGAGGTCTGCGAACACGCTTTCGAGGTGGCCGTCGAGCGTCGGAATGCGGTTACACGACGCGTTGACTTCGGCGTCGTGGAGGGCGACTTCTGCACCGTCGAAGGAACCGAGGAGCTTGCGCGACTCGGTCTCCATCTTCTCTTCTTCGCCACCGATGTGCGGGATGGCGTTGTCGATAATCTCCATCGAGGTGACGCCGTCGTACCCTGCACCGGAGACTGCCTGCAGCGTCGTGACGTGCACGCGTTCGAGACCGAACTGGTCGAGCGCGGCGAGCGTCGGAACCATCGTAATCGTCGAGCAGTTCGGGTTCTTCACGAGCGCGCCGTCCCAGCCACGTTCGTCCTGCTGGACTTCGATGAGGTCGAGGTGGTCGGGGTTGATTTCGGGAATCGTCAGCGGCACGTCGGGTGCCATGCGGTCGTTCGAGGAGTTCGACGAGACGACGTAGCCCGCTTCGAGGAACTCGGGTTCGACCTCAGCGGCGACGGAAGAGGGGAGCGACGAGAAGAGAAGGTCGATGTCGTCAGGAACGTCCGCCGGGTCCGTTCGGCCGACTTCCATCGAGGCGACGTCCTCCGGGATGGGCGTATTGACGCGCCACTTCGCGGCTTCGTCGTACCGCTTGCCCGCACTGGACTCACTCGCCGTCAACGCCGCGAGTTCGAACGTGGGGTGGTCTTCGAGGAGTTGGATGAATCGCTGTCCTACTGCACCGGTTGCACCGAGAATTCCGACTCGTACTGCCATTACCCGTGTCGTAGTGTGTCACACGCATAAGGCCGTTTGGATTCGAGCCGATATTCTCCCCAATTATTTCCACAGAACCGCGGTCTCGCGGGTTCTATCACGGTCGAACACACAAATCGGCAATCGTCGAACAGGATACCGACGTGCGTTGTGGAAACCGATAGAATAACGTGCAGTTCCCTGAAAGACTACCGCAAATGTTCAGCAAGGTTCTCGTCGCCAACCGAGGCGAGATCGCAGTGCGCGTCATGCGTGCGTGCGAGGAGTTAGGAGTCCGAACCGTCGCCGTCTACAGCGAGGCCGACAAGCACGGTGGGCACGTGCGCTACGCCGACGAAGCGTACAACATCGGTCCCGCCCGTGCGGCCGACTCTTACCTCGACCACGAGTCGGTCATCGAGGCCGCCCGCAAGGCCGGTGCCGACGCTATCCACCCGGGATACGGCTTCCTCGCCGAGAACGCCGCGTTCGCCCGGAAGGTCGAAGACTCCGAGTTCAAGTGGATTGGCCCGTCCGCAGACGCGATGGAACGGCTCGGTGAGAAGACGAAGGCCCGCGCCCTCATGCAGGATGCAGACGTGCCGGTCGTCCCCGGGACGACCGAACCCGCCGAGTCCGCCGCGGACGTGAAAGCCGTCGCCGACGACTACGGCTACCCAGTCGCCATCAAGGCCGAAGGTGGCGGTGGTGGCCGCGGTCTGAAGGTCGTCCACTCCGAAGCAGAAGTGGAAGACCAGTTCGAGACGGCCCAGCGCGAAGGTGAGGCGTACTTCGACAACGCCTCCGTCTACGTCGAGAAGTACCTCGAAGCGCCGCGGCACATCGAAGTGCAGATTCTCGCCGACGAGCACGGAAACGTCCGGCACCTCGGCGAGCGTGACTGCTCGCTCCAGCGCCGTCACCAGAAGGTCATCGAGGAGGCACCGTCGCCCGCACTCGACGACGACCTGCGCGAGCGTATCGGCGAGGCCGCCCGACGCGGTGTCCGCGCCGCAGACTACACCAACGCCGGGACGGTGGAGTTCCTCGTCGAAGACGGCGAGTTCTACTTCATGGAAGTCAACACGCGTATCCAGGTCGAACACAC